>MELC01000001.1:0-5600 GCA_001767455.1 Acidobacteria bacterium RIFCSPLOWO2_12_FULL_66_21
AAAGCCCTGCGCAACACGATGAGACGAGGCAGGGCTAAAGCCCTGCGCAACACGATGAGACGAGGCAGGGCTAAAGCCCTGCGCAACACGATGACACGAGGCAGGGCTAAAGCCCTGCGCAACACGATGACACGAGGCAGGGCTGAAGCCCTGCGCAACACGATGAGACGAGGCAGGGCTGAAGCCCTGCGCAACACGATGACACGAGGCAGGGCTGAAGCCCTGCGCAACACGATGACACGAGGCAGGGCTGAAGCCCTGCGCAACACGATAGCTTTCGAGGGCGCCGACCCATGGTACGTTTGCCAGGTCCTCGTGAGGTGAGCCCTGTTGCGCAGCCCTTCAGGGCTGCCTCACTTCTTCTTGTTGACGATCAGATATCCCTGCATCTCCTGGTGCAGCGCCGAGCAGAAATTCGTGCAGTAATACGGATACACGCCGGCCTTGGCCTTGAACGTGACCGTCTTCGTCTCGCCAGGGTCGACCACGATGTTGATGTTGTAATCGAGCAGGCCGAAGCCGTGGAGCTCGTCGGTCGTCTGCTCGATGTTCGTCAGGGCGACCGTTACGGTGTCCCCCTCGTTCACCTCGATGGCCGTCGGCGTGATGGTCGATCGGACGAGCACCACTTTTGCCGTGACCTTGTCCCCCTGCCGCGTCACGCCCGCGTCTTTCACGTCCCAGATTGCCAGCGGGTGGTGGTTCTCTTCCTTGGGGTAGACCTCGATCGGGTGCAGCTTGTCGGCCTTGACGATCTGCGCGTAGTGCGGCTCGGGCTCCGTGAAGCCGTCGAGGAGCAGTTTCATCTTCTCTTCAGAGATGTCCACGAGCTGCGACGATTCCGGCTGCGAGGGACCCACGTTCAGGTGACGCCCATGCGACAGCTTGTTGAGGCCCACGAGGTACTTCCCGTCGGGGCTGACGGTGTCCCCCTCGGCCGCGGCGAGGTGGCCGATCGAATACGACATCGGCACCTTGTCCACGACCTCCCACGTGCCAAGCTTCCACTTCGCGATGGCGCTGTCGACGAAGAGCGATGTGTATGCATAGCCGTCCGGCCCGAACTGCGTGTGCAGCGGACCGAGACCCACCGGAATTTCCGCTTCCTTGATGGACTCGTACTTCAGAATCGGGATCCCATCCTCGTCGCCGGCGAAGTCCTTGTTGCGAATCGCGGTCTGGACCTTCTCGAAGTTGAACGCGGTCGTGACGCCCTGGAGCTTCCCGGACCCGACGATCCACTTGCCGTCCGGCGAGACGTCCACGCCGTGCGGCGACTTGCCGCAGGGCATCAGGTAGACGAAGCCCGGCGTCTTCTTCGGATCGATCACGCGGACGCCGCCGATCAGATCGCCGGCGCCGCCGGCGGCCGCTTTCTCGGCCGCGCGCCAGTCGATCGCCACGATGTAGTCGCGGTCGCGCTGCGAAGCAGTGACCTCGAGCTTCCCGGTCGCGCGTTCAGTGTTGTACGACGTGAAGAACATCCAGCCGTCGGACAGCTTCTTGCCCGCGTCGCCGAGGTCGTAATCGAACGGCGGCATCAGGATCTGGTACGACGGCGTCATTTCGCCCGATTTCGGGTCGATCTTGATCGCGGCGATCACGCCCTTGTACTCGGTCGCGTACTTGTCGATGGACGACACCGAGCCCTTCGGGATCGGAATCGAGAACCGCGACGCCATGAACGTGTATTCCGTGTTCGGCGTGACGAACGACGAGGCGTGGTTGCCCGACACGTTGGGCAGCGGCCCGATGATCTGTTTGGTCTTGAAGTCACGCAGATCCACGCGCGCGAGCCGGCCGTTCATCTCGTTGACGAACAGCCAGCGCCCGTCGTAGTCGCCGTTGGTCTCCGACAGCGACGGGTGGTGCACGTCGCCCCACGTCAGCCCGTTCAGCATCGCCTTCGACGCGTCGTCGAAGCCATAGCCGGTCGCGGGGTACGGCGTGTAAACCGGAATGGTCACCAGGTGGCGCATGGAGGGAACGCCGTACACGTAGACATTTCCTGAATGGCCCCCCGAGGAGAACATGTAGTACTCGTCCAGGTCGCCGGGCGCGACGTACACCTTCTGCGCGGCCACGGCGATGTCCGAGGTTCCCGTCCGACGCTGCGCGCTTTTGGGCGCGCTCGGCGAGCACTGCGCCGAGGCGACCGCGATGATCACGATCAGCGCGCCCAGGGCACTCCACACCGCCTTACCATTCCGTCTCATAGACCGCTCCTTATGATGAATCCGCGTATCACCGGCCCGCGGCCGCGTTCGCCGGGGCCGCCGCCTTCTGCTTCTGGTATTCGGCGAACGCCTCGCGCAGCTTTTGCACCGCGATCGCCCTCTGCTCCGGCGTCAGGATGATCTGCCGCGACAGCACGACCGCCATCGTGCCGGTCGGCGCCGCCAGGAAGTCGTCCACCGTCCGCCCGAACCGCGCCTGCACGTCCTCAACCGCCATCGACAGGTCGGGCCCGATCTGCGCGGGGCTCACGACGCCGAGCGACGAGATCGAGTGGCAGACGAAGCAGCCGGTCTGCACGAACCACACGCCCGGTCCCGTCTTCATCTTCTCCTCCGCCGCGACTTCATCGGGCGTGCGCGGATCGGTGCGCGGCACGCCGGCCACGAACTCCGCCGGCACCGGCGAGCGGCGCCACGACAGAACCAGCATGGCGAGCGACTGCGCGTCATTGGTGCTGAGATGGAAGTTCGGCATGACGGTCTCGGGCACCAGCGCGCGCGGGTCCTTCAGGTGCGCCACGTGCCAGGCAAACGCCGTCTTCTGGCCGGACATGTGGCTGTAGTCGTACTGTTCCGGCGCCTTCTCGCCGACGAAGGTCAGGTCGGGACCGATCGTGCCGCCGCGGCCGTTGATGACGTGGCACGCGCGGCACCCCTTGTCTCGCACGATCTTCTTCGCGAGGTTGATCGCGTCGGCGCCCTTCGTCTCGCGGTCGTAGCGGTGGCAGACGTTGCAGTTCATCTGCATGAGCGACTGCTTGTTCCCGGCCAGCGAATACGACTCGCCCAGCTCGGCCCCGAGCACCGGTTCCTCCCAGTGCTCCACCGGACCGTGGGCCGGCTCGAGGTCGACGGCCCATCCCTGCCCGCCGTGACAGGACGTGCATCCGAACTTCTCGACCGGGTGACTCTTCAGGATCTCGGTCGGATGCGTCCGGAACGGCTCCTCGGCGGTCTCGAACCCCGGCCACTGGACGGCCTGGTGGCAGCTGATGCAACGATCGGCGCGGCCGAGCGAGGGCACCCAGATCTGCTGCAGCCCCGCCTTGACCGCCTTGGCCTTGTCCGGGCCGAATTTCTGCGTGACCTCGTTCGTGAACGCGTACTGGTAATAGCGCCACTCGTGCTCGCGATCTTCCAGCGTGAAGATCACGGTCGAGGCGACGAGCAGCAGCCCGACGACCGCCAGCACGGGACGATCGAGCCGGGGATACGGTGAGTTGGTGCGGCGTTCCATGGTGTCAGAGCCTCGTCGGAATCTCCGGCCAGGTTACCCACGGCCAGTAGAACTGCCAGTACGGTCCGCGCATGAACGTCCCGATCAGGGTGAAGATGATGATGAGCAGCGTCAGCACGAGGAAGGCGATGTTCTGGTTGCGCCGCGAGCGTGGGAACCAGACCCCGGCCGCCGCCGCCGGGCTGCGGTCGATCCAGGGCCAGACGAGCAGCAGGGTGACCAGGATGCCGGGCAGGATGACGCCGCCGATGAACGCGCCGTTGATCGTGAAGCTGCCGATGTGCACGGTCGTGTCGGTCACGATTTCCTGCAACCAGAGGAAGTACCACGGCGCCTTCGCCGGGTTCGGCGTGACGAGCGCGTTGGCCGGCTCCTCGAGCGGCGAGCGCATCAGCACCGAGAGGATGCTGAGCACCGCAATCGTGCCGAGCGTCACGATCGCCGTCCTGCGGGTCAGGTCCGGAACGGCGTTGACCGTCGTCTCCGGCGCCTCGAGCGAAGTCGTTCTCACGGCCGGAGCAGTACCCCGCGCCACGCCCAGCAGCGTGTAGGTCTTGGTCGCGACCGGCGAGGTCGGCGTCGCGGCCTGCAGGCGTCCGGCCCGATCGGCCCTGGCCAGCCCGCCGTCCTTCCGCACACGCCACATGTGATACGCGAAGAGCACGCCCACGGCGCCGGGCAGCACGATCACATGGAGCACGTAGAAGCGAATCAGCGTCGGCTGATCGATCGTGCGTCCTCCGAGCAGCAGCTCGCGCACGCCCGGTCCGATAAAGGGAATCGACGAGGCGATGTTCGTGCCGACCGTCACCGCCCAGTACGCGAGCTGATCCCAGGGCAGCAGGTAGCCGGTGAACGAGAGCAGCAGCGTCAGCAGCAGCATGACGACGCCAAGCACCCAGTTCCATTCGCGGGCCTGCCCCTGGCCGATGCCGTTCTTATAGGCGCCGGTCAGGAACACGCGCGCGAGATGAAGGAAGACGACGGCGACCATGAGGTGCGCCGACATCCTGTGCACCGACCGGATCCACGATCCGAACGTCACCGCGAACTCGATGTCCTTGATCGAGGCGTAGGCGCGCTCGACCGACGGCACATAGAGGAACAGCAGGGGGAGGCCGGAGAGGATCGTCAGCAGCAGCAGCGCCGCCGACACGGTGCCGAGCCAGAACGAATAGTTCCAGTCGAGCGAGGCCTTCGAGACCTTCGCGGGGAACCAGTGGAGCATGAAGTTCGACACGACGGCGTCGCCCGCCTGGCGATCGGTGTGCGGACGCAGGCTCCACATCGGTCGCGGGTGAACGCCGGGGGCCATGGCCGTCGGCGTGGTGCCCTTCACGGTCGGGCCGACTTCGTCACGCGTACGCCCGGCCTCAGGATCGGGCGTACGGCGTGGATTCTTGCCAAAGCGCATGCAGCCTCCTCAGGCGAGCGTCAGCCGAAAATCGTGTCCGACTTCCTGCGCCAGGTCGGCCACGAGCTGCCCGTCGTCGGGCGCGATGGAGAGGTGATACCAGGCGAGCGGCTTGGGCGCGGGCCCGGCGACGTTGCCGCCGTCCCCGGAGTACCTCGAGCCGTGGCACGGGCACTGGAAGCGGTGGGTCATCTTCAAGGGCTGTCCCGCCACGGTGCGCGTTTCGATGCTGCTCAGCGCCTCGGCGCGCACGGTGCACCCGAGATGCGTGCACACGGCGGAGATCGCGTGGAACACCTTGTTGTCGCGAAACACGAACAGCCGGAGGTCGGGCAGGAACTTGAGCCCGTCCGGAAAGTCTCCCGGCAAGCCCAGCTTCACCGTCGTCGGCGCGTCGTAGGACACGTTCGGCACGAGCGAGCGAAGCGAGGCGGCGCCCTGGTATCCCACCGCGACAACGCCCGCGCCGATGCCGAGCCGCATCAGGAACTCGCGGCGGTCCTTCTTGAAGAACGTGACGGGCTCGCCACGGGGCGCGTCCTTCGGATGAATCGCGTCTTCGCTCATATCACTCCTGGGCAGCCCTAAAGGGCTGCGCTACCGGTCCTTCCTGGGCAGCCCTAAAGGGCTGCGCTACCGGTCCTTCCTGGGCAGCCCCCTAAAGGGCTGCGCTACCGGTCCTTCCTGGGCAGCCCCCTAAAGGGCTGCGCTA
>MELC01000001.1:5687-15245 GCA_001767455.1 Acidobacteria bacterium RIFCSPLOWO2_12_FULL_66_21
GGGCTGCGCTACCGATGCTGCGTAGGCAGCCGCACCGAAACGCGCGGGGTGTAGCGCAGCCCTTCAGGGCTGCCCCACCGCGCTCACGTATCGCTCGCTGATCGAAAACTTCTCCATCGTCATCGCGTCGGTCGGGCAGCGGATCGCGCACAGGCCGCAGCGGATGCACTTCTCGTCGTCCTTGATCATCGCGGCGAGCGGGAGCCCGTTGGCCTCCGCCCGCGCCGTCAGCTCGGCGCGCGTGGCCTCGTCGAGGTCCAGCGACTCGAGCGGCACGAGCGCGAGGCAATACTCGGGGCAGACGTCCACGCACCGGTTGCAGATGACGCACTTCTCAGGGTCGTAGATCGTCTGCACGTGGCAGACGAGGCAGCGCGCGGCCTGGCGGCGCGCTTCGAGCGCGTCGAAGCCCACCTCCACCTCGGCGATGCCGGTCCGGCGGCCGATGTCGAGCGTCGGCGGCGCCTCGCGATCGAGCTCCTCGAAGCCCGTGAGCATCCGGTATTCGCGCGTGGGGATCTGATCGATGTCGAGCGTCACCTGCACGGACGCGCCGCTGGCAGAGAGGTACTCGTGGATCGAGCGCGCCGCCCGCTTGCCGTTGGCGACCGCCTCGATCAGATTGCGCGGCCCGAACGCGACATCGCCTCCGGCGAAGACCCCCGGTGCGGAGGTCGCGAGCGTGCCGGCATCCACGCGGATCGTTCCGCCCGGCGTCAGCGCGAGGGCGTCGCCCGGCTTGATGAACGAGAGCTCGGCCCGCTGGCCGATGGCCAGGATGCAGGCGTCAGCCTCGAGCGTCAACACGTCCTCGTCGGCGTAGGACGGAGAGAAGCGGCCGTTGGCATCAAACACGGACAGCACCGCGCGCAGCTCGATGGCCGAGAGCCGACCGTTGCCGACGAGCTGTTTCGGACCGCGCCGCGTGATGAACCGGATGCCTTCCTTCTTCGCCTCCTCGAATTCCTCGTGTCCCTGCGTCGTGCGCAGGACCGGCATTTCGTGGAAGTCCTCGAGGGAGACGATCGTCACCTCGTGGGCGCCGCCGCGGATCGCGGCGCGGGCCGAATCGAGCGCCTCTTTGACCGGCGCGTCGGCGTGCCGCTCGACGTCCTCTCGACGATCGGCGGGGGCCTCGGCGCCCGCCTCACGGGCTGCGCGCCACGCCGTGCGCGCGGCGTCGAAAGCGACGAATCCGCCGCCGATCACCACGACCTTGCGCCCCAGGTCCATGCGATAGCCGCGGTTCACGTTGAGCAGGTAGTCAATCGCCTTGACGACACCGTCAAGGTCCGAGCCGGGCACCTGCAGGTCGCGCCCGGCCGACACGCCGACGCTGAGGAACACGGCGTCGAACCCCGCCTGCTTCAGCTCCGCAAGGCCGAAGTCCGCGGTCAGCGGCGTCTTGTTGCGAAGCGTGACGCCCAGCGCGAGGATCTTGTCGATCTCGGCGCGGATCAGGGAGCGGGGCAGACGGTATTCGGGGATGCCGAACCGCATCATCCCGCCCGGCTCCTCGGCGGCCTCGAACACCGTCACGGCGTAGCCAAGCAGCGCGAGGTCGTGGGCGGCGGACATCCCGGCGGGACCTGCGCCGATGACTGCCACCTTGCGGCGATTGTCGGTCGTGACGATGCTGGCGGCAGACCGATGAAAGGCGAGCGGCTGCACCGGCAGATGGCCGGGATAGCGGTTGCCTTCGTCGATTGACTGGGTGAGGAGCCGGTCCTGGGTGTCGGGACGATTGGATTCGACGCCGTACTGCTCGGTGAGGAACCGCTTCAGGGCCCTGATCGTGATTGGCGCATCGATGGAGCCGCGGCGGCAGGCGTCCTCACAGGGAGCGGCGCAGACGCGGCCGCAGACCGAGGCGAATGGATTGGGAGCGCGGGCAACGAGATAGCCATCCTCGGGCCGCTCTTCCGACACGAGCTGGACGTACCGGCCGGCGTCGGTGGCGACGGGACACGCAGCCTGGCACTTGACCTGGGCCTTCCAGTGCTGCAGTTCCGGCAGCCGCACGGCGATGGGCATCTACCCGCCTCCTCATCACTCCGGGGCTCTGCCCCGGACCCCGGCTCAGTCGCTCGCGGGGGCCCCTGGCGCCCCGCGCCGCTCCCTCGCGGGCGCGCCGTGCGCGCCGCCGTTATGCGGCAGTGACGCGAGTCCCACAAGGCACCGCATAACGGCCTAAGGATGCGGACAGCATGGCCTGAGCCGGCGCGGGTGACCTATGACGTCCGTCATATGACGACGGAATGTTGGCAGCGCCGGCCGGGCGGGGCGGCGGGGTCTGACCCCGAAACGTCACGGGATGGCGCGTTTCGGGGTCAGACCCCAGGCCCGTCGCCAATCAGCAATCCGCAGGCCGGGAAAAACCGTTGATTCTGCGTCGAAGTTGACGTCCGGCTGGCAGGGCCGCCGGAATAGCGCCAACGATTTGCCGAAACACCGGCGCCGAAACACGGGCCGCATTGCTCGCGGCGGCGCACGGAAGACACGGACGGACACGGAACGCCCGCCTCAGCGCGGATGGGCGAGTTCCTCGGCGTGCGGAATCAGCTCGAAATAAGTCTCCTCGGGCAGGTGGGTGTGCCAGTAGCCAGCGTGCTGCGCGTAGCCGACGATGCCAAGAAAGATGATGAGGAGCCCGGCCGCCAGCGCCCACGGCGGGACCGGACCGTTAGCCCGCTTCAGGCCGATCGTCAGATCCAGCGCTCCCGACGCGGGACAAACGGCGACGCAGGACATGCAGGCGTTGCATTCGGCCGACCGAATCGAGAGCGCCGTGTCCACCGGCAGCCCCGAGGGGCAGGCGACCGCGCACTTCGCGCAATCGATGCACGCGTCGGCGTTCCGGCGGATGCGCGTCGGGCTGACGAGCGCCACGATCCCCATCAGCGCGCCGTACGGGCACAACACGCGGCACCACAGGTTCTTGATGAATATCGATCCGACGAGCAGGATGGCGATGGTGATCGCCGCCGTCTGCCCCATCAACCTGAAGAAGTTGAGCATCTTGACGTCGGCGACGAGCCCATAGGGACTCGCGAGGAACGCCCGGATTTCGGGCACGGGCATGGCGACGACGACGTACACGAAGAGGGCGAGGAGGATGTACTTCAGGCTGCGGAGCGGAATATCGAGCCAGGGCGGCATGGCGAACGTCCGCCCGAAAACCGCCTGGCCGAACTGCCAGAGCCATTCGGACAGCGTTCCGATCGGGCAAATCCAGCTGCAGAACGCCTTGCGATAGATAAAGGAAATGGCGATGAACGCGATCAGCATGAACATGCCGGCGGCGTGGATGTCCGGCACCGCGCCCGTCAGCAGGAACGCTTTCGTGTTCATCAGCGCGGCAATCGGCAGCCACGCCTCGACGCCGGGCGGACGGGCGACCTTCAGGGTCGCGCCGCCCGCCTCGTAGTAGCGCACCCACATGTAGAACTGGACGCCGACCCAGATCGCAATGGCGGAGAATCCGAGCTGCACCGCCAGGCGAATCTGCTGCGACCGGTCGCCGCGCCGCCGCGTATACGCCTTCTTGAGGCGCGACACGATTCGCCCTGAAGCCTTCGGGGAATTGTCCACGGGCGTCCGTACCGGCCCCGCCACCGTGGAGCGGTAAAAGACGAGTGGCGCGGACAACTCCCCTCCTCCTCGTTCGTTTCTCAGCGCAGCTCTGACTCGAGCCGCAACGCCCTGGGAAACAGAATGTTGTTCTCGAGGTGCACGTGCGCGTGCAGGTCTTCTTCGAACGCCTCGAGCTCCTGCAGGCCGACACGGTACGTCGTGCACGCGTCTTCCGGCGGCTGATATCCAGAGGTCAGCGTCCGGATGCGCGCGAGCGCATTGCCCGCCGACTCGTGCTCGTCTTCCATCATCCTGATTGGATTCGCGACGGTGCCGAAGGGGATGGGTGGCGCCGGACGATTCTGGGCGGCCGCTTCCGCGAGCTTCACGATGAACGGAAAGAGGATCTGCTCTTCCTTCATCATGTGCATCGTCATCTCCGCGACGACACCGGCGAACAGCCGCTCGACCTCGATGAGCTCTGGATGATTTGGACCGTGCACCGAACTGAGCTTGCGCGTGTAGGCCGCGATGGTGGGCATCGCCTGGCGCACGTAGCCGTGGTGCTTCGTCACGATGTAGTCGACGAGCGCCGGCGGTTCCCAGGCGCCGAACTGCTGGCCGCTGGTGTCCGGCGTCGCGCATGCCCGCGCGACGTCCGACAGCACCTGTGCCGCGTTCAATCCCCGGCCGCGGCACGCCTCGTCAATGGTCTTGTTTCCGCCGCAGCAGAAATCGATTCCGTGCTGCTGGAAGACCGCGGCGGCGCGGTAGTCCTCCGTCACGATGTCACGAATAGTGGTTTCGGCAGTCGCGTTCATTTGTCCTCCTCGGACACGGTACCAGCGCGATGAGAATCCTCATATGATCGCGGTCATGTCCGCCTGGTGCCTGAGCCTGCACGCGAGCCACCGCTGCCAGAACGCGGGCGCCTGCTGCAGCGCCGACTGGCTGATCCCGGCGGTAGAAGAGGTAGTCCGAACGGTTGAGCTGCATTGGATCGCAGCAAATGTGCAGCACGCTCAACGATTTGCCAGATGGAGACGGAAATCGCGCGAGCACGTCCGGGCGCCGCGACGACATCCTGGAGTCGCTGCGCGCGGCGGACCGCTTTCTGGTGCACACCGTGGACTCGCAGGAGGCCGCGCGGTGTTTTGCGCGATTTGAGAACGGCGCCGGCTCCAGGCTGGGACCGCGTCGCTGCCGGCTGGAAGTTGACGCTTGACAAACATCTACTAAGTACTAAATAGTTAGTAGACATGAGAAAGGCCGCTTCGACCCTGACGCCCCAGGAACTCGCCATCATGAAAGTCGTGTGGACGCGCGACACCGTCACCGTGCGCGACGTCTACGAGGTCCTGCGCCAGAAGCGCACCATCGCGTACACCACCGTGATGACGATGATGAAGGTGCTGGAGGACAAGGGCTACCTCCGGAAGACCCTCGTGGATCGCACGCACGTCTACAAGCCGACGAAACCGCGCCAGCAGGTGATCGGCGCGATGGTTCGCGACTTCGTCGATCGCGTCTTCGACGGCGCCTCCGACGCGCTGCTCGTCCATCTCGTCACGGACGATCGCCTGAGCGACGAGCAGCGAAACGCCATCAAAGAGCTGGTCGACGAGTTGGAGGACTGATGGACACCACCGCCCTCTCGAACCTCCTCGCTTACAGCACGCAGCTCGCCTGCATCGTCTTGGTCGCCACTTTGCTGCCGCCGCTGCTCCGCCTCGATGCGCCGGGCGTGCGTTACGGCTACTGGCGCGCGGTCGCGGCGCTCTGCCTGGTACTGCCGTGGCTCCAGGGACGGCATCTCCCGGCTGTGTCGGCCGGAACGGTGTCGGTGACCGCGGGCGCGTCATTCGCCAGGGTGGCCGCGGCACGGCCGGCCACTTCGACCCCTTCGATCGACTGGCTCACCGTGGCACTCGTCATCCTCGCAGCGGGCATCGCCTTGCGGCTGATCTGGATTGGCGCCGGGCTGGTGCAGCTTCGCGCGCTGAGGAGCGCCGGCGCTCCCGCGCCGCCATCCGAGGTGATCGACGAGCTGCAGCGCGTGATCGGCACCCGCGCCGAGATTCGATACGTGCCCGGGCTCGGGCAGCCGGTGACGTTTGGCGCCATCCGTCCCGTTGTCCTCCTGCCGGAAACGCTGCTCGATCAACCGCTCGACGTGCAGCGCGCGGTGCTCGGGCACGAGCTGTTTCACGTGCAGCGCCGCGACTGGGCCTGGATCCTCCTGGAGGAGCTAGGGTGCGCGGTGCTGTGGTTCAACCCGGCAGTCTGGTGGCTGATTTCGCGCGTGCAGCTCGCGCGCGAAGAAGTTGTCGACGAGCTGGCGGTCCTGCTGACGGGCCACCGCCGTACCTACGTGGAAGCGCTGCTCGCGTTCGCCGACCGCACGCCGCTGGCGCCGGCCCCGGCGTTCGCCCGCCGCCGTCATCTTTTCCGCCGTGTCATGCTGATTTCGAGGGAGGTTGCGATGTCGTCCAGGCGAGTCGTTGCGTCGTGCGCCGTGATGGCGCTGGTCGTCGGGTTCGGAAGCTGGTACGCGGTGAGCGCGTTCCCGCTCGTCGGCGGGCCGCAGCAGACGCTGCAGAAGACCCCCGGTCCGCTCGAGCAGAAAGCGGTACCGATCACGCCGGAGAATCCGGTGCCTCGCCGCGTCGTCGCGGCTCCCGCTGAATACCCGGCGGAGGCGGCGGCGCAGGACGCGACGGGTTCGGTGACCCTGCTCGTGACGGTCGATCAGCAAGGACAAGTTGCCGAAACCCGTGTCACGGCGTTCCGGGTGAGAACGTCGGCGCTCCAAATGGATTTCTCGGGCGTACGTCCGGAGGATCTCGATAGGCGCGTCGGGACGTTCGCTCCCGAGCAACTGGCAACCGCGCGACCCGTCCTCGACGCATTCATCAAGTCAGCCGTCACGGCCGTTGAACAGTGGCGGTACGACGCGCCTTACCAGGGACCGATCTCGTTCCCCATCACCATTAGTCTTGCGCCGAAGTTGTCCGGAGGGGCGGGCGGGGCGGGATCCCAGGGGGCCACCGGCCGAGTGTCGTTCACGGCGGACGGCGCGGTGCGAGTCGGCGGCAACATCAGACAGCCAACCAAGATCAAAGACGTGCGCCCGGTCTACCCGCCCATCGCTCAGACCGCGCGGGTCAGCGGTGTGGTCATCGTCGAAGCGCGGATTGAAGGGGACGGCCGCGTCAGCCAGGCGCGCGTGCTACGCTCGATTCCGCTGCTCGACCAGGCCGCGCTCGACGCCGTCACGCAGTGGGAGTTCCAGCCGACTTTGATGAACGGCGTACCGGTTCCCGTTATCATGACCCTCACGGTCAACTTTACGCTCAACTGACGGGGTGTAGCCGGCAGCTCGCAGCTGGCAGCTGGCAGTGGATCACACTGCCACGCTGAATACGGGAGACAGGGTGACAGCTCGACTCGCTGCCTGCTGCCTGCTGCCTGCCTTACGCGGTATCGAAGTCGGCGACGACGGGTGCGTGATCGCTGGTGCCAACCTCGCGCCGGACGCTGCATGAGCGCAGGCGATCGAAGACCGACTGGCTGGCGAGCAGATAGTCGAGGCGCCAGCCGATGTTCCGCTGGCGCATGTTCCGCCAGGGGGCCCACCACGTGAACATCTGGTCGTTGCCGGGCTCGAGCGCGCGCCCGACATCGACCAGCCCGTGCGCGATGATCCGTTCGAGCTGCGCGCGTTCCTCCGGAAGCTGGCCGATCGCGGCCGGCTTCCGCTCTTTCGGGTGCACGTCCATCTCGGTGCGCGCGATGTTGATGTCGCCGCACACGACGACCGCGCGCTCCTCGGCACGAAGATCCGCAACGTACTGCTCGAGCGCGGCGAGGAAACGCATCTTCGCCGGAAAGTCCTTCCCGCCATTCGGCACGTAGACCGAAACCACCGTCACGAGCGGCAGCCGCACTTCGACGATGCGGTTCTCGTAGTCGAATGACGGCTGCGCGAACGGCGGCCGTTCGGGACAGAGCGTCCGGCTGACATGAAGGCCCACGCCGGAATAACCCTTCCCGCCGTGCCAGTAGCACCAGTAGCCTTCCATGTCGCAGAGCCACACCGGCAACTGCTCCACGGTTGCCTTGATCTCCTGCAGACAGACCACGTCAGGTCGCTCCTGGGCGAGCCACTCCTGCAGCTGTGCCTGCCGCGCGCGGATGCCGTTCACATTCCAGGTGGCAATCTTCATGGTCGAGTTTGTAGCAGAACCTTAGACCCTGTAGAACCCCTGTAGAACCCTGTAGAACCCGTAGAACCCTGTAGAACCTGTAAAACCTGTAGAACCACAAGGATCAGGTTCGCCTTTGGGCACCACTCTTGCGACCGTGACGCTCGACAAGGAGTAGTGCTGAAATGACGTGCTTGAAGAAGTGTATCGTGACTGCCGTTCTCGTAATGCTGCCCGCGAGCGCGTACGCGCAGGGACGCGTCCCGCACACCGACTCTGCGGCCATCGGCGGCGACGTGGGTATCTTCCTGCCCCGCGACGCCTCGCTCACCTCCGGACCCGTCCTCGAGGGGTTTTACGAGTACTACCTCTCGCCGCGCCTCAGCGTCCGCACCGGCCTCGGATGGGCGAACCCCGCGTACGATCGTGAACACGCGGACAAGCTGCGGCACTTCCGCGTGGCCATCGACGCCGTGCGCAACTGGGAGGGCGGGGCCGTTCATCCGTTCGTCGGTGCCGGCCTCGGGGTGTACTTCCTGCAGGCAAAGGACAACGGTGAGAATTCCGGCGACTCTGAATCGAAGCTGGGAGGAACGATCTTCGGGGGCGCGGAGTTCTTCGCGAACAGCACGACGTCCGTCAAGGCGGAGGCCCGCTATCACATGATCAAGAACGTGGGCCCGCTGAATCCCGACGGCCTGGCGCTCACCGTCGGATTGAAGAAGTACTTTTAGCCGGACGATCGCCGGTCACGGTTTCGCCGGATGCTGAGACGATCGCGAGCGGGGAACGGCGACCGGTGCGCGCACCGCATCGGGAAGCTGCTTCCCCTGCTCGTGTGCGGAATCCGCGCAATCGGCCCCCTTGGCGTCAAGAATGACCACCGTGTGCGAGTCGTACGTCTCGTAGACGCCGGCGAGGCATCCGCACGCGAGAAAACGGCTGGACAATCCTCTCAGTATTCGCATCACGCCTTCCCTGGGACCTCGATCTCCTTAGACTGCCGCAACGACCCCGAGGTTTAACAAACCGTCACATGCACATATCGGACCTGCTCCTCTATGTCTTCATTGCTGTCCAACTGACGCTAATCAGCGTGACCGTGTGATCCACTGCCAGCTGCCTGCCGCCAGCTGCCTGCTATATGATCCACCGCATGACGAAACCACTCCGAATGGCGGCCGTGATCCTGGCACTGTTTTCGGCGACGGCGAGCGCGCAGAACACGAGCGGAAGCTTCGCGGTGGGCACCGCGAAAGCGGCGCGCGGACAGAAGGCGTACGGCGCCATCGAGGTCCCTGCGGGCGTCGACGCCGCGCTGAGCATTCCCGTCGTGGTGGTCAACGGCGCCAAGCCCGGGCCGGTCCTCGCCATCGTCTCGGGGGCGCACGGCACCGAATACGCCTCGATCATCGCGGTGGAGCGCCTGATCTCGGCGCTCGATCCCGCGACAGTCTCGGGAACCGTCATCCTCGTGCCCCTCGTCAACGTGCCGTCGTTCGAGCAGAAGATCGCGCACGTGAATCCTGTCGACAACAAGAGCATGAACCGGTACTACCCGGGAAAGATGGACGGCACGCAGACCGAGCGCGCGTCGTTCCTGATCACGAAACAGGTCGTCGAGCCCGCCGATCACCTGATCGATCTCCACGGGGGCGATCTGGACGAGAGCCTGCGGCCGTACGCGTACTGGTGTTGGCTCTCACGTTAATCCGTAATCCCTCCGACGGATCTCCTCGCATTCTCCCAGTCACGAAATAGCTGATCGCTGAGCGCAGTG
>MELC01000002.1 GCA_001767455.1 Acidobacteria bacterium RIFCSPLOWO2_12_FULL_66_21
CGCGTCCACGGGGCCGATCGGCTCGAAGCCGCGTGTGATCGGGCGGAACGGCTCCGCTCCTATCGCCTGCGCACGGTCGAGCACATTCTCACCAACCCGGCGTCGCGGATGCCGGGGTGATCGGCGTCGTCGCCGGGGGGCGCACGTGGGCAACCGGCTCCAGCACCGCCGCGAGCAGCGCGCCCAGGGCCACCACGCCAGCTGCCAACCAGGACGGCTTCATCGCTCCACCTCCACTCCCCGACGTTGCAATTCCATTACGGAAGGATCGCTTCGCGGGCCAGATTTGTCTTCACGGTTGGGTGAGTATTGCGTGAAATACCGCAGCTCACAAACATCTCACAAGATGCTCACCGCACGCTGAAGACTCGGGCGGCTCGAACGGGGAGACTGCGGCCCATGAAAAAACTGGCCGCAGCAGTCGCAGCAACAGTCCTCCTCGGCGCGCTCGCGCCGGCACTATCGGCCCAGACCGCCACCTTCACCGGCAAATGGGAAGGCACCTTCACCGTCCAGCGTCCCGACGGCACGGCTGGCGATACCGACCCGATCCTGTTCATCCTGACGCAGAAGGGCAAGACGCTCACCGGCACCTTCGGCGACGCCGAACACCAGTGGCCAGTCGAAAAGGGTGTAGTCAACGCCCGCACGGCGACGTTCGAGGTCCAGCAGCCCAATGGACCGCTCATGAAGTTCACTCTCACCATTACCAAAGGCAAGCTCGAAGGTGAGATGCTGTTCGTGCGCAACGACGTCGTCCGGGCAAAAGCCCGGATCGAAGCGGCCCGGCAGAAGTGAACAGGAGCGGGCAAATGCGCGCTTGGCTCGAGAGTTGGAGCAGCGATTTCTCACACGCGGGCCGGCGGCTGGTGCGCGTGCCCGGTTTCACGTTCATTACGGTCGCCACGCTGGCGCTGGCGATCGGCGCCGGCACGGCGATCTTCAGCGTCGTCGACGCCGTGCTGCTCAACCCGCTGAAGCATCCGAACGCTGATCGTCTCGTTTCGATCAACGCGAGCGCTCCGGGCTCGGATCTCCGCGGCATCGTGGGTGTCGGTGCCGAGTTCTATGTCGCGTATCGCGACGATGCCGAGAAGCTCGAAGACGTCGGGATGTTTACAACCGTGCAGTCGACCGCGCGCACGGAGGATCGCGTCGATCGCCTGTTCATGGTCCTCGTCACGCCCTCGGTCTTCACGACGCTCGGCGCGAAGCCGCTGCTTGGCCGCCTTCCGAATCAGGAAGACGACAAGCAGCAGGCGCAGGTGATGGTGATCAGCCACTGGCTCTGGCAGGACTGGTTCTTCGGCGATCCGTTGGTGATAGGCAAACGCTTCGAGGTGGCCGGCGTCCAGCGCGAAGTGATTGGCGTGATGGGTCCGGGCTTTCGTTTCCCCGACAGCCGCAGGTCCATCTGGGTGCTCGCGCCGATTGCCGACGAAACGCGCATCCGGCCTGGCGGCTTCGACTTCAGTCTCGTCGGACGCATGGCGCCCGGAACGCGCCACGAGGATCTCGCCGCGCAGCTTGCGATCGTCGCGCGGCGTCTGCCCGATCGCTTCGGTGGAACGACGGCCTACAGGCGCAGGATCGAGCTGCATCAGCCTGTGGTCCGTTCGCTCGAAGAAGTCCTCGTCGGCAGCATGGCGCGGCCGCTCTGGATCCTGTTCGGCGTGGTCGGCATCGTCTTTCTGATTGCCTGCGCGAACGTCGCGAATCTCTTCATGGTGCGCGCGGAAAGCCGTCGGCGCGAACTCTCCGTGCGCCAGGCGCTGGGCGCCAGCCGCGGTCGATTGGTCGGCTCGCTCATGGCCGAAGCGCTCCTCCTCGCGGCTGTCGCCGGCATCGTGGGCGCGTTCCTGGCTTGGACAGCCGTCCCGGCGCTCGTCAGGGCCGCGCCGGAAGGCGTTCCGAACATCGACCTCGTCGCGATCAACGTGACGTCGTTGTTCTTCGCGGCCGGCCTGGTGAGCCTTGCGGCGCTCATGTTCGGAGCGGCGCCGGCGATCAGTTTTTCGCGCCCGAAGCTGGTGAGCCACCTGCATCACGCCGGCCGTGGCGGCGTCGGCTCCGCGCAGGGCCGGTTCGCGCGCAACGCGCTGGTCGTCGTGCAGACCGGATCGGCGCTCGTGCTGCTCGTCGGCGCCGCACTGCTCGCGCGCAGCTTCTGGGGGCTGAATCGCGTCGCCCTTGGGTACGACACCCGTGACATATTCACGTTTCAGGTCGCGCCATCAGGGCGCGATTTCAGCGACGCCTACGCGTACTCGCGCTTCCATCACGGCCTGATGGACCGGTTGCGCGCGCTGCCCGGCGTCGAGCGGGTCGGCCTCGTCCTTCAGCTGCCGCTCGACGAGGGCGCCAGGCTCGGCAGCTTCTCGACTGAAGCCTCCATCGCGGCGAACCTGCCGCCCATGCAGGTCGGCTTCGCGCCTGTCGGCGGCGACTATTTTGAGACGATGAAGATCCCCGTGACCGGCGGCCGGCTGTTCGACGGCGGCGAGCAGATGACCGGGTCGACGAACATTCTGGTCAGCCGCGCGGCGGGCGAGTTGTTCTGGCCGGGCGAAAACCCGATCGGCAAGCGTCTCAACTACGGCGCCGCGCCGGCGACGGGCCTCTGGCAGACCGTCATTGGTGTCGTCGGCGATGTCCGGCTCCAGGGTTCTCGTCAAGAGAAGCCCGACCCGATGGTCTATTTCCCAATGGCGGGTCCGCAGCCGCGGAGCTGGGGAGTCGGATCGCCGGCGTATGTCGTCAAGACCGCGCGCGCCGATGCCATTGCGCCGGACATCCGCAAAGTCGTGCACGAGTACGCGCCGGCCGCGCCGATGTATCGCGTCTTCACGATGGAAGGGCTCGTCGCGCGCTCGATGGCGCAGCTGTCTTTCACGATGCTGATGATTGCCATCGCCGCCGTGCTTTCGATGGTGCTCGGCGCGGTCGGTGTTTACGGCGTGCTCGCCTACGTCGTGGCACAGCGCAGGGGGGAAATCGCCGTGCGCATGGCACTCGGGGCCGAAGCGTCGTCCGTGCGCCGCATGGTCGTCATGCAGGGGGCCACGGTCACGATGCTTGGCGTGGCGCTGGGCATTCTGGTCGCGCTTGGCCTCACGGGCGTGCTCGAATCACTGCTGTTCGGCGTGAAGGCGCTCGACGTGCCGACGTTCGTCGCAATGTCGGCGCTGATGCTCGTCGTGGCGTTTCTCGCGAGCTATCTGCCGGCTCGCCGCGCCTCTTCGGTCGATCCGAGTGATGCGCTGCGCGGTGACTGACTCCGCGGAGACACCCCCGACCTTTTCCTCTCCCGCCTGTAAGTAGCGTAATGGAGAAGCGGAAGTAGTCACTTCCGGCGGGCCGGCGAGGCTCCATCGGGAGTCAGCCGCCGGCCATCGACGCCCGCTACGTCTGTTTTCCCTGGCGCGACGATCCCGCGGACATCTGGGTCATGGACGTGCGGAAGTGAGCCGGGCGCTGCCGGAGCTCCCCCGGACCTCGACAAAGTTCTACGAGCATGCACGCCGGCATCATCGCCAATCCGTGACCTTGCCCCCCGCTAATGCACGCTGGCCGTGGAGTTCAAGCGGTAGGCACGCTCGGCGCTCCGACGATGGGGGTCAATTGCCGATTGGCGATTGCCGGACACCGGCGGTTTCTATGCCAACTCAATCTACCTGTGATGGCCGGTTGGCCGCCAGTTCGCTGATCATCTCGACCCACAGTTCGAGTGTCTGATCGAGTCGCGCCTGTGCGCTCTCATGAGTCAAAGCCTAACGACCGCGTGCGGTTCGGTTTGGCAATGATTTGACGTCCCTCATGCCCAGCACCGCGGCGTCCGCCGTGACGAGCGTGAGGTCAAAGACCACCGCCGTCGCCACCAGGAACCGATCGACCGGGTCGCGATGCCGGGTCGTGAGGCCGCGGCTGGCGATGGCCACCTCGCGGGTGACCGGCGCCTCGGTGATCGGCGCGCGCTCGAGCGCTTCGCGCACCCAGGCTTCGCCCGGCCGGTCCACCTCGAGCCGCTTGCGCTCGATCAGCAGCAGCGCCTCCCACACGCTCACGGGCGACAGCCAGCGTTCGGTGTCCGGGCTCGCCAGCGCCGCCGCCACCTTCGGCGACAGTCGCGCAGGCTCGAGCAGGCTCCACAGCCAGATGTGGGTATCGAGCAGCAGTTTCACCGGAGCGCGTCCCACTCGTCGGCATCGGCGACCGGGGTCACCAGGTCGCCGGTGACGCGACCGCGGCCCTGCATCGCGCCGAGCCATGCGGCGCCCGGCGCGTCGGGCTGCGCGGGCACGACATCGGCCAGCGGGCGGCCAAACCGCGTGACCCGCAGCGGCCGGCCAGTGCGGCGCACGCGATCGAGCGCCGCGAGACAGGTGGCCTTGAACTTCGACACCGCGATTTCGTCCATGCCATTATTGTACCATGGTCAAAGACCATGGTCCAACTTGCCGCTTGCGACATGACGTCGGTGGTTGGGCCTATCTGGTGCGTAGAACGTGAACGTCCCGTTGCCTTGGTTGGCGAACGTGCCGACGGCGATCGCTTATTCGAGCGGCCGTCCAACACGCAAATGGAGCCGACGCGCCCGACCGGCTGTGCCATCATGGCGCTGCGGCGCGCGGCTCATTTGCAACGTTAGACCGCGCGAGCGAAAGAGCAAACCATGCGGCAACCGTCCAGAGGTCGCCCCACCGCTCTGCTTCGACGGACCTGCTTGATGTGCGGGCTTGCTGTTGCATTCGGTGCCTGCGCCCAGCCTCGGCACCTCAAAACGACTGGCGGTGCTCCGCTCGAGCGGATCCCGGCGGACTGGATAGACTTGCCGAAGGCACCTTTCGTTGCCACCATAGTCGACGGCAAGGCGGTGCTAGTGAACCGATCGACGGCGTCCTTCGATAGTGTTGCAGCCGGCTGCGTTGTCGAGGACGACGGGGCCGTACGGATCGTTGGCGAGCTTTTTTCCCAGGATATCTCCCACGGCGCCTACGCCCCTGGAGGTCGGGTCGAAGGCCTGTTGCCGATGGTCAACAACATCGATTGGTACGTCGCAAACCAAGGACGGATCATCGGACGGTGCGACCTCATAAAACGCTGTCCGGAAGGGTCGAACACAGCCCTGATCCGCGCACGCTTACGCGACAAGCAGGAGTGGTCAGCGGCGCGGACGCCGTGGCCGAAGTGACATGACCACACCTCCGCGGCCATTGAACGGCTACCGTGGGCCTTCGCAGGTGAACGGCGGCGGCTAGGTCGATCGGAGAACGGCAGACATGCCAACACTAATTGGCCGAACGTGAACTCAACGACGCGGCCCAGTACTACGAACGCGAACAGCCGGGGCTGGGCGCCGTCAGGCGGCGGAGAGTCTCTTGACGCGCAACCTCTTGCGATTCCGTTCGGCCTGCCAAAGGTCGTACTGGAGCTGCTGATTCAGCCAACTCTCGGGCCCAAGTTCCAGCTCGCGCGCCCTTGAGTTCGTGCAACGAGCGAGCCGTCGGACACCGCTTGCGCGATGGCGACATCAACGCTCGCCACCCAAGAGCCCGCGTCCGCGTGAAACAGAAGCGCCCTCGTGTCGATTCGCATCGAAAGTCTCAGCAATCCGCCGGCATCTGGCTCGGCTGTCACCGTCAGCCGCAGACCCGTGGCGTCGATCGGACTGCTGAGGGCACGGACCAGCGCGATCTGCCGCGTCGCGACGTCCTGAGGCGGAGTGGGCGCCGCCAGGTAGCCGGTCCGGTGCCGCACCTCCAGGCCCGGCCGACGCACCTTGACCTTGATCGAGTGAAAGCGCCCGTCCCACGATCCGTCCGGCAGGTAGTAGCCGAGCACGTAGGTGAGCCGCGTATCGTCCACCACGCGACCGATCGCCTCGCCGAGATCGTTCGTGTTGAAGTACGCGCGGCCGCCCCCGCGGGCCACATTGTATAATCCACGTCCCTGAACATCGCCAGAAATTGCTGGAGGCGCCATGAGATCTCACGCGCGTGCCTTCGTGCTCGTCGTCGCCGTCGCGCTGGGTTGCGTTCTCATCCCGCTCCACGCCCAGCAACAGCCCTCGCGGGCGGCCGCGCCTCCCTCGCCGCCTCTCAGCGAAACGATCCCGCTCGATCCGGCGATTACGGCCGGGAAGTTCGACAACGGACTGCATTACTTCATCCGCACGACCAAGCGGCCGGAGAAGCGCGCCGAGCTGCGGCTGGTGGTCAACGTCGGCTCGATCGTCGAGGACGACAACCCGCGCGGGCTCGCGCACATGCTCGAGCACATGGCGTTCAACGGGACGCAGCATTTTCCGAAACAGGAAATCGTCACGTTCCTCGAATCGCTCGGCATGCGGTTCGGGCCGAGCGTGAACGCCTATACGAGCTTCGACGAAACCGTTTATATGCTCCAGGGAAACGCTCTTCCAGTTGATTTACCTTCGCTTCACGCAGCCGCGGACCGATCCCACGGCGTTCTCCGTGCTCCAGGGACAGTTGAGGCCGGGGATGCAGCTCCAGGGGGCGAACCCAGCCTTCGTGTTTTCCGAGACGCTCACATCGGCGCTTCGGCAGGGCCACCTGCGCGCCCGAAGGCCGACCGCCGAGCAGCTCGATCAATGGAATCTCGACAAGTCGGTCGCCTTCTACAAGGATCGCTTCGCGGATGCGAGTGACTTCACCTTCGTCTTCGTCGGCAGCTTCGACCTGGCGACGATGAAGCCGCTCGTCGAGCGGTACCTTGGCGGGCTGCCGTCAACCGGCCGCAAGGAAACCTGGAAGGACGTCGGCATCCGGTACCCGACCGGCGTCGTGGAAAAGCGCGTCGAGAAGGGGGTCGAGCCGAAGAGCAGCGCGGCGCTCGTGTTCACCGGGGAGTTCGAATGGAGTCCGCCGCAGCGCACGGTGATGCGTGCACTCGGCGACGTGCTCGAAGCGCGGCTGCGCGAGAAGCTTCGCGAGGATCTCGGGGGGACCTACAGTGTCGGCGTCAGCCCGGGCTACGCGCAGATACCCGTCAAGGAGTACGAGGTGAACATCAGCTTCTCGTGCGCTCCCGAGCGGACCGAGGAACTGGTGAAGGCGACGCTGAGTGAAATCGAGTTGCTCAAGGCGGACGGACCGACCGCGCAGCAGGTCAGCGACGTGCGCGAGAAACTGCTCCGCGACTTCGAGACGAACTCGAAACAGAATCTCTACTGGGCCCAACAGCTGACGCTGAAGGCCCAGTTCGGTGAAACGCCGGATTCGCTGTTTGGGCAGGCGGACCTGTACCGCGCGCTGACGCCCGGCCTCATCCAGGCGGCGGCGAAGCGCTACCTGAACCCGTCGAACATGGTGAAGGTGACGTTGTTCCCGGAGAAGAAGTCGAACCCGTAATCGGCGAGGCTGCCGCCTCCGCTGAAGCTTCGGCGGGCCAAGGAAGCCTCGCCCCACGACAATGCCTCCGTGTTAGAACAGCCGGGGCTGGGCGCCGTCAAGCTGCGGAGAGTCTTTTGACGCGCAACTGCATAGTGCTCGCGGCTTCACCACGATGATCACGGGACGGTGGGGAAAGCCCTCTGAAGTGCTGCTCGACCTCGTAGTCGAGGAGGACGGAGCGGTCCGGGGCGTCGCGAATCCAGGCAGGCAGAACGCGCCGCTTCGCCGGGGACATTTTGACGCCGTCTCCGGCGTGGTCAATCTCGAAGGTGAACACGTCAGGCCAGACGGGACGACGCAACCGTTTCGCATCGCCGGGCGTCTCGATGGGCGGACGCTTCGACTCACGTACCAGTACGGCGACCTGCGGGGCACGGCCGATGTCGTACGCGTAGAGGAATACACACCACCGCCGCTCACCTTCGGGGATCGCCTGAAACCGCGAATCGCCGGCCTGAAGCGCTGGATCGACGCGCGATCCCGGCCAACGGGTGAGGAGAATGAGCGCAAGCTTCGTGAACGAGGCGAGTCGCTGGACTCGATCACCTTCCGCGACGCGGTTACGGCTGACATCCCGGCGTTGGCCGAACTGCACGTCACGACGTGGAACGCGACCTACAACACCTCGCGGGGACCAACGATTGCGACTCGCAACTGGCAGTGGACCCAGGTCTTCGACAAGGAAGACCGGCGCGACTTCGTGCTCGTCCTGGGGGACCGGAACGGACGACTGATCGGATTCACCTGGGGCAAGCCAAGCGAGGGCGAGTTCGAGGGCCAGCTGAGCAAGATCTACCTGCGCTGGGAATACCACGGCCTGGGCCTGGGCCGGCGGCTGATGGCGGAGACGGCGCGGCGGTTCCTCGACCGCGGCATCCACTCGTTCATCCTCTTTGCGGAACTCAGCAACCCGACGCTGGGCTTCTACGACCGCATGGGAGGCGAGCGCCTGCTCGACGATCGCGGCCAGTTCGGCGGCGCGTATGGGTGGCGTGACGTGAGAACGCTCGTCAGGTGAGCGTTCGAAACACTCTGGGCCCGGTGCGGGACGGTGTAGGCAAATTGTTCCAACCCTGGCCGCTCATCGGCGCGATGAACGCCTCGCCGCCCTGTCCACCCCTGGCACCTCTCGCAGGCCAACGACGACGCGATTGAAGAACGCCCGGCGCGCTTCCGGTGGAGGCCCGGTCCGGCGCAGATCCAGATTGACCACGATCACTACTGGCGGTTTCCATGCTAACTCAATCTACCTGTGATGGCCGATTGGCCGCCAGTTCGGTGATCATCTCGACCCACAGTTCGAGTGTCTGGTCGTGCCATTCGATTCGACCCACGAGATACGGCCGGAGTTCGTCGGCGTATCGTTCACGCAGCGTGTCTGGGTTCAACGCTCCCGACCGCGCGAGCATCTTCACGTCTTCGATGTCGCGGTCGGCGTTTCTCGCGAGCTTCGACAGCGCGAGATCGTGTGGATCCGGAGCAAGCAGTCGGATCTTCGTAAGAGCGCCTGGATACATCTCGGTCAAGCGGTCGGTGTAGTTGCAGGGCATCGTGGCCACACGTGCTTGCGCATCGATGTGGACACCGTGCTTTTTCGCGAGCGCGCTCTCAGATCCGGCGAGTTTCAGCAACGGGTTGATGAGCGCAAAGGGCTCGACCGTGATGATGTCCAGATCGTTCGTCGGGCGCGGAAGCGCGTACAGCACTGCTACGACGAAGGCACCGACGCAGTGGAGGTGCGCCGCCGCTCCAGCGAATGCCGGATCGACAGCGATCGCCCTGTCGAGCTCTTCCAGAAACGCCTTCCACGGCTGTGGAATCTCAGAATGCATGCAGATGCTCGAGTCTCATGTTACTCAGCACGTTCCATTGCCGCGCCTCCTCTGGACGGTGCTCGCGGAGCCAACGCGATTCGGACGCCGTCAGAGCCGAACGACCAAAGACGTCTTCGCGAACCAGCTTGCTGCGCTCGAGCGTCGCTTCGACCGATCGAAGCGCCTCCGCGGGTCCTGATTCCCCACGCCGCTCTGCCAGTTGTCGCGCGAGGGAGACGACGAAACCGAGCCGGTTCTGTCGGTCGTTTGCTTTCACGCGCGGAAGCAGCCAGGTCCAATCGAGGTCCGGGTATCGATTCACGAGCCACGGCAACGCGTCGGCTACGCGCGGCTCCAGGGCGTCGACCTGCAACGCCGCGAAGAGCACTTCCGCCGGATTGACCAGCGGCGTATGACGAGCGAAATGCTGAAATGGCTGGTAGCCGAGTGTCGCGAGTGCCGCGGCGAGATCGCCCGGCGTGGCAGCGGTGGTTTCGTGCCGCGGTGGCAGGGCGGTCGCCGGCCAGTCGAACACTCGGGCGAGACGATTCAACAGCCGTGGAGAGGGGCGCCGCCTGCGGGACTCGAGCAGCGACAAATACGCCTGGGAGACGCCGAGTTTTTCAGCCGTTTCCTGCTGCGTCCAGCCCTTCGCCTCGCGAGCGCTCCTGAGGTCCACAATTCCTCCGATACCCACCAACCAAGTTATAACAAATTTTGTAATAATACAAGTGAACAAAAGATTTACCCCCGTGCCCGGGGCGGGACGGTGTAGGCTAAAAATTTGGAATGTCAGCAACATGAAGAGGTATTCCGACATCGTCGGCGACGGAGGGTCGAGAATCCTGGAGCAGGTCGCCGAGCAGCGCGCCCGCATCGCCGACGGGCTTGCCGGGGTGCGCCATCTCGTGGCCGTGGGCTCCGGCAAGGGAGGCGTCGGCAAGAGCACCCTGACGCTGCACCTCGCGAGTGCCCTGCGCGCCCGGGGGCTTCGGATTGCGATCCTGGACGCGGACTTCAACGGCCCCTCACAGGCGCGCATGGCAGGTGTCCAGGGTGCGGTGTTCGTTCCAGGCAGCCACAAGGTCGCGCTCCCGCGGACCGCGAACGGGATCGGCGTCTTCTCGATGGGCTCGGTGATCCCGGAGTCTGAGGCGCTCGACTTCGAGAGCGCGGCGCACGGAGAGTCCCATACGTGGCGCGCCACGAGGGAGTTCGCGCTCCTCGGCGAGATTCTCGGGTCCTTCGAGTGGGGAGAGCTCGATCTGCTGATGTTCGATCTGCCGCCGGGAGCCGAGCGGACCGTCCAGTACGCCGATTTTCTCGGGCCCTTCGACGATGCCCAGGGCAGGCCCTTTGACGTGGCTCTGGGCGGGCCGCGCGTCTCGTTCCTGCTCGTGACGATCCCTTCCGAGGTGGCACGGGGTGTGGTCGCGCGCTCGGTGGCCGCTCTTTCGAAGGGGCCCAATCGCCTCCTCGGTTACGTCGAGAACATGAGCGGCTACTACTGTCGCGACTGCAACGCCATCAAGCCGCTGTTTGATTCGTCCGGCGGGGCAGATTTGGCGATCCCGTGCCTCGGAACTGTGCCGTTCGATCCCGAGCTCGCGCGGCGCTGCGATCGAGGCATCTCTCTCGCGGACCTTCCCGAAACACCCGTTGGCCGCGCGCTGGATCACGTCGCGCAGCAACTTCTGAACAGCCTTGAATCGCCCTTGGAGCCTCCCCGATGAAGTTCCTCTGTGTCCCTTGCGATAGCCCGATGAAGCTCCAAACCGTCGGTCCGCCCGACGGCGGCTCGCTCTCGGTCGTCTACTCCTGCCCCGAGTGCGGCTACGAGATGGCGATGCTGACCAATCCTTACGAGACACAGCTCGTCCAGTCGCTCGGCGTGCGGATCGGCCCCGCCGAAGCTTCAGCGAAGGCGGGCAAGTGCCCGTTCGGCGCGATGTTGCCCGCAGTGGAAGAACCCGTCCAGACCGGAGACCCAATGCCGGTCCGGTGGACGGCGGCCGCCGAGGCACGGCTCGCGAACATCCCCTCGTTCGTCCGTCCCATGGCGAAAACGGGCATCGAGAAGTTCGCACGCGAACGCGGATCCGCCGAAGTAGATGAGGAGATCCTGGATGCCGCCCGCGAATTCTTTGGGATGTAGCGCCAGGCGCGCCAAAGGCGCGCCCGCGCGAACGGAGCGGGGATCATGGGGCCCCGCGAGTGAGCGCGTAGGGGGGGCCGCGGGGGCGAAGTCCCCCGGATCTGAAATGGACGAGAAGATCCTCGATGAGGCTCGCGACTTCTTCGGCATGTAAACCGTTGGTTGAACCGAGATGCCGCATCCTGCGAGAATTCTGTCTTCGTACCCGTATAGCGGCGGCGCGCGCAGCGCGCCCGCCGGAGCGGAGCGGGGCGAAGGGGGGTCCGGCGGGGCAAAGCCCCCCGGTCAAGAATTTATCCGGCCCTACGTCATCTCCTGGAACCTCACCTACCGCTGCAACCTCGCCTGCGAGCACTGCTATCTCGACGCCGGCGCCACGCCTCTGGTCGGCACGGAGAACTTCGCCGATCGGAGCGAGCTCGGCACCGAGGAATGCTTCAGGGTCATCGACGAAATCGCCGCGTTCGCCCCTGAATGCGTGACGATCCTGACGGGCGGCGAGCCGCTCTTACGGCGCGACATCCTCGAGATCGTCCGGCGCGCGGCGGAGCGTGAACTGTGGGTCGTGGTCGGCACCAACGGCGTGCGGATCACGGAGAACCTGGCGCGGCGCCTGGCGGAGGCCGGAGCACGGGGACTGTCCCTTTCGCTCGATGCGCTCGATCCCGATCGTCACGACCGCTTCAGGAAGGTGCGTGGCGCGTGGCGAAACACGGTGGAGGGAGCGGAGATTCTCAACAGGACCGGGCTCCCCTTCATCGTGCAGACGACCGCGGGCTCGCACAATCTCGGCGAGCTCGACGCGATCGCCGACTTCGCGCACGATCGCCTCGCCGCCAAGGTCTGGAACCTCTATTTCCTGGTGCCGACGGGGCGCGGGCAGTTCGTGTCGGACATGACCCCCGCGCAGTACGACGAAGTGCTCGCCTCGCTCTACCGGATCCAGAGGAAGTACGACCGCCGGATGCTCGTGAACGCGAAGTGCGCGCCGCACTACGTCAAGACGATTCTGGAAAACGGAGGACTGCAGGGCAATTCGACCCCGACGGGTGCCGAATCGGGGTTCTCCGCGATCCGGACCTACTCCGGGGGCGCCGGCGGCTGCCCGGCGGGTACGCACTACATGGGGATCCGGCCGAACGGGGACGTCACGCCGTGCCCTTACCTCCCGGTCTTCGCGGGGACCCTTCGCAGCTCGAGTCTCGCGGACCTCTGGACGTCGTCGGAGCTGTTCGCCGGGATTCGCCGCCGCACGTCGCTCGGCGGGCGATGCGGGGAGTGCGAGATGAACGCCCAGTGTGGCGGCTGCCGCGCCCGCGCCTACGGGATGACCGGCGATCTGATGGCCGAGGATCCGCTCTGCACCCACACCCCCGGCACGTTCGCAGGATCCCCTCTTCTCACCCTGCACGGCTCCGCCGCCGCCTCCGGCGCGGCTTCTGCCCTGAGCGAGCGGAGCGAGTCGAAGGGCGCGATCCAGTACGGCCCGGAATCGCCGAAGACTATTGCGTGGGACGATGCGGCTGCCGAGCGCATGAAGAAGATTCCGGCGTTCGTCCGGGGGATGGTCGTCAGGGCCGTCGAGGATTCCTGCCGCAGGAACGGCATCAGCCGCGTCACGGCCGAGGAGCTGGAGCGGATCCGCGCGCGGATGCCGACCCCGAAGATCTTCGGGTAGACAGCCCGGCCGTGTCGAATTGACATCGGTCACGCCTCAATGGTTAACTTGAGTTAACCATTGAGGTCACGCATGAACGTCCCGATCAACGCCAAAAGGCTGCGTGCGTCGCTTCCGCAGGTCGTCGAGCGCGTGCGCAGGGGCACCCGCTTTACGGTGATCTACCGCAGCCGGCCGGCATTCCAGATCGTGCCGGTCAACGACAGTGGGGAGGCGCCGGTCTCCCTGCAGGACGATCCGCTCTATCGCGCCGAGGCCGTGGGATCCTCCGCGGACGGGCGTACGTCCGCGGAACACGACGCGGTCCTGTACCCGCGATGAAGGCCGTGTTCGTCGATACCGGCGGTTGGATGGCGTGCGCCGACGGCGCCGACCCAGCGCACGTGCGGTGCCGCGCTGCACGCGATGGCGCCCTCGAGGGAGGCTGGACGTTGATCACGACGGATTTCGTGGTCGATGAGACGCTCACGCTGATTCGATTCCGGTTGGGGCTGAGCGCCGCGGATGCCTGGTGGCGGCAGGTGGACGGCAGCGCGCGCGTACGCTGGGAGCGCGTCGAGAGCGATCGCTTCGAACTGGCCCGGCAGCTGTTCTTCAGGTACCGCGACAAGGACCTGTCGTTCACCGACTGCACCAGCATCGCCGTGATGCGGGAGTTGAAACTGACGACCGTGATCACGACCGACCGGCACTTTCAGCAGGTCGGGCTCGAGGTCCTGCCGGCGCTGCGGACCCAGAGAGTCCGCAAGCCGCAACGCTCCTGAGCGCGAGACCGTGTCGCGAGGGCCAGGTTACGGAAGATCCCTTATCAGACGGCGCTCGCCTCCGACAGGCGCCGCACGCGCCTCCGGCCCTGCGTGCGGCAGGGCCTGCCAGACGAGCGCTCGAACGGTTCTGTGGCTACGAGCCGGGATTCTCCTCCAGGTTGATCCCGGTGGTACTCCGAACAAGAAGCGTTGAATGCCCACCGAAGACGTGGAGACGTTACTATTCCCGACCGGTTCAGGCAAGATCGGGCCCGTCTTCGCGGTGGGGCTTTCGATCAGCGCGGCCACGAGTCCGCGGCCTTCCTCATCGCGGCCAGCCTGTTCCAATGCTCTTCGACGGCCGCTCGGCCATCGTCGGTAATCCGAACCGTGGTCTGCGGGTACTTGCCGTTGAACGCCTTGGACAAGGCGATCAGACCTGCCTGCTCGAGCTTCGCCAGGTGCTGAGAGAGGTTGCCGGACTGGAGTCCCGTGAGGCGCTGGAGAAAGACGAAGTCCGCCGACGCGCACGCGGAGAGCGCCGTGAGCACAGCCAGCCGAGCCGGCTCATGGACGATCTTGTCGGCCGATACGAGCTGTTCGAATGGCGGTGCGGGTTCAGTGGACACGGTGAACCTTCATCAGGCTTCTGTTGAGTACCCGGTAGTCCCACAGGCAGACGAAGGCCCAGGCCATACCGAACGCGATCAGGATGGCCGCATTTCCCGCTTGCCAGTCCTCAATCAGGAAGGACCGAAAGGCCGCCGCGACAAGGACAATCGCCGGGGCGAGGAGATGTCTGCGAATTCCCCCGTCATGGAATGCCGCTGCGGCGAACAACAATCCGCCCGCCACCAGCCCAAGATCGACCGGAAGTCGCAACCAGAGCGACACAGCTTGGGCGCCGATGACGAGGCCCGCGATCGTGACCGGCCTCAGGAACCACGGCTTCGGCTCCTGCTGGACCACGACTCCATATCGCCGCCTGTACAGCCGCGAGAGCACGAGCGCCACCGCACCCGCGATGAGGAAAGAGACGAGTTCGGCCGAGGCACTCAGGTATCCGAACTGATTTGCCGCTGGGGCGAGCGTTACCCAGATGGCAATGGGCAGCCACGGCGGATCGCTGAGCGTCGCGTAGCGTTTCGTAAATTGCCGGATTTCCTGAGGATCCTGCATGTTTGCTCTCCTGTGCAGGTATTCTCATCCACAAGCTAGTTATTGTCAATAGCTAGCTTGTAATTCGCCCTATCTCTGCCCGCGTGGAGGCTGGCGGCCCGTCTCACGCTCGCAGCTGGCGGATCGCCACGGTCGCGTCAAGTCCACTGTGGCCGGGGGCGCAGGTCTGAGAACGGGCGTTCTGTAAACCCGCGGAGCGGAAGGCGAGCGGAGAACCCTCTAACTGGACTGGTCGCGCGGGAGTCCGAGCAGGTTTCTCATGATGTTCATGTTCTCGACGCCTTTTGAAGCTCCGACCATTCGGTGTCGAAGTCGATGTCCGCGATGCGCTTCGCGCGCCGGCGGAGATAGAGAAAGAACCCCACGAACATGCCCTGCACCGTCAGCGTGATGGCCAGCATCACCAGGACGCCGAGCTTCGTCCCGTCGACCATCGAGGTCTCCTCGGCCCCGAAGCACAGCGGGCAGGCCAGGACGCTCGAGCCCCCGCCGATCACCCCGAAAGCGGCCGTCATCATTATCCGGGGGGCTTCGCCCCGCCGGTCCCCGCAACACGCTCGCTCGCGGGGCACCCTTCGCCCCGCTCCGCTCGCGTGGCTCACTCGCTGCGCTCGTTCGCTTTTTCACAGCGTCCTCGTCTTGCGCAGGAACCACCGATCGTAGACGACCAAGCCGAACGACACGGCGGGCCCAGGCGATTGACAACCAGTTGCGGCGGGCGCAGCTCGAGCACGCGATAGCGGTGCTCCT
>MELC01000003.1:0-1251 GCA_001767455.1 Acidobacteria bacterium RIFCSPLOWO2_12_FULL_66_21
CTTTGCCTGATTCCATGCGGGACATCGTATCCACCTTTCGGAAGATGTCCACCAAATCGGATCAAGCCCACTCGCGCACTTGTCGCAGATACACTTCGTCCGGATAGCGGATGTAAAAATCCGCCTGCGTCCGGTCGGGGACGACGTTCGGCGCGGCCCCGCCTTCGGTGATGATGCCCTGGATGCGCGCCTCGGGGCGCATGTTGCTGCGCACGGCGTCGATGTTGTCGAACAGGTGAATCACCGCGGTCAGCGCGTTGCGTCCGTTCCACGCCGTCATCTGGTGCGCGGGGGCGCCGCTGAACGTGTACTTCACGCCGTCGATGTTCAGGCAGCAGGTGCCGAACCCCGGCGCCGGCCGCGACGTCTGCGTGCTCGCGTGGCTGCGGACGATGACGTCCATGCCGTCGAAGACGTGCGCCTCGTGCATCACCGTCTTGGCGGAGGGTTCGAGCAGCTCCTCGGCGGGCGTGCCGAACACCGTCACGCTGCCTGGCAGCTTGTTCTTCGTCAGATATTCGGCGACGGCGATCGCGGCGGCGATGCCGACGGGCCCCTGCGCGCAGTGCTGGTCGCCGTGGAACGCGCCGGTCGTCCCGCGCAGCGCGTCGTACTCGACGATGACGCCGAGGTTCGGCGCGCCGTTGTTCTGTCTGTAACGCGCGACGAAGGCGGTGTCGAAGCCGGCCGCGCCGATCTTCACGTCGAACTGGTGCGCGCGGAGCACGGCGGCGAGCGTCTCGACCGACCGCGCTTCCTTGTAGCCGATCTCGGGATGCGTGCAAAGGTCGTCGCTGAGCGCGAGCAGTTCCGCGTCCATCAGCGCCCTGGCGCGCGCGGCCACGCCGTCGCGCGCGGCGTCAGGCGCGGTCATTGCACGCACGAGTGCCGGCACGTCGATCGCGGTCTCGAGTGCCGCCATCTTCGCAAGGACGTCGCGCGCCGCCTCCTTTTCGGTCTGGGTCTCCTGTGCCCAGGCGGGTGACGCCAGGGCGAAAGCCAGGGAACAGCCAGCGAGGATGTGTCGTTTCATCGTTGTTGACCGGCAGCCCTGAAGGGCTGCGCTACAGGGTACGCGGAAGCAGCCCTGAAGGGCTGCGCTACAGGGACACAGAAGAAGGCAATTTAGCGCAGACCTATCCCCCTTGCCAATCCTGTAGCGCAGCCCTTCAGGGCTGCCTTCACGCCGTAGCGCAGCCCTTCAGGGCTGCCTTCACGCCGTAGCGCAGCCCTTCAGGGCTGCCTTCACGC
>MELC01000003.1:1261-10565 GCA_001767455.1 Acidobacteria bacterium RIFCSPLOWO2_12_FULL_66_21
TGCCTTCACGCCGTAGCGCAGCCCTTTAGGGCTGCCTTCACGCCGTAGCGCAGCCCTTCAGGGCTGCCTTCACGCCGTAGCGCAGCCCTTTAGGGCTGCCTGCGATATAGTCAACCGCATTCCCACAAGCCTTCCAGGTGGCGACGACATGATCATCGTTGCGTTCGACGGACTGACGAAAAGCTACGGGCACACGCCGGCGCTTGGCGGCGTGTCGTTCGACGTGCCCTCGGGAGAGATCTTCGGCCTGCTGGGGCCGAACGGCGCCGGCAAGAGCACCCTGATCCGGATCCTGATGGACATCATCCGCCCCGACGAGGGGCGCGTGCTGCTGTTCGGCGAGCCGCGCACGCGCGCGCATCTCGACCGTCTCGGCTACCTGCCGGAGGAGCGCGGCCTCTACACGAAGCTGCCGGTCGTCGAGGTGATGACGTACTTCGGGGCGCTCAAGGGGCTGACGCGCGCCGAGTCGCGCCGCCGCGCGCTCGAGTGGCTCGAGAAGGTGGAGCTGCCCCATGTCGCCTCGTGGAAGATCGAGCGTCTCAGCAAGGGCATGAGCCAGAAAGTCCAGATCGCGGCCACGCTCCTCAGCGATCCGGAAGTCTGCGTCCTCGACGAGCCGACGACGGGTCTCGATCCCGTCAACGTGCGGCTCGTGCAGGATCTCCTGGTCGAGCGGCGCCGCAACGGGCGGACGACGATCCTGTCGACGCATCAGATGAACCAGGTCGAGGCGTTGTGCGACCGCGTCGCGCTGATCAATCAAGGCAAGCTGGTGGTGTACGGCGAGGTCGGCGAGGTGCGGCGGAGGTACTCGCGGCCCGAAGTGCGGATCGCCGTGCGCGGCCCGCTGCCGCCGGTCGCGCTGGCGGTCGCGCCGGTGCAGGAGGACGACGGGACGTGGCGCGTCACGATCTCGAACGGCGCCCAGCCGGGCGACCTGCTGCGGGCGCTGGTTGAAGCGGGCGCGGCGATCGATCGCTTCGAGCCGATGCTCGCGCCGATGGAGGATATCTTCCTTCGGGTGGTCGGGGAGGGACGGGCATGAAGGGCTGGCGGCGCATGGGGACGGTGGCGACCTTCGAGTTCCTGTCGACGGTGAAGCGGCGCGGCTACCTCATCGCGACCTTCGGCATGCCGGTGTTCATGGCGCTGTACGGCGGCATCGTCGCGCTCCCCGCGTACTACTCGCAGCAGAGGGACAAGGAGCCGTCGGTCTTTGCCGTGGTCGACGGGTCGGGGCTGCTGCACCTGCGCGGCGACGCGAAGATCTCGACGGCGCAACTGCCGGCGGAGCTGCGCCGCGCGCTCGAGTCCGCGGGGCAGAAGGCCACGCTCGACCGGATGCAGGCGGACACGAACATCATCTTCCGCCCGATGGCGGAGGAGCCCGCCGCCCGCGCCGCCCTGGCCGCGCGGACGATCAAGGGCTACTTCGTCGTCCCGGCGGACTACCTCCAGAGCGGGAAGATCGACAGCTACGGGCCGGAGACGCTGCGCTTCTCCAGCTCGGATGCGCGCAACGCGTTTTCCGATCTCCTGCGCGCGCATCTCCTGACGGGACGCGTGGACGGGGCCGTTGCCGCCCGTGTGCTGACGCCGATCGGAGAATCGCGGCGGTTCGCCGTGACGCGGGCCGGCGAGGTCATCGACGCCGGCCGCGCGGCAACGGCCGTGCGCATCATTCTTCCCGTCGCCTTCATGGTGCTGTTCCTGATGTCGGTGTTGATGACCTCCGGCTACCTGATGCAGGGGACGGCCGTGGAGAAGGAGAACAAGGTCGTCGACGTGCTGCTGGCATCGGCGAGTCCGGACGAAATCCTCGCCGGCAAGCTGGTCGGGCTCGGGGCCTCGGGCCTGCTGCAGGTGACGGTCTGGCTGTCGGTCGTGCTCTTCGTCGGCATCGGCATCGTCCCGCTCATGATCGCGGCGCGGGTCCAGGTGCCGTGGGCCGCCGTCGCGCTGTCGCTGCCGTTCTTCATCATGTCGTTCCTGTTCTTCGGCAGCCTGATGCTCGGCACGGGGTCGCTCGGGTCGAACATGCGCGAGTCGCAGCAGCTCGCGATGGTGTGGTCGCTGACCGCGGCGCTGCCGCTCATCTTCATGGCGCTGCTGATCCAGGAGCCGCACGGCGTGGCCGCGAAGATCATGACGTGGGTGCCGTTCACCTCCGCGGCCGTCATCGTGCTGCGCGCGAGCTTCGATCCCGGCGCGCTCGCCTGGTGGGAGGTCGCGGGCACCTTCGTCGTGCTCGTCACGTCCACGTGGCTGGCCATCCGCCTCGGCGCCCGCCTGTTTCGGATCGGCCTGCTCAGTTCCTCGCGGCCGACCTTCCGCGAAATCATCCGCCAGGCGCGGCTGAGTCCGTCGACGCGCGCGTGATCCTGCGCGGCAGCGTCGCCCGGCTGCCGCATGTGCACGCGGGTCTACACGCGGAACTGCTAGCGCCGCCCTTTCTGAAACCACACATGGAGGATCCGGTCCAGTCCCATGTGCCGGCCGCTGTTTGTGACCAGGATGACAAACAAGGCGGCCATTTCAACCAGGTTCTTGTTGATAACCAGGTAATTTCCTTCCATGGGGACGGAGTAGAAGTAGCCAACCAACAGCGGATTGCACAAATAATAGACGCCGATCACAATCATGCCCGCGGCGCTTGCGAGTCGGGTGAAGCAGCCCAGGATGAGCCCCAGACCGATGAATGCCAGCCCCCACATGTTCAGGGGATTCACCACACCCAGGACGTCCGGGCGTTCGGCTATCCACCGGAATACACCGGCAAACGGCCCCCGGGACTGCAAGAGAAACCCGGCCGCCGACCAGCCGGGTTTCAGCAGCTTGGCGACGCCTTCATAGAGGAAATGCCAGCCGATCACGACCCTGAGGACGACCAGGGCCATCATCTGCAGCCGGGAGAATCGTTCTTGTTCCATGTTTGTTCCTGAGGCTTCACAGGTCCTGGAGGGGTGATGACAGTGAATTCCGCATCCGGGAATTCCGGGGGCCGTTTCAGACGCTGAATTCGTCCGGGCTGAACGTCAGCCGCGTGTTTGCTTCAACCGCCTCGTTGACCTTCAGTACTGTCACCGCGGTTTCATAGCCGACCTCGGCCGGGCAGTTCAGCGTTGCCGTACCGCGAATCGCACGAAAGAAATTCTCCAAATGGGGCTTGTGGTAGGGATCGCGGAATGAAATGGGGATCCGATGCTCGTCAGGAGACACCGACTCGCGGACATCGAGGACCGCTTCAGCACCCTCCGGCTGGGGACCAAGGACCCTCGGCACGGAGACATAACCCTTCTGGATCCAGGAATCCCATGGCGGCGCGGAAACGTCCCGGTAAATCATGCCGCTGTATGCCGCTTCCGATTCGGAGATGAGCAGGGTGCCCTGGTCGCCCATGAAATTCTCGAAGTATCCCTGGCTGCCGTTGGTGGTTTGCGTCTGATAGTAGGCCCGGATCCGGCCTGCGCTGGTTTCGTAGTCATAGATGGCCATGACCGTGTCGTACCACTCGTGCGTTGCCGCGTCGTAATAATCGGTGCCGCCGCTGGCCACCACGCCCTTGGGCTGTGATTGCAGGAACCAGTTGTAGATGTCGATCTGGTGGGACCCCAGGTCGACGATCGGACCGCCGCCGAGTCCTTTGTACCAGCGCCAGTTGCGGAACTGCTCCATGGACTTGAAGCCGTACTTCTCGAGCCGGTCCTCGGGGATGGTATAGCGCTGCGGCCAGCCGAGATCGGGCTTGACCGCGCGGTTCCACTGGCCGTTGACGGTCACGATGCGACCGAGCAACCCCGCCTCCTTGATGATCTTCTCGAAACAGTGGATGTAGCGCGGATGGCTGCGCCGCTGATGCCCGATCTGAAGCAGTTTTCCGGTCTCGCGGGCGGCATGCACCATGCGTCTGGCGCCGTCCAGGGTATTCGACATCTCCTTCTCGCAGTAGACATTCAGCCCGGCCTTCAGACAATCGACCGTATGCTGCGAGTGCCAGAAGTCAGGCGTGGCAATCACGACCGCGTCCAGGTCCTTTTCCTTGGCCAGCATCTCCTGATAATCTTCGTAGCCGTTGACGTCGAAGTTGTATTTCTTCAGCGTGTTCACCGCTCGCTTCTGGTTGTACTCCGTCCAGATGTCGCAGACCGCGCGGAACCGCAGGCCGGGCACCTTCAACATGGCGCTGAGCAGCACCTCTCCCTGCGCGCCTTGGCCAAGCAGGGCGACGTTGATCTCCGAGGGCTTCGCCGCTGGAGCCGCGGGACCGGCAAGCGCTTCCTTCTGGGCCCGCTCGTAGCCGATCTGTTTGTTGAGGGCATATCCGAACAGACCCAGAACCGGGACCGTCGACAGTCCCTGCAGCAGGTCGCGCCGATTCATCAGCTTGCCGGTTTCCTTCCCGGACTCGCCCTGCTGATCCTTCTTGTCGTCCTCTGCCATGGTGTCCTCTCGAGACGTTATCGCGCCTGCTTCCCGACCCTGCTGATGACGAGCGAGATGAGGAAGAGAATTGCCGCCATCGCCACGGCGATGCCCAGGCTCTGCTGGACGGTCGCGCCGACACTCAGGTTGCCGATCACTTTCGGCACGACCGTTCCGCCCAGCAAGCCCACCGCGAACACGATGCCGAAAATGCTGCCGTAGAGACCGGGCTCGAATTTCGCAAACGTGACCCCGATGATGGTGGGGAAGATGGGCGCGAATACCAGGCCGGTGAGCACCACCGCGATGACCGCGAGCGCCGTGCTGTGCGTCAGCATCATCAGCAGGATGGCAAACACAGAGACGAGCGCGGCGCCGGCGATCACTTTGGCACCGAGGGCCGTCAGGTTCTTCACCGCCGAGGTCAGGAACCGTCCAACCATCATCGCCACTCCGAAGGCACTCAGTACCAGCCCGGCATTGGTCACGGCGTCGGGATTGCTGTCGCCGCCGAAGATCTCGGTCATGTATGGCTTGATCCAGGTGCCCATGCTGATTTCCAGCGCCACGTAACAAAACAGGGCAAATGCGGCAATCAGGACGGCTGGCTTCTCCAGCAGTTTGACAGCCATGGAGAACCGGAATCCGGTTGATACCGTCGCGAAGCGAGTACCCAGCGCGATGAAGAGGAACACCAGCAATAGCGCGCCGATGATCGACACCCCCGTCTTGTAGCCCAGGGCCAGGGTGGAGAAAAGCGAGAACAGCAGGGGTGTCAGGATGTACCCCAAACCGAAGAAGGCATTCCCGAAATTGCTCGCGCGCGCCGGATCACGGCCCTCGAACAACACGACAGGAATCAGCGTGTTGCCCACGGTGTTCAGACACATCGCGCCGACGCCCAGCAGGATGCAGGCGAAGAATACCCACTCGACACTTGGCGCAAACGCCAACAGGAACATGCTGCCGCCGGCAACCAGGAAACCCAGAATCGCCAGAGGCTTGTGACCGAACTTGTCCACCATCGGACCGATGATCAGTTGCACGATCATGCTGGTCAGAAAGAGCGCGAGGACCAGACTTCCAATCTGGTCGTTTGTAATACCGAGCGCCTTCTTCAGTTCTTCCGAGATAGCCCCGATGATGATGAAGCAGATGGCCAGGCTGAACACAGCCATCAGAGCGACGGCGGCAGTTGTCTTTGTTCCTCTATCGTCCATGACGGTTCTCTCCTCTGATCCATCGTGAGGCAGGCCCCGCCCCCACGCGGCCGGCTCTCGAAGGTGTCGTGTTCATGCTGGCAGGGGGGTGCAAGGTAGCGAGGAGCCACCATCCGCAGCGTCAGGCATCACACCATCACTTGACGGGACGGCCGAACACCTCGACTTCGATGTAATGATTCAGCTCGTTGGCACTGTTGCCGTTGCTGTACAACCGAACGTAACGGGCGAGGGAGCCTTTGGCGTCCACCAACCGGCCTTCCGACGTTTCGACGTAATTCATGTCCTTGCCCGCACCCAACCCGGACGCATTGTCGTGGTCGTTGTTGAACAGGGTGCGGACGTTCCTGGTGAACGCCTGGTCATCGGCGATCTGGACCACGACATCGAAGTACACGCGGGGCGTCCGGTGGAAATGCCAGAACAGCACGGCGTAGATCTCGTGCATGGCTCCCAGATCCACGGTCACCTGCTGGCGCCCCGGACCAAGTTCCACCTCACTGCCTTCCTCCGCCGTCCTGTCCCCGTCGGTGATCATGCTCATGTCGCCCATCACCGGTGCCACGTCGCTGCTGACCACCTTCTTGCGCCTGGCGACATTCACGACTCCGGCGGGAGCCAGGAACGGGTCCCGCGCCTTGTAGCGCGGCTTTTCCAGGTTGGGCACCTTCATGTTCTGAGGCGTGCCCTCGAACATCGGCTGGGGCAATACGATGGGGAGGGGCACGAGCTTCTGCCCGCCGGCCGCTGGCGCCTGCGCGGCGGTCGGGACCGGCATCGCCAGCATCATCAACGCGGTGAAAGCGGAGACAGACACCGAAACTGCCATCGAGTTCATGTACCCCTCAACGCCTTTCCCGGTTCCGGTGTCTGTCCCCACGGTTTGGTGCATCAACGTTCAGCTAGGCAAGCGCCCGTTTGCAGTACTCCACGCACTTCTTGATCTCGGTCAGCACGTCGGATCCTTCCGGCGTCGGGTACTCGTACTCGACGCTGGCCGGGAACCTGTACTTGTCTTTCTTCATGAGCTGCAAGACGTCCTTGAGCGGCGTTTCGCCCTGCCCCCATGGCATGTTCGCGCCGCCGCGGCCCGGGCCGCCGGCTCGGGCGCCCTCCGGGGCTGGCGCGGCGGTGCCGGGCCCCTTCCGGTCCTTCAGATGCAGACTGGCGATCCGGTCGTGGTACTTCTGAACCAACGGCACCGGCGACTCGCCGTTGACACCGTAGTAATGACCCACATCGAAGTTCAGCGCCGTGTACGGGGACGCGGCCAGCACCTTGTCGAACCCTGAGGCGCCGCCCTGGCCATGGGTGTGGAACGCGATCCGCAGCTTGCGCTTCGCCGCGTAGTCAGCCACCCGCTTCAGGTGTGCGTCGTCGGTCGGCAGCTCCATGGTGATGTGGTCCGCGCCCAACGTCTCGCCCACGTTCCAGATGTACTCGTACTCCGCGTCCGACATCTCCATGGTTGGCGGCAGTTTGAACGCGTAGATCTTCACTCCCGCATCCTCGTACATCTTGCGGAAGGCTTTGTACTTGTCCATGGACACCGAGAGCCGCCAGTTCTTCAGGTCCTCGGCTCGCTTCCGTTGGGCTTCCTGCTGCTCGGGCGTCAGCGCCGCGCGGCCGCGGCCCCCGCCCTGGCCCCCGGCTCCCGGTGCGCCGGGAGCGCCGGCGGCGGCACCTCCCGGTGCACCCGGGGGTCCAGCCGGCAGTGCACCGGGAGGTCCACCCGGTCCGCGGCCCTGAGCCCCCGGCCCGGCACCGCGCCCTCCCTGCGCCGGCGAGCCCGCATAACTCTCGGCCACATTGCTCATCAGTTCGATTCCACTGAAGCCGCAGTCGAGGCAATACTTGAGCGTGTCCTCTGCGCTTCCAGGCAGTGCGCGAAAGCTGTAGGTGATGACGCCGATTCGCACGCCGCCGAATGTCGAGTTCGGCTGGGCAGCCGCCAACAGTCTGGCCACGCTGGCCGCTGGGAGCGTGGCCAACGCGATCTTCCCGAAATCCCGTCTCGTATAGAGCATACGGTCTCCTTCCGCACGATTGCACGCAGAGCGGGCCGGGCTGGTACTCCGGCCCTCCCCCGGGATCTACAGTCTGACCTCCCAGCCTTTGCGGTACTCGATCTTCCGGTACTTGTTGGCGTCGGCGTTGTTGGTAAACAGGCCGGTCTTGGCGTTGTACAGCAACTTGCCTTCGGCTCGAACCGCAGCCGAGCCGAGGACCAGCCACTCGGTGTACGGGCCGGCGATGCCGAAGTGCGAGCAGGCCGGCGTGCCGCCCTTGCAGGCCCGGATCCAATCACGATGATGCCCGGGTGAGCGTGTCAGGAACTGAGGCGGCAGCGTGTAGTCCGCCCACAGTGAACCCGGAAGCAGTCCCACCCCCTCACCGCGTCCACTGGTGCCCATGTAACCCTTGCTCCCGACGAAGATGCAGTTGTACCCACTTCCCCGCGGTGCCAAACCGCCACGGCCTCCTCCCCGCCCGGCACCCGGAGCGCCCGCCGCGCCCGGTGCACCCGGGGCGCCCGCCGCCCCGCGTCCGGCACCCCCGCCCCGCCCCGTGTTCACCGGTCCGACCTGCGGTCCCTGGCCGGGGATCTTCCGCGCCTCCTGCACCGTCATGCCTTCCGGAGTGTAGGCGTCGCCGCCCGTGTGCTGGTACCAGTAGACGGTGACAGGCGGCAGGCTCCTGCGCGCCTTGAACTCGTACTTGATCGTGAACACGTCCGGGAACGTGTACGGCGGCAGCGGGTCTTTCTTGATGCACTCGACGCTGACGAGGGACTCCGGGCTCAACGCGAGCGCCCAGTTGGCGGGGCCGAGGATGTGCACACCCCAGTCACCGATCAGGCTGCTGCCGAAGTCGTAGAACCCGCGCCAGTTGAACGGGAGGTAGAAGCCGAAGTCCTCGCTACCGCCGAAGCCGCCGCCCCCCCGTGCGCCTGCGGCTCCGGGTGGTGGCTCTCCGGGCGCCCCAGGCGGCAGCGCGCCGGCCGGCGCCTCAGGGGCCGCGCCTGCGGCGCCCCGTCTTCGCGCAGCGCTGCGGGCCGTGACGAAGTCCTTGTACTCCTGATCGCCGACGGTGAACGGGCGGAACGCGGCGGTTCCCAGCCACAGGTCCCAGTCGAGCGTCGGCGGCACCGGGGTCGGCGGCGGCATCTTCGTCATGCCCTGAGGCCAGCTCGGTCGGCTCATCCACGCGTGGACCTCCCGGACCTCCCCGATCTCTCCCGCCCAGATGATCTCGCTGGCGACGCGCGTCGCTTCGTGCGAGTAGCCCTGGTTGCCCATCTGAGTCGCCACTCCATACTTCTGTGCGGCCTGCGCGAGCAGACGAGCCTCCGACGCAATACGCGTGAGCGGTTTCTCGACATAGACGCCCTTGCCGCGCTCCATGCAATAGAGGGCGGCGGCGGTGTGCATGTGGTCCGGGATCCCGATCAGCACGGCGTCGATGCGCTTCCCCTCCTTGTCCAGCATCTGCCGGAAGTCTTTGTACTTCGCAGCCTTGTCCCAGCGCTGGAATCCCGGCTCGCCGCGCAGCCAGTCGACATCGGCGAGGGCCACGATGTTTTCCGTCTCGCACTGGCGCAGGTCGCTGAAGGCCTGGCCGCCGGCGCCGATGCCAGCGATGTTCAGTTTCTCGTTGGG
>MELC01000004.1 GCA_001767455.1 Acidobacteria bacterium RIFCSPLOWO2_12_FULL_66_21
CTTCGCGCCGACCCAGAAGTCGCCCAGGTTGTTGCCCGACCACCCGTCCCGGGCGAGGGGGTTCTGCGGTACCCAGCCGCCTGCGGCCGGCAGCGTCGGGACGAACAGCGGCCGGATGTCCCGGTCGATCCGATTGACGAGCGTCCACGCGCCGAAGATTTCCGCGCGGTCCCCGACGCCAATCCCGAAGGTGATCGGCCAGTTGGACACGTCGGTGAAGCCCTGGTTGTCGTCGAAGTTCACGCGATACGCGCTGATCGACCCTTTCTTTGCCGGCAGGACCTCGCCGGTCGGCACCATCCACAACCCCGTGTCTCCCATGAACGTGGTCGTAGCGGGCCGCGTCGCGGTGGGTCCCGTGGTTGCCGTCGGAGGAGCCGTCTGTCCCGCCGGTTGTGCTGTCTGGGCGAGCGCTGGAGCCGCGAAGGCGACCACGATGGCGGCCAGGCATCCTACCAGTCGTCGGGGCCCCCTGCACCCCGACTGGCGGCCTTCATTGCGCCAGCGCCTCGCCGCTGGCTCCATTCCGGCCGCGCTCAGCGTCCTCGCTGAAGTTCTCATCTCGGTTCGACCTTTCCGCGTTGCACTCACGATAGATGTCTCGGGCACGCGCCCACCTCATCAATATAGGGCCTGAGTCGCGGACAGTCAACTGGGCACAACCCAACCATGGGCTGGTAACTCCAGGTTCCCCTATTGTTTAGAGTTTGGTCGCGGCCGGCGCGACGATCCAGGCGATACCGATGCTGAGGATGTACAGGCCGATCATCGGGAGCGCGAAGATCGTCTGCGTGCCGGGGTCGCCGGTCGGCGTCATGATGGCCGAGGCGACGAAGGTGACGAGAACGGCGTACTTGAAATGGCGGACAAGGAACCGCGCGGTGACGAGTTTCATGCGCGCGAGGAAGAAGACCACCGTCGGAATCTGGAAAATCAGGACGCACGCGATCAGGAAATTGGTGTACAGCGAGAATACCGGATCCAGCTTCGGCATGAACAGCGTTTCCGGCGAGCTGAAGCTCCCGAAGAACGTCATCATGAACGGGAACAGGACGTAGTGATTGAACGCGGCACCCGCCAGCGCGCCGCCGGTCGAGAGCAGCACGAACGGGATCGCCATCTTCTTCTCGTGCGAGTACAAGCCCGGCGCGATGAACAGCCATACCTGGTACATGATGTACGGCGCGGCCGCGAGCACGCCCGCGATCAGCGCGATCTTCAGGTGCAGCGAGAAGGCCTCGCCGGGCTCCGTGAAGATGAGCGACGTGTGCGGCGGAAGGACCCTTCGCGTCGGCTCGAAGACGAAGTTGTAGATCTGGTTGTGGAAATAGAAGGTCGCGCCGACGCCGACGAGGACCGAGACGACCGCGTGGATCAGGCGCTTGCGCAGCTCGTCGAGGTGATCCAGGAAGGACATCTTCGCGCCGGCCGCCTCTTCGTCGAAGAGATCCGGGTCCGTCAGATGGATATGCCGATCGTCGGGATCGGGCTCGACGGCTCCGGGAAATTTCACGAGCGGCATGGGGCGAATCAGACCTCGTCGGACTTGCGCGGCACGTTCTGATCGTCGGGCGAGGTCGGACGGTGCGGCTCGGGCGTGCGCTGCCGGTCGGCACTGCGCTGCTCTTCCTGACGGATTTCCTCGTCGAGCGTGCTCTTCAGCTCGTTCGAGGCGCGCTTGAATTCATTGATGCTCTTGCCGAGCGATCGGCCGAGTTCCGGCAGCTTTCTGGGCCCGAAGATGATCAAGGCGATCACGAAAATGATGATCAGCTCGGGCATGCCGATGGAACCGAACATAAATTAAATCCTTGATGGGCTGACAGTTAACGACGGCTGAGATGCCCGCGGACCCCTCGCTTTGCATTATAAGCCGAGACGCCGGCGGTTTGGCGCGCCGAGGCGGGCTCAGCCGTTCCATCCGTGCCCGGAAGTCGTTGCGACAATGGAACTTGTCTGCTACGATGCAAAGATGCGTAGTTCCCGGTTCTTTCCGGTCTCCGTTCTTGCCGTGCTGGTCTCGGCGCTGGTTGGCGGCTTCTTCGGCAGCAACCTGCTCGCAACCGAAGATGAAGTCTCGCAGCAGTACCGCGTGTTCACGTCGGCGCTGGCGGCGATCGACCGCGAGTACGTCGACGCCGTGCCCTCCGAGCGGCTCGTCTACGGGGCGATCGACGGCATGCTGCACACGCTCGATCCGCACTCGAGCTTCTTCGATCCGAAGGAGTACGCGCAGATGCGCGAGCGGCAGGAGGGGCGCTACTACGGTCTCGGCATCACGATCCAGGTCATCGACGGCGACATCACCGTGATGTCGATCTTCGAGGGTTCGCCCGCCTACAAGAAGGGGCTGCGCCGCGGCGACGTCATCGCGCGCATCGAAGGCGTGGACACGAAGGGGTGGCTGAGCGACCAGGCGGTGAAGAAGCTCAAAGGCCCGAAGGGCACCACCGTCAACATCTCGATCCGCCGCCCGGGCTACGAAGGGCTGATCGACATGGAGGTCGTGCGCGACGAGGTGAACATCACGACGGTCCAGGGCGAGTTCATGCTCGACAAGGACACCGGCTACGTGAAGCTCACCGAGTTCTCCGAGACGTCGGACCGCGAGCTCGGCAAGGCGCTGTCGGGGCTGACGTCGAAGGGCATGACGCGGCTCGTGCTCGACCTGCGGAACAACCCCGGCGGCGCGCTCGACCAGGCCATCCGGATCTCCAACCGGTTCCTGCCGCGCGGCGACCTGATCGTCTACACGCGCGGCCGCATCGCGAACGCGGATCAGGACTATCGCGCGACCGAGGAGAGCGGCTACACGCACCTGCCCATGGTCGTGCTCGTGAATCGCGGCAGCGCCAGCGCCTCGGAGATCGTCACCGGCGCGCTGCAGGATCACGATCGCGCGCTCATCGTCGGCGAGCGCACGTTCGGCAAGGCGCTCGTGCAGTCCGTCTACCGGATTGTCGAAGGGGCGGGCGTCGCGGTCACCACCGGCCGCTACTACACGCCGAGCGGACGCCTCATTCAGCGCCCGTGGGACGGGACGTTCGACGAGTATCTGATGTACGGTCTCCGCGATCAGACGAGTGAGCGTCCGCATCAGGCCTCGGAACTGAAGTACACGGATGCCGGCCGCAAGGTGTATGGCGGCGGCGGAATCGAGCCCGACAAGTTCGTCCTCGGCTCGTACGAAGGGTTCAACCCGACGCGGTTCGGGCGGCAGCTTTTCGCGCGGCAGTCGTTCTTGAACTTCGCCGACCGGTTCACGGCGGAAGGCGACACGCGGCTGAGCGCGGCCAACCAGAACCGGAAGCGGATCTCGCGCGGCTTCACCATCACCGACGACATGATGAAGGACTTCCGCGCGATGCTCGTGTCGCAGAAGGTCAGGATCGACGAAGAGGCGTTCGTGAAAGACGAGGCGTTCATCCGGGCGATGATTCGCTACGAGATCGATTCCGCACTGTTCGGGATCGACGAAGCGCGCCGGAACCTGATCGCCGCCGACCCGCAGGCGCAGTTCGCGGTCACGCAGTTCCCGGAAGCCGAACGCCTGATGCAGCTTCCGCAGGCGCACGCGAAGGCGCGCTGACACGGAAAGGTGTAGGGCATTTGGCCCTAGATTTTGGGGTACGAGTTTAATCTTGTCCTAGGTATAGGGGCTTGTTAGACTGACGGCCGTTCGCTGGCGTCCAGGGGCCATCCCGCTTTGGGTGGGGTGTGGGCACCGGCCGTACGGCCTTGTCACGTCATCGTCGTAGACTCCCGAGCAATCACGTGTCTTCGAAGCGCTCCCAGCCGCTTCACGGCCGGAGTCGTGTCTCCCGGCGCCGGTGAAGCGGCTTTCGCCGTTTTGGGCTGAACACGTCGCGGGCCACAGCAAGGAACCAGATCGCCATGCGGTTGCAACGTCTCGAAATTGCCGGCTTCAAGAGCTTTCCCGACCGATCGGAACTCACCTTCGACCAGGGCGTCACGGCGATTGTCGGTCCCAACGGATGCGGCAAGAGCAACGTCGTCGACGCGCTGACCTGGGTCCTGGGCGAGCAGAGCGCGAAGAGCCTCCGCGGCGACCGCATGGAGGACGTCATCTTCGGCGGGAGCGACGCACGCAAGCCCACGGCCGCCGCGGAAGTGCGGTTGAAGCTGAAAGGGGTGGCGGCGCGCGTACCGGCGGGCGCGGGCGCCCGCGCGGTGGTCCTGGACGAAGGAGGCGTCGCCCCCGGCGGCGGGGAAGCGCTTGCCGGTCCCGACGGCACGCTGCTGGTCCCTTCGGTCGCGCTCGACGACGAGCCGCTCATCGTGCGCGACGTGGAGCTGATGCGGCGCCTCTATCGCTCCGGGGAAAGCGAGTACCTGATCGACGGCGAGAGCTGCCGGCTGCGCGACGTGCAGGACCTGCTGATGGATGCGGGGCTGGGCATCAAGGCGTACGCCGTGATCGAGCAGGGCAAGATCGGCCAGATTCTCAGCGCGCGCCCGACCGATCGGCGCCAGCTGATCGAAGAAGCCGCGGGAGTGACGAAGTACAAGAGCCGCCGCCGGGCCGCGGAGCTGAAGCTCGAGGCGGCGCAGCAGAACCTCACGCGCGTTGACGACATCATCTTCGAGGTCGAGAAACAGCGTGGCGCGCTGAAGCGGCAGGCGGCGAAGGCCCGCCGGTACAAGCGGCTGCGCGAACAGCTGCGGCAATGGGAGAAGGTCCAGTTCGCCGAGCGGTACCGCGTGCTCGGACGCGCGAGAGAGTCGGCGCGGACGCGGCTGGCCGACGCGCGCGGCCGCGAGACGATGGCGGCCGCGCACCTCGCCGAGGTCGAGGCGTCGCTCGAGCGCCTGCGGCTCGAGGTGGCGGAGGCGGACGGCCGCACGACCGCGGCGCGTGAAGCGGCGCACGCGAGCGAGCTCGAAAACGGGCGGCTGCAGCAGCAGATCGCGTTCGACAAACAGCAGGTGGAGTCGCTGGGCACCGCCGCCGCGGAGATCGAAGCGGAGCTCGCGGCGCTCGAGGCGCGGCGCGGGCCGGCCCGGCTCGAGATCGACGCGCGCCGCGAGGCCGCGCTGCGGGCCGGCGCGGAGCGCGATGAGGCGGCCGGCGCCCTGCGCGCCGAGGAGATCGCCTACGGAGAGCTGCACCGCAATATCGAGGGACTCGAAGCGGACGTGGAAGCCGCGCGCAGCGAGGTGTTCGCGGCGGTGAATGCCGCGACCGCGCTGCGGCATGCGATGGACCATGCGGCCGCCGCGGGCTCGAGGATGGCCGAGCAGATCCACAAACTGGAGGTCGAGAGCCAGGACGTGCGCGTCGAAGCGGAGCGCGCGTCGGACGAACGGCGTGCCGCCGAAGCCGCCATGGCGCGCGCGTCCGAGGCCATCGAGACGTTGCGGCTGGAGCACGCCGCGAGGGAGTCGGAGCACTCGGGGGCCCGCGGCGATCGCGAGCGACGCATGCGGGCGTTCCAGGCACAGGAGCGCGAGCTCGCCGGGGTGGTGGCGCGGCTGAAGTCGCTCGAGGAGCTCGACGCCGCGCGCGCCGAGTACGGCGATGGCGCGCGGCTCGTGCTCGCCGAAGCGGGCGACGCCGTCGCGCACATGGGGTCGGTCGCCGACCACCTCGAGGTGGCCGGAGACTACGAGCGGGCCGTCGAAGCCTGTCTCGGAGATCTGCTGCAGCATGTCGTCGTGCCCACGCACGCACACGCGGCGGCCGGCCTGGATCTCGCGCGAACCCGCCGTGCGGGCCGGGTCGGCTTCCTGATCGCCGGCGCCGCCGCGACACTCGACGTGCAGAGTCCTGGGCCGGGGGTACGGCCGCTGTCATCGGTGGTCCGCATCGATGGACCGGCGGCGGAGGCCATTCGCGCCGCAATCGGCGGCGCGTTGATCGCCGACACCCACGAGGCGGCGCGCGCGGCCGCGGCGGCCACCTCGGCACCGGTCGCCACGCTCGACGGCCGCGTGTTCCGCGGCGCGCACGTGGTCGAGGGCGGCACGCCCGCCGAGGCTCGCGGCATCCTGACGACGAAGCGCGAGATCAAGGAGCTGCGCGAGCAGAGCGAGACCGGCCGCGCCGCGGTCGCGCGCCTCGCCGAGGAGATCTCCGCCCTCGATCTGACCATCGCGTCGGTGGAATCCGCCATCCTCGCGCTCCAGTCGGAGCTGCACCGCCAGGAGAAGGCGGCCGTCGGCTTCGAGCTGCAGATCGCGAGCGCGCGCGAGGCGGGGGAGCGGGTCGCGCGCAAGCAGGAACAAATCGCCACCGAGCGCCGATCGGCGGAGGAAGAGCTGCGGGCGCAGGAGGCCCGTCACGAAGAGGCGCGCGAGTCCATCACGCGCATCCAGACGGAACAGCGGGCCGCCGACGAGCGGCTGCACCAGGCGCAGCGCCGCCTGTTCGAGGCGCGTGAGGCGATGCAGGCGCAGGCCGAGCGCACCGCGGACGCCAAGGCGGCGCATGCCGGCCTCGTCGAGCGGACCAGCGGCCTGGCGGTCGAAGTCCAGCGGCTGGAGGAAGCCGCCCGCGAGCTGGAATCGCGCGTCACGGCGCGCCAGGACGATCTCCGTCGGACCGATGCGCGCCGCGCCGAGCTCGTGACCGCGATCGCCGCCGCGGAGACGCGCCTCGACGAGGGGCTCAGGGCCTTCGACGAGCTGCGCGAACGCGTGCGGGCGGCCGACGACACATCACAGGCGCTCCACGGCGCGTTCGACGAGCAGGACGGGCGCATCCGGGAGGCCCGCCGCGCGCTCGAACTCGTGCGCGCGGAGCTGGCGCAGGCCGACCTCGCCCGCGCGACCGCCGAATCCGATCTCGCGCATCTCGCCGAGTCGTGCGTCGAAACCGTGGAGGCGTCGCTCGACGAAGTGGCCGCCGCGGTGGCGGAGCTGGAACGCACCGGCGTGCTCGCCAGCCCGCGGCCCGTGGACGATGCTCCCGACGCGGCCGAAATCGAGGACGAGGCCGGATCCGCCGCCCTCGCGGAACCCTCGCCGCCGGCCGACGCCGGGCCGATGACCCCCGAGCAGATGGTCGCCGACCTGCGCGCGAAAATCGAGCGCATGGGGGCCGTCAACATGATGGCCATCGATCAGTTCGACGACCTCGAGTCGCGGCACACGTTCCTGACCGTACAGCGCAAGGATCTCGTGGACGCGATCGCGTCGACGGGCGAGGCGATCCGGCGCATCGACAAGACGACGAGGGAACGCTTCCGCGAAGCGTTCGAGGTCATCAACCGGTATTTCGAGCAGACCTTCACGACGCTGTTCGGCGGCGGGCGTGCCGGGCTCGTGCTGCTCGACGAGAGCGACCAGCTCGAGAGCGGCATCGACATCATCGCGCAGCCCCCGGGCAAGCGGCTGCAGAACGTGCAGCTCCTGTCGGGCGGCGAGAAGGCGCTCTCGGCGATGGCGCTGATGTTCGCCATCTTCAAGTACCGTCCGAGCCCATTCTGCCTGCTCGACGAGATCGACGCGCCGCTCGACGACGCGAACATCGGGCGGTTCGTCGAGATGCTCCAGGGCATGCAGGAACACACCCAGTTCATTCTCATCACGCACAACCGCAAGACGATGGAGATCGCGGATCGGCTCTATGGCGTGACCATGGAGGAACCCGGCGTCTCGAAGTTGATTTCAGTGCAGCTGAACTGAAACTTTCTTTGAACGAAGACAAGTCCTCGCGCTACCACCGCCTGAGGCGCCGCGCCGCGCTTGTCTCCCTGGCGGTTGACGGCGCGCTGTTCACCGGCCTGCTGGCGTCCGGCGCCTCGCGCTTCCTGTGCGACCGCGCGGCCTCGCTGACCGGCGGCACGGTGGACGCGGTCTCCACCGTGGCGATCTACTCCCTCTGGATTGCGCTGGCGTACGAGGCTGTGGCGCTGCCGCTGGCGTTTCAGCGGAGCTATCTGCTCGAGCGCCGCTTCGGACTGTCATCGGAGTCGTTCGCGACATGGCTGCGCGATCATGCCAAGGCGACGTCGATCAGCGTGATCGTCGGCGTGGCCGGGGCCGAAGCGGTGTATGCCACGATGCGCGGGCTGCCGCAGGCGTGGTGGGTTGCCTCCACGGCGATCTGCGTCGCGGCGCTGGTGGTCGTCGCGAAGGCCGCGCCGCTCGTGCTGCTTCCCCTGTTCTATCGGTTCACGCCGCTCGACCGCCCCTCGTTGAACGATCGCCTCGTCGATCTCGCGCGGCGCGCGGGCGTGCCCGCGGTCGGAGTCTACGAGTGGGGCCTCGGCGAGAAGAGCCGGCGCGCGAACGCCGCGCTGGTCGGCACGGGCGCAACCCGCCGCATCATCGTCTCCGACACCCTGCTGGCCGCGTACTCGGAGGACGAGATCGAGGTGATCCTCGCGCACGAGCTCGCGCACCACGTGCATCGGGACATCCTCAAGGGGCTCGCCGTGGAAGCCGTCGTGATCGCGGCCTCCTTCTTCGCGGCCGCGCTCGCGCTGGACGCCTGGTGGCTGCGGCTCGGCCTCCGTTCCCCGGCCGATGTCGCGGGCCTGCCGCTGCTGCTGCTCGCCGGGGCAGCGACGACCCTTGCCGCGACACCGATCGTGAATGCGATCTCGCGCGCCGCGGAGCGCCGGGCCGATGCGTACGCGCTGAGGCTGACCGGACGTCCCGCCGCGTTCGTCTCGGCGATGCGGCGCCTGGCCACGCAGAACCTGGCGGAGGAGCACCCGTCGCGCGCGGCGCTGTGGCTGTTCTACACGCATCCCCCGATCGGGGAGCGCATCCGGTCCGCGGCGCCAGGGAACTCGTGAACTCGTGAATTCGTGAATTCGTGAGTTGGTGAGTTGGTGAGTTGGTCCGCCAACCACAGACTACCGGACGATGAGCTGTCCCTTCATCTGGCGGCAGCGGTCGTCCTGCGTGAGGTTGCAGTAGTAGGTGAAGGTGCCCGCCTGGTCGGCGCGGAACTCGATTTCTATGATCTGGCCGGCGCCCGCGCGCTTGGAGATGCGATAGTCGTCGATCGTGAAGCTATGCGGCATGTCGGTCGCCGTGAAGCGGATCTTCACGAGATCGTCCTTGCGGACGGGAATCTCGGCCGGTGAGAACGAGAATTTGTCGCCCGTCACGGTGAACTCGCGCGTCTGTCCGTGCGGATGGGCCGCCTGAACGCGCAGCGCGAACGCGATGAGGAGGGCCGCGGCCAGACACGCCGACGCGACGATCGTTGGCCTTTTCATGGTTCCCTCCCTGCCGGCGGGGCAAGACCGGCGCTCCCTGTAGTAAAGACGCCGGACCGGGCGGTTTAGTTGCCCGGCCCGGCGTTTCTCTCCGTCAGCGGTGACGGCGCCCGTCGCCTCCAGGCCCCTCACCCTTGCCGGCCGCCGCGGGGGTCTGGCCTTCCTCCGGCTGCAGGAGCGCCTTGCGGCTGAGGCGAATCTTGCCCGACGGATCGATGTTGATCACCTTGACCATCACCTGATCGCCTTCCTTCAGCTCGTCGCGCACGTCCTTCACACGGTAGTGCGCGATCTCCGAGACGTGCAGCAGGCCGTCGAGCCCCGGCATGATCTCGACGAACGCGCCGAAGTCCGCGATGCGCTGCACCTTGCCCATGTAGGTCTTGTTGATCTCGGGCGTCGCGGTCAGCTCCTGGATGATGCCGATCGCCTTCTGCGCCGACGCCTCGTCGGCCGACGCGACGTTGACCCGGCCGTCGTCTTCGACGTCGATCTTCACGCCGGTCCGCTCGATGATGCTGCGGATCATCTTGCCTCCCGGCCCGATGACGTCGCGGATCTTGTCGACGGGGATCCGGATCGTCACGATGCGCGGGGCGTGCTGCGAGACGTCCTTGCGCGAGGCGGCGAGCGTTTCCTGCATCTTGCCGAGAATGTGCATGCGCCCCTGGCGCGCCTGCTCGAGCGCCTTGCGCATGATCTCGGTCGTGACGCCCGCGACCTTGATGTCCATCTGGAGCGCCGTGATGCCGTCGGAGGTTCCGGTGACCTTGAAGTCCATGTCGCCGTAGTGGTCTTCCGCGCCCGCGATGTCGCTCAGGACCGCGTAACGGCCGGTCTCTTCGTCCATCACCAGGCCCATCGCCACGCCGGCCACCGGCGCCTTGAGCGGCACGCCCGCATCCATCATCGCCAGCGAGCCGCCGCAGACCGACGCCATCGACGACGACCCGTTCGACTCGAGGATCTCCGAGACGATGCGGACGGTGTAGGGGAACTGCTCCTCGGTCGGCATCAGCGGCGTGAGCGAGCGCTCGGCCAGCGCGCCGTGGCCGATCTCCCGGCGGCCGGGGCCGCGCAGGAACTTGACTTCACCGACCGAGAACGGCGGGAAGTTGTAGTGGAGCATGAAGCGCTTCCAGATCTCGCCGTCCACCGACTCCACCTTCTGCTGGTCGTCGGCCGTGCCGAGCGTGGCCGTCACGAGCGCCTGGGTCTCGCCGCGCGTGAACAGGGCGGACCCGTGCGCGCGCGGGAGGACGCCCACCTCGATCGTGATCGTGCGGATCTCGTCGAACTTCCGGCCGTCGAGCCGCTGCCCGCGCTCGAGGATCTCGTCGCGCAACACCTTCTCTTTCAGGCCCTTGAGGATCGACTTCGCGTCGGCCTTCCGTTCGTCGTCCCCCTCCGGCAGGTTCGCGACGAACCCGTTCACGATCTTGTCCACGGTCGAGTAGTTCTCGAGCTTGTCCTTGATCCGCATCGCCTCGGTGAGCGGCCCGAGGACCTGGTCCTCGATCTCCTTGATGAAGTCCTTCGAGATCTCCTTCTTCAGCGCGGGCACCCGCTTGGCCTTCCCGGCCTGGGCCACGAGGGCGTCGATGCCGGCCACGATCTCCTTGATCGCCGCGTGCGCGCGCTCGAGCGCCTGGACCATCTGCTCTTCCGGCACTTCCTTCGCGCCCGCCTCGACCATCACGATGCCGTCCTTGCTGCCGGCGACGATCAGATCGAGCGTGCTGCGCTTGCGCTGCTCGAAGGTCGGATTGATGACGAAGTCGCCATCGACGTGCCCGACGCGCACCCCGGCGATCGTCCGCGTCTGCGGGACGCTCGACAGTGCGAGCGCCGCCGACGCACCGGTAATCGAGAGCACGTCCGAGTCGTTGTCCGAGTCGGCCGAGATCACGAGCGCGATGATCTGCGTTTCATTGCGCCAGCCGTCCGGGAACAGCGGGCGAATCGGGCGATCGATCAGCCGGCTCGTGAGCACTTCCTTTTCGGGCGGCTTGCCCTCGCGCTTGAAGAACCCGCCGGGAATCCGCCCCGACGCATACGCGTTCTCCTTGTAGTCGCAGGTGAGCGGCAGGAAATCGACGCCTTCGCGCGGGTTGAGGTCCGCGCAGGCCGTCACGAGCACCATGGTGTCGCCCATGCGGACGACGACGGCGCCATCGGCCTGCTTGGCGAGGCGGCCGGTTTCAAGGGAGAGTGTCCGACCGTCGAACGAAATGTCGCGTTTGTGCATTGAACTTTCTTTCTGTCAGTGTGAGCTGCGCCAGCTTTCAGGTGTGCGAAGGGCTCAGGGCTCAGGGCCCTGCCCCCTACTTGCGGATGCCGAGGCGTCGGATCAACTCGGCGTAGCGGTCGGTGTCCTTCCGCTTCAGGTAATCGAGCAGGCTGCGCCGCTGCCCGACCAGCTTCAGCAGGCCGCGCCGGGAATGATGGTCCTTCGCGTGCGTCTTGAAATGTTCCGTGAGGTAGTTGATGCGCTCGCTGAGGAGGGCGACTTGCACCTCGGGAGATCCGGTGTCGGTGTCGTGGGTCCTGTACGAGCCGATGACTTCCGTCTTGCGATCCTTGCTGAACGTCACTTCGTCCCTCCACGCACGGCCCAGACCCTCGGGGCACCAGCCCCCGCACCAGACCGCCGTTCCAAACCAAGGTGCTGAAGCGTGCTGAGAGGTGCTGAGAGCACCCTTCAGCACCTCTCAGCACCCTTAAGCACCGTAAGCTCAATATCTTACCCCAGAACGACGACGGGTTGCAAAAGGTCGCCGTCCCGCGGTTCTGCGATGCCGAGAAGCCGTCCGGCCTCGTCAACGATCCGCACTCGCGGCGTGGATGCCGGGAGTCCGGCAGTTCCCGGCGAGCCGAGCAGGTCCTCCACGCCCAACACATTGCCATGCCCCGCGCGCGCCACCCCGCGGGCGCTCAAGACGACGCCGGGCATGCCGGGAAGCAGCCGCTCCAGGGGAATCAGGCGCGCGGCAGCCGCGGCGGCCCCTTCGATCACCGCCTCGAGGGGCACCGCCTGCTCGATTGTGAACTCCCCGGCGCGGACGCGCCGGAGGTTCTCGAGGTGGGCGCCGCATCCAAGCCGCTGGCCGAGGTCATGCGCGAGCGACCGCACGTAGAACCCGCTCGACGCGACCACGCGGAGGCGGATGAGTCCGCCCTCGTGCGACACCATCTCGAGCGTGCTGACGGTCACCGGCACCGGCGTCATCTCGGGCGGCTTGCCCTTTCGCGCGAGTCGATGCGCGGGCGTCCCGCCGATCTTCTTTGCGGAGAACACAGGGGGTGACTGCAAGTACGTCCCGCGGAATTCTTCGAGAAGCGCGGCCACGGCCTCGACGGCCCCGGCGGGGACCGGCGCCAGCACCGGCGCCTCCTGGCGTTCATCCGCGTCGAACGTGGAGGTCGCGGCCCCCAGCCGGACCTCCGCGATGTACTCCTTGTCCGCGCCGCTCAGGAACCGCGCGAGCCGCGTCGCGCGCCCCACGACCAGCGGAAGGACGCCCGTTGCGAGCGGATCGAGGGTGCCCGTGTGCCCGATGCGCTTTTCATCGAGCGCCCGGCGGACGACGGCGACCACGTCGTGCGAGGTCGGACCGGCGGGTTTGTCGATGACGAGGACGCCGTCCATTTGATTCTTTGATTCTTGTCAACTCCAAACTCCAAAGTTCAAACTCCAAGGGCACGCCAAAATCCAAACTCCAAACTGCGAAGGAACGCCGAATTGGAGCGGCTTGCACCTTTGGGCTTTGGAGTTGGCCTTTTGGAGTGCCTTTGGAGTTTGGAGTTTGGAATTTGGAATTGTCATTGCGGCCGCGTTTGGAGACCGTGTTCGATGGCGGCGATGAGCCGCTGGAGGATATCCGCACGGACATCCTCCAGCCGTCCGTCGACGGTGAAGCCCGCCGCGTTCTTGTGGCCGCCGCCCCCGAACTGGGTGGCCACGAACCGCACGTCGACGTCGTACTTCGACCGCATGCTGACCCGCACTTCCCCGTTGGGGGAGACCTTGAAGAAGACCACCGCCTGGATCTCCCGCGCGGTGAGGGGCAGGTTGATGATCCCTTCGGTGTCGTTGTTCGTGCAGCCGCACGCCTCGAGCATCGCGTCGTCGATGCGCAGGACCGCCAGCCGTCCCTCGTCCACGAGCTCCATCGAGTCGAGCAGCGCGCCGATGAGCTTCAGCTTCCCGAAGCTGTTGCTGTCGAACACGCGCCGCGCCATGATCGCCGGGTTCACCCCCGCTTCGACGGTCTCGCGGCAGATGTCGAAGGTGCGCGGCGTGATGTTCGAGTGGTGGAACGACCCTGTGTCGGTCAGGATCGCGAGGTACACGTGCGTCGCGATCTCCTGGGTCAGGGGAACACCGAGCGCGCGGATCAGATCGAAGACCATCTCGCCGCACGCGGCCGCCGACACGTCGTGCCAGTTGAGCGCGCCGTAGTGGGTGTTGCCGGCGTGGTGATCGATGTTGATGAGGAACTGGTCCTCGAGACCCGCGACGCCGGTGCGGCCGAGGTCGCTGCACTCCATCACGATGACCGCGTCGACCTCTGGCGTGGCCTGGGAGGCGATCTCGATCCGGCCGACGCCTGGAAAATCCTGGTAGTGCTCCGGCGGGGGATCCGCGTTGACGATCCGCACCGCCTTGCCGAGCGCGTCGAGCGCGAAGGCCATCGCGACCTGCGAACCGATCGAGTCGCCGTCCGGCCGCGCGTGGGAGGTGAGCAGGAAGCGCCTGCGGCGCAGCACCTCGTCCCTGATCCGCCCGATGATGTTCGTGTGCTCGTCGCTGTCACTTCTCGTCATCGTGTCCCGTGCCATCCGCCTCCGGCCCGCCCTCCGCGCGCTCGGAGCTGAGATCCCGGAGGATCCGCTCGATCCTGTCCGCCCCCTCGATGGATTCGTCGAAGAAGAAGGTCAGCTCGGGCACCCGCCTGAGCCGCAAACGCCGGCCGATCTGCCGCCGCAGGAACGGGGTGGCGCGGCCGAGGGCGCGGGCCGTGTCGCGCCGCGCCTTGTCGTCGCCAAGGGTCGTGTAATAGACGCGCGCCTGCTGCAGGTCGGCGGTCACGGTGACGCGGGTGAGCGTGAGGAAGCCGATGCCGGGATCGTGGACCTCGCGCGCGAGCAGCTCGCCGAGCTCCGCTCGAATCTGGTCGCCGACTCTGGCTGGACGCTCAGAAGACAGGATCAACTCCAAACTGCAAACGCCAAACTCCAAACCTCAAATTTGGAGTTTGAAGTTTGCAGTTTGGAGTTATCACGCATCAAGAATCAAGCGACAGGAGTCGCCACCCGCTCGTTGGCGAAGACCTCGATGACGTCGCCGACCTTGACGTCGTTGTACTTCTCGAAGCCGATGCCGCACTCGAACCCGGCCTTGACCTCGGACACGTCGTCCTTGAACCGGCGGAGCGAGCCGATCTTGCCTTCGTAGATGACGACGTTGTCGCGCAGGAGCCGCGCCTGGGCGTCGCCCGAGCGCGTGATCCGCCCCTCGAGCACCATGCAGCCGGCAATCGTGCCGAACTTCGGGGTCCTGAACGTGTCGCGGACCTCGGCCGCGCCGACCCGCACCTCGCGGAACGTCGGGTCGAGCAGGCCGGCCATCGCCTTCTTCATTTCGTCGACGACGTTGTAGATGACCGAGTGCAGCCGGAGATCCACTTTCTCGCGATCGGCCACGTCGGCCGCGTTGCGATCCGGCCGGACGTTGAAGCCGACGATGATGGCGTTGCTGGCCGAGGCGAGCAGCACGTCCGACTCGTTGATCGCGCCGACGCCGCTGTGGATGATCCGAACCTTCACCTTCTCGTCGGTGAGCTTCGTGAGCGTGTCGGCGAGCACTTCGGCCGACCCCTGCACGTCCGCCTTGATGATGATCGGCAGCTCCTTCATGCCGCCCTCGGCAATCTGCTGCTGCAGCGATTCGAGCGTGAGGCGGCTGCCCTTGCCGCCGAGCGCCTTCTCCTTCGCCTGCGACTGGCGGAAATGCGCGATCTGCCGCGCCTTGGCGGCATCGGTCAGCGCCTGGAACGCGTCGCCCGGCTGCGGCAGGCCGCCGAGGCCGAGCACCTCGACGGGAGTCGACGGCGCGGCCGCTTTGATCGGCCGCCCGCGATCGTCGATGAGCGCGCGAACCTTGCCGACAATCGTCCCGGCGATGAACGTATCGCCGACGTGCAGCGTGCCGTCCTGCACGAGGATCGTCGCGACGGGACCGCGTCCCTTGTCCAGCTTCGCCTCGAGCACGGTGCCCGACGCGTTCCGCTTGGCGTTCGCCTTGAGCTCGCCGAGCTCGGTGACGAGCAGAATCATCTCGAGCAGGAGATCGAGGTTCTCCTTCTTCTTCGCCGACACCTCGACCATGACGGTCTGGCCGCCCCACGCCTCGGGGGTGAGGCCGAGATCCGACAGCTCCTTCTTCACGCGCTCGGGGTTCGCGTTCGGCTTGTCGATCTTGTTGATCGCGACGAGGATCGGCACCCCCGCGGCCTTCGCGTGATCGATCGCCTCTCTCGTCTGCGGCATCACCCCGTCGTCGGCCGCGACGACCAGGATGACGACGTCGGTGACCCGCGCGCCGCGCGCGCGCATCATCGTGAAGGCCTCGTGGCCCGGCGTGTCGAGGAAGACCACTTTGCGCTCGTTCACCTGCACGCAGTACGCGCCGATGTGCTGGGTGATCCCGCCGGCCTCGCGCTCGGCCACGCGTGCCGACCGGATCGCGTCGAGCAGCGTCGTCTTGCCGTGGTCGACGTGGCCCATGACGGTGACGACGGGGGCGCGCGTCGCGACATCCTCCGGGTTGACGTCCCCGGCCTCGACCTGCAGCATCTCCTCTTCGAAGGTCTGCATCTTGACGTCGGCGCCGAACTCGCGCGCGATCATCGCGGCGGTCTCGTCGTCGAGCGTGCTGTTGATGGTCATCATCAGCCGGCGTTCCATCAGCTTCTTGAGGACGTCCTTCGCCTTCACGTCGAGCTTCGTCGCGAGATCGGCGACGGTCATGCCCTCGGCGAGCGTGATGGTGCGGGTGACGGGCGGCGGCGGCGCCTGCATCGGCGCCGGCGCGGCCACGCGCGGTCCCATGTCCCGGCGTCCGGGACGCTGGGAGCCGGGACGGTGGTGCATCGGCGGCCGGTACGCCGGCATGCCAGGACGCGGAGGCACGGCCGGCCGGACCGGCTGTGCGGGCAACGGGCGCGGACCGCCCATCGCCGCCCCGGGCCGCGGCGGCAGTCCGCCACCGGGACGAGGTGCGGGCCGCGCGGCGCCGGGCGCCGCGGGGCTCTTCGCCGCGGGACGGCTCAAGTTACCGGTGGGCGCCTGGGCTGCCTGCGCCGGCTGGACCGGCGGACGCACGAGGACGGGCCGGCGCGGCGGTGCAGGCGGCGCCTGCCCGGTGCGCGGATCCTCCACGCGCAGCCTGAGCGTGGGCGGCACGACCCGGCCGGTCGGCGCCGGCATCACCGGCCTTGCCCCCGGAGGCGGCGCGGCCGCGGCGGGACGCGCCGCGGCCGGCTCGTCCTGTGGCGTTTCCGGCGCCGGCGGAGCAGCGGCGGCTTCGGGCGCCTGTTCGACCGGCTGCGCGGCGGCCGCGGGTTCTTCGGACACGGGCGGCGGCACAACGGCCGGCGCTTCCTCCGGCGCCTCGACGTGCGGCACTGCGTGCAGGACGCGCGGGTGCCCTGGCTCCGCCGCGGCTGGCTCGACGGCCGGCGCGGCGGGGGGCGCTTCCTCGACCGGTGCGGGGGGAGGCGGCTCGGGCGCCGGCGGCTTCGCGGATTTCACCAGGCGCGGCGGCGGCAGGGCCGGTGCCGCGGGCTTCGCGGGCTCGGCGGCCTTGCCCGAGGGCTTGCGTCCTTTCGCGGCCGCGGGGGTATCGGCGAACGAGGCGTTGGTCGGCACCGTGATGTTGCGCTGACGCGCCAGCCGCGCAACGAACTCCCGCGCGACAACCTCCTCGATCGTGCTCGAGGCGCTCTTCACCTCGATGCCGTGATCGCGCTTGAGCAGCGCGATGACTTCCTGGCTCGACGTGTTGAGCAGTTCCGCGACTTTGTAAATCCGGACAGTGGCCAAATTGAGAGTCCTTTACGACTGTGGTTCCAGCGCGTCGGGGTTCTCCGCCGCCTTCGCGTCAGCTCCGGCTTCTTCTGCAGGCTCCGCTGACGCTTCGGCCGCCTCCGCGCCTTGCGCTTCGGCGCCCGAGGCGCCCTCGGCCGGCTGGGCCGCCCCCGCGTCAGCTTCCGCCGCCTCCGCTGGCGCTCCGGCCGACTCCGCTGACGCTTCGGCCGCCTCCGCGCCTGGCGCTTCGGCGCCCAAGGCGCCCTCAGCTGGCTGCTCGCCCAGTTCGAGCGCGCCAAGCTGCGCCTCGACCTCGCGCCGTTTCTCTTCCTCGCTCTTGATCTCGATCTTCCAGCCGGTCAGCTTCGCCGCCAGCCGCACGTTCTGTCCCTTCTTGCCAATCGCCAGCGACAACTGCTTGTCCTCGACGATCACTTCCATCACCTTCTCCGCGTCGTCGACGATGGAGACCCGCTGCACCTTGGCCGGGCTGATGGCGTTGGTGACGAACAGAATCGGGTCCTCGGAGAATTCGACGATGTCGATCTTCTCGCCGCGCAGCTCGCGGATGATCGACTGCACGCGCGTGCCCTTCATGCCGACGCATGCGCCGACGGGATCCACGTCGCGCTCGCGCGAGTAGACGGCCACCTTCGCGCGGTCGCCCGCCTCGCGCACCGCGCCGCGAATCATGACGGTGCCGTCGTAGATTTCCGGCACTTCCTGCTCGAACAGCTTGATGAGCAACGCGGGATCCGTCCGCGACAGCACGATCTGGGGGCCCTTCGCGCTGCGGTTCACGGCGCGAATGACCGCGCGCACGCGATCGCCGACGGTGTAGTTCTCCGCGCGCGACTGTTCCTTGCGCGGGAGCTGCGCCTCGATCCGGCTGTTCAGCTCGACGATGATGTCGCCGTTCTCGAAGCGCTTGACGGTGCCGCTGACCACTTCGCCGACGCGCTGGCTGTATTCGCCGTAGACGTTCTCGCGTTCCGCTTCGCGGACCTTCTGGAAGATCACCTGCTTGGCGGTCTGCGCGGCGATGCGGCCCAGGTCCTCGGTGGGACGTGGAAACTCGATTTCCATGTCCACCTCGGCTTCGTCGCCGTAGAGCTGCTGCGCCTCGGTCAGGGCGATCTGCGTCGCCGGATCCGTCACGTCCTCGACGATCCGCTTCACGGCGCAGAGCTCGATCTGGCCGCTCTCCTGGTTGAACCGGGCGCGCAGGTTCTCGTTCTTGTAGCGCTTGCGCGCGGCCGCCTCGAGAGCATCCTGGATCGCGCCGATGATGATCGCCGGCTCTACGCCCTTCTCCTTGGCGATGGCGTCGATCTGCTGGAGCAACGGATTCGTTGTTGGCATGTTCACTCTTTAAAATTCAACTTCCAGCCGCCCGCGTTTGATGCGCGCGAGCGGGACGCGGTGCACCCGGCGTCCTTCCTCCAGGACCACGACGCCGTTGTCGACGCCGGCCAGCCGCCCCGCGAACGCCGACTGTCCCTCGATCGGCTCGGTCGTCACAATCTTGGCCAGCCGCCCGGCGAACCGGCGATAGTCCGCTTCGTGACGGAGCGGCCTGTCGAGCCCCGGCGAAGACACTTCGAGCGTATATCCCTGATCGAGCGCCGCCGCGCCCAGTTCATCCTCTTCGACGTCCAGGATCGCGCTGAGGTCGTGGCTGACTCGCTGGCACTCCTCGATGCTGACGCTGTCCGCTTCCGGCGGCTTCGGCACGCCGCTGCCGGCATGATCGATGACGACGCGCAACACCATGCCCACCGGCTCGCGCCGGAGCTGCACGTCGAAGATCTCGAGCCCGTAGCTGCGGGCCACGCGTTCCGCCGCCTCACGGACCCGCGCCAGTTCCGTCCGCACCGCTGGACTTTGCCCCTAAAAACAAAAAGTGGGCAACGGCCCACTCGGGTAACCTTACTCGAACCTGCCACCCATAAATATAGCATGCGCCCCGCCTTCGCGCCGATCCGGCGCTACGGCGGGCAGGCGTTTGCGGTCTGCGAGACTGGCGTGACGAGCAGATCGTAATCCCGGGCGCCGACCACGCGCGCCCGGATGAGGTCGCCGGGCTGGTATCTGTCGAGGTCGCAGTCAGTTAGGAAGACGACGGGGTCGATCTCCGGCGCCTGGCCCTCGAGCCGGCCTTGCCGCACCAGCTCATGCTCGCGGGATCGTCCGTCGACCATCACGGAGACGTCAGAGCCGATTCGCGCCTTCTGGGCGGAGCGGACGATTCGCTTCTGCCGCGACATCAACGCATTCCGCCGCCTGCGTTTGACCGCGGCTGGCACGTCGTCGGGGAGATCGAACGCGCGGGTTCCCTCCTCGTGGGAATAGGTGAACACGCCGACATGGTCGAACGCCGTGCTGGCAACGAAACTGTCCAGCTCGGCGAAATCCTCCTCATCTTCCCCGGGAAAGCCCACGATGAGGGTCGTCCGCAGCGTAACCCCGGGGACGCGGGCGCGGATCCGCGCGAGCAGCGTCTCGTACGAACGCCGGTTGCCGGGGCGCCGCATGCGCTTCAGGACCGATGCGGACGCGTGCTGGAGCGGCAGGTCGATGTAGCGGCACACCTTGTCGCAGTCCGCCATCGCGTCGAGCACGTCGTCGGTGATCGTGGTGGGGTAGAGGTACAAGAGCCGGATCCATCGCAGGCCGTCGATGGCATTCAGCGCGCGCAGCAGCCGCGCGAGGGCGCCGCGCTCGCCGCGATCGATCCCGTAGAACGTCGTGTCCTGCGAGATGAGCAGCAGCTCCCGGACGCCGCGCTCGGCCATCATTCGCGCTTCGCGGACGATCGAGTCGGCGGTGCGGCTCCGATACTGCCCCCGCAGCGTCGGGATGATGCAGAAGGCGCAGGTGTAGTCGCATCCTTCGGCGATTTTCACGTACGCGAAATGCCTCGGCGTCGTTTGAAGGCGGGGAGTGTCGGCGTCGTAGAGGTATGTCGGCGAAGCCGTTGTTCGTGGCTCGTGACTCGTTGCTCGTCGCTCGTTGCTCGGGCGCTTCGAGTAGAAGGTCAGCGGTGCGGCTTCGTCTCCGGCATCCTCGAGCCACGAGCCACGAGCCACGAGCTGCGACGCCCGACCCCCGATCGCATCGAGGATATCTGGTACCTCCCCCGTCCCAAGCACCGCGTCGATCTCAGGAATCTCCCGTTTGAGCTCGTCGCGATACCGTTCCGCGAGGCATCCGGTGACGACGAGGCGCGAGCAGCGGCCGTCGCGTTTCTGCCCCGCCATCTTGAGGATGGCGTCGATCGACTCCTGCTTGGCCGAGTCGATGAACGCGCACGTGTTCACGACGAGCACGTCGGCGTCGGCCGCTTCCGGCGTGATCTCATGGCCGGCATCGCGCGCGATCCCGAGCATCACCTCGCCGTCGACGAGGTTCTTCGGACAACCCAGACTGACGAAGCCGATTTTCATAACTTCAGTATTCGTGAACGGGTCACGGGTGAAGGCGAGTGGTGAAGGAGAGGCAACGTGCCGAAGTCGTCCGGCCGGACGACCAGCAGCTTGTTGCCGCTGAATCACCACTCACTCTTCACTCTTTCACCTAGGGGTAAATCCTGTACAGCATGCGCGGGTAAGGAATGGCCTCGCGCAGATGATCGATGCCGCAGATCCAGGTGACGACGCGCTCGATGCCCATGCCGAAGCCGCCGTGCGGCACGCTGCCGTAGCGGCGGAGATCCAGGTACCACTCGAAGGCTTCCTGCGGCAGGTTGTGCTCCTTGATGCGCTGCAGGAGCAGGTCGTAATCGTCGATGCGCTGCCCGCCGCCGATGATCTCGCCATATCCTTCCGGCGCGAGGACGTCGACGCACAGGGCGACGTCCGGCCGCGCGGGATCCGGCTTCATGTAGAACGCCTTGATGGCTGACGGGTAGCGGTGGACGCACACGGGCCGGTCGAACTGTTCGGAGATCGCCGTTTCGTCCGGCGCGCCGAAATCGCCGCCCCACTCGAAGGGGAGTCCCTTCTCCTTCAGCAGCTTCGCCGCGGCGTCGTAGGAGAGGCGCGGGAACGGCGCCTTCACGCGCTCGAGCTTCGCGATGTCGCGCTCGAGGACGGCGAGCTCCCGCCGGCGCGTTCGCAGCACGCGCTCGACCACGTGCACCACCAGCGCCTCGGCGAGGTTCATGACCTCCTCGAGATCCGCGTAGGCCATCTCGGGCTCGACCATCCAGAACTCGGTGAGATGCCGCCGCGTCTTCGACTTCTCCGCGCGGAACGTCGGGCCGAAACAGTACACGCGGCCGAGCGCCATCGCGTTGGCTTCGTTGTACAACTGGCCGCTCTGCGTGAGATACGCCGTCTCCTCGTCGAAGTACTGGACGGGGAAGAGCGTGGTCGTGCCCTCGCATGCGGCGGGTGTGAAGATCGGCGTGTCGGCCAGGATGAAACCGCGCGCATTGAAGAAGTCGCGGACGGCGTCGATCACCTCGTGGCGAATGCGGAGAATGGCCTGCTGGCGCGGCGCGCGGATCCAGAGGTGGCGGCGGTCCATCAGGAAGTCGACGCCATGCTCCTTGGGGGTGATCGGGTAGTTCAGCGATTCGGAGACGATCTCCAGCCGCGCGACGTCGACCTCGTACCCTCCCGGGGCGCGCTGATCCGCGCGGACGGTGCCGTCCACGACGATCGCGCTCTCCTGGGCGAGATGATCCGCACGCATGAACGCGTCGTCGCCCACGGCCTGTTTGGTCATCACGCACTGGATGAACCCGGTGCCGTCGCGCAGCGTCAGGAAGTGGATCTTGCCGCTCGACCTCCGGTTGTGCAGCCAGCCGCGGAGCGTCACGGCCTGTCCGTCGTGGCGGGCGATGTCCTCGATGTAGGCGATCATGCGTGTGCCAGCGTGCGTTCGAAGCGCTGGCGGGCCCGGCCTGCCTCCGCGAGATCCCGCGCGGCCGCCGCCGACGCCTGCAGCTCCATCATGTAGGTCCCCTCGTAGCCGATCTTCCGCATGGTCACGAGCGCGGTGTCCCAGTTGATCGATCCGCCGTAGGGCACGAGGTGCTCGTCCTGGCGGCCGTGGTTGTCGTGCACGTGCGTGGCGATCAGGTGTTCGGCGGCCGTCTCCACTTCGTCCGCCACGTCGCCCAGCAGATGTGCGTGGCCGAAGTCGAGGCAGATGCCGGCGTGCCGCGCTTCGAGGTCGCGCTCGAGCATCGCGACGAGCGCCTGGGCCGTCGACAGGTCATTCGGGATGACCTCGAAGGCGACCCGAACCCCGAGCGGCTCTGCCATGCGGCAGACCTCCTCGGCGCTGCGCAGCGCCGCCGCCCGGCTGTTGTCGCCCGGCGCCGCCTGCGCCGACGGGCTGCCCAGGTGCACGACCAGCGTCTGGAACGGAATGCGCCGGGCAATCTGCAGCGCCGCTTCCGTTTCCTTCAGCGCCGCATGCCGCTTCGCGGCGTCGCCGCACGCGTTCGACAGCATGGATCCCCATCGGCCATTCGAGCGGCTTTCACTGATGGGCGCGTGGATGCTGTCGAGCGCCAGCCCCGTCTCGGCCAGCCACGCCGCCAGGCGATCGATCGCGGCCGGATCGTGGTAGTCGAAGTGCGTCCGGGTCGCGAAGAGCTCCACGGCCTCGAACCCGTGGCCGGCGATCTCCGCCAGGTGCGCCCGACCGAGCCGCTCGTCGATGTAGAGATGGGTCGAAATACCGAAACGCATGGAATTCTGGGCCAAATCGAACCACTGATTGTACCACGAGCGACAGCCACCCCCACGCTGCACGCGCCGACGGCTCTTTGGCACGAAGACCACGAAGAGGACACGAAGACCGTCATGACGAGGCTGTGCCGTCGAGCCGCGCGCAGCGCGGCAAGGACAGTCGGAACCCGCACACGCACGCAGCACGCGATCCCGAGCTGTTTGCGTGTGCCGGTTCCGGCTGTCCTGCACCGCCGGCCCGCAATCATGCGGCCGGCGCTCGACGGCCCAGCCGAGTCTGACGTTCCGCTGAGGCGAGACACCTGACGGTCTTCGTCGTGATCGTCTTCGTGAGCTTCGTTCGCAGCCCGTAATGCTGCGTGTCTTGCCGGTGGAAGTCCGGCCGTGGGAGCCGGCTGTCTCCTCACGTAGTGAGACTCGACATCTCGCTGAGACGACTCAGGAGGTGAAAGCTCGAACGTAAACGTCCTGGCCGGCGCAGGGCAAGCAACCCATCGGGCCGTAGCGGATGCGAACTCAATCAGCCTCGTGACACGACGCGCTGGTACCGGAACGCGCGACAGTGCAGATGCCGAGCCGATGCGAAGACGGCAAAGGCCAATGCGAACGGTCACGTGACAGCCGCATGCGACCGTCCGGTCTGCCGGGGTTCAGAGATGGCACGGTGGGACAGACACGCAGAGTAAAGCGGGGACCCTCTCGCGACCTGCGGAGGGGGAGAGGGAAACACCGGTGCCCCGAGCGCGTTCACCCAGACGCTTCATGGACATTGGGTTCTCCAGCTTGCCGTGCACGTCGGTGCGCCCTCCCTCTACTCGGCGACGAAGAGCCGTCAGCTCGCGACAGCGGCACAGCGGAACAGCGGGGGAGCGGAGCCTTCGTGCACTTCGTGTTTGGAAAGCCGTCAGCTCGCGACAGCGGCACAGCGGAACAGCGGGGAAGCGGAGCAGCGGGGAAGCGGAGCAGCGGAACAGAAATCGATCTATTTGACAGTCTTCGTGTGCTTCGTGTCCTTCGTGCACTTCGTGTTTGGAAAGCCGTCAGCTCGCGACAGCGGCACAGCGGAACAGTGGGGGAGCGGAACAGCGGAACAGGAATCGATCTATTTGACAGTCTTCGTGTGCTTCGTGTCCTTCGTGCACTTCGTGTTTGGAAAGCCGTCAGCTCGGGACGGCGGGACAGTGGGACAGCGTTACGGGCTCGGTGCGATCAGCGGAATTCGTCGACCAGGTCCGCGAGCAGGTCGCGCATCGGGCCGAATTCGGTGAGGCGATCGAGGTTGTCGCGGACGTACCGAAGCGTTCGGGGGATGTACTGGATGTACACCGGGTTGCGCCGCGCGGTCGTCTGGTAGCCGAACGTGCCGAGCGCCTTCAGGTTGCGCTGGAGCGCCATGTGGTCGAATCGCTGCCGGAAGTCGCGCTGCGCGCCGCTTTCCCCCTTCAGCGCGAGGAAGTACGCGATCAGCTCGTCGACCGTCTGCTCGGGCAGGTCGACATACGAGTCGCGGAGCAGCGACACCAGGTCGTAGGTGTCGGGACCGAGCCTCGCGTCCTGGAAGTCGATGATGCACAGCCGCCCGCGGTGGAGCATCAGGTTGCGGCTGTGATAATCGCGGTGGCAGAGGACCCGCGGCTCGGCCGCGAGCGTCTCGATGAGGCCGGCGAACTCGCGGCGAAGGGCCTCGCGCGTGTCCGGCGCGATGACGATTCCGCGGTAGGCCTCGACGAAGTGCTTGATGAAGAAGTCCATCTCCCAGGTGAGCTTCTCGACGTCGAAGGCGATGCCGTACGGCAGGTACTCCGGCGAGGCCAGTTCGGCGCCGCGGCGCTGCAGGGTCGCGATGAGGGCGACGGCCTCGCGGTAGAGCGCCGCATGTTCGGCGGGCGTGGCCGCCCCGAGATGCGCCTGGAGCGTGACGTCGCCGAGATCCTCCAGCGCCAGCACGCCGAGGTCCTCGGCGTGGCCGAGCAGCGCCGGCACGGGCACGGGCATCCGCGCGAGCAGCCGCGCGACGTTCACGAACGACATCGTCTCGAATTCGAAGGGAGCGGAATAGAGTGAGAGCACGATCGAGGGGCGGTCGGGCACGAGCACGCGGAAGTAGCGGCGGTCCGAGGCGTCGCCGGTCAGCGGCACGACGCGCGGCCGCGATTTGGCGAGGCTGCTGCGCTCGAGATACCCGGCAATCCGCTCTCGCGCCCCCGTGGCGTCGGCCTGTCGATGGTCGATCATCGGCGTCACTCTTCGATCTCCGCGACGAGCAGCGGCCCGTCGACGCGCTCGCCGGGCGCCGGTGCCCGCGTTCCCGCGGGCACGATGGCCGAGCGGCAGTACCGTGCGCCGTCCGGTATGCGGGCCCCGTCGCCGACGACGCAGTCCACCAGTTCCGCGTCACGGCCGACGACCACATCATCCCACACTGCCGTGCGCTCGATTCGCGCGGACCGATGCCGCGTGCCACCGGCCCCGGCCGCAAGCCGATCGCCTTCGACGCCCGCCAGCTCGACCGAGGTGCGGAGGTAATCGGACGGCGTCCCGATATCGCGGAATGACGCGTCACACGTGAACGCCGCAACGCTGCGGGGCCGGGCTGCCATCAATCTCGGATACACGCCCGTCACCGACTCGGCCGGCACGCCGTCGTCGAGGCCGGCGAACACCTTCGACTCGGCCACCTGCACGCCGATGAAATGCCACGAGGGGCCCGGCGCACCCGCCCGCGAGAAACCCGTGACCCATCGGCCGTCCGGCACGAGCACGCCGCCATACTTGTCGGGCCGGGGATTCGGGATGAGCGCCATCGTGACAAGGGCGCCGGAGCGGCGATGCGCGTCCATGATGGCCTCGAGATTCACGTCGGTCAGCGTGTCGCCGTTGATGATGAAAAACGTGTCCGACCGCCGGGGCGCGCCGTCCACGAGCAGGGGAAGCGCGCGGCGCGGACCGCCGGCGGAGCCCAGCACCGGCTGTTCCCAGGAGTAGCGGACGCGCGCGCCGAGGTCCGATCCGTCTCCGACCCGCGCCGTAACGGAGGCGGGGTGATGATGCAGGTTCACGACGAGGTCGGTCACGTGCTCGGAGACGAGCCACCGGATCACGCGGCGTACGAGCGGCTCGCCGTTGACCGGCACCGCCGCCTTCGCGCGCACGTAGGTGAGCGGGCGCAGCCGGGTGCCGAGGCCCGCGGCCAGCACGAGCGCAGATACCTGCTTGTCGCGCCGGAGCCCTGCCGAAGGCGGACTCATTCCCCGGTCGCGTCGAACATCATGTCGGGGCCGGTGAGGCCGAACGCGTCGCGCGACTGAAGGAACAAGGACCGGTACGAATCGAGAATGTAGTCGGAAGGCGTGCGGCCGAGCGTGGCGGTCATGGCGGCGATGCCCTGCTCGCCCCCTTCGATCTCGACGAACACGCCGATCGGCGTCTCGTCGATCGCGACGATCACATCCTCGTGCGCGAATTCCTCGCGGTACTTCTCGTACCTGAACCACACGTGCAGCCCCAGCTCTTCGAAGACGCGCAGCAGCACCGCGCCGTCGCCGACGACGGTTTCGAGCTCCTCGCGCAGCTTCATCGCCGAAGGCTGCACCGGTCCTTTGAAGGTGATGCGGCTCTTGCCGTTTTCCATGCGGACGCGCAGCACCGAACGGCGCCGCCGGAACTGCTCGTCGTCGGTATCGAGCAGGGCGTCTTCCTGGAGCCGCCGCCCGAGCAGCGGCGTCGCGCCGGTCGCGAGCACCGCGCTCCGCGCCTCGTCGGCGCTGTCGAACCGCAGCTTGATCTCCCGCTCGAGCGTCGTCGCCTGCATGAGTGATCTCCCTCGGAAGAGCTGGACGCCACCGCCGAAGCGGTCAGCGTCCGCCCAATCCCGGATTATAGCGAGATCGGCCGCGGCGCTGCGTTCCAGAGCCACCGCCGCACGGCCACGTACATCACGAAGCACTCCAGGGCGAACGGCGGGAACCCGCCGAAGCCGAGGATGGGCATCTCGAAGATTCTGAACGACGGCGGAATGGGGACGTTGTAGATCCACCTGGTTCCGGCCCAGTAGTTCCAGAACTCCCACAGGACGCCGCAGAGGATGCCGGCGGCGAGCAGATTGACGAGCCGGCGCGTGCGCCCCCGGCGAAAATCCCCCAGGATGGACTCCGCGCCGCCTCGCGCGTTGAGTGGATCGAGCAGGAATATGAACCCGAGCCAGACCGGCGCGGCGAGGTATGGGGACGGGTACGCGATCGGCACGAGCAACAGGAGCGCGCCGGACGCAACCGACGTCCACGCGAGCGGGCCGAGCCGCTCGGGCACCGGCCGGTCCGCGCGATGCGAGTCGGCGCGGCGGTCGCGAAGCGTGGAGACGAGATCGCCGGTCTCGAAGATGGCCGGCCAGATGGTCGCGAACGACCAGATGTACCCGAAGTAGCGAAGATGCAGGTTCTCGGGCAGGCCGACGTAATACCAGTTCTGCAGCGTGTACTTGTTGTACAGCTCGAAGATCACCCACAGCGGGATCGACGCGGCGACCAGGAACAGGAATTCTCCTCCACGGCTGCGAATCCACGAGTCGCCGCGGCGTTTCCAGACCAGCGCATCGGCCAGCAGAATGTAACCGGTCCACGCCGTCGGCGTGTGCCATGAAAAGAACGGGTCGATCCGCGCCAGCATGCCGGCCTCTGACGCGAGCATGATGACGAGACCCAACCAGCCGTATACCGGCAGCCTGCGCATCTCAGGTCAGCCGCCCATGAGCGACCCCGCGAAGCGTGCCGCGGCCGGTGTGCCGGCCGAACGCCATCACTTTCATCGTGCTGCCGAGCCCGCCGGGCATCATCAGCGTCCGCGCAGCAAGGCGCCGTTTGATCACGGGCAAATCATCCCCCTTCTCGATCCGCTCGGCAAGTCCCAACGCGATCAAGAAGTAGGTCTGATCCACGATGCCCATCGTCGTCAAACCCGCGGCCTCCGCGGCCTGCCGGATCGCCGTCAGGTTGACGTGCGACGTCAGATCGGCGCTGCCGGGATCCTGCAGCCAGCCGGCGGCTCCGGCGGTATGCGCGCGATAGGCCGCGAGCGTGCCCGAATAGTGGGTTGGCGAGTACAACTGGGGCGCTTCGTGGCCGTAGTCGAACAGGAGGAGAAATCCCGCCGCCAGCGCCGAGGCCGCCGCGTCGATCCATCGGCATGCGGCGAGCCCGACTTCGGCGCGAGCCCCGCGCTCCAACGTCGCCCCGGCCGACGCCAGGTACTCGGCAATCCGAGGATCCGACGGCGGTCCTTCCGTCTCGACCAGCCGCCCGTCGTGCTCCCCGATCAGGATTTCGCGGAGCCCCGCTCCGGTCATCGTCACCAGATGGACCGGAAGGGCGTCGAGTAGCTCGTTCGCGAGAATCACCCCACGGACGGAGGACGGGAGGTCCGGCACGCTGCCGACGATACGCGCGCGATGATCGCGCAGCGTCTCGTGCTGTGCCGCGCGCGCCGCGGCGCTCGCTTCGACGAGCGTCAGACGCAGGCGCGCGTAGGCGCCCCTGTGCGCCGCAGCCAGGGCGTCGAGAATGTCGCGCGCGAGCCGGCCGTTGCCCGCACCCGCTTCGACGAGATCGAAGGTCGTCGCGCCCCGCTCGCGCAGCCTCTCCCACATCTCGGCGATCTGCTCGGCCACCAGCTCGCCGAAAAGCGGGCCGACATCGACGCTTGTGTAGAAGTCACCCGCGCGTCCCGAGCGCTGCGCCGCTGTCGCGTAGTACCCCAGGCCCGGATGATAGAGCGCGATCTCCATGAACTCGGCGACGGTAATCGGGCCGCGCTCGCGGATACGTTGGATGAGGATGTCTTGTACAGACATGAGGGCGTGACCCCAGTATTTCATGGCGGGGATACGCCCTTATGCCAGTATTTGGTGAGTTGGTGAGTTGGTGAGTTGGTGAGTTGGTGAGTTGGTGAGTTGGTGATGTCGTGAATTCACGACATCACCAATTCCACCAACTCGCCAGTTTCCACGCGAGCCGCGAGCGGCGAGCTGCGGCTTTACTTCTTCGTCATCGTGACGAACACCTGCTGTCCAGCGCGCCACACGAGGAGGAACACGGGCGTTCCCTGCGACGTGTTCTGCAGCGCGCGCGTGATCTGGCTGATGTTGGTGACCGCCTGCCCGTTCACCTTGAGGATGATGTCGTTCGGCTGCACCCCGCCGAGCGCCGCGGCGCTGCCGCGCTCGACATCGACGACGATGCCGCCGCCCTGGCCGCGCGGCAGCTCGGCCTGCTGCGCGATGTCGGGCGTGACCGGTTCGAGCGTCAGGCCGAACCCGGTCTCGGTCGGCGTCGACGGCTCGCCGCCGCCGCGCCGCGCCGTGCGTCCCTGTTCCGCCTCGAGATCGAGCTCGTCGACCGTGATGTTGACCGTCCTGCGCTGCTTGTCGCGATAGATGGTCATCGGAACCGTCATCCCCGGCTTGGTGTTCACGACCATGTTGACGAGCGAGTCGCTGTCGGTCACCGGCCGGCCGCCGTACTCGACCACCACGTCGCCCGGATCGAGACCCGCCCTGGCGGCCGGACCGCCCGGCGTGACGATGACCAGCACCGCGCCGTTCGTGTTCGGCAGGCCGAAGGCCGACGCTTCCTGTTTGGTGATGGCGTCGCGACGGACCTGGACGCCCATCACGCCGCGCGTGACCTTGCCGGTCCGGAGCTGCGGCAGCAGGTCCCGAATCGTGTTGATCGGGGTCGCGAAGCCGATGCCGATGTTCGCGACGCGCTGCGCGTCGGTGTAGATCGCCGTGCTGACGCCGACGACTTCGCCGCGGATGTTCAGGAGCGGCCCGCCCGAGTTTCCCGGGTTGATGGCTGCGTCGGTCTGCAGCATGTCCTGCTCGCGTCCCGCGACGCCGCCGAACGGCCGGCCGAGCGCCGAGACGACGCCGACCGTCACGGTGTGCCCGAGATTGAACGGGTTCCCGATGGCCATCACCCAGTCGCCCTGCTGTATCTGCGAGGAATCCCCGAACTTCGCCTCCTGCAGCGGCTCGGCGGGCATCTCCGTGAACTGAATCAGCGCGACATCGGTCAGCGTGTCGCGCCCGATCACCTTGGCCGAGTACTCCACCCCCCTGGCCGCGTTCGCCAGCGAGATCTTGATCGTCTCGGCACCCTCGACCACGTGGTTGTTCGTCAGGATGAACCCCGCCCTGTCGATGATGAAACCGGTGCCGGCCCCCGCGGTGAACTGCTCCGGCGGCGGCTCCTGGCGGCCGCGGCCGCGCGGCCGCCGCCCGGGAGCCTGCTGGCCGAAGAACCGCTGGAGCAGATCGTCGCCCCCGAAGAAGTCGCTCAGGTCCTGCGTGCGCTGCCGCGATTCCGTCCGGATGTTCACGACGGTCGGGATCTGTGCCTTCGCGATGCTCCGGAACGTCGTGGCGTCGATCGGCCCGCCGAGCGGCGCGCTGTTCGTGGCGGGCACGCTGAGGTTCTGCGCGGTGGAGGACGGCGCCAGATCGAGCCGCGAGGCGATCACCATGCCGACCGCAATCGACGCGGTTGCGATCAGGACAGCGTAGAAAACCGTGGTCTTGCGCGTGGACATCTCTCTTGTCTCCTCAGGAAGTGGCTATCCGAGCATAACGAGTTCTGTCTGCAGTGGCCCGGTGACTTCCGCCTCGCGCGGGCCGATGAACATGTTGATTTCCGTGCGGACGCCGAACTCGGGCGTGTACACGCCCGGCTCGATCGTGAAACCGGTGCCGGGGATCAGGCGGCGCTCGTCGTGCGTTTCGTAGTCGTCCATGTGGACGCCGTTGCCGTGTACTTCTTCGCCCAGGCTGTGGCCGGTGCGGTGGATGAACTGCGCGCCGAATCCGGCGCGCTCGATCACGTCGCGGGCCGCACGGTCGACCTGGTAGCCGCGCAGGTCGCGGCCCTCGCGGACCGCCGTGCGCACCAGCTCGACGGCAGCGTCGCGGCCGTCACGGGCGGCGGCAAACGCCCTGGCGTACTTCTCGGGCACGGTCGCGCCCGTGAACCCCACCCAGGTGATGTCAGCAAAGACCGCGCCGGGCGTCGTGAGTTTTCCCCAGAGGTCGAGCAGAAGAATCTCGTTCGGCCCAATGGCCCGGTGCCGGCCTTCAGTCGGCTGGTAATGAGGGTCCCCGGCGTTCTCCTGCGCCGAGACGCAGGGGGACGAGTCGGTCACCAGCCCCGCTTCTTTGAACCAGGCGTCCATCGCCTGCTGCACGTCGTACTCGGTGATCGCCGCCCGGGCGGCCATACGCTCTCGCACGAGATCAAACGCGCGATCCTTGATTCCATAGAGCGCCCGAGACGCAGTCCGATGGGTCGCCAGCGCCGCGTCGTCCCAGACCGCCTCGAATCGCTGAACGAGATCGCCGGACGACACCACCTCGACGCCGAGCTCCCGTACGGCTTCCACGGTGCCCGCGTCCACTCTCGAGACGTATGGAATCGCGTTGCGCGGGGAGTACTCCATCGCCACCCGCCTCATGCCCTGGAGCAGGTCGCGCAGGCCCGATGCCAGCAGTTCCCGCCCCGCGTATATCGTCTTGCCGCCGGGCACGCCGTCGAGGTTATGACGCTCGATCGCGTGGACCAGCCCCCGGGGCTCGCCATCGGCGGGGATGAGGTAGTACCAGCGCCGCGTCGTCATCTTCGTCGTCGAGGCCAGGCCGACCAGCTGCGTGGCGATCGGGTTGGAGCCATGAAAATCGTACAGGAGCCACCCGTCGAGGCCGTCCTGCTTCAATGCCTGTTGAACTGCGGGGATTGAGAGAGACATCCTTCAAGTATACAGCCGGGATTCGCGCCGGGCCTCCTGTCGATTGGACGACGCCGCGGTCTCGGCAGTTGTTAAAGTTGTAAAAGGGGCGTGGCCTACAGCTTCTTCGATCACACCGGCGACATCGGGGTGAGGCTCGAGGGCTCCACGCTCGAGCGCCTGTTCGCCGACGCGGCGCTGGCCTTCACCGACACCATCACCGACGTCTCCACGGTCGCGGCGATCTCGCCACACTGCGTCGAAATTGCCTCGCCGACGCTCGATGCGCTCATGATCGACTGGCTGGATGAGCTGGTGTACCGGTTCGAGGTACGAAACCTGCTAGTCGCTGAAGCCGATGTGCACGTGCGCGAAGCCGCGTCGGGGTGGTCCCTTGAAGGCGTGCTTCGCGGCGACACGTTCGAGGCGCTGCGGCACCCCATCAAGGTGCTCGTCAAAGGCGTCACCTACCACCAGCTCGATATCCGCCGCACGCCGAAAGGGTGGGAAACAACAGTCATCTTTGATATCTAAGCCACGAGCCACGAGCCACGAGCCACGAGCAACGATTCCGACAAGAATCATGGACATCGAACAGATAGATGCGAACCGCTGGCGCCTGCCGAAATCCGGCGGCATGCGCGTTGACGGGATCGTCTACGCCGACGAGACGATGATCCGCGAGCTCGGCGACGACCAGAGCCTCCAGCAGGTCCGCAACGTGGCGCACCTGCCCGGCATCGTCGGCGCGTCGCTCGCGATGCCTGACATCCACTGGGGCTACGGTTTTCCGATCGGCGGCGTGGCGGCCACGAGCGCGGAGGGCGGCGTCATTTCCCCCGGCGGCGTCGGGTACGACATCAACTGCGGGGTGCGTCTGCTCAGGTCCGGTCTCGACCGCGACGACGTCGGGCCGCGCGTGCGCGAGATCGTGGCGCAGATGTACCGCCACGTGCCGACCGGAGTCGGTGCGCACCGCAGCGACCTGCGCCTGACGTCGCGCGACCTGAAGCGGGTGATGGAGCGCGGCGCCTCATGGGCCGTGGCGCAGGGATTCGGCACGCGCGACGACCTCGAGCGGGTGGAGGAGCAGGGGTGCATTCAGGGCGCCGATCCGGATCTGGTGTCGGACCGCGCGGGAGAGCGAGGGCAGTCGCAGCTCGGTACGCTCGGCTCGGGCAACCACTTCGCCGAACTGCAATACGTCGCCGAGGTGTACGATCCCCGCATCGCGGCCGCGTTCGGGCTGCGGGCCGGACAGATCACGGTGATGATTCACAGCGGGTCGCGCGGCCTCGGACACCAGGTCTGCCAGGATCACCTGCGCGTCATGGTCGGGGCGGGGCGGAAATACGGCATCGAGCTGCCCGATCGGCAGCTGGCGTGCGCCCCGCTGGACTCGCCGGAAGCACGCGCGTACGTGTCGGCGATGGCGGCGGCCGCCAACTTCGCCTTCGCGAACCGTCAGGTGATGGCGCACTGGGTGCGCGAGAGCGTCGCGAGCGCGCTCGGCATCGCACCCGATCGGACCGGCATCGAGACGCTGTACGACGTCTGTCACAACATCGCCAAGTTCGAGACGTTCACCATCGACGGGGCCGAGCGACGCGTCTGCGTGCATCGAAAGGGAGCGACGCGTGCCTACCCGCCGAACCATCCGCAGACGCCCGACGCGTACAAGCCGGTGGGACAGCCCGTGTTGATTCCGGGAGACATGGGCCGGTATTCATACGTGCTGGCCGGAACCGAGCGGGCGTTTGCCGAGACATTCGGTTCCGCCTGCCACGGCGCAGGGAGAAAGATGAGCCGCGGAGAAGCCAGGCGCGCCGCCCGCGGCCGCCAGGTGTTCGAGGAGATGGCGGCGCGCGGCGTCCACGTGCTGGCCGCCGGGATGGCCACGGTCGCCGAAGAGATGCCGGAAGCCTATAAGGATGTGTCCGACGTCGTTCGCGTCGTCCATGATGCTGGGCTCGCGACGCGTGTCGCTCAACTCAGGCCGCTTGGCGTCATCAAAGGGTGATATGACGTCCATGCTCCACACGATCGCTCGCGGCGAGAGCAGCCTCATTCTCCAGCCCACGCGGCTCATCGTCAGGAGCGCGCCGGAGTGGCGCGCGTTGTGGGCCGCGCACGCCGGCCCCGCGGCCGCCGAGCCGCCCGTCGATTTTGCGACGACGACGGTCGCCGCGGTCTTTGCGGGCGAGCGTCCGACGCCAGGTCACGAGATAGAGATCCTGGGCCAGCGGCGCGAGGGCGCTTTGCTCGCGCTCGCCGTCGCCGAGCGACACCCCGCGCCAGACGCGCTCGCCGCGCAGATGATCGTCACGCCGTTCCACATCGTGGCGCTGCCGCGGTACGACGGAGAGGTGCGATTCGTCGACGGAGGTTCCCCCGGCGCCGTCGTCGCGACACCGTCGAGGACGCCGGCCGACGACGTCACGGAGCCCTCGACGACGGGGCTCGACCCGACCTTCGCCGCGGCGCTCGCGTACCTCGCGGGTCCGTTTTCCGGTGTGTTGATTCTGCTGGCTGAAAAGACGAACCGCTACGTGCTGTTCCACGCGTGGCAGGCGATCATCGGATTGGGCGGTCTGGCCGGACTCGCGGTTCTACTGCTGTTCTTCGCGTTCCTGACGCTGTTCCTCTCGCCGCTCGCCTTCGCGATCCTCTACCGGCTCGCTGCCGCCGCCGGCCTCGCGTGGATCGTCGCGTGGATGATCTGTCTCTACAAGGCGTTCAAAGGGGAAGCGTGGAAGCTCCCCGTGGCCGGGGAGAGGGCGGAGAAGCGACTGTAGCAGACAGCTGGCAGCGGGCGGCCGGCAGTGGATCAAGCTGTCAAGCTGTTAGCGGGACATCGTGATCCACTGCCTGCTGCGTGCTGCATGCTACTCAATCGAACTTCTTGACCTTCTTGGGATCGATGCTGCCGTTGGCGTGCGAGAACATCCAGTTGCTCGTCCACGCTTCGGCCTTGTACGGCGAGCGCATCGTGATTTCAATGATGTCGCCCGGGTTGAACGGCTTCCGGTACGGCTGGGAGTCGCCGGTGACGACCTGATTCTTCTTGTCGTACCAGTACTCGTCAATCTTCAGCAGCGCGATCGATCCCGAAGAGACGTTCTTGATCTTGAAGACGGTGACGATGTCGTCGCCGACCCGTTTTGACTGTCCCTGAACGAACTGGATTGACGCGGTTCCCTTGATCGGTCTAGTAAACTTGGCCGGGGCCGCCGGCGCCTGCGTCGTCGGCGCCGCCTTGGCGACGGGCACCTGAGCGGTCTTGGCCGGGGCGGCCGGCTTGGATGACTTGGGTTTGGTTTGCGCGAACGCGGGACCTGCGGCCAGTGAGCACACGAACGCAGCCGCGACGGCGAGTGCGAAGCGTTTCATAGAGACCCTCCGGGGGACACAAGAGCGTGTACCTTGGATTATAGGACTCTACATCTCCCCGTTCCAGTCCTCCGGCTCCGGGCTGGACGAGCGGAAGATCTCAAGGTGCCACTTCCCGCCCCCCCAGGGCTCGATCACCTCGGACATGAGGACGTCGACCAGAATCTCGGCGAAGGAGCGTCCTTCGGGGTCCCCCTCGAGGTGATAGGCGGCTTCGTCCCACGCAAAGCTCGGATACAGCACCATCGACAGGAACAAGTCGTAGCCGTCGTCGACGACGATGAGCTGGCCGCAGGGGCGTTTCAGGGTGGAGTGATAGATGAGGTATTTCTCGGCGCTGTGGGCGCGGATGTAGCGCTTGACCGCGAATTCGCGCGCGACGATCTCCTCGACCGCGATCTTCTTGTCCCAGCAGTCGCGGCAGTAGCGCTCCTCGCCCCGGGGCTCGGAGACGTCTTTCGCGCCGCAGAGCGCGCAGCGTGCCTGCGCGACGGTTTTCCGGGACATCCCCCTATTTTACGGCAGGATCGGTGCCGGGTGCTGGGTGCCAGGTGCCCGCAGGTGCTAGGGCTGCGGTTCCGGCTGGCGGCGCTGCATGGCCGGATGGTACATCTCTTCGGCGTACTGCTTGACCATGCGCCGGGCGCTGAAACGCGGGGTGACCGAGATGATCGCCTGGCGGACGTGTCCGAGCCAGCGCCGCGGGATGCCCGCCGCGTCGCGATCGTAGAACGTCGGAACGATCTCGCTTTCGAGCAGCCGGTAGAGCGCTTCGGCGTCGCCCGCGTCGGTCGCGTCGGGATCGAGATGCTCCGGGCCGTTGATCACCCAGCCGTTCTGCCCGTTGTAGCCCTCGGCCCACCACCCGTCGGCGATGCTGAGATGCGGGACCCCGTTGATGGCCGCCTTCATCCCGCTCGTGCCGCTGGCTTCGAGGGGCTTGCGCGGGTTGTTCAACCAGACATCGCAGCCCTGGACGAGGAAATGGGCCACGTGGAGGTCGTAGTCGTCGACGAACGCGATCCGGCCGCCGAAGATCGGATCGATCGCGCGGCGATAGACCTGCTGCAGGTGATGCTTGCCCGTCTCGTCGGCCGGGTGCGCCTTTCCGGCAAAGACGATCTGCACCGGCCGCCGCAAGGCGTTCAGGATCCGGTTCAGCCGCTCCGGGTTGTGGAAGATCAGCTCCGGGCGCTTGTAGGCCGTGAAGCGGCGCGCGTATCCGATGGTGAGCGCTCTGGGGTCCAGCAGCGTTCCGGCCGCGACCACCCGCGCCGCGCTGACGTGCTCTTCCTTCCACCGCAGGCGCGCCCGTTCGCGGACGAACGCGAACAGGTAATTGCGAAGCGCCTGCCGCGCGGCCCACAGCTCCTCGTCGGGAATGTCGAGGATGCGCTTCCACAGGTCCGCATCGTCGTGGTGCTCGCGCCAGTCGGCGTCGAGGTGATCGTCGAACAGGCGCGCCATCTCCGCCGAGAGCCACGTCGGCGTGTGAATGCCGTTGGTGATCGCGCGGACCGGCCGCTGCTCGTCGGACGCGCCGGGCCAGATGGATGCCCACATCTCGCGCGTCACCTGGCCGTGCAGCTGCGAGACCGCGTTGACGGCCCCGGCCGTGCGGAGCGCGAGCGCGGTCATGTTGAACAGCGGGCCGCTGCCGTTGTCGTAGTGGCCGAGCGCCATGAACGCGTCGCGGTAGCCGCCGAGCGTGCCCCACGCCCCGGCGAGATGCGTCTCGACCAGGTTGAACGGGAAGGCGTCGTGCCCGGCGGGCACCGGGGTGTGCGTCGTGAAGATCGTCGTGCGGCGCACGTCGGCGAGCGCGGACTCGAACGAGTCGCCGCTCTCGATCCTGTCGCGGATGCGCTGGAGGACGACAAACGCCGCGTGCCCTTCGTTGAGATGCCAGGCGGCGGGGGCCGCCCCCATCGCCTTCAGCGCCCGCACGCCGCCAATGCCGAGGATGATCTCCTGCTGGACCCGTGTCTCGCGGTCGCCGCCGTACAGCCGCGCCGACAGCTCGCGATCCCACGGGGCGTTCTCCTCGAGGTCGGTGTCGAGCAGGAACAGCGTCACGCGTCCCAGGTGCACGCGCCAGACGGCTGCCAGGACGCTGCGATTGCCGAGCGGCACCGCGACGACGCACGGCTGTCCCTCGGGAGTGACGGCCGCGTCGATCGGCGCGTTCGCCCAGTCCAGCCGCTCGTACGATTCCTGCTGCCACCCTTCAGGCGAGACGCTCTGGTGAAAGTAGCCCTGCGGGTACATGAACCCGACGCCGATGAGCGGGATGCCGAGGTCGCTGGCCTCCTTGCAATGATCGCCGGCGAGGACGCCGAGGCCGCCGGCGTAGATCGGCAGCGACTGGTGCAGCGCGAACTCCGCAGAGAAGTACGCGATGGGGCCGTGCGCCTCGGGATGGCGGTCCTGCCACCACGTGTCGCGCGCGCTGCGGGCGCGATCGAGCGCGTCCATGGCCGAGTCGTACAGGATCAGGAACCGGTCGTCGACCGCCGCCGCGTTCAGCATGTCCTGCGGGAGCAGCTGCAGCATCAGCACCGGGTTGTGGGCCGTCTGCCGCCACAACTGATAATCGAGCTTGCGGAACACCTCGCGCGCCTGCGTGTTCCACGTCCACCAGAGGTCCGACGCCAGCTCGCGCAGCCGCGTCAGCCGATCGGGAATGTTCGGGGCCGTGACGTTGTCCAAGAGTGTCCTTCCATACACGCCCGGCCTGACGGCCGGGCCTACTCGCAGGCGCCGACGAGCTTCGCGAACGTCGACAGGTCGATGTTGCCGCCCGAGACGACGGCGACGACCTTGCGGTGGCCGCGTTGCGCGAAGGACGGGGCCAGCGCTCCGGCCACCGCGCACGCCGCCGCGCCCTCGGCAATCACATGCACGCGATCGGCGACGAGCCGCATGGCGCGCGCCGCGTCGTCGAGCGTCACGACCAGCGATTCGGCGACCCACTCGCTCAGCAGCGGCCACATCGTCGTCAGGACGGACTTGCCACCGGCGCCGTCGACGAACGACGATTGCCACGCGTCGAACCGGCTGGCGCGGCCGGCGCGGAACGACACGGCCAGCGGCGCCGCCGTCTCCGGCTCCGCGGCGTACACCCGCGCCTCGGGCCGCGTCGCCCGCACCGCGCACGCGATCCCGGCCAGCAACCCGCCGCCGCCAAGCGGCGCGATCACCGCGTCGACGTCGGGCAGATCCTCGAGAATCTCCAGTCCGATGGTGCCGTTCCCGCTGATGAACCCGTCGTCGTCGAACGGATGGACGAAGTGGCCGTGCATGCGGCCGGACCCGTGGTCCTCGACCGTCTTCCAGCACTCCTCGTACGTCGCCTGCACGATCGTGGCGCCGAGCCGCCGGATGGCGTCGAGTTTCATCGCCGGTGCCGTGTCCATCACGAGCACGCTGCAGGGCGCGCCCGCCATCCGGGCCGCGAGCGCGACACCCTGCGCGGCGTTGCCCGCGCTCACGGTCCAGACGCCCTGCGCGAGCTGGTCCCGCGTCAGGTGCGACACGGCATTGTAGGCGCCGCGAATCTTGAAGGATCCAATCGGCTGCAGTGTTTCCAGCTTCAGGTAGATTTCGGGCCCCGCGGACGGGGAGCCCGGCACGTGGAGCCGGACGAGCGGGGTGCGAACGGCGGCCTTGTAGACGGTGGCTGCGGCGTCGCGAATCGTGTCCAGGGAGATGCGTCTCTGAATCAAGGGCGTAAGCAGCGATGAAGACGCCATCGTAGTCGGCCCGATCCATGGCCGTCAACAAATCCGATAGACTGGCGCGGTCGCGTGGTCCATGCTGAGCTGCGGGGTGTCGCCGCCCGCAGGGCCTCCGGCAGGAAGGACACATGATGCCGCGCAGAATCAACCGACGGGAATTTGTCATGACCGGCACCGCCGCGGGGCTTGCCGCCGCCGCGCCACGCGCCGCGTTCGCACAGGGGCCGACGATGATGACCCGCAGCACATCGAAGCCGGCCGTGGTCTCGTCGGCGAACGGCCATCGATTCAAGAACGGCGGCAGCAAGACCTGCATCGAGACGGCCTTCTCGATGATGACCGCCGGCACGGACGTCCTCGACGCACTCATCGCCGGCGTCAACATCGTGGAGCTCGACCCCGACGACAACAGCGTCGGCTACGGCGGGCTGCCCAACGCCGACGGCGTCGTCCAGCTCGACTCGTGCTGCATGCACGGACCGAAGAAGCGCGCCGGCGGCGTGGCCGCGATCGAAGGCGTGAGGACGCCCTCCCTCGTCGCGAAGGCGGTCATGGACGAGACCGATCACCACCTGATCGTCGGGAAGGGGGCCCAGGACTTCGCGCGCAACATCGGCATGAAGATCGAGGCCGACCTGAACACCGACCGTTCGCGCGAGGCCTGGCTGCGCTGGAAGCGCGAGACCGATCCCCTGCACTACCTCGACCCGATCAAGCGGCAGGAAGGGATGCGCCGGATCGAGCGGCAGATGATCGCCGACGGATTGATCAACGAGAACCATCTGTACGGGACGATCAACTGCGACGGCGTCAACGCGAAGGGGGAAGTCTGCGGCGTCACGACGACGAGCGGGCTCGCCTGGAAGATCCCGGGACGCGTCGGCGACTCGCCGATTCTCGGCGCCGGCCTGTACGTCGACGGCGAAGTCGGCGCGGCGGGCTCCACCGGACGCGGCGAAGCGAATCTGTACAACCTGTGCTCGTTCCTCGTCGTGGAGGAAATGCGGCGAGGCGCGCGCCCGAAGGACGCCGGCCTGACCGCGCTGAAACGGATCAAGGCGAACACGATCGAGAAGCGGCTGCTCAACGCGCGCGGCGAGCCGAACTTCAACATCAACTTCTACATCCTCAACCGCGCCGGCGAGTACGCCGGAGTGGGGATGTACTGCCCGGGGAACCGCCAGCAGTTCGCGGTCTGCGACGAGAAGGGCCCGAGGCTCGAGATCGTCGAGCCGCTGCTGCAGGGAGAGCCATGACGTCCTCCGGTCTCGCGGCGCTCGCGGCCGTCTCGCTGCTCGCGGCCGCGCAGGCCGGCCAGGTTCCGACGGTCAAGTCCGGCGTCGAGGTGATCGCGGTCGACGTGGAGGTCGTCGGCCGCGACGGCGAACCGATCGCCGGGCTCCGGCCCGCGGACTTCGAGGTCCGCCTGGACGGACGCCCGCGCCGCGTCGTCTCCGCCGACTTCATCCGGTACGGCACAACCGGCGCGGCCGCGGCGCCCGTCGTGACGCCTGGCGCGACGCCGCCGGCCGCGCGCCGGCTCTATCTGATCGCCGTCGACGAGCACAGCTTCAGGCAAGGGTCGGCGATGGCCGCGATGAAAGCGGCGTCCGGCTTCATCGACAAGCTGCGGCCCGACGATCTCGTCGGGCTGCACGCGTATCCGACGGGCACAGCCCATGTCGACTTCACCACCGATCACGCGCTGGTGAAGTCCGCGCTCGGCAAGATCGTGGGCCTGTTCGATCCGCCCCGCAGCGAGTTCCACATGTCGCTGTCCGAGATTATCGACATCAACGCCTCCGACGGGCAGGTGTTCGCGAAAGTGGTGGCTCGCGAGTGCCCGCCGGGCGACATGTTCTGCCCGGAGGAGGTGAGAAGTGAGGCACTCATGCTCGCGTCGTTTCTCGAGATGCAGATCGCGCAGAGCCTCGGAGGGCTGCGGGGACTGATTGAAGGGCTCGCGGCCGTGCCCGAACGCAAGACGGTCGTGCTCGTCAGCGGCGGTCTGATGGCCAACGATCGGGTCGGCGGCCGCCCGGACGCCTCGGGCCTCACGATGGCCGTGGGCCGCGAGGCGCTTCGCGCGAACGTGAACCTGTACGTGCTGCACATGGATACGAGCTTTCAGGACGCGTTTTCATCGGGTCAGTCGCCGCGACTGGACACGCTCTTCCGCGACAGCAGCGTGTCCGCGCAGGGCCTCGAGATGGTGGCGGGCGCCGGCGGCGGCGCGGTGATGCGCGTGCAGGCAGGCACGCTGGATTCCTCCTTCGCGCGCGTGCTGAAGGAGACGTCGGCGCATTACGTGCTGGGCGTGGCCGTCGAGGAGGCCGATCGCAACGGGAAGGCGCACGGCATTTCGGTTCGGTACAAGAAACGCGGCGCCACACTTCGAAGCCGGAGCCTGGTGTTGATTCCACGGCCCGGCGCCGCTGTCGCCGATCCCGAGCCGGAACCCTCCGACGAAATGCCGGCGGAGCCGCCCCAGCCGCCGCTCGCGAAACCGGGCGCGAAGACCCCGCCGCTCGAGGCGATTCTCAGGTCCGCCGCGATGTACCTCGACGCGTACGAGAAGCAGGCCTCGGCAATCGTGTCGGAGGAAACCTATCTGCAGCAGGCGCCGCAGCCGGGTCCCCAGACGCCGGCGGTGTCACGCGAGCTTCGATCGGACATGCTCATCGTGCCCGAGGCGCGGGTCGGGTGGATTGGATTCCGGGATGTCTTCGAGGTGGACGGCACGCCCGTTCACAATCGCACGGAGCGGCTGACGAACCTGTTCCTGCATCCCCTTCCAGACACCATGGCCCAGGCGCGGCGGATCGTCGTGGAGGGCTCGCGGCTGAACCTCCGGAGCGACATCCACCGCACCATCAACACGCCGATGATGGCGCTGCGCTTTCTGCGGTTCGTCGATCAGCGCCGCTCGAAATTCACGCTCGACGGACTCCAGGAGGTCGACGGCGTGTCGGCGGCGGTGGTGCGCTTCGAGGAGAAGCTGAAGCCGCGGATGATCGAGTCTGACGACGACGCGGCGGCGAAGGGGACGTTCTGGATCGAGCCCGGCACCGGCCGGGTGCTGAAGACCGAGCTGTTGTTCGACACCGGTGAAAAATCCACCCGGCTGCGCGTCCGCGTGCGCGTCGGCTACGCGGCGTACCCGGCGCTCGAGACGTGGGTGCCCGTGACGATGGACGAGGAGTACCGTCTCGGCAAGGGAGCGCTGGCGGTCGAAGGGCACGCCACGTACGCGAACTTCCGGAAATTCCGGGTCGAGACGAATATCAACATCAAGGACCGGATCCCGGTCCCCTGAAGCGGCGCGGAATGGGCGGTTATCGATCGACCCTGCGCAAGGTGCGTGTCAGCCGCCCGACGGGCTTGCCGTCGACGTTGACGATCGCGCGCATCACGTACTCGCCTGGCTTCAGACCCGCCACACCAAAGCCGCCGTAGATGATGCGCATGTCTTCAGCGCTCGCTTGGGTGACCTTCGCCTCGGCGGTGGCCATCGCCGGGGCGTCCTCCGTCTGCGCGAGCTCCAGCGTGGCGGTCAGCGCGGTTCCCTGCGGGACCCCATAGGCCTCGAAATACCCGACGAGCACCTCTTCGGCCGGCGTCAACAGCAGTTTCGGCGTGAAGCCGTTCTGCGCGAGGCCCATGACGAGCGAGCTCAATTTGACCGGGCCGGCGGCTGTCAGCTCGGCGCGAACCTCGTAATCGACCGTGCCCGCCCGGCCTTCGGCGTCGGTGGCGGCGATGCGCATCCGGTAGGCGCCGGGGGGGACGACCAGCGAGGCGGTGACGGTGGGCTTCGCGAGCTCCGCGGCCTGCGCGGTCCATTTCCCTCTCAGCTTCCCCTTGTCATCGAACAACCCGACGACCGCCGCGTTCAGTGTGGTCCCCGGTTCCGCCGGCTCGAACAGCGCGAGCACGCGGATCTTGTCGTCGCCGGGGTTGCGGGACGGGAACCCCACGCCTCGCAACGGCAGCTCGTTGTACGTGGTGGCGACGCCGATCATATCCGCCGCCTTGACCGCGGTCTTTGCGCCCGGTTTCGGGATGATCATCTCGCCGCGCGTGTGCGTCTTGACGCCGTCGCGCGCCACCCGCAGCTCCAGGCGATAGGTGCTGCCGTTTCGCTCGGATGGCTCGGGATCGAACGAGGCGACGTAATACGCGGACGTCTGCCGCTCGAGCGTGTCCATCATCGGGCCGGCGTTCGATCCCATGCGCAGGATCGTGGAGTTGCTCACGCCGGCGACGTTCTCGAGGCCCGCCCCAAGCGCCTGCGGATCGATCCTCGGCGCCGCCTCCAGTGTGTGAACGACATAGAGGCTGGCGCGCGACGCGCGCACCGCGGCGCCAAAGTCGTCGAATTGCGCCATCGTGAGCTGGCACACGCCCGACGAGGCGCCCATGGTCACCATGCGGTCCGCCCCGGTCGGAGTCGACAGCGACGCGGAGTAGAAGACGAACGTCCGCGCCGGTGTGTCCTGCGGCGTGAAGACTCCCTGGAGCGTCATCAAGGCCTGCCGCGAGCGGCAGGTGAAGTCCGACGGCGTCTCGGAGGTGAGCGCGTGTCCTTCGAGGCTCGCGATGGCCGCCGTGACCGCCTGCCGGCGGGTCGTCGGCGCGACGTTGACACCGCCCTGGCGCAGCGAGAGGACGCCAATCCGATCGCGCGGCCCGAGCTTCGCCATCAGCATGTTCATCGCCGCTTTCACCGGCGGCTCTTTTCCCGGCGCGATCGATTCCTCGTCCACGAGAATCATGATGTCGCGCCCTTCGGTGACGACGTTGGTGCCGAACGGCGGCGCTGCCGGCAGCGGTGCGGAGCCCTGGTCGGCTCCCGCGAACTGGACGAGCTTGAATTCCCGCAGCTCGCGCACCTTTCCGTTCACCTTCAGCGTGACGTCGGCGGCCTTCAAATCCAGCACGGGCTGGCCTGCGTCGGTCACGGCCCGAAAGTCAATCGCGACGGGCGGTCCCGCGGGCGCCTGGGACTGCACGAAGACGGGCGATCCAAGTATCAGCAGCCATACGGCGGACAGGCCGCAGAGAGAGCGAGTACGAGACGCAGGATGGGACGGCATGGGGAGAGCATACGCCTCTTCGCCGCGGCGCGGAAGACGTTTCAGCCGCAAAAGAACGGCGCGCCAGCGATGTTCCGCAAGCGCGCCGTTCTTTGACTTTGACTGTCGACTTTGACTGTCGACTTTGACTGTCGACTTTGACTACCGACTTTGCCTACCGACTTTGACTATCGACTATCGACTATCGACTGACGATGGCTTGGAACCCACCGCCTTCGTCTGCGGCGCCGTCAAGGTCAGGTTGTACTTCGCCAGTGCCGGCCCAAGCGTTGCCGCCTTCGCGAAGAGCGCGTTCGCCTCGGCCGCCACCTTCGGCATCTGCGCCTTGGCATCCGCGTACGCCTTCATCGTCTGCTCGGTTGCGGGCATGCCGCCCATCAGGCCGTTCTTCGCCTGCGCCGCCCGAGCGAGCGGCTGATCGCCGGTTGGCGCGCCGCCTCGGCCACCGCCGCCGCGCCCGCCGGTCGGCGCCGCGAACTTCGGCGTCAGCGTGGCGAGCTCCTTGTTGAAGGCCTCGAACGACGCCTTCACCTCGGCGGGAACGTCCGCGCGGCTTCCAAGGGCCGTCGCGATGTCGGCCGCCTGGCGGGACAACGTCTGCACATTCACGGCGAGGTCGGTGCCGCGACGCTGCAGCTCGTGCATCTCCATGGCCATGTCGAACATCTTCTTCCGCTCGAGATCCGTCAGCGCGACTTCGGGGTCCGCCGTCACGCGCAGCGGCTTCGACTCGATGGTCTTGCCGTCGACGACGAGCGCGACGGTGTAGACACCGGGAAGCACGAAGGGTCCGGGATTGCCGCCGCCGGCGCCGCCGAATCCGCCGCCGCCGAATCCGCCGCCACCACCGCCACAGCCCGCGCCGAACGGGTTGCGCGCCGGCTGCGCGGCGCCGGGTCCGCCGCGTCCTTCAGCCGCGCCGCCGCCCGCGCCGCGAAGGCCCGCCGGCGGAGGCATCGGCACCGGCTGCACGCGCAGGTCCCAGCACGCCGACTGCATCCCTGCGGTGTTGTAGCTGGCGAGCACGGGTCCGCTGATCTCGCGCACGTCCTTGCCGAGCGCATCGGTGATCTTCAGCGTCACTTCGCCGACCGCCTTCCTGTTGAACCAGGAGATCACGGCGCCAGCCGGCGGATTCTCGCCGAAGAAGGTCTGATCGCCCCAGAACTCGTAGTTGCGATCGCGCGCCGGCCGCCGGTACATCGCGGTCGGCGGCGGCGTGAACAGCTTCGCGTCGGCCGTCGTCGACTGCGCCGCGGCGTACTCCTGGATCGGCTCGAGGTGGTCGAGCACCCAGAGCGCGCGGCCGTGCGTCGCGAGGACCATCGCGTTGTCGCGGGGATGCAGCGCGATCTCGTCCACGCGCACCGTGGGCAGGTTCCCCTTGACGTGGTGCCAGGCGCGGCCTCGATCGATCGAGACGAACAGCCCGGTTTCGGCGCCGACGTACAGCACGTCCGCGTTCTTCTGGTCCTCGGTGATCGTCTTGACCACCGCGCCGCTCAGGTTCCCGTTGAGCGATCGGAACGTCTGCCCGAAATCGCTGCTGACGTAGATGTAGGTGTCGTAGTCGTTCTGGCGGTGATCGTCGATCGTGACATACACCGTCCCTTCATCGAAGCGCGACGCCGCGATGCGCGACACGAACCCTCCCTTGGGCGCGTTCGGGAGCTTCGCGTACACGCTCGTCCACGTCTTGCCGCCGTCGCGCGTCACGTGGAGGCTGCCATCGTCGGTGCCCGCGTAGAGCAGCCCGGCGCGTTTCGGAGACTCGGCGAGCGAAACGATGGTCGGCCACGCGGAGATGCCGTCGTTACGGGAGATCCGGATGTCGCTCCCCTTGACGCCCATCGTGACGATCTGGTCGCGGTCCGCCGCACCCGTCAGGTCGTCGCTCAACGCCGTCCACGACAGACCGCGGTCCGCCGACCGGAAGACCCGGTTCGCCGCGACGTACAGCGTCTTGCGATCGACCGGCGACAGGATCATGGGCGTGTCCCAGTGCCAGCGCAGGGGCTTCTCTCCGGGCGCGGGCTGCGGCCGGATGCTGATCGACTCGAACGTCACGCGGTCCACGCGCGTCAGGTTGCCGTCCTGGGACTCGCTGTAGACGGTCCGTGGATCGTTCAGGTCCTGCACGACGACGAAGCCGTCGCCTCCCTGGACGGTGGCCCAGTGATGGTTGCCGATGCCGGCCGCGCCGCGCACCGCGCTCGGGCCGCACCAGTCGTAGTTGTCCTGCATGCCGCCGCACACGTTGAACGGCGTCGCGTTGTCCACGCTGACGTGATAGAAGAGCCCGACCGGCAGATTCGGGAAGAACTGCCACGTCTTCGCCTTGTCGTACGACGCCGCGAGGCCGCCGTCGTTGCCGATGATGACGTGATCCGGGTTGAGCGGGTTGATCCAGATGGCGTGCACATCGTCATGGGTCGGCTGCGCAACGTCGGTCTGCATCGTCTTGCCGCCGTCGAGCGTCTGGTGCAGTCCGACGCCGCCGAGATACACGACCTCGGGGTCGTTCGGATCGATGCGCACCTGGCTGAAGTACATCGGGCGCGGGTTCGCGTTGTTCACCTTCCGCCACGTGGCGCCCGCGTCATCCGATCGATACAGCCCCGTCGGCTGCGTGTTGAGCGGACCGCCGCCGCCCCGGCCGAACCCCGCAGCCTGCGCCGCGGCTGCCGCCGCCGCGGCGCCCGGTGCCGGCCCACCTGCGCCGCCGCCCGCGCCGCGGCCGGCCGCCGGGCCTTCGATCAACGCATAGAGAATGTTGGGCCGGCGGCGATACACGTCGAGCGCGATGCGGCCCAGGGGCCCTTCGGGGATTCCGGTCTTGAGCGGCGTCCACGTCTCGCCCCCGTCGGTCGACTTCCACAGTCCGCTGCCCGGACCGCCGCCGTTCATGCAGCACGCCGTCCGCCGGCGCTGGTACGTCGACGCGTACAGAATCTTGTTGTTCGTCGGATCCATCGCAAGGTCGTTCGCGCCCGTGTCGTCGTCGACCTTCAGCGTCTGCTTCCAGGTCTTGCCACCGTCGGTCGTCTTGTAAATGCCGCGCTCGCCGCCGGCGCCGAACAGCGGACCGGTGGCCGCCACGAACACCGTGTCGTTGTTGCGCGGGTCCATGACGATGCGGTTGATGTGCCTGGAGGCGCGGAGCCCCACGTGCACGTAGGTCTTGCCGCCGTCGATCGACTTGTAGATGCCGTCGCCCCACGACGTGCTCTGCCGGTTGTTCGATTCACCGGTGCCGACCCACACGAGATCGGGGTTGACCTGCGAGATGGCGACATCGCCGATCGACAGCAGCCCCTGGTTTTGGAACTGAGCCTCGAAGGTGACGCCGTTGTTCGTGGTTTTCCAGACGCCGCCGTGAGCGGTTCCGACGTAGAAGATGGCGGGATTGGCCTCGAACGTGGCGATGTCGGAGATGCGGCCGGACATCGAAGCGGGGCCGATCGCACGGAAGTGCAGCGAGTCGAACGGGCCGGCGGCGCCGGCGGTCGACGGGGCCTGCTCGGTGCGGGCCGACAGCGCCGCAACGGCGGCGACCATCGCCGCGGCCAGCGCGAGTGAACGCAAGTGTCTCATGAGGAGAGCCTCCAGAAATGAGCGAGGGGACGGTGTGACGCGGGATTATATGCCACGGATACTCATCGTCGACCTGCATTTTTTCGTGCACGGCACGCCGCCACGGGCGCTACTCTGAATGGCGGAAATGCGGCGCCTCCTCGTGCTTCTGTTCGCCGCGCTCGGCCCGGCCATCGCCCTGGCCGGCGCCCAATCCTCCGGCATCGAGCCGGCGTCGTTCGACCGGTCCGTGCGCCCCCAGGACGATCTGTTCCGGTACGTGAATGGGCGCTGGCTCGCGACGGCGGAAATCGCGGGCGACCGGGTGGCGTACGGCACGTTCGCCGAGCTCGCGGATCGCGCGGAGTCGGACGTCCGCGAGACCATCGAACGGGCGGCGTCGGCGCCGCGGCGGCGCCAGCCGGCCGCCGTGCGGCAGATCGGGGATCTCTACGCCAGCATCACCGACGAGGCGCGGCTTGCCGCGCTCGGCTACGCGCCGATCAAGCCCGAGCTCGATCGGATTGCCGCCATTCGGACGCCGGAACAGCTCGCGCGCGAAACCGGGTACCTGTCCGCCACGGCGCAGGGCGGTCCGTTTGCCGGAACGATCATGGCCGACCCGGGATATCCGGGGGCCCGTATCGTGCAGGTCGTGCAAGGCGGGACGCTGTTGCCCGATCGCGACTACTACCTCTCGTCCGACCCGAAATACGCGGCGATTCGGGCGCAGTACGAGACGTATCTGACCACGATCTTCACGCTCACCGGCTGGACGGATCCTCCGGGAAAGGCTCGCGCGGTCCTTGGCCTCGAGATCGAGCTGGCTCGCGCGCAGACGCTTCAAAGCGAGCGCGCGCCGGCGGTACCGCCGGGCGTGCTGACGCTCGCGGAGCTCGTAACCACGATGCCGGGGTTCGACTGGGCCGCGTGGGCGAAGCCGCAAGGCCTGGAACGGGCGCGCCGGTTGATCCTCCAGCCGCCGTCCTTCTTCAGGCGTTTCGCCGAGCTCGCCGTGTCCGAGCCGGTCTCGACGTGGAGAGCCTGGCTCGCGGCGCGCTACATCACTTCGTCGGCTCCGTCTCTCAGCCAGCCGTTCAACGACGCGCGCTTCGAATTCTTCGGCCGCGTCCTGAGCGGGCAGGAGCTGCCGCGCACGCGCTGGAAGCGCGGGGTCTCGCTCGTCAACGGGTACCTCGGCGACGAGGTCGGCCGGCTTTACGTGGAGGCACACTTCCCGCCGTCGTCGAAAGCAAGGGTGGAAGCGATCGTCGGCCAGCTGCGCGCGGCGTTCCGGCGGGCCATCGAGGACAGCGACTGGATGAGCGGCGGCACGAAACGCGCGGCGATCGACAAGCTCGCGCGCATGTCAATCCAGGTCGGCTATCCCGACGTCTGGCAGGACTACCGGGCGCTCGACATCAAGCGGGACGATCTGTTCGGCAACATCCAGCGCGCGCAGGCGTTCCAGAACGAGCAGCGGATGCGCCGCCTGGCGGGACTGGCCGACCCGCGCGAGTGGCTCATGCCGCCGCAGAGCGTCAATGCGTATTACGTTCCCTCGCGCAACTCGATCGCGCTCCCCGCGGCGGTGCTGCAACCGCCGCTCTTCGACGCGGCCGCCGACGACGCGGTGAACTACGGCGGGATAGGCGCGGTGCTCGGCCACGAGATCGGCCATGCCTTCGACGAACAGGGCCGGCGCACCGACGGCTTCGGGAGGGTGCGCGACTGGTGGACGTCGGCCGACGCCGAGCAGTTCGCCAGGCGCGCGGACAGGCTGGTCGAGCAGTTCAACGCGTTCACGCCGCTCGAGGGGCTGCACGTCAACGGCGCGCTGACGCGCAGCGAGAACGTCGGCGACCTCGTGGGCCTGTCGATCGCCTATCGCGCATACGCGCTGTCACTTGGCGGGCGCCCGTCGTCCGTGCTCGACGGGTTCACGGGCGAGCAGCGTTTCTTCCTGTCATGGGCGCGCGTGTGGCGCGGCAAGGAACGCGACGAGTACCTCCGGCAGACGCTCTTCGCGAACCAGCACGCGCCGTTTCAATATCGCGCCAACGGTCCCCTGGCTCATTTGCAGGGGTTCTACGACGCATTCGGTGTCAGGCCCGGCGATCGGCTCTATCGCGACCCGGCCGCGCGCGTGACGATCTGGTGAACGCCGCCACCACCTCTGCCGGCAATCCACTTCACCGCCGCACGTCGAACCGCGCTATCCTGTGCGGCATGCGCGTGCCCTTCTATCCTGCCCGCTCGATCTTCCTGCTGGCGTCCGCACTGTTCACGGCGCCGCTTTTCGTGTTCGCCGGCACGGGCGGCCAATCGGCCGCGCCACCGGTGGCGGTTGTCGGATTTCGCGCCCTTGGCGCCGATGGCCAGCCGGTCGTCGATCTCACCGCGTCCCAGGTGACGCTGCGCGTCGGCGGCCGCATCCGCGAGATGAAATCGCTCGAATTCGTCCGCGATCGCCGCGAGACGACGGCCGGGCCGCGGTTGCCGGAGCCATTTGCGACCAACGTCGCGGGGCCCGCACGCGGTCGCGACGTGGTTGTGATCATCGACGAGGAGTCGCTGATGCCGGGCCGGGAAACGCCGTTCCGGGAAGCGATCCTCCAGCTCGCGGCCGCGCTCGGACCCGCCGATCGCGTTCGGCTTCTCAGCACGCGTCAGGGGGGCCTCGACATCGATCTTCCGGATCGTGACGCGGGCGCGCGCGCCGCGCTGGAACGTTTCACGGGGCATTCAACGGTCGACGAGACCGAGGAGCGCTTGAACTGCCGCTCGCGCATCGCCGTGCAGGGAATGCGCGCCGTGCTCTCCGGCTACGCAGGACGGCCCTCGCCGACCGTCGTCGTGTTCTCCGGGGGATTTGGCGCGCCATCGAAGGGCGGTGGCACCCGGCTCGGCATGTCCGGTCCGTGCCCGCCCCTCCAGACGACCGAATTCCAGGAGCTTCGCACCGACGCCGCCGCGGTCGGCGCACGCGCCTACGTCATCAACGCGGTGGACGCCACGGCGTCCCGGCTGTCGCACGACATGCTCGCCAGCGGCCTCCAAGTGCTCGCGGGGTCGCTGGATGCCGAGGTCATCAACATGGTCGGCGGACGCCCGCTCGAGATGAAGCGGATCGCGACCGAAACCTCCGCCTACTACCTCGCCGCGTTCCAGCTGGAAGCCGGCGATCGTGCGGGAACGGCGCCGCCCGTGGAGATCCTGGTGGCCCGCGAGGGCGTGAAGGTACGGGCGCCCGCCAGCGTGGTACTGCCCAAGACCGCCGGCGCCGCGGCCGGCGCCAAGCCGGCGTCGCCGAAGGACATGTTGCGGGCGTCCACCGCCTATCGCGATCTCCCGCTGCGCGCGGCCGCGTTCGCGTCGCGCGCCGACGGAGGGAAGATCCGCCTCGTCGTGCTGTTCGAGCCGGCCGACGCCGGCGTGAAGCTCGCCGGCGCCGCCATCGGCCTCTACGACGCCAAGGGCAAGCTGACTTCATGGTCCGCCGACGATGCCGACCTCGCGCGCAGTCCCGCGATGGGCGGGATCATCGTCCCTGCCGGCACCTACCGGATGCGGGTCGCCGCGATAGACGGCTCGGGCCGCGCGGGTACCGTGGATACGGAGGTGAACGCGAACCTGGAAAGTGCCGGTCCCGTCACGCTGAGCGCGATGATGGTGGGGGTGGCCGCGCCGGATGGCGGGTTTGCGCCGCGCTTGCTATTCGCCGGCGACAAAGGCGCGTTCGGCTACTTCGAGATCTACGGCATCCCGAAAGGCGCGACCGTCGCCGTCCGCCTGGAGATCGCGCCATCGCCGGACGGCGCCGCGCTCGTCAGCGACGACGCGCCGCTGACTCCCGGTCCGACCGATGACACGCGGATCGCATACAGCGGCTACGCGATCGATGGCATGCCGCCCGGCGACGTTGTCATGCGCGCGCTCATCAGCGTCGATGGCAAGCCCGCCGGGCGGCTCGTGCGCACAGTGCGCAAGATCAAATAGTCAACAGAGGATCTACCGGCCCTCGGTCGCCGTCGTCGTCGCGGTCTTCTTCTTGAACATCGGCGCGACGTCGCGCTTCCCCTTCTCGAGATAGGTCACCCCTTTGTCCATCCACCCCGGGCGCGGCTTGCCCAGCAGGTAGTGGTCGAAGAACTCGTCCATGTGCACGGTCCAGTGCTTCATGTTGTCGCGGTTGCGGAGGCCGTGCGGCTCCCCGTTGTAGCTGAACATGTAGGCTTCCTTGCCGAGCCGCCGCATCGCCGTGTTGAACTCGATGCCCTGATACCACGGCACCGCATCGTCGGCATCGTTGTGGATCGTCAGGTACGGCGTCTGGATCTTCCTGACCCAGAAGATCGGCGAGTTCTCGATGTACTGGAGCGGCGCGTCCCAGGGGGCGGCGCCGATGCGGCTCTGCGTCTTCTCGTACTGGAACTCGCGCACCATGCCCGTGCCCCAGCGGATGCCGCCGTACGCGCTGATCATGTTCGACACCGACGCGCCGGCCTCGACCGCCGCGAACATGTTCGTGCGCGTGATGAGATGCGTGATCTGGTAGCCGCCCCAGGAGTGCCCCTGGATGCCGATGCGCGTCGGATCGATGAAGCCCATCGCGACCACCGTGTTCACCGCCGGGATGACGCACTTCTCGGCGCTTTCACCCGGATAGCCGGTCGCGTAGGCGATGTTCGGCCGCAGCATCACGTAGCCGTTGCTCACGTAGCGCGTGACGTTGATGCTCGTGCCCACGTTCGGCGCCGCGTGGCTGTGCAGCCCCTGCGTCAGCTCCTCGTAGATGTAGACCATCAGCGGATACTTCTTCGACGGATCGAAGTCGTCCGGCTTGGTCAGGATCGCCCGCAGCTTCTTGCCGTCCGCGTTGATGTACTCAATCAGCTCGGACTTCCCCCAGACGAACTCGGACTGCTGCGGGTTCGCGTCCGACACCTTCTTCATGTTCGCGAAGCTCGTGTCGCTGACCCACAGGTTCGGGAACTCCTCGAACCGCGACAGGGTGAACACGACGGTGTCCGCCTTTTCGGCCTTCGTGACCGCGCCGAACGCCCTGTCGAGCATCACGATCTTCTCGGGGGCCGGCGCGCCGGTGAAGGGCACGCGGTAGAAGCCCGTCGCGCGCGTGTCGTCGTTGGTCGTCGCGAGCAGCAGCGGCTTGTTCGTCGGGACGGTGCGCTCCTCGGGGTCGAGCGACCGATAGCGGAACGCCAGGTGTTGTTTGCGTCCCTGGCCGCCGGTGATCATCCGCGCGCCGGTGCCGTCAGGCTTGATCTCCCACACGTCGAATTCGTCATAGAGCAGCAGCGACGCGTCGTTCGCCGTCCAGCCGCCCGTGCCGTACGGTCCGGGCAGATCGGGTGTGTCGTTCTCCTGCTGGAAGCGCACCGGCAGCTTGTCGGTCAGGTTCGCGCGCACGCCGTCGGCCACGCGGTACGTCAACCACTGCCCCTTGTTCTCGTCGAAATACAGGACGTACTTTCCGCCCGGCGACATCGTCGCGGTGGCGCCCCAGTGTTCGAGCACCTTCTGCGGCTTGCCCGTCTTGAGATCGACGAGATACACGTCGTTGTACGACTGGTCCCAGGACATCTCCATGCGGTACGGAATGTCGGACGTGCCGAGCGCTCGTGCCGCGTCCTCGCCGGCCGTGACCGCCGGAAGATCGGGCGTCGCGAGCTGCACGAACTTCTTGTCGGCGAGATGCACGACGGCGCGGTAGCTGCGCGTGCGCTCCTGTTCCGCGCGGACTCTCTGCATCGGCTGGATGATCGGGTCCTTCCACGACCAGAGATCCACCTGGATCGGAGTCGGCGTCACGGGCTGATCGGCATCCGCGGCGGCGCCCGGCGCGCCGGCGGCGGCAGGTGCGGGCGGGGGCGGAAGGGGGGGAGGCGCGGTCGCGAGGAACACCCGCGCGCCGTCCTTCGAGAACTGGGGCGCGGCGCTATCCGCGACAACCATGCCGGATGGCATCCCCGGCGTCGTCGCGGACACGAGCTCGGTCGCCTGCCCCGAGCTCGTCGAAGGGGCCTGCCCTGAGCTCGTCGAAGGGGCCTGCCCTGAATCCGTTGCCTTCCAGTAGTAGAGGCGGTACGGCGATACCGGCTTGTCGTACTCCGCCTTGTCGCTGAGGAACACGATCTGCTGGCCGGCTTCGTCGAACGCCAGGCTCTTGTAGTGCCCCCGTCCCGTCATCAAGGGCTTCACGACGGCGTCGGCCGTGTGGCGCACGAAGGCGCCGTCCTTTGCCGCGTCGGTTGACGACGTGGCGTAGGCGAGCCAGGCGCCCTTGGTGTCGAACTCGTACTCGGTGACCTGGGGGGTCGTCGACTCCTCGCCCGTCGTGAGATTGCGCAGCACGAGATCCGAACCGGGGTCCTTGCGCTTCTCACGCGCGGCGGCACCCGTTGCCGGCGGCTCGCCCGCGCCGGCTGCCGCAGGCGGACCCGCCTGCCGTCCGCCGCCCGCGCCGCGTCCGGCCGCCCCGCCGCGGCCACCGCGTCCGCCGCCACCGGCGCCGCCTACGCCTTTGTAGTACGCCAGCCACGCCGAGGACTCCTCAGGCACGCGGAAGCTGCCGACCTTTTCGAAGGTGGTCACCTGTCCGCCGGGGAGCGCCATGATCCCCATGCCGGTCCGCGGCGTCCGTGCCGCCTGATTGTTGCCGCGCCCGCCCCCCTGCCCTGAGCCTGTCGAAGGGGCCTGCCCGCCGGCGCCGCGGGTGCCGCTCGCCTGGCTCTGGGTCTGACGGCGCTCCCGTTCCTCTTCCGCCTTCGTCTGCGCGATCGTGAAGATCAGGAATTTGCCGTCTTCCGTGAAGGTCGGAGCCGTGCCGCGGGGTGACTTGAACTCCTGCCCGGTGGCGAGGTTGCGCACGATGAGTTCGCCGTCCTCGCCTTGCGAGGTCAGCGAGTACGCGAGCCAGCGGCCGTCGTTCGACAGGCGCGTGCCCTGGATCGAACGCCAGTAATCCACCACCTCGTATGTGATCGGTCGCTTGGCCGCTGCCTGCCCCGAGCCTGTCGAATGGGCCGGCGTTTGCGCCGAGAGCGCCCATTGGAACGCGACGAGAGAGCCGACGAGCAGGGCCACAGCACGCCCATGCAGCCGTAAGCGCATAAGTCCTCCAGATGAAGTCGATCCGCCGGTCGGGCCTCCGAAGGCGCCGGCAATCGCAAAGAGCGGCTTATTATGGCGCACTCACGCCGTGTTTCTTCAATACGTCCTTCAGGGCATCGATCGGCAGCGCCCGGATGGTTCGGCCGCTCCCCGTGGTGTCGATCGCCTTGAGCAGCGAGTTGTAGACCGCCTCTTCCGTCGCGTCGAGCGTCGCCTCGAACAGGCCGGACACGGCGTCGGTCGGAAGGACCGTGCGCGTCTGCGGTCCCTGGGCGCTGGTGACGCGCAGGGACGGGTGCGTGGAAAACGCGATGGCGAAGTCGCCGCTGCCGTTCGAGTAGGTGGATCCGGTCCGCGCGAGCGCGAACACGGCGCGCGCGGCCAGGCGTTTCAGGTTCCGCGCATCCAGCGGCGCGTCGGTCGCGACGACGATCATGCAGCTTCCGTCGGCGTTCGGGGCCCGTCCCTCGACCTCGCTCGGGACGACCCTGAGCCTGTCGAAGGGCCGGCGCCCGGCGCTCGGAGCGAGCTCCTTCCACACGGGAACACCCGCGATCGTCAGCTTGCCGCCGTAATTCGTCTGGACGAGGACCCCAGCCGTCCACGTGTCGCCTCCGACGCGAACGCGGCGCGACGACGTGCCGATGCCACCCTTCCATCCGAACGCAATCGTGCCGGCGCCGGCGCCCACTGCTCCCTCGTCGACGGGGCCCGTCTTCGCGCCGGCAATCGCCGCCTGCACGTGCTCGCGCGTCACGTGGAGGCCGCGGATGTCGTTGAGCGTGCCGTCATTGGTTTCCCCGACCAGCCCGTTCACCGAGCGTACGTTCTCGTTCCCTGGCTGCGCGATCGTCCAGCGGACGACAGCGTCGAGCGCGGTACCGACCGACAACGTGTTGGTGAGCACGATGGGCGACTCGATCGTGCCGAGCTCCTCGACCTGCGTCGAACCGGCCAGCTTCCCGAACGCGTTTCCGACGAACACGGCGCCGGCGACCTTCTCCCGGAAGACATTGCCGCCGTGCGGCAGGATGGCCGTGACGCCGGTCCGTACGTTCGTGCCGTCGTTGACGGTCGTCTGTCCGACGAGGACGCCGGCCACATCGGTGATGGCATTGAGCGGTCCCGGATCCATCGCGCCGGGCGTGATGCCGAGCTCGCGAGCACGCGGGCGCGCGGCGGGCGGCTGGGCAGCCTGCAGGGCCATGACTCCAGCACACAGAAGGAAGATCAGTCGCATATGTCGCCTCTCCGCGCCCTTCAACCGGCTCGGGGCGGACGCTGTCGGAGCGCTCAGGGCAGGCGCGTATAATACGCGCATTCGCGCCGGGGCGCTCGGGGGCCAACACGCATGGACATCTATCTCGCATGCACGGTGCGCGGGGATCGCGGCGGGCTCGCGTCGGCGCGGGCGCTTGCCGACCTGCTCGAACAGCACGGGCACACGGTCCTGACACGCCACCTCCTCGCCGACGACGTGGAGGCCGCCGAATCCACCTTGACCGAACGGGATGTGTTCGAGCGGGACCTGCGGTGGCTCAACGTGGCGGATCTGCTGATCGCCGAGGCCTCGGGATCGAGCTTCGGCGTCGGCTTCGAGGTCGGCTACGTGCTCGGGCGCGCCGACCGCACCGGCCAGCGCGTGCTCCTTCTGTACGACTCGACGCGGCGCGCCAACGTGTCGCGGCTGATCGCCGGCAACGCGCACAGCGCGTGCACGACGTACCCCTATCGCGACGGCGCGGACCTGATGCAGTTCGTCAGCCTCTACCTCGCCCCGGTCGCCGAAACACGGAAGGACACGGAAACACGGAAGGACGCGGACGGACACGGAAAAGCCCCGGGTTCTTTCGTGTTCTTCCGCCGTTAGACCTCCGTGTTCGTCCGTGGTTGAGATCCGTGTCTTCCCGTGTGCTTCCGTGGTTGAGATCCGTGTCTTCCCGTGTGCTTCCGTGGTTGAGATCCCGTGTCTTTCCGCGTGCTTCCGTGGTTTGATTCGGTGGTGCCGCACATGACAGTGGTCCGTATCCGCCGCCTGCGTTCCTCCGCGAGTCTCCCTCGATACGAGAGCGTCGCGGCCGCCGGGTTCGATCTCGCCTCCGCCGACGACGTCACGATTGCGCCGGGACAGGTCCAGCTCGTGCCGACCGGACTCGCGATCGAAGTGCCGGCGGGCATGTTCCTGGGGGTCTTCGCGCGCAGCAGCACGCCGCTCAAACGCGGACTCATCGTCGCCAACGGCGTCGGCGTGGTCGACGCGGACTACTGCGGTCCGGAAGATGAGATCAAGGTGCAGGTGCTGAACTTCACCGCGGCGCCCGTCACCGTGCGCGCCGGCGATCGCCTCGCGCAGGGCATTCTGCTGCCTGTGACCCGAATCGAGTGGGACGAGGTCGAGGAATTGAGGAAGGACTCGAGGGGTGGGTTCGGATCAACGGACTCAGATCATCGATAGTCGATAGTCGATGGTCAAAGTCCAAGTCAAAGTCCAGGTCCAAGGCAAAACGTCAAAGTCCCAGTCATCTCGTGAGAGACGACTGGGACTTTGATTTGGACTGTCGACTTTGACTGCCGACTTTGACTATCGACTATCGACTGATCATATCGACGGAATCACCACCTGGGTTCTCTGCGCCTATTGCCCCCGCCGCCGCTATTGCCACCACGGCCCCGGCCGCCACCGCCGCCGCCGAATCCGCCGCCACCGGAGTGCTCCGGCTTCGGCCGCGCCTCGTTCACCGCGAGCGCGCGCCCACCGAGCTCGTACTCATTGAACTCCGTGACCGCCTTCTGCGCTTCCTCGTCGGTGGCCATCTCCACGAAGGCGAAACCGCGGGCGCGCCCCGTGGCCATGTCGCGCATCACGCGGACCGTCTCGACGTTTCCCGCTTTGCTGAACAGCTCCTGCAGCTCCGCCTCCCCGATGGAGTAGGGGAGATTCCCCACGTACAACTTGCGACCCATGTGTGTGCTGCTCCTGCCTGCTGCCCGGCTGACGCCCGCCGGGGTGCGGGTTCACTGCCCCGCGATCCGGAAGAGGAAGCTTAGGACGAGCGGGTGTCCACTCCTGTCGCTTTCGGCGTGCTCGGGCTGAGGGAGCGAGTCGTTGTCTCGGTCGGCTCTAGTGCGAGAGGCAAAAGCAGGCGGCTAAACTTCGACTGACCCGACCAGAGTACATGAGCGCCGGAGCACGCGCAAGGTAATACGCGGCGGCGGGTTCAGTGCAGGCGGTACAGCCGCATTCCTCCGCGGCCGATCGCGATCAGTTCGAATTCCGATCGCGCGTCGACCTGGCGGACCACGTCGTCCGCATCGCGGCCGAACCGTCGCGGATGCACCATCACGTGCGTCACTCCCGCGCGGCGCATCGCCTGAATGGCGCGCTCTTCAGGGAAGTACCAGAAGGTGTCGGCGAACCTCCCATACGATTCCGGCGTGTATCCGCTGTAGCCGTTCATCAGCGGACGCCAGTGCGCGGTCGAGTTGAGGACGTACTCCCCGTTCTGGAAAACAGCCTGCCGGGGGTAGAAGGGCACCTCGGCGAGCACCACCGGCCCCTCATAGGCGGCGAGGAACTTGTAGATGCGTGGAATGCCCTCGAAAGGGTGGAAGGCGAGCGGGGCGCGAAGCGCCTCGACGTTGACCAGCGCGGCCAGCGCCAGCACACCCGCGGCCGCGAGCCGCCGGCCTGCCGTGCGCCCCGACAGCCCCGCCATCCCGAGGCCCGCCAGCAGGGCCATCCCGAGCAGGAAGAGATTGCCGAACCGTGCCGCCGCGCGAAGACCCCGCATGGGCGGAAAGACCGCATAGAGCCAGCCGTAGACGGGCGTCCGCGTGCCGAGCGACAACACGAATCCGACGGCGGCAATCCCGACAAGCATGAGAACGCGCCGCCGCATGAGCGCCGGCGGCCGATCGGGCGTCTCGGGCCGGCGGCGGGCCGCTGCCGCGACAGCCACGACCGCGAGGACGATCACGACGATGCCGGGAAAGAAACTGTCCACCGGATCCTTGAACAACGGCGCGCTCCATGTGGCCATGTGGAGCGTCCCGGATGCGGCCAGATACCCCATGGGCGTCGCCGAGTATTCCGCCACCAGTTCAAGCGGCCGGACCATGTGCTGCTCGCGCGCGACCCGCTGGTAAGGAATGGCGAGCGGCAGGATTGCGAGCCCGGCGCAGAAGGTTGCCGCCGCAAAGGCGCCGAGCGTGGCCCGAAGACGTGGCGCCCACTCGCGTACGCGTACGACCAGCGCCACGGCAATCATGAGCGTGCCGAACACGATCAAATACCCGGAGGTGTAGGCCATGACCGTCATCCACAGCGCGAGCCACAGCCATTGGCGCCGGCCGGAGCCGGTGATGATGCGATCGGTGGCGAGGAGCGCCAGCGGCAGTCCATACAGGTGCAGCCCCTGCACGTGCGGGATGCGCGTCAGCGTGTGCGTATTGAACGCGAACGCGGATCCGGCGACGAGCGCCGCCGCCCGATCGCCGGTCCAGGCGTACAGGAGCGCGTACCCGGCCAGCGCGCTCAACGCCAGACCGGCAATCACCATCAGGTTGAAGACGAGCACCGGCGAGCCGCCAAGCCAGGCGAGCGGCGCGCCGAGGAGCGCCGGCACGATCAATGGTTCCGAAAAGGCCAGCGTGTCGTGTGCCGGGTAAAAGATGTTGGCCTGGAACAGGTGAGCCGGGACGCGCGGCAACTGATGGGCCACCCAGGCCAGGATCCACTCGTTGAGCTGGGTGTCGCCGTTGTCATTCCGGGAGAGCATGCCGGGCGCGGTGGCCAGCGGCCAGGTGTGGACGACCGCGAGCAGCAGACACACGACGGCGGCGCCGGCCCAGGTGGAGCGGTCTTTTGTCATGCCGGAAGGGGCATTATCGCACCGCGGCCGGATGGATCGACAATAGGAGACGGAGGAGGGTCAGCCGCATATGAGAGTTCGTCCACGCTTCGCGTTTCCCCTGGCGGTCGCGCTCGGGTTGACGCTCTGCGCGACCGCCGTACGCGCGCAGGGCACGACGGCGGCGCCAACCAAGGAGGAGTTCACCGCGTTCGCCGTGAACCTGAGCAGAATCGGGAGCACGACGCCGACGCCGCTCGACATCACTATTACGCGCTGGACCACGGTCGCGGAGCAGGAGCGGCTCACGTCCATCCTGCGCGAGAAAGGGCAGCCGGCGCTCGTGGATGCGCTGCACAAGGCCCAGGCCATCGGGTCGATACGCACGCCGACCAGCCTCTCCTACGAGTTCCGGTATGCGATACAGGAACGTACGCGCGACAACCGCCGCCGCATCATTCTCCTCACCGATCGGCCGATCGAGTACGAGGAGCTTGCCGATCGCGGGGTGACGCTCGAGTATCCGTTCGCCGCGATCGAGCTGCTGGTGGACGACAACGGGAAAGGGGCGGGCAGTCTCTGGATCGCGGCACGGCTGACGCTGCTCGACAACCTGCTGATTCTCGACAACTACGCCGACCGGCCGGTGACGCTGAACGGCGTGCACCGGCGCAAGTAACCAGCGGGGTGAGGCAGCCCTGAAGGGCTGCGCAACAACGACGGCGATCAGAATCTCTGTTACGCAGGCCTTCAGGGCCGCCTTATCGGGCCGCGAGGCTGCGGATCAGCGTGAGCAGCACGTCGATGGCGACGGTGTTGTGGCCGCCGAGCGGGATGATGATGTCCGCGTAGCGCTTGCTCGGCTCGACGAACTCCAGGTGCATCGGCTTCACCGTGCCGAGGTACTGGTCGATGACCGAGTTCACGGTCCGCCCGCGCTCGGCGATGTCCCGCTGCAGCCGCCGGATGAAGCGCGTGTCGTCGTCCGCGTCGACGAACACCTTGACGTCCATGAGCCGGCGCAGCGCCGCGTCGGTGAAGATCAGAATGCCTTCGACGATGACCGCCTTGCGCGGCTCGACGCGAACGGTGACGGGCTGGCGCGCGTGCCGCGCGAAATCGTACGTCGGTTTCTCCACGCCCCGGCCGGCGCGCAGCTCGTGAAGGTGTCGCACGAGCAGATCGGTCTCGAGCGAATCGGGGTGATCGTAGTTGAGCGAGGCGCGTTCCTCGAGCCGGAGATCGTTGCGGTCCCGGTAGTAGCGGTCGTGCTCGAGCACCGTGACCTGGTCGTCGCCGATGCTCTCGATGATGTGCCTGACGACGGTCGTCTTCCCCGACCCCGACCCTCCCGCCACGCCGATGACCAGTGGAGCGTGCGTGCCTGACGCGGCCCCGCCGGCCGCCGTTTTCGCGTCCATATCCCGCTGAGACTACCAGTTTTCTTCTGGCGCCGGGGCCGCCGCCGTCGGATAAGATGTGTCGCAGCATGGGGCTCCTCCTGGTTGGCCTCGTGGCGCTCGCGATTCCCTTTCTTCTGCCGATTGCCCTGTGGATCCACTCGCGCGAGACGCGTGCGAGGCTGGAGGCGCTCGAGGCATTGGTAGAGGAACAGGCGGCTGCCTTGCGCCGCGTCGACGCGCGGATGGCGCAGCTTCGGCGCGAGACCCGGTCGCAGCCGGGCGAGGAACGGCCCGAGACCGCCGGCGCGCCGGTCGAAGCACCACCTCCGATCGCGGCCCCGCCGCCGATCATCGCGCCACCACCGATCAGCGCGCCACCACCGGTCATCGTCCCGCCGCCGGTTGTTGCGCCCCTGCCGGTTGCGCCGCCCCGGACCGCCGCTCCGCGGCCGGTCGTCCCTTCGCCCAATGTCGCGGCGCCGCCCGTCGCGCCGCCGCCTCCTGTCGTGCCGCCGCTGATGGAGGAAGCAACGGAGCGCGAGTCGCTGCGGCCGGCATTCGACTGGGAGGGCCTCGTCGGCGTGAAGCTCTTTTCGGCCATCGCCGCGATTGCCTTCGTGTTCGCGGCGGTGCTGTTCCTGCGGTACTCCGTGGAACATGGCTGGCTCCAGCCCCCGGTCCGCGTCCTGATTGGCGTCGCCACCGGCATCGGGCTGCTGCTCGTGTGCGAGCTGAGAGCGGCGCGCCGGTATCCGGTCACCGCCAACGCGCTCGACGCCGCGGGCGTGGCCATCCTCTTTGCCACCTTCTTCGCGGCCCACGCGCTCTGGAACCTGATCCCCGGCGGCGTCGCATTCGGTCTGCTCGCGATCGTGACGGCGGTGGCCGTGCTGCTGTCGGTGCGCCGCGCATCGCTGTTCATCGCCGTGCTGGGGTTGCTCGGCGGGTTCGCCACTCCCGCGCTGCTCTCGTCGGGCGAGAACCGGCCGATCGCGCTGTTCGCGTATCTGATGCTGCTCAACATCGGGCTCGCATGGGTCGCGTACCGACAGACGTGGCCGCTGCTCACGGTGCTCACGCTCGTGTTCACGACCATCTATCAATGGACGTGGGTGTTCAAGTTCCTCGCGGAGAGCCCGCTGCCGCTCGCGATGGGGATCTTCCTCGTATTCCCCGTCGCGACCTTCGCGGCGCTGGTCCTGGGGCGGCGGCAGCCGCCCGGCGGCGACAGCGCTGAGACGGGCGTGCTGTTCGAGCGCACGGCGCTCATCGCCGCAGCCCTGCCGCTCCTCTTTGGCGTGTACCTCGCCGCGATGCCCGCGTATGGGGCGAGGCCGTGGCTGCTGTTCGGCTTCCTGCTGCTCATCGACGGCGGGTTGCTCGCGGTCGCCATTGCGCGCGGAGAGGAGCTCCTGCATGCGGCCGGCGCGACGGCGACGCTCCTGGTGCTCGCGCTATGGATCGCGGGATCGTATGCGCACGCCGGAGCGCTGCCGGCGCTCGTGTTCTGCGCGGTGTTCTGCGTGTTCTTCCTGTCTGGCGGGACGGTTGCCGCCGCCTTCAGGCGCGCGTTCGTCAGCCACGGGGACAGCGCGATGTCGGCCGCGCCACTCGTGCTCTTCGTGCCGACGGCGCTCGCGCGGATCGACCCGGCATTCCATGCGCCGCTCCCGCTCGCCGCGACGCTGCTGCCGCTCGTGCTGCTCGTCACCTGGCGTGCGCTGGCCGGCGGACGCGGGGGGCTGTATTTCATTGCCGCGTTCTTCGCGGTCGCGTTGCAGGGCGTCTGGTCGTGGATCTTCATCGACGCGGATCGACTGGGCACCGCGATCGCGATGTACGCGGCATTCGGCGTGGTGTCGATCGCCGCGCCGCTGGTGGCCCGCGCCGTCAGGCGACCGCTGCAGCCCGCGGCAGGTCTCGGCGTCCTGTTGATGGCGAGCCTCCTGCTGCTGCTGTTCCTCGCGTTGACGCGGAGCGGCCCGCTTGTCCTCTGGGCATTCGCGCTGCTGCTCGCCATCGGCGGCGGCGCCCTGTTCGTGGAGAGCGCGGTCTCGGCGCTGCCGGCGGTCTCGATGGCGGCGGCCGTGGTGTCCGCGCTGGCGGCGGGCGCATGGTGGATCCAGACTGCCGGCGAGCCCGGGCTCCCTACGGCCTTGACCGTCGTCATCGCGCTCGTCCTGCTGATGCATGCGGCGCACGCGTGGGCCGGTGCGCGCCTCGGTGACCGTGACGCGGCGCAGCCGACGCCGCTCGCGAACGGCCCGTTCATCGCCCTGCTCGGCCCGTTGTTCCTGCTGTGCCTCGCCGTGAATCCCGAATGGGCGCTGCCTCCCTGGCCGTGGCTGGCGACGCTGGCGCTCTTCACGCTCGCGACGACCGCGACGTCGCTCGTCACGCGATCGGGACAGGTGCACGCCGGCGGCGTGATGGCCGCGGCCGTGGTCGTCGCCGCGTGGACGGCGGCGGCGGCGTCGCGGCCATGGTCGGCGGTGGCGCTGGCCTCGTCCGCGGCGACCAGCGTGTACGGCCTCGCGCTCATGTTTGCGCCGCCGTTCCGGTTGAATACACCCGCGGCGGTCGCCGCGGTCGGCGCGCTGTTCGTTGGCGAGGCCACGGCGGTGCTGGCTGTCCTGACGGACGGGGCCCCGCCATTCGCGGCGCTCGTGGCGACGCACGCGGCGAGCCTCGCCGTCCTGCTCGCGCTCGGCTGGCGGGAAAGCTGGCCGAAGATCGCGCTGTGGGCGGTGGCGCCCGCCGCGATCGCGGTGGCCGTCCAGTGGCAGGACGGCCCGCTCGCGGCCGGGTGGATGCGGCTGCTCGTGCTCGGCTTCGCGGTGTATGCGGTGTTTGCCGCGTACCCGTTCGTGCTCGGCTCGCGCGCACGGAGCGAGCGCGAGCCGTACGTCGCCGCCATCCTGGCCAGCGCCGTGTTCTTCTTCGGCGGCCGCGCGGCGTTGACCGCCGGCGGGTACGCGTCGATGATCGGCGCGCTGCCGGTGTTCGAAGGGGCAGTCATGGCGCTGCTGCTCCGGAACCTGCTGCGGATCCAGATGCAGGGTGAGCGCGATCTCGGGCGGCTCGCGCTCGTGGCCGGCGCGGCGCTCGCCTTCGTCACCGTCGCCATTCCGCTGCAGCTGCGCCACCAGTGGATCACGATCGGGTGGGCGCTCGAGGCGGCCGCGCTCGCCTGGCTGTTCACCCGCGTCCCGCACCGCGGCCTGCTCGCCGCCACGTCCGCGTTGTTCGGCGCGGTCTTCGTCAGGCTCGCGATGAACCCGCAGGTGCTGTACTACGAGCCGCGCGGATCCTGGCGCATCCTCAACTGGTATCTCTACGCGTACCTGTTGTGCGCGGCGGCATTCCTGCTCGCCACCTGGTGGTTGTCGAAGGCCGATGACCGCGTGCTCGGGGTCCGCCTCTCACGCGCGCTGCCGGCCGGCGCGGTCGTGCTGCTGTTCCTGCTGCTCAACATCGAAATCGCCGACTTCTACGCGACCGGGCCGGCGATCGTGTTCCGCCTCGGCGAAGGCCTGTCACAGGATCTGACTTATACGATTGGCTGGCTCGCGTTCGGGATGGCGCTCCTTGCCGCGTGCATCTACTTCCGCAGCCACGCCGGCCGCATCACGGCCCTCGCGCTGATTGCCGTGACGACGTTCAAGTGTTTTCTCTACGACCTGAGGTCGCTCGAGGGCCTGTACCGCGTCGGATCGTTCGTCGGACTGGCGCTGTCGCTCGCGCTGGTCTCGGTCGCTCTCCAGAAATACGTGCTGAGCAAACCCGAGGCCGCACGATGACTCGAGGTGCGGAGGGGTGCTGAAAGGTGCTCAAAGGTGCTGAGGGGTGCTCACGGGCCTGCCGCGCCGAAGCGCGAAGCGCGTCCCGGGCCTGCCGCGCCGAAGCGCGAAGCGCGTCCCGGGCCTGCCGCGCCGAAGCGCGAAGCGCGAAGGCGGGTGCTGAAAGGTGCTGAAGGGCTTGCCGTCGCGGTGTTGGCCAGTGCGGTGCTCTGCGGCCAGGAAATGGCGCCCGTGCCACCGGGCAGCGTCATCGATCTCGGCCAATTCGGCTACGTCCGGGAGCTTCCACCCGGCGCTGCGGGCCTGGTCGCGCTGCGGCTTGATGCCGCCGCGCTCGCGCACAGCCAGGGTCCCGCCAGCGACCGCGGTTTCAGCGACGTCCGCATCGTGGATGCCGCCGCGCGGCAGCTCCCGTACCTTGTCGACTGCACCGACGAGCCGCTGTCGATGCCAGTCGCGCTGCGGCCGGCGGAGGTGGCGGCCGCCGATCTCAAATCAGCGCCCGGCCACAGCCGCTCGGCGTATCAGATCGCCCTGCCCTATCCGCACCTGCCGGGCGCCCGTCTTGCCTTCGACACCGACGCGCGCGTCTTCCAGCGGCGGGTACGCGTCGCCATCGAGCATCCGCCCGACCGGCACCGCCGCGGACCCTGGGCCGAGGTGATGGCCGCGGGCGACTGGACCCACGCGGACGAGACATCCGGCGCGCCCCGGCTGGTGCTGTACCTGCCGGCACTCGACCGCGCCGACGTCCTGCTGGTGGTGGATGAGGGGGACAACAGCGCGCTGCCAATCGCGAGCGCCACGCTGCTGCTGCCGTCGTGCCGCGTGCGGTTCTATCGTCCGGAGGGAGAAGCGCTGCGGCTCGTGTATGGGAATCGCGACGCGACCGCGCCGCAGTACGACCTGTCGCTCGCGGCGCCGGAGACCCTGAGCGCGCCGGCCCAGGAGATCGCTCCCGGGCCGGAAACGGAACTGCACGCCGCGCGCACACCCGCGCTCGTCTCACCGCGCGTGTTCTGGACCCTGCTCATCGTCGCGATCCTCGTCCTACTTGGGCTCATCGCGCGACTGGCTCGTGGTGCCCGGCCTTAGCCGGAGCACGCGTGGCCGCCATCGCGCAGAGCGAGGCCAGCAGCCGTTCAACTTCCTCGACGCCGGTCAATTTGGAGGCGATCGTGGCGCCAAGCGCCCCGGCCTCCACGCCATCGTCCTGCACCTCCCAATCAGCGGTGAAGAGCACGACAGGCGGATGGAGACCCGGGCGGCGCGCGCGCATCGCACGCAGGCACTCCAGGCCATCCATGTCGGGCAGGTGATAGTCGAGGAGGATTGCGTCGATGGAGGCCGCCACCACCTGCTCGAGCGCCTCCCGTCCCGACGCGGCGACATCGACTGCGTAGCCCTCAGTCCGAAGCCACCGGCCGAGCGTCTCGCGCGTACCAAGATCGTCGTCCACGATCAGGACACGCCGGGGAGCGTGAATTGGTGAATTGGTGTGTTCGTGAAGTTGTGAATTGGTGAGTTCGGGGGAATTGGCAGGTTGATGCGTTGAGCGGCGACCACAATTCACCACTTCACCGACTCGCGAATTCACAATTACGGGATCGCCAGTCGCATATGCCATCCCGGACCACGATTTTGACCAACTCTTAGCAATTGCGCGTCACGTCGGGCCTCGCTATCGTGCGTGCGCGGTCGGGCGGTTTGCGTTCGAGCAGCGCCACTCCGCCGAGAGGCATCGGGGATGCAATGTTCGATAAGCAGGCGAAATCGATCGAGGTTCTTTCCAACATCGGCATCGTGATCGTGTCGGTTCTGGGAGCAGCGGTTCTCATCCGGCAGCTCGCATTCGCCCACCCGGTCACGCAGGCCCCTGCCTCTGCGCCGCAGCCCGTCGCAGACTCATACGCGCCCACGCCCCGGCCGCTCGCGAGGCCGCCCGCGCCCGTCGTGGGCTCGGAGCTATCCGTTGCCGGCATCCAGTGGACGACGCGCGAGCAGACGCTTCTGCTCGTGCTCTCGACGACGTGTCATTTCTGCACGGACAGCGCGCCGTTCTATCGGCGGCTCGCCGAGGAGTCGCGGCGCCACGATCGGACCCGGCTGGTCGCGGTGCTTCCGCAGCCGAAGACGGAGGGCGCGCAGTTTCTCAGCAGCCTCGGCATTCGGATCGACGAAGTGGTGCAGGCGCCACTCGGGTCGGTCGGCACGCGCGGGACGCCGACCTTGATCCTTGTCGGCCGCGACGGAAAGGTGAAGAAATTCTGGATGGGCCGGTTGCCGTCCGAGCGCGAGTCCGAGGTGGTGAACGCCTTGTGAGCGGCGAGCGGGGAGCACGATATGCGACGACTCAGCGTCCTGCTGGCGTTGACGGTCTCGGTGGCGTGGCTCGGCGGCACCGGCACGCGCTTTGAGCGCGTGGCGACCTGCGCCGCGCGCGCGGCCGGAGCCGGCGGAGAAACGAACCCGCACTGGGGGTGCTACGAGAACCAGTGCGTCGAGATCTACGAGTGCGGCGTCGATGACTGCAGCGCCTGCCAGGGCTGCGATCCCAACCAGGAATACCAGTGTGTTGCCGAGGGCCGGATTTGGGATCCGGAGACGTGCACCTGCCACGACCCCATCTGCGACCCGTGGGTGGAGCAGGACTGCGTTAACGCGTGGGGCACATGGGATCCATCGACCTGCACCTGCTCCAACACCTGCAACCCCCAACCAGCCGTGGAGCTCGGCTGCGACGAACGGCAAGAGGTTTGGTGGTGCTGGGCCTGCTACCTGGGCGAGGTGAACCACATCACCAGCTGCTATTACGAGCAGTACTGCGAGGACGGCCGCTTGTGGGATTCGTACTCGCTCGAGGATGGGTACTTGTGGCCAGAGTGGACGGAGGAGTGCTGGTGGATGTGTTTCTATGAGTGAGGACCACACGCCCCGCGCAGGCTCGGAGAGGGTGATGAGACGACATTCTGCGAACAGGACACTGGCGCTCGTCGCAACGGCTGTCTTCGTCCTGGCACCGATCGCGATCGCAGCGCAGCAAGCCGCTTCGTCACAGGCGGCGCGCACGGCGACCTTGCACGAACGCACCAAGGCCGCTGGCGGCCGCCTCACCGAGGCGGTGCCCGACGAGGGCGAGAGCCCCTGCGCGACGCTGGCGGAGCTGGCGGCGCGCTCGCCGCTCATCGTCATCGGCGAGGTGCTGGCGCACCGTGCGCACCTGGCCTCGGACCAGGCGCGCGTGACGACGGATGTCGTGGTGAAGGTGCAGGAGCGCGTCAGAGGCCCGGTGGCCGCCGGCGCCCTGATCACGGTCACGATGCCCGGGGGCAGCTACCGGTTTCCAGACGGCGCCATCGTGCACCAGCCCCGTCCGGGGTATCGGCCGATCCGCGATCGGGCTCGGTACCTGCTGTTCCTGCGTGAGTCGCGGCCGCGGACGATCGTCCGGGGGACGGTGGCGTACGAACTGGCGCTGGGACCGCAGGGGCAGTTCGAGCTCGACTTCGAGAAGGACGCGGTCACTCCGGCTGCGGGCGAGCGATCGCACCCCCTCGCGTCCCGCTACGGCGGCCTGCGCATCCGGCAGCTCCTGACCGAGCTGCACGCCGCGGTGCCGCGGTGAGGCGCCCTCGCCGGCCGCCGCACGCCGGCGGTGCGGCGGTCAGTCCCGGTCTAGTCAGGAGAGCGACCATGGCGTGGAGCAGGAGGTGCAGGCGATCGACGGTTGTCGCGGTGGGTGCGATGGGAGCAGTGCTCGTCGTCGCCGCGAGTGGCCTGCGGGTGGTCGCCCAATCACAGGCGGCGCCGCCAGCGCGACCTGAGGTGATTGAGCCGGCGCGCATTCGGCTGACGCCGGCCGCGCTCGCCGCGCTCGGCCGGTATCCGCGCGAGGAGGCGTTTGTCCGCGACCTGTACGCGCGACTGATGCGCTATGACTTTGCCGCGCGGCAGATTCGGCGGGTCGAGACGGGTGAGCCGGTCGCGCCGTCCGCGTACCTGACGATCGCGCTGCGGGACATCCGAACGGGACCGTGGACGGGCGAGGCGGATTTGGACGCCACGGCCCGCGCATCGGACGTGCTGGCCGTCCATCGTCGGATACTCTGCAAGGAAGACGATCCCTGTCACGTCTACTACGACCTGCTCTCCTTAACGTTGCTCGGCGGACAATCGGCCCTGGCTAGCCGGTATCGCGGCACGTCGTGGGCCGCGTTCCTCAAGGCACTGCGAGAGGCCGCAATGGCAAGTCGCAGAGCCGCCGCTCCAGCAGAATGATTTGCTGGCCTTGTGTCATTGGATCCGGGCCGGCGGTTTGATGCCTGCGCCGATCCCGTCAGCGTCCTCCGCCAGGACCTTACCCGCCGACTGGCTTCCGAAGACTGACCCTCAGGCCGGTAGCGGAACGAACAGATGGAGCTTGCGGACAGCACGCTTCGCCTGAAGTGCTCGCGCAAGAAGTCTCCAGCCGATCCAAAAACGGGCTTCGCATTCGATGACGTTGTCGAGAAGTATCTGATTGCGCCGATGGGCGTCCGGCTGCTCCGCGGACCGGTGAAGCAGCAGTAGCGCCTTCGCGAGTACCTTACCGGGGAACGACCTCTCCGAGCTGCAGCGCCCGGTTGTCATCGTCGGTACGGTTGACACGAACGTCGATCCGGCGCAGCCGCCGGACGGCACCGCCCGGGAGGCGGACGGTGAACGCGCGAAGCGCGCAGGCGGCCGGCCGCCGGGACGACGTGACGCGGTCGAGCCGGCGCGGATTCGGAAGACCCCGCCGCCAGGTGCCGCGTTCGGCCGGTATCCGCGCGAAGAGGCGTTCGTCCGGGACGTGTACGCGCGACTGATGCGGTACGACTTTGCGGCGCGGGAGTTTCGCCGGGTCGAGACGGGTGTCCCGGCGGCGCCGGGCGAGTACCTGGTGATCGCGCTGCGGGACATCCGAACCGAGGCATGGACCGGGGAGGCAACTCCCGTCGCGACGGCACGAACATCGGAAGTGCTCGCCGTCCATCGCCGCGCGCTGTGCAAGGGCGACGATCCCTGTCACGTCTACTACGACGTGGCCTGGAGTCACACCGCCGCACGCCCAGCCCGTCACGAGCCGCCGATCTCTGGCGATATCACGCGGTACACTCGGTACAGCGTGGCGCTCACGTTGGGGCCGATCACCCGCACCTATGATGCGGTCGTGCTCTATCATGATGAAAGCGGTGGGGTGACGGCGACGCCAGAGGTGATCGACCCGCTCGTCCCGGATCTTGATGAGTTGGCGGGAGACCGGGCGCCGCTCGCGAAAGCGCCGTGGAAGGTGTACACCAAGACGCGGCGCTACGCCGCCGTGGCGCAGAAGGCGCGCGCCTGGCACGCGAATCCGAACGCCCGCGCCCTCACGCTGCCGATTGGATTCATTGTCGGCGACGACGTGACGGCGCAGGACGAGACGATGGTCGCGATGACGGCGGAATTGTGCGAGGCGCCCGCGTGCTCCTGTGCCGCCGGTGGCGGCATGAGCGACGGCGAGTGGAACGAGCTTAAGAGTTCGTGGCCGAGGCTCGTCCGTCCCCAAGTCTGCAAGATGGGGCCAGAAACTGGCCCACCCGAAAGACCTGGCTCCTACAATTGCATGGCGTGGACGCTAGGCCAGTCCGCACTCGGCACAATCAGCAATCACCCAGTCCGCACTCGGCACAATCAGCAATCATCCAGTCCGCACTCGACAATCAGCAATCCCCAATCACCAATACGATCCGCAATCCGCAATCACCAATCCGCAATTAGCTGCCTCGCTGAAGTTGTTTCGCGATTCTCTGGACGTCGTCCATGACGCGCATGAGGTTGCCGCTCCAGATCTTCGCGATCTCCGCCTCGGTGTAGCCGCGGCGCATCAGCTCCAGCGTGACGCTGAAGGTCTCGTCGGCGCCGTTCCAGCCGGTCACGCCGCCGCCGCCGTCGAAATCGGAGGAAATGCCGACGTGGTCGATGCCGATCTTCTGCACGGCGTAGTCGATGTGGTCGACGAAGTCCTTCACCGTCGCGCGCGTCGGGGACGGGAACTTCTCGTCGATGGCGGCGAGCTTCTTCTGCAGATCCTCGCGCTGCGCGTCGGTCAGCGCCGCGAGCGCCGCACCGCGCCCGCCGCCTCCCGCGCGCCCGCCGCCCGGGGCGGCCGCGCCGGCGGCTCCGCGTCCTGCGGCCGCGCCCGTTCCGCCCCGTCCCGCGGCTGCAGCGGCGCCGCCCCGCCCGCCTCCGCGGCCGCCGCCGAGCGGCGTGCCGTTCGGCAGTCCGAACTCCTTCCGCAGGGCGTTGAGGGCCGCGCGCCGTTCGGGCGAATCCGTTTTCACGTAGCTCGCAAAGCCGACGACCTGAATGATGCCGCCGTTCTTCTTCAGCGCCAGCAGTTGCTCGTCGTCCAGGTTCCGGCTGACGTCGGCCAGCGCGCGAACGGCGGAATGCGACGCAATGATCGGCGCCTTGGTGATCTGCAGCGTCTGCATCATCGATTCCTTCGACGGATGCGAGACGTCGATCATCAGCCCGACCTTGTTCGCCTCGGCCACGACCTGCTTGCCGAGCGGCGACAGCCCGTTCCACTTCCAGCCCTCGACCTCGCCGGTGTTCGAGTCGGAGAGCTGACTGTGCCCGTTGTGGGAGAGCGACAGATACCTCGCGCCGCGATCGTAGAACTCCTTCACGCGCGCGAGCGCGGTCGTGTCGTCCCCGAGCGAGTACCCGTTCTCGACGCCAATCAAGGCGACTTTGCGCCCGCTGGCGTTGATCCGGCGCACGTCTGCGGAGGTCAGCGCGAGGCCGATCTTCTCGGGCGCGATCTTCCCGGTGAGCCGATGGATGGCGTCGAATTTCTCGACCGCCTGCTTGTAGGCGTTGTCGTATCCCTCCGGCGTCAACGGACCCTGTCCGACGTAGACGATGAAGAAGGCAGCGTCGAGACCGCCGGACACCATCTTCGGCAGGTTCACCTGGTTGCCCAGGTCCTTCGTGTAATTGCGCTCCGGTGTGAAGTTGTTCGCGCTGATGTCGTCGTGGGTGTCCAGCGCGATCACCCGCTCGTGTATCGCCCGCGCCTTCTTCTCGAGTGCCTCGTCGTCGACCACGAGCGGCTTCAAGCCCGCCTGCTTCAGCTTCGCATTCAGCGGCGGGAGATCCACCGTCTTCACCGCCGTCCACCTTGCCCGTGCTTTCACCGCGTTCGCCTGTGCGTTGTTGATCGCCGTCAATGCCAGCGCCGTCGGGCGCACGTCGACGCCGAGCGAGTTCATGACGCTGGCGAGCGCAGCGCCCGCACCCGCGAGCGTGTCCGGTGGTCCTCCGGTGACCGGCGCCGCGCCGCGTCCGCCGGGCGGCTGGGTTGCGGGTGGTCCGGCAGGAGCCCCGGGCGGCAGATTCACCCTGCCGACGGTGAGGACACCCTGTGCCGGCGTTGCACCGCCGCGTCCTCCACGTCCCCCGCGTCCGCCGCCGGGACCGGCGACCGATCCAATCAGCGCCTCGACCTTCTTGTCGAAGGCCGTCAGAGCCTCGGCAACCGCGCCTTTCGCGTCCGGAAGCCTCGAGGCGATCTGCGCGCGTACCCCCTGCGCCTGCTGCACCGCGCTCTGCGCATCCACTGCGCCGTCGTACGCCGCCTTTGTGAGCCAGTAGATCTGCTGCATCATCAGCCGCGACGTCTTGACTCTCGGATCCTGCTTGACGGTGATCGGCTGCGAGTACGTCTTCCCATTGACCGTCAGCTTCACCGTGTACGTGCCGGGCGCGACCCATGGCGTCGTGGGCGCCGGCACGGTGTTGTTCGGCGCGGCGGCAATCGGCAGGCCCCCGCGGCCGCCGCCTCCGCCGCCGGCGAGCGGCTGGTAGTGCACGTCCCACGTGAACCGGTGGAGGCCCGGTTCGGTCGAGAGCACCACCGGTGGACGGAACCAGTAGAGGGGAAGCGAGCTCGTCGCGGGATCCGGACGCGTGACCGGATCCGCGCTGGAGTAATGGCGAACCAGCCTGCCGTCGGACCCGACGACGTCGAGGGTGAGGGGGCCGCGAGCCGCCGACTTCAAGTAGTAGTCGACGATCGCCCCCTCAGGCGGATTCGGCGCGTTCGGCTCGTCGGGAGGCAGCGGCGTGTCGGTGTTGGTGTTCCACCGCACCCGCAGCGCCGTCTGCGGCTTGAACAGGAACGCGTCGGCGTCGAGGACCTTCCGATCGATCTGGCGCAGCGGCGTGATGTTGTCGAGGATCCAGAATCCCCGGCCGTGGGTGGCGGCGATCAGGTCGTCGTCCTTGATCGTGAGGTCGCGGACCGACGACGGGGCCATGTTGAGCTGGAGCGACTGCCAGTGGTCGCCGTCGTCGAACGACACGTAGACGCGGCGCTCCGTCGCGGCATAGAGCAATCCCTTGCGCGTCGGATCCTCGCGGATCGAGCTGGTCGGCCCGCCCTCCTCGAGCCCGGCGTTGATTGCCGTCCACGTCTTCCCGCCGTCGTGCGTGCGGAACAGGTGCGGCCGCATGTCGTCGAGGCGCAGCGTGTTTCCCGCGGCATACGCGGTCAGCGCATCGAACCGGCCGGCGTCCATGTTGAAGACCTTCATCCACGGCGTCATCGTGGGCGGCGTCACGTCCTTCCACGTGGTCCCCCCATCCGCCGTCGTCTTGATCACGCCGTCGTCGGTGCCGAACCAGATCCGGTTGATGTCGAGATACGAAGGAGCGATGGAGTAGATGACGCCGCGCTGAGTGACGAGTGACGGGTCGCCGTACTTGCCGATGGTCTTCGGCAGGTCGTACGTCTTCCGCGTCGGATCGTCGCTGATGCGCGTCCAGTTGATCCCGCCGTCAATCGTCTTCCACAGGTAGTTGTTGGCATAGAAGAGCACGTCCGGACTCACCGGTGAAAACGCGACCGGCTGGGTGCGGACCGTACGGTAGGTCGGCGCCCCCGGGGGCGCGGGCGGGCCGCCGCGGCCCGGCGTCGGGCCGACGCCCTGATTCTGCGACGTGCGCCGATCGTACCGGCTCACCTTTCCGCCGTACACGATGTCGGGGTTCAGCGGATCCGGCACGGCGTAGCCGTACTCTTCGACCCCGACGGGATGCCACTCGCGGAACGTGATCTGCCCGTCGTTTCCACGGCTCGCGACGCACGCGGATCCGCTCTCCTGCTGCCCGCTGCACACGCGATAGGGAAAGTCGTTGTCGGTGTTGACGTGATAGAGCTGCGCCGTCGGCTGGTTGTACCAGGAACTCCATGACGCGCCGCCGTTGAGCGTCACGACCGCTCCCTGATCGCTCGCGAGCAGGATGATGTTCGGATCGTCGGGATTGATCCAGCCGTTCTGGTAGTCATCGCCGCCGGGCGCCCCTTTGAACGGTACCCACGTCCTGCCGCCGTCCGTGGACTTGTACGAGACCGTGCTCGCCATGATGACGGTGTCCGCGTCCTTCGCGCCCACGAGCGGCATCGCGAGGTCGCCGCCGCCGATGCGTCCGGTCGGCCTCGTATCCTCGGTCGCCCGGGTCCAGCTCTCACCGGCGTCATCGGAACGGTAGAACGTCACCGCCGGGCCCGACGCGACCGTCGCGTACAAGCGCTTCGGGTTGCCCGGTGCGATGGCGAGATTCGCCTGGGTGATCGCGCCATTCCCCGGCAGACCCTTCGTCAGCGGCGTCCACGTCGAGCCGCCGTCCGTGGACCTGTAGATGCCGCCGCCGGTGCCGCGCCACTGCGCGTTCTCCCATGGTCCCTGGCGTTCCTCCCAGAGCGTCGCGTAGACGATGTTCGGGTTCGAGGGATCGATGTCGACGTCGTTGCCGCCGACGTTCTCGTCCTTGTAGAGGACCTTCTGGAATGTCTGGCCGCCGTCGGTCGAGCGGAAGATCCCGCGCTCCTCGTTCGGCCCGTACGGATGGCCCGCGACCGCGACGAACAGCCGATTGGGGTTGTTCCGATCGATCGCGATGGCGGGGATCTGCTGGCCGTCGCGCAGGCCGAGATGCGTCCACGTCTTTCCGGCGTCGGTCGATTTGTAGACGCCGTCGCCGACCGACAGGTCGGGGCGGGCGAGGCCTTCGCCGCTGCCGACATAGACGACGTTCGGGTCGGAGGCCGCGACCGCGATCGATCCGATCGATCCCGTCGGCTGGCTGTCGAAGATCGGCTTCCACGTGTGGCCGGCGTCAGTGGTCTTCCAGACGCCGCCGTTGACGACGCCGATATAGAACGTGTACGGCTGCTGCGGCGCCCCCGCGGCGGCCTTCGTGCGGCCTCCCCGATAGGGCCCGATGTTGCGCCAGCGCAGCTCGCCGAACAGCTTTTGATCGTAGGTGCCGGATGATGTCTGCGCCGTTGGACGGGAATAAGTCGCCGCAAGGGCCGCGGCGGCCGCGAGGGCAAAAAGGACGGAGCGACGTAATGTCAAGGGATGACCTCCGCGCGAGAGTGTATTCCAACCGGCGGACCTTTAGAACCTTGGAACCTGTAGAATGTGCTTTCCTCCGCTCCGGAAGGTCCAGCATGCAGAAGGTCCCGACTTTTGCCCTGCTCGTCGCGGCCGTGTTGTTGCCGCTGCTCCTGCCCGCGCAGGCCGCGGCGCCCAATGCGCTGCTGCGGCTCGTCCAGACCGAGCGGAGCTTTGCCCGGCGCGCCACCGCCGTCGGATGGCGCGACGCATTTCTCGAGTTTTTCGCCGACGACGCGATTGCGCTGGTGCCCGAGCCGGCGCCGGCGAAGGACCGCCTGCGCAAGCAGCCGTCTCGGCCCTTCTCGGTATTCGAGCTCGAGTGGGAGCCGCGGACCGGTGAGATCGCGGCAAGCGGCGAGTTGGGATGGCTCACCGGCCCGTCGACGTCGCTCGACCGGTCGGCGGCCAATCCGAAACCGGGATACGGCAACTACCTGTCCATCTGGCGCCGTCAGCCCGACGGACAATGGCGGGTCTTCATCGACATCGGCGCGACGATTCCCGAGCCGGCCGCGTTCGCCCCTGGGTTCAACCGCTTTTCGTTCGAGCGCGCTTACAGCGGCAAGGCAGGGCATGCGGAGTCTCTTGGCGCGCTGCTCGCCGCCGACCGCGAGCTGAACGGCCGCCTCCCATCCGGCGTGGCGCAGGCCTACGGGGAGATGCTGGCGCCCGCGGCGCGACTGCATCGGATGGGGCAGTCGCCGGCCGTCGGACGCGAGGCAGCGATGACGTGGCTGGCCGCGCACGCGCCGTCGATGCCCGCGATAACCGGCAACGGCGATGCTGCTGAATCCGGCGACCTCGGCTACAGCTACGGCACGTACACCGCGGCGGCCGGCGCAAAGCCGGGGCCGTATCTTCGCGTCTGGCAGCGCACCGCCGCGGGCCGGTGGCTCATCGTCGCCGACGTCGAGCGATGATCCAGATTCTCCTATACTCGGGGACTGTGTTCGCGCCGCGCGCGGCACCGTTCTCGGTCGCTGCTGCGCACGCAGCACGGAGGCCGGGAGGTCGAGGTACAACTCCATATTCGCGCCCTTCCAAGGAGACAGACAGTGACCTATCGCAGTTTCAGAGTCGCCGTGCGCCTCGCCGGGGCAGGGCTGGCCGTGGCGGCGTTGCAGATGACGATCGGCGCCCAGGACCGTCTCAAGACGATGCCCGGGTACGAGCAGCACCAGAAGATGGTCAAAGAGGCGCAGGGAGCCGTCAAGCTCGGGACGCTCACCGCGGCGTGGAAGGACGGGAAGACGATCGAGTACTCGAAGGACGGGAAAGTCTACCGCTACGACGTCGCCACGAAAGCGACGACGGAAGTGGGACCCGCGACCCAGCCCGCCGGCCGCGGAGGCCGCGGCGGCGCGGGCGCCCCGGAACGCGGCCGCCAGTTCACCACGGTCGAATCACCCGACAAGAAGTACAAGTCCGTATACAAGGACGAGGACCGCAACCTGTATCTGGTCGATGTCGCAACCGGCGCGGAAACTCGCCTGACGTCGGACGGCAGCAAGACCGATCGCATCAAGAACGGCACGGGGAGCTGGGTATACGGCGAAGAGCTGAGCCAGACGACGGCGATGTGGTGGTCGCCCGACAGCGCCAGGCTGGCGTACTACCGCTTCGACGAAAAGCAGGTGCCTGACTACCACCTGCAGCTCGATCAGACGAAGCTCCAGAGCCGGATCGACACCGAAGCGTACCCGAAGGCCGGCGTTCCCAACCCCATCGTCGATCTTTTCGTGTACGACGTCGCGGGCAGGAAGACGACCCGGATCGACGTACGCAGCGGCAAGCCGTTCGACAACGACGTCGTCGGCCACTACGTGTACCACGTGGCGTGGTCGCCGGACGGGCGCGAGCTGCTCTTCAACCGCACCAACCGGCGCCAGAACGTGCTCGAGATCGCGGCCGCCAACCCGGACACCGGCGCGACGCGCGCGATCGTGCGCGAGGTATGGCCGACCGGCTGGATCGAGAACAACCCGTCGATGATCTTCCTGAAGGACGGCAAGCGCTTCATCCTCGAGTCGACGCGCAACGGCTGGACGAACCTCGATCTGTACGACCTCAGCGGAAAGTTGATCGCTCCGCTCACCAGCCACACGGCGTTCGAAGTGGGCGGCGTCATCAAGATCGACGAGCCGGCGGGCGTCGTCTTCTACACCGCGCGCGACGGTGACAACCACCTGAAGATGCAGTTGCACCGGGTCGGCCTCGACGGCAAGGGTGACGTGCGGCTCACGGATCCCGCCTTCCATCACACCATCGGCGGATGCGTGACGGGCGCCGGCGGCGGTCGTGGCGGGTTCGGCGGCGCGGCTGCCTGCGGCATTTCGCCCGACAACAAGTACTTCGTGGACGTGTACCAGACGCACGACACCCCGCCGGCCACGCGCGTCGTCGACGCCACAGCCGGTAAGCCGATCGCGGAGCTGGCGCAGAGCGACCTGACGAAGTTCACTCAGCTCGGGCTCAAGAAAGCGGAGATGTTCACCTACAAGGCCGCCGACGGCAAGACCACGCTGCACGGGTTGATTTCGTTCCCGTCCAACTTCGATCCGGCAAAGAAGTATCCAGCGCTCGTGTCGGTGTATGGCGGCCCGGCGTCAGGCAGCAACACCGCGCGCGAGACGTTCGTGGCGCCGAACATGACGACGGAGTACGGATTCCTCGTGCTCAACCTGGGCTCGCGGGCCGCGCCCGGCCAGGGTAAGCGGCTGCTCGACGACATCTACCTGAAGCTCGGCCAGGTCGAGATGGACGACATGGCCGAAGGAGTGAAGGCGCTGTGGGGCCGGCCGTATTTCGACAAAACGCGCGTCGGGATCTTTGGCACCTCGTACGGTGGGTACTCGGCGGTCATGGAGATCCTGCGGCATCCGGAGGTCTTCGCGGCGGCGTCCGCCTCCTCGCCCGTCACCGCGTGGAACCACTACGACACCGTGTACACCGAGCGCTACATGTGGATCCCGCAGGAGAACAAGGCAGGCTACGACGCAGGCAGCGCCATGACGTATGCGAAGGATCTGAAGGGGCGGCTGCTGCTGTATTACGGCACCCAGGACAACAACGTGCACCCGTCGAACATGATGCAGCTCATCGCGGCGCTGCAGCAGGCGGGGAAGAGCTTCGATCTCCAGGTCGGACCCGATCGCGGCCACAGCGGCGTCAATGCGGACCGCATGATGGAGTTCTTCATCGAGAACCTCATCATGCGGCCCGCGCCGACGCCCGGGACGAGAAACTAGATCATCCTACGAGCCGCTGGGGGATATCGCGATCGAACTTCGAAGCGCCGGTACTGCGGCGGTTGGCGAAGAACGCCTTCCGCCTCTCGTCCGTGCACTCGTCGTTGTACAGCCGCTCGGTCAGCCAGTAGATCCCCGCCTTGAGCTCGGCCGTCGACATGCCGTTCGGCACGTAGTTGACGTCGAACAGCGTGCACAAATCCCAGCGTCCCGGCTCGAGGATGCGACCTTCCTTCAGCAGCCGGCGGTACAGCGGCGTGCCCGGAAACGCCGTCAGGATCGTGATCTGCACGTCGTAGAGCGGCACCATCCGCGCGAACTGGAGGACGTCCTCGAAGATTGCCGGCGTGTGGCCGTCGAGGCCGAGAATGAAGCACCCGTTGACGGTGATCCCGTGGGACTGGATGCGGCGGAGCGCGGCGACGTAGGTCTGCGCCGTGCGCGCCTTGAAATCGGCGTGCAGTTCCACGCCCTGCAACGCGCTGGCGGTCGGACTCTCGAGGCCGACGAGCACCTGGCGGCAGCCCGCCTCGCGCATCAGGTCCAGGAGCTCCGGATCGTCGGCCACCGTGATGTCCGTCTCGGTGAACCAGTGCAGGTGGAGCGGCGCGAGACGCCGGCACAGCGCCTTGCCCCATCGCTTGTCGACGAACGTGTTGTCGTCGGCGAACTCGATGAACGGCCGCTCGCGCACCTGGCGGATCGCCTCGATGTCGCGGACCACGTCGCCGACGGGCCGCTTGCGGTAGCGCTCCGCCAGCATGACGTTCGACGCGCAGAAATCGCACCGCCACGGACATCCGCGCGACGTCTGGACGGTGAACCGGTTGTACGGGCGCGTCCCGAGCAGGTCGTAGCGCGGCGCCGGCAGGTGCGCGGCGTCGACGGGCGGAAACTCCGCGGCGGAGAACATGCGCGGCGCCTCGCGGCGCGAGGCGGCGTCGACGACGGCGGGCCATACGTGCTCGCCCTCGCCGACAATCACGTAATCGGCGTGCGCCGCGGCCTCTTCGGGCAGCACGCTGACGTGCAGGCCGCCCATCGCAATCAACACGCCCGCGGTCCGCAGGCGATCCGCGATCGAATAGGCCTCGAATACCTGCGCGGAGAACGTGCTGATCGCGACCAGGTCGCACGCGTAGATCTCCGGCGGCTCGTCGCCGTCCGACTCCGCCTCGTAGTACTCGACAGTGTGTCCGGCCGGCGTGCAGGCGGCGAGATACAGGAGTCCGAGGCTCGGCAGCGACGCGATCGCCTTGCTGCGCTCGACGAACCCCGGCAGCGTCAGCCCGAGCTTCAGCAGCTCCGGATCGTGCGCGCGAATCCCGCTCAGCGCGAGAAAGCCGATTCTCATGATGCCCCTCCAAGCCAGGTGAAGATGACGGCGAGCAGCAGCGAGACGACAGGGATGGCGAAGAGGTGCCGGAAGCCGCCGTGCCACGCCGTCAGGAAACAGACGGCCGGCATCGTGACGCCACCCGCGGCGAAGCACACCGAGGCGGCCGAGGACGGGAACGTCCCGGGGACGGGCCACGGCGACAGCGAGAACAGCACGTTCATCATGCCGAGCGCCGCCAGCGCGATGTGGCCGAGCCGCAGCAGGCGCCGGGCGAACGAGTTGTAGCCCCCGAGAAATTCCTCGCGGTGGAATCCGAGGCCCATGAGTGCGCCGGTGAGGAACGCCGCCAGCACCAGCAGCCATCCGAGATTCCAATTGAACGGATGCGGCACAATACCCATGCCGCCATGGTAGGACGTGCGCGGGGAGGTGTCCTGAACGAAACCTGATAAATTGCTGAAGAACGCTGACGGAGATCAGTCGATAGTCGATAGTCGATGGTCAAGGTCGAGAGTCAAAGTCAGAGTCAGAGTCAAAGTCATTGGTCTGTATCGTTTCTCCAGGTGCCATCATGACTGAATACCCGCATCACTACACCGTGTCCGCCGCCGCGGGCCTCGAGGGCGAGGTCGCACTGGATTCCGCGCGGCTGCAGACGCTGCGCTCGGCGTCACCGGCCGAATTCGGCGGGCCGGGCGATCGGTGGTCGCCCGAGACGCTCCTCGTAGCGGCCGTCGCCGACTGCTTCATCCTGACGTTTCGCGCGGTCGCGCAGGCGTCGAAGGTGTCGTGGACCTCGCTCGCCTGCGAGGTCGAGGGTACGCTGGATCGCGTCGAGCGCGCCGCGCAGTTCACGCGGTTCGACATCCGCGCGCATCTCACGGTGCCCGAGGGGGTCGACCGCGAGCGCGCCGACCGCGCGCTCCACAAGGCCGAAAGCGCGTGCCTGATCACGAACTCGCTGAAGGCGGCCTGCGAGCTCACGACGACGATTGACGCCGGCTGACCGGCGCAATCGCTGCGAATCTCAACATACCGTCCCCCAGTCCAGTGGCGCACTGTCGTCACCGTCATCATGCTCCTCCCCGGCTACACAATTCGCACGGGACCCGGGGTGACAAGCTGCTCGAGGCCCGGCAGCGTCAACAAGGCGTGCGTGGGCTGCCACGCGGACAAGCGCGGCCCCCACCTCTGGGAACACGACCCCGTCGTCGAGAGCTGCACCACGTGCCATGACCCGCATGGCTCGACCAACGACCGCATGCTCGGGGCGAAAGAGCCGTTCCTCTGCCAGCGCTGTCACGTGACGTCGCAGCATCCGTCCACGACCTACGACGGCTACGCGCTGGCGAACTCCACGTTTGCCAACCGCATGTCGGGCCGGTCGTGCGCGGCCTGCCACCAGAACATCCACGGATCGAACGCCCCTTCGGGCAAAGCGTTCCTGCGGTAGCCGGGGAGGAGCATGATGATGCGCACTGAAATCACGACTCTGGTCAGGCGTGAAGATGGAATGCCAGCAGTGCCACAAGGAGCGGTGGGATCATTTGTATTGAGGTGACACGGCGCGGGCCGGACCTTCGGTCCGGCCCGCGCAGAATCAGGCGCGCCGCCGTTCTACCGCGAGATCCACAGGGTGACGGTCCACCCGACCGCCGCGACACTCCACCAGAAGGCCCACGGCCTCCACCGGGTCGCATACGAGAAAGCGGGATAGGTGCAGAACGCCACCAGGCACCACACGACCGGGTTGAGGGTGCTCCAGGCGCCAGGCAGGTGAATGTGTGCGTTGATGGCAACTGCCGCAATCGCGGCAGCCACGGACAGCAACGCTCGAAGCACGATCATTGCTGACTCCCACACGCCGGTGCCGGGGATCCTGGCAGGCCGCACCGCGTGTTCTCCATCAGCTTCCCGAACTCGTGGACGACCGGGTAGCCGACAAAACCGGACCAGCAGAGGATATACCATTTGTTGGCGGGCAGGCAGCCCACCGAGAACCAGAACGCCTGCCAGCGCGTGTTGTACACCGCCGCTTTCGCATTTTCCCAGAGCGTGTCGCGGATGCACGCGAACTTCCAGAGCAGGTACCCGGCAAGGCCGGGAAGGTCGGAGTCTCGAGTCCCGCCGCTTTCGTCGTAGGTGATGCCGGCGTCATACTCGCTCAGATACGCGAAGGCCACGTCAGCGTCAGCGGCCCCCTCGATGTCCTGATACTGCAGATCGACGGCCACCGATTCATCGGTGTCATACCGATGAATCCACAAGGTCGCCTCCCATGTGGTCGGATTCCCGTCGTCCCACATCCACCAGAGCATCTCCCCTTCGTCGGATCCGACGCCGGCATCCTGGCGAACCAGGTGGACGCCGGCCTTGGGGCGCGTTCGTGCCGTTGCCGAGTAGCCCACCTCACCGGCCGGCTTCCAGCCTCTGGCGAGCGCCGCATCGAATGCCCGGCGGAAGCCGTCAGGATGCGCCTTCATGGCCGCCGCCAGTTTCTGGCGGCGATCGTCGGGGACCCGATCGAACGCCGCGCGCACATCGTCCATCGTTGCTCGGGCGACGACGCCTTTTGGCGCGGCCGGAATCCCGGCCGCAATCACCTTTGTACCCCGGACCTGTGGTCGGGGCTCGTTCGAGGGCGCCGCCGACGGGCCATGGGCGGCGGTCAGAAGTGCGACGACTCCCAGGGCAGCAGTCATAATCATGGGGCCTCCTTCAGGACCTCCGGAACGCAGGATGGGCGACCGCCATGGCAACTGCGCTGCCACCCGATTATCAAGAACTTAGCGGTCTGTTGCCCGCCCCCCGCGTGAACCCGATACCCGGACGTGCGAGAACGCTGGGACTTCCGGCGAGCACGATCTACCCGTAGGGGCAGGATCTACTCGCGAGTCGCTGTTGTGTTTCAATCAGGCTTGACGCGACAATCGACGCGGGAGGTGACAGGGTGCGGCCACATCACTCGTTTCTGATGCTGATCGCCGGGGTCGCGTGCGGGCTGGCGCTCCTGCCCCGAACGGCTGCCGCGCAGACCGTGCCGCCGGAGCTGGGACAGGGCTGGCTGCCGGAGTTCACGCTGACGTCGCGGCAGCTCCTGCAACTGGCCGAGGCGATGCCGGCGGAGAAGTACGGATGGCGGCCCGGTTCCGGCGTCCGGTCGGTCGCCGAGGTGTACATGCACCTCGCGCTTGGCAACTTCTTCCTGCTGCAACAGGCGGGCGTGCCGACGCCGGAGTCGGCGAAGCTGCCGGCCGAGACGAGCGTCACGGCGAAGGCGGACGTAATCCACTGGCTGAAACGATCGCTCGACGCGGTCCGCAAGGGGTATGAAGGCGCGGACCGTCAGAAGAAGGTGCAGCTCTTCGGGAAGGAGACCATCTCTGAGGGTGTGTTCCTCAGGATTCTGCTGCACGACAACGAGCACATGGGGCAGTCGATCGCGTATGCGCGGATGAACGGCGTCGTGCCGCCGTGGTCGAAGGCTCCGTAAGAGGTCAGGCCGCGAAGGGCGCGGCGGCGGCACTGCCTGGCCGGCGGCCGACTTCCGCGGACCGGGAAAGTGGTCGCCGCTTGTACCCATTCGCTCCCGCGCCGACTACGGATGCGGTTGGCCGACACATGTCAGGCGCACCGATGCGCCGGTGGTCGGGTGGCGCGACGCGGATCACACAGCCCGAAGTCGGCGCGCACAGAGCGGGGCCCCCAGCGCGGCACCCGCGCTGGGGTGCCAATCGCGGCGCCCACTTTCCGGCTGCGCGGCGCGTCGGTCCGCTCCAACGGCCCCGGCCAGGCAGTACCGCTGCCACGCCCTAATGGCAATGCCTTTCGGAAATTCGGAGTCCACGAGTCATACGATTTGAAGTTGCCACGGTGCTTCGATCGATTCGGGCTTCATGAGTCG
>MELC01000005.1:0-86342 GCA_001767455.1 Acidobacteria bacterium RIFCSPLOWO2_12_FULL_66_21
TTCGTTATGCCACGAGTGGATCGGAAGTACAAGAGAAAACTGCGGCGCTCGCGCCGCTCAGATGGAGACCTGCGGGCTACGACCCGCTAAACGGATACTCAGAATTCAACCAAGCGGTAAAGGAACTAGTTGCGGTGACGACAGCGGAACTGGAAGCGCAGATTGCTGCCAACAAAGCCGAGACCGCACGCCTCAAACAGCAGACCGACGATGACACTCTCCGCGCGATGAGCGCATCAGACACCATCCACTAAGGAGCAGGTATGGCTTTGAAACTGACGATTGACAATCTCGTCGAGGTCCCCGGCACGCTACGGGACGAGTACAAACAAGGGTCGGACGGTAAGTTTCATCTCACGTTGGATGGCGACCCGCCGAAGCTGTCGGAGTTCAGGGACCGGAACATCGTGCTTATGAAGGAGGTCGAGGAATTGCGACCACTCAAGGCGAAGTTCGACGGCATCGACCCCGAAGCCGTGAAGGCCGACCGACTCAAGCTGGCGGAACTGGCAGCGAAGCCCGACGCCGCAAAGCTGGAAGCGGACCTCGCCGCCGAACGCAAAGCGCACTCAGCAACCCAACTGACGAACGCAGTAGTGACGAGGTTCCTCGCTATGGGTGGCCGGGCCAGTGCTGTGGACTTCATTGCTGCGGAGGCGGCGAAGGTGTTCGCCATGGAGGACGGGAAACTTACGGCGAACGAGTTTAGCCCTGCGGACCCTGCTTCGCCGCTCAGCATCGAGGAATGGATGCAGAAGCAGATGGCTGAAAAGGACTACGTGTTCCAGCCGTCCCGTGGTGGTGGCGCGAGGCCGTCCAGTTCGAAGTTCGGCGCACGTTCCAATCAGCGAATCTTAAAGAACCCCACCCCGCAGCAACTCGGCGCGAATGCGACTGCGATTGCCAAGGGTGACATCAAGGTCGAGTACTCGGAATAGGAGGAAGTCATGCGTGCAGGAAGAATCCTCAAACTGGCAGGGAACAACTACATCCAGGGACTCGCGGAGCATCATCGCGAGGTCGCTACGAAACAGTTAAACGTCGTGCTATCGGCAGCCGAAACATTCAACGCAGAACTCGCGGCGGTCGGTGACGATACGACCCTCTCACCGGAAGGGCGAGCGGAGGAGGCGAAGAAGGTCGCGACCGCAGCACTCGCAAAGCTGGCATCAGTAGATATCGCCGTGACCACGCTCACAGAGCGAACCGTGACGCTCGAAGCGACGTTGCTCAACCGCGCGACTCCACCCCCACCGAAAGACCCAGCGGAACGGCTGGCGTATGAACTGCATCTTCAGGAGATTCGCTCCCAGCTCCGTGGACTGTCGTTATCGGAACGAACGAATGTCTACCGGACATCAACTGACCCGCTCGTGCTCGCGGCCATCGAGACCGCCCCGAATACGCTGTCGGCTCCCCGGCCTGACGGTTCGCAGAAGCTAGAGCCGTTCGTGGGTCCGACGGAAATGTCCGCGGTTCGATTGGAACGGGCGGAGAAGAATGACCCAGTTACAGCCACCACGCTCCGGGAGGTTAAGTCGTTGGCTGAAGTGTATCGACTCGCCGTGAATGGAGTCCGAAAGGAAATATTGGACGAAGTGTCGGGCGTCGAGGCATCGTGAACTTTCGAGATTGAGGCTCGGCCCGAATCCCAGAACTTCCTAGATTTGGACTGGGCCCGATTTCAGTCGAGAACTTCCTGGATTTAGATTGGCTCCGATTTTGATTGAACTTAGACGAAGGGATGATCATGGTGCGAGTGGGGAGCCTCGCATTTCTGCGGTTGGGTAACTGGTCGCGGCAGCCAACAGTCGGTCCTTCGTCGCCCGCGTAAGTGGGTTGGATACCCAACCGTTGGCGTAACTCTCTCTGGCAGCGGGCGGACGCCAGTGTCAGCTCCGGTGTTGCGTCTTTGCCTCACGTGGCATCGGAGCATCCGCCCACTTAACCGACTAAGTGGCAGGTTTGGCGGCCAAACCAGCCACCTTACGATACTGGTGGCCACGAATCTGCCACGGTAGGTCGAAAGGTTAATGGTTTGGCCGCCAAACCATTAGCTGCATCCTTAGTAACCGTTAACCCAATTAACGGTTTAGCTCCAGAGAGTCCGGGAACTTCTCGAATCCCTGAGCTTCCCGAATCCCTGAGCTTTTAGAATCCGTGAGCTTCTCGAATCTCGGAACCTCTCGATTTGCGTCTGTCTCCGATTCCATAGATTGTACCTCCCCGGTATAGGCCAGCCAGCCGCCAGCCAGCCCGGTTGTAACCGCAGTCAAATGGGCCTAGCCGCCTGCCTAAGCGCATCGCACGCACCGGGTAAGGGTAGCCTACGGCCCGCCCCGGCGCACGGCACAGCGCCTTGTAGCGGGTCACTCGCCGCGTCGCCCGCCGCACGCCACAGGCCCGCCTACAGCGTCAGCCAGTGGTAGTCACGCTGTAGAGCGTGGTACGGTAGTAAGGCAGTTTTCGCCACGAGATGCGGAGGACTTAGTACGTTGAATCGTCCGGTTTCGCCCCGAGGTGACAGTGTCTTAAGTACGTCCGGTCGTCCGGTTCTGTGCGTTGGTCTTAGGTGCTTCGCTCGGCGCGACGTCGCTAAGAGTGGGGTTGGGTAGAGAAGGAAGGACGGTCGCGCGGCAGTTGCCTACCACGCGACCGTATCGGGGAGGGAGATGCTAGGCGGCGACGGTCACCTTGGCAGCCTTGGTCACCGGCAGGGCCAGGGCACAGTCGACCGTAATCGTGGCAGGCGCCTTCCCGTCGGCAAACATGCTCAGGTGAAATCCGACGAGTCCAGGCACACCGGCGATGCCGTAGCTGGCGCGTCCTTGCGGGTGCAGCCTCCGATAGGTCAGCGTGTGGTTCGTGGCGACGACAGGCGCGGTGACGGGTGCGGGTGCTGCAACGGGTGCGGTCTTCTTTGCCATGCGAGTGACTCCTTGTAAGTGGGGGTTAGCAATCACGCTAACCAACACACTTACTCTACAATGCAAAGTGAATGGAAGCAAGGAGCGAATGGAATGAATCGTCGCGCGCTATTTTCGCCCCGAGTGTGGTCTACCTTAGTACCCCCGGTGGCCCCCCTAAGGACGGGTGCCGTGGGGAGGGGAGCTGCCCATTCTCGAGATCCGATATTTGTGAAAACGTCCTGACCCTCACCACACTTTGTATATCGTGAAGCAACTACTCTAAGCTTCGGCCTTTGGGCCATAGACATATCTACTCCTGGTTCTCGACCTACCCGCCCGCGCATACTTACGTTACAACACTTTCACTAAGGAGTAGCAACATGGGTTGTGTCTACCGTCGCGTTCGCTGGACCTGCATCACTTGCAATCGTCGTCTCGACAAGAAGGCCGACCGCGAATCCTGCATCTCACTCAATCATCAGACCGAGCAACGTCAGTCACCTGTGTATTGGATTAGCTATCGTCGCGCGGGGAAGACCTATTCGGAATCCGTCAAGTCACCCACGTGTGATGGGACGCTCAAGAAGGATGCACTCACCCTGCTACGGGAGCGCGAAGGGGACATTGGGCGCGGCAAACCCATCACACCGCAGATTGGGAAGACATCCTTCGAGGACGCCAGCGCGGACATCCTGGCGGACTATCGAATCAATGACAGGAAGTCATTGGATTCCGTGGAACGTCGCATCCGTCTTCATCTCTCACCCTTCTTTCACGGGTGGCGGATGGTCAACATCAGCACTCCGGACATCCGCAAGTTTGCGGATATCCGAACATCCGCCGGGGCGAGTAACGCAGAGGTCAACCGTGAATTAGCTCTATTGAAGCGGATGTTTTCACTGGCCATGCAAGGCGGGAAGCTCCTCTATCGTCCCCACATTCCGATGCTCCGCGAATCCGCTCCCCGCTCAGGATTCTTCGAGGCTGACCAACTCACCTGTGTCCTGGCTCATCTTCCTGTCGAGATTCAGCCAATCATCACGTTCGCCTACATCACCGGCTGGCGCATCAACTCGGAGGTCCTCCCGCTCCAATGGCGTCAGATAGACTTCGCGGCGGGCGAGGTTCGGCTGGACGCCGGGACTACGAAGAACCAGGAGGGCCGAGTCTTCCCGTTCACCGCGGAACTGAGGACGATGCTCCAAACTCAGCATCTAGAGCATCTGCGGCTGGCGGCGACAGGACTGATACTCCCGTGGGTCTTCACCCGCGATGGGGCGCAAATCCGCGATTTCAGGACAGCATGGGCACACGCCATCAAAGCGGCGGGATGCCCTGGCCGGATTCCCCACGACCTACGTCGGACGGCCGTCCGGAATCTCGTCCGGGCGGGAGTGTCGGAGCAAGTGGCTATGCGCCTCACCGGGCACAAGACGCGCTCAGTCTTTGACCGCTACGACATCGTCAGCGGCAACGACCTGAAAGAGGCAGCGCGAAAACTGGACGTTGCGGCAGGGCTGCGTTAGAGCTACCCATTTACTGCCCTTGGGTTCGCCGGCGTCTTCCGCCCGTGGCCATCGTGCCAAATCATTAAGAAATGGTGCCGGAGGTGGGAATCGAACCCACACGGGGAGTGAACCCCACGGGATTTTGAGTCCCGCGCGTCTGCCAGTTTCACCACTCCGGCCCGGAGAAAGGAATCCTCAGTATACCAACGGGAGAGCGCGGAGAAGATCTTCACCCGGAGACACGGAGCACACGGAGGATCATGGCGCTCCAAGCCCGTGGCTCGCGGCCGGTCTGGCCGCGCGAGCGCGGTGAGGTGGCCCGAGATCCATAAACGCAAACACGCGTCGAGCGTAGGCGTGCTTGCGTTTGCGGATCTCAGGCCACCTCCGACGCCGGCCATGCTGCAAGGGCCGGCGCCAGACCGGCCGCCTCGTGACGTCTCCGTGCGCCTCCTTGACTTCGTGTCTCCGTGTGATGGTCTCGTCGTCGGTCATCTCCGAAGACGCCTGCTGACCTACGGACGGTGGAATGAGACCCGCTGCTGAGCGCTGCGACACGAGTGCCGGAAACTCGGCAGCTCGGCCGGCCGGGATCCCGTTTGCGCCCCGTTTCCGCCCGTTTCGGCCGGGCACCGGCTTTGCCTTCCTGCCTGACATCCGTGCCTTGTCTCCTCATATCCTCCGCTCCGTTCAATTGACACGTTTATGACAACCAACGACCTCCTGATTGGAATGGCGGGCGCCGGCGGCGACGGCGTGATGTCGGCGGGCGACGCGCTCATCACCGCGGCCGCGCTCGGGGGCTATCACGGGGTGATGGCGAAGAGCTTCGGCCCCCAGATCCGCGGCGGCGAGTCCTCGTTCAGGCTCCGCGTCGCGATCGCCGAAGTCTTCACTGTCGGCGGTACGCTCGACGTCGCCATCGCCCTGAACTGGGACGATTTTCTCCGCTTCGGCGCGGAGCTGCCCGTCGGTGCCGAGACGATCGTCATCTACGACTCGCAGTATCCGGTAGGACCCGAGGGCGTGCCGCTGCCGGGCGCGCGGCCCGAGTCCACGATCGCCGTGCCGATCGCGCAGATCGCGCGCGACATCACCGGCACCGACAAGGCCAAGAACAACGTCGTCCTCGGCCTGATGGCCGGATGGTTCGGGTTCGTGCCCGACGGGCTGCTGGCCGGCATCCGCAAGAAGCTCGGGAAGAAGGGCGCCGACGTTCTCGAGAAGAACGAACGGGCGTTCGCCGCCGGGCGCGAGTACGCCGCGGCCAATCCGCTGGCGCCGGCCCGCCCCCTGGAGAAGGCGCCGGCGCCGTCCGCGCCGAAACTGCTCACCGATGGCAACGAAATGTGCGGCGCGGCCGCGATCTTCGCCGGCTGCACGTTCTTCAGCGGCTATCCGATTACGCCCTCCAGCGAGATCATGCACTACCTGGGACGCGAAATCTGGAAGTACGGCGGGACCATCCTCCAGGCGGAAGATGAAATCGCGGGCATCGGCGCGGTGGTCGGCGCCTCGTTCGCCGGCAAGAAGGCGCTGACCGCGACCTCGGGCCCGGGCATGTCGCTGAAGACCGAGATGCTCGGCCTGGCGACGATCGCCGAGCTGCCGCTCGTGTGCGTGAACGTGCAGCGCGGCGGGCCGTCCACGGGCATCCCCACGAAGAGCGAACAGTCGGACTTGTTCCAGGCCGTCTTTTCAGCGCACGGCGACGTCGTGCGCCCCGTCCTGGCCGCGACGACGGTTGCCGACATCTTCGCGATGACGGTCGAGGCCTTCAACATCGCGGAGGAGTACCAGACGCCGGTCATCCTCCTGTCGGACGGCGACCTCGGCCAGCGCAAGGAGATCGTCGATCCGATCGACACGGCATCGTTCCGGATCATCGAACGGCGCCGGGCGAACGCGCGCGAGCTCGAGCGCTACCAGCGCTTCGCGATCACGGAATCGGGCATCAGCCCGATCGCCGATCCCGGGACGCGGGGCGGAAACTACCTCGCGTCGGGCATCGAGCACAACGAGCAGGGCGCTCCGACGGCCAGCGGCGCCACGCACGCGCGGATGAACGAGAAGCGCATCCGCAAGCTGAACCCGCTGAAGATGCGCCGCGATCTGTTCGACGTGTATGGCGATCCGTCGGCGGCGATCGGCATGGTGGCCTGGGGCAGCGTGGCGGGGATCGCCCGCGAGGCGCTGCGGGACGCGCAGAAGAAAGGCATTCGCGCGAAACTGCTGGTGCCCCGGCTGCTGTATCCGGTCGCGCAGCAGGTGTTCGAGGACTTCTTCGCTTCGGTGCGCGCCGGCTTTGTCGTCGAGCAGTCGCATCTCGGGCAGCTGTACCGGTTGATCAGGATGTATGTCGACGTGCCGCGCGGCGTCGAATCGTTCGCCCGCAGCGGATCGAACCCGTTCACGCCGGCGGAACTGTCCGAGCGGCTGCGCGATCTCGCGGTCGCCGTCCAGCGCGCCGGGCGTCCGGAGCTCGAACCGGCGACGGATTGAGATTGATGTAGTAGACGACAGCGACTGAGATCGACGAACTAACGGAGATGTGATGCCAAACAGCACTCCCGAGATATTTCAAGCGAAGGACTACAAGAGCGAGCTGAAGCCGATCTGGTGTCCCGGATGCGGCGACTTCGGCGTCGTCCAGGCGATTTACCGCGCGCTCGCCTCGGTCGGGCGCTCGCCGCACGAGATCGCCTTCGTGTCGGGCATCGGCTGTTCCAGCCGCATCCCTGGCTACACGACGGCGTACGGGTTCAACACGGTGCATGGCCGCGCGCTGCCGATCGCGCAAGGCATCAAGCTCGCGAACCCGGATCTGCTCGTGCTCGCGGCCGGCGGCGATGGTGACGGATTCTCGATCGGCGGCGGCCACGTCGCGCACGCGATCCGCCGCAACATCGACCTGACCTACATCGTGATGGACAACCAGATCTACGGCCTCACGAAAGGCCAGCTGTCGCCCACCTCCCCGCGCGGGCTCGTCAGCGCGTCGTCGGTGTTCGGCAGCCTCGAGGATCCGGTCAATCCGCTCTCGTACGTCCTCGGATACGGCGCCAGGTTCGTGGCCCAGGGGACGCCCGCCGACATGGCGGGGCTCGCGACGCTCATCGAGGAAGGCATCCGCTTCCCCGGCTTCGCCTTCATCAACGTGCAGTCTCCCTGCATCACCTACGGCCAGCCCGATGCGCAGCTGAAAGCGCACAAGTCGATGATGCAGAGCCTGTCCGCCCTCGGCCACAACAGCGCCGACCGCCTGCGCGCGTTCGAGCTGGCCCAGTCATACGGCGAGACGCTCTACACGGGCGTGTTCTACCGCGACGAGCACCCGGGCCCGACCTACGACCAAGCCGTCCGCGAGCGGCAGCAGACGCTGAGCGCGCGCGCGGTCCCTCGCGATCGGATTCTTGACGCCTTCATTCCCCGCTGACTCAGTCGATAGTCGATAGTCGATAGTCCAAGTCCAAGTCACAGTCCAAGCCACAGTCCAAGTCGAGTCCAAGTCAAAGTCGACGACCTTGACTTGGACTTCGTGACCTTGGCTCCGTGACTTTGACTATCGACTATCGACTATCGACTGATACGATTATCAGGATTGTTAGTTAGCGGCTCTGAATCACCGGAACTTCCGCCTGATCTGGTGGGGGCTCCTGCTTTCCTTCACCGGCAGCACCATGCAGACGGCCGCCGTGCTCTGGCACGTGTCGCTGCTCGTGGCCGACGACCGCCGGGCGCTCGCGCTCGGTCTCGTCGGCCTGGTTCGCATCGTCCCGATCCTCGTCTTTTCGCTGATCAGCGGCGTCGCGGCCGACGCGCTGAACCGCCGCCGGCTGATGCTGGTGACGCAGTCCCTGATGGCGCTGCTTGCCGCCATCCTCGCGGCGCTCACCCTCGGCGGCCTGCGCGTGGTGTGGCCCATCTACGCGCTGGCGGCCTGCAGCTCCGCGGCAGGGGCCTTCGACCTGCCGGCGCGACAATCGCTGCTGCCGACGCTCGTGCCGCGCGAGCACCTCGCGAACGCCATCAGCCTGAACACGATGGCCTTCCAGACGGCCTCGGTGGCGGGGCCGGCGCTCGGCGGCATCCTGATTGCGACGACGAACGTGGGCTGGGTGTACGGGGCCAATGCCGTGTCGTTCCTGGCGGTCATCGTCGCGCTGCTGCTGATGTCCGCCTCCGCTGGCCGGGAGTACAGGGCCAGCTACGGCGAGACCTCGCCGGAGCCGCTCCGCGGCGAAGGCGGGCGGGAGCACGAGGCCTTCCCCGAGGCGGCGCCCGCGGACGCGCACCTCGCGTCCGCGTCGAAGACCTTCAGCGTCGCCTCGGCCATGCACGGCCTGCGGTTCGTCTTCCGCGCACCGCTCATCCGATCGACGATGCTGCTGGACTTCTTCGCGACGTTCTTTTCATCCGCGACGGCCCTGCTGCCGATCTTCGCGCAGGACATCCTCGGCGTCGGTGCGCGCGGGTACGGGTGGCTCTACGGCGCGCCGGCCGCCGGCGCGCTGCTGGCGAGCGCGGGCATGGTGAGGGCCGTCGATCACATCGAGCGCAGGGGAGAGGTGCTCATCGCGTCCGTGCTGATCTACGGGGCGGCGACCATTGTCTTTGGCGTGTCTCACCTGTTCTGGCTGACCTTCGCGTGCCTGGCGATGACCGGCGCCGCCGACACGGTCAGCATGGTGTTCAGGAACCTGATCCGGCAGCTCGAAACGCCGGACTACCTGCGCGGGCGCATGACGGGCGTCAACATGATCTTCTTCATGGGCGGGCCGCAGCTCGGCGAATTCGAAGCCGGCGTGGCGGCGAACTGGATCGGGCCGGTGCTGTCGGTGGTGACGGGCGGGGTCGGCTGCATCGCGGCGACGGTATGGCTCGCCTGGGCCACACCGTCGCTGCGTGCCTACTCGAGAACGGCCGCGGCCGCGCCGCGGGTGCCGCACAAAATCGAGCCGGGCTAGTCCGCCGTCGCGCCGGACGACCTGGGCAGATCGCTGCTCCAGATCGTGTACTCGATCCGCCAGGTCCCGGCCATGTTCCGCAGGACGCGGAGGTACTTGCCGCGATCGCGGGTGCCCGCGTCGAAGGTGAGCGAGTAGGACCCGCTCGCGTATGCGATCGGGCCGTGGCCCGCCACGTCGGTCGCATTCATTTCCATCTTCGCGCCCTTGGCCACCATGTCGTCGTAGAACGACTTCAGCGGCTCTTTCCCGCGCAGCGTCGGCGCGTTGGGCGGCATGAAGACCGAGCTGTCCGCGTAGAAGGCCAGGACCTTGTCCACCTCCTTCGCGTTCAGCGCGGCGGTCAGATCGACGTCGGCCTTGCGGATGGCCTCCGCATCGGCCCTGGTGAATTCCTGCTCTGCAGGCCCGGCGCACGCGCACACCGAAAGCGCGAGCACCGCGGCGGTGACAACCGTACGCATCAAAACGCTCCAAACTTTGAACCGTCGAGATATGGACAAGAGCATCTTCCGACAACGGCCGAGCGGTGTCAATCGTCAATTGGTATAATCCCGACGTTCGTGAGCACACTGAACGTCATCGTTCTCTACGATCGCTGGGACGAACCCGAGGAGCCCGGCGCCCCAGCCGACAAGGCGCCGCTGACGCGCACGCTCGACAAGAAAGAAGTCGAAGAGGAAGTCGCCGAGGCGCTCGGCAAGCTGGGCCATCAGGCGGTCCTGCACGTACTGGACGGCAGCACCAAGAGCCTCCACGCGCTCGCGCGCATGGAGTGCGATCTCGTCTACAACCTCGCCGAGTCCTTTGGTGGCAGCGACACGGCCGACTATTGCATCGCCGCCTACCTCGAGCTGATCGGCAGGCGGATCACCGGGTCAGGCTCTCGCGGGCTGTTGTACAGCCAGGACAAGGCGACCGCGAAGAAGATCCTCGAGTTCCACGGCATCCACACGCCCGTGTTCGCACGCTCCTATCGCGGGCGGCTCGATTTTTCGCACGACCTCGAGTTTCCGGTCATCGTCAAGCCGGCCCGTGAGGACGGATCGATCGGCATCGAGTTCAACAACGTCGTGTCGTCGATTCGCGAGCTGATGGAGCGGATCGACTGGCTCCATGCGAATTTCGACTCGCCCGTCCTCATCGAGGAGTACGTGGAAGGGCGGGAGATGTACGTCGCGGTGATCGGCAACGACAACCCGACGGCGCTGCCGGTCATCGAGCTGGATCTCTCGAAGCTCCCCGAAGGGCGCCCGCGCATCGCGGGGGCGGAAGTGAAATGGGGCAAAGGCACACGCGCCTATCGCGACACGAAATCCGCCGTGGCCGAGGATCTGCCGGAAGAGGTTTCGGCGCTGCTCCAGCAGACGGCCGTCGCGGTCTTCCAGGCGCTGGAGTTGCGCGACTATGCGCGCATCGACATGCGGCTGCGGCCGGACGGCCGCGTCGCCGTGATTGAGGCCAATCCCAATCCGTGGCTGGCTTCGAAGGCGGAATTTGCGATGGCCGCGCGCAAAGCGGGGCGGAATTACACACAGCTCATCGGGGAGATCACCGATCTCGCCCTTGCGCGTTACGCCTGACCTGCGCGCTCGGCCGGCCTCGTCTCCCGGCCTCGGGCATACAGCCGCAAGCCCTTTCGAATTAGACGGTTAACCTCCGGATCGCCCCGTGGCCGGCCGAAGTGCGCCGCGCGGCCGGCGCCAGAGGGAACCGCGCAAAAACGCGAAAAATCGGCCATTTTTGGCGGTTTGTCGTTGCCAGGCGCGGCTCCTTCGGCTATACTTTAGGGACTGCTTACCGCGCGGCACACCTAGCCTACTCACCTTACTTAGTGGGGGACATGTGACATTCGAGGTTGGTGACAAGGTCATTTACCCAAACCACGGACTCGGCGTCGTTCAAGGGATCGAAACCAAGACCATTCTCGGAACCACCTGCGGCTTTTACCATCTTCGGATGGTGGCCAACGAAACGACCGTCCTCGTGCCGGTCGATAACGTCGATGGCGTAGGCCTTCGCAGGGCCATCAACGACGCGGAGATAGAACGGCTGTTTTCGCTGCTCGGCGACGGCAAGATCGACAATCACCAGAACTGGAAAGGGCGTTTCAAGGACAACTCGGACCGGATGCGCACCGGCTCGATCTACGACGTCGTGGAAGTCCTGAAGAGCCTGACGTTTCTGGCGCGCTCCAAGAACCTCTCGTTCCGCGAGAAGCGCATGCTCGATCGCGCGAAGTTCCTGGTGGTCTCGGAGATCACCGAGGTCTCGCATGAAGTGACGGCCGCGATCGAGGAGAAGGTCGAGCGCGCGCTCGAGCGCTGCTTCACGATGAAGAACCGCTCGATTGCCCGCGCGAAGGCCGCCAAGGCGACCGCGACCACGCGGGTGTCCGCGCGCCGCACGGCCAAAGCGTCGTAACCGGCCACCATCTCCGTATGGCTTCGACAGAGGGCCAGGCACCTTCACGCAAGGTGGCGGGCCCTTTTGTCGTGCTGCGGTCGATCGCCACGTATGTCGCGATCGTCCTTTACGTGGCGCTCCTCGGGCCTCCCTGCCTCCTGATCGCGCTCGTGTTCGGCCGGCCGGGGGTGTTGTACCGCGTCGGCGATGCCGGCATCCGCATGGGCCTGTTCCTGAGCGGCATCACGCCGTCGGTCACCGGTCGCGAGCACATCCAGCGCGCCCGCCCCGCTGTCTACGCCGTGAATCACGCCAGCAACGTGGAGCCCCCGGTGGTCTTCAGCGCGCTCCACGAGCTGTTCCCGCGCCTTCGCATTCTGTACAAAGCCGAGCTCCGCAAGCTGCCTGTGCTCGTGCGCGCGTTCGATCTGGTGGGCTTCGTGCCGCTCGAGCGCGGGAACCGCGATCAGAGCCTGCCCGCGATCGATCGAGCCGTCGAGGGGCTGAAGGACGGCAACTCGTTCCTGATCTTTCCGGAAGGCACGCGCAGCCGCACCGGCGAGCTGCTGCCGTTCAAGAAGGGGGGCTTCATCATGGCGATCAAGGCCCAGGCCCCCATCATCCCGATTGCGATTCACGGGGCGCGCGAGGCGATGCGGAAGGGGAGTCCGCTGATCTTTCCTGTCCGCGTCAGGGTGCATATCGGAGAGCCGATCGACACCGCCGGCCTGACGCTCGACGATCGCGACCGGCTCACCACGCTCGTCCGCTCCCGCATCGCCGCGCTGCTGGCGGGCATGAAATGACATTGTGAGTTGTGGATTGTCAGCAACAGGCTCAAATCGTCCATACGGACGACTCCGGCATTGGAGTGAAATTGTGAGTTGCGAGTTGTGAATTGTCAGCAACAGGCCCGAATCGTCCATCCGGACGACTCCGGCATGCCGCCTCTCAATTTTCAATTCGGAATTCACAATTTCTGCCGTGCGTGTTCCGTGGTAAGTATCTCCCGTGGACATCCTGACGACGCTCGGCCGGACGATGGGGTTCTCGTTCGCCGCGGGCATCAACCTGTACGCGACCGTGGCGATTCTGGGCCTCGCCAGCCGCTACCAGTGGGTCAGCCTGCCGCCGCAGTTCCAGGTGTTCGACAACGACGTGGTCATTGCCGCGGCCATCGTTCTGTACATCGTCGAGTTCATTGCGGACAAGGTGCCGTGGTTCGACACGCTGTGGGATGCCGTGCACACGGTCATCCGGCCCGTGGGCGGGGCCATCATCGCGGTGACGACGCTCGGCGACGCGAGTCCGGCGATGCAGGGACTGGCGGCGCTGCTGGGAGGGACGCTGGCGGCCGGCACGCACTTCACGAAAGCGGGCACTCGCGCCGCCGCCAACACGAGCCCCGAGCCGTTCTCCAACTGGATCCTCAGTCTCGGGGAGGACGTCTTGGTGGTCGGCCTGGGCGCGCTCGCGCTGAAGTATCCGATAGCCGCCGCCGTCGTCGTCACGGCATGCTTCGTGGCGATCGTGGTGTTCGCATCGTGGATCGTGCGCGCGCTGAGGCGCAGATTCGGCCGCCGCGCGCCGTCACCCGCCCGTTGAGAACGTCAGCGACCACGGCGCCACGAACACCGGCCTGGCGGTCCCTTCGAGCTCGGTCCACGCGCCTGTGTTCTTGAAGCCCTGGCGGATCGCGACGTCCTTGCCGTTGTAGAAGAGCGCCGAGGTGACGAGCGCATCGACGGTGGTCGCCATGCGGCCCGGGGCCTGCGCGGCGGCTGATGCCGCCACGCAGATCACCACGAGCGCGCCCGCCGCGCGTCTATGCGAGTTTCTTCTGGGCGACCCGGCCCAGGACGAACGCCAGCGCCGCAAACAGCAGCCCTCCCGCGACCATGCCGACCGTGCCTTCGTGCAGGAACGGGATCAGTCCGAGCGTGCTGCCGGAATCGGCCTCGGCGATGAACCCTCTCCCGAACAGGATCGCATAGAGGATGCCCGCGATCGAGCCCCCGGCGATCAGGCCCGAGCTGAACAGCGTGCCGGAGCTGATCTCCGACTCCTGCTTCTCGCCGGTCTTGCGCTCGACCCACCACCGCACGATGCCGCCGACAAATATCGGGGCGGTCGTGGCAATCGGCAGGTACGAACCCACCGCGAAGGACAGCGAGTGAATGCCGCACAGTTCGAGCGTCACCGACACGGCCATGCCGGACAGCACGAGCGCCCATGGCAGGTTCTGGCTCAGAAGGCCCTTGATGAGCGTCGCCATCAGGGTGGCCTGCGGCGCCGCCAGCGCTTCCGAACCAATCACCATGACCTTGTGCAGGTAGAGCGTGGTGTAGCCGATGATGAGCGCCGAGGTCACGACGCCGATCACGAGCCCGATCTGCTGGTAGATCGGCGTCGCGCCGACGATGTAACCGGTCTTCAGGTCCTGGGAGGTGGCGCCGGCGTTGGCGGCCGCGATGCACACGATCGCGCCGACGCAGAGCGCAATCGGCCCGTACGCGTCTCCGGTCCAGCCCAGCGCGACGAAGATCGTGCAGGTCAGGATCAGCGTCGCGATCGTCATGCCCGAGACCGGGTTCGACGACGACCCGATCAGGCCGACGATCCGGGACGAGACGGTGACGAAGAAGAAGCCGAAGACGACCACGAGCACCGAGACCAGGATGTTCCCCTGCGTCGGCATTTTCGGCATGACCGCCAGGAAGATCGCGAGCAGCACCGTTCCGCCGAGGACGATCGTCATCGGCATGTCGCGCTCGGTCCGGATGCGGGCGCCGCCGGTGCCCCCCACGTCCTTCATGCTGTCGCGGAACGACGCGATGATGGTCGGCACGGTCCGGGCGAGGGTGATGAGTCCCGCCGCGAGCACCGCGCCCGCGCCGAAGTAGCGGATGTAGCTGCGCCAGATCTGTCCGGCGCTCATGTCGCGGATGAGCTCGGGCACCGGGGGCGGCGGCAGCGGCGGGAGCGGGGCCGTGAGGTAGTTGCCGATGTAGGAGAGCAGCGGCAGCAGGACGAGCCACGACAGCACGCCGCCGGCGAACATCACCCCCGCGATCCGCGGGCCGATGACGTAGCCGACGCCCATGTACTCGGGGGAAATGTCGATGTTGACCGTCGCATTCGGGAAGAAGCTGGTGCGCGCCATCGAGTAGCCGATGGCCGTCCGGAAGATCTGGACGATCCACGACACGCCCTTCCACAGCACGCCGATGCCGAGTCCCTGGAACACGAGCTTCGCCATCGTCCCGCCGCGCTCGCCCGCGACGAGCACGTCGGCGCACGCCGTGCCCTCGGGGTACGGCAGCACGCCGTGCTCCTTCACAATCAGCGCGCGGCGCAGCGGCACCATCATCAGGACGCCGAGAATGCCTCCCGCGAACGCCAGGATCGTGATCTGGAGGTAGTTGAAGTAGCCGGGACCGTTCGGGGTGAGGAAGATGAGCGCGGGGATGGTGAACACCACGCCGGCGGCCACCGACTCCCCGGCCGAACCGATCGTCTGGACGATGTTGTTTTCGAGAATCGTGGCGCCGCCGAATTTCTTGAGGACCGATATCGCGAGCACGGCGATCGGGATGGAGGCGCTGACCGTGAGGCCGGCCCGCAGACCCAGATAGACCGTGGACGCACCGAAGAGCAGACCGAAGAGGATGCCGAGCACGATGGCCTTCGCCGTGAATTCGGCGGGCGACTGGCTGGCGGGCACGTACGGCTGGAAGGCGCCGTGCGCGGGACCGCCCGGGGTCGGAGCGTTCGTTGTGTGTGCCATATGGCCGAGATATTAGCAGACCGCGACCGGAACGGAACGGGCGTCGCCCCTCTGGTACAATCCCGAGCTTGTGAAGCCGCCGAACAAGGGGGGCAGGGGCGGGCCCGACCCGGTTTCCGAGCTGACGACCAACCGCCTTTCGATCTACCTGCGGGCGCTCGCCGCGCTCGACAAAGCCGGAGTGCGGGCCGTGTCCTCGCAGGCGCTGGCCGACCAGTTCCACCTGAACGCCGCGCAAATCCGCAAGGACCTGGCGCAGTTCGGCGAATTCGGGGTCCGTGGCGTCGGCTATGTCGTCACGGACCTGCTGCGGCATCTCCGCGAGATCCTCGGCCTGGATCGGCAGCTGCCCGTGGCCGTCATCGGCGCCGGCAACCTCGGGCTCGCGCTCGCCGACTATTCCGGTTTCCGCATCGAAGGTTTCGACGTCGTCGCGCTCTTCGATGTCGCGAAACACAAGATCGGCCGACGGTCGCGCGCCGGGGTGACGATTCACGATATCCGGCATTTCCCGCGGCTGGCGAAGCGGCTCGGCATCCGCATCGCCGTCCTCGCTGTTCCCCACGCTCAGGCGCAGCGGGTGGCAGACGCCGTCGTCGGAGCGGGAATCAAGGCAATCCTCAGCTTCTCGCCCGGCGGCGTGGAGGTGCCGGGGGGCGTCAAGGTCAAGCGGGTGGATCTGACGGTGTCGCTCGAGAGCCTGTCGTACTATCTGGCCCAAGGAGACGGTCATGAGAGCTGAGCGGCCGCGTCTGTCCCACGTCGGAAGCCGCGGCGAGGTCCGGATGGTGGATGTGGGGGGGAAGGCGGTCACGACGCGCGAGGCGGTCGCGCGCGGCCGCATCACGATGTCGCGCGAGGCGCTCGGGCAGATCCGCGGCGGCGACGTGAAGAAAGGCGATCCGCTGCAGACCGCACGGATTGCGGGGATCATGGCGGCCAAGCGTACGTCGGAGATGATTCCTCTCTGCCATCCGCTGCCGCTTTCCCATGCGGAGGTGACGCTTCGCGCGCGGCGCGACGGGTACGAGATAGAAGCGCGCGTGAAGACGGCGGCGCAGACCGGCGTGGAGATGGAGGCGTTGAGCGCGGTGGCCGTGGCCGCCCTGACGATCTACGACATGATCAAAGCGGTCGACAGGACGATGGTGATCGGCGACATCCGGCTCGTCGAGAAGCGCGGCGGGCGCAGCGGCCATTACAAGGCACGCTAGCGCCATGGGACTGACCATCCTCGTCGCGATCCACAGCCGGTTCGCGTTGTGGAATGTCCCCCTCGCCGAAGTCGAACGGCTCCGGCGCGAGTTCCCCGCGCACACCTGGCTCCACGCGCTCAGCGACGAGCAGGCGCTCGACCTGATCCCCGCGGCGGACGTCGCGTTCACGTCGGAGCTGCGCCCGGCGCAGTTCGAGCGGGCCGCGCGACTGAAGTGGGTCCACAGCGCCGCGGCCGGCGTCGGCTCGATGCTGTTTCCGGCGATGGTCGATTCGCCGGCCGTCATGACGAACTCGCGCGGGATCAGCGCCGACACGATTGCCGAGCACGTGCTCGCCGTGACGCTTGCGATGTTCCGGAAGCTGCCGCTGGCGATGCGGAGCCAGATGTCGAGGTACTGGGCCCAGGACGATGCGTTGAAAGCTCCGGCGATCCGGAGGATCGCGGGAGCGCGCGTGCTCGTGATCGGGCTGGGCGCGATTGGCGGTGCGACGGCGTGGCGGATGGCGGCGTTGGGCGCCGAGGTTACCGGCATCCGCCGCGACGTGTCGCGCCCCTTGCCGGAAGGGGTGACGCGCACGGAACCGCCCGACCGGCTTTGCGCGGCGCTGCCGGACGCCGAGGTCGTCGTCGTTGCCGCGCCGCTGACGCCCCGGACGCGCCACATGATTGGCGCGCGCGAGCTCGCGGCCATGCGGCCTGGCGCTCTCCTCGTGAACGTCAGCCGCGGCAAGCTGGTCGACGAAGGAGCCCTCGTTGCCGCCCTTGTCGCCGGAAAGATCGGCGGCGCCGCGCTGGATGTGTTCGAGCACGAGCCGCTGTCGACGGACAGCCCGCTCTGGACGCTGCCGGACGTACTGATTACACCGCACATGTCGGGGTTCCGCCCCGATCATTGGCGCGCGGTCACAGACCTGTTCATGGACAACCTGCGCAGGTACGAGCGGAAGGAGGCGTTGCGCAACGTCGTCGACAAGCAAGCTGGATACTGAAAGAGTTTCCAGTTCCCGGCTTCCAGCTTCCAGCTTCCAGCTCCCGGCTTCCAGCTTCCAGCTCCCAGCTTCCAGCTTCCAGCTTCCAGCTTCCAGCGATGGCCGTGAACGACGATGCTGGGAGCTGGAAACGGGCAACTGGAAGCTGCAATACAATCCTCCCGTGTCACCCACCCCCGAGCCCGACATCACCACGATTGCGGATCTGCCGTTCCACGCCATGGGGCGGTTTCCGGGCGCGGTCGCGCTGGGGCGGTGCCGGGGCGACCAGATCGACCCGATGTCGAGCCAGGAGTTCTTCGAGCGGATCCGCGATCTGTCGCTCGGGTTCAGCGCCCTCGGCATGACGGCGGGGGACCGCGTGGCGATCGTGTCGGAGAGCCGGCCCGAGTGGCTGCTGAGCGACCTGGCAGTCATGACGGGCGGCGGCGTCACGGTCCCGATCTATCCGACGCTGTCCTCGACGCAGGCTCGCTACATCCTCCAGGACTCGGGCGCGCGGCTGGCGGTCGTGTCCACGCGGTTGCAGCTCGAGAAGCTTCAGGAGATTCGACATCACCTGCCGGCGCTCGAGGCGATCGCCGTGATGGATCCGGCGGCGGCGCACGCCTCGGTCGTGTCGCTCGAGGACGTCCAGCAGCGAGGCCATGCGCGCATGGTCGCGGAATGGGGCGCCGCCCGCGAGTTTCGCGATCGATCTCGCGCGATCGCGCCGGGCGACCTCGCCACCATCATCTACACCTCCGGCACCACCGGCGAGCCGAAGGGCGTGATGCTCTCGCACGGCAACCTCGTGGCGAACATGCGGGCGGCCTCGACCGTCCTCGATGTGTCGCACGAGGACGTGGCGCTGTCGTTCCTGCCGCTCAGCCATGCCTTCGAGCGCATGGTGGCGTTCGTCTATCTCATGACGGGCGTCACGATGATTTTCGCGGAGTCGTTCGACACGATCGGACGGGACATCGCGCTGGTCCGGCCGACGGTGCTCACCGGCGTGCCGCGCGTGTACGAGAAGATGCAGGCCCGCATCATGGAACGGGGGCAGGCCGGCCCATTTGCGAAGGCCGCGCTGTTCCGGTGGGCGCTGAAGGTCGGGCTCGCGCGCGGGCGCGCCACCCTGCGCGGGAAGACTGTCGGGCCGCTCACGGCCCTTCAGGCCTCCATCGCCGACCGGCTCGTGTTCTCGAAGGTGCGCGAGGCGGTGGGAGGCCGGCTGCGGTTCGTCGTCTCGGGCAGCGCGCCGCTCGCCGACAGTGTCGCCGAGTTCTACCAGGCGATCCGCGTCCCCATCGTCGAAGGGTATGGCCTCACCGAGACGGCGCCGATCCTGACGGTCAACCCGCCGGACGCGCCGCGCGCGGGATCCGTCGGCCGCGCCGTTCCAGGCGTCGAGCTGCGCATCGCCGCCGACGGCGAGATCCTCGCCCGCGGCCCCAACATCATGAGCGGCTACTACAACAAGCCGCAGGCCACCGCCGACGTGCTGAAGGACGGCTGGTTCCACACGGGCGACGTCGGCGCCATCGACGCCGACGGTTACCTGCGGATCACGGATCGGAAGAAGGACATCCTGGTCACCTCCGGCGGAAAGAAGATCGCGCCGCAGCCGATCGAGTCGGTGCTGAAGCGGAGCCCGCTCGTCGCCGAAGCGATGGTGCTCGGCGACCGCCGCAAGTTCGCCGCGGCGCTCATCGTGCCCGATTTCGCGGCGCTCGAGCGGCGGCTGAAGGATCTCGGCCGCCCGCCCGCCGCGCGGGCTGAGCTGGTGGTCCGTGCCGACGTCATCGCGCTGTATGAGGAGATCGTCGGCTCCCTCAACCGCGAACTGTCGCAGTTCGAGCGCATCAAGCGCTTCGCGCTGCTGCCGGCCGAGTTCACCGTCGATTCCGGCGAGCTCACGCCCACCATGAAGGTCAAGCGCAGGGCGGTCGAAGACCGGTGGCGCGAGCAGATCGAGAAGATCTACGCGGATGGTTAGTCGACAGCATTCACTGTCGCGCTGTCTTCGCCGATCACGATCTTCCGCACGAAGCCCACGAAGGTCACGAAGCTCACGAAGACTGATCACGCTGATCGAGGAGGGCCAGCCGTCGGGTGGCGGGCGGGTCGCGCCGCGCTTCGCGCGGCGGGATACGCACCGATCCGCGTTCGCAAACACCCTTTGCTCATGTGGTGCTTGCGAACGTGGATCGGTGCGTATCCCACGACGCCGGCCGAAACGGCCGGCGCGCGACCCGATGTCAGCGGGACACCCTCGTTGGCTGGTTCTGTCTTCGTGTCCTTCGTGTCCTTGGTGTTCCTCGTGAGGTAAAGCCGTCGGCGCGTGCAGCGTGAGGGGGTACAGCGTGGAGGCGTGCGGCCTTCGAGTGCTAGGCGGCGGGCGGCGGCTCGATGTGGATGATGGCGTCGGCGATCTGGGGATAGTGCGCCATCAGGCGATCCTTGACGACATGCGACAGGCGGTGCGCCTCGTAGAGCGGCATGTTCGGCGGCAGCCACACATGCAGGTCCAGGAACGTGTGGTCCGCTGAACCGCGCGACCGGATGTGGTGACAGCCGCTCACCTCGGGGATCTCCATGACGACGCGGCGGATGTCGTCTTCCGCGATCACGACGCGGTCGGCGAGCACGCGCGAGGTGTCGCGGCCGATCTCCCAGCCCGTCCGCGCGATGAAGACCGCAATCACGAGCCCGCCCACCGAATCGAGGATCGGGTAGCCGAACCACACCGCCGCGAGCGAGACCAGCACGGCGCACGACGTGAACACATCGCTCTTCGTGTGCATCGCGTCGGCGAGCAGCAGCTCGCTGCTGAGCGCGTGCCCCGCGCGGCTCTCGTACCGCACGACGAGCAAGTTCACGACGAGCGTCGCGATCATCACGCCAAAGCTCAGGGAGGTGACCTGCGGCGCCGCGCCTCCACCCAGCCGGTTCAACGCGGCGCGAACGACCTCCAGCACCACGAACAACAGGAAGATGAAGATGCCGCCGGCCGCGAGCGTCTCGTACTTGCGGTGGCCGTAGGGGTGGTCCTGGTCTGGCGGCTTCAGCGAGGCGCGCAGCCCCACCATGCCCATGATGTTCGACGCCGAATCGGTGAGCGAGTGGAACCCGTCGGAAATGACGCTGACCGCGCCGGTCGCGTAACCCAGGACGAGTTTCGCCCCGGCCACGGCCAGGTTGAGGAAGAGAACGCGAAGCAGGACGCGGGAGACCGCGCCATAACGATCGGTCACGGGAACATGGACGTGGAACCCGGGCGCGCCGGCGGTCCCTAGAACACGCTGGCGTGCGTCAGCGGCCACCAGCGCAGCTGGACCCGCCCGATGATGTACTTCTTCGGCACGTAACCCCAGTGGCGGCTGTCGGAACTGTTGTTGCGATGATCGCCCATGACGAAGTAATAGCCCTCGGGGATCACCTGCGGCCCCCAGTCCTCGTGGCTCCGGAACTCCGGCGGAACGAACGCGTCGTCCATCAGCACGTCGTTGCGATAGACCTTGCCGTCCACCACGCGCACCGTGTCGTTCTCGGCGGCAATCACGCGCTTCACGAACGACTTCTCGGGCCGCAGCGGGTAGTACAACATCACGATGTCGCCTACCTGCGGCTCGCCAATCCGATACGCCAGCTTGTTGACGATGAGGCGGTCCTGGTCGGCCAGCGTCGGCGCCATGCTCTGGCCCTCCACGCGCGCCACCTGGAAGCCGAACGTCACGATGAGCGTGGCGTAGACGGCCGCCGAGGCCAGCGTCTTCAGCCAGGCCACGATCTCCTCGACGATCCGCTCCATCCGCAGGGAGCTCCCATCGATGGCGAGGCGCGTGTCCGGCGCCGGTGCGATGCCACCGGCGAGCGCGGGAACGGGCTCTGCCGACACCAGCGGCTCAGGCGCGTCGAGCGGCTCTATCGCCGGCGGCTCGTACATCTCCGGCGGCGTGGGCGGAGGGATGCGATATGGGTCGTAGTTGTTGTCGTCGCTCATAGCCTCAGATACTCACGGAGCCGTCTGGTCTGCGACCGGCTCACCGGAATCTCGGTGCCTTTCAGATCCCGCATCTTCAATATGTAATTACGGCTGAACCAGGGGACGATTTCCTTGATTTTGTTGATATTCACCAGGTGCGAACGGTGCACCCGCCAGAATACCGCGGGATCGAGCCGCGCCTGCAATTCATCCAGTGTCCGATAGTTAGACGTCCCAGACAAGCTATTCGTTACCACTGTGATGACATCGTCATCCACCGAGGCGTGGACCATCTCGTCGGAGTGGATGAGCAGGAACCGATCGCCCACCTTGACCGCCAGTTGTTCGCGGTGCTCCTGACGCTCGGACAGGAGCTGCAGCAGCCGCTCGATTTCCTCGCGCGTGCGGGCGGGGGCGCGCTCGGGCGCCGCGCGTTTGCGCGCGCGGTCGACCGAGGTCCGCAGCCGCGCCGCGTCCACCGGCTTGAGCAGGTAATCGACCGCATTCACCTCGAAGGCCTCGACGGCGTGCTGGTCGAACGCCGTGACGAAGACGATCTGCGCGTCCGTGTCCGTCCCGAGAAGCCGCCGGGCCACTTCGAAGCCGGTCAGGCCCGGCATCTGCACGTCGAGCGTGATGAGGTCCGGCTGGATGTCCTCGATGATGCGCAGGGCTTCGATCCCATTGCCTGCCTGGCCGACGACCTCGACGCCCTCGATCTGGCCGAGCAGGAAGCAGAGCTCTTCCCGCGCGAGCTGCTCGTCGTCGACGACGATGATGCGAAGCGTGCCGGGCACTGGCCTATGCGATGACCCGGGCCGGGACGACCAGCTCGGGAATGACGACGCGCGCGCACGTCCCCTGGCCGGGGACGCTGTCGAGCTGCAACTGATAGTTCGCGCCGTAGATGACGCGGAGCCGTTCGTTGACGTTCCGCAGGCCGATCCCGCCGGTCTTCATCCGATCCGCCTGCCCGGGGACGACGCCCACGCCGTTGTCGATGATGTCGATGATGGCATGGCCGCTCGCGCGCGTGCTGCGGATCGTGATGCAGCCTTCGCCGGTCTTCGAGGCCAGCCCGTGCTTGATCGAGTTCTCGACCAGCGGCTGGAGCAGCATGCTCGGGACCACCAGGTCCAGGCTGTCGGGGTCGATCGACTTCTCGATGCGCAGCTTCGGGCCGAAGCGGACCGCCTCGATGTCCAGGTACTCGTCGATCGCCTCCAGCTCCTCGCGCAGCGTCACGAAGTGATCCTGGCTGCGGAGCAGCCGGCGCAGCAGCCCGGAGAGCTTGACGATGAGGCAGCGCGCCGTTTCCGGCTGCGATCGGATCAGCGACGAGATCGACGTGAGCGTGTTGAAGAGGAAGTGCGGGTTGATCTGGCTCGCCAGCGCCTCGACGCGCGCCGCCATGAGCAGCTTCTCCTGCTCCTGGAGCCGGTGCTCGATGCGCGCCGCGTTCCAGATCTTGATCGGCACCGCCACGCAGAGCACCGTGGCGAGTATCACCAGCGCGAGCAGCCACACGTTGGAGGCCGCCAGGTAGAAGATGTGCGCCTCGCCGAACCGATGCCCGAGCGTCTGCCGCAGGATCTCCAGCGCGATCGGCGCCGCGAGGAGGATCACCACCCAGTCGATCTGAAAACGCCGCACGAGCCGCCACACGTTCCGGTGCAGGTCGGTGAAGAACAGCGGGGAGAAATGCCAGATGGCTTCCTTCGGGCACAGCTCGCGGAGCCCGCCGCCCGCGAAGCCGCAGCCGACCGCGAACGGGAACGCCGCCCACTCTCCGGCGAACACCGGCGGGAGCCCGACCATGGCGCCGACGATGGCGCCGGCGTACGGACCGGCGAGCAAGCCCGCGAGAAACGCGCCCGCGAGCGTCAGGTCGGCGGGGTTGAAATTGAGGAGCAGGCGCACGAGGACGCCCGCCGTCAGCGGAATGCCGATGCTGGCCGCGAAGATCAGGCGCTCGGGCCAGTCGCGCTTCTCGGTCAGCAGAATGCGCCTGAACCAGGGGAAGCGCACCAGCATCGTCGAAAGGACCGCCGCGACCGCCACCTTGACGATGAGCGTCGTGACGAGGAATTGATCCGGCGTCAGCGACTTGGTTGCCTGTGGCATGGATCAGCGTAAGTATAGCATCCACGCCTATTTGCCAGCCCGTTCCACGGTTTGGCGTTTGGTCCCGTCCGCGCTCCTTGTTATGATGGCAGGATGATTCGACCGCTGGTCATCGGCTTTGCCACCACTTTCAAGCACATCTTCAGGAGACCGGTCACGGTCCAGTACCCCGAACAGAAGGTACCGGTCTTCCCGAAGTACCGGGGCAAACAGGTGCTGATGCGCGACGAGGATGGACTCGAGAAATGCGTAGCCTGCGGCCTCTGCGCGGTCGCGTGCCCGGCCGATGCCATCTATCTCGAGGCCGCGGAGAACGACGGCACGGTCGATGCCGGCCCGCGCTACGCGAAGACGTACCAGATCCACAAGACCCGGTGCATCTTCTGCGGCTACTGTGAGGAAGCCTGCCCGGTGTCGGCGATCTTCATGGGCAAGGACTACGAGCTGGCGGTCTACAGCAACAAGGACTTCATCTGGGACAAGGCCGATCTACTGGTGCCGGCGGCGGCTTCGCCTGTGCCGGCACGGTGAGTGGCGATTGGCGATTGGCGATTGGCGATTGACGGATTGCCGATTGTCGATTGGCGATCGACGGGTTGACGATTGGCGATTTGGTTCGGCGCGCTCGGAGACGTCCACGGGGACTTCGGCAGCGTGCATCGCATCATGCGGCGCCACCCGGACATTCCGTTCTGGGTCTCGGTCGGGGACATTGCCGACGACGAGGGGCGGTACGAGCCGGTTGACGCGCCGCTCTACTGGATCAAGGGGAACAACGAGAACTTCGACGCGATCGCCGAGGGCCGGCTTCCCGCGAACCTGCACTACCTTCCCAATGCGGCGCTGGTGACCGTCGGAGGCGTCCGGCTCGCCGGTCTCGGCGGGACCCTGGCGCCCACGTTGTACAACACTCCGGCGAACGAGCTGCCGCACCCGGAGAAGGGATCGGCGCGCGCGACCGGGCTGGCCGATCGGCGCCGGCATTTCGTGCGGGAGGAAGTCGAGCGGTGCAAGGCCCTCGAGCGGGTCGACCTGTTCCTGTCCCACGAGGCGCCGCGGCCGTTCCGGGTCGGGCGCATGGATGCCGGCAAGACGCCGATAAATGAGGTACTGGCGGCGATGAAGCCGCGGCTGCACCTGTTCGGCCATCATCATCGCTTCTCGGAGCAGGAGCGACAGGGGGTGCGCTCGGTCGGCCTCGACCTCGTGTCGAAGTCGTACCTGCTCGTGGACGCCCGGACGCTTGAGTACCATCTCGTGACTCGTGACTCGTGACTCGTGACTCGTGGCTCGTGACTCGTGACTCGTGACTCGTGACTCGTGGCTCGCAGTTCGTAGCTGAAGCTGGTAGCTGGAAGCTGGAAGCTGGAAGCTGGTAGCTGGTAGCTGGAAGCTGGTAGCTGGTAGCTGGATCATGCCGATGTCCCCATTTCTCGCGGAGGTCGATCGCCGCGTGCTCGTCTGTGACGGCGCGATGGGGACGATGCTGTACGGGAAGGGGATCTTCCTGAACCGGTCGTTCGACGAGCTGAACCTGACGCAGCCGGATCTCGTGGCCGAAGTGCATCAGGCGTACGTGCGCGCCGGCGCGGACGTCGTCGAGACGAACACCTTCGGGGCCAACCGCATCAAGCTCGGCGCGTTCAGCCTGGCCGAACGCGTGCACGCCATCAATCTCCAGGGCGCACGCATCGCGCGGCATGCCGCGCGCGAGCAGGCGTTCGTCGCCGGCGCCATCGGGCCACTCGGGATCCGGATCGAGCCGTGGGGCAAGACCGGCGTCGACGAGGCCGAGGAGTACTTCGCCGAGCAGGCGCGCGCGCTGGCCGAAGGCGGGGTGGACCTGTTCATCCTCGAGACGTTCCGCGACGTCAACGAAATCGGCGCCGCCATTCGGGCGGTGCGGAGCGTCTGCGCGCTGCCCATCGTCGCGCAGGTCACGACCGAGGAGGACGGCAACAGCCTGGACGGCGCCGCGCCCGAGACCTTCGTGCCGGAACTGGAGCGGCTGGGCGCGGACCTCGTCGGCCTGAACTGCAGCGTCGGACCCGCCGCGATGCTGGAGACCATCGAGCGGATGGCGCACGTGGCGACGGTGAAGCTCTCGGCGCAGCCCAACGCCGGGCGCCCCCGCGAGATCGAGGGGCGCAATATCTATCTGTGCTCGCCGGAGTACATGGCGTCGTACGCGAGGCGGTTCATCGCCAACGACGTGCGGCTGGTCGGCGGCTGCTGCGGCACGACACCCGAGCACATCCGTCACATCAAGAATGCGGTCCGCGCGATGGCGCCCGTCACCGCCAGGACCGCCGTGACGGCGCCGTCGGCCAAGGCACCCGAGGCGGCGGTGGCCCCCGTGCCGCGCGGCGAGAAGTCGCGCCTCGCGAACTGCCTGGAGCGGGGCCATTTCGTCGTGACCGTCGAACTGCTGCCGCCGAGAGGGTTCCGCGCGGACGCGCTCGTCGAACAGGCGCGACAGCTTCGGATCCGGGGGGTGGATCTCATCAACATCCCGGACGCACGCCGGGCCTCCGCGCGCATGAGCGCGCTGTCCGCCGCGCTGCTGGTGCAGCAGCAGGCCGGCGTCGAGACGGTCCTGCACTATGCCTGCCGGGATCGGAACCTGCTGGGGATGCAGTCCGATCTGCTGGGCGCGCATTCGATGGGGATCCGCAACCTGCTCATCATCACGGGGGATCCGCCGCGCGTCGGCGACTATCCCGACGCCACCGCGGTGTTCGACGTGGATTCCATCGGGCTCACGAACGTGGTGACGCGGCTCAATCGCGGCCTCGACATCGCGGGGCAGGGCATCGGCCATCCGACCGCGTTCCACGTCGGCGTCGCGATCAACCAGGGCGCCCTCGATCTCGAGGAGGAGATCCGCCGGTTCCAGTACAAGGTCGAGGCCGGCGCGGAATTCGCGATCACCCAGCCGGTGTTCGACGCGCGCGAGCTGGCACAGTTCCTCGAACGGGTGGCGGCCTTCCGGATTCCGGTGATCGCGGGCGTGACGCCGCTCGAAAGCGTGCGCCACGCGGAGTTCATGGCGAACGAGCTGCCCGGCGTCCACGTGCCCGACGCCACCGTCGAGCGCATGCGCCGCGCGGAGGCCGCCGGGCAGGCGGCCGCGGAGGGGCTCGCCATCGCGCGGGAGGTGGTGTCGGAGATTCGGCCGCTCGTGCAGGGGCTGCAGATTGCGACCGCGGGCGGGTCGGTGGAGGCGGCGCTTGCCGTCATCGAGGCCGTTGCCGTCTGAGAGGCGGCTTGCCCCGTCCGTTCCGACGCGATATAGTCGCCCGAGCTCATACGACAATGGCGCGGTACCCTGCTCGCAACTTCAACAGTCGCCGGCGGTTGCCGGCATTCCAACTGGACCGGGAAACTGCAGATGCCTTTATTCGATCGCAAGCCTGTGCCCCATGATGAGGTGGTGTCCGGTTCGGACGCCGCCACCCGCGCGCTCTCGGTGACCGCAGTCGAGAACGATTTCGTCGAAGGAGTCTACGACAAGCTCGCCACGGTCTACGACCTCGTCTTCGGTCCCACGCTGCACCCAGGCCGGCTTCGGGCGATCCAGCGCATGAACATCCAGCCCGGCGAGCGTGTGCTCGAGGTGGGCGTCGGCACCGGGATCAACCTCCCGCTGTATCCGAAGCTGTGCTCCGTCACGGGGATCGATTTCTCGGGGTCGATGCTGGAAAAGGCGAGGGAACGCGCGGCGCGCAAGGACATCCGGAACATGCGCCTGCTGCAGATGGATGCCGCGGATCTGAAGTTCGCCGACGACTCCTTCGATATCGTGTACGCGCCGTACCTGATCAGCGTCGTGCCCGACCCGGTCCGCGTGGCGCAGGAGATGCGCCGCGTGTGCCGCCGCGGCGGCCGGATTATCATCCTGAATCACTTCCTCAGCCCGAGCCGCCAGCTGTCGCGCCTCGAGCGGCTGATCTCGCCGTTCACCATTCACGTCGGCTTCAAGTCGGATTTGGACCTGCCCGCATTCCTCGCGCAGGCCGAGCTGCACCCTGTCTCGATCGAGAAGGTCAACGTTCCGCGCCTCTGGTCGCTGGTCACGTGCGTGAAGGACTGAACCGGTCCACACCGGTTCTGGTCATCATCCGCGTCGTGGACGACGAATCGAGCGATGGAACGTGCGAGACGGCTGACCGCCTCCTCCCGGAGCGAGCCGCGCGGCGCGGCGCGTACGGCCGGCCGCCCGCGGAGTGATGGAGAGCACCGGCACAACCGGCCGGCGGTCGTGCGCGATCGCCGCGGCGGCCCTGCTCGCCTACCTGTGCCTTGCCGCTCTCTACACGCGGCCCCTTCTCGCACGCAGCTTCACCGACATCGCGAACGACAAGTACGATCCGGTCCTGAACGCATCGATTCTCTGGTGGAACGTCACCACCGTGCCGTTCACGCCGGCATGGTGGACGCCGCCGCACTACTATCCCGACGAAGGCATCGCCGCGTTCACGGAGAACCTCGTCGGAATCACCGTCATCAGCGCGCCGTTCCACCGGGCTACCGGCGATCCTGTCTTCGCGTACAACATCGCGTTGTTCCTCACCTGGCCGCTCTCCGGCTTCGCGGTCTACCTGCTCGTCCTGCGCCTGTCGCGCCGGTACGATGCCGCATTCGTCGCCGGACTGGCGTTTGCGTTCGCGCCGTATCGCGTGTCGCAGATGGCGCACATCCAGGTGCTGTCCTGCTACTGGCTGCCGGTGGCGCTGCTCTCGCTGCATGCATACCTGCAGGATCGCCGTCACCACTGGCTCGTTCTCTTCGGCACGGCGTGGCTGCTGCAGTCGCTGTCGAACGGCTATTTCATGCTGTTCGGCGCCGTCCTGATCGGCCTCTGGCTGGCGTACTTCTGCTCGACGAGGACATCGTGGCGCCGGCTGCCGCCGATTGCCGCCACTTGGATTGCAGCAACCATTCCCCTTGTCCCGGTTTTTCTGAATTACCAGAGGGTCCATGCCCAGTTCGGCTTGCAGCGCTCGTACGAAGAGGTCGTGATGTACAGCGCGCAGCCGGCGGCATGGGGACACGTGTCGGACCTGGTATGGTTCTGGTCCCTCTGGCTGCGCGACGCGGGCGGTGAAGGCAACCTGTTCCCGGGAATGACCGCGGTGCTGCTCGTGGTTGTCGCCGTCGTTGCTTTTCTGCGGCGACGCGGCCAGGAGGACCAGGCGGCGCCACCCGTCGAGTCCCGGCGCCTTCGCTTGACGCGCATCGCGCTCGGAACCGTCGTGGCGCTGGCCGTCGCGCTCACGGTGGTGACCTTGATTGCAGGGCCGTGGCGGATTGGCTTCGCCGGCATCACGTTCAGGATGCGAGGAATAGATCGCGCCGTCGCCATCGCGATCGCCTGCGGGATCGCGCTGTTGCTCGCCGGCGGCATTCCCCGGCCGCTGGCGCGGCGCAGCCCGTTCGTGTTCTACGCGGCGGCCACTCTCGCGATGACCGCGTGCAGCATGGGTCCGGAGATCCGGTCGGGCACGAGCGTCCTGGTCGAATCGGCGCCGTACCGCTGGCTCATGTGGCTGCCGGGCTTCACCGGCCTGAGAGTGGTTGCCCGGTTCTGGACGGTCGGAACGCTCTCTCTCGCGATCGCGGCCGGCCTTGCCTTCGCGCGCCTCCGGCCGAACGCGCGGACCGCACGCGCCCTGCTGTTCGTCCTGACCGCGGGCGGCCTGCTCCTCGACGGATGGATCAGGCAGATGCCGATGGCCTCGCGGCCGGAGCACTGGCCGAGGGCCGAACGCCGCGATCAGCCCCGTCCGATCATCGAGCTGCCGCTCGGCCCCGAGTGGGACGCCGCGGCCACGTTCCGGGCGGTCCGACACCGCCGCCGCGTCGCCAACGGCGTCAGCGGCTACGATCCGCCGCACTACGGCATCCTGCAGCGCGGCCTTCGGGATCGGGACCCTTCCGTGCTGACCGCGCTCGCCTCATTCGGTCCAATGGATGTCGTCGTCAACGGCACAGCCGATCCCGGCGGAGCGCTGGCACGCTACGTCGCGGCGATTCCAGGGGTGCAGCGGTCGCAGGACGACGGGGTGCGGACGGTGTTTCAGCTCCCGGACCTGAGAGGGCCGGAAGTCGGCGCCGGAGTGCAGTTGCCGATCCGTGCGGTCGGCGCGCAAGGGGCCCGTCAGGATTTGAGCGTTCTCTTCGACGGAGATGTGGGGACGTCATGGGCGGAAGATCCGCTGCATCCGGTGCCGGCGATTGAGCTCGATCTCGGGACCCCGAGAGAGGTCGGAGGCATCGTCCACGTCGCGGGTGCCGACGCGGAGACGTTTCCCCGGCGGCTCGCCATCGAGGCCTCCCGGGACGGCGTCTCCTGGCGCGAAGCGTGGGAAGGGACGACGGTCGGCGCTGTCGTCCTCGCGGGCATTCGCGGACCGCGTGAGTGGCCGATCGCGCTTCCCATCGAGCCCGAGACCGCCCGGTTCATCCGGCTCCATCGGCTGAATCTCGGCAGCCGATGGGTGTTGGCGGAGCTTCGCGTGTACGCTCCGGTTCGGAAACGGCCCTAGAACGGGTTCTCGAGCGACTCCGACTGCGGCGTGAACAGCTTCGCGCCGCTGTCGGTGATCTGCATGTCGTCTTCCAGCCGCACGCCGAACTCTCCGCGGATGTAGATCCCGGGCTCGTTGCTGAACGTCATCCCGCGCTGCGCGGCCAGCGCCGTGTTCCAGCCGAACATGTTGTTCTTCACCAGGTACGGCCACTCGTGGCCTTCCATGCCGATCCCGTGACCGAGCCGGTGCGAGAAGTATTTGAACCCGGGGCCGTAGCCCGCCTCCGCGACGACCTGGCGTGCCGCGGCGTCGATCGATTCCAGCGTGACGCCCGGACGCGCGGCCTCGAGCGCGGCGTCCTGCGCGCGGCGGACGATGCCGAAGACGGTGTGCATCTTGTCGGACGCCTTGCCGAGCACGAAGGTGCGCGTGATGTCGGACTGATACCCTTCGACCGTGCACCCGTCGTCGAGCATGATGATCGTGCCCTCACGGATCGTCTGCGGCGCGATCGAGCCGTGCGGAAGCGCGGTGTATTCGCCGACCTGCACGCTCGCCTCGCCGGGGAAGCCGACGCGGCGATAGCCGGCGGCGATGAGGCTCGAGACCTGGTCCTGCGTCATGCCGGGCTGAAGGGCCCGGTACACCGCGGCATACACCTGCAACGTCGCCGTGGACGCGATCTGCATTAGCTCCAGCTCGTGGGCGTCCTTGATCATGCGGCAGCCCGCGGTGATCGGCGTGCCGCTGACGACCTTCGCCTGGGGCGCGGCCGCCGCGATCCCGTCGCTCCACACGTACTTCATCGTCTCCTCGACGCCGATGCGCCCGGTGCTCGATCCGCGATCCTTCAGTCCACGCGCGACGAGGTCGTACGGGCTCTCGTCTTCGTTCCACGTGCGCACGTCGGCCCTTCCGGCGCCGAAGGGGCCGAGGGCGATCTGCTCGCGCGCGCGGTCCTCCTCGAATGCGGGACAGACGAAGAACGGATCGCCCTTGACCGGGATGACGCAGGCGAACAGGCGCTCGCCGCCGCCCCAGCGGATATTCGTGAAGTACACGAGAGAGGTGCCGCTCGACAGGGCGAGCGCGTCGATCCCGGCGTTCGCCATCAGGCGGCGGGCTTTCTCGATCCGTGCGCGCCGTTCGTCATTCGTGATCGGGCGCGCCTGGCCGCGCATCGACGTGAGCGCGGCAATCGACGGCGGCACCCTCTGCGTGTCGGCCGCCTGGGCCCCGCCGCGCTGCGCGAGAAGCACGGCGGGAGCTCTCACGATCGCGGCGGTGGCGGCGGAAATCCAGAGGAACGATCTGCGATTCATGTCAGTTTCCAGCTTCCAGCTTCCAGCTTCCAGCTTCCAGTTTCCAGCTTCCAGTTTCGAGTTGCGAGCTGCAGCATTCTACATTCTACGTTGTGCCGATCTCCGCCTCGATCAGCCTCACGACGGTCGTTGCTCCGTCGATTCGCGCGCGTTCGGGCGCGGACGGCACGGACATGACGTGGCGGAGCGCGTCGCGCCAGCGGCCGGCGAGCAAATCCTCCTGGCCGATGAATGCGCACCGCAGGTACCGAGGCATCTCGCGGACGAGCACGTCGTATTCCAGGAACCGGCCGCGCGAGGTGTACAGCATCGCCGTCTCGCCCGCGATGCAATCGGAGATGATGCCGTATCCGGGCTTCGTGACGACCACGTCGACCGCGCGCACGAGGTCCTCGTAGCCGAGGCCATTGGCGTGAAGCCGCCGCTCGTCGATGCCGGCAATCGATGGAGGCAGCCCGGCGATCGCCGGCGCCGGCTCGGCGAGGACCACGGCGAACTCATCCAGGCAGTCGAGAGTGTCGAACGGCAGTCCGCTCAGGCCGAAACCGCCAAATGAGAGGAGTGCCAGCGGCCGGTCGTCCGGCACCCCGAGCATCCGCCGGATGTCGTCACGCGTCAGATCGGCACGCCCGGGTCGCGCGATGAACGGGATGTCGAGGATGCGCTCGAAGGTCTCGAAGCCGCCGTGCATGGGCAGCCGCCATGCGGCGCCGGCGCTGCCGTACGCATCCCGGATCGCACGGATCAGTTCGGGAACGGACTGAACCTCCCGCGCATATCCGCGGTAGATCCAGTCCCAGGTGAAGTTCGCGAGGACGGCCGAGGGAATGCCCGCCCGCGCCGCGGCAGCGCACGCGAGCGGCGGCGCGTCGGCGACGACGAGCCGCGCATCGTGACGGCGCAGCATCTCGGCTTCGGCGTCCGCCCGGGCGTCGAGCGTGCGATAGAACTCCGCCGCGCGCGCGATTGTGGCGGCCACATCGAGCCGGAGGCTGTCGATCTGCACGACGCCGGTATCGCACGGGCCCTCGACGATCGTGACGGGCACGCGAATCGTCGCATCCAGCAGCCGGCGCGGCACCGACGTGCGCACGACGATCGCGAGGTCCGGATGCGCGCGGCCGAGCGTGTTGATGACTTCGATGTCGCGCGAGGCGTGGCCGAATCCGTGGCCGGAGATGTAGAAGAAGATCGAGGGCACGCGGGCGGGTCAGTGCGCCCGCGGACCGGCGGGGAGCGCCGCCGCCGCGTCGCCGTCTCCCGTATCGGCGCTGATGCCGGCCGACTCGGCGCTCGCGACGCCAGGCAGCGCCACCTTCAGCACGTCTTCGAGGGTGCGAGCCGGGACGAAAGTCATCTCGCGCCGTACTTCTTCTGGAAGTTCCGCCAGGTCCTGTTCGTTCATCTGTGGCAGGACGAAGGTCTTGATGCCGTGGCGGCGCGCGGCGAGCGCCTTCTCGCGGATGCCGCCGACGGGCAGGACGAGGCCCGAGAGCGTGATCTCGCCCGTCATCGCGACCTCGGAGCGCACGGGTTCCCCCCGCGCCGCCGAGACAATCGCGCTCGCCATCGTCACGCCCGCGGAGGGCCCGTCCTTCGGGATCGCGCCGGCGGGCACGTGCACGTGGATGTCGTGCTTGCTGAGCGCCTCGACCGGGATGCCGAGCGCGGCGGATTGCTGGCGCACGTGGCTGAGGGCGGCGCGCGCCGATTCCTGCATGACGCTCCCGAGCTGGCCCGTCAGCGTCAGGTGCCCGCTGCCGCCAGGCAGGAGCACCGCCTCGATGAACAGCACGTCGCCGCCGCTCTCGGTCCAGGCGACGCCGGTCGCCACGCCGGGCTTCGACGTCCGGAACGCCGCCTCCGATCGGAAACGCGGGGGCCCAAGGTAATCGCCGAGCCGATCCGCGTCCACCGTTGCCGTGTAGTTCGAGTCGGTCGCGACCCGCGCGGCCACCTTCCGCGCGATGGTCCCGATCTGCCGTTCGAGGGTGCGGACGCCCGCCTCGCGGGTGTACTCGGAGATCACGCGGCCGAGCGCGCCATCGGTGATCTCGATTTGTTCAGGCTTCAGGCCGTGCTCGTCACGCTGCCGGGGGACGAGATACATGCGCGCGATGTGCACCTTCTCTTCCTCGGTGTACCCGCTGAGCGCGATCATCTCCATCCGGTCCAGCAGCGCGGGGTGCACGGTGCCGAGCTGATTCGCCGTGGTGATGAACAGCACGTGCGAGAGGTCGAGCGGAATCTCCAGGTAATGATCGCGGAACGCGTGATTCTGGGCGGGATCGAGCACTTCCAGCAGGGCCGCCGCCGGATCCCCCTGGATGCCGACCGAGATCTTGTCGATCTCGTCGAGCATCAGCACGGGATTCGACGAGCCGGCTGTCTTCAAGGCCTGCACGATGCGCCCGGGCATGGACCCGATGTACGTGCGGCGATGCCCGCGGATCTCCGCCTCGTCGCGCACGCCGCCGAGCGAGATGCGCATGAACTTCCGCGTCATCGCGCGCGCGATCGACTGGCCGAGCGACGTCTTCCCGACGCCCGGCGGGCCCACGAAGCACAGGATCGGCCCTTTCATGGTTACTCCGGGGGCCCCTGCCCCCCGGCCGGGCTCCGCGGGGACCCCGGGTTCCCCGCTCCGCCGGTGTCGCAGCTTCTGCACTGCGAGGTACTCGACGATGCGTTCCTTGACCTTGTCGAGATCGTAGTGATCCTCGTCGAGCACGCGGCGCGCCTCGATGGGATCGAGGCGGTCCTCCGTGGGCTTGTGCCACGGTACGTCGAGGACCCAGTCCAGGTACGTGCGGATCATCTGGTACTCGGGGGATGCCGGCGTCATGCGCTCGAGCCGATCGACCTCGCGCATGGCCACGGTTTCGACGGTCTCGGGCAGCGCCGCCTCGGTCACGCGCTTGCGAAGCTCCGTCGCTTCGCTTTCCCCTTCGCCGAGCTCCGACTGGATTGCCTTGAGCTGCTGGCGCAGCACGTACTGCCGCTGCGCGTCGGTCATCTCCTTTTCGGCCCTGGACTCGATTTGTCCCTTCAGCTCGAGGACCTCGATCTCGCGCGACAGCGCCACCGAGACCGCGTCGAGCTTGACCGACAGATCGTTCTCTTCCAGCAGCTTCTGCTTGTCTTCCGCCTTCATGTCGAGAAGGCTGGCCAGCAGGTAGACGATCCGGAGCGGATCGTCGATGCCCATCACGAGCGACTTGATGTCGGGAGAGAGGCCGGTCGTCAGCGACAGCGCGCGGTCGACAAGCTCCTGCAGCCGCCGCACGCGGGCATCCACCTCGATGGCGCGCTCGGCCGATTCCGCCATCGGCTTGATCAAGGCGCGAACGAACCCGCGATCGGTCTGCAGGAACTCCGCGCGGGCGCGCAGCACGCCTTCGACGAGCACGCGCATGCCGCCGGCCCCCTTCGCCATCTGCCGGACGATGGCGATCGTGCCCACCCGGTGGAGGTCGTCGGCCGCGGGCTCGTCCGTGTCGTTCTGCTGGAGGAGCAGCAGCACCATCCGGTCGCCCGCGAGCGACCGGTTGATGGCTTCGACCGACATCGGGCGGTTGACCCCGAGCGGCGCGACGGTCAGCGGCAGCACGACGGCGCCGCGTAGCGGCACGACGGGCAGTTCGGCGGGAAGCGCGGGAGTCTGCGACGCGTCAGCCATCAAAAGTCTTTCCAGATCATACAACGTCGTTCTAAGGGTTCTAAAGGTTCCGAACCAATAGAACCTCTACTAGTAGACCCACGGGATCATGCGCCACTTGACGGCGCGGCGATACGCCTCGTATTCCGCGCCGAAGGCATCGCCGAGGCTGCGCTCTTCGAACGGGATCGCCAGGGCCAGGTACGCCGTGCTGACGATGGCGAAGACGCCGCGCGTCGCGGTCATGTGCGGCGCGCCGAAGACCAGCAGCGCCCAGCCCAGGTACAACGGGTGGCGCACGATCTGGAATACGCCGGTCGTCGCGAGAGGCACGTGCGCCGGCGGTCGTCCCGAGCGCGCCGACAGCAGCGGACGAACGCCCGCCAGATCCAGCACGTCGACCGCGCGCGATCCGGCCGCGGTGAGCGCGGTCCCGGTGACCTGCAGCGCGACACCCGCCCACCACCAGGGGCCCTGGAGGGAGTACAACAACCCGGGCACCGGGCGCCACCACCACACCACCGCGATCAGCAGCAGACTGGCGAGCCAGGTGTACAAAGACCGGTCGTATGGCGGGGGAATGGCGCGCCGCAGGCGCGACTTCAGCCGCATGCGCGCAAACAGGCTGTGGTGCAGCGCGAAGACCGAAAACAGCGCCACGTCGACGAGCGCCGGACCGATCCATGAGCCGGACCCCGCCTCTGTGCCAAAGCGCACGAGGTATGCATAGAGGAAGGCAGCCAGCGAGACCACGAACACCAGCGCCCCGGTCCACACGAGTGCAACGGCCCCGGCTGGCGGGCGCCACTCGGGTCCCGCCGAATCGGGCCGGGGGAGGGAAGGAAGGCTCATGAGTCGCGGGATTTTCGAAACGTGTGCGGCCTGTTCATCGCCCGTAAGCGCCGCAGGCGCCGTTCGGTCATTATAAAGACATGGCTGACGTCAACATGCCCGCCGTCGCGATCACCGGAATCGGCGTCGTGTCCCCCTTCGGCGTCGGACGGCAGCGCTTCTGGGAGGCGATCGCCCGAGGCTGCAGCGCCACGCGGACGATTCGCGACTTCGACGCCTCCGCTTACCCGTGTTCCGTTGCAGCACCGGTGCCGCCCGTGTCGATCGACGATCGGGTGGAAATCGCGGGGCGCGCGCCGGGCGGCCGGGCCGAGCGCAGCGGCCATCCCGACCCGCGCCGCTATTCGAAGGCGTCGCTCATCGCCGTCCTCGCGGCCACCGAAGCGTGGCACGACGCGGGGCTGCGGTTGAACGAGCCGGGCGCCGGCGTGCTCGTCGGCAGCGGCGCGGGAGGCATCGACGTGGCCGAGCGGCAGTACGAGGACTTCTTCACCCAGGGAGGCAAGCGCGTCTCGCCCTACGCGATTCCCGTATCGATTGTGGGAATGATCTCGAGCGAGATCTCGATTGCGCTCGAGCTGCACGGCATCAGCCACGTCGTCTCGACCGGGTGCACGAGCTCCACGGATGCGATTGCGTACGCCACGGCGCTCGTCCGCAGCGGCGAGGCCGACGTCGTCCTGTCCGGCGGCGCGGACGCGTGCGTGACGCCGGGCATGGTCTTCGGCTTCTCACGAATGCGCGCCGTCGCGACCCGCTTTAACGACTCGCCGGGCGAGGCCTCGCGTCCGTTCGACCTGGAGCGCGACGGGTTCGTGCTTGGCGAAGGCGCGTGGATGGTGGTCATCGAGCGCGCCGATCGGGCGCGGGCGCGAGGCGCGCAGATCTACGCCACCATCGACGGCTACGGCTCGACGTGCGATGCGTTCCATCGCGTCCAGATGGATCCCGACGGCGCCGAAATCGTGCGGGCCATGCGGCTCGCCATCGATCGGTCCGGTCGCGCGATCGAGGACATCGGCTACGTGAACTACCATGGGACATCGACGGTGCTGAACGACGCCGTCGAGTCGCGCTGCGTGCGCCGGCTGTTCGGTGCGCTCGCCGATCGGGTGCCGGGATCGTCCATCAAGTCGATGATCGGACATCCGCAGGGGGCCAGCGGCGCCGCGGGCATCGTGTCCGCCGCGCTCGCCCTGTCGGAGGGGTTTCTGCCGCCGACCATCAACCAGCGCACGCCAGATCCCGCCTGCGATCTGGATTTCATTCCAAATGCCGGGCGCGCGGCGACACCGCTGGCTGCGCTCTGCAACTGCCTCGGGTTCGGCTCGAAAAACAGTGCCATCGTTCTCGGGAAGGACGGGGGCTAGGGCTTGCCGCGCCGAAGCGCGAAGCGCGAAGGCGGGTGCTGGGGCGTGCCGCGCCGAAGCGCGAAGCGCGAAGGCGGGTGCGAGCTGCGTGAGTGATGCCTGATGTGGTGATCGCGGGCGCCGGGCCGGCCGGCGCCGTGGCGGCGACGGTGCTGGCGCGCGCCGGTGTGCAGGTGCTCGTGCTGGATCGGGCCCGCTTTCCGCGCCCGAAACTCTGCGGCGACACCGTGAATCCTGGCGCGCTGGCGATACTCACGCGCCTTGGACTGGACGCCGCGGTCGACGGCGGGTTGCCCATCGACGGTATGATCGTCACGAGCGAGCGCGTGCGTGTCGTGGGCCGATACGATGGCATGCAGGGGCGCTCGATTGCGCGGCAGGACCTCGATGCGGCGCTGGTGCGCCTCGCGCGCGAGGCTGGCGCCGAAATCCAGGAGGGCGTCCTCGTCGACGCGCCGGTGGTCGAGTCGCGGAACGGCGCTCCGCGAGTCGTTGGCCTGACGACGAAATGTGAGGGCGGTTTGCCGCGGCGCATCGACGCGCGCCTCGTCATCGCCGCTGATGGGCGCTACTCGCGCGTGGCACGCGCGCTCCATCTCTCCCGCTCTCCCCGGCGGCCGCGCCGGTGGGCGATTGGCGCCTACTTCACCGATGTGGCGGGTCTCACGGCGTTCGGCGAAATGCACGTGAGATCCGGGCACTACCTGGGCGTCGCACCCCTTCCGGGCGGCCTTGCGAACGCCTGTCTCGTCGTCTCGGCGCGGCGCGCGCTCCGGGATCCGTCGACCTTGTTACTCGAGGCCATTTGCACCGATCGGCGGCTGGCCGGACGATTCGCGTCGGCCCGGATGCTCGGGGTGGCGGCGTGCCTGGGGCCTCTGGCGGTCGAATGTTCCGCGGGAGGGATGGCGGGTCTCCTGCTCGCGGGCGATGCCGGCGGGTTCGTCGATCCGATGACGGGGGATGGATTGCGGTTCGCGTTCCGCGGCGGCGAGCTCGCGGCTCTCGAGGCGCTTCACGCGCTCGAGCACGGGGTCGAGGCGGCGCACGTGCGGCTGCTTGCCGCGCGCCGCGAGGCATTCGGGCGCAAGTGGCGCTTCAACCGCGGGCTGCGGTCCCTGGCAGGATCCCCTGTCGCCGCTCGTGCCGCCGCTTTTGGCGCGGCGGTTGCCCCGGCCATCCTGCGGCGCGTCATCCGGTATGCAGGCGATGCGGACGCTGCCTGACTGACGGCGGGATGATGTTCTCTCTCGTACTCCTCGCGATCGCGTTCCTGCCCATGATCGTCGAAGCGGGCATCGCGGCCCGCCACGATCGGGTCCTTCGCGCGCGAGGCGCGGTCGAGCCGGCCGGCGACGTGTATCGAATCATGCAGGTTGCGTATCCGGCGGCGTTCCTCGCCATGGTCCTCGAAGGCTGGGCGGGCGGAGGAAGGCCGGGCGGGCTGACCAACCTGGGAGCGTTGCTGTTCGTCGCGGCGAAGCTCTTGAAATACTGGGCCGTCGGCACGCTCGGCGACCGTTGGACGTTTCGAGTACTGGTCCCGCCGGGTTCCTCCCGCATCCTCACGGGTCCCTATCGGCTGATCCGCCATCCCAATTACGTGGCGGTGGCAGGCGAACTTGCTGGTTTCGCCCTTCTGGCGGGCGCGCCAACCGCCGGCGGAGTGTCGGTCATTCTCTTCTCCTTCCTCATCCTGAGACGTATACACATAGAAGAGCGCGCGCTCGGACTCGGTCCAGAGTAGAATCCGCCACTTGCGGTCGAATTGATGGGCTCGGCACCGGGTTTGAATGGCTTCAGCGAAGGCGGGCGGCTGGCGCCTTCCTTGCGGCGTCTAACAGTGTGTTCGTGTGGGTGACGTTGAAATGACGCGAGCGAAGCAGAACGGGTTTCACATGCGGCCGCTCGTTGGCGCCCTGATCGTCGCGTGTGTGTGGACGGCTGTCACGGTTTCGTCACATGCCCAGCAAGCGGCCCCCGTGTCGGCTTTCCCATCGTCAGCGTGGCGCGCGATCGCGCACGGAAAACGCGCGGAAGCCGAGGCGCTGGCGCGCGCTCGGGCTGACGAGCCCGCTGCCGCGGCGGTCCTCGCGAGTCTTGCCGCGCATCGCGGGGAGTACGAACAAGCGATCGCCATGCTCGAGCCGGCCTCCGCCAAATCACCGCTCGGCGATGCCGCGCTCGAGTTGGCGCTCCTCCAGCAACAATTGGGGCGCAGCAGCGTGGCCACGCCAATCCTCATGCGCCTGTATCGCGAGGCGTCAGACGGCGACGCGGCGTCGCTGTCGCGCGGCGGCCGCGCGGCGCAAGCGCTCGGGCGCGCCCAGGAAGCCAACGCGCTGTTCCGCGCCGCATCCGCGGTCGGGTCGGATCCGGCCATCGATACCGCCTGGGGCATGTTGTTCTTCGAAACCTACAACGTGTCGGAGGCCGCGAGGTCGTTCAAGCAGGCCATCCAGAAGGACGCGGACTGGGCGCCCGCGCATGCCGGGCTCGCGCATGCGCTGGCGGAGGACGATCCGCCCGCGGCGGCGGCCGCGGCGACGCGCGCGCTGCAGATCGATCCCGAGCTGGCCGACGCCGAGCTGCTGCTCGCGAACCTCGATCTCGACAACAGCCGATACGATGCCGCGCGCGAGCGGATCGCGCACGTGATCTCGATCAACCCCACGCAGTTCGACGCGCGCGCGCTGGCCGCCGCGATTCTCTACGTCCGCGGCGAGCGTGCGGCCTTCGACGCCGAAGTGTCGCGAGTCCTCGCGATCAACCCGGCGTTCGGCGAGATCTACCGCGCGGCGGCCGATCTCGCCGCGCGCAACTACCGGTTCGACGACGCGGTGGAGCTGACGCGCAAGGCGGTGACGCTCGATCCGACCAGCGCGCGGGCGCATGCGGAGCTGGGCATGCACCTGATGCGGACCGGCGACGAGGTGGAGGCGCGGCGCGCCCTGGACCGGGCCTTCCGCTCCGATCCGTTCGACGTCGTCACTTACAACCTCCTGGCGCTGCTCGACACGCTCGACAAGTTCGTGACCGTGCGCGAGGGGGACATCATCCTCAAGCTGCACGCCGACGAGGCGCCCATCATGCGCGACTACGTGATGGCGCTCGCGCAGGACGCGTTGAAGACGCTGTCGGCCCGGTACGCGTTCACGCCGAAGGGGCCGATCCTCATCGAGATGTTCCCACGGCACGACGATTTCGCCGTGCGCACGCTGGGGCTGCCGGGCATGCTCGGCGCGCTCGGCGCCTGCTTCGGGCGCGTCGTGACGCTCGATTCGCCGCACGCACGCGATCCCGGCACGTATTCCTGGCAGGCCACGCTCTGGCACGAGATGACGCACGTGTTCACGCTGCAGATGTCACAGCAGCGGATCCCGCGCTGGCTCACCGAGGGGATCTCCGTGTACGAGGAGGCACGCGCGCGGCCCGAATGGGGACGTGACATGGAGGTGCCGTTCGCGATCGCGCTCGAGCGGGACAAGACGCTGAAGGTGCGCGACCTGAACTCCGGGTTCACGCGCCCCGACACCATCGCGCTCGCGTACTTCGAATCGTCGCTGCTCGTCGATCACATCGTCCGCACGTACGGCGAGGCGAAGCTGCAGGCGCTCATTCGGTCGTACGGGCAGGGACTCGAAGGGGAGGCCGCCCTCGAGAAGATGATGGGGGCGCCGATCGACCAGTTGCAGACGTCGTTCGATCGGAGCGTCGACGCGCGTTTCGGGCCGCTGCGCGCCGCGCTGCGAGACGTGGCCACGACGGCCCAGCGCGGGGCACCGGCCAGGCCGGCGGAGACCGCCGGGGTCGACGCGCTTCGGGCTGCTGCCGCCGCGAAGCCCCAGAGCTACGCGGCGCAGCTCGCGCTGGGCGCCGCGCTCGCCGCGGCGGGCGATCGCGCGGCGTTCGGCCCGCTCGAGCAGGCCGCCGCGCTGGTACCGGTCGCCACCGGCGAGGACAGTCCGCATGCGATCATGGCGAAGCTCGCCGAGCAGCTCGGGGATGCGCCGCGTGCGATCGTGGAATACCAGGCGCTGCTCGCGCAGGATCACACCACCGTCGAACCCGCCCGCCGCCTCGCGGAGCTGGCGGGCAAGACCGCGCAGGCTCCCGCGCTGCTCGCGGCGTACGATCGGGTCGTCGCCATCGATCCGTTCGACGGTCCGGCCCACACCGGCCTCGGCCGCCTCGCGCTCAAGAAGGGCGACGGCCGCGCGGCGGTTCGCGAGTTCAAGGCGGCGCTCGCGACCGGGCCGGCCGACAAGGCGTCGGCGCACTGCGACCTGGGCGAAGCGTACCTGCTGGCGGGGGACCACGCCGCCGCGAAGAAGGAGGCGCTTGCCGCCCTGGAAATCGCGCCGACCTTCGAGCGGGCACAGGAACTGCTGCTGCACGCGATCAAGAGCGCACCCGAGGAGCGTCAATGACGGATCTCGCCGTCGTTCGCCGTCCCGGTGTCCGCCTGGGCGTGGTTGCGGCACTCGGGCTGGTCGCCTGCGCGCTGCTCGCGGGGTCGATCCGCCCGGCCGGGGCGCAGAACCCGTCGGCGCCGGATTCGCGGTTTGCAGGCCTGCAGTGGACGTTCGCCCGGATCCGGTACACGGCGTGGACCGTGCCGAGCGGGCGCTTCAGCAATCCCGAGGACGAGCCGTGGTACATCGACGCGCCCGCCGCCGAGTGGAACCTGTCGCGGCGCGTCCGCACCGTCACGTCGATCCAGGTCAACGATCCCGTCGTCCTCACACTGGAGGATCCGAACCTCTGGTCGTACCCGTGGCTCTATATCGTTGAACCGGGCAACCTGCGCCTGAAGGACAGCGAGGTGCCGATCCTTCGCGAATTCCTCCTGCGCGGCGGCACACTGACGTTCGACGACTTCCACGGCCCCGTGGAATGGGCCAATCTCGAGAGCGAGCTGCGCCGCGTGTTCCCGGACCGGAAGATCGTGGACCTCCAGCCGTCGCACCCGATTTTCCACTGCTTCTACCGGCTCGATTCGTTCCCGCAGACGCCCGGACTGGGGTCCTTCCTCCAGGGGCGCACGTACGAAAAGGGGGGGTTCGTTCCGCACCTGCGCGCGATGACGGACGACACGGGCCGCGCCATGGTCCTCATCAACTGGAACGTGGACATGGGCGACGGGTGGGAGTGGTCCAACGCCGCGGATTATCCCGGCTACGTCAAGTACACCGCGGTTGCCTACCGCATGATGATCAACGAGATCGTTTACTCACTGACGCACTGATGCATACCACCAACACCGCCGCCGCGACGACCGACATCATTGCCGTTGCCGAGCGCGTGTCGCTCGGGCGCGAGCGCATCCTCGCGGAGATCCGCAAGATCATCGTGGGGCAGGACGAGGTCATCGACCAGGTCCTGATGGCGCTGTTCACCGGCGGGCATTGCCTCATTACCGGCGTGCCCGGGCTCGCCAAGACGCTGCTGATCAGGACGCTCGCGCAGATCCTCGACCTGTCGTTCAAGCGGATCCAGTTCACGCCGGACCTCATGCCTGCCGACATCACCGGCACCGAAGTGCTCGACGAGCAGGCGGGGCAGCGCTCGCTGCGGTTCGTCAAGGGACCGATCTTCGCGCAGATCCTGCTCGCCGACGAGATCAACCGCACGCCGCCGAAGACGCAGGCGGCCCTGCTCGAGGCCATGCAGGAGTACCAGGTGACGGCGGCCGGCCGCACCTATCCGCTCGACCGCCCGTTCTTCGTCCTCGCGACGCAGAACCCGATCGAGCTGGAGGGGACCTATCCGCTGCCAGAGGCGCAGCTCGATCGGTTCATGTTCAACGTCGTCATGACGTATCTCTCGGAGGACGAGGAGGTGCGCGTCGTGACCACCACGACGGGCGTGCAGACCGAAACGCCCGAGCGGGTGTTCTCGGGGGCGGACATCCTCGAGATCCAGCAGCTCGTCCGGCAGGTGATCGTCGCCGAGGAGGTCGCGCGGTACGCCGTGCGGCTCGTCGACGCGTCGCGGCCGGGCCGCCAGAGCAACCACCAGTTCGTGCGCGACTGGGTGAGGTGGGGAGCGGGGCTGCGCGCCAGCCAGTCCTTGATCCTGGCCGGCAAAGCGCGCGCGCTCATCCACGGGCGCTACCACGTGTCCGTGGCCGACATCCAGGCGCTCGCGCGTCCGGTGCTGCGCCACCGCGTCATCCCGAATTTCTACGCGGAATCCGAACACATCATGCCGGACAACCTCGTCGAGCGGCTGCTCGAGGCGGTGCCGCCGCCGGCGAGCGGGATGTAGCGGCGCCATGGCTGCCCCTTCGACGTCCACGTCGCGCGATCTGCGGTTCCTCGACCCGGCCGTCATCGCACGGCTCGGCACGATGGAGCTGAAGGCGCGCACCGTCGTCGAGGGCTTTCTCTCCGGTCTCCACCGGAGTCCCTACAAAGGCTTCAGCGTCGAGTTCGCGGAGTACCGCCAGTACCTGCCGGGCGACGATCTCTCGACGCTGGACTGGAAGGTGTACGCGCGCACCGATCGGCACTACGTGAAGAAGTTCGAGGAGGAAACGAACCTCGAATGCCACCTGCTGCTCGACGTCAGCGCGTCGATGGCGTACCAGGGCGCCGCGCCGATGAGCAAGCTCGAGTACGGGTCGGTGCTCGCGGCCTCGCTGGCGTTTCTGATGAACCGCCAGCGTGATGCGACGGGCCTCATTGCGTTCGACGATCGCATCCTGTTCCGGATGCCCGCGAGCGCGCGGCCCGGCCACCTGCACGCGATTCTGCTCGGCCTCGAGCGGCTCGAGGCGGGCAGGCGCTCCGACGTCGGACGTCCGCTGCACCAGCTCGCGGACGCGCTCGTGAAGCGGAGCCTTGTCGTGCTGGTGTCGGACATGCTGGACGACCCCGAGGCCACGATCAAGGGACTCAAGCACCTGAAGTTCCGCGGCACCGATATCGTGGTCTTTCAGGTGCTCGATCCGAACGAGCTGACCTTTCCGTTTCGCGGGGCCTCGCGTTTCCGCGATCTCGAGAGTGCGGAGGAAGTCACCGCCGACCCGGCACACGTCCGGACGGCCTACCTTCGCGAGCTGGCGGGACTCACACTGAGGTACGACCGCGAGCTGCGCGGCGCGGGGATCGATTACGTGCAGCTCGATACGTCGAAGCCGCTGGATTTTGCCCTGCTCGCGTATCTCGGCGCGCGTTCGAGGCGCAAGTGACTATCGACTATCGACTGACGACGATGTCTTTTCTGTATCCTGCGTTCCTCGCGGGCGCCGTCGCCATTGCGCTTCCGATCGCGCTGCACTTCCTGCGGCGCGACGTGGCGCCGGAGGTGCCGTTCAGCGCCGTGCGGCTGCTGCGGCGCTCGCCGATCGAGCGCTCGCATCGGCGCAGACTGCGCGATCTCCTGCTGCTCGCCGCGCGGGTCGCGGCGCTGTTCCTTCTTGCCGCGGCGTTCGCGCGCCCGTACCTGACGGCCGCGGGCCCGTCGCCGCTTCGTCTCGTTGCCATCGATCGCTCGTTCAGCATGGATGCCGGCGGCCGGTTCAGCCGGGCGGTGGACCTGGCGCGCCGCGCGATCGCGGACGCCGGTGTCAACGATCGCATTGCGCTCGTCGCGTTCGACGACCGCGCGGAGCTGCTGGCGCCTCCCGGCGGAGCGGCCGATGCGCGCGCCGCGCTGGCGCGGATCCGGCCGGCGTATGGCGCGACCCGGTACGCCGTCATGATCGCGAAGGCGGTGGAGATCGCTGACGGCCAGCCGGCGCGCCTCGTCGTCATTACCGATCTCCAGCGCTCCGGGTGGGACGACGAGCAGCCTGGACGTGTTCCGGCCGGTCTCGACGTGCAGGTGGTCGACGCGGGCGCGATGCCGCCCAATCTGGCCGTCACGGCGCTCCAGGCGGACTCCGGCCGCCTGGTGGCGACGATTCGCAACGCCGGGTCCATGGCACACAGCGGACAAGTCCAGGTGTGGCGCGACGGGCAAACTGTCGCCGGCGGCCGCTATTCAATCGCCGCTGATAGGTCAACGAAGGTGCCGATTGACTATCGGCTGCCGTCCACCGGATCGATCGCCGTGGCCGTCGAGGACCCATCCGGGCCCACTGCTGACAACACTCGGTACGCGGTACTCGATGCCGCCGCCCGCCCGCGGATCGCGATTGTGACCTCCGCCGGTGCGGCCCAATCCGGGTTTTACCTGTCGCGTGCGCTGGACGCCGTGACCGATGCCGCCGATTCCGGCAGCGGCTTCTCGTCGCGGTTGATCTCGGGGACCGCGCTGTCGGCGATGGCGGCGGGCGATTTCGAGCTGTACCGCGCGATCGTGCTCCTCTCGACGCGTGGTCTCGATCGCCACGCCCGGGAGACGCTCGCCGCCGCCGTGCGCCGTGGCGCCGGGCTGCTCATCGCCGCGGCGCCGGATGTCGAGCCGACGGTGCTTTCAACGACCTTCGGCTATTCCAGCTTCGGAAACGTGGAGCAGGAGCCGCGCGCGGTCAGCCTGTCGGCCACCGACCTCCGGCACCCGATCTTCCGCCCATTCGGAGCATTGGCCGCCAACCTCGGGCAGGTCAGGTTCGATCGCACGTGGCGGTTGCGCGGCGATGGCTGGAACGTGGCGGCGCGCTTCACCGACGGCGCGCCGGCGCTCCTCGAACGGCGCGAGGGGGCCGGGAAGATCGTGCTGTTCGCATCCGACTTGGACCGCGCCTGGAACGATTTCCCGCTGCACCCCGCGTTCGTTCCCTTTGCGGTCGAAGCGGTGCGGTACGTGTCCGGCGTGAAAGAGGGCGGCCGGGAATACCTCGTCGCCCGCGCGCCTGCCACCGCGGGGGCGAAGCCAGGCATCTATGCCGTTGACGCAGACAAACACGCGATCGCCGTGAACGTCGACGTGCGCGAGAGCGAGACCGCCCGCCTGTCGGCCGACGAGTTCACCGCGAGGCTCGATCGGGAGGGCGCTGCCCCCACGACCAATGGGACCGCCCGCGCGCAGCAGACCGAGGCGCGGCAGAGTTACTGGCGGTACGGCTTGTTGCTGATGCTCGTCACGCTCGTCGCGGAATCGTTCATCGGGAGGGCATGAGTTCGCCGATGGATCAGCAACTCCGCTCGCTCATCGAGACGGTGCGGCAGCGCTGGCTGCGCGTCGTCACCGCGCAGGTGATTGCGCGTGCGGCCGTGTGCGCGGCCGTGCCCCTCGTCGCGGCGGCAGTGGCCTACCGTGTCGCGGCTCCAGGCGGGTGGGCATTGCTGTCGCTTGCCGCGCTGGCGCTGGCCACCACCGGCGCCGTGGCGGCGGTCGCCGCGTGGCGCAGGCCTTCACGCCCGCACGATCGGCAGGTCGCCCGGTTCATCGAGGAACGCACGGCGGGTGCAACGGGCGCCAGGCCGCTCGAGGACGCGCTGGTGAGCGCGGTCGACGTCGCGGCCGCGCCGGAGGCCGATCTGCGCCGGCAGTTCCTGCCGGTCATCGCCGCGACGCTCGCGCGCCAGCTCGAGGACCTCACGCCCGCGTCGATTGTCTCACCCGAATCGGTGCGGCGCGCCACGACCCGGGCCGCGGGCGGCGCCGTGGTGTTTGTCGCGGCACTCATCGTGGCCCTGCCGCTGCTGGAGCAGGCGGCTGCCGACGCGCGGCTGCGGTTGTTCGCCTCGCCGGCCGCCGGCACGTCAGCCGGCGCCGCCACGACGCGCCGAGGCGCGCCACCGCGCGTGCGTCGCATCGACGTGCGCTATGCGTATCCGGCGTTCTCGGGACTCGGGCCCAAGACCGAAGAGGATGGCGGCGACGTCTACGGGCCCGCCGGGACGAAGGTCACGCTTCGCGTCTTCTCGGACAAACCGGTGACGGCGGGATCGCTCAGAACCGCGAGCGCCTCGACGCTCCCGCTGCGCGTGGCGGACGGCGGCGCGCTGGAATCCACGTTCGTCCTGTCCGGGGACGACTCGTATCGCGTGAAGCTGACGGATGCTGACGGCCTCGAGTCGGCGGCCGACACCGAGTACTTCATCCGCTTGATGGAGGACGGCCCGCCGAGCGTGCGGATCCTCCGGCCGTCGTCCGACCGCCAGATCACGCCCCTCGAAGAGGTCGCGATCGAAGCACGGGCAGACGACGACTACGGGATTGCCGCATTCGATCTCGTCTACGGCGTGGCGGGCGGACCCGAGAAAGTCGCGCGGTTCGACCGCGTCACGGGCACGAACACGCAGAAGATCGGCGTGCACCTCCTGCCCGCGGAGGCGCTCGGAGTCACACCGGGCGATGTCATCACGTACTACGCGCGGGCGCGCGACGTCGCCCGCGCGAAGCCGTCGACCCAGGCGACGAGCGACATCTACTTCCTCGAGGTCAAGCCGTTCAACGAGGAATTCTCGATGGCCGAGAGCCAGGCGTCGTCGGCTCCAGGGTCCGGCGATCTCGAAAGCCTGATCCAGGCGCAGAAGGAAATCATCAGCGCGACGTGGAACCTCGAGCGCCGGGCGCAGGCGGGGCGTTCAGCGGCGGATCTCCAGGCCGTCGCGGAGGCGCAGGCCGAACTGAAGACGCGTGCCGAACGCCTGTCGCGGCGATCGAGCGGTCTGTCAGGGGGCGGCCCCTTGCCGCAGCGGCAGCTGCCCGGCCGTGGACAGGGCGCGAGGGGCGGGTCTGGCGATTCGATTGGGGCGGCGCTCGAGGCGATGTCGCGGGCCGTCGTGCAGCTCCAGGGGCAGAAGACGCGAGACGCGATCCCCCACGAGATGGCGGCCCTGAACGGGCTGCTCCAGGCGCAAGCCGAGGTCCGGCGCCGGCAGGTGACGACGGGGTCCTCTGGCAGCGGCAACGGCAGCAGTCGCGCGGGCCAGGATCTGTCGGCGCTCTTCGACAAGGAGCTGCAGCGCCAGCAGCGCACCAATTACGAGAACCGGACGTCGGCCACCGCGCAACAGGAGCCGCCCGGGAACGACAGCGCGCTCGATCGCATTCGGGATCTGGCCAGGCGCCAGGAGGATCTGAACCGGCGGCAGCAGGAGCTCGCGTCGGCCGGGTTGAGCGCCGAGGAGATGAGGCGGCAGCTCGAGAAGCTGACGCGCGAGCAGATGGAACTGCGTCGCCAGACGGAGGAATTGTCGCGTACGACGCCGCCGGCGACATCGGGGCAGGCCGGCTCGGGAGGCATGCGGCAGGCGTCGGAGCAGATGCGCTCCGCGGCGAGCGAGCTGCGCCGCGACGATCCGGCGCGTGCCGCCGAGAACGGCCAGCGTGCCGCCGACGAGCTGCGCCGGATGGAGCGGCGGCTCGGCGGAGGACGCGGCGACGCGAGAGATCGATCGAGCGAGGTGCAGCTCGAGGCGCAGCAGATCGCGCAGGAGCAGCGGCGCATCGCGGCGGAGTCCGAGCGGCTCGAGAAGAGTGGGGCGGGGGCCGCCGCCGACGCGAAACGTCGCCTGGCGTCGGACAAGGAGCGGCTGGCGGGACGCGTCGAGGACCTCCAGCGATCGGCGCAGCAGTCCGCGCGTGGATCCATGCCGGACGCCGCCGCTTCGCTGGCCGAAGCCGCGCGCGATCTCGAGCGCGAGCGGATCGCGGAACGGATGCGCGAGTCCGCGAAGCGGATGCAGGCGCCGGGCGGGCAGCAGCCGGGGCAGGCGGCCGAGGATCGGAAGATCGCGCGCACGCTCGACAGCGTCGCCGAGAAGCTGGGCGGAAGCGCCTCCGCCGGTTCCAAACAGTTGTCGCAGCAACTCGATCGCACGCGGGAGATCCGCGATCGACTGAACAGGCTCGAGCAGCAGATGCGCGACGCGGCCGCGCGCGAGCAGTCGAAGGGCCCGGCGCAGCCCGGCAGCCGGTCGCCGCAGGGGGAACGCGGCCGGCAGGGGCGCGACGCCACGCAGGGCAGCCGCGGGACATCCGGCAGCGGCCAGGCGGGGTCCGAACTGCAGCGGCTGCAGGCGGAGTATCAGCGCGAGCTGCAGCGCGCGCGCGACGCGCTCGACCGGCTCGGCAAGGGACAGCAGCGGACCGGCCTCGACATGGCGACGCCCGAGGAGCAGGAGTTCAGCCGCTCCGCGCCCGGGACCGAAGCGTTCAAGCAGGATCGGTCCGGATGGGAATCGCTCAGGAAGGACGTCGATCTCGCACTCGAGAAGCACGAGGCCGCCATCTCCGACCGCCTCGCCGGGCGGCAGGCGCAGGATCGACTGAGCGCCGGCGGGAGCGAGCGCGTCCCCGAATCGTACCGATCGGTGATCGCCAGGTACTACGAGTCGCTGGCAAGGGTGAAGAAATAGGTGACGTTCGCGAACCCAATCCCGTGGTGGGCGATTGCGGCGGGCGTGCTGCTCTTTGCCGCGTCGGCCTGGTGTGCGTACCGCCGGTTGGCGGCGGCCGGATACCGCCGCCACGTGCTCGCTGGTCTTCGATTCGCCACGCTGTTCCTCCTCCTTGTATTCCTCCTTCGTCCCGTGCTGCGTGTCGTGAGCCCCGACACCCACGATGCGATCGTGCCGGTGCTGGTCGATACGTCGCGAAGCATGGGGATCGAGGATGCCGACGGGCTGCCGCGGATCGACAGCGCCCGGGATCTCCTCGATCGCGCGCTGCTGCCTGCACTGTCGTCGGAGTTCACCGTCGAGCTGCTCGCGTTCGGCGACGGCGTCGCTCCCGTCACGACCGCCGATCTCTCCGCGAGCGCGCGCCGGAGCGATCTCGCAAGCGCGATGGCGGCCCTTCGCGAACGGTACCGCAACCGTCCGGTCGCCGGCATCGTTGTCGTCTCGGACGGCGGCGATACCAGCGGCCGCGCCGAACGCGAGGTGCAGCGCGAGCGCACACCGCCCATCCACCCCATCGGCATCGGGTCGCCGACGGCGGGACGCGATCGCGAGGTGCTCAGCATCACCGCCGCCGAAGCGGTGCTGGAGGATTCGCGGGTCGATCTTGCCGTGTCGGCGGTCAGTCACGGGCATGGCACCGATCCGATCGAGCTGCGGCTGCTCGAGAACGGCCGCCCGATCGAGGTGCGCCGCGCGGCGCCGGCGGCGGATGGCGTCCCCGTGCGCGTGGTGTTCCAGATCGCGCCGCGCCGCGGCGCGCCAACCTTGTACACCGTCGAGATCCCTGAAGCCGCGGGCGAGGTCGTGCCGGAGAACAACACGCGCAGCGTGCTCGTGCAGCAGCCCTCGCGTCCGAGACGCGTCCTGCTCGTCGAAGGGGCGCCGGGATTCGAGCATGGATTCCTCAAGCGCGCGTGGGCCGGCGACGCCGGCCTGGACGTCGACGCCGTCGTCCGCAAGGGACGCGACGAGCAGGGGCACGACACCTTCTACATTCAAGCCGCGGAAACGCGAAGCGGCGACCTGGCGTCCGGATTTCCCCAGCGCGTCGAGGATCTCTTCACCTACGACGCGGTCGTGCTCGCCAACGTCGAGCCTGGAGAATTGACGGACGCGGAACTCGAGGCCACCCGCGACTTCGTCGGGCGGAGAGGCGGCGGGCTGCTGGTGCTCGGCGCCCGGTCGTTCCTGAAGCACGGCCTCGCGAATACGCCCATCGGGGAAGTCCTGCCGCTCGACGTCACCGATCGCGGGACCGCCGTGCTGCCCGCGTCGTTGTCGCGCGGCACGAACCGCGCCGCGCTCACCGAGGCCGGCGCGGTGCACCCGGTCATGCAGCTTGGCCCCGGTGCCGCCGATACGCGCAAACGCTGGGACGCCGTCCCGTCGCTCGCCGCGAGCGCCGCGCTCGGCGGCCCGCGGCCTGGCGCCACGGTGCTGGCGGTGACGGCAGGTCCCGGCGGAGCGCAGCGCGCGCTCGTCGCCGTTCAGCGCTACGGTGAAGGACGCTCGATGGTGTTCACGGGCGAAGCGTCATGGCGCTGGCGCATGATGCTGCCATCGACCGATCGGTCGTACGAGACGTTCTGGCGGCAGGCGATCAGGTGGCTCGCGGTGAAGGCCGCCGATCCCATCAGCATCACATCGCCCGCCGGCAGCGCGCCCGGAGACGCGCTGCACATCGGCGTCGCCGTCCGCGACGCGCTCTTCCAGCCGCGGCGCGACGCCGGCGTCACGCTCCGGATCGCCGGACCTGACGGACGGCTGGAGCAGCCCGCCGCGACCCTGTCGAGGAGCGACAGCGGCCGCGACGATGAGTTCGGCGCGGCGTTCACGCCCGCGCACCCCGGCATCTATCGGATCACCGCCGAGGCACGTCGCGGCACGACACTCCTCGGCTCCGCATCCACGGCCCTGCTGGTCGGCGGATCCGACCTGGAGATGACCGACCCGCGCCTGAACACGCAGCTGCTGGAACGCCTCGCGTCCGCGTCGGGCGGCCACGTCACGGCGCCGGCGGACGTTCGGCGGCTGGTCGATCGCCTCCGGGCGGGTGTCCCCGCCGCGCGTCGCGCCGCCGAACGCGATCTGTGGCACAACGGCTGGTCCTTTGCCGTCATCCTCCTGCTTCTCGGCGCCGAGTGGATCCTGCGGCGCCGGTGGGGCTTGCGATGACAATCGGCCGAGCGGCTGCGGGGATGCTCGTCGCGTTGACGATGGCCCTGCCCGTGCGCGCGGCCGCCGCCGAGCGCTATGCGCTGATTGTATCCGGGGCCACTGGCGGACAGGAGTACGCCGAGCGGTACAAAGCATGGAGCGACGCGCTCTCGAACGTGCTCGTCGACCGCTACAAGTTCGACGCGGCGCACGTCGTCAGGCTGTCCGAGGCGGCGTCCGGCTCTGCGAGCTCCACGGCCGCCAACGTCCGCCGCGCGCTGCAGGAGCTCCGTACGTCGATGAGGCGCGACGGTCTTCTGTTCATCGTGTTGATCGGGCACGGCACGTACGATGGGATCGACGCGAAGTTCAACCTCGTGGGCCCGGATATCGATTCGAACGAATGGGCGTCGCTTCTCAAGCCGCTCCCGGGGCGCGTGGTCCTGGTCAACACGACGTCGGGCAGCTTTCCTTTCCTCGAACGGCTGGCCGGCCCGAATCACGTCGTCATCACCGCCACTGATTCGGTGGCACAACGGCTCGACACGGTCTTCCCCGAGTACTTCATCCGTGCCTGGACAGACGGTGCGTCGGACATCGACAAGAACGGCCGTGTGTCGGTATGGGAGGTGTTTTCAGCGGCCAGCGCGCGCGTGGGGCGGCATTACCAGCAGCGCGGGCTGCTCGCGACCGAGCGGGCGCTGCTCGACGACAACGGCGACGGTGTTGGCAGCGAGGCCGTCTCGCCGAAGAATGACGGCTCGCTGGCCAGCCGCACGTACCTGGACGCCGACGCCGCGGACGCGCCCCCGACCGACGACGTCCTGCTCAAGCTGCTGCAGCGCCGGACGACGCTGGAAGCCGAGATCGATGACCTGAAGATCAGGCGCACGTTCATGGCTGCCGCGGAGTACGCGCAGGAGTTCGAGCGCCTCATGACGGAGCTGGCGCGCGTGTCGCACGACATCCGCGAGCGCACGAAGACGACGCCGCCCGCCCCCAAGGACGCCCCCGCCATCCCATTGAACTCCGGATCACGCTGACTTCGCCGATTACGATCTACAGCACGAAGACCACGAAGGACACAAAGGACACGAAGACGATCACGCCTGGTTGGTTTGGATCACGCTGTTGAGGGAGATCACGCTGCATGCACGGTCACGGTCCTTGGGCACAAAGCGCACGAAGGGCGCGAAGGACACGAAGACAGCAAAAAAGACAAATCGGCTCCCCTTCGAGATGCGCCGTCGAGCGCCGGCCGGCGTCACAGGACCAACGAGACCACAAAGGCAAACAGCCGCCGACCATGTGCTGCTTGCGTTTGCGGTCTCGCTGGTCCTGACCGCGCGCAAGCGCGCGGCTCGCCGGCGCACGCGAGGCGGGACGGTGGGACAGCGGACACCGAGACTGCCCAAAGAGAATGACAGTCTTCGTGAGCTTCGTGTGCTTGGTGGTCTTCGTGCGATAACGCCGTCGGCGCGGGCAGCGACAGCGGAACAGCGGAACAGCGGGACACCGAGACTGCCCCAAGAGAATGACAGTCTTCGTGAGCTTCGTGAGCTTCGTGTGCTTGGTGGTCTTCGTGCGATAACGCCGTCGGCGCGGGCAGCGTGACAGCGGAACAGCGGGAGAGCGGGACACCGAGACTGCCCCAAGAGAATGACAGTCTTCGTGAGCTTCGTGTGCTTGGTGGTCTTCGTGCGATAACGCCGTCGGCGCGGGCAGCGTGACAGCGCGTTCAGCGGGACAGTGGAACAGTGGGACCTAGGGTTGACCTAGGGTGCCCAGTATCTTCGTGACTCGTGCAGCCGCCAGTACGCTCCCGCGAGAGCGCCGATCGCGAAGCCCCCGATGTGCGCCCAGAAGGCGACGCCGCCGTTCATCGCCTGCGCGCCGATCGAGCCGACGCCGCTGAGGAGCTGCATCACGAACCAGATCCCCAGGAAGAAGATCGCCGGCACCTCCACCAGGTCCATGAAGATGACGACGAAGATGGCCGTGAGAATGCGGGACCGTGGATAGAGGACGAAATAGGCGCCCATGACGCCGGCGATGGCGCCGCTCGCGCCTATCATCGGCGCCGTGGAGAACGGGTCGATCATCACCTGTCCGAGGGCGGCGACGGCGCCGCTGAACAGGTAGAACACAAGATACCGGAAGTGGCCGAATCGATCCTCGACGTTGTCGCCGAAGATCCAGAGGTACAGCATGTTGCCGAGAACATGCATCCAGCCGCCGTGCAGGAACAGGCTCGTCACGACGGTGGGCCAGGCGAAATAGGCGGGCACGACGCCAAAGACCTGCGCAAACACGCGCAGTTCCGGCGTGCTGAGCTGCAACTCGTACAGGAAGGCCAGCGCGTTGACCGCAATCAGGCCGACGGTGACGTAGGGCGTCGTCCGCGAGGGGATGACGTCGCTGACCGGGAACATGCGGGCAGTATAACGTGGACGGTTTTTGCGTTTTGCGCCGGCCGGCCCGTATAATCAAGTCACGATGTCCCCTACGAGGACGTCAGGGCGCCCGGCCCTGGCGCTCAAGCTGATCTTGTACCTCTATGTGCTGGCGACGGCTTTGATGCCGCTCGCGCACCACGACATCGCCTGCCACTTCAAGTCGAACACTCACTGCATCACATGCGTCTACGGATCGTCGGCCGAACTGGCAGCGGATCCAGCGGCGCTTTCGCGTATCGGCCTCGACGAACTGGGCGCGGCTCCCGCGGCCGCGCCGAGCGGGGCCGCAAACGCCCCCCTGTCCGCCAACTCAGACCGTGCGCCTCCCCCGGTCCGGTAAGCGACTTTCTTTTTCCTCACAGTTGAATCGTTCGGCGCGCGGCCACCCCCCGCGCCGTTCCCTTACTCGGGTATACCCCGGGCAGGAGGTGTTCGTGCTGGGTACGTGTCACTTCGTCCGGCCGGTGCGCGCGCTCGCGTGGGCGGCGGCCTTCGGCATCGGCATCGCGGCGCCGGGCCTGGCGCAGACCGCCACGGCCCCATCCACCGCGGCGGCAGCCAGCGCGGAGCAGCAGGCGGCAGACCCGCGGCAAATCCGCGCGGAACTGGACAAGCTGCGCAAGGAGTTCGAAGCGGTGCGCGACTCGTACGGCGCGCGGCTCGCGGCGCTCGAGGCGAAGCTGGCCGGCGGCCCGCCGGCAGGCGGCGCGGCGCAACCCTCGACCGTGCCGGTTCCCGTCACGCCACCGGCGGAACCGGTGACGCCGCCGACCCAGCCGCCGCCGGCATCCGCGCAGCCCGGCGAGGTCCAGGTGCCACAGGGCGCGGCTGGCGCGGGCGGGCCTCAAGGCGCGCTGCCGGTCTATGGCAATGCGTCGGCGCTCTCGAAGATCTTCAACCCGGACATGGCGGTCATCGGCAACTTCCTTGGCGCGACCGGAAGCAACACAGTGGATCCTGCGCCGGTCCTGGAGATGAACGAAGCGGAAGTCACGCTCCAGGCGATCGTGGATCCGTATGCACGCGCGGACTTCTTCCTGTCGGCCACGCCCGAGGGCCTGGAGATCGAAGAAGGGTTCCTGACGCTGACGTCACTGCCGGGCGGCCTGCTCGCGAAAGTCGGGAAGTTCAAGGAGCAGTTCGGGAAGGTCAACACGCTGCACCCGCACGCGTTGTCGTGGGTGGATCAGCCGCTCGTCATGAAGAACCTGCTCGGCGGGGAAGAAGGCATGTCCGACTCGGGCGTGTCGGTTTCGAAACTGCTCCTCAACCCGTGGGTCTTCCTTGAAGCCACGGGTGAGGTGTTCCAGGGGAACGCCGGCGTCTTCCAGTCGCACAAGCGCCGCCAGGTGAGCTGGCTGGGACGGTTGCGCGGCTACCGCGACGTGACCGAAGCGACGAACCTCGATGTGGGGCTGTCGTTCGCGCGCGGCCACAACGACGCGGGGCCGGACTTCACGACGCGGCTCTTCGGCGTCGACGCGACGGTGAGGTATCGTCCGCTGCAGCGCGCCATCTACCGCCGCTTCATGGGACGGACGGAGCTGATCTGGAGCCGCCGCGCGGAGGACGTGAGGAACGTCACCGCGTTCGGGATGTATGCGAGCGGCGACTACCAGTTCGCGCGCAGGTGGTTCGGGGGCGCGCGCTACGACCGTGCGGCGCGGGCATACGACTCGGCGCTCGTCGACAGCAGCGGCTCGCTCGTGCTGACCTACTGGCCGAGCGAGTTCAGCCAGGTCCGCGGGCAGTTGCGGCGGACGAAGTACGCGGAAGGCGTCATCGGCAACGAGGCGCTCTTCCAGTTCCTGTTCTCAATCGGCGCCCATGGCGCGCATGTGTTCTAGCAGGCAGCAGGCAGCTGGCGGCTGGCAGCGTGACACACTGCAAGCTGCCTGCTGCATGCTGCCAGCTGAGACGATACAGAAAGGCCCGGCATCATGAAACAGTACTTCTTACTGGCGGCGGTCTTCGCCGCGGCCCTGACGGCAGGCGCGGTGGACGCACGCGCCGCCATCAAGGTCGTGACGACCACACAGGACCTCGAAGCCATCGCCCGCGAGGTCGGCGGTGACAAGATCACGGTCGAATCGCTCGCCAAGGGCTATCAGGATCCGCACTTCGTCGAGCCGAAGCCGAGCTTCATCCTGAAGCTGCACGCGGCGGACCTGCTCGTCGTGGTCGGACGCGAGCTGGAAATCGGCTGGCTGCCGCCGCTCATCAACCAGTCGCGCAACTCGAAAATCCAGCCCAACGGCGACGGCTATCTCGACGCGTCGCTGACGGCGCACATCCTCGAGATCCCGACGGGCCAGATTACGCGCGCCATGGGCGACGTGCACCCGTCCGGCAATCCGCACTACTGGCTCGGCCCCGACAACGGCCGTCGCATCGCGCAGGAAATCCAGAAGAAGCTGTCACAGCTCAGCCCCGGAGATGCCGGGTATTTCGCTCAGCGGTACGCCGATTTCGATCGGCGGCTCGGCGAGGCGGAGAAGCGCTGGAAGGCCGCGATGGCTCCCTACAAGGGCGTGAAGGTCGTCACGTACCACCGGTCGTGGCCCAACTTCACCGGGTCGTTCGGGCTGGACGTCATGGGCTATGTCGAGCCGAAGCCCGGCATTCCCCCCTCTCCCTCGCACACCCTGGCACTGATGCAGGAGATGAAGCGGCAGAACGTGAAGCTCATCATGATCGAGCCGTATTTCGACTCGAAGACGCCCAATGCGATCGCGCGTGAAACGGGGGCGCAGGTGATCGTGCCGGCGCCGTCTGTCGGCGGCGCGAAGGACGTCACCGACTACTTCAAGCTCTTCGACTACAACATCAATCTCGTCGTCAACGCGATCAAGCAGACGGGAGCCAGGTAGGCATGCTCGACATGACGATTCTCTCGTTCCTCGCGGCGCCGTTCGTCGCGAGCCTCGTGATCGCGGGCATCCACGCGTATCTCGGGGTCCACGTGGTCGAGCGGGGGGTCATCTTCGTGGACCTGTCGCTCGCCCAGATTGCCGCGTTCGGCGCGACCATCGCCATCCTGCTGCCGATGTCGGGCGGCGATCCCCACGGACCGGCGGTGTACTGGATCAGCCTCCTCTTCACCTTCATCGGGGCGGCGATCTTCGCGACCATCCGGAGCCGCCGCGCCCGGATCCCGCAGGAAGCGATCATCGGGATCTCCTACGCGGTCGCCTCGGCGGCGACGATTCTCGCGATGAGCAAGTCCACCTCCGAAGGCGAACACCTGAAGGACATGCTGGTCGGCAACATCCTCGCGGTGTCGTGGGAAGAGGTCTGGCACACGGCGGCGCTCTACGCGGTCATCGGCGCGTTTCATTTCGTGTTCCGGAAGAAGTTCCTGGCCATCTCCCTCGATCCCGAGGCGGTCGAGCGATCGGGCGTGTCGCTGCGGCTCTGGGACTTCCTGTTCTACGCCTCGTTCGGCTTCGTCGTGACGCGGTCCGTCTCGATCGCGGGGGTGCTGCTCGTCTTCTGCTATCTGATCGTGCCGTCGGTCGGCGCGATGCTGTTCTCGGCCCGCCTGGGCCCGCGGCTCGCCATCGGGTGGTCGATGGGGACCGTGGTCTCCGCGCTCGGGGTCTGGCTGTCGCTGCAGCTGGACCTGCCGACAGGCGCGACGATCGTCTGCACCTTCGGCCTGGTGCTGATCCTGATGGGGATGGTGCGGATGCTCATTCCCGGGAGGTTGAACGGCGACATCCACCAGGTGGACTTCCACGACGTCGCCCACGGAGGGCACTGACCGGCGCTTCGATATAATTCCCTGCATGCAGTGCCGCTCCTGCGGAACCGAAATCGCCGGCAAGGCGATCGTCTGTTATCGCTGCGGCGCGAGTACGACGGATCCGGTGCGGCGGCCCGCACCCGTACGCGCCCGCCGCAGTCCGCTCCTGTCGCTCGCCGCCGCCGCCCTGCTGGTGCTGCTGGCCCTGTATCTCGGGCAGGCGTCGCGGACCGCGGCCGATCCGGGCCCGCTGCAGCTGACGGCCGGCGTCCTCGCGGCGGCTGCCGTCGTTCTGCTCGTGGTTCGCATGGTCCGCCGCCGCTGAGTTACACTTCTTCACCATGAACCGACCGCCTGACGGGGTTCGTCTGGAAGTCACCGACGCACTCGGCCGGCGCGTAGTGGCGATCGAGAAGCCCAATTTCGAGATCGGACGGCGCGAGACCAACGATCTGCGCCTCGCCGGCAGCGAAGTGTCTCGCGACCACGCGCAGATCGTGCTCGAAGGCTCCAAGTACGTGCTGCGCGATCGCAGCTCCCGCTACGGCACCTACGTGAACGGCGAGCAGGTCACCGAGCACGCGCTCGCCCACGGCGATCGCATCAGGCTGGGCCGCAGCGGCGGGGCCGAGATGGTGTTTCTCGTCGCCGACGGCGCGCCCGTTCCCGAGCGCTCGACCACCACCGCCATCGGCGACCTGCGTCAGATCGCCGCGCTCCTCGAAGGGCTCCGCGCGCTCGGCAGCGGCCGCGTGCTCGACGACGTGCTGTCGCTGGTGCTCGATTCGGGCATCGACGTCAGCGGCGCCGAACGCGGGTTCATCATGCTGGCGACCGCGACCGGGGAGCTCGAATTCAAGATGGCGCGCAGCCGCGGCCACGGGTCGCTCTCCGGCAGCAGCTTCGCCACGAGCCGCAAGATTCCCGAAGAAGTGTTCCGCACGGGCGAAGCGCGCCTCGTCGCCGATCTCCTGGACGGCGAGCTGGCCAACGTGCACGTGGGCACGGTCGCGCTGGGCATCCGCAACGTGCTGTGCGTGCCGCTGCGCCTCGTCCGCTACGTGGACAAGGCGGCGGAAATCGGCGAGGACCGCCGGATCGGCGTGCTCTACCTGGACAGCCGCGAGAAGGGGTCGCTGCTCTCGAGCTCGACGCGCGCGGCGCTCGAGACCCTCGCCACCGAGGCGGCCGTCGCCATCGAGAACGCCCGGCTCTATCGCGAGACGATGGAGAAGGCGCGGATGGAGCAGGAGATGCGGATCGCCGCCGAGATCCAGCAGGCGCTCCTGCCCAAGACGGGGCGCATCGGATCGTTCTTCAGCGCCGCCGCCGCATCGCTGCCGTGCCGATCGATTGGGGGGGACTTCTTCGACTACGTCGACCTGCCCGCGGGCGGCCTCGGCTTCGCGCTCGGCGACGTCGCGGGCAAAGGGCCGCCGGCCGCGCTGCTGAGCGCGATGATGCAGGGCATGTTCGCCGCGCAGGCGGCCAGCACGGACTCGCCGTCGCAGGCGATCACCCGCGTGAATCTGGCGTTGTACCGGCGGGGCATCGAGTCGCGGTTCGTGACGCTGATGTACGGCACGCTCCAGCCCGACGGGCGGCTGACCTACTGCAATGCGGGACACAACCCGCCGCTCGTGGTGGGCCAGTCCGGCGTGCGCCGCCTGGAATGCGGCGGCCCGATCGTGGGGCTGTTCGAGGCGGCCGCCTTCGACGAGGAGACGATCACGCTGTCGCCCGGCGACTGGCTGATTATCTTCAGCGACGGCGTCTCCGAAGCGATGTCCGCGTCGGGCGAGGAGTACGGCGAGCCGAGGATCGTGGAGTGCGTGTCGAAGAGCGCGTCGCTCGATCCGCAGCAGCTCCTCCAGGCGCTGTTCTCCGACGTGCGTCTGTTCACCACCGGCGCGGCGCAGAGCGACGACATCACCGCGATGGTGCTGCGCTACGGCACGTAGGATGCGGCCGCTCCCGCGCGGCCATCGGCTGGCGGTGATCCTCTGGCTGGTCATCGGCCTCCTGGTCTGGAACGGCGTCTACGACCTGATCCTGGGCAAGGGGCTCAAGGAATACCTGTTCCGTGCCGCGCTGCACGAGGCCGGCCGCGGCCCCGCGATCACGATTGAATCGGTGATGGACGCCTGGCGGCTGTACGCGGTGTGGGTCGCGACCCTGTGGGCGTCGATCATCGTGCTTGCGGGGATGGTGACCATCAAGCTTGCGGGCCGACGGGAAGAGGCTGAAAACGTAGAACGTAGAACGTAGAATGCGGTCACGCTGTCGAGCCGCACCGAGCAGCCGCCTTCGCGCAAAGGCGCTTCGGCGAGCCCGGCCGAGCCCCGAGTAACGAGCTGCGAACTGCGAGCTGCGACAAGTATCTATGCATCCTCTCATCCACGACTGGAACGACATCGGCGCGGCGAAACCGTCCGTCGTGATGCTTGACGACGAGACGCTGCGCGACGGGCTGCAGTCGCCGTCCGTGCGGTGCCCGACCATCGAGGAGAAGCTGCGCATCCTGCACCTGATCGATCGGCTCGGGATCGATACGGCGGACATCGGGCTGCCCGGCGCCGGCCCGCACGTCGTGCGCGACGTCGAGCGGCTCGCGCGCGAAATCGTGGACCAGCGCCTGCACGTGAAGGCGAACTGCGCCGCGCGCACCGTGATCGCCGACATCCGTCCCATCGCGGAGATCTCGCAGCGCGTGGGCCTTCCCATCGAGTGCTGCGCGTTCATCGGGTCGAGTCCGATCCGCCAGTATGCGGAAGGGTGGACGCTCGATCAGCTGCTGCGTCTCACCGAGGACGCGGTTGCCTTCGCGGTCAAGGAGGGGCTGCCCGTGATGTATGTCACGGAAGACACGACGCGCGCGGATCCGGAGACGCTGCGGCGGCTGTACTCGACGGCGATCCGCGCCGGCGCGGCGCGCGTCTGCGTGGCGGACACCGTGGGCCACGCCACCCCGGCGGGCGCCGCGGCCGTCGTCCGCTTCATCGCGGGGGTGGTCGAGGAGTGCGGCGGCGGGGTCGGCATCGATTGGCACGGTCACCGCGATCGTGACGTCGCGGTCACCAATACGATCGCCGCGCTGGAGGCCGGCGCCACGCGGCTGCACGGGGCGGCGATTGGCATCGGCGAGCGCGTCGGCAATACGCCGATGGACACGCTGCTCGTGAACCTGGTGTTGATGGGCTATCTCGACCGCAACCTGGACGGGCTGACGGAGTACTGCGAGGCGGTGTCGTCCGCGACCGGGGTGCCCATCCCGGCGAACTATCCGATCGTGGGCCGCGACGCGTTCCGCACGGCGACCGGCGTCCACGCGGCGGCCGTCATCAAGGCGTACCGCAAGAAGGACGCCGAACTGCTGGACGCGGTGTATTCCGGCGTTCCCGCGGCACTGGTGGGGCGCGAGCAGGAAGTGGACGTCGGGCCCATGTCCGGCAGGTCGAACGTCGTGTTCTGGCTCGAGAAGCGCGGCTACGCCGCGACCGACGAGGTGGTCGATCGCATCTTCGCGAAGGCCAAGGCGTCGGCGTGCGTGCTCACCGAAGAGGAGATCCTTGCGGAGATTCGTGAAACGTAGCATGCAGAGTTCTTGCTGCTGCCCGTGACCGGGCCTTCCACGTTCTACGTTCTCACATTCGACGTGTCAGCGACCCCGGCCCGCGGCTTTTTCCATCGCGGGCAAGGCTTCGATCAGAACCCGTCCGACCGCCTCGAGCGAACCCGCGCTGCATTTGTCCAGCGTGTCCTCGCGCGTGTGCCAGTAGCGGTATGTCGCGTCGGGGTATTCCAGGTCGATCACATCGACGGACGGCACGCCGGCCGCAAGGAACTCGAGGTGGTCGTCCTCGACGGTGGTGGGCACGTCCACGAACTCCGGCCGCTTGAGACGTTTCGCGGCCGCCCAGATGGCATCGGTCAGCCAGGGTGTCGAGTTCGTCTCGCGCTTGATGACCAGCTCGCGGTCGCCAATCATGTCGACCAGGATCATCGCGCGGATATCCTTCAGCGTTCCCGCGGTCCTTGCCGCGTCGACATAGTAGCGGCTCCCGTAGGTGTGGTCGTTGCCCGACCATTCCGCCACGGCCTCCTCGCCATCGAGAAACAGCAGCTCGATGGGCACGGCGTTGCGCCGATTCTTGAGCACGCGCGCGAGCTCGACGAGCAGCGCCGTGCTCGATCCGCCGTCGTTCGCGCCGACGAACGGAAACTCGCTGAATCGCTTCGTGTCGTAGTGGCCGGCGATGATGATCCGTCCCTGGCGTGCAGCGCCCGGGATCGTCGCCCGGAGGTTGACCATCTTCAGGCGCCCCGCGGGCGTCTCCGCTTCGAAGGCCTGCGCCTCGGTCGCGATCCCCGCGGCTTTCATCTGCCGCGTGACGTACTCGCGCGTGGCCGCCGCGCCGGGTGAGCCCGCCGGGCGCGGGCCGATCGCGACGATCTGGCGGAGATCCTCGTAGGCGCGCGCCCCGTCAAAGCCCGGCGACGGCGCCTGCACGCCATACAGGCATGCGGTCGAGGCCAGGACGAGAAGCGGCAGGAATCGCATGAGGCTACCGGCGCTTGTCCCGCGGCACGTAATCCCGCTGTGCCGGCCCGACGTAAATCTGGCGCGGCCGCGCGATCTTCTGCTCCGGATCCTGCAGCATCTCTTCCCACTGCGCCATCCAGCCCGCGGTGCGGGGAATCGCGAACAGGACGGGGAACATGTCGACGGGGAAGCCCATCGCCTGGTAAATCAGCCCCGAATAGAAATCGACGTTCGGGTACAGCTTCCGAGAGATGAAGTACTCGTCCTCGAGCGCGATGCGCTCCAGCTCCAGGGCGATGTCGAGCAGCGGGTTCCTGCCGGTGACCTCGAACACGAGATCCGCGATGCGCTTGATGATCTTCGCGCGCGGGTCGTACGACTTGTAAACGCGATGGCCGAACCCCATCAGGCGTCCCTCGCCCGCCTTGACGCGCGTGACGAACGCGGGGACGTTGGCCTTGCTGCCGATTTCGGTGAGCATCCGCAGGACGGCTTCGTTCGCGCCGCCGTGCAGCGGCCCGTACAGCGCCGCCGCGGCGCCGGCGAGCGCGGAGTAGGGATCGACGTGCGAGCTGCCGATGCCGCGCATGGCGTGGGTGCTGCAGTTCTGCTCGTGATCGGCGTGCAGGATGAACAGCACGTCGAGCGCCCGCTCCAGCACCGGGCTCGGGTCGTAGCGCGGCTCGGTCATCTTGAACAGCATGTTCAGGAAGTTGCCCGAAAAGCTCAGGTCGTTGTCGGGCAGCACGTACGGACGGCCGATGGTGTGACGGAACGCGTAGGCGGCGATGCTCGGCACCTTCGCGACGAGGCGAATGCGCTGGAGGTGGCGCGACTCCACGTCGAAGATGTTCTTCGCGTCGGGGTAGAAGGTCGACAACGCCCCGACCGCGCTCAGGAACATCCCCATCGGGTGCGCGTCGTAGCGGAAGCCCTCGAGGAACTTCTTGATGTTCTCGTGGAGCATCGTGTGGTGCGTGATGTCGTTGGTCCAGCGATCGAGCTCCGGGCCCTTCGGCAGCTCGCCGAGCAGGATCAGGTACGCGGTCTCGAGAAAGTCGCTGTGCTCCGCGAGCTGCTCGATGGGGTACCCGCGGTACATCAGGACGCCCTTGTCGCCGTCGATGTAGGTGATGCTGCTGCGGCACGCGGCCGTGTTCGTGAACGCCGGGTCGTAGGTCATCATGCCGAACTCGTCGGGCGTGACCTTGATCTGGCGCAGGTCCATCGCGCGAATCGTGCCGTCCTGGATGGGAATCGCGTAGTGCCTGCCCGTGCGGTTGTCGGTGATCGTGAGCGTGTCGGCCATGTCTACTCGGACTCGTCTTCTTCGTCAGGGGGAATCGGCGGACCCGGCACCCGGTAGCCGCCGCTCAGCCAGCGGCCCAGATCCGCCAGCTTGCAACGTTCGCTGCAGAAGGGGCGCCACGTCGGATCGGGCGGCCGCCGTCGGCAGTACGGGCACAGTTCAGTGGGGGTCAAGTGAGTCGTACAACCGGACTATTCTATCAGCAGCGATGGAACGTAGAACGTAGAAGGCAGGATCGTCTTCGTGGACTTCGTGTCCTTCGCGATCTGTCCGAAAAGCCGTGGCCCGTCTCAGCGTGGTTCGAGTGCTTCTACGTTTTACCGCCCCGCCGCGTCACTCCGGCCGTACTGGCGTCGGGCTCTCTGACTCCGCCAGAAACGCGGCGATCTGCCGGCGCAGCTCCTCCTGGATCACGTCCACCTTGCGCCGGGCGTCGAGCACGCGGAAGCCGAACTCGTCGGCCATCGAGGCATACTCGCGCAGCAGCGACCGCTGATACGCGCGGAAGCTCTCGTAAATGTCGTCGCCGAGCTTCATGTCCATGCCCGATTCCCAGTAGTCCATCCCGCGCGACTGGAGGACGCGGCGGATCAGCGTCTTCTCGTCGATCTTCAGGTAGAACACCAGGTGCGGCGCAATCGCGAAGCCGTACAGGCTCCGCACCCACGTGCGGTCGACGCCGCGGACGCCCGCGCGGGCCAGCGCCGTGAAGATGTACCGATCCGACAGGACGATGAACCCGGCCTTGAGCGCCGGGATGATCTCCTTCTCGAGGCGGTCGGCGAAATCCGTCGCATACAGCAGCACGAAGGTCAGCTTGTTCAGCGTGTTGCTCGCCTTGGCCAGATCGATCGTGGGCTGCATCAGGTCCGATCGCGTCCAGCCGGTCTCGACGACGCCGTAGCCCTGCACCTCGAGCCATTCACGCAGCAGGCTGATCTGGGTCGATCGGCCCACGCCGTCGGTCCCCTCGATCGCGATGATCTTGCCGGGATACCCCTGGATCGGCAGGTACGGGATCCCGTACCCGTAATAGCTGCCGGCGCGCACCTCGGTGGCGCCCCCCTCGTCAACCAAGCTGCTCGTCGAGCTGTTCGTCGTCATTCTCGATCTCCAGGTACTGCGATACGAGCTTCCGGAACGTGCGCTGCTGTTCGGTGATGCTCCCGCTCGCCGGTACGACACTCAGGCCGAATTCGTCCACGAGCCGGTCGTACTCGTCGAGCACCTTGCCCTGGAAGATCTTGAAGCTCTCCGTGGCGTTGGCGCTCCAGCCCATGTCCATGCCCGCCTCGTAGAACTTCAGCTTCACGCGGCGCGCGAGCAGCCGATCGATGGACACCTCGATCGGCACGCGGAAGTACACCGCCATGTCCGGCTTGACGGCGAAGCTGTACAGCTCGCGGACCCAGCGCCGATCGACGCCGCGCGCCGCGTCACGCGCGAAGGCCGTGTAGGCGTAGCGGTCCGCGAGCACGATCATGCCGGCCTTGAGCGGCGGAATGATGTTGTACAGCAGGCGGTCCGCGAAGTCCGTCGCGTGCAGCAGGCTGAAGGTCATCGGCGTCAGCGCGTTCTTCTTCTTGCCGGTCTTGGTCGCGGCCTTGACGAGCGCCGACGAGTTCCATTCCGTCACGAAGACCGGGTGGCCGGCCGCGATCAGCCACTTAGCGAGCAGCCCGAGCTGCGTGGTCTTGCCGGACCCGTCGATGCCTTCGACCACGAACAGCTTTCCGGGGTACTCGTGCGGGGTGGTCAGGTTGCTGAGCATGTGGCGGTTGTTCCTTGTAATCGGCCCCCGCCACCTCGAAGCGGATGGGCCTGTCGAGCACGCGCTCGAGCGGCGCGGCATGGCGGTGCGCGGCCCAGAGCTCCAGCTCCGCGTCGCCCGACGCGCGCAGCCGCGCAAGATAATCGTCGTCGCGCGGGTAGAAATCGATGCCGCCGAGGGCCTGCGCGTGACTCCGATCGAGCCCCTCGGCGAGCCGGACGATGGCGGCGAGCGTCCGGACGGTGCGCCGCAGCGGCCCGCTGAGCGCGGCGTAGCCGTCGTGCGCCTTCTTCGGCGTGGCCTGGCGGTGGTAGCGCGCGACGAGCGCAATCACCTCGATCTCGTGCGGCTCGAATCCGCGCAGATCCCCATTCTTGACCAGATAGTACGAATGACGGTGGTGGCGCTCGTAGCTGATATGGACGCCGATGTCGTGCAGCAGCGCGCCGTACTCCAACCACTCGCGCTCGCGGGCGGCCAGCCCGTGCACGCTGCGGGTCTGATCGAAAATGCTCAGCGCGAGCCGCGCGACCTGGTGGGCGTGCTCGGACCAGTAGCCGCAGCGCTCGCCGAGCTCCACGATGCTGCGGCGCCGCACGTCCGGGTAGCGCTCGACCTTGCGGATCTGCGCGCTGTTGCGATGGATGTAGTCGAGCACCAGCCCCTCGCGCAGCGCCATGTCGCAGAGCGTGAGGCTCTCGGCGCCAAGTCGGCGCAGGATCGTGTCGAGCAGGACCGCCCCGGCGACCGCGAGGTCCGCGCGGCGCGGGTCGAACCCGGCCATCGCGAGCCGCTCCTCGATGTCCGACGCCGCCAACCGCTTGCGGAGACGGTGCAGGGCCTTCGCGGACACGCGCCGGTTGCGCAGCTCGGTTGGCGCGGCGCCGCCGTCAGCGAGCGCGAGCGCGCCGAGGCTGAGAATCGTCCCTGACGTGCCGATGACCCTCGCGAACCCGCGCGCCGCGATCTCGTCGAGGTACGTGCCCATGTCCCGATTGAGGTGTTTCACGAGGCGCCGCTCGTCCCGCTGCGCGAACGGGTCGCTCGAGACGAACCGCTCGGTCAGCCGGATGACGCCGGCCTTGAAGCTCTTGCCGAGCGTGACGTGGGTGGCGGTGCCCAGCGTGATCTCGACACTGCCGCCGCCGATGTCGATGACCACCGCGGCGCTGCCGCCGATGTCGACGCCGTACCCCGCCGCCCTGTGGATGAGCCGGGCCTCCTCGGTGCCTGAGATGACGCTGACGCGCACGCCGACTTCGCGATCCACGTCGGCAATGAAGTCTCCGCCGTTCTGCGCTTCCCGCACCGCACTGGTTGCCGCCGCCACGACCTCGTCGATCTTGTAGGAATCAGCGAGGCGCTTGAACTTGGACAGCGTCTGCTTCGCGGCCGCCATGGCCGTCGGGGTCAATTTCCGTCCGTCCAGCCCGCCGGCCCCGAGCCGGACCATGTCCTTTTCCCGATCGACGATCTCGAAGGAGAGGTCGGGGTGCACCTCGACCACGATCATGTGGATGGAATTGGTGCCGATGTCGATGGCGGCGATGCGCATTAATCTGCTGGGGGCTTCGCCCCCAGACCCCCCACTCACTCGCTCGCGGGGCCCCCGTCGCCCCGCTCCGCTCGTGAGGCTCGTTCGCTCCGCTCACTCGCGGGGCCCCCGTCGCCCCGCTCCGCTCGTGAGGCTCGTTCGCTCCGCTCACTCGCGCTGTGAAAAAGCTCAGCCGGGTCCGACTCTTGCTTGTTGCGTGCCAGAGATATACTCAGGATTCGGGCCGGAAACCAACGGATGAGGCTGGGTGGCATCGTAGCATGAACGATTCGACGACACAGGGAACCGCGCGGGTGCTCCAGCGGCTCACGCGCGCGCTCAACCGCCACCTGCCGGCAGCCGTCGGCGGCGACCGCCTCGGCGTCCACCAGGCCCGGGTCGCGTCCCGGCGGCTTCGCGAGGCGGTGCCCGTCCTCTCGACGGGGCTGTCGCCCAGCAAGGCTCACAAGGCGATGCGCAAGATCCGCCGGCTGACCCGCGCGCTCGGCACGGTGCGGGAACTGGATGTGACGCTGCATCTCCTCGATGAGTTCGCGCGGAAGGATCACATCCCGCGCTCGGCGGTCGAAGACGTGCGGGCCCACGTGCTGGGGGAGCGCGCGCGCAGCCGTGAGGTGATGGTCGAGCGGCTCGGCCGCATCAACCGCAAGAAGCTCAATCGCCGGCTGGCGAGCGTGTGCGAGGCGCTGGACGAAGCCGAGCACGAGCGGTGGCGCGAGGCGCTCGCGTCGCGGCTGCTCAAGCGCGCCAAGCGGCTCCGGGCCGCGATCGACGAGGCCGGGCAGATGTACGCGCCGGAGCGGCTGCACCAGGTGCGGATCGCGTCGAAAAAGCTGCGGTACGGATTGGAGCTTGCCGCGGAAAGCGGCGGGACGGGCGCCCAGCCGCTCGTGCGCACCATCAAACGCGCGCAGGATCTGCTCGGACGCCTGCACGATCAGCAGATCCTGCAGAACCATGTGTCGGCCGTGCAGGCGGAGGTGCCCGGCGGCGCCCGGCAGACGGGCGCAGGCGGCGCGGATCGCGTACGGCCCCTCGAAACGCTCGCGCGGCATATTGAAGAGGAGTGCCGGCGTCTCCATGGCCGATACGTGGCCGCGGTTCCCGCCCTGAAAGCGTTGTCCGCCGCGGTGCCGTCCGATGTCGTTCCACTGCTTGCGCATCCCGCCCGGCGGCGGCCGCTCAAGATGACCCGCCTTCGCCAAGGCTACGGCGGGCAAGCCCGTGAGCGCCAAGGCTACGGCGGGCAAGCGCGTGATCGCCAAGGCTACGGCGGGCAAGGTGGTTCACGAGAGATGGCGCAGCTCCCCAGGGCTGCCGGAAGAGAGCGGTAGACGATGGCGACAGTGGAGCTGTACTTGATCCGCCACGGCGAAGCGGCCGAGCGCGGCGACGAATACCCCGACGACTCGAAGCGGCCGTTGACCAGCCAGGGGATCGCGCGGTTGCGGAAGGAAGCCAAGGCGCTGGAGGCGCTCGGCGTCGGCTTCGATCACATCATCACCAGTCCGCTCGCCCGCGCGCGGCAGACGGCCGACGCGTTTGCCGAGACGTTCAGGCAGCGTCCCACGATGAGCACGAGTGACGCGCTGGCGCCGGCGGGTACGCCGGCGGCGGTCATTCAGGAAGTGGCGCATCACGCGCGCAAGGCGCGCATCGCGGTGGTCGGCCACGAGCCCAACATGAGCGAGCTGGCCGCGCGACTGATCGGCGCCCGTGCGCCGCTGGCGTTCAAGAAGGGGGCGGTCTGCCGGATCGACTTCGAGTCCTTCCCCCCGACGGGGGCCGGTCAGCTCCGCTGGTTCGTTACTCCGAAAATGCTCAGGAAGATCGGATAGTCGCAGCTCGCAGCTCGCAGCTCGCGGCTCGCCTTGGCCCGCCGAAGCGCCGAAGCGCGAAGGCGGCTAGAATGCGAACTGCGCCTGCACGTAGGTGGCGTGCGAGTGCGCGCCGCTGACGCCATGATCGTTGCGCGACACGCGCTCCATCATCTGGAACCGTACTGTGGGCCAGGCCGCGTACCAACTGAGACCGGCGGAGGCGCGGGTCCACGCACGGCCGAACGCGTCGGCCGCCAGAAGGTCGGCGCCCGCCACGATCTCCAGCGTATGCTGCCGGACCATGTATCCAGCTTCCACGCCTGCCTTGTGAAGACGCGCTTCGCCGTCCGCGTACAGTCCGGCGGTCAGCGCCCGGTCGCGCGCGCTGGCGGCAATGCGCTCGTATTCGGCGTCGAGCGACACGCGGTGTCCGCGCAGCCCGGTGCTCAGTTCGATTCCGTGCGCTGCCGATGCATCCGCACGCACCGCGTCCGCGCCACCTGATTGCGCCTCACTCGGAGTGATGTCGCCATCGTTGCGCCACACGTAGCCGGCCACCGCGTACGTCACGCGCCACTGCGCGGACCCGAACGCTCCCTGCCCGCGCGGTGTCTCTCCAAGCGGATGCCACTCCACCCGGCCGGCGGCCATGACGCCCTCGGACCATCCGGGCCTGGCTTCGGCGATGCCGTCAACGCGGACTTCGCCGGGGTCGGGCGATTGCAGTGAACTGGCGAGCGCACCGGACCAGAACAGCGTGCGCGCCGTATTCCACTGGTCGACCTTGACGGCGATCGCGCGGCCGGGCGATCCGACGCTGCGGTCTCCGGGAAAGGGCCGCTCGACGAGCCCGCGCCTGCTCGCCGCGACCAGGTACGCGCGCGAGAACGGCAGCTTCTGGTTGCCGAACGTGATCGTCAGGCCGCGGTCCTTCCAGCCCACGTACTGCAGGAACGCATCCTTGATCACCAGCGATCCGCCGGAAGAGGCCGGCGCGAGATCGAACAGGATCGTGCCCGCCCACTCCGGTGTCGGCCGCGCGGAGACGATCAGCACCATCCGCCGGAAGAACACGCGGTCGCGCGGCTCCGCGCCCGATCGGTCGATCCGCTCGTATTGCGGCTGGAGGTAGCCGCTGAAGGAGAGCGTGTCGTCGTGCGGCGTGGCGGCGGCCGATTGCGCGTGGGCGGCGGCGCACGCCGCCCACACGAGGGCCAGGGCAGAGAGAAGAGGTCGTGTCACGGGGCAGGTGGAGTATACCTGCAGGGCCTCACGCCGTGACGCCCGCCTTCACTTGGGCCCCTTTCGGCACGATGATGATGCCGTTGCGGATATAGAACCCATCGCCATCCGCGTGGTCGACCCCGGCGTCGTTGACGAGCCGCACGCCGTCGGCAATCCGCGCGTTCTTGTCCACGATGACGCGGTCCAGGACGGCGTCGCGGCCGATGCCAAGCGGCACGCTGCCGGCGGCCGCGTCCGGGTCGTACGAGTCGGCGCCGAGCAGCACCGATCGCGTGATGCGCGCGCCGGCGCTGACGTGCGTGCGGATGCCGACGACCGAGTCGGCGATCGTGCAGTGATCCAGGTAGCACCCCTCGGCGACGATCGACGCATCGATGCGGCAGTCGTGGAAGCGCGTGCCCGGCAGGAACCGCGGACGCGTGTAGATCGGCCAGCGCGGGTGGAAGAAATTGAAGGGGGCCCCGCGCCGCGTGAGCTGGATGTTGGCCTCGTAGAACGCCTCGATCGTCCCGACGTCCGCCCAGTAGCCGCGGAAGATGTACGGACGCACGCGGTGCGTCGCGAGCGCCGCGGGGATGATCTCCTTGCCGAAGTCGATCCCGGGCTGACGGAGAATCTCGAGCAGCACGTCGCGCGAGAAGACGTAGATGCCCATCGAGGCGACAAACGGCTTGTCCGGCGTCACCCCGCCCGCCGTCGAGCCTCTCGGCACGCTGCCGCCCATTTCCGCCAGCCGCGCGGCGTCCGGCTTCTCCTCGAATGCGTCAATCCGGCCGGAGTCGTCGAACCGGAAGATGCCCATCTCGGTCGCGTCGGCGGCGGTCACCGGCTGCGCCGCAATCGTGATGTCGGCGTCCTCCTCGATGTGCGACTCGATCATCTCGCAGAAGTCCATCCGGTACAGGTGGTCCCCGGCGAGGATCAGGTAGTACTCGGCGTCGTAGCCTTCGAAATGCCGCGCCGCCTGGCGCACGGCGTCGGCCGTGCCCTGGAACCAGTCGGAGCTTTCGGGCGTCTGCTCGGCCGCCAGCACTTCGACGAACCCTTCCGAGAACACGTCGAGCCTGTAGGTCTGCGCGATATGGCGGTTGAGCGAGGCCGAATTGAACTGCGTCAGGACGAAGATGCGTTTCAGCCCGGCATGCAGGCAGTTGCTGATGGGAATGTCGATGAGCCGGTACTTGCCGCCGAGCGGCACCGCCGGCTTGGATCGCATGTGCGTCAGCGGGAAGAGACGCGCGCCGCGTCCGCCGCCGAGAATGACCGTGAGCACGTCGTTCATGGGAGCCATCGTACACCGCCGCCGCACCGGCCGCGCTCAGGCGAGCAGGATGCCAAGCGCGGCGCCGGCGAGAACGAGCCAGGCCGAGTTCACGTTCCACCGGACGAGCACGACGAGCGACCCCGCCGCCAGCGCGGCCATCATCGGCGTCGTCAACGTCTGGCGCGCGAGGGCCAGCGCGACGGCCGCCATCAGGCCGAGCGAGGCGGCCACGAGACCGTCGAGCGCCGCGCCGGCGACGCGAGATCGACGCAGTCGTGGAATGAGGGGCTGCGTCACCGCCACGAACACGAATGCCGGCAGGAACATGGCGATCGTGGCGAGAACCGCGCCCGGCCAGCCGCCGAGCACGTAGCCGATGAACGTGGCGGTCGTCGACAGCGGTCCCGGCGTGAACTGGCCGACGGCAATCGCGTCGAGCAGTTGCCGATCGGTCAGCCAGTGCCACCGTTCGACGAGATCGGCGCGAAGGAACGCAATCAGCACGTAGCCGCTCCCGAAGAGCACCGATCCGACCTTCAGGAAGAAGAGAGTCAGCTTGACGAGCGAGACCGGCGCGGCCGCCGAGGCCGCCGCCGCCTTGAGCGTCGCGCCGAGGGAGACGACCGCGATGACAGGCGCGGCGCGCCGGAACGCCGTTCTCGTGAGGATCATCGCCAGCGCGCCCCCGGCGAGCAGCAGCAGCTCGTTGACCCCGGCGAGCGCGAGCGCCGCGGCCGCCGACGCGACGACTGCCAGCGCCGGCTTGCGGAGCGTCGATCGGCCGAGCCCCCACACCGCGTTCGCGATGATGGCAACGACGGGCGGCGCCACGCCGGCGAGCAGCCCGCGCGCGTCAGGCGTGCGCCCGTAGCGCACGTACAGCGCGGCGAATGCCGACACGATGAGGGCGGACGGAAGGATGAAGGCAATGCCCGCGACCAGCAGTCCGCGCCAGCCGGCGACTCGTCGGCCGACGTGGACGGCCACTTCCGTGGAATTCGGGCCGGGGATGACGTTGGTGGCCGCGATCAGATCGGCGAATGCCTCGGCGTCGATCCAGCCGCGGCGGCGCACGATCTCATCGTGCATCATCGCGATGTGCCCGGCCGGGCCGCCGAATGCCGTCGCGCCCAGCCGCAGGAACACGCGGGCGACGACGGGCAGCGGCACGCGCATGTCGATTGGATCAGCGCGGGCGAGGCGTGCAGCAGGAGGAGACGATCGGCAGGCGCCGTGTCGCGGGAAGCTCGACGCGCGAGGCCAGGCGCTTGCGGTCGCGCTCGCCGGAATCGAGATGGCCGATGGCATGGCCCACCGCATCGACGAGCGCCTGCATCACGGGGTCGCCCATCCTCGTGAGGCGATAGTGCACCCACAGGCCGGTGCGCCGGGTCTCGACGAGACCCGCCGCGCGCAGGTAAGCCAGGTGTCGCGACACCTTCGGCTGCGGCTCGCCGAGGCTCTCGTGGATGTTGCACACGCAGATCTCGCCGTCGAGCAGCAGCGCGAGGATGCGCAGGCGCGTCCTGTCGGCCAGGGCCTTGAACAGCGTTTCAAGCGATGCGAGGCGTTTATCCACGACTGTGAGGGCAGCCCTAAAGGGCTGCGCTACGGACTTCTCTGATACTGATAATATGCGTGTTGACAGATATAATCAATGGCGCTATGCTGCCTCTTGTATTCGTTTAGGCAGATATATGAGGCCTGACCATGAGTGAGTTGAAGGACGCGATCCAGCAGAAGTACGGCGCGGCGGCGGAACGGGTGACGGCTGGCGCGGCGAAGACGAGTTGCTGCGGCACGACGTCGTGCGGGTGCGGCGACCCCATCACGGCGAATCTCTACGGCGCCGGCGAGACGAGCGGATTGCCGGACGCAGCCGTGGCGGCCTCGCTCGGCTGCGGCAACCCGACGGCGCTCATCGATCTGCGGCCGGGGGAGACCGTTCTCGATCTGGGATCGGGCGGCGGCATCGACGTGCTGCTCTCGGCGCGCCGTGTCGGTCCCACCGGCAAGGTCTACGGCCTCGACATGACCGACCAGATGCTGGCACTCGCGCGGGAGAACCAGCGGAGGGCTGGCGCGACCAATGTCGAGTTCCTGAAAGGCGAGATGGAGCACATTCCGCTCCCGGACAACTCCGTGGACGTGATCATCTCGAACTGCGTCATCAACCTGTCGTCGGACAAGGCGCGCGTGCTGCGCGAAGCGTTCCGCGTACTCAGGCCGGGCGGCCGCTTTGCGGTCTCCGACGTGGTCGTGCGCGGCGAGGTGCCGGCCGGCATCCGGCGCAGTGTCGAGTTGTGGGTGGGCTGCGTGGCGGGCGCGTTGCAGGAATCCGAGTATCGCCGGTTGCTGGGGGACGCCGGGTTCGACGGGATCGACGTGGAGCCGTGGCGTGTCTACAACGTGGAGAACGCGCGCGACTTCTTGATCCAGGCGAATATCGATCCTGACGCGCTCGCCGGGCAGGTGGACGGCACGTTCGCCAGTGCCTTCGTCCGTGCGCGCAAGCCGTAGCGGCGGGCGCGCGTCGGCAGTGGGAGGCTCCGTGCGATGAAAACGGTGCTGTTCGCGTGCGTGCACAATGCCGGCCGATCGCAGATGGCAGCGGCCCTCTTCAACCACCTCGCGGATCCGGCACGAGCCCGCGCCATTTCAGCCGGCACCGCCCCGGGAGAGCACGTGCACCCCGTGGTGGTCGATGCCATGCGCGAGGTTGGGGTCGATCTGTCGGCCGCGCGGCCGCGCAAGCTCACCGACGATCTGGCGCGCGAGGCGCAGGTGCACGTCACGATGGGGTGCGGCGACGCCTGTCCTTACGTGCCAGGCGCGCGCGTCGAGGACTGGCCCCTGGAGGATCCGAAGGGCCAGCCGATCGAGACGGTGCGATCGATCCGCGACGAGATGGCGCGCCGTGTTCGCGACCTGATCGCGCGGGAAGGCGTGGCGCGCGGGTGACGATCCCGCGCCTGCTCCCCGCGCGCGAGGTTGTTGGAGGATACGAGGCCGGCTATCATTTCGTCATGTCGCAAACCAAGAACATGACGCGCCCGGGGCCGACGGTGAGACAGCTCGTCCAGGTCGCCAAGGCCGTCGGTCATCCTGCCAGACTCCGCCTGCTGGCCATGCTGGAGGGACGAACCCTTTGCGTCTGCCAGATGACCTCCATCCTCGAGCTCGCCTCCTCCACCGTCTCGGGCCACCTCAACGAACTCCGGCGCAGCGGGCTGGTCATCGAGGACAAGCAGGGCAAGCTGGTCTACTATCGCCGCGATCCGTCCAGCCCCCTTGCCGGCGTCATCACGGACGCGCTGGCCCTTGTCAACGACGACGAGGCCATCGCCGCCGATCGGGCGCTGATTGATCGCGTCCGTGCGGTCCCGATCGAGCTGCTCTCACGGGCCGGCCTGAATCTGGCCGCGCTGGGCATCAAGCGTCATCGGGCGCGCTCGTCCGCGCGGACGTGATGCAGGCGAGGTCATGACGAACGCCACCCTCACGCCGCAACCGAAACGCCTCAACGTGTTCGAGCGCTACCTGAGTCTCTGGGTCGCGCTCTGCATGGTCGCCGGCGTCCTGCTGGGCAAGGCCGCGCCGTCGCTCATGGCCGGGTTGCGCGGTCTCGAGTTCGGCGCGGGCAGCCAGATCAACGTGCCGATCGCGATCCTCATCTGGCTGATGATCACGCCGATGATGATGAAGGTGGACTTCGGCGCCATCCGGGAGGTGGGACGGCGGCCGCGCGGTCTGCTGGTGACGCTGTTCGTGAACTGGGTCGTGAAGCCGTTCTCCATGGCGGCTATCGCGTGGCTGTTCTTCCGGTTGGTGTTCAGCCCCTGGATCAGCCCGGCGGACGCCGACCAGTACATCGCCGGCTGCATCATCCTCGCGGCCGCTCCCTGCACCGCGATGGTCTTCGTCTGGAGCTATCTCTCGGACGGCGATCCGGCGTATACGCTCGTGCAGGTGTCGGTGAACGACCTCATCATGCTGGTGCTCTTCGCGCCCATCGTCCGCTTCCTCGTGAGCGGGGCGTCGTCGCTGCACGTACCCTTCCAGGTGCTGCTCTACTCCGTGGTCGTCTTCATCGTGATTCCGCTGGTCGCAGGCGTGCTCCTGCGGCAGTGGTTCATTCGCACCAGGGGGCGTCCGTGGTTCGAGGGGGAGCTGCTGCCGCGGTTTGCGCCGATCAGCATGGCGGCCCTGCTCGCGACGCTCGTGCTCATCTTCGCGTTCCAGGCCGAGAACATCACGACGAAGACGCTGCACGTGGCGCTCATCGCCGTGCCGATCCTGATCCAGGTGTACTTCAACTCGTCGCTGACCTACGGCCTCATGCGCCTTTTCCGGGTCGAGTACGCCATCGCGGCGCCTGGAGCGCTCATCGGAGCCAGCAACTTCTTCGAGCTCGCGGTCGCAACGGCCATTGCGTTGTTCGGTCCGGAGTCCGGTGCGGCGCTGGCGACTGTCGTCGGCGTGCTGATCGAGGTTCCTGTGATGCTGTCGGTGTGCTCGGTCTGCAACCGCACCCGTCATTGGTTTCCCGCGCCGGCCTGAGGTCGGCTGGCGCTCCCGCATGGCCCGGGTATCCGGCGTGTCCGCTCTCTCCTTGACCGCCCGCCTATCGATGCTATAATTCGGAATATAACGAAATGACGCGACGATGCCGGGTTCCCGGCATCCTCCGGTCCGGAGCCGCGACGCGGCCGGCAATGACGCGCGGCACACATTTCGCAATGTTCCGAATTGACGATGTAATGAACTGGAACGACGAATGGAAGTGGGCCGCTCTGCTGCTGGCCGGGTTTGTCGCGGTCTTCTACCTTCCGGTGGGCAGCCCCCGATTCGATGGTGCGGTGCTCGAGTCCTTCCACCTGGTCAAGTGGTACGCGCGGGAGCACGTGCTGTTGTGCCTCGTCCCCGCGCTCTTCATCGCCGGAGCGATCTCGGTGTTCGTGAGCCAGGCGTCCGTCATGAAGTACCTCGGCGGGTCCGCCAACAAGGTCCTGGCCTACGGCGTCGCATCCGTGTCCGGCACGGTGCTCGCCGTCTGCTCGTGCACGGTGCTGCCGCTGTTTGCCGGCATCTACAAGCGTGGCGCCGGGCTGGGACCCGCCACCGCCTTCCTTTACTCCGGGCCCGCGATCAACATCCTCGCGATCGTTCTCACCGCGCGCGTGCTCGGCCTCGAGATGGGCGTCGCCCGCGCCGTTGGGGCGGTCGGCTTCAGCATCGTCATCGGCCTGCTGATGCACGTCATCTTCCTCGGTGAGGAGCGCGACCGGGCGGACGAACAGAGCCGGCTGCCCGTCCCCGAGGTGGCGCGGCACCTGTCGCAGGACGCGGTCTACTTCGCTTCGATGGTGGGGATCCTCGTGTTCGCCAACTGGGGAGCGCCGCAGTCGGCCACCGGCTTCTGGCAGGTGGTGTATGCAGCCAAGTGGTGGCTGACCGCGGCCGCCGGGCTCGGTTTCGCTGTCGTTCTCGTCGCGTGGGTCGGGTTGCGATGGTGGGCCGTCGCGACCGCCGCCGCCGCGACAGCCATTGCCGCCATCGTCGCTCCCCACGAGCCGCTCATCCCATTCGCCGTGGGAGCGCTCGGCCTGTCGGTCGCGACCGCGACCGACAAGGGCGATGGACGCGACTGGTTTGGAGCGACCTGGGAGTTCGCCAAGCAGATTCTGCCGCTGCTGCTCTTCGGCGTGATGGTCGCCGGTCTGCTGCTCGGGCGTCCGGGCCACGAAGGCCTGATCCCGTCTCAGTGGGTGAGCCGTGCGGTCGGCGGAAATTCCTTCGGCGCCAACTTCTTTGCGTCGATTGCGGGCGCGTTCATGTACTTCGCCACGCTTACCGAAGTGCCGATCCTGCAGGGATTGATGGGGAGCGGCATGGGCAAGGGTCCGGCCCTCGCGTTGCTCCTGGCAGGTCCGGCCCTGTCGCTGCCGTCGATGCTCGTGCTGAAAAGCATCATGGGCATCAAAAAGACCATCGTCTACGCCAGCCTGGTCGTGGTCATGTCAACGGCGACTGGCCTCACCTACGGATCGGTGTTCTAGCTCGCGATGGAGGTTCCTGTGAAGAAACTGCAGATTCTCGGTTCCGGATGCCCGAAGTGCCGGATGCTCACCGATCACGCGGAGCAGGCGGCCAAGGCGCTCGGCCTGGAGTACACGATCGAGAAGGTCACCAACATCGACGACATCATCGCGTTCGGCATCATGGCGACGCCGGCGCTGGTGGTCGATGGGGAGGTCAAAGTATCGGGGCGCGTGCCGACGGCCGAGGCCATCAAGGCGTTGCTCGTGTGAGCCGAGGGTTATGGCAATTCTGAAGCGGCAGCCGCAGGTTCTAGTACCCTCGCGGCTGCCCGTCGTGGCGCGTGTCGGCGACACCAACCCATGAATCTCCGTGGCGTACGATCATGTACAGGCGCGCGTACTCCGGCGATGGCGGCACGGGGTCGTACCCCATCGCGCGGATGTCCCGCAGCAATTCTGGCGCGAATCCGTGCTCGAGCTGCACGCGGACGCCCTGCGCCGACGTGAAGACCCGCGGCATCCTGATGGCGTCGAGCGGGTCCATTCCATAATCCAGGGTGTAGACCATCACCTGCACGATCTCGGTCGGGATTCGCCCGCCGCCTGGCGCGCCGACGACCATTTGCACGTTGCCGCCCTGGAGCACGATGGTCGGTGCGATCGTCGTGGTCCGGATTCTCCAGCGGCTCTTCGAGGGTGCGTTGATGTTCGCGTCCGTGAAGCGAAATCCCGAGTCGTTCAGGAAGAACCCTCCGACGAAGCCGCCGCTTCCCCAGACGCTGCTGTTCGTTTGGGTGAGGGCGACGGCGTTGCCGTCCTTGTCGACAACTGACAGGTGCGTCGTCTCCCCGCTCTGTTCCTCGAGGCGCTCGCCGATGACGTCGGGCGGCTGAGGCGATCGCGCGGCGGTTCCGGCTGGAATCTCCGGTGCGGCCCCGTAGGGGTCGTAGAGACGACACTCGCCCGCAGGAGCCGCATGGTCGAACTGCGCAGCGTTGGCCGGCTCGATGGCCTCCGGCGCCCTGCGGCTGCCGACGAGCGCTCGACGCTCCGCAGCGAAGGCCGCCGACGAAATCCCGCTGGCCGGGACCGAGATCCAATTCGGGTCGCCGTTGCCCCGTGCATCGGCCTGCCCCACACGCAACGCCGAGGCGAGCACGTCGAATGCCTCAGCTGAGCGGTTGGGAAGTCCAAGCGCCTTGAGATCGAACGGCTCCAGCAGCTCGAGTGTGTGGAGCACCTGGAGACCGTTCTCCGGCGGCGCGGCTGAGAGCACCGCGCGGCCGCGATAGTCCGTGCACAACGGCCGCTTCCACTGCGGCCGGTAGTTTGCGACATCGGCGAGGGTTGCGGGGTGCTTTCCGGCGTTCAGCGTGGCGATCAGCTCCTGGGCGTTGGCGCCCTCGTAAAACCCGCGCCGCCCCTCGCGGGCGACCCGACGCAGTGACTCGGCCAGCTCGGGATTGCGCACGGTCGCGCCCGGGCCGAGAGGCTTGCCGCCTGGAAAGTAGAGGGTGTAAGCCTTGGGGAACGGCTTCATCTTGTCCCCGCCGCTGCTGATGAACTCTGCGAGGACCTGGCCGACCGGAAATCCCTCCTCGGCCAGCCGGATGGCCGGGGCGATGATTCGCTCACGTGGCAGCCGTCCAAACTTTTCGTGCAGCGCGAGCAAGCCCGCCACACCGCCGGGGATCCCGACGATGCGCAGGTCGCCAGGCTCAGGCCGACCAGGGATCCCCGCCTGCCCCTGGCCCTGGCGTGGTGTGGGCGCCGGCTGGGTGTGACCCTGCCACGAGTCCGCTGGCTGTGCCGCGTAGAAGTCCAAGTACGCTGGTTTCCCTTCCTTCTTCATCCACACGACGGCGGCGCCGCTGCTGCCGAGTCCGGACATCTGGGGCTCGACCACGCCGATGGCGAACGCCGTCGCGACCGCCGCGTCTACGGCGTTCCCTCCGGCGCGCAGCATCTCCAGGCCCGCGTCGCTCGCGAGGCCGTTCGCGGAGGTCACCACGCCGTTCTTGGCCTCGACTCGCTTCTGTTGATCAGCGGGCGGCGCGCTGAAGGTCGGCGTCGCCGCGACGGGGCGCTGCGCGCTGAGGGAGACGAGCGTCGCCGCGCCGGCCGCGGCGAACGCGGACATCCGGAGAATCGACCCGAATCGAGAAATCGTTCGCATGCACCACCTCACGGACCAATGAACGAATACGACAGCCTTGCAGCTCGATCTCTTCAACGTGACCAATACGGACCGACCCTGGTCCGGCAGGGTGTATCTTGGTGCGGTCTGCTTGCTTCTCCTCCCGCAGTCAGGAAGGAACGACCGACGTGACAGCGCCACCAGCCGACGCCACCGAGCTTAGCGCACACTTCGACCGTTTTCGCCGCCACATCGTCGGCGTCGACGCGGTCGTCCGCACGCCTGATGGTGAACGTCCCTTGATCTACGCTGACTGGACGGCCAGCGGTCGGCTCTACGGGCCCATCGAGCGGCGATTGTCGGAGGCCATCGGGCCCTTCGTGGCCAACACGCATTCCGAGGCGAGCGCCACCGGTGCGCTGATGACCGAGGCCTACCACGAGGCGCACGCGATCATCCGTCGGCACGTCAATGCCGGCAAGGACGATGTCGTCATCACGGCCGGGTCGGGGATGACCGCGGTCGTCAACAAGCTGATCCGCCTGCTCGGTCTCCGCGTGCCCGAGCAGCTCGCGCGGTACACGCAGGTGCCGGACGTGGCGCGCCCCGTCGTCTTCGTGACGCACATGGAGCACCACTCGAACCAGACCCCGTGGATCGAGACCATCGCCGACGTCGAGGTCCTGCCGCCCGACGAGGATGGGCTGGTGAATCCGGAATCGCTTCGCGAGCGCCTCGAGGCCTATCGCGATCGCCCGATCAAGATCGGCGCGTTCACGGCGTGCTCGAACGTGACCGGGATCGGCACCCCCATCCATACGCTCGCGCGGCTGATGCACGAGGCGGGCGGCGTCTGCTTCGCCGACTACGCGGCTTCGGCGCCGTACGTGCCGATCGACATGCATCCCGGCGAGCCCGGCGAGCACCTCGATGCCGTCTACTTCTCGCCGCACAAGTTTCTTGGCGGGCCCGGGTCGCCCGGCGTGCTCGTCTTCAACGCGGCGCTCTACACGAACCGGGTGCCCGATCAGCCGGGCGGCGGCACGGTGGAATGGACCAACCCGTGGCTCGAGCACCGCTACATCACGAACATCGAAGTGCGCGAGGACGGCGGGACGCCGGGATTCCTCCAGGCGATCCGCGCGGCGCTGGCCATCCGCCTGAAGGACTCGCTCGGCACCGATCGCATCCTGCAGCGCGAACACGGCCAGGCCAGGCGCCTGCTCCGCGGACTCGGCGGCATCGCCGGCGTCCACGTGCTGGCCGCGCACGTGGACGAGCGACTCGGCATCGTCTCGTTCTACTTCGATCGCCTGCACTACAACCTGGTGGTACGGCTGCTGAACGATCGCTTCGGCGTCCAGGCGCGCGGCGGGTGCTCGTGCGCGGGCACCTACGGCCATTACCTGCTTCACGTCGGCCGTCAGCAGTCAGAGGCCATCACCTCGCGGATCGATCACGGCGATCTGTCGACGAAGCCGGGATGGGTGCGCCTGTCGATCCATCCGACGACCCCCGATGCCGAGATCGATGTGCTGGTCGAAGCCGTCGACGCCATCGCGCGCAACGGCGGGCTATGGGCGGGCGACTACGTCTACTCGACCGCGTCGAATGAGTTCCACCACACTCGCGCGCGCGACGAGGGCACGACGCGCGGTTGGTTCGACCTGGCCGACGCGGGGACTCCGCCATCCTCGGACGCTGGCCGGGCCCGCCAGCCGATCCGGAACGGCTCATCGGCGATCAGCAGCGACAAGACGGGTTGACTCACGCGTCCGCCGCCGATGAAGCTGATGGTGTTCAGTGGGACACCTGCAATCGGAGTCTCGTGGTCATTCAGTCCAGATCGCGCAACTCGTCGTCGAGCCGCGCGTCGTAGGCCCCAGCCGCGACCGGGGGCGCCACATCGGCCACCAGCGCGGGCCGACGGGAGAACCGCCGGATCAACACGACGACCAGGGCAGCGCTCAAAACGAGCAGCAGCGGCGGAAGGACATAGAGCGCCAGGTCGAAGCCCTCAGCCGGGGGCTCCACGAGGATGCGCTTGCCGTACTGCGCGACGTAGGCGTTCAGAATCTGCTCGGGTGTTTCGCCGGCCGCGAGCCGGAGGCGCACGTCCTTCCGCACCTCGTCGGCCGCGGGTGACTGGTGCACCGACACCTGCTGTCTGAAGCAACACGGCGCGACGATCATCGCTTCGAGCGCGCGTGCCTCGCGCTCCAGATCGCCGGCGGTCTGCACCGGCGTGACGAGCAGCGCAACCGCCAAGAAGAACACCCGCATAGCGTCCCTTTCCGCTCCGATGATCGCCCACTGGACCGCGCGAACCGGCGCCACGGCCATCGCGTCATTTCGGGAGAATGCGAAATGAGGGCCGGCCGGAAAGTGGCGCAAAAACGCGCGATGCCGCACGGAGCTGCCGGAAAGCCGCGACAGCGATATCGCGACATTTCGGAGAAATCCGGAACGTTCGTCCCGCTCTGCGGGTCACGGGTGGCTGACGGAAGCCGCCTGCTGCGCCGGCTGGATCTTCGCGTGCAACGCCGGCAGCGCTTCACGGTAGGCGGCCCTCAGACCTGGCTCGACGTCCGCGAGGGGCTTGACCGGTACCAGGTCCATGACGGCCGACGGCGACAGGCCGCTGTCGAGCAGGGTCGCGACCGCACCGCGGATCATGGCGCCGAGGGCCCGGTCGCGGTCCGCTGCGGCGACGCCCATCTCGCTCGCCAGTTCCCGCAGCGTCTGCCACTGGAACCAGAAGTACGTGGGTCCCATGCCGGTCACCAGCGCGTACGCCTCGAGCGTTGACTCTTCGACCTCGGGCGCGTCTCCCCATGGGCTGAAGAGCGCGCTGAGCGCGCCCCTCCCGTGCCAGTCCAGGCCCGCGCCGTACGTCACCGGGTTGTAGCCCAGGCCCAGGAGCGACGGCGCGTTCGGGATCATCCGTGCCACGCGTGACGTCCCGGTCCGATCCGACAGCGCTGCCAGTGTGATCTTCGGTGCGAGCGACACGAGGATCGTGTCCGGCCGGATTGCCGGCCGGAGCGCCGCCAGCGCCGCGGCGATTGCGGGAGGATGCAGGGCGACGAAAACGACCGGGGCCGCCGCGGCCTCGAGGGCGGAGGCCCGCTGGACGCGCGGAGCCACGCCCGTCAGCGCGTCGAACGCCGCGCCGTCCGGCTCGTGCACCAGCACCGTCACGGGACCCAGGCCCTTGCGGGCCCATCCGCCAATGAGAATTCTGGCTATCCGCCCGCCGCCGATGAATCCGACGGAATGCATGGTGCGCTCCTTCCGTATGACGGGCCTTCGAACGCATGCGAGACCGGGGCCGTTCCAGGGGCCCGTAAGTGCGCGGCGCGGCGCCCGGGTGTCGAGTTTTCGCGAGAACGGTGCAATGTGTGCCGAAATCCCGACGGGCGCTCCACGTTTCCGCATGTTTCCGTGCGGCACCCAATTGGCAAACGTCAAGACGAAGCGCCTGCGGCTGCAAGCGAGGGCCGGAGGGAAGCGCCGCGCAGCGGCGCCCCGAGCGCGCAGCGAGGGTGGGGAAGTAAAAGGGGACCCACCCGAGCGAAGGAGAAAGATGAAGAAAGCCACGACCGCCATCCACGCCCATGGGAAGCACCACGCGCAGTACGGCGAGGTGTCCGTTCCGATCTACCAGTCCTCGACCTTCGCCTTCGAGAACGCCGACCAGGGGGCTGAGAGATTCGCGGGCACGAGTCCCGGTTACATCTACACGAGGCTGGGCAATCCGACGGTCAACGCGCTGGCGGATGCGATCGCCGCGCTCGAGAACGGGTCGCACGGAATGGCAACATCGACCGGGATGGCGGCCATCACCACGGTGTTCCTCGCGTACCTGCAGCAGGGCACGCATGTGGTCGGCACCGACTGCGTGTACGGTCCCACGCGCACGGTGCTCGAAACGAGCTTTGCGAGGTTCGGCAGCGAGGCCACCTTCGTGGACACGGCGGACCTGGCGCAGATCAGCGCCGCGATGCGCACGAACACGTGCATCGTGTACCTGGAAACGCCCGCCAACCCGACGATGAAGCTCGCCGACATCGCCGGCGCGGCCGCCATCGCTCACGCGCACGGCGCCCTGCTCGTCGTGGACAACACCTTCGCGAGCCCGTACATCCAGCGCCCGCTCGATCTCGGGGCCGACATCGTCGTGCACAGCTGCACGAAGCTGATCAACGGCCACTCCGACGTCGTCGGGGGCGCGATTGTCGTTCGCGAGGAGAAGCTCTATCGACAGATCAAGCCGACGCTGAACCTGTTCGGCGGGACGATGGATCCGCACCAGGCGTGGCTGATCCTGCGCGGTCTGCAGACGCTGCCGCTGCGCGCCGAGCGAAGCCAGCAGAACGCGATGACGCTGGCGCGCTTCCTTCGCACCCACCCGATGGTGAGCTGGGTGAGCTATCCCGGACTCGAAGAACATCCACAGCACGAGCTCGCAAAGGCGCAGATGGACGGCTTCGGCAGCATGATTGCCATCGGCGTGAAGGGGGGAATGGAGGCCGGCAAGGCGATGATGAACAACGTGAAGGTCTTCACGCTGGCGGTGTCGCTCGGCGGCGTCGAGTCGCTCATCGAGCACCCGGCGTCGATGACGCATGCCGGGCTGCCGCGCGCCGAGCGCGAAGCGGCCGGCTTGACCGACGATCTCGTGCGCATCGCGGTCGGCTGCGAGGACGTCGAAGACCTGCGGGCCGATCTCGATCAGGCGCTCAACGCGGCCAGGCCGGCGGCGCTGGTTGCCGCCGCCGAGAGGTAATGACGGCGGTCACTCAGAGTCTCGCATGAGCATGACTTACCTGGACAACGCGGCGACGTCCTTTCCGAAACCCGAAGAAACGTACGTCTTCATGGATCAGTTCTACCGGACCCACGGTGTCAACCCGGGCCGCTCGGGCTATGACCTGTGCATGGAGACGGGGCAACTGGTCGATGACACCCGGAAGCTGCTGGCCCGTTTCTTCAATGGGACCGACTCGGACCGGCTCATCTTCGCCTACAACTCGACCGACGCGCTCAACCTGGCTCTCCTCGGGATGCTGTCGTCGGGGGATCATGCGATCACGACGACGGTCGAACACAATTCGGTGCTGCGTCCGCTGTACCACCTGTCACAACATGCCGGGGTCGAGGTCGATCACGTCCCGTTCGACGCGAACGGTTTCGTCGATCCGGACGCTCTTGCGGCGCGCTTCAAGCCCACGACCCGTGTCGTGGCCGTCAACCACGCGTCCAATGTGATTGGCACGGTCCAGCCGATTGCGGAGATCGGCCGCCGCTGTCGGGAGCACGGCATCCGCCTCGTGGTGGACGCCTCCCAGACGGCCGGCAAGATCCCCATAGACGTCCAGGCGATGAACGTGGACGTGCTGGCTTTTACGGGGCACAAGTCGTTGATGGGGCCCACGGGCATCGGCGGGCTGTACGTGCAGGAGGGCGTGGAGATCCGGCAGCTGCGCGCCGGCGGAACCGGCGTGCGTTCGGCGCAGCGGGCCCACCTGGTGGAATATCCGTGGCGACTGGAGTACGGCACGCCCAACGTCCTGGGCATCGCAGGCCTCAACGCGGGTCTCAAGTGGATCGAGAAGACGGGTCTCGCGGCAATCGACGCGCACGAAATGCGGTTGATGCGGCGGTTGGTGGACGGCCTCCATGAAGTCCCGAACGTGAGCCTCTACTGCCAGGACAGCCTGGACAATCACATCGCGGTGATGGCGTTCAACCTGGATGGGTTCGAGGCGGGAAATACCGGGACGATCCTGGACGTCGATCACAACATCGCCTGCCGCACGGGACTGCACTGTGCCCCGATGGTGCACGAGCAACTGGGCCTGGACAAAATTCACGGCGCCGTCCGGTTCGGGATCGGCCCGTTCAACACCGACGACGACATCACGGCGGCGATTGGCGCCGTCGGTGAAATCGCGGCCGTCCGGGCGAAGAAGATGACGAGGACGAGAGGGTAATGGCCACGATCGAGTTGAACGGCAGGACCTACACGGTGGACGAGAACGGCTTCCTGCAGGAGCCCGAGATCTGGAATGACGATGTCGCGAGAGACTTCGCGACGACGGAGGGAATCACGGACATGACCGACGAGCACTGGGTCCTCGTGCGGTACCTCCGGGACTATTACCTGAAGTACGGCATTGCTCCCATGGTGCGAAAGCTCTGCAAGGAAACCGGCTTCAGGCTTGCGCAGGTCTACGACTTGTTTCCGTCGGGTCCGGCCAACGGCGCCTGCAAGGTCGCAGGTCTGCCCAAGCCGACGGGCTGCGTGTAGCGAGCCTATGTGACCACTCTGGTGTACGCCGTCATCGCGATCTGCACGCTCATCTTCGTGTGCGCGACGA
>MELC01000005.1:86477-98405 GCA_001767455.1 Acidobacteria bacterium RIFCSPLOWO2_12_FULL_66_21
ACCGCAGATTGTGGCTTCGTTCCTTCCCCTTCCACTTCGGTCTGTATCTCATCGCCAGCGCGGGTGTGGGCCTCCTCGTCATTGCGGGTGTCGCGCGGCTGGCAGGGCTTGACTGGCTGGGCGCACCGGTGGGGCAGGCCGCCGCCTGGATCGTGGCGGCGACAGGCTCGCTGGGATTGGTGCTCGCCCTCTTTGGCGCTGTCGCGCTACTTCATCGCCGAGCCACGGAGCCAGCGCTGCGGGCCTACACTACAGCCGGCGACGTCTTCAACCTCGTCTTCTTCGCGGCCGCGCTCGGGACGCTGGGTGCCGGTTATGTCACGCGGCCCGAAGGTTCTCCCGGCGCTTTGTCAATCGTCATAGGCCTGCTGTCGTGGGACCACAGCGTGAGGGTGCCGGCGTTGCTCGCCGCCGGTCTGATGTCCACGGCGGCCCTCGTCGCGTACGTCCCCTTGACGCACATGTCTCATTTCATCGGAAAGTACTTCACCTATCACGCGGTCCGCTGGGACGACGCGCCGCTCGGCCGCGACCCGAAAATGTCCGCCGCGCTGGCGGAGTACCTGACGTACCGGCCGACGTGGGCCGCGGCCCATATCAGGGCGAAGGGCAGCCCCACGTGGGGCGAGGTGGTGACGACGAATCCGACCGAAGAGGGCCGGCGGTGACGCCCCGCACTCGATTCTCGGATCTCTCACGGCGCGACCCCGAGCGCCTCCTGCATCTCGAACCAGCCGATCTGCCGCCCCTGCCGCTCGACACGACGGCGCCGTCCCGTCCGTTCCCCGTGACCCGCCCGATCGCCGATACGGTCGCGTACGCGCTGGATGACACGCGAGCGCTGGCGCTTCCCAATCCGAAGACGCGGGAGGAAGAGGACGAACTGGTTCGCGCGTTCCTGTCCGGGATGGAGAAGCTCTTCTCGCGCGAGAACAACTGGACGTTCCTGCAGCCGCTCGTCCTCAGCATGGAGCACTGCGCCCATTGCCAGACCTGTTCGGAGGCGTGCCATGTCTTCGAATCCTCCGGCCACGCGGAATTGTATCGTCCGACCTTTCGCTCCGAGATCTTCAGGCGCCTCTACTTCGAGTACGTAAAAGGGGGCGGACTGGTGTCGGCGTGGCAGCACGGGTCTGTCGACCTGGACTGGCCGCTGGTGGCGCGGCTGGCGGAACTGGCGTACCGGTGCAACCTGTGCCGCCGCTGCGCGCAGACGTGTCCCATGGGTGTGGACAACGGTCTGATCGCTCACGAGATTCGGAAGGTGTTCAGCCAGGAGATGGGGATCGCCCCCGGCGAACTGCACGCCGCGGGGTCGATGCTTCAACTCAAGGCCGGGTCGTCGACTGGCATGATTCCCGCCGCCGTCAAGGACAACGTGCAGTTCATCGACGAGGAGATGACGGAAAAGACCGGCACGACGATCGAGACGCCGTGGGACGTCGAGGGGGCCGACATCCTCCTGATCCACAACGCCGGCGAGATCCTCGCCTGGCCCGAGAATCCGGGTGCGTTTGGGGTCATCCTGAACGCCGCGGGCGTCTCGTGGACAATGTCGTCGGAGATCGCGGGATACGACGCCGTGAATTACGGCCTCTGGTACGACGACGCCCAGATGGCGCGAGTCGCCCTGCTGCACGTGCAGGCGGCCAGGAAACTGAAGGTCAAGAAGATCGTCGTCGGCGAGTGCGGGCACGCGCACAAGGCCCTTCTCGTGACCGCCGACCGCCTGCTGGCGGGCGACATGCGGATCACGCGCGAGAGCTTTCTCACGGTGCTTCGCGACATCGTCATGAGCGGCCGGTTGAAGTTCGATCCCGACAGGAACGATTTCCCCGTCACGCTGCACGACCCCTGCAACATGGTGCGGCTGATGGGCATCGTCGAGCCGCAGCGCGAGATCCTCCGCAGGGTGTGCCCGCGGTTTCGCGAGATGCACCCGCACGGTGTCGATAACTACTGCTGTGGCGGCGGCAGCGGCTTCGCAATCATGAGCGGGAGCGGCTTTCGGGATTGGCGGTCGCAAGTGTCGGGGCGGAAGAAACTCCAGCAGATTCTCGACGCGTTTTCGGACTGCCTCGACCCGTCGATCCACAAGTACGTTTGCGCGCCGTGCAGCAATTGCAAGGGGCAGATCCGCGACATGCTGGCGTACCACGATCTGTGGAAGCGGCACGGCATCCTCTACGGGGGGCTGGTGGAGTTGGTTGTCAACGCGATGGAAGACGTCGATCCTGGCTTCATCGAATGGGAGTGGCGCTAGCATGAGGGGGCGTCACCCGCTCCGCACGGGAAGGACGACGCCAGTGGAAGGACGACACTGATGGGGCCGACCGCCAGGGCCTTTGCGGAGCGGTTCCGCGACGTGCCTGGCTACGATTGACCCGACCCGTCATTGCTGCGCGGCCGCTGGGGGCCGATCGCGGCCTTCCGACAGACCACCTGCCGGTTTCGCGGCAGTGATCCGTACGTTACATGTGTGTTAACTCAGCGCGGCCTCGGCCCCGCGCGCCGTGTACCGCGGGAAGATCTGTTAACATTCCGGCCCGGGGGATGCTGTGGCTTTCAGACTGATACCGCGGGAAGAGCGCTTCTATGACGATTTCGTCGCGCTCGGCGAGGAAATCCGGCGCGGCGCGACGCTGCTCGAGGAGATGCTCGCCCCCGAGCGGCCGATCTGGGACAAGGCGGACGAGATCAAGGAAGTCGAGCACAAGTGCGACTTCCTGACGCACGAGATCATCCAGCGGCTGCACCGCACGTTCGTCACGCCGCTCGACCGCGAAGACATCCACGCGCTCGCCCGCTCGCTCGACGACGTCATGGACGCGATTGACGCGTCGGCGTCGATCGTCCGGCTCTACCACATCGATCACGTGCGCGCCGAGGCGCGCGAGCTGACGCGCATCATCATGGCCTCGGCCGACCAGGTGGTCATCGCGCTGAAGGCGCTCGATCGGCGCAAGGGGGTGGCCGAGCCGGCGGTCGAGATCAACCGCCTCGAGAACGAGGCGGACCGGGCGCACCAGAACGCGATCCGCACGCTGTTCGAGGACGAGCGCGACGCCATCCAGATCATCAAGTGGAAGGAAATCCTCGACTTCCTCGAAGACGCCACCGATCGCTGCGAGGACGTCGCCAACGTTCTCGAGGGCGTCGTCGTGAAGCACGCCTGACGCGCGGATGGATGCGAATCTCGTCGCGGTCGCCGGGCTGGTTCTCGTCGCCCTGACCTTCGACTACATCAACGGCTTCCACGACGCCGCGAACTCGATCGCGACGGTCGTCTCGACGCGCGTGCTCTCGCCGGCCAAGGCGGTCATCTGGGCCGCCTTTTTCAACTTCGCCGCCGCGTTCCTCTTCGGGACCGCCGTCGCCAAGACGGTCGGCGCCGGCATGATCGATCTGCGCGTGGTCACCTTCACGGTGATCTACGCGGGGCTGCTCGGCGCGATCCTGTGGGACCTCATCACGTGGTACTACGGGCTGCCGACGAGCTCCTCGCACGCGCTCTTCGGCGGGTACGCCGGGGCCGCGGTCGCGAAAGCAGGCTTCGCCGCCATCATCGCCTCGGGCTGGACCAAGACGCTGATCTTCATCGTCGTGTCGCCGCTCATCGGCCTGATTGTCGGGTACGGCCTGATGGTCATGAACTTCTGGGTCTTCAGCCGGATGTCCCCCGGACGCGTGGATCACTGGTTCCGGCGGCTGCAGCTGCTGTCGGCGGCCGGGTTCAGCCTGATGCACGGCGCCAACGACGCGCAGAAGACGATGGGCATCATCGCCGGCGCACTCGTGACGGGCGGGTAGATCGTGTGGGCGTGGGTGCTGACGATTCCGGCGGCGGCCGGGATGGGCGCCGCGCTGTATTTCCTCCTGGCGCTCACGGGCGTCCGGTAGCCCAGGACGAAGGTCCGGCGGCGGGCCCGAGTCGGAAGGGCTAGCCCTGAGCGAAGGCCCGACTGAGGCCCGAGTCGATGGCCCGGTCAGGAGGACGGCAGATCCACCGTGAGCAGCGCGCCGCCTTCAGGCCGGTTCGCCGCCGTCACCTTCCCGCCGTGCAGCTCGACGAGGTGCTTGACGATCGCGAGGCCGAGCCCGGTACCGCCGGGATCGCGCGTCCCGCGCGCGCGTGCCTTGTCAACGCGATAGAACCGCTCGAACACGCGCCCGAGGTCCTCGTCGGGAATGCCCGGCCCTTCGTCGGCAACGGTCAGCGCGATGCGCCCGTTCTCCGCGCGGCTCCCGACGACGATCCGGCTGCCCTCCGGCGCGTGATTGCTCGCATTCTCGAGCAGATTGCGCAGCGCGTCCTGCAGTTTCGCCGCGTCGCCGACGACGGTCGCCGCGGCCGGATCGATCGCGAACGCGACGACCTGGCGCCGCGCGCCGAGCGCGTCGGTGAGGTCGGCCACGGCGGCCTCGAACAGCGCCCGGACCGGGGAGGCCTCGGGCGCAAGCATCTCCTGCCCCGCGTCGAGTCGCGCCAGCCGCAGCAGGTCGCGCACCAGCCGCTCCATCCGCAGCGTGTGCCGCTCGATGGTCTCGACGAACGTTCTTGCCTGCGGCTGATCGCATCCTTCGTCGAGCAGCGCCTCGACGTAGCCTCGCACCGCGGTCAACGGCGTCCTGAGCTCGTGCGAGACGTTCGCGACGAAGTCGCGCCGGATCCGATCGGACCGGCGCAGGTCCGTGATGTCGTGGAGCACGAGGACCGCGCCCCGCGCGCGGGTGGAAAACACCGGGGCGCTGCGCGCGACGAACACCGTGGCGGGATCGTCAGCGAGCGTCAGCTCGACGCCGTCGGTCGCGCTGCCATGGAGCGCCGCCGTGATTTGCGCGGCGATTCCCGGATGGCGCACCAGCTCGAGGTAGTGCTTGCCCTCAAAGGGATCGCGGGCCCGCAGCATCCGGCGCGCGGCCTCGTTGACCAGGCGCAGGCGGCCCTGCTCGTTCACCACGAGGACCCCTTCCACCATGCCCGCCACGATGGCTTCCATGCGCACGCGGTCGGTTTCGAGCTCCGCCGCCCGGCGTCCGATCTCGTGCAACGACGCGTCGAGCACCCTCGAGACGGTCCCGATCTCGTCGTCGCCGTAGCCGCCCTCGGGCCGCGCCACATCGCCGGCGACATACCGTTCGGCGATCTCGGCGATGCCCCGCACGCGGCGGCTGAGAACGACGGCCGCGATCCACGCGAGCGCCACCGCGACGCCGGCAGCCACCGCAAGAGCGATCGCCTCCTGGACGGACCACGTCCGCAGCGCGGCGGCGACGAGGATCGCGCCTCCGGCGGTCATGAGCGAGGCGAGGAAGAGACGGGCACGGAAGGTCACATCAGCCGACAATCACCGTTGGTGAATTTGTGAATTTGTGAATTTGTGAGTTGTGAATTGACGCACAACCGGTACAAGCCGTCCGTTGGGACGACTTGACCGATAACCGCTCAATTCATAACTCACAATTCACAATCCGGTCGAGCCACGAGCCACGAGCGACGAGCCACGGGTCTAGATAAGTTTGTATCCAAACTGTTTGACCGTCTCGATCGCATCGTTCAGCACCGGCAGCTTCTCGCGGAGGCGGCGGACGTGCACGTCCACGGTGCGCGTGCCGCCGGTGTACTGGTAGCCCCAGACGTCGGTGAGCAGGACGTCGCGGGAGAGCACCCGCCCGCGGTGCTGCACCAGGTATCGCAACAGCAGAAACTCCTTGGCCGTCAGCCGGACCGCCGTGCCGTCGGAGGTGACCGTGTGGCGCGCGACGTCAATGACGATGCGATCGTAGCGGACGACGTCAGCCTGCGCGGGCGCCGCGGCGGCGGGGCGGCGGAGCCGCGCGGCGACGCGCGCGACGAGCTCCTTCGGGCTGAACGGCTTCGTCACGTAATCGTCGGCGCCGAGCTCGAAGCCCGCGACACGGTCCGACTCCTCGCCTCGCGCCGTGAGGATGATGACGGGGATCGCGCTCGTCGCCGGGTCCGCCCGCATCGCCTGACACACGGCCAGGCCGTCAACCTCGGGCAGCATCAGGTCGAGGATGACGAGGTCGGCGGCTGACGCGCGCAGCCGCGGCATGACCGCGGCGCCGGTCTCGAGTCGATCGACGGCGTGTCCCGCCTTCTCCAGGTAATGCGCGACCAGCGCGGCGATGTCCGCGTCGTCCTCGACAACGAGGATGCGGCTCATCGCGCCGCCACCATGCCGATCGCCTGCCCCTCGACCGGTTCGAGCGGAGCCGCGTCGAGCGCGGCGCGGAACGCGTCGGCGGACGCGTAGGTGCGCGCTTCGACACGCCGCGCGGGGACGGTGAGCGGAACGGGGGCGCCGGCGAACGGATCCGGCGCGAGCTCCAGCGTCCCGCCAGTCAGCGCCGCCCGCGCGCCGACCGGCAGATCGAAGCCGTCGCGCCAGCCGTTGCAGAAGATGAGCGACAGGAGGTCGGCCGATCGTACCCAGCGGTAGTCGTCGTCGAGCGTAGCCGTTCCGCCGGCACGCGCGGCGAGCTCGTCGCGGCGGGCTGCGATCACCCCGAAGAACGACGCCCACGACCTCTCGCGCCGCATCGGCGCGTGGATGGTGAGCGCGTGCTGCGCCACCAGCGCGGCCACGTAGGGGTCGGCCTGCTCGAGCCGCGAGACGGCCCGCGGCCAGATCCGCTGCTTGACCGACGCGGGCACGGCCACGAACTCGAGCGGCGATCCGTTGGCGTCGACGTGGGTGGCGGCATCCTCCTCGATCCAGCCGTTGTCGTGATCGCGGATCGCGTGCAGCACCGCGGCGCGCCGCGGGTGGTCGTCGAGCGCGCGCCAGCGCGCCATGAGCTCCGCCGCAAGACGCGCGTGATCCGGCTGGGTGATGCAGATGAGCGCAGACCCGGAGGTGCGAATGATCATGAGCTGTTGTCCGGCGCGCGGGAACCGCTGAGCCCGCCGGAGGACACTTCCATCTTGTCACCGTCCGGCCCGGCCGCAAAACACGGGCAGAATCGCCCCGATCGGCCGATCGCGGCGTGGCACCCCTCTTGGAGTCTGGAGGAGTGACGATACCGGGAGGTGAGGACATGAGAGTCATGCGAATCAGTTCGCTCGGGGCACGCGCCGCCGCGGCGGCGGGTCTCGGCGCGTTGCTGGTGACATATGGATGCGGCGGAACGACGGCCGGCGCCGCGGGCACGCAGACGATGGCCGCGAACCAGGCGGCTGGCGCTCCCGTGATCGTCAGCTGCGAACCGAATCAGCGGGCGCTCGTGCGGCCGTCGACGGTAAACGGCGTGGCCGTCTCGCAGGTCGAGTGCGTGTCGAACGGAGAGGCCGCGGCCTACGCGCAGATGGGCCTCGCGCAACCGGCCCCCGTGGCGTATCGCTACGTGGCCCCGCGCACGGTCGCAACGACGCGCGGGTACGATCTCGGAGACGCGCAAATCGTCCAGGCGCCGCGGTACCCCTCGGCGGCCCGTCCCGTTCGCGCGCGGCAGGTCGTCTATGCCGATCCTGAAGTGCGCGTGAAACGCGGCCGCTCGGTCAAGAAGAGCGCCATCATCGTCGGCTCCTCTGCCGGCGTCGGCGCCGGTGTCGGGGCGGCGGTCGGTGGCAAGAAGGGCGCGCTCATCGGCGCGGCGATCGGCGGCGGCGGCGCGGCCATCTGGGATCAGCTCACGCGCCGCAAGTAGCACAACGAAAGGCGTTGCGGCCACCGTTCCACCAAAAGGGGGCTGGCACCTCCGCAAAGGTGCCAGCCCCCTTTCTGCGTGCTGGTTTACAGCAAGCGCTTCCGCATCGCGCAGGAAGTCACCGTTGCCAAAGGCGGCGTCGCCGGCGTCATCACAGGCACGCTGCGCTACCAGGCGTGCGACGATGCGATGTCCTACATGCCGGTGACGGTCCCGCTGACGTGGCCGAGCTGATACAATCCCGCGGTGCTTTTCGTCGCCTCCGCATTCGTCCTCGGGTTCCTGCACGGCCTCGGCGCCGATCACCTCATGGCGATCGCGGCGCTCGCAGTCACCGAGACTGGGGAGACCTCCGCGGTGCGACGGGCGCGCGCGCTGGGCGTTGCCGTGCGGTTCGCGCTCGGACACGCGGCGCTGCTGGCGGTGGGCGCGGGCGGGCTGATTGCGCTCGGCTGGTCGCTGCCGGTGGTCATCGAGCGCGGCGGCGAAATGGCCGGCGGGTGCCTGCTGATCGTGCTTGGCGGCATCGCGCTCTGGAGCGTGCGGCCCGGCCGGCTCTACGGCCACACGCACGTGCATGGACGCGAGCCGATCGCGCACTGGCATCTGCACTTCGGCCGCCCCGATCGGCACCCGCGGTCGTCCGTCCATTCGCACCTCCCGACACTCATCGGCGCCGCCTTCGCCGTCAGCAGCCTCCGGGCGCTGGCCCTGCTCGCGCCGTTCGGCAACCGGGCCGGCGCTGCGCCGCTGCCGGTTCTCCTTGGCCTCGTCACGGTGTTCGCGGCGGGCGTCCTTCTGTCGATGTCGCTCTTCGGGGTTGCGTTCGCGAACCTGATGTCGGCACGCGTCGTCGGGCGGCTCGGACGCACGGCCGCGGGAACGATGGGGCTGGCCTCCCTGATGATGGGGACGTACTGGATGGGGCGGCCGTGGTGAAATGTAGAACTTAGAATGTAGAACGTAGAATGCAGAATCCTTGCTACTGCCCGTGACTGGGCATTCTACGTTCTACATTTCACCGTCAGAGCTCCCTCACCCCGTGGCTTCTGATCAGGAAGTAGATCGCGACGAGTGAGAGCAGCACGCCGTCGCCGGCGAGCACACGCGGGGCGGACGACAAGGTCGCCAGATACCCCGCTACGAGGCTGCCGAGCGGCATCCCGCCGCGAAATGCCACCATGTAGATGCTCACGACGCGACCTCGCAGGTGATCGGGAACGATCAGCTGCACGAGCGACGCGGTCATCGAGAAGAGCGCAATCATCGCCCCGCCGGCGAACGCCAGCAGGAGGCTGCTCAGCCAGATCGTGCGCGAGGAGGCAAAGGCCACCAGCAGCCCGCCGAAGACCGCCTGCACGAGCAGCAGCACCAGCCCCATGTGCTTGAACCGGCCGAGCCACGCCACGATCAACGCCGAGACGACGGCGCCCGCCCCCGAGCAGGCCACCAGCCGCGTGTAGAGCCCGACATCCCCGCGGAAGATCTCGCGCGCGAACACCGGGAGGAACGTCATCAGGGGCAGCGCGAGAAACGTCGTCAGGAATGCCAGGATCGTCAGCGCGATGATCGCGGGCTCGCTGCGGGCGTACGCGAGCCCGCCTTTCATCTCCTCGAGAATCGGCCGGCGATCGACCGGGTTGATGTGTTTCACGTGCAGCGCCAGCAGCGCGACGATGACGACGAGAAACGACAGCCCGTTCAACGCGAAGCACGCGGCCATGCCGATGGCGAGCGCGAACCCGGCGATCAGCGGGCCAAAGACGCGCGCGAGGTTGAACTGAATCGAATTCAGCGCGATCGCGTTCGGCAGGTCCTTCTTGCGGACGAGCGAGGGCACCAGCGACTGATAGGCCGGGCCGCCGAAGGCCTGCGCCAGCCCGGTCACGAACGAGAGCGCCAGGATGTGCCAGATGTGGATTTTGCCCCAGAAGACCAGCGCCGCCAGGGTGAATGCCGTCGCCATCTGGATGTACTGCGAGCCGAGCAGCAGGCGGCGCCGATCGTGGCGATCGGCGATCACGCCGCCCACGAGCGTAAAGAGCAGGATCGGCAACTGTCCCAGGAAGTCGTCGAGCCCGAGGAAGAACGACGATTTCGTCAGGTCGAAGACCAGCCAGCTCTGGGCGACCTTCTGCATCCACGTGCCCACCGTCGAGGTGAACGCGCCGAACCACAGCACCCGGAAATCCCGATACGTGAAAGCGGCCAGCGCGCGCTGCAGGATGGGGTTCGTAAGAGGCGTGGACGCGCCGGCGTACGGCTCCTCGGCCGTGATCCGAATCTTGGACGGCGTGGACAAGAGACATCTATCTTAACAGCCATTTCTGCAGATATTTAACGGCGCAGGAGAGGCGGCGCTTGATCGGCTGTGCGGCCCGCACTATACTCACGGGCGTGAGGCGAAGAAAAGGCGAAAATGACTATGGGCCACACGGCGCGCGCCGACATCGAATCGCTGCTTCGAGCCCGGAAACTCGACGTCACCCTGACGTCCGCCGTTCCCTGGACGCGCACCCTTCACGATCCCGCACCGGCCGGAATCGGTGCGATCGATGCCGCGCTTGGCGGCGGGCTGCCGCGCGGGCAGCTCTCGGAGATCGTGGGACCGCGCTCGTCGGGCCGGACGCTGGTGTGCCACCGCGTACTGGCGTCGGCGGCCGAACGCGGTGAGGCGGTCGCGCTGATCGATGCGTCCGACCGTTTCGATCCGGCGTCGGCCGCCGCTGCCGGCGTCGATCTTACGAAGCTACTGTGGGTGCGCGATACGGGCGACGCCGCGCGCGCGCTCAAGGCGCTGAATCTCGTGCTGCAGGCCGGCGGGTTCGGCATCGTCGTACTCGATGTGGCCGACATCCCCTCGCCGGCGCTGCGCCGGTTTCCGCACACGACATGGATGCGGATCGCGCGCGTGATCGAGGGCAGCCAGACCGTGGCCCTGCTCGTCGGCGGCGGCCGGACCGGACGGAGTCCGGCAGGTGTGACGATTGCGCTCGACGCGGCGCCTGGCGCATCCCGCGGCCGATGGTCCGGCCCGAGCGATCGCGCGCGGCTGCTCGCGGGCATCGACATCACGCCACGGGTCATCGGGAGTCAACTCCCAATTCCCAACGCCCAACTCCCAAGGACTTTGGACTTTGGAGTTTGAAGTTTGGAGTTTGAGGTTGGGAGTTGGGAGTTGGGAGTTAGCGCGTGCACATCCCCTCTTACGATGAGTTGACGCCTCCGATTCCGGACATCTCCGCGCGCGAAACGTTCGCGGGCGTGGCGGGGCTGTGGCCGGCGTCACCGGCGGAACGTGCCCGTGCAGCCGAGGCTGGCGGCGGACCGGTCGCGCCGGCGTACGCCTGCCTGCGGTCGACGCGATCCGTGCAGACGGCCGTTGCCATCGCGCGTGATTTCTCGCCGCGCATCGAGCGGCACGGCGCGGCCTCCGTGGTGCTGGACGTCAGCGGCCTTGGCCGCCTGGTCGGCGATGGCCACGCCATTGCCGCGGAGCTCGAACGCGCCGCGGGAGCCGCCGGCGGCATTCGCATCGCCGTCGCGCCGTCGCAGACCGCCGCGCGCCTGCTGGCAATCGCCCGATTCGGCCCGTCGGTCGTCACGACGAACGTCGCCGCTGCCGTCGCGGATCTGCCTATCGCTGCACTGCGGCAGTTGCTCGAGGAGTCGTGTCAGCACCCGTCAGCACCCCTCAGCACCCGTCAGCACCCTTCAGCACCTTTCATCGAGGTCTTCGCCCGCTGGGGTCTGAAACGTCTCGGCGAGATGGCCGCGCTGCCCCCGGCCGATCTGTCGGAGCGGATGGGGCAGGAAGGGCTCGCGCTGCAGCGGCTCGCGCGCGGCGCCGACAGCGCGCCGCTCGTGCCGGATCCCGGCGTGCCGCGGTTCCTGCAATCGATGGAGCTCGAGTGGCCCATCGACGCGCTGGAGCCGCTGTCGTTCGTGCTGGCGCGGCTGCTCGATCCGCTGTCGCTCGCCCTCGAGCGCGCCGATCGCGGCGCGGCGGCGATCCGCCTGGATCTGCGCCTGGTGGATCGAACGACGCACGCACGGCTGCTGCAACTGCCGGCGGCCATGCGCGACGCGCGTGTGCTGCGGACATTGCTGCTGCTCGATCTCGAGTCGCACCCGCCGCCGGCCGGGATCGACATCGTCACCATCGAGGTGGACCCTGCGCCCGCGCGCATCGTGCAGTACTCGTTGCTCGAGCGGGCGCTGCCGTCGCACGAATCGCTCGCGACGCTGACGGCGCGG
>MELC01000005.1:98426-100633 GCA_001767455.1 Acidobacteria bacterium RIFCSPLOWO2_12_FULL_66_21
CTGGGGCGCGACGTTCCCGCGGGCCCTTCGACTCGGCTGCATTCCGGCCTCGCTCAGGGCAGGTGGTTCTGCGGCGGTTTCGACCGCCGATTGCCGTCCGCGTCATCGTCGAGCGGGGCCGGCCGGTCCATGTCGCCATCGACCGCCGCGGCATGCCCGGCGGCCGCGTCGAGCAGGCCGCCGGTCCGTGGCGCACTTCCGGCGCATGGTGGACCCACGGCGACGGCCGCTGGGATCGCGACGAATGGGACGTGGCGCTCTGCGACGAATCGCTCTGCCGCCTGTTCCGCGATCGGATCACCGAGCGATGGTTCATGGACGGGATCCTTGATTAGGGGTGCGTTGAGAAATCAACCGCGGCCCTGTTGCGCAGGCCTTCAGGCCTGCCAATCGACCGCGGGCAGCCCTAAAGGGCTGCGCAACAGGAAATTTTGAGCACCTTGGTCTGCGATGTATATCGAACTCCACGCCTCGTCCGCGTTCTCGTTTCTCGATGGCGCGTCGCTGCCCGAAGCGCTCGTCGCGCGCGCGGCGGCGCTCGGCTATCCCGCCCTCGCGCTGCTCGATCGCGACGGCGTGTACGGCGCGCCGCGGTTCCACCAGGCGGCGAAACGCGCCGGGGTGAAGGCGATCATCGGCGCCGAGTTGACGATCGCGGTCGGGCCGCGGCAGGAGCGACGAGCGGCGAGCGGCGAGCGGCGAGCGGCGAGCGGCGATCCACGTATCTTTACCCTCCCGGTCCTCGTCGAATCGCGCGACGGGTACCGGAATCTCTGCCGCCTCGTGTCGCGGATGAAGCTGCGGTCGCCGAAGGGCGAAGGGGCGCTCGCGCTCGAGGAACTCGACGGGCGTGCGGCCGGCCTCGTGGCGCTCGTAGGCCGGTCCGCGCTGGACGGGCCGCGCTACGGCGTCGGCGGCCTCGTCGATCGCCTCGTCGGCACGTTCGGCGCGGCAAATACCTGCATCGAGGTGCAGCGCCACCTGCTTCGCGACGAGGAGTCGGACAACGCCGCGCTCTTCGATCTCGCGTCCGCGTACCACGTGCCGGTCATCGCGACCAACGGCGTCCGGTTCGCCGAACCGTCGGATCGGCCGCTGTACGACGTGCTCACGTGCATCCGTCACAAGACGACGCTCGCGCGCGCCGGCCGGCGGCTGTCGTCGAACGCCGAGCGGTACTTGAAAGCGCCGGACGCGATGGAGCGGCTGTTCTCGGACATGCCGGCCGTGACCGACGCGACACGGGATCTCGCCGACCGGCTGGATTACACGATGGCGGATCTCGGCTACCGCTTTCCCGAATATCCGGTGACCCCCGGCGAGTCGATGGCGTCGTTCCTCCGGAAGATCGTGCAGGCGGGGGCGCGCGAGCGGTACCGGCCGTACCACGATCGGGCGCGGCGGCAGATCGCGCGAGAGCTCGATCTCATTGAAAAGCTGGATCTCGCCGGCTACTTCCTCATCGTGTGGGACATCGTCAACTTCTGCCGCCAGGAGGACATCCTGGTGCAGGGGCGCGGCTCGGCGGCCAACAGCGCGGTGTGCTACAGCCTCGGGATCACCGCCGTCGATCCGGTCGGCATGGATCTCCTGTTCGAGCGGTTCCTGTCGGAGGAGCGCGGCGAGTGGCCGGACATCGATCTCGATCTGCCGAGCGGCAATCGGCGCGAGCGGGTCATCCAGCACGTGTACGAGAAATACGGCCGGCTCGGCGCGGCCATGACCGCCAACGTCATCACGTATCGCGGCCGGAGCGCCGCGCGCGAAGTCGGCAAGGCGCTGTCGCTCGAGCCCGCGCAGGTCGATCGGCTGGCGAAGGTGATGAACCACTTCGAGTGGGTCGATCCAAAGGAGACGCTCGACCGGCACCTGCGCGAGGTCGGCCTCGATTTCGCGCACCCGACGATTCAGCACTTCGGACGGTTGTGGCAGCAGATCCAGGATCTGCCGCGGCATCTCGGCCAGCATTCGGGCGGCATGGTGATCTGCCAGGGCCGCCTCGACGAGGTCGTCCCGCTCGAGAACGCGAGCATGCCCGGGCGCGTCGTCATCCAGTGGGACAAGGACGACTGCGCCGACATGGGCATCGTGAAGGTGGATCTGCTGGGGCTGGGCATGATGTCGGTGCTGCAGGACGCGCTCACGCTGGTGAACTCCTCCGTGGCTCGTGGCTCGGGGCTCGGGGCTCGTGAACAGGCTGATCCGCA
>MELC01000005.1:100644-135744 GCA_001767455.1 Acidobacteria bacterium RIFCSPLOWO2_12_FULL_66_21
AACTCGATCTTGCGCACTTGCCCCCTGGCGATCCGTCCGTCTACAAGATGCTCCAGGAAGCGGACACGATTGGCATCTTCCAGGTCGAATCGCGCGCGCAGATGGCCACGCTTCCGCGTCTTCGTCCGGAGCGCTTCTACGACATCGTCGTCGAAGTGGCGATCATCAGGCCGGGGCCGATCGTCGGGCAGATGGTGCATCCGTACCTGAAGCGGCGCCAGGGCGCGGAAGCGGTGACGTACCCGCATCCGTCGCTCGAGCCGATCCTGGCGCGCACGCTTGGCGTGCCGCTGTTCCAGGAGCAGCTCCTGCGCATGGCGATGGTGGCCGCGGGATTTTCCGGCGGGGAAGCCGAGGAGCTGCGGCGCGCGTTCGGGTTCAAGCGGTCCGAGCGGCGCATGCAGCAGATCGAGGGGAAGCTGCGCGCCGGGATGGCGAAGCAGGGGATCATCGGGGAGGCCGCCGAAGGGATCATTCGATCGATTACGTCGTTCGCGCTGTATGGCTTCCCCGAGTCGCACGCCGCCAGCTTCGCGCTGCTCGTCTACGCGAGCGCGTACCTCAAGGCGCACTATCCGGCCGCGTTCTACACGGCGATGCTGAACAACCAGCCGATGGGGTTCTACCATCCGGCCACGCTCGTCAAGGACGCGCAGCGCCACGGCGTCCGCTTCGCGCCGATTGACGTGCAGACCTCCGACTGGCTCTGCCGCGTCGATCCGGACGGCCGCGTGCGGCTGGGGCTGATGTATGTCAACGGACTCAGACAGGAGACAGGCAAAGCTCTCGCGTGTGGGGGATCGCAGCTCGTGGCTCGTGGCTCGTGGCTCGAAGGAGATGCTACAAACAACAGGGCGGAAAACGCGACCGCTTCCACTGCCCGATGTCCCAAATGCGGCTGCGACGATGTATCGATGCTGGAACAGACGGTTACCAATGGAATGTTTTGCAACGTGTGTGCACACGAATGGGGCGACCAACGTTTGGACGTGGCAATCAGCGATTCACCATCCGTGTCTCACGAGCCACGAGCCACGAGCCACGATATGCATCAGTCGAAGATCTGATCGCAAAGACAGCGATTCGGAGAGACGCACTGGCGACGCTCGCCGAGATCGGCGCGCTCAACGCGTTCGGCTACGACCGCCGCAGCGCGCTCTGGCAGATCGAAAAGGCCGTCCGGCCCACGGGGGAGCTGTTCGCCAAGGGTGACGATGCCAACTCCCAACTCCCAACGCCCCACTCCCAGGCGGAAGGGGCGAAGTCACCACTCGTGCCCATGTCGCCGCCCGAGCGCCTGATGGCCGACTATGCGGGCACGAGCCTGACGATCGGTCCGCATCCGCTGGCGCTCAGGCGGGCGGAGCTGGCGCTGCGCGGCGTGCTGCGCGCGAGCGATCTGCCGCGCGGGCACCACGGCCGCCGCGTGCGTGTGGCCGGCGCGGTGATTACGCGGCAGCGCCCCGGGACCGCCAAGGGCTTCGTGTTCCTGACGCTCGAGGACGAGACCGGCATCGCCAACGTCATCGTCCGTCCCGATCTGTTCAGCGAGCAGAAGCAGGCGATCGTCGGCGAGCCCTACCTGCTCGTCGAGGGGACGCTGCAGATCCAGGAGGGGGTGACGTCGGTCAAGGCGGACCGCGTCATCGGTCTCTCCGGCGGCGGCCCGGAGCCCCAGTCGCACGATTTCCGGTAGCCCCGCGGAGCGACTGGAATCTACTTCCCGGCCGCGTCCCAGTCGATCTCGGTGCCCCACGCGCTGTGTGGAATCGCGAACACGACGAGCGTGACGAGTGCGCCGAGCGTGACGGCGACGCGGGCGGGGCGGCCGGTCCGCACGCGCCACGCCGCGAAGGCCCAGAACGCGACGGCGATGAGCGTCTTGTTGTCCGTCAGGTCGAAGCCGAACGGCACGCCGGTCCACCAGTCGCCGAACGCCTGGTGCTGCATCCACGGCCCGAGCACGACGCCGCCGACGACGAGCAGCGCGAGGGCGGTCCACGTGAGCGCGCGGGTCTCGCCACCCCTGACCGCGGCGAGACCGGCGCGGGTGGAATAGAGCATGCCGAGGAACATCGCGAGCACATGCGGGATGAGCACGTAGAGCGCGACGGGATCCTTGAATCGCGTGACCGCCGGCTCGGGCGGCACCACCACGGCTTCGGGCGGCCTGGTCAGGCGGACCTGGTACTCGAGCTTGCCTCCGGCGCGCTGACGCGGCAGCACGCCTTCGATCCCGTCGCCGGTGCGCACGAGCGGCACCACACGATACGGCTCTGATGAAGGGAACCGGCGCCACTGCATGTCCCCCGTCACGACCGTGTCCGGCACCTCGATCCGCACGACTTGATCGGCCCGCGTGTCGTGGCTGCGCGCGAGCCGATAGCCGATGTTCTTCCCGCCGAGCACCACATGGCCCTTTGCAGGGTAGGTCGGCCCGGTCATCCGCTGGAACACCGCGGAGGCGAGCGTCACCACGATCGCCGTCACCCACAGCGCCCGGTTCTCACGCATTCGCCCTCCGCGCCGTGCCTTACCGTCCGACGAGGATCAACACGCCGGCAATGAGGGCCAGCACGGACATCACGATCATCGGGAGTCCCAGGGCGACCAGGCCGGACAGGCCGGACAGAATCAGCCAGGCGGCGAGCACCAGCATCCCCATGTTGCGATTCAAGCTAAACGTCTGAGCCATGCGTCACCTCGTGGTTAATACAGGCGCTCATCCTACACCGACACGGATGCACCGCCGTGGCGCGGCAATTGCAGCACAGCGGTTTGGTATGGTCCGGCTTGCTGCGGACGACAGCAGACAACAACGCGGGAACGCGGTCGGCGTCCGCATCCGGCGCGCATCGCCGGCTGCGTGGTTTGTACTGATCCTGGGCGCTACCGTCGGGCTTGCCACCTGTGGCCGTCCGATCAAGTCGACCCTGCCGGTTCCCCCGACCGGAAAGCAGCTCGCCGAGTTGTGGACCGAGCCGGAGCCGAATCGCGACCTGTTCAATGGCGTAGGCGGCTCCCGTCTCGCGCCCGACCCCTCGGCGCGCTACGCGGTCGTCGACATCAAGCGCGGCGGGTTCAGCAGCGGCTACACCGTCACCGATCCCGCCGGCCGCGAATGGAGCGCGAAATTTCCGCCGGAAGCCGCCACCGAAGTCGTGGCGTCGCGGATCCTGTGGGGCGTGGGTTTCCACCAGCCGCCGATCTACTACGTGGCGTCCTGGACGGCCGACAAGGCCACATCGCCGAACCCGCAGCTTCCTGCGCGCTTCCGCGAGAAGACACCAGGCCTGCACGGCCTCGACGCCAAGGGGGAATGGTCGTACTACCAGAACCCCTTCGTCGGAACGCGCCAGCTCGCCGGCCTGCTCGTGCTCCACGCGATGCTCGGGAACTCCGATTTGAAGGACGGTCAGAACGCCCTGTATGAGCTGGACGACACGTTCGAGGGGGCGGCGCGCTGGTACGTGGCGCGCGATCTCGGGCAGACCTTCGGCCGGACCGGTACGCTCGACGCTCCCCGCGGGGATATCGCGGTGTTCGAGCAGACGCCGTTCATCAAGGGTGTTGTCAACGGAAAGGTGGCCTTCGACTACCGCGGGCGCCACCGGGCACTGTTCCGGAATATCGTGCCGGCGGACGTGCGATGGAGTTGCGAGCGGCTTCAGCGCCTGTCGGACAAGCAGTGGCAGGACGCGTTTCGCGCAGGCGGATTCCCCCCGGCGCTCGGCGCCCGGTTCATCCACCGCATGCGGCAGAAGATCGCCGAAGGACTCGCGCTGAAGGACTGACGTGACGATGACGATCCGAACCCGCCGTGTCGCGGGGCTCTGCCTGGCGCTCGCGGTCCTGGCGCTCGCGCCCGTCCTGTGCGCGCCGGTGCTGGGCGCCCAGCAATCGGCGCTGGAGCAGAAGCTGAACGCCGACGAGGAAGGCCTGAAGGCGCTGCATGCCTGGCACGACATCCAGCCGGCCATGGTGCGCCTCCCGCTGGCCGCGCTGCTGGGCGCCGCCCTCGCGCTTCGGCCGCGCCGCCGCGGGACGCCCAAGCGCACTCCGGCGGTGGTCCAGACGCAGATCGTCCTGGCGGTGGTCGGCGCGGTCATCATGCTCGTCGTCGGCGCGAGTCTCGCCCGCGCGTTCGGCATTGTCGGCGCGGCGAACCTGATTCGCTACCGCTCCAAGATCGACGATCCCAAAGATGCCGTCGTGATGCTGTGCGCGCTCGCCGTCGGCCTTGCGTCCGGCGTCGGACTGTACGCCCTGGGTGTCTTCTCGACGGCATTTCTGGTCGCCGCGCTGTGGGTCATCGAGTCGTTCGAGCCGCAGGGCCTGAAGCGGTTCGATCTGAAGATCAAGGCGGGCAAGGACACCGACGCGCTGCGCCCGGCACTCGAGGCGATCCTCAAGCGGTACGACCTGGACTTCGAGCTGCGGACCTCGTCGGACGACGAGGTTTGCTACGATGTGCAGGTGCCGCTCGAGCTCCAGACCGACCGGGTGTCCAACGCCATCCTCAAGCTCGATCCCGAGGGCCACGGCGCCGTCGAATGGGCCGAGAAGAAGAACAAGGTGAAGTGAAGCTCATCATCCAGCCGGACGACGGCCTCACGCCGGTGGTGCAGGCCGTCCGCAACGCCCGCAGGACCGTCGACATCGTGATCTTCCGATTCGATCGCGCGGAGCTCGAGAAGGCGCTCGAGACGGCCGTCGCGCGCGGTGTGGTCGTGCGCGCGCTCATCGCGCACACGAACCGCGGCGGCGAGAAGAACCTGCGGAAGCTGGAGCTCCGGCTCCTCAGCGCCGGCGTGACCGTGGCGCGGTCCGCCGACGACCTCCCGCGCTACCACGGCAAGATGATGATCGTGGACGACACGCTCCAGGTGTTCGGCTTCAACTGCACGAAGCTGGACATCGAGAAGAGCCGCAGCTTCGGCATCATCACCAAGGACGCGAAGCTCCTGAAGGAAGCGTCCAGCCTGTTCGAGGCGGACAGCACGCGCCAGCCGTACGTGCCCGCCCACGACGAGCTCGTCGTCAGTCCGGAGAGCTCGCGCCAGATCCTGTCGGCGTTCATCAAGAAGGCGAAGAAGGAGCTGTTGATCTACGACGCCAAAGTGACCGACCGGCTCATCCTGCGTATCCTCGCCGAGCGGATCAAGGCCGGTGTCGAGGTCCGCCTGTTCGGGAAAGCGGGGAAGGGCGCCCCGGGGGTTGACGCGCGCAAGCTGCCGGACCTGCGGCTGCACGTGCGCGCGATCATCCGCGACGGCACGGCGGCGTTCCTGGGCAGCCAGAGCCTGCGCAAGCTCGAGCTCGACGGCCGCCGCGAGATCGGCGTCATCGTGAACGACCCGGCGGCGGCGAAGAAGATGCGGAGCGTGTTCGAAGCGGACTGGGCGCTGACCGCCGAGGCGGTGGCGGCGGACAAGGACAGCGAGAAGGAGAAAGAGAAGGACAAAGCCGAGCCGGAGGCGGCGAAGGCTACTTCCGGCGCGTGATCGTGCCCGAGTCGAACACCTGGCCGGTGCGCGAGACGGCGTTGAACTGCATCTCGTCGCCGTTGATCTCCGCGACCATGAAGGCCTGATCCTGGTCGTTCCCCTTCGCGGTGATATTGGAGGTCTTGTCGAGGTTGCCGCGCCGGAGCTGTCCCCCCGAGCCGCACACGAAATAGACGATCCCCTTCTGCGGCTTCACCCGCTCGTAGAAATGATCGTGGCCGGTGAGCACGACGCTGACGCTGTACTTCACGAACAACGGTTCGAGCACTTCGCGCAGCTTCAGGTCGGACCCGTGGCGATCGCCTGACGAGTACGGCGGGTGATGGAAGTAGGCGATCTTCCAGTTCTCGTTCGAGGACTGCAGCTCCTTCTCGAGCCAGGCCACCTGCTCGGTGTCGAGGTAGCTGGTTTCGAGCACGAAGAAGCGCACGTCCTGCTTCGGCGCCTTGAACGAGTAATGCAGCTTGCCGTCCATGTTGAACAGCTTGTAGTAGCGCTGTTCCCGCGCGTCGTGGTTGCCGAGCGACGCGTAGAACTTGACGCCGGCGTCCAGCAGTGGCTTGTAGGGCACCTCGAACTTCGACTTGAAGTCCTGCGGGCGCTCGGCGCCGTACAGGTTGTCGCCGACGAGCGCCACGAGCTCGAACGGAAGGATATCGTGCACCCGCTTCATCTGGTCGGCCAGCTCGTACTGTTCGCGGCTGGCCACGCCGAAATCGCCGAGCACGGCGAACTTCAGCGAGTCCGGCTTGTTCGGCAGCGTGATCGCGAGCCGCGCCGGCGACTGCGGCGTTGGCGTGACGCGCGCGGGTCCGGCGGGCACTGTTGCGGCGCCGCATCCGATGAAGAGCAGGAGGACCAGGGATCCCACGGAAACCGTGTCACGCGTGTGCATCGATACACCTGCGGCTAGACCGGGATGGCGTGGTCGACGAAGTCGATGATGATGTGCGCGTGCACGTCCATCAGGATGAGCCGGTGCCCGATGAACCGGTACTCCAGCTCTTCGGGCAGCACCGGAAGCCCCGCCAGGACCTGTGGCGGCACTGTCGAGAGCGGCACGGTGTCGGGGTAGCGGCTGTTCACGGTCAGCGCCCTGTCCCGCAGCACGTTCTCGTCCATGATCGAATCCCTGAGCTGCTTGCCGTCGGGGCCGCCGAACACCAGCGCCATGAGCTTGTGGATGGCGGCGCGCGATTCCGGCGTGAAGACGTCCCCGGGCTTCGCCTCCTTGCGGGCCGCCTGGATCAGCTTCGCGAGCGCGCGCTGGTTCGTGTCGATCTGCTGCGGGGTTGCCTCCTTCGGCAGGTGGGGCAGCGTCGCCTCGAGCTTCTTGTGGAGCGCGACGTAGTCGTCGACGCGCTCCCTGAGCGACGCGAGCGCCTGGGCGTCCGCATTGACCGGCGGCTTGCCCGATTGCGGGGCGGTCGCGGCGGCCGAAGGGGCCGGCGCGGGAGGCGCCGCGGAGCGGCCGTGCACGCAGGCCATCAGTGACAACGCCGCGAGTGCGCACACGCCCGGCCTGGAGCCGGCGGCGGCCCAAGATCTCATAACAGCCCCCTCTTAGCTCTGGATGAGCTGCGAGCCACGAGCCACGGCTGCGATCAGCCGCGGTAGTTCCCGAACTGCAGTGCTATGCCAAAATCATGCTCACGGAGCTGCCGCATGGCTTCCTGCAGCTCGTCCTTGGACGGAGACGACACCCGGATCTGTTCGGCCTGGATGGCCGCCTGGACTTTCTTGAGCTTCTTCTCTTTGAGGAACCTGAGGATGTCTTTGGCGGTTTCGGTGGGAATGCCCTGTTGAAGGGTGACGACGCGCCGGACCGTGTCGTTGGCCGCGCGCTCGACGTCTCCGGGTGTCAGGTTCTTGGTCGGGACGCCGCGCCGCACCATCCGCGTCTGGAGGATTTCCCACAACGCCGTCATCTTGAAGTCGTCGTCGGCGGTGAGCGTGATGGTGTTCTCCGCGCGGTCGAGATCGATGGCCGCGCGGGAACCCTTGAAATCGTATCGCTGCGCGACTTCCTTGCGCGCCTGGTTGACGGCGTTATCGACTTCCTGCAGATCGACGCCCGACGTGATATCGAAGGAGGCGAGGTTGGCCATAGGACTTGTTGAGGTGGATGTCCGATCGCCGCATTATAGCCTCCGTTCAGCGTGAAGCGCGCGACTAGTCGTCGTTGAGCTTCTTCGCCTGCACGATCATCGAGAATTGGTGGCCGTCGAAGAACCGCGGGAACGTCACGACGATGCGGCCGCCGGAATAGCTGATGGGTTCGGCGGTCTTCGTGTCCTTGATCGCGCCCCTGGCGCCGCCGATCGCCCCGGTGCCGCCGCCCACGCCGATGCGCGTGACGGTGCCCTTCCCGGCTTCGGCGTCGGCCGGCGACGCGTACCGCCCGCTGAATCCGGACCACGACGGGAGCTCGATCTCGACGGCCTCCCCAGGCTTCACTTGCAGGATCTTCCGCCCTTCCCCGGCAATCGGCGGATCGGCGAACTCGCCGCGCAGCGCAAGGGCGTTCATGCGGGTCGTCCCGACCTCCAGTGTGATGTTGCCGTCCGGTCCCAGGCGGCCGCGGATGTGTCCGCGCACTTTCGCGGCGACGTTGTAGTCGTACTGGCCGGCCACGAACTTCGGCACGTCGAAGCGGAGCGGCGCGAAATCGAACGGCAACTCGCTTCCCTGCAACCCTGTCAGGATCATGTGGCGCGAGTCCTTTCGTCCGGCCGGATCGCGGTGGACCAGCCAGACGTCGTACTGGAGGACGGTGTCCGCGAACGCCGCGTCTTCTTTCGCCGACGCCACCACGTCGAGTTCCACGTGCGCGCACCGGGCGCCCGGCTGTGCGTGGACGAGATCGAGAATGGAGCGCTGGCCCTGGAGCAGCAGGAGCCGCTGGCGTCCTGACGCGACGGGCCGGCCGCCGGACCCGGCTTCATACCGCGTCCAATCCACGTCCACTTTTTCCTTGGCGGCCTGGTAATCGACCGGCGTCACCGTCACCTTCCACACGTGCGCCCGCGTTTCGATCAGCTCCTCGAGCGTCCGGCTGGTTGTGTTGCTGGAGCCGAGCGAGCACAACGCGTCGGCACCGGCCCCGGACAGACCCGTGAAGATGTAGCTGGTGAGCGGCTTGCCGGCGATGAACGGGTCGGGGTCGGAACCCGCCCCCCCTTTCGTGGTGCCATCGTCCGCCACGACCCTCGCCGCGATCGCGACGAGCGGCTGGACGCCGGTGTCGCTCTGCGCGGCGGCCGGCGCTGTCGAGACGAGGACGCCGGACACGAGTGCGACGGCGATTCCCATGGATTGAAATCGAATGCGCACGAACTCACCTCCTCGTTTGAATCGCATCAGTGGTTCTGCCAATCCACGCCCGGCACGTACTTGACGACCCGGGTGGGTGTTGGCGGTGTGTCGGATGACGGCGCGGACGGTGCCGCCGGCCGGGGCAGGACCATCCACGCGCCAAGCAGGACGACGAGCAGCAACGCTGCCACCGCGGGCAGCGGGATCGACATACGCCACACGGGCCGGTGCGGCCGCCGCATCACGGCGAGCGATGCGGGCAGCATCTGTTCGGGTCCGGTCTGAACGGCGCGGCGGACGCGCACGAAGGCAACCAGGGCCTCCCGCGCCAGGGAGTCCGCAAGAGCGGCCGCGAAGGCGTCCGGATCGACCGGTTCGCCGTCGCAGAATGCCGAAAGGACTGACGTGTGGGTCTCGTTCATCGCGCATGCCTTCGTGGTTCGAGAGAAACGGGATGAGAAAGTTCTTCGCGAAGCGACAGCCGGGTGCGATGCAGGCGCGCCCGTACCGCATCGGCGCTCGACTCGCAGACCTTCGCGATCTCGACATAACTGAGCCCGCCGATCTCCCGCAGGAGAAACACCTCGCGGTCCTCGTCGCCGAGCCGCTCGATCGCGGCGTTGACGTCGAAGGCGAGCGAGGGGTCGCCCCCCTCGGCCGGGCGCTCGAACAGCTCGGTCAAGATGGGACGGCGTCGGCGCGCGCGCAGGTAATCGCGCGCCAGGTTGCGCGCGATCTGGAAGATCCAGGCCCGCTCCTGCCCGTCGGCGCGGTAGTCGCCGCCAAGCGCCCGCAGGAACGCGTCCTGCGTGAGGTCCTCGGCCGCCGCGGTGTCGCAGAGGACACGGCGGAGGAACCTGTAGACCGGCTCCCGGTAGCGCGCGAACAGATGCTCGACCAGATCGCGGTGCACGCGTGTTCCTGTCAGTGATAACGACGGAGTGGGCCCAATAGTGTCACGATGAACGGCAGACCTTCAGGTCGAGCGAGCGGGCATGGCACAATACGAGGGCAGGGAGGTACGGAATTCCGGGGCATGATCGAGAAACGGCACTCGAGAATCCAGGGTTGGGGTGTCTTTGCGACCGAACCCATCCCCAAGAACAGGCGGATTGTCACCTACGCGGGAGAGAAGATCACCAACAAGGAGAGCCTCAAACGTGAGGAGCGGTACCTCAAGAGGGGGCACATCTGGTGCTTCAAGCTGAATCGGCTGTACGTGCGCGACGCGGCGGTCGGCGGCAACGTCGCGCGCTACATCAATCATTCGTGCACCCCGAACTGCTACACGCAGGTCATCGGCGACACGATCTGGATCCGCGCGGCGCGGAGCATCAGGAAGGGTGAAGAGCTGACGTACGATTACTCGACCGACGGCGTCGGATCGGTCCGGTGCCGGTGCCGTCCCGGCTGCAACGTCATGCTCTGACGAGCCAGCCGCCTTCGCGCGTGCGCTTCCGCCTTCGCGAGAACGCTTCGGCGGACAAGTCGGCGGGCCAGGCGAGCCACGGGCAACGAGCCACGAGCAACGAGCCACGACCAATGGTTGTCCTCTATCTCCACGGCTTCGCCTCTTCCGCCAAGTCGTCCAAGGCGGCCTTCTTCGCCGCGAAGCTGAAGGATCGGGGCGTTGCGTTCGACGCGCCCGATCTGAACGCTCCGGATTTTTCAACGCTGACCGTCACGCGGATGCTCGAGGTGGCGGGTGCGGCGATCGACCGCTCGAAGGGTGGCGTCGCGCTCGTCGGCTCGAGCCTCGGCGGGTTCGTGGCGGTGCAGGCCGCGCTCCAGCGTCCCGCGCGTGTCGAGCGGCTCGTGCTGCTGGCGCCCGCGCTCCATTTCGGCGGCAATCCGATGAAGGAGCTTGGCGAGGACGGCCTGCGGCGCTGGAGGGAGACCAATCGCCTCGACGTCTTCCATTACGGCTACGGCCGGGTCGTGCCGGTGCACTACGAGTTGTACGAAGACGCGCACCGATACGACTCGCTCGGCGCGCGGCTGACGCTACCCGTGCAGGTGTTCCAGGGCCGCCGCGATACCGCCGTCGATCCGGAGACCGTCGATCGCTGGGCGTCGGCGCGGCCGAACGTCGAGCTCCACATGCTCGACGACGACCATCAGCTCCTCGGGAGCCTGGACTACATCTGGCGAAAGATGGACCGCTTTCTCGGCGTGTGACCGAGATTCGCAGGTCGCAGCTCGCAGGTCGCAGCTCGCAGGTCGCAGCTCGCAGGTCGCAGGTCGTCGGTTCGCGACGGTGACGACGGTCGCGAATCCCGGCGCGCGGTTCACGCGCGTGGCAGGCGGCCGGATCGAGGCCGTTCGGGATCGCGGCAATCGACTCGGGCGCGAGGCGCTCTTTCCGAGCCGTCCGCGCCGCTCCTGGCGAATTCGCGACGACCTTCGTTGCGAACCGGGAGGCAGTGCGGTGCAGCCGGATGTCCCCGGGACTCCTGTCGGGGGTCGGTTCGCGGTGGCTCCCGATCCGCACCGGGACGCCGGCCGGGACCCCGCCAGGCAAGCCGAATGTGCGCGCGTACCAGCCGCATGTCTGCGCCAGCACCTGAGTAAGGCAGGTGCCATGCGCCTGGCTGGAGACCAGTCGGGACGAATGGGCGGTTTTCTTGCGAAATTGCGCGCGGCGGGAGCGATCTCGCCCTTCGGCTGTGTAGCCCCGTGGACAGACGGGAGTCCGGACGGACTACACGCGTGCTACGCAATCGCGATGTTCGACCCTTGGGATTCCGGCCCCGGCGCCCCGAGGCGGAAGACGTTCGGGTGGCGCTGTTTGATGGCGTTGCGCGTATCGACGACGACGTCCGCCTCGGCCACGATCGCGTCGTAGTCGAACGACTTGTGGTCGGTGACGATGATCACGCAGTCGTACTGTCCGATGGAGCCGCGCGTGAGATCGACCGCGCGGATGTCGTGCCCGCCCGACCATTCGCGGGCGTGCACGACGGGGACGAACGGATCGGCGTACGCGACGCTCGCGCCTTTGGCGTGGAGCAGGCCCATGACGTCGAGCGCGGGAGACTCCCGCATGTCGTCGATGTCCCGCTTGTAGGCCACGCCCGCGACGAGAATCCGCGAACCGTTGATCGATTTGCGCCGTGTGTTCAGCGCGTCGGCGGCCTTTTCGACGACGTAATGCGGCATCCCGCCGTTGATGTGGCCCGCCAGTTCGATGAAGCGCGGATCGAAGCCCGTCTGCTTCGCCTTCCAGGAGAGGTAGAAGGGGTCAATGGGAATGCAGTGTCCGCCCAGGCCCGGCCCCGGATAGAACGCCATGAATCCGAACGGCTTGGTCTTCGCGGCGTCGACGACTTCCCACACGTCGATCTTCATCTTGTCGCACATCAGCGCGAGCTCGTTGACCAGGCCGATGTTGACCGCGCGGAACGTGTTCTCGAGCAGCTTCACCATTTCCGCGACGCGCGTCGAGCTGACCGGCACGATCGTTTCGATCGCGGTGCCGTACAACGCGGCGGCCAGCTTCGCGCAGTCCGGCGTCAAGCCGCCGACCACTTTCGGGACGTTGTGCGTCTGGAACGTCGGGTTGCCGGGGTCCACGCGCTCGGGCGAGAACGCCAGGAAGAAATCCCTTCCGGCTTTCAGGCCCGTGGCCTCGAGCAGTGGCTGCACGACCTCCTCCGTCGTCCCTGGATAGGTCGTGGACTCGAGCGCGATGAGCATGCCCTCGTGAAGGTACTTCGCGATGGCCTCGACGGCCGACACGATGTACGACATGTCCGGATCCTTGGTCTTGCGGAGCGGCGTGGGCACGCAGATATTGATCGTGTCGAGCTCCCGGACGATGGAGAAGTCGGTGGTCGCGTCAAGGCGGCCCGCGCGCGTCAGGCTCACCAGGTCGGCCGTGGGGACGTCGGGGATGTACGAGCGTCCGGCGGTGATGGCGGCCACTTTCCGCTCGTCGAGATCGATGCCGGTCGCATGGAAACCCGCGCGTCCGAGCTCAACCGCCAGCGGCAGTCCGACGTACCCGAGACCGACCACTCCGGTGCGGGCGCGGCGTGACTGGATCTTCTCCAGAAGGGCGGCGGCGACGAGTGACATGCGGGACTCCTGCGGCAACCGGCGGCCGCTCTTCGACAGCCGGCAACAGATTCTGGTTCAGACGATTGAGGTCGGGGCCAGACACCTCTGCCATTCCCGACGCATCGATGTGGCGGCGCTCTTTAGCCTACCCGAAAACGAGCGCCGCGTCACAGATGACGCGCGCGAGCGGAGGCGTTGCCGCGCCGATCGCGACGTTGCCGGAGGGGCCGCGGCTCGGGCCGAATGTGGCCTTTGGAGTTGGGAGTTGGGAGTTGGGAGTTGGGAGTTCCCGTCAGCCCCGGCTGATGCCGCACTCCTTGATCTTGTTGAGCAGCGTCTTGTAGCTCACGCCGAGAATGACGGCCGCCTTGCGGCGGTTCCACTGCACCTGGCGCAGCGTCTGTTCGATCGCGGCCCGCTCGGCCTTGAGCGCCGCCGCCTTCGCCACCGACGCGAGGGATCCGCCGATCTCGTCAGCGGGCGCGTCGGGCTCGTCGGCGGCCTCGGCCGGCTCGTCTTCCGGCTGGGGGGAAAACGGACCCGATCCGATTCCCGCGCCGACCGGAACGCCAACCGCGGCCGCCACCGCCACCGGGGACGCCACGCGCGCCACCGCGCGCTGCCTGGTGTGCTGGATCTCGCGGACAACGAGCTGCTCGTCCTGCAGGATGACGACGCGCTTGATCATGTTCTCCAGCTCGCGGATGTTCCCGGGCCAGTCGTATTGGAGAAAGAGCTGTCGCAGCGGTTCGGAGATCGGGCCGGCCGGCCGGTTGTACTTCCGCGCGTAGCGCACGACGAAGAAATCCGTGAGCGTGGGGATCTCGTCGCGGCGCTCCCGCAGCGCGGGTACCGTCAGCTCGATGACCTTCAGACGGTAGTACAGGTCTTCCCGGAAATCGCCATCGATCAGCATCTTCTCCAGATCGCGATTGGTGGCCGCGACGACGCGCACGTCCACCTGGACGGGCTTGTTGCTGCCCAGTTTCGTGAACTCGCCGTCCTGCAGCACGTGAAGCAGCTTCGCCTGGAGCGAGGGCTTCATCTCGGCGATCTCGTCGAGCATCAGCGTGCCCGTGTCGGCCTGCTCGAACTTGCCGATGCGGGTCGTGGCGGCGCCGGTGAACGCGCCCCGCTCGTGGCCGAACAACTCGCTTTCGAGAAGCTCGGCGGGCAGCGCCGCGCAGTTGACCTTCACGAACGGACGGTGCTTGCGCGTCGATCGCTGGTGGATCGCGCGCGCGACGAGCTCCTTGCCGACCCCGCTCTCGCCGCGGATGAGGACGGTGACGTCGCTGTCGGCCACCTGCTCGATGACCGTCGCAATGGCGCGCATCTTGTCGCTGTTGCCCCAGACGGAGCGATCTTCGTCGTCGGAGAGCTGCTGCCGCAGCTCGCTCAGCTCCGACACGAGCCGGTTCTTCTCGATCGCGTTCTTGATGGCGACGTCGAGCGCGATTTCGCCGAGGCCCTCCGGATCGTCCGGCTTCACGACGTAGTCGGCCGCGCCGAGCCGGACGGCTTCGACAATGGTCGAGGCCTGGTTGCGTCCCGACAACATGATGACCTGCGCTTCGGGGCGAGAGGCCTTCAGCGCGCGCAGCGTTGCCAGGCCGTCGAGGCCCGGCATCATGACGTCGAGCAGCACGACGTCGGGCGCCTCGGCCTGCTTCATCGAGGCGAGCAGTTCGTCGCCGCGCGTGTAACAGCGCGCTTCATACCCGCGCAGCGACAGGAACGTCCGGAGGTAGGCGGCAAAGGCGGAATCGTCGTCCACGATGGCGACGCGAGGTTTCTTCATTCATCTCCCGCAGGGGTTGGGCCGGCTGAGGTCGCCGGCGAGTCATCGGAAACCGAGCTGGACCAGAGCCGCATGCGACCTTCGCCATTCAAGAGTCGTACCTCAACAGGTGGCCGCCAAATAAAGAGGAAACTTGACGAACTCGTGACTCAGGATCCCGCGGCGCGATCCTCGTGACGCGGTTCGCGTCGCGTTTCCGGTGAATTCAGACGCCTCGTGCGGAGAAGTCGCGCCTAGGGGGGCCGCCAGGAGCCGTGTGGGTGTTCAGACCGTCGGCAGGACGACGACCGCTCCGGCCTTGGTGCCGTCGGCGGGAGACCAGATGGCGCCGCCGTGCGCGTCCAGCACGCGGCGCGCGACCGCCAGGCCCAGGCCGCAGCCTCCGCGCCATTCGTCGAAGGGAACCAGCATGGCCTCCGCGCCCGCCGACAGCGTCTCGATGTGCCTGGCGTCGCCGAACGCGATCCACGTGGCCGGCTGCCCCTCGTAGTCTCCCGCGCGCTGGCTGACCAGCAGCTCGTCGCTCGTCACCAGCTCGCGCCTGAGGGCGTGAAGAATCGCCGTGAACGCGGCCTTGAGCCGCACGGGGTCGCCGGTGACCTGGGCGCCTTCGCCGTTTCCTCTCGCGAAGGACACGCGGACCTCCCTGTCGGCGGCGTCGGGCAGGGCCGCGATCGTGTCGACCACGAGCGTCGTGAGATCGACCGCGCTCCTGTTGAACGTCGCGGTGCCCGCCTCGAGGTTGGAGAGGTCGCTCATCTCGGCGAGGAGCATCGACAGGCGGCCGCACGACCGCTCGGCTTCCTCGAGCAGGCGGCGCTGCTCGGGGTTGAGCGCGCCCGCCCGGTCTTTCAACAGCATGCGGACATAACCGGCGACCACCGTCATCGGCGTGCGAAATTCGTGAACGGACAGAGCGAGCAGGCGAGGCCACTTCGAGTCGTCTGACGTCCGTTCCATAAACGCAATTGTCCCTGAACGCCCGCGAGCTGTCGAGGGAAGGTATCGAGGGGCCGCGGTGTTCTATAGGCGACAGGCGCCCCGTCAATTGGCTGAGCTGGGTCTCGCGTGAGCGCCGATGATGATAGGGTAGACCACTTGCCGAGGCACAGAACGAACGATGCTCATCAGGAAACCCGGCGAAATCCCTCCGTCCGAGATCACCGACGAGCGGCTGTACGTCCGCCGGCGTGAGTTCATGCGTCTGGCCGGCGCGGCCGCGGTTGCCACGGCCGCGGCGCCGCTCGTCGCGTGCGGCAGCGAGGCGGCGACGGAAGCGCCCGCGCCGGGCGGACCGGTGGAGCAGAGCCCGCTCGCCGGCTACAAGCCGCGCGTCGTCACGACCGACGAGAAGCTGAACACGTTCCAGGAAATCACCGGCTACAACAACTTCTACGAGTTCGGCCTCGACAAGGACGATCCGCAGCGTTACGCGGGGCGGATGAAGACGAGCCCCTGGACGGTGAAGATCGACGGCCTCTGCAACAAGCCGGCTGACTACCATCTGGAGGATCTCATCAGGCCCCACGCGCTCGAGGAGCGGATCTACCGGCTCCGCTGCGTGGAGGCGTGGTCGATGGTCGTTCCGTGGATCGGCATTCCGCTCGGCGAGGTGATCAAGCGGGCGGAGCCCGCCTCGAAGGCGACCTTCGTCGAATTCACGACGCTGCTGCGCCCTTCTGAAATGCCGGGGCAGCAGACCGACGCGCTGCAGTGGCCGTACAAAGAGGGGCTGCGCATGGACGAAGCCATGCACCCGCTGACGATTCTCGCCGTCGGCCTGTACGGAAAGACGCTGATGAACCAGAACGGCGCGCCGATCCGGCTCGTGGTCCCGTGGAAGTACGGATTCAAGAGCATCAAGTCGATCGTCCGCATCCGCTTCGCCGACCGGCAGCCGCACACGGCATGGAACGACGCGAACCCGGGCGAGTACGGCTTCTACTCGAACGTGAATCCCGAGGTCGATCACCCGCGCTGGAGCCAGGCGACCGAACGCCGCATCCCCGGCTACTTCAAGAGCCACCGCACGCTCGCGTTCAACGGCTACGGCGACCAGGTCGCCTCGCTGTACGCCGGAATGGATCTCAGGAAGTACTACTGATCCGCCATCGGCTCTTGCTTCCTATTATACTAATTCATATAATACCTCCCCGTGACGGAGACGGCGCTGAAGACGCCCTGGTACTACATCCTGCTGGCGCTCGCCGGAGGCGACCGGCACGGGCAGTCGATCGCCCGCGAGGTCCTCGGCCTGAGCGACGGACGCGTGCGCCTCTGGCCGGCGACGCTCTACCGCGCGATCGAGACGCTCGAGCGCCGGGGGTGGATCGAGGAACTCGCCGATCCGCGCCGGCCGCCGGACGAGAGCGAGCGCAAGCGGTTCTACCGCCTGACGCGCACCGGACGCGCGGTGATGGCGGCCGAGACCGAGCGTCTGGCCGGTGTCGTCCGCCTCGCGCGCTCGCGCGTGAAGCCGCGGACGGTAGAGGGCCGCTGAATGTCGCGCCTGGCGCCGGCGGCCTACCGCGCGTTGTTGTCGATCGCTCCGCGCCGCCTGCGCCGCAGGTACGGGCCGGACATGGTGGCGGTGTTCGCCGACGCGCTCGCCGACGCGGCCGACGCCGGCGCGCGGGCCGTTGCGGTCGCCTGGCTCCGCGCCTTCGCCGATCTCCTCTCGGCCCGGATTCGAGAGCCCATTGACCGGCGCGACCCGTCGCCCGGGCCCGCCGAGAGGGAGGTCGTCATGCTCAGCACGGACCTGAGGTACACGTTCCGCTGGCTCGGCCGCGAGAAGTTCTCCACGTCGCTGGTCGTCGGGATGCTGGCGCTCGGCATCGCGGCCAATGTCGTGGTCTTCAGCCTCGTCGACGGGCTGTTCCTTCGGCCGTTCCCGTTCCGCCAGCCCGAGCGGCTCGTGTACATCAACGAGACCGCGCCGCGCTGGAATCTCGACGTTGTCGGCGTGAACTACCCCGACTTCGTCCAGTGGCGCCAGCACGTCACGCTGTTCGATGCGATCGCCGCGTGGGACGAAGTCAGCTTCAACGTGTCGGACGGGAACACGGCCGAGCGCATCGACGGCGCGACCGTGACCTACGACTTTCCGATCGCGCTCGGCATCGCGCCCGTGCGTGGCCGGATGTTCACTCCAGAGGAGGATCGGCCGAAGGCCCCGCCGGTCGTGCTCATCGGCCAGGCGCTGTGGCGCCAGCGCTACAGCTCCGATCCGAACGTGCTCGGGCGCACGTTGAGGCTGAACGGCGTCGCGCACGAAATCATCGGCGTGCTGCCGAAGGCGGCGGAATTCCCGGCGCGTATCCAGCTCTGGGTGCCGCTGGCCGGGGATCCGGCGCAGCCGGGGCAGAGCTACGGCCTGAGCGGCGTCGGCCGGCTGAAGCCGGGCGTCAGCGCCGAAGACGGCGAGAAGGACCTCCTGCGCGCGCATCAGGCCATCTGGGAGGCGCGCGACAAGGAGAAGATCGTGTCGCCGTACGCCCATCCCCTGCGGCAGGAGTTCGCGCGCAACTTCAAGGCGCAGGCGCGGGCGCTCCTCGTGGCGACCAGCATCCTGATGATCGTCGCCTGCGCGAATGTCGCGAGCGTGATGCTCGCCCGGGCGCTTGCCCGGCGGCGTGAGATCGCGATCCGCCTGGCGGTCGGCGCCAGCCGCGCGCGGCTCGCACAGCAGCTTCTGGTCGAGAACCTCGTGTTGTCCGCGCTCGGAGGCACCGTCGGGCTGCTGCTGGGTATGTGGGCGCTGCGGGCGCTCGTCGCGGCGGCGGGCGACCAGGTGCCGCCCTGGGCGACTTTCACGCTCGACTGGCGCATCGCCGTCTTCACGGTGCTGCTCGCCGTCGCCACGGCGCTGCTCTTCGGCTGGGCACCCGCCTTCCACGCCATTCGAGGCAGCCTGCGGGGGGCCCTGCACGAGGCCGGCACGGGAACGACCGCCACGCCCGGTGCGCGGCGGACGCTGTCGTTTCTCGTCGGCGCCGAGTTCGCGCTGGCGGCCATACTGCTCGTGTGCGGCGGGCTCCTGCTGCGCGCCTACGATCGCGTTCAGCGCGTCGATCCGGGCTTCCGGCTCGAACGCGTCCTGACGTTCTCGCTCTCCCTTCCGCAGGCGACCTACTCGTGTCGCCGCACGACGGCACCGTGCTCGCGTGGGCCGTGGGACTCCTGCTGCTGTTCGCGGCAGGAGCCAACGCGCTGCCCGCCCGGCACGCGGCGCGGGTCGATCCGATGACGTCGCTCAGGGCGGAGTGAAATGCACGCTCGACCGGCACTCCCAAAGGTGATCAAGTCCGTCGTGTTCGTGGCGGCTCTCGTGCCCGCGGCGGCGCTCGTCGCACGGGCTCTCAAGGGCACGCTCGGCGTGAATCCGGCCGAGACCCTGCAGCTTCAGACCGGCATCTGGGCGCTGCGGTTCCTGCTGCTCACGCTGGCCGTCACGCCGCTGCGGCGCGTGACCGGATGGCATCGCGTCATCCAGTACCGGCGCATGCTGGGGCTCTTCGCGTTCTTCTATGCCACGGCGCACTTCCTGACCTACCTGGTCCTCGATCAGTTCTTTGCCTTCGATCTCATGGTGAAGGATGTGGTGAAGCGCCCGTTCATCACGGCGGGCATGGTCGCGTTCCTGCTGATGATTCCGCTGGCGCTCACGTCCACCAGGGGATGGATCCGGCGGCTGGGGCGGCGCTGGCAGGCGCTCCATCGCCTCATCTATCTGAGCGGCATCGCCGCGGCCGTGCATTTCGTCTGGAAGGTGAAGGTCGCGATGGGCGAACCGGTCTACTACGCGGCCATTCTGGCGGTGCTGCTCGCCGCGCGCGTGTGGTGGTGGCGCAGCCGCCGCCAGCGCGCGACGTCCCCTCGACCCGCGACCACCTGAGCAGAACAGCGAGTTCTCCAGTTTCCGGTTCCCAGCTTCCAGCTTCAGCCCGGGTCATCCATGGCTGCCCACTCGGCGCCGCAGGGGACCCGTCAGGGAGGCAATTGGCCAATTCACTGGAATTCTTGGGGATTTCGCCCGATCGGTGGCTATGCTGGTGCGGGGTCATCCTCTCGTGGCCGAGGTGCGCCGAACGCGGGTGACCGGGTGCCGGAGGCATATGCACAAGCCGATCAAGTACGTCGAGAAGGGAATCACCTACCTGGCCCACGGTGCGTGGGCGGTACTCGACACCTATAACCGGGCCGTCAAGCCGGGGCAGCCGTTCGTGCCCCGCTGGTCCGAGAAGCCGATCCTCAAGTCCTGGGAGAAAGTGAAGCCGCCGCTCGGCTGGCCGCGCGAGACCGACTCGCTCTGTCCGGTGTGCGTGCGCGAGGCGCGCCAGGCGATCGTGGACGGCAAGCGCGACTACACCATCCTGCTCACCGAGAAGGTGGGGGAGATCAAGGCGCAGATCATCGAGCGCGACGGCAAGATCCTGATGGTGAAGGACTGCCCGCAGCACGGGCACTTCGAAGACGTGATGGCGATGGACACCGCCTTCTTCAAGCACCTGGAGGACTCGTTCCCGGGCAGCGACATCCGCGCCCACAACGACGAGAAGCTGCACAACCACGGCAGCAGCACGATCAAGTACGGCCGCGGCGCGGTGCTGACGATCGACCTGACGAACCGCTGCAACATGATGTGCGACCCCTGCTTCATGGACGCCAACCAGGTCGGCTTCGTCCACGAGCTGTCCTGGGACGACATCAAGACGATGCTCGACAACGCCATCTCGATCAAGCCGCGCCGGCAGATGTCGGTGCAGTTCTCGGGGGGCGAGCCGACGATGTCGCCGTACTTCCTCGACGCGGTCCGCTACTCGAAGCAGGTCGGGTACAGCAGCGTGCAGGCGGCCACCAACGGCATCGAGTTCGCCAAGAGCCCCGAGTTCGCGCGGGCGGCGGCCAAGGCGGGCCTGCGGTACGCGTACCTCCAGTTCGACGGGATCGGCAACGCGGCCAACTCGCACCGCCTCGTGGGCAATCTCTTCGACGTCAAGCTGCGCGCCATCGAAAACCTCTGGTCCGCCGGCGTCGACATCGTCCCGGTCGTGACGATCGTCAACGGGGTGAACAACGAGCAGGTCGGCCGGATCATCCAGTTCGCGCTCGACAACCCGCGCAAGATCAACTTCCTGTCGTTCCAGCCGGTGTCCTTCACCGGGCGCGATGAGGAGGTGACGCCGGAGCGGCGCGCGGCGCAGCGCTACACGCTGTCGCACCTCGCGCACGACGTGAAGAGCCAGGTGGGCATCGGCGAGCCGGTGCGCGACTGGTTCCCGATCTCGTTCATGGGCACCTTCACCGACTGGGCGGACCTCGTCCACGGTCCGGGGGCCGAGTGGGGGAACCTGACGTGCGGCTGCCACCCGAACTGCGGGATTGGCATGGCGGTGATGATCGACAAGGAAACGAAGGAGGCGGCGCCCGTCACCGCCTTCCTGCACGCCGATCAGTTCGCGAAGGACGTCCGGAAGGTCAACGACGCCGGGCGCGGCAGGTTCCTCTCGGTGCTCGGCATGTCGCTGGCGCTGGCGCGCAACTACGATCCGTTCAAGGCGCCGACGCACTTCCGGATCGTCGACTTCATGAAGAAGTTCGACAAGACGTTCGGCGCGACCGGCCACGACTACGGCAAGGTGACGATCGACCGCACCGAGAAGGACATTGAGAAGCGCCGCGCCGACCGCTGGAATTTCCTGTTCATCGCGGGCATGTGGTTCCAGGATCTGTTCAACTACGACTTCCGCCGCACCGAGCGCTGCATCATCCCGTACGCGACGCAGGAAGGGGAGATCAGCTTCTGCGCGTACAACACGGGCATCGGCTGGCGGAACATCATCGAGAAGATGCACATGACGGCCACGCTCACGAAGTGGTACGAGGAGCACGGCCGCCACGAGATCTTCGCCGGCGGCAAGAGCGTCGCGCTGCCCACGACGGAACACAGCCTCGTGCTGGATGCGGAAGCCGTCGCGGCGGGCAAACAGATGGACCTCGACGAAGCGGGCATCGCCAAGACCGCGCGCGAGGAGAAGCTGCGCGCCCGCGCCGCCGCGAAGAAGCAGGCGGAAGAGGACGCGCGCATGGCCGCGCTCTACCGGCAGCACGTGCTGAAAGAGGCGCCGGCCGAGCCGGTCATCCAGATCAAGGGCCTGGGCGGCAAGAAGAAGGACTCGGTGCAGGAAGTCCTGCACGACACGCCCAAACAGTAACCTGTAGCGCAGCCCGTAGCGCAGCCCTTTAGGGCTGCCGTGAAGTCGTCGGCCGCGGGGAATTTTTCCGCGGCCGTTTTCTTTTTGATGATAATGGGGGTGAAGCCCTATGAGGAGGAGTGAGACGTGCTAATCAGTCGGAAGCTTGCCGCCGCCTTCAACGAACAAATCGGCCACGAACTGGGCGCCGAACTCCAGTACCTGGCGATCGCCGCCTATTTCGACCGGCGCCACCTGAAGCTCCTGTCCAAGCTCTTCTTCGCGCAGGCCGACGAGGAGAAGCAGCACGCCCTGAAGTTCGTGCACTACATCCTCGACACGCAGGGCGACCTGCAGATTCCCGCGATTCCGGCGCCGAAGCCGACCTTTGCCTCCGCGGAGGAGGCCGCCGCGGCGGCCCTCAAATGGGAGGAAGAGGTCACCGGCCAGATCAACAAGCTGATGGCCCAGGCCGTGGAGGAGACCGACTACATGGCGCAGAGCTTCCTGCAGTGGTTCATCGACGAGCAGCTCGAGGAAGTCGTCAAGATGGACCGCCTCCTCAGCATCATCCGCCAGTCAGGCGAAAGAAACCTGCTGATGGTCGAGGCCTACCTCGTGCACGTCGAGCAGTAGCCCCTACTTCCCCGCGACCAGCTTGTTCCACTGCTCCACGTATGCGTCGACGTTGTCCTTCGTGACGACGTCGACGCCGGAGTCGATCATCGGCGACGGCGGCATCCTGCCGTTCTTGATGTCGTGCAGCAGCCTGACCGTCTCGCTGCCCCAGCCGAAGTACTTCTGTCCGAGCAGCACCTGCACCTTGCCGTCCTTGAGCAGGTCGGGCGCCGGCGGGTTCGTGTCGAACGAGATGACCTTCGTCTTCGACGGATCGACCGCGGCGAGCGCGTTGCGCGTGAACACGGGCCACCCGCCCACTGAGATCCACGCGCCGAGGTCCGGGTAGCGGCGCGTGCCGGTCGAAATGATCTCGCCGCAGCGGAGCGCATCCTCCTTGATGTCGTACACCTCGACGATCTGCATTCCGGGGCTCTTCGCCAGGACGTCCTTGACGCCGTCGAGCCGCAGCTGCAGGTTCGTCGCGCCGAAGCTGGTGATAATCGCGACCTTGCCGTTGCCGCCGAGCATCTTGACCGCCTGCTCGCCCATGATTTGCCCCGACTTGAAATCGTCGACGCCGTAGAACGCCATCCGCCTCGACTTCGGCGCGTCGGAGTCCCACGTCACGACCGGAATGCCCGCGTCGATGGCCCGGTTGATCGTGTCGGTCAGGAAGTCGCCGTTCAGCGCGGAGATCGCGATCCCATCGACGCGCTGCGTGATGTACGACTCGAGGATCTCCTTCTGCTTGAGCTGGTCGGCGCTCGCCGGCGCGTTCCACAGCACCTCGACGTCTCCGAGCCTTGCCGCTTCGCGCTCGGCGCCCACCTTCGCGTAGTTGAAGACGGTGATGTCGAGCGCCTTCGGGATCACGGCGAAGCGCAGCTTCTTCTTTGCCGGCGCGCCGCCGTCGGCCGCAGGCGGTTCCTTCTTTCCGCAGCCGGCCACGGCAACGGCGAAGCACATCATCAATACAAGGCTGATTCGTTTCATGTGTCCTCTTCGTTTATTACTGCGCGTGGGGCCCCACCCCCACGCGCTCTCGCTCGGCGGCGCCGCTCTGCGGCGCTCCACTCCGTCGCCTCGCTCGGGCCGCAGGCGCTTCGCGAGCCGCCCGCCTTCGCGCTTCGGCGGGCCAGGCGAGCAACGAGCAACGAGCAACGAGCAACGGCTCAGTCTGCCTTCTTCAGGAGCATCTGGTCCATGACGACGATGACGATGACGACGAGCCCGACGATCAGCCGATCATAGAACGTCGCGCCCGGAATCTGCGGCAAGGCGTTCCGCAGCACGCCGAAGATCAGCGTGCCGAGCACGGCGCCGACGACCGATCCGCGGCCGCCCGACAAGCTCGCGCCGCCGACGACGGCCGACGCGATGATGTCGAGCTCGTACCCGGTGGCCAGGTCCGCTTTCCCCTGTCCTTGCACCGTCACGAGCACGACGCCCGACACGGCGGCGAGCAGTCCGCTGAGCACGTACACCGACGTCTTCAGCCGCCCGATGCCGATCCCGGTGAAGAGCGCCGCCGTCTCGTTGCCGCCGACCGCGAACACCGATCGGCCCCACTGGAAGCGCGTCATCAGGAACTGGAACACGAGCGCCAGGCCCACCATGACGAGCGGGGCGACCCAGTCCGCCGGCAACCCGAGCGGCCGCCATCCGCCCATCAGCTTGCTCGAGACGTCGAAGTAGCGTCCCTCGGTGATGATGAAAGCGGCGCCGCGCGTGATGCCCATCACACCGAGGGTGGCAATGAACGGCGGCAGCCGCGCCAGCACGATCAGGGCGGCGCTCAGCAGACCCGACACCACGCCGACGAGCAGTCCCGCGCCCATCGCGGGCGCCAGCGGCCAGCCTTCCTGCACGAACAGGCCGCTCGTGACGACCCCCGCCAGCGCCATGACCGCGCCGGGGGCGAGATCGATGCCGCCCGAGATGATGACGATCGCGGCCCCCACGGCCGCAATCCCGTAGATCGACGAGTACTTCAGGATGAGCAGCGCGTTCTCCACGTTGAGAAACGGATGCGCGCGGCCCGCTTCCGGCCAGAGGTACCAGGTGAAGAACGCCACCTCCGCGGCGAGGATCGCCACCGTGCTCAGCTCGCGGACCCGCCAGAGCTTCTTCACGATGCTTCCTTCAGCTCCGCCGTCGCCAGGTGCATGACCGACTCCTCGGTCGCGTCCGCTCCGGCGATCTCTCCCTGCACGCGCCCCTCGTGCATCACCACGATGCGGCCGCACAGGGCCAGCACTTCCGGGAGATCGCTCGAGACGACGAGGCAGGCAAGGCCCTCTGCCGCCTGTCGCCGTACGATCTCGTGAATCTCGAACTTCGCGCCCACGTCCACCCCTTTGGTCGGCTCGTCGAGCAGCAGCACGCGCGGACTGGTGGCCAGCCACTTCGCGAGCACCACCTTCTGCTGGTTTCCGCCGCTCAGGCTGTCGGGCAGCACGTCCTCTCCCGCCGCCTTGATGCGCCATTCCTGGAGGAGCCGCCGCGACTCGCGGCGCTCCTCCGACGCGCCGATCACGATCCGCCCCTGCGCCGTGCGCCCCGGGAGCATGAGGTTGTGGCGGACCGAGAGGTTGAAGAACAGCCCCTGCCGCTGGCGCTCTTCGGGGACGAGTGCGATACCCGCCCGCGCGGCGGCGCGCGGGTTGCGCAGCCGGATGGGCGTGCCGGAGAGCGCAATCGTGCCGCGGTCCGGGCGGTGCATGCCGAAGAGGGTCTCGAGCAGCTCCGATCGGCCCGATCCGACGAGGCCGAACAGTCCGACGATTTCTCCGGCGGACACGGTCAGCGACACGTCGCGGAAGCAGGGACCGCGTGTGAGGCCGCGAATCGCGAGGACCGGCGCGCGCGCGGCGGCGGACTCATGTTCGGCGCGGGGCGGCAAATCGCGGCCGACCATCGCCCGGACGATCCGATCCGGGGTGACCTCGGTGCGCGGGAACGTGCCCGCGTGCGCGCCGTCGCGCATGACGGTAATCGTATCGCACATCCGAAACACCTCCGGCAGCCTGTGCGACACGTACAGCAGCGTCGTCCCTTCCCGTTTCAGTTTTTCGAGGACGGCGAAAAGATGATCCGCTTCGGCGTCGGTGAGCGAGGTGGTCGGCTCGTCCAGGACGAGGATGCGGCAGTCGAAGGCGAGGGCGCGGGCCACCTGCAGGAGCTGCCGGTGGGCCGCCGACAGCGATTCCGCGCGGGCGTCGGGGCGGATTGCCAGATGCAGCTCGTCGAGCAGCGCGCGCGTGCGCGCCCGCATCTCGTGCTCGAGCAGGCGTCCTCCTCGCGTGAGCTCGCGGCCGGCGAAGATGTTCCCCGTCACCGAGAGGTTGGGGAACGACAGCATCTCCTGGTACACCATCCCGATGCCGCGCTCCAGCGCGTCGCGGGGGCTGGTCATCGTCAGGCGCTCGCCGCGCCAGTACAGCTCGCCGGCGTCCGGATGAATGATGCCCGCCAGGATCTTGAGGAGCGTGGACTTGCCCGCGCCGTTTTCGCCGACCAGCGCGTGCGCCTCTCCGTCGGCGACGGAGAAGGACACGCCTTTGAGCGCCTGCACGGCGCCGAAGGACTTGCGGACGTTGCGGAACTCGAGGCCTGCCATAATGAGTGTCGGCGCCGACATATTACTACGGCTGACGACGGCCGCGGGCCCACGCCACGGTCTCAGTAATCGTTTACAATGGCGGGAAACTGCAGCAGGCAGCGGGCAGCCGGCCGCAGGCAGTGCACGTTGTTGCGCAGCCCTTCCGCCTTCGCGCGCAGCGCTTCGGCGAGACTCGCCGGAGCCTTGGCGGAGGCGGTGAGGGCTGCTGGAGAATGGCATGACACGTTTCCACTACGCGGCCGCGTTTGCCTCGGCCGTGATCCTCTGTCAGATTGTCGTCGGCGCGTGTGCGCAGTCCGCGCCGCCCGCGGCCGTGAAAGGACCCGAGTTGACCCGCGCGCCCTTCGGCAAGACTCCCGACGGCACGGCCGTCGACATCTACACGTTCTCCAACGGGCACGGCGTCGAGATCAAGGCGACGACCTACGGCGGGATCATCACCAGCCTGAAAGTACCCGATCGCGCCGGCACGGCCGGCGACATCGTGCTTGGCTTCGACACCCTTGCTGGCTACGTGAACGGTCCGCCGCCGCCGTATTTCGGCGCCATCATCGGCCGGTACGGCAACCGCATCGGCAAGGCGCAGTTCACGCTGGACGGCACGACGTACAAGCTCGCCGCGAACAACGGCCCCAACCACCTGCACGGCGGGAACAAGGGATTCGACAAAGTCGTGTGGGCCGGCGAGCTGCTGAAGACCGCGGATGGAGTGGGTGTCGCCTTCACCCGCACGAGCCCCGACGGCGAAGAAGGGTATCCGGGCAGCCTGAAGGTCCGCGTCACCTACACGCTGACCGAGAAGGACGAGCTGATCGTCGCCTATCACGCGACGACCGACAAGGCGACGCCTGTGAATCTCACGCAACACAGCTACTTCAATCTGGCGGGGGAGGGCTCGGGCGACATCCTCGGGCACGAGTTGTCGATCGACGCCGATCGTTACACGCCGGTCGACGACACGCTGATTCCGGCCGGGCAGCTGGCGCCCGTGCAGGGCACGCCGTTCGATTTCCGGACGCCCACGGCGATCGGCGCCCGGATCGACGCCAACGATCCGCAGCTGACGAACGGGAAGGGCTACGACCACAACTGGGTGCTGAACCGGACCGGCGCCGGACTCCAGCACGCCGCCCGCGTCGTCGAGCCGACGACCGGCCGCACGCTCGACATCGCGACGACCGAACCGGGGATCCAGTTCTACGCGGGCAACTTCCTTGACGGGACGATCACCGGCAAGGGCGGCCATGTGTACAACCACCGCACGGGGTTCTGCCTCGAGACGCAGCACTACCCGGATTCGCCGAACAAACCGGGCTTCCCGTCGACCATCCTGAAGCCCGGTCAGGAGTACTCGACGAAGACCGTGTTCACCTTCGGCGTCACGAAGTAGGCTGGGCCTTCCTTCGCGCGCGGCGCTTCGGCGCACGCGCGGCGCCGCAGGTGAGCCGGAGTGTCAGCAGGACGGTAAGTGCTTAGAGCGGGTTCATGTCGGCGTGCCGCTGCGATGCTCTTAGTCACCGCACCCCGTCGGGTGTACCATGGAGTGCAAGGCGGAGCAAACATGCCGACTCTTGAATCCGTCGTCCGATCCGACCCTGATGTGCTCGGCGGCACTCCAGTTTTCGCCGGCACGCGCGTCCCGGTCAAGAACCTGCTGGATTATCTCGCTGCTGGCGATAGCCTCGATCGATTCCTCGATCATTTTCCGTCTGTCACGCGCGAACAAGCGGTGTTGGCGCTGGAAGTGGCCAAGGACCTGCTAACCTCTCGTGCGACTCCTGCTCGATGAATCGTTGCCCCGGCCACTCGCGGACCTGCTGACCGGCCATGAGGTTCGCACCGTCACGCAAATCGGCTGGACGGGTCTGAGCAACGGTGTACTGCTTCGCCAGGCCGCGCCGGCATTCGACGCGTTGCTGACCGCCGATCAGAATCGAGTTCCAGCAGAACCTGAAGACTCTGCCCATCGCGGTTGTCGTTCTTGTGGCCGACACCAACCGCCTGGAGTCTCTCGAGCGGCTCGTTCCAGCGATTCTCCAAGTTCTTGAGACGCTCCGACCAAAGGTCCTTGTTCGCGTAGCTGCCTAGACATAATGGCTGTCACAGCTTCTGCGTGACGCTCAGTCGACGGCCGCCTGCGCGGGCCCCGCTTGGTGGGGGGTCTGCTCGGCGGCGTGTCAAGCCACGGGCCAAGCTGAGATCGCGCCAGGGAAGCATAGACCTACCGTCCTCGTACATGGTGGATGATGTGTCGCGTCCCACGGCGTCACACCGGGCCACACACGAGGAGGTAGGTCATGGAGAACCGTAGCATGTTCGTAGGCCTGGATGTCCACAAAGAAACGATCGACGTCTCGATCGCTGAGGGGCAGCGGGATGGAGAAGTCCGCCACTACGGGGTCATCGCGAGCGATCTTGAGCCGCTGGACAAAGTCGTGCGCGCGCTGCGCGCGCCGGACCGGCAGCTCCACTTCGTCTACGAGGCCGGTCCGTGCGGCTTCGGCATGTATCGGCACCTGACGAAGCGCGGCGAGGCGTGCGTGGTGGTGAGTCCGTCGATGATCCCCAAGCGGAGCGGGGATCGCGTGAAGACGGATCGGCGCGACAGTCAAATGCTGGCCCGGCTGCATCGGGCCGGCGAGCTGCGCGCGATCTACGTGCCGGACGACACCGATGAAGCGATGCGCGACCTCGTCCGCGCCCGGGAAGATGCCGTCGTCGTCGGCACGCAGGCGAAGTACCGGCTGAAGGCGTTCCTCCTGCGGCAGGGGGCCCGTCGGAGTATTCCAGTGGGCCGAGTGTCCGACGCGGCGGCATCACGAAGGCGGGCAATCCCCATGTGCGACGCCTGCTCGCGGAAGCCGCGTGGGCGTATCAAGGGATTCCGCGGATCGGACGCCAGCATGCGTACCGGCAAGAAGGGTTGCCGAAGGGCGTGTGTGACATCGCGTGGAAGGCCCAACTCCGGTTGACCGCCCGCTTCAAGCGCTTGGTGGCGCGCGGCAAGGCGAAGCCGAAGGTCGCGACGGCGATTGCCCGCGAGCTCGCGGGGTTTAATCTGGGCGATTGCCCGGGAGGTGTCGCCCACGCCGCAGTGAGCCTCGGCGCGTGGGCAGGACGTGTTCGTTCATCAATCGTTCCGGCGGCACGGTGACCAGGTGGAGAATCCTCGAGGGCGTTAAGGGCGGCAGCTTCGGCTGCGATGTCCGTGCCTAGTGAGGCAGCTCCGCGACGCACAGAAGTCTGGCGGTACCCAATCCGCGGATATCAGCAGCGTCAACCGTCGCTAGAACATCGTGCCGCCGGACCGATCGATGAACGAAGACCGACAAACGAGAAGGACCACTCACGATGGTGAGGACGGGACGGGTGTGGCTGACTTGACAAGTGACAGCCATATCAACGACCAGATTTCAGCCGCGGCGGCTCATGATCCCATCGCCGCCGTCGGCTGCAAATCTTTGTTGGGCAGCCAACTCCATGAGGCGGTGGAGTTTCGGATCCGAGAACTCCGCAGAGCGATGCGATTCTCCTCCTCGACCGACATCATCGCGATTATTGAAGTCACCTCGTCGCGAAGAGCTCGCACCATGTGAACGGTATCGAACGTCTTGGCTGAAGTCTTACTCATCGGCGTGCACCTCCATGGGCGGGACCGAATCTCGCTCGTTGAGTATCCGAGCTTGGCTTTCAATCCACGGTACCCATGAATCCGAGAACGTGGAACTCCTCGTCCTCGCAGCGTGTCCGTGTTGTTGGGCGCGCCACTCGTCAAACTCTGTTTTGTCACGAATTCGCTGCCCTTGAGATCGTTGAGAGACCGACGGCGATCGCAACCGCGTAGAGGAAGGCCACGAGAACGGCGAAGCCGAGCAGAAACCACCCTACGGCGCGCAAGTTCTCCGGAAGCGGCATTGGGAACAGAGCCTGATAGCCAGCGTTCAGCACCCAGAAGACGCCCATTCCCCAGACCGTGCAGAGCGTCACTGCGTCCTGCTTCGTCCATCGAAAGGCGGCAAGAATCGTCATCGCTGCGGCCCAGACGAGAAGGACACTGAAGCAAAAGTTGATCATGAAGGACCCCCAGGCGATGGCTGGCGGCGTCGCCCGCAATTTGCTGGTCCAATCGAATTGGTAAGGCATCCAGAAGTGATAGACGGCCATGGCCGCGGAGCATATTCCTGCGGCTAACAGGCAAGCCTTCCATATCGCCGAGAGTCTCATAATGGAACTCCATGGTCCGATGGATCGCATGCGCAGCTTGCGCTTGCTCACCATGCCTTGTCCGCCCAACGGCAAGCGATGAGCCGCGGCGCGAACGTCTCCGACGCGCCGTCGGCTCCATCGCGTGTTGGGCCGCAGTTACTACCCGGCCTTTCGAGCTTGCTTCTTCGGAGCTCGTTTTGCGGAGAAATCAACGACCCGTCGGCCATCGGCACCCTGCTTTCGCTTGAGGGCCCGAATGATGGCATCGAGATCGTTCCCGTGTTCTACCGCAATCGCGGCTCGGATTGCGCGCACTTCTTCGACGATCGGATCCTTTGCCATGATCTCAGGGCTCCATCAGTTCTTCCGGCGTGCAGATCGTCGGGGTCGGAAGGCCAGCGCTGCGGCACGCTTCCTCAATCTTGCCACGAACCGCAGCGTTCGCGATGTGCGTGCAATTCCAGGTGACCAAATACTTCACGTGATTCACGGCGGCGACGGCAATGTGGACGGCATCCAAGTTCGCCTTCGGGGGCACGGCATGGCTGCGGAGCAGTTTCCGCGCGAACTCATTCACGTTGTCGCCCAAGTCGAGCACGGGAATCTGGGCCACAAGTGCGAGCCGCCGCTCCGCCACAGCTGCGTCGCCGCGAGATACCTCATCGATGACCGCCTGAGACACAACGAGCTCGAACCGATCTCGCCTCTCCCACCGTTCCCGCGTGAGTTGTTGGTGTGCCGCCACGACGATGTCGCGACTTGGAGATGCCGCCAAGTAGCTAATTACCGTCGTCTCAACGTACGCTTTCGGTCTCATGAACTATTCAGATCACTCTCGAGTAATCGTCATGCCCCGCGTTTCTTGTTCGTCGGCCCAACTGGTCTTGGAGTAGACCGCAGGTCCTTCGCTCGCAGCCATACACCCATGACGAAAGTCCCCGACCGCCCGTCAAAGCCTTGAATGCCGGCATCCTAGTGTCCCGTCCCAGTGGTTCGCGACACAATTCCCGGGCGGGGCATCCCGCCTCGCGGCGTTGCCCCTCGCTCACATACGGCCTGTATGCTCGCTCGTCGCGCCTTGCGATCCGGGCGCCGCGCCCGGGACTTATGCCACGATCCACTGGGACGGGACACTAGCACGATCTGCAGAATTCCCTCGGAACGCGGTTACGCGCGACTTTCCGTGGAGCACCGGTCGGCGTAATGTGGTGCCCGGCCGAGGCTCACGCCGGCAACCGGCGTGGGAGCAGCAGCTTGCGGGACCGCGATCCAAAACGGTGCAGCGGATACGCGCCGGGGCCCGCAGCTAACCACACTCAGAGCCGATCGAGCGGGCTTCTCACGCGCCCGCTGCACGACTGACTCGTGCAGGTGATACCAAGACGGCGGCCCGAACTGCGGATCGCGGCAGATCCGCGCCGCCGGAAATGCAAACTGCCATCCCCACTCTGTCGCCGCATTCGGGTACTTGCTTCGTGTTGTGGAAGATGATGTACCGCCGAATCCAGTCCACGTAGGCCTGCTCCGTCCGCCGACTGTAGTGCCGCGCACGGATGGCGTGCCGCACGCGATCAAGGAGCTTGGGAGGCGACCCAGCGTCGTGAGACGGAACGACACACGAAGGCGGGTGGACCGGCGAGGCACTTGGCGGGAGCTGTCGGGGATGGCAAAGGTGGCGTACAAACGGACTCACCGGCTCTTGTTGAAGAACCTGGAATCTCGAGCCGCCCGAGCAGCGACGGCTGTCGGCTGGCTAACCGACCCCGCTACGCCCGCTCTTCAATCGCTCGAAGTCTGCGTACCGCTTCCTCAGTTCGCGATACACCGCGACGTTCGCCGGCACGGGCGCGATGCGCCCACGCTCGTCGACGTCGGTGACGCCGGACACGACCTGCTCCCACGGCAGCTCTCGCCCTTGTGACAGCTCGTACGCGTGGTACGCGCGCAGCGCGGCGCCGAGCGCCGCCGCATTCGCGTCCGCGGTACGGTAGACCTCCGCGCCGAACACGTCGGCCATCACCTGGAGGATGTCGCGGTTGGCCGACGCGCCGCCCGTCGCGATGACGCGATCGCACGGCTGCCAGAGGCGTTCCGCGCGGTTGGCCATCGACATCATCTGCGCGTCGACGACAGCGCGCACATTTCCGGCGGCATCCGCGACGTCGAGGTTCAATCGATGAACGCCCGCCGGCGCGTGGGGTGTGACCTCCGGATCGAACCAGGGCAGCATCAGAGCGCCGCCGTTGCCGGCGGGTGTCTGGCGGAGCGCGCGCGAGAAGCTCTCCCAGTCCATCCGATACTGATCGCGGACCGCTTCACGCGCGAGCGACCCGTTCCTGAAGCAGAGCAGCGCCATGTACCCGCCGGCAGGTGATGCGAAGACGTGCGACCCGACCGACGGTGTCGGCAGGGTCGCGCTGAAACCGAACACGGTGTCGCTCGTCCCCAGCGACACGCCAAGCCATCCTTTGCGTACAAGACCGGTGCCGATCAGGCTGCACGGATTGTCCCCGGACCAGACGATGACGGCTGCCGGGGGGAATCCATAGCGCTCACGCCAGTACGGCGCAAGCGCGCCGGCGATCGTCCACGAGGATTGCAGCGCGGGCAGCTTGACGCCAAGGCCGGGCGCCGTCGCATCGAGGGCGGCCTCCGCCCACGCCAGCGTCCGGATGTCCATGAGGTTCATGCCGGAGCCGTCCGCGTGATCGATCGACGCGTCCGTGCCGGCGAGAAGAGAGGCGAGCCATGAGCTGACCAGATGAATGCGCGCGGTTCGGGCGTAGCTCTCGCGATCCGTTTCGAAGAACTTGCGGATCTGCGGTCCCGTGAACCGTTCGGTGGCCGCCGAACCTGTCAGCGCCGCGGTGGCCTCGGGCCCGCCGAGCGCCTTGTCGATGGCGCGGCACTGGTCGCGCGTGCTCTCGTCCATCCAGATGGGGGAAGCCGCCCGGCTGAAGATTCCGTCGAGCTGTTTCGCGAGGGACCGGCGTGGATCGAGGGCCTGACACGAGGACGCCGCCCGTTCGTTTACATAGATGCTGCCATGCTGTTGACCGGATCCGGAGATGGCGCGCAGATCGCCAATGTCGAGCCCCGCTTCGCGCGAGACGATGGCCATCATCCGCTCGAGGGCCTCGGCCCACATCAGCGGCGGAGACGAGACCTCGAGGCCATTCCGGAGGACGCCGTGGGTGGTGCCGTATTCCGGGAACTCGCGATCGAATTCGAGCGAGTGCTCGAAGGCGACCGTGCGGCGCCAGGCATCGCTGTCGAGAACGATGGCCGACAGGCCCTGGGTGCTGCAGTCGAGTCCGAGGAAAAGCGGCACGGCTCACCAGTAGGCATGTACGACCGGCCGGATGTACTGGTCGTACACCTCGCGGACGGCGTCCATCAGGCGCGGCTCGATGGCCGGAGCGGATCCGGCCGTCGCGTTGTCAGAGGCCTGCGCCGGGGTCTTCGCGCCGGGGATCGCGCACGTCACCGCGTCGAACATCAGGATCCACCGCAGCGCGAACTGCGCCATCGTCAGGCCATCCGGCACGACCGCGCGCAGCCGCTCGACGGCCGCCAAGCCGATGTCGTACGGGACTCCCGAGAGGGTCTCTCCCTTGTCGAACGCTTGTCCCTCGCGGTTGTAGGCGCGGTGATCGTCAGCCGCGAACGCCGTGTCGGGCTTCAATTTGCCGGTGAGGAGACCGCTCGCAAGCGGCACGCGCGCGAGGATGCCGACCTGCCGCGCGTGGGCGTCCGGGAAGACGCGCTCGGCGGGCTTCAGGCGGAACATGTTGAAGATGATCTGGACGCTCTGCACACGCGGGTACTGCATGGCGGCGATCGCCTCGTCGGCGCTCTCCACGCTGACGCCGTAGTAGCGCAGCTTTCCGGCGCTGACCAGATCGTCGAGGTACCCGAACACGTCCGGGCGCTCGTACAGTGCCGTCGGAGGGCAGTGAAGCTGCAGCAGATCGAGCGCCTCGACCTCGAGGTTCCGGAGGCTGCGTTCGACCCACGCCGTCAGGTTCTCGCGGCTGTAGCCCTCGCACGTCTGGCGCGGCAGCCGTCGTCCCGCTTTCGTGGCCACCCGGATGGTGTCCCGCGGGCGCTCGCGCCGAAGCCGCGCGACGAGGCGCTCGCTCCGGCCGTCGCCGTACACGTCCGCCGTGTCGATAAAGTTGACGCCGGCGTCGACGGCCGCGTGCAGTGCGGCCATCGAGTCCTCGTCGTTGACCGAGCCCCAGTCGGCGCCGATGGCCCAGGCCCCGAAACCAATGACGGACACCCGCATGTCGGTGCGGCCGAGCTGTCGGTATTCCATTGCGATACCGTAGCACAGCGCACGAAGACTGGTTCTTACTGGCGACAGCCGACCCCGACGATGCACGCCCCGACACCCCGACGAGGCACGAGCCGACGGCTTTTCGTTTCACGAAGACCACAAGGGCACGAAGTTCACGAAGGCTGTAAGGCTTCTGGAAGATCCGATGTCCCCGGTGTGCCGTCGAGCCGCGCGCAGCGCGGCGCCGGCCGGCGGCAGCCGGCGGCCGGCGCTCGACGGCACACCCGCGGGCGTACGCCGTCAGGCTGTCCAAACCTGCTCGGATGGCCATATCGAAACAGCTGGACGCCGGGACGGCGGGACAAGCGGGACACAAATCGATCTAGTGACGGTCTTCGTGGGCTTCGTGTCCTTGGCGCACTTTGTGCCGCAAACGCCGTGGGCGCGTGCAGCGGGACAGCGGGACGGTGGACAGTGGGACAGCGGGACAG
>MELC01000005.1:135761-145985 GCA_001767455.1 Acidobacteria bacterium RIFCSPLOWO2_12_FULL_66_21
CGCGTGCCGCGGGACAGCGGGACGGTGGACAGTGGGACAGCGGGACAGCGGGACAGCAATCGATCTACTTGACGGTCTTCGTGGCCTTCGTGTCCTTTGTGCACTTCGTGCCGCTAACGCCGTGGGCGCGTGCCGCGGGACAGCGGGACGGTGGACAGTGGGACAGCGGGACAGCGGGACAGTGGGACAGCGGGACAGCGGGACAGTGGGACAGTGGGACAGTGGGACAGCGAACGATGTTCGAAGAAAGGCCAGATGAAAGGTCATATAATCAGTCGCAATTGAGACTCACAAGGAGGCCTCTATGACCCGGTTCCTCCGGTGGCCGACGGCGGCCGCGGTTGCTGCGCTGACGCTGATCGCGTCGCTGTCGGCGGCCACGCGTGTAACCTTTACCGACACGAAGCTGAAGAACGGGCTTCGCGTCATCATTTCCGAAGATCACACGGCCCCGGTGATATCCGTCGTCGTGACGTACAACACCGGCTCCCGCGACGAACGCAAGGGGCGGACGGGGTTCGCGCACCTGTTCGAACACATGATGTTCAAGGGCTCGGAGAACGTCGGGCCTGGCGAGCACTTCACGCAGATCTTCAACAACGGCGGAAGCATGAACGGCACGACGAACCAGGAGCGCACGCTCTACTACGAGACGCTGCCGTCCAACCAGCTCGACCTCGCCCTCTTCCTCGAAGCCGATCGCATGGCGTCGCTGGACATCACCACGGAGAACCTCGACAACCAGCGGAACGCCGTGCAGGAGGAGCGCCGTCTCGGCGTGGACAACCAGCCGTACGGCAAAACCTTCGAGGCGATCGACGAGCTCGCGTACGAGAACCCCGCGTACGAACACTCCGTGATCGGCTCGATGGCCGACTTGAATGCGGCCTCGGTGGACGACGTGAAGGCGTTCTTCAAGACGTACTACGCGCCGAACAACGCCGTCCTGTCGATTGCCGGCGACGTCAAGTCAGCCGAGTGCCTGGCGAAGGTCCGCAAGTACTTCGAGAAGATCCCGGCGCAGCCCGCCCCGGCGCCCGTGGACGTCACCGAGCCGGTGCAGACGGCCGAGCGCCGCAAGACGCTCGAGGATCCGCTCGCGCGGCTTCCGCGCATCGACATCGCCTATCACGTCCCGCCGGCGCTGTCGCCCGACGACGACGGCCTGACGGTGCTGGCCTCGGTGCTGGGCAGCGGGCGCAGCTCGCGGTTCTACGAGAGCATCGTGCGCCAGCAGCAGCTCGCGTCGAGCGTCGGCGCCTCCTCGACGAGCAACCGCGGGCCGGGCCTGTTCCGCATCAGCGGCATGCTGCTCGCCGGAAAATCCGTCGACGACGTCGAGAAGGCGATCTACGCCGAGATCGAGAAGGTCAAAGCCGGCCCGATCGCCGACTTCGAGATGGACAAGGCGCGGAACAACTGGAAGCGCAGCCAGGTGTCGAGCATTGCGAGCTCGTTGAGCCGCGCGATCGCGCTCGGCCGCTACGCGCTCTTCTGGAACGATCCGAATCTCATCAACACGTACGCCGATCGCATCGCCGCCGTGAAACCGGCCGACGTCCGGCGCGTCGCCAGCAGGTACCTCGTGCCGGCCAACCGGACGGTGGTCATCACCATGCCGAAGGCCGCCGGTTCGGGCAGCGAAGGAGGCCGGTAATGGTTGCCAAACGCGTCATCCCAACCGCCGCAGTCGCCATCGTCGTGGCCGGCGGCGCGATCGTCTCGGCCTCGCGGCAGGGGCCTCCGCCACCGTCTCCACAGGCCAGCAAGGCCGTCGTCATGAAAGGGAAGGCGCCGGTCTCGACCGAGCTGCTGAAGATCACGCTGCCGCGCCCGGCGGAAGTCGATCTCCCCAACGGCGTCCACCTGATGGTCCTCGAAGATCACCGGACGCCGCAGATCGTGTTCCAGATCGAGGTGCCTGGTGCGGGCGGGTACTTCGATCCGGCCGACATGCCGGGGCTTGCATCCATCACTGCCACGATGATGCGCGAGGGCACGACGACGAAGTCCACCACGCAGATCGCCGAGCAGCTCGAACGGAACGCGGCCTCGGTCGGCGCGGGCGCCGGGCTGTCCTCGATTGACGCGAGTGTCAGCGGGTCGAGCCTGACCGATAATTTCGACGACACGTTCGCGCTGGCGGCCGACGTCCTGCTCAATCCCACGTTCCCGGACGAGGAGCTGCAGCGGTACAAGCAGCGGATACGCACGCAGTTGATCGCGCAGCGGACCCAGGCCGGGTTCCTGGCCAGCGAGATGTTCAACCGTGTCCTGTTCGGGACGCACCCGGCCTCGCGCGTGTCGCTGACCGCGCCGGTGCTCGACAAGGTCACGCGCGACATGCTCGTGGACTTCCACAAAGCGCACTGGGTGCCGGACCACGCCGTCATCGCGATGTCCGGCGACATCACCATGGCTGCCGCGCGGAAGGCCGTCGAAGCGAAGCTCGCCGGCTGGAAGAAGGGAACATCCGCGGCGCCTTCTGCCGATCAGCCGCCGCAGCCCGGCGAGGCAAGAATCCACTTCGTGGCGCGGCCGAACTCCGTGCAGACCAACTTCCTGGTCGGCGCGCAGTCGCTCGTCCGCACGTCTCCCGACTACGACGTGCTGTCGGTCATGAACGAAGTGCTCGGCGGCGGTCCGACCGGCCGTCTCTTCACGATCCTGCGCGAGGAGAAGGGCTACACCTACGGCGCGTATTCCGGGTTCTCCGCGTTTAAGGTGCGCGGCAACTGGTCGGCGAATACCCAGGTGCGCAACGACGTGACCGAGGCCGCCTTCAAGGATCTGATGGCGCAGATCGCGCGGATGCGCGACGAGCCCGTTCCCGACAAGGAGCTGGAGGCCAAGAAGCGCGGGATGATTGCCTCGTTCGCCTTGTCGCTGGAGTCGCCGCAGGCCATGCTGAACAACTACATGATTCGGCATCTCTACGGGCTGCCCGCGGATTACTGGGACAAGTACCCGCAGCGCATCTCCGCGATCACGCAGGCACAGGTGCAGGAGGCGGCAAAGAAATATCTCGACCCCCCGCGCCTGCAGATCATCGCAGTGGGCGATCCGAAGCTCGGCGAGATGTTCAAGAAGTACGGGACGGTGGTCACGTACGACACCGAAGGGAAGATCGTCAGCGGGTCCTAGTGCGTCGAGTCGTTGCTCTTCTGCTGTTCGCGGCCGTTGGCGTCAGCGTGCCGCTCGTGCCGCGGATCTCCGCGCAAATCCCGCGCGAAGATCCGGTGGCCATCCGTGTGGATGCAGATCGGCGTCAGGGACCCCTGACGCCGATCTGGGCCTTCTTCGGGTACGACGAGCCGAACTACACCTACATGAAGGACGGGCGGAAGCTCCTGTCCGAGTTGTCGGCGCTCAGCCCCGTGCCCGTGTTCGTCCGCACGCACAATCTCCTGACGAGCGGAGACGGCACGCCCGCGCTGAAGTGGGGCTCGACCAACGCCTACACCGAAGACGCGGCGGGCCGGCCGAAGTACGACTGGGCGATCGTCGATCGCATCTTCGACACCTTCATCCAGCGGAAGATGAAGCCGCTTGTCGAGATCGGCTTCATGCCGGAGGCGCTGTCCACCAGACCTCACCCGTACAAGCATGACTGGGCTCCCGGCCTGGACTACGGGCGGATTTATACGGGATGGACGTATCCTCCCACCGATTACGGAAAGTGGGGTGAGCTCGTCTATCAATGGGTGCGCCACTCGGTGGCGCGGTACGGCCGGGCGGAAGTCGAGAGCTGGTACTGGGAAGTCTGGAACGAGCCGGACATCGGGTACTGGCGGGGCACGCCCGAGGAGTTCCAGCGGCTGTACGACTACGCCGCCGACGGGTTGAAGCGGGCCCTGCCCACCGCGCGCATCGGCGGGCCTCACGTGACCGGCCCCAACGGGGCCCGCACGCAGCAGATCCTGCGCAACTTCATCGAGCACTGCCTTCGCGGCACGAACTACGCGACCGGCAGGACCGGCGCGCCGCTCGACTACGTCGGGTTTCACGCGAAAGGGGCGCCCCGCGTGATTGACGGCCACGTGCGCATGGGCATCGCGAACCAGCTCCAGGCCATCTCCAACGGCTTCAGGATCGTCGCGTCCTTCCCGGAACTGCGCGACACTCCGATCATCATCGGCGAATCGGACCCGGAAGGGTGCGCCGCCTGTTCGGTTCGCACGAACCCCGAGAACGGCTACCGCAATGGAACGATGTACTCGAGCTATACCGCGGCGCAGATCGCCCGCACGTACGAGCTCGCCGATCTTCACGACGTGAACCTGCGCGGCTCGGTGACATGGGCGTTCGAATTCGAGGATCAACCGCCGTTCGCGGGGCTTCGCGACCTGGCCACGAACGGGATCGACAAGCCCGTGCTCAATGTGTTCCGGATGCTCGGGATGATGCGCGGCGATCGCGTGGCCGTGGGGAGTTCGAGTGCCGACAGTGTGGAGGTGATCCGCGATCGCGGCGTCCGCGCGCGCCCGGACATCTACGCCATCGCCGCGCGCTCGGGCGGCGATCTCACCGCGCTCGTGTGGAATTACCATGATGACGACCTGCCCGCGCCCTCGGCGGAGGTGGTGCTCACACTGAGCGGCTTGAAGGACGGCCGTGCGCTGCTGTCCCACTATCGGATCGACGCGGAACACAGCAACGCATACGCGGCATGGCAGCGGATGGGATCGCCCGACCATCCGACAGCGAAACAGCGCGTGGCGCTCGAGAGGGCTGGGCACTTGCAGCGGCTGGTTGATCCCGAGCGGGTGACCGTCGCGCAAGGTGAGTTGCGGGTCTCGTTCGCGCTTCCCCGGCAGGCCGTCTCGCTGATCAAGGTGGAGGGCCGGGTCCCGTGAATCAGGATCCGCGCTCCAGGATTCGTGTTGTCGGGTCGAGCGAATAATCACGATATGAACCTCCGTGCTGACTATCTGAACTGTCCCACGCACGATGATTAACGCGATGTTGTGTTTCCGTTGAGGATGTAAAACCACTTATGGGGTGAAGTGGCGCGTTTCGATGTCGTCGCATCGATCGACACGGCCGTCAAAGCGATGTTGCGCCGCGCACGGGGCATGCGCGATGAAGAGATACGGCTCCTGAAATTGGAGGGCTGCTGACCCGACCCGAGGGTGCGAGCGACTACTGAAACGGCACCGGCACCGTCATGATGACCGGAACGGCCTGGCCATTCAGGATTGTCGGCGCAAACCGCCATTGCCGAACGGCGTCGAGCGCGGCCGCGTCGAGCAGCGGGATGCTGCGCAGTACCCGGGTGTCCTTGACCGTGCCGTCAACGCCGATGGTGGCCTCGAGGATCACGATACCTCTGATGCCGGCGCGGGCGGCCGTCTCGGGCAGCACGGGCTCAACGTTCACCAGTTTCTCTGGCTGCCGGACGCTGCCGCCGACGCGCACGGGTGCCATGCCGTCCACCAGCGGCCGGTTCTCGGTTGGCCCGATCACGCCGAACGAGAGCACGCCGCCGGATGACGTCTGCACCTGAGTGCCGTTCCTGGCGTTGCGCCGAACGGCCTGGATCGTCTGAGCTTCCGCCTGATCGAATGACAACCGGTTCGCGATTGCTCCCGACGATCCCTGGTATCGCAACACCGCCGCGGCGGCCGGATCCCGGAACTCCTCGGATGGCATCGGGAAGAGCTGCACCAGGCCGCGCGATCCGGTGAACCCGATCCCGTGCGCCGCCGGTCCGGGACCCATGGCCCCGGTCGAGTATTCCTCGATGGTGGTCGGCCCTTCCCAGCGTTCCTCCATGGGCCAGTCGCCCGTGACGTTGGTGTAGCTGTACATCCAGTCCACGAGTCCGTCGGGACCGCCCTTGGCGGCGTAGTCCACGAGCAGCACGAGCCAGCGTTCCGAGGGACTGAACACCACCCTCACGTTTGCGTCCCGGCGCCGCAGGATCTTCACCTGCGCGTCGCCCTCGAGGACGATGATGTCGCCGTTCTGTGCGGCGATGCGGGCGCCCTGGGGAAGTGGTTCGGGCCGGCGGACCTGCGCGAACGATTCGCGGGCGGGAACGATTAGCGCGAGGACAGCGACGAGGCCTGCAAGTTCACGTGACGCCATGGGCTCCTCCGTTGCTGAGCCGTGCAACCATCATATGACGGCGGGCCCCAGCCGACAATTATGACCTGGCTCATATGTTGTTTTTCCGGTTTCTCGAACTACAATTCGCGTCGTTATGAAGTTCTTGTCCCTGCTCGTCGCTCTCGTGGCGCTCGTCCTCCAGGATCCGGCCGCCGAAGGCAGGCGCTGGTGGAGTCACATTGAACTGCTGGCGTCGGACTCGCTCGAGGGGCGCAACGTCGGCACCCCGGGATTCGAAAAGGCGGCGGCCTACGTCGAGGCACAGTTCAAGAGCATCGGGCTGACGCCCGGGGGCAGCTCCGGCTTCCGCCAGCCGGTCAAGCTCGAGTCGCGCGTGCTCGTTCCCGATCAATCGAAGCTCGCGCTGGTTCGGGACGGCGTGGAGCAGCCGCTCGCGATCGGGGAAGACGCATCGCTCAGCGCGCGCGGAGAGCTGGACGGTTCGATCGAGGCGCCGATGGTCTTCATCGGGTACGGTCTCTCGATCCCCGAAGCGAAGTGGGACGACCTGGCGGGTCAGGATCTGCGCGGGAAGATCGCGGTGTACTCGAGCGCACGCGCGCCGGTGGAAGTGTCGGACAACGTGCGATCCCACGTCAGTTCCGTTGGCGAGCGCTGGGCGGTGTTGAAGCGTGCGGGCGCAATCGGGATGGCGACGCTTCCCAACCCGCCCGCCGGCACCGCATCGTCCGAGAGCGCTGCGGGCGCCCCACGCGGCGCGGCACCTGGCCGTGGCCGCGGTTCAGGATCCGCAAGCGCCTCCGCTCCTCAACCGATCGTCGTTCTCGCGGATCGCGCGCTCCAGGATCAGGGCGGGCAGCTCGTGTCGATGACGATCACCCGCCGCGGGGCGGAGAAGGTCCTGGCGGGCAGCGGCCACGCCATCGAGGAGCTGCATCAGTTGATCGCGGACAAGAAGCCGCTGCCGCATTTCGCGCTGGCGGGAACGCTTCGCGCTCAGGCGCGGGTCACACGCGAGCCCGTCGATTCCACGAACATCGTCGGCATCCACGAAGGGACCGGTCCGCAGTTGAAGTCCGAGTATGTCGTGATGTCCGCGCATCTGGATCACGTCGGCGTCGGGCGGGCGGTCAACGGCGACGCGATTTACAACGGCGCGATGGACGATGCGTCCGGCATCGCGTCGCTCGTCGAGGTCGCACGGCTGCTGAAGGAATCTGGCGCGCGGCCGAAGCGATCGATCGCGTTCGTCGCCGTCACGGCGGAGGAGAAGGGGCTGCTCGGGTCGAAGTACTTCGCGGCGCACCCGACCGTCCCGTTCGACAAGATCGTCGCCGACATCAACCTGGACATGTTCCTGCCGCTCTATCCGCTGAAAGTCATCGAGGTGCAGGGACTCACCGAATCGTCGCTCGGCGACACGGTGCGCGCCTCCGCGAAGGCGCTGGGCGTGGAGGTGCAGACCGACCGGGAGCCCGACCAGAACCGCTTCATTCGGAGCGATCAGTACAGCTTCATCCGCAGGGGCATTCCGTCGCTGGCGTTCAAGTTCGGCTACGAGTTCGGCTCTCCCGAGGAGAAGATCCGGCGCGACTGGGTGCGCGACGTCTACCACACGCCGAACGACGACGCGAAGCAGACTGTGGACGTCGAGTCGGCCGCGAGATTCAACCACGTGATTCTCGGCCTGCTGCAACGGGTCGCCAACGATCGCGCGCGCCCGAGGTGGAACGACGACAGCTTCTTCAAGCGATTCGCGAAATAACGCGTTCGCCATCGAGAAGTCCGCGCCGCGGCAATGGTCTGACCCGCTGGCCTCCGCCGGCGCCGCTACAATTCTCCAGCGGCACCCTGTAATAGCTGGCCTCCTCGCGCGTCAAGACTGGTGAGGGGGACGAGGTGGCCACGGCCGGCACGCAAATCGACGCGCTGACGATCTCCATGACTTCCACGACCCCGCTTGCGGGGTTTGCCGAGCTGTACGAGCGCCACTACGAGGCGGTATTCCGCGCGGCCCTGCGCGTCACCGGGAATCCGGCCGACGCCGAGGACGTGCTGCAGACCGTCTTCCTCCGCGTTCTGGCCCGGGGTGGAGACGTCGAGGACGTTGCGCTGCCGGCCGCCTACTTCCGGCGCGCGGCCGTCAACGCGGCCGTCGACGTGCTGCGCCGCCGGGAGCTTCATGCGGAGTCGGAGTACGACGATGGGGCGCCGCACGCCGCCGTCCAGCCCCCCGGGCTGCTGAAGGAGCGGCTTCGGCGCGCCATCGCCGCCCTGGACAGCGACGACGCAAGCCTGTTCCTGTTGCGTCACGTCGAGGGGCTGTCGATCGAAGAGCTGGCCGGGATGTTCCAGTTGGAAAAGAACAACGTGACCGTCAGGCTCCACCGGATCCGGCACCGGCTGCAAACAGAAATGCAGCGATAGGCGCGCCGTAGTTCCCGGACTAGCGAGGGAGCGTAGGCGGGCAGGCGGAAATGCAGCGGTAGAAGCTGTCTCGCAAAGCTGCTCGTTCCAGAGTGCGAGCAAGCACCGCGAGCGAGCCACGCGACCGGAGCGCGCCGGCGAAGCGGCGCGCGAGAGAGCGTGTAGGTGAGTCCGAGGGGCGAAGCCCCTCGGATAGAAAATGACCATGAAAAGACTCACCGCTTTGGCACTCGTGCTTGCCGCGCTCGCGCCGGCCGTTGCAGCCCAGACCTCCGCCACCTTCACAGGCAAATGGGAAGGGACGTTCACGCTGCAACGCCCCGACGGCACACAAGCGGATCCGAAGCCCGTCGTCTTCAACCTGACGCAGAAGGGCAAAACGCTGACCGGTACCGCAGGCCCGGCTGACAAGCAATGGAAGATCGAGAAGGGGGCCGTCACCGCCGGCAAAGCCACCTTCGAACTGCAGCAGCCGGACGGGCCGCTGTTCAAGTTCACGCTGACGATCGTCAAGGGACGTCTGCAGGGCGACATGGCAGGCGAGCGCGACGGCGTCGTGCGCGGCCACGCCAAGGTCGACGCCGCGAAAGCAAAGTGATGCTGGAACGTTGGATCAGGGACTTCACGCATGCCGCCCGGAGTCTTGGCCGCGCGCCGGGCTTCACTCTCGTCGTCGTGGTGACGCTCGCGCTCGCCATCGGAGCGAACGTCGCGATCTTCAGCGTCGTCAACGCCGTGCTCCTCGAGCCATTGCCGTTCCCGCATGCGGATCGGCTCGTCCATATCGGGGGTACGGCGCCGGGGACCGATCAGCCGGCGGAGCTCGGCGTGGCGGATGAACTCTATGTCGAATACCGGGAGAGCGTTCCCGCGCTCGAAGATGCCGGGCTGTACGGCACCGGGTCGTCGACGACGCGCGCGGAAGGGCAGGTCGACCAGCTCTTCGTGACCCGGGCGACGCCGTCGTTCTTCACGACGCTCGGCGCACAGCCCCAGCACGGGCGGCTGCCCACCGATGACGACAACGACACCGTCGTCGTCATCAGTGACTGGCTGTGGCGCAGCTGGTTCGGCTCCGATGAGAAGGTGATCGGGAGAAGCTATTTCTTCGCGGGCGGGACGCGCACCGTGATCGGCATCATGAAACCGGAGTTCCGGTTCCCTGATGAGCGCGTCGCATTCTGGGTGCCGCTGGTGATTCGCGCCGCGCAGGTGACGCCTGGTGGGTTCGGACCGCGCGTGGTCGCGCGGATCAAGCCGGGAATGGACCGCGCAACGCTGGCGGCCCAACTCGAACCGCTCGCGCGTCGCGTGCAGCAGCGGCTGGGCGGCCCCGCGCCCTACGTACGGATCATGGAGCGTCACCGGCCGGTGGTGAAACCACTCCGCGAGCACCTTCTCGGCGATATCTCGACGCCGCTGTGGATACTGCTCGGCACGGTCGGCATCGTGTTCCTGATCGCGTGCGCGAACGTGGCCAGCCTGTTCACGGTGCGCGCGGAGAACCGGCGTCGCGACCTGGCGGTGCGGAGCGCCCTCGGAGCTGGACGAGGGGACCTGGTGCGCTCACAGGTAACTGAGGCGCTCCTTCTCGCGGCGGCTGGAGGCGCGGCCGGCGCGCTCATCGCCTGGGCTGGCGTCCCACTCCTGGACCGCGCGGCACCGGACGGCGTCGCGGGCGGCTTTGGCGGCGCACCCATTCCCGGACTCGCCACCGCAGGCCTG
>MELC01000006.1 GCA_001767455.1 Acidobacteria bacterium RIFCSPLOWO2_12_FULL_66_21
AGAAGCTGGGGACGCGGTGTGGGTCGTGACGACGCTGGCGCGTGAATCGCATGAGGTTGAGTATCATCGAGTCGAACCGTCTCTGTATGTCGCCCGCGTCCGTGTGAGCTGCACGGCACCGGCCCACCACATTACCGAAGTGTCCACGTCGTACGGCTTTGTCGGCTTGACTGCCGAGGGCAATGACGCGATCGAAGCGATGACCGACGCGTCATACGCTGAGAAGATGAAGCGCTGGGAACGGTGGATCAACCAATATCTCGCGCGGCAGCTCAAGACACGGGAAGGAAGATGAAGCCGCCGAACAACGCGCCGGAGCCGACAGCGCGAACGTGATCTCGGGTGTTCGCGCTGCGGGTCAGCGCGGAATCGTTAGGCGGATTCAGGAATGAATGTTGGCCAAGCGCAGAACGCATCGCGACGGGCCTCATGGCGATACACCCGAAAAGGTCGTTCGGGCCTTTGTTCGCCGGATCAATCGGCGCGACGTTGAGGGTTTGACCCAACTCATGACCGATAATCACGTGCTCATCGATTCGCTCGGTCATCGAATTCCGGGCGGCCGGCCGGCAATGCACGCGGCCTGGACGGGCTATTTCCAGATGGTGCCGGAGTACCAGATCAGCGCGAAGGCGATTTTCCGGCGGGGCAATACTGTCATCCTTGTCGGGACAGCCTCCGGCAACTACAGGGTCTCCACGACGACGGACTCTGTGGGGACGTGGCGCACTCCAGCCACGTGGCGCGCAGTGGTCCGGCGCGGGCGCATCGCCGAGTGGCAGGTTTATGCCGACAACGAGCCGATTCGAGAGCTGATGCGGCGAGCCACCGAGACGGCGGTCTAACGGCGGCTGCACCCGACGGCGGCCGCGCCAGGGTGAAGTTCATTCGAGGAGACTGTGAGCCGCCGTCGCGGGTGAGCCGCAGCCGTCAGGCGACTCGAGCCACATTCATCGTGGTTGAGAAACCACGTCCGGATCGCCAGGGATCAACGATGCAGCATCCCAGCGGCATTCCCGAAAAGATCGTCAGAAAGTCGGTGACGTTCGTCCGAGCAGCGAGATCATCGAGCTTCTGGCCACGACGTCGCCCAAAACATCGCATGCAGCCGACCGCGCCGGCGAATAGAGCGCGCCGCGCCTGATGCCTCACGTTGGGCGGACGAGACACCAAAGAAATGACTGCGCCGCCAGAGACCAAGCCGTGGGGCATGCGCGAGTTCGGCGTGCAAACGCCAGATGGTCACCGCATGACGTTCGGCTGTCCGGCGGAATAACCGAGTCAACTGGCGGCGAGCGGTTCGCCTCATCAGTGGTACTTGCGACCCGTGCTCTTCGTGTCGGACCTTCAGGCCACCCTCCGCTTCTACATCGACACGCTGAGTTTCGAGAAAAGGCGGCATTCAGCCGGCGGGAAGGGCACAGTCTGCCAAATCGACCGTGGGGGGTGCGAGATCATCCAGTGCGAGAACGCCGCGCGCAAGGATAGAGGCCGTCTGTTCGTGGAGCTGAATCAGGTTTCGGCGCCGTAAGAGATCTGCATGCGCCGGACGGCGAGACCGGCGACCCACAGGACGAACGCGGTCAGGAGCAGCAACCCGAGCATCGCTCCTGGACGCGAGGCGGGAGCCGCGGGCGCCGCCAGCAACCGGATCAGCGTCGGCGTGTCACTGTCCATCGGCGCAGGGACGGGACACAGGGACTGCAGGTAATACAGGATGCTCATCTTCTGCAGCACATGCGGAAAGATGCCGTTGACGGACTCCCACGTGAGCAGCACGGCCGCCGGGATAATGGGATTGCGCAGGTACAGGCCGATCGCGAGAAAGACGCTCCCGTAGCCCACGCAGCCGAGCGCGGCCGCCGCCGCATACCAGAACGCGTGTCCCATGCCCCCGGCGTTCCAGTAGGCCTGGACTTCGACAGCATCGTGCGGCCAGATCATGGCCGCAAACGTGAGCAGGGCACCGCCGCCGAAAATCACGGCGGACGCAATCAGCCCGGCGGCATACTTGCCCGCGAGCAGCACATCGCGCCGCGCCGGCGCGAGAAACCAGAAGTGCAGGGTCCGGTTGCTCATCTCCCCGCGGAAGAGATACATGAAGATGCCGAGACAGCCGAAGAAGATCGCGAGCCGCAGGTAGAAGTACTGGAAGATCCCCGCGAAGATCGCCCGGTCCTCTTCGAAGTCGAGCAGTCGGCGGACGTTCCTGTGCTGCACCCTGCCGTCGATGAATACGAGATCGGCCCTCCGCCGCCCGTCGAAGTAGGCGATCTGGCGAACCTCCGTGCGCTCGTCGACGTACCCCCCGCCCGTGGACGAACCGACCGTCGTGAACGTCTTTCCGTTCTCGCTCACCTGGATGTTGAACTCGCGGGTGTCGGAATCCTCGTTCTCGCCGCCCGCGCTGGCGTGCTTCACGACGAAGCGCTGCACCGGACGAACCGCTCCCAGATCCACCTGCAGGAACAGGGGCCAGTCAGCAGCGCACCACCTATCGGCCTGGCCTCCCGTCACGCTGCCGTTCACGGCCTTCTCAGGCCCCTGATCCTGGCCGCACGGAATGCTTCCAGTGGCGGGACGATGGAGCGCGAGGTTCGCCCTGCCGTCCGGCCCGTAGACCTCGAACTCGTAGATCCTGGCGACCGGTTCGCCGTTGAAGGAAGGACGGGTGATATTCAGGCGGACGAAGCGGGCTCCGACCGGCGGCTCGATCGGGTGGGTCGTCGTCCCCGCGTTCCCGGTGCGCTGCCGAACTCGCCGGCTCCGCACCGACCAGCGCTCCGCGGCGGGCTGTCCCACCCGCTTCTTCACGTCGTCGAGCGATTCTCCCTCCCGGATGCTGTCCATCAGGGCCGGCGCCGTCAGGCCGCGTCGGCCCAGCCGCTCGATATCCGTTTTCGCGTCGATGCCGTGCCCGAGGAAGATCACTGAAGGCAGGAGCGCCAGCCCGTAGACCCAGAAAGAGCGCCTGGCGAAAAAGACACGCCGGAGCTCGATCTTGGCAATCGTCCACGCCTGGCCGGCCCTGCCCTGGACGGAACGCGGGGTCATCTCTCACCGCCGATCAGATACTCGTACAACGCGTCCACGTTCTCGTCAGCCGGCACCACACTCTCGATCCTGTGGCCGTCGAGCGCGATCCGCCCGAGCGCGCGCGCGAACTGCTCCCGATCCCGGGTCATCACCAGCATGCCCATCCGGTCGTCGTTCAGCTTGATCTCGGTGATGTGGTCCTCACCGAACAGCAGCGCCGCCACGCCTGAGGCGTCCGATTCGCGGCACCGGACGATGTACTGGCTGGGATGCTCTTCGATCTCGTCGCGCACCTTGCGGATCTTCCCCTCGGCCACGATCATCCCGTTGGCGATCAACACGACCTGATCGCTGATCAGGTCCACCTCCTGGAGGACGTGGCTCGAGATGATGACGTGCTTCCCCTCGGCGGCCCAGGCGCGGAACATGTCGATCGTCTCCGCGCGGACCAGCGGGTCGAGACCATTCAGCGGCTCGTCCAGCACCAGCAGCTCGGGATCATGCGCGATGGCCTGCGCCAGACGCACCCGCTGACGCATGCCCTTGGAATAGGCCGCGACCTTGCGGTTTGCCGCGTCGGTCAGACTCAGGCGCTCGAGCGCCTTCCACGCCCGTTCCTCCGCTTCCGATCGGCCGTATCCGAACAGCAGCAGCCCGGTGGTGATGAAGGTGAACCCGGTGGCCCAGCGCGGAGCGGTGTCGTACTGCGTGGCGTAGCCCGTCATCCGCATCAGCGCTTCGGGATCGCGCGGGGAGATCCCACGCATGAGGATGCGGCCGTGGTCGGGGAAGATCAGGCCGGTCATCAGGTTCATCAGCGTCGTCTTGCCCGAGCCGTTCGGCCCGACCAGGCTCGTGATTCCCGGAGGGATGTTCAACGTGACGCGGTTCACGCCGAGCACCTCGCCGTAAAACTTTGAGATTTCTTCGAAGACGACCGCCGGTTGGGTCATCGCACCACCTCGACCGGCCGCAGCTTGCGTTCGATCACGAGGACGAGCAGCAGCACGAACACCGCCAGCGCCACGATGGAGGACAGGGCCCCCGGACCGTCGAGCGGATCGAGGCCCAGCAGCGCGCGCCAGACGCGGTTGACCGCCCAGGCCGGATCCAGGACGTATCCCCACGTCACGCGAAAGACGCCGTTGATCATCTGGGACACGCCGGTCAGGATGAAGAAGAAGGCGAGGCTGACCGCCCCGGCCACGACCCTCCACTTCACGTACGCGGAGCTCGCCATCGCGACCAGGCCGAGGACCAGCAGCCAGAGGAGGAACCCGGCCACCACCGCGACACCCAGCGTCCAGTTCGCCAGGAACCACCAGCCGCCCGCCAGGCCGACCTGCAGCCCGAACAGAAGGAGGCCCGGGACCCACGTGACGACCGACAACATGCCGACGATCACCGTCAGCCGCGCCAGCGCGTAGCTCCAGCGCGTGAGGGGCCGGCTGAAGTACAGCGGGAGCGCGTTGTTCGCCAGGTCCGGCGCTACGAGGCCGGGCCCGGCCAGCGCCGCGAGGAAGACCGCGCAGGCCCCCTGGACGTACATGAAAATCGAGAAGAACCTGCCGTTGACCTGGATGAACGCGCGAAACTCCGGGTCGAGCCCCTGGAGCAGCTCCACATGATTGGTGAGATAGACGAAGCCGGCGCAGAGGAGCGGCCAGACGAACGCCGCCATCGTGAGCAGGAGGACGAGCCGCTGCTGATAGAGCCTCCGCCAGGCGTAGCGGGGCAGGACCATGAACCGCGTCCAGCGCCCCGTGAGGGGTCCGTCGTACCGACGATAAGCTCGCTTATAGACTGCCATTAGTCTCGAGTTACTAGCTACCAGCTACCAGCTACCAGCTACCAGCTACCAGCTACCAGCTACCAGCTACCAGCTACCAGCTACCAGCTACCAGCTACCAGCTTCCAGCTTCGAGCTCCCGTTTTCCAAGTCACTGAAGGCTGGAAGCTGGAAACTGGTAGCTGGAAACTGGCAGCTCTAATTCACGTGCGGCCGGCGTCGACCGGTGAGTCTTCACCGGGCGTGTGCGCAAGGTGGCCCATCGCTTTCAGGAAAATCTCCTCCAGCGTGTCCCGCCGGTGCGTGAGCTTCCTCACCAGCAGGTTCTGACGCGCCGCGAGCCCCCAGATGGCTTCGACCTCGACCCCCGGCGGCAGGACGATACGCCACCGCCCGCCGCCTTCGGCCACGCCCTCGGCGCCGATCTCCGGCAGCGCCGTCAGCAGGTTCCGATCGTCGCCGGTCACCTCGAGCTCGACGAAGGACCGGTTCGACCGCCGCTCCTCTTCGAGGTTGCACTGGTGCACGATCGCGCCGTCCTTCATGATCACGGCCTCGTCGCACACCTGCTCGATGTCGCGCAGCAGGTGGGAGCAGACGATGACGTTCATCCCCTGCTCCTCTTTCATGTCGGCGACGAGCTTGAGCATCCGCCGGCGCGCGGCGGGATCGAGCCCGTTGGTTGGTTCGTCCAGCACGACCAGCTCCGGACCATGGACGATCGCCTGGGCGAGCTTGGCCATCTGTTTCATCCCGTACGAGTAGGTCCGCAGCTCCCGGTAGCGCGACTCCCCGAGCCCCACGTGGAACAGGACCTCGTGCGCCTTCTCGAGCGCCGCCTTCGGCGGGAGGCCCGACAGCTCGGCCATCTGCCGCAGGAAGGTGACCGCGGTCATCTCCCCGACGAACGAGTCGTTCTCGGGCATGTAGCCGATTCTCGACCGGGCCTCGCCCATGCTGCGCCGGCAATCCATGCCCAGGATACGGGCGCGTCCGGCGCTGGGCCGGTGAAACCCGAGCAGCGCCAGGATCAGGGTGGACTTGCCCGCCCCGTTGGGCCCGAGCAGCCCCACCGCCTTTCCCGTGCCCGAAACGCCGAGACGGCAGGTGATCCCGTGGAGGATCTCCCGCCGTCCCAGTTTGACTTTCAGGTTCTCGAGTTCGACGACCGGTGTTGTCGGCATCCTTTGTCTATCGAGGGGCGCCGGATTGCTCTCCGAGCGTCGCCCGGCCCACGTTCTGAAGCAGCATCAGGTCCATGATCAACCCGGATATACGAGTACGGCTGGCCGCGTGGATCTGTTCCGGCGTTCCATCGAATACCACGAGAATCGGATCGCGCGCCGCCACGAGTTCGCCGAGCGCGGGGTTCGACGTCAGCGTCGACAGGATGCCGAGTGCCCCCTTTGCGTTCACCCAGGCGAAGGCTGACGGGTGGAGTCCGGCCGACGAGGGGAGCTGGCCGAGGAACTCCGGCGACCAGACGAGCGGGAAGCCGCCGTTCCGGGTCGCGATGGCACGCTCGGCGACGGCGCGATCGGATCCCGCCACCATGTAGCCCCGATCGTACGTCCAGGTGATCCCGAACGGAAGCCCTCCGGGTTTGATCGTGGTCCACGTGCGTCCGCCCGCGCTCTCGTGCTCCAACACGATCCGCTTGCCCTGTTCGTTCGGATCGAGCTGCGCAAGCTCCGCATTGAACGTGTCCACCAGCTTCTGAAGGGAGCTGTCGATGACCGCCGGGTTGTTCGCCAGGCCCGCCATGACCCACGTCGGACCGCTCGTCGAGAGTCCCGTCAGCGCGAAGGCCGTTTCGGTGCCCAGCGCCGCGGTCAGGTTCTGGATGAAACCGGCGCCGAACTTCTCGTCCAGCGTCGCCAGGTCGCGCTCGAACCCCGGCTCTGCCTTGGTGATCTGCGCGGTGAACTCCTCGAACAACTGCAAGGGCTCGCGGGTGGACAAGTAACCGGCCAGCAGGGCATCGGCGGGTAGATACTCCGCCGCGCCCCCGGAGCCGGCGTCAGCCAGCCACGACCCCATCCCCTTTCGGGTTCCCTCGAACGCGAACGTGACCTCGTTCTCTTCCGCACCCGCGGGGGCCCGTTGCTCGAGGAAGAGGTACTTCATCCCCATCATGCCGGCGAGCTCGATCGGGGGCGCATCGTCGCCGGCCGCCATCGTAACCACCTGAGATGCGTCAATCCCGACCAGCCACCCGACGCCGCGCCGGTACCGCTGCGCGATGGCCGCCGCAAACGCGGAGCCGGCGCCCTGTCCCACGTGAGCGAGGGTCCACGACAGGTTCGCCGGCGAGTCCGAGACGACCATCAGATCGTCGGAAACCGAATACGCCGTTGGAGACTCGCCCGCCTCGGCAAAGAGCTTCGCCAGCGCGTTCGCGAGCTCCGCGCGCTTGCCGGGCTGTACCCGGGCCATCACCGTCGGAACAGGGTCGCTGAGCCCGGCGTTGCTGGCGCAGAAGACGATTTCGTCCCCGAGCAGCGGATTCACGGCCTGCAGGCGATCCGCCATTTGCTTCATCAGCTGCCCCGTCTCGGAATTCCACCAGGACGCGAATGCGGCATTCAGCCCCGATTGCTCCTCGGCGAGGGAAAGCGCTCGGTTGATCGTGACGCCGGGATTCGGGACCGCGCCGTAGACGACCGCGCCCGCGGGAACATACGAGAGCAGGGTCGAGCTGGTCCGCAGCTCGGTGGGGAAATTCGCGAGCTGGTTCTCGATCTTCACGAACGACCCGAGCAGCTCCAGGTAGGACTCCGCCTCTGGACTCCAGGAGACGGCTGCGGCGACCGAGCTCGCGAGCGCCGGGATCGAGGCGGCCTGCTGGCCGGGGCGGAGGATCACTGCCCGGCCGGGCTGGTTCACCGCCACCGATCCTTCGACCACCGAGACCACCGAGCCGCCCATGCCGGCCGACACCACGAACACGGTTCCCTTCACCGAGGCGATGGAATCGCGGGTCAGCACCCGCAGGCGCCCCCGGCGCTGTTTGGCGGCTTTGACGATGATGTCACCGCGTTGCAGGTGAATCGCCTGGCCGCTCCACGCGGCGGTCACGAACAACTCCGTTCGCTCGTTGACATCCACCATCGATCCGTCGGCGAGCCGCAACACCGCGTGGGCTCCCGGGCCCGTGCGGACCGACTCGTGTTCGCCGATGGCGGCGCCTGCTGCGACCGCGCCAACGGGCAGACGGTACAGACCGCCGTCGGCGGAAACGACCGTGGCCCGCGGGCCGTCGGGGGCCATCATGACGTCGATGGCGTCGCGTCCGAGATAAATGGACCCGAGGATGAGTGCGGCTGCCGCAGCCAACGCTGCCCGGTGCATCCAGCGGGAGGAGGACCGCAGCGGCATGGCGACGATCCGCCGCTCGCCCTTCATGTCGGCGATCCGGGCGCGACAGCCGGGGCAGCGGCTGAGATGATCTTCCACCAGGATGCGGCGGCTGGCGCCCAGCTCATTGACCAGATAGGCGTGGAGGTCCTGCCGGAACTCCGCACAGGTCGCGTTGCCGGCGTTGGTCACCTGCTCCCAGACGCGCGCGCGCGCGGCCTCGAGCGTGCCGCCGTCCACGTCCTCGTCCTTCATCTCCTGTAGCGCTCGTTCGACACGGTCTTCCGACATCGTCCACCCTCTTTCTTCTCGACCTTCATCAGTCTTGACGCACGAGGAGGCCGACTATTACATGGGGGACTATTCCGCCCGCAGTGCCACGACCGGATCCACACGCGAGGCGCGCAGAGCCGGGACGTAGCTTGCCAGCAGCGCGACAGCAAGCATCACGGCAGCCGTCCCGGCGAACGCGAGCACGTCCAGTCGCCCGACGTCGAACAACAACGTCTTGAGGTACGTGGTGAGCCCCACTGCCGCCAGCGTTCCCACGACGATACCGACCAGGGCGACCCGCCCGCCCTGCCACACGAACATCCTCCGTACGGTCTTCGCCCCGGCGCCCAGGGCCATGCGTACGCCGATCTCCTGGGCGCGCCTCGTCACCCGATACGAGAGCACACCGTACAACCCCACCGCGCCGAGGACGAGCGCGAGCACCGCTGCGATGCTCACCATGAGCATCGTGAATGACAGGTTGGCCATGGCCTTCGCGGCCAGACGCTTCATGGTGAAGATGCGATACATCGGAGATGTCGGGATGAGGTCGCGAACGATCGCGCGAACCTCCGGTTCGAGTTGGTCCGCACGGGGCGACTTGATGACGTATGCCGGCGACGAGGACACGGCCGGCAGGTACACCATTGGCTCCGGGGATTTGCGGCGGAGGTCGTCAACCAGGATGTCCTCGACCACTCCGATGACGCTGTACCAATTCGGGCCACCTGCCGCCGGCCGCACCTGCTTGTCGATCGGATCCTCGCCAGGAAACAACAACTGAGCGGCCGACTGACTGATGATCACAAAGCGCCTCCCCTGTTCTTCCTCGACGCGGTCGAAGAAGCGCCCGCGCACGAGCTCGATACCCATCGTCTGGAAGTACGCGCCCCCGGCACCAGCGACGCGAACGAGAGGCGCCTCGGCGCCACTGGCCTCGAGCCTGGGAGTGGTGATGTTCTGCCTGCCAGCGCCCTCGTCCAGGGGGAGCGTGGTGATGTACCCCACGGATTCGACGCCCGGCAGCGCCTTCAGACGATCCATGAAGACGTACTGAAACCTCGACATCGCGGCTCGGTCGTTCAGGTCGGGGCGACCGGCCGCGATCTGAAATGTGAAGATGCCCTTCGTGTCGTATCCGGCGTCGACGTGGCTGAGCTGCCAGAAACTGCGCATGAGCAGCGCCGATCCAACCAGCAGGACGAGCGCAGCAGCGGTCTGCACGACCACCAATGCGTCCCGCGTGAGATTCCCGCCGACGATGCCTCGTCCGGCCTGCTGAAGGCTGCCAAGGCGCGAGCCCGAGAAGCGCATGGCGGGCCACAGGCCGAACGCGCACGCCGCCAGAACCGAGATGACCACTGTGAA
>MELC01000007.1 GCA_001767455.1 Acidobacteria bacterium RIFCSPLOWO2_12_FULL_66_21
GCTCTATCGGATTACCGCCGATCCGAAGTGAATCATGGCAGCCTAACAAGGCATGGAGCCGACGCGCCAGAGCGCGCGGCTCATGCCAGTCGTTAGGCTGCGGGACAGATGTTTGATCTAATCCAATGAAGGACTTCAGTCTTGACCAGCTTCTGCGATATGGCTTTGCCGGAGCCGTTGCGCTGATCACATTTCGAGTCACGACGGTCGACGAGTCGAGATTGTTCGATCTGACCGCTACAGACATTACTATCGCGACGGTTCTCGCCGCGCTTCTGGGGAGTGCGATCTACGCATTTCATCGGGCCGTGCTTTACCCTCCGATTCTTCGGTTCCAGCACTGGTCTCTGTGCGTCGACAAGCGCCTGAAAGCGCCTTCGTTGAGGCCGTGGCGTCTATGGTCGGTGAGTGACATCGAGACTAAACTCAGCTTCGCGCGGTGGTGGCGGAAGCAGAGGGTTCCAGGAGTACAGGCCGGCTTGGACAGATGGGGCGACCAGGTCCACTTCTTGTACTCATCCGGTTGGGCAATCGTTGCCGCTCTGACGGTTCGGTCGCTCACCGTAAAGTCCGGCTGGCTCGCGACAGGTTACGTATGGCCTGCCGCGCTGGCCATCTTCTGCGCAGCGTTCGTGCACGACCTACGTCTGTTGACTATGGATTTCGAGATGTACTCGCGTGGTCGGACCGATCACGGCACATTCGAGTGAACGAGAAGTGCAGCCTAACATCGCATTCACCCGGCGACGCTTGGCGAGTTGTGAAGCGCCGCGGGTGATGCGTGTCGTTATGCCGCCCATGGCAATCCGGTGAACGATGACAATGCCTCGCATGGAGGAGCTATCGCCAGACAGACTGCTTCAATAGGGCGGACGGCAGGAAGAAATGCCCTCGGGAAGAGTGGCTGGGAATTCAACGCTGCGAAAAATGAGGCCGGTGAGAACGAACGGTGACGCCACGCGGTGTCACAGAGAGGAGACACGATGAGAAGGAATCTGTGTTTCGCATGTTGCGGTCTGATCTTGGGGATAGCCGTCACCCAAATGGATTTTCTCGAAGAAGCATCAGTTAGTGCCCAGAACGCATCAGAAGGGGCAAAGAAGTGTGATTACACCTATCTTCGTGATGGTAGTCAACCGAATATCGGCACCGATGGCGAGATCAAGTACAACACCTCATGGAAGGCAGTTGTCGAAAGCGGATGGACACTGAAGGCCATCGGTGGCAACGCCGGCAGCATTTACGTATTCGAAAAGTGCCGATAGGTTCTTGAAGTCCTGCGGCGTCTTGCGCCAGCGAGTCGATGATTTATGGGTCAATTCGACGATCTGCGCGCGAGGGTGGGTCGCTTGGTCGAGGCCATCGCCGAGCGCCATCTTCACGTGCAGGCTACTCTCGGTGCGTCTCCGGCGGGCGGCATAACAAACGAATGGAGCCGACGCGCCAGTCGTCTCATGCCATCATGTCGCTGAGGCGCGCAGCTCATTCGCAACGTTGGACGCTGCTGGCGCACTGGCGCACGTCGGGCGTATAAGACGACTTAATCAAGACGACTGGAGGTCTGATGTGACTCCACTGCTAATCGCCGCAGCAATCGCCTGGCAGCTCGCCGGGCTTGGTGTCGACCGCCCGCCCGAGCATGCGGCGCGGACGTTGGTGGCCGCTGAAGGGGCGGTGAGCTGGCAGTACGAGACAGGTGGATGAATCTTCTCTCCGCCCACGGTCGTGGGCGACCTGCTCTTCGTGGGGTCCTGCAACGGCATGCTGCATGGCGTGGACCGGCGTACGGGCGAGGGCCGCTGGACGTACAACGCTGCCCTTGATGGCGGCAAGCCGGAGTTCCACGGACGACCTCTCATCACCGGGGAACTCATTGTCGTGGGTAGCGATGATCGACGCCCGGAGGGAGTCGGGCATGTCTATGCATTCGAGCGTTCCACCCTACGACTGGTGTGGAAGTATCGAGCAGGAGCCGGCGTGGCGTCCGACGTCGTGCAGCTTCGCGAGACTGCCTACGTCGTCACGCTCAGCGACGAGGTCGTGGCCCTCGATTTGCGCACCGGGGCCGTGCAGTGGAAACTCGCCAGTGGCGCATCCAACGACCGTTTTCTTCCAAACTCGACGCCGGCCATCGTCGGTGAGCGGTTGATCTTCGGCAGCCTTGACGGCACGATGTATGGCCTCGACGCCAAGTCTGGGGCGGTCCTGTGGCGACGAGTGCTTCCCGCAAGAGTCTCGACATCGGTGGCCATCGTGGGTGACAACGTATTCGCGGGTGACGCCGACGGTCGGATTTACAGGCTCGGTGTAGCCCATGGAACCATTGAGGCACAACTGCGAGTCAATGGCAGCCCGAGTTTCAAGCTCGTACGAGCTGGCGAATCGCTGCTGGTGTTCGTGCACGAGTCTGGCGTGATGACTCTGCAGTCGGTGCCCTTGGCACTCGACGCGGTGCGCTGGATGCAAGGCGCACCACGCCCAGGCTGGAGCTCGTTCGCCTGGCCATACGTCTGGAAGGACTGGGTTATCGTGGGAAGAGAGACTGGGGAGTTCGTGGCCCTTCGGCTGGCCGACGGCCAGGCGGCGTGGCAAGGCAAAGTCACGGGGACCGTCTCCGGAATCGGAGGAGATGAGACATCCCTGTACCTCGGCACGACCCGAGGCACGCTAATTGGATACGCGTTGCCCGCAATGATGCGGTGAACGCGGGAACCGCGTCGGTTCTCGAACGCCGGACAGGCAGCGTCCAACAAAGCGCTGCACCCGACGGTCGCCGGCGCGATTGTGAGCGACCGCAGGTGAGCGCGATCGTTAGCCGGACGGGGATGCGAGCAACATTATCACGGATAATCGGGCCGGCAATCCGTAGCTTGTCCAGAGAGCTGGTTCACGGCAGCAAGCCCGTATTTGTAGAACTGCGGCCGGTTCCGGGAGCGGCGGTCAAAGATTGCTTCCGCGTCGTCGCGGACAAGGTCGTGCTAGACGGCGGCGAAATCGTGTGTGGTTGGCGATTCTGGGAGATGCCGGCCGTTTTCGTGGAGGCCGAGTTCCACGCCGTCTGGCGTCGCCCGGAAGGCGATCTGCTCGACATAACGCCGCTTCCGAACGAAATCGGATCATATGAGCGCGTCCTCTTCGTACCAGATCCAGCGAGGGTCTACGAAGGTCGGCAGGTTAACAACGTCAGGCGGGCCTTGACTCAGGATCCTTCCGTTCACGAGTTCTTTCGGGCATGCGATGATTTCTTCGAGTTGATGAACCGTGGCACCCGAGCAATCCAGCATGGCGCAATCACATTGGCCGGTGCCGAACGAGATGAGTGGATTAACATCGAGTCTCGAAAGACGAGCGCCCTGAGAGAGGTTTTGACGCGGTTGCCTCAACCGAGTCGCAACGATCCGTGCCCGTGTGGCAGTGTACACGACCATCAAGGACCACAAGACGTTCCGGACGCTAAGTGAGGGCTGGTCGATGGAGCGCGTTACACAACTTATCGACAAGGATGCCGAGCAAGTCCGTCCGTACGTCGGCGAGTACACCTGGGCTGTGTTCACTTCGTATCAGGCGGTGATGTTGAGAATCGTCTTCTTGTTGAACCTGGGCAGAGATGACGCCGCCAAGCTCGAGTGGCACAAAGATGGAGGAACGCGACAGCTAATCCAGGCAGTGCTGACAGCTGGCGAGCTAGCTAGCAGGGATGTGGCGCTCTGTGAGCAAACGCGCGTGAAACTTCTTCGTCGCGCGCGTGGTCGATCATCATCGTTCCGGAGGACGGCGGCGATCCGCGCGAGTACTCGCTGCCGCGCGGCGTGCACGTGAACGTCCAGGAAGGCGACCGCGTCCCCGCGGCGGAGCCCCTGCGCTCGAAGCGGAGCGGGGCGAAGGGGCCCCGCGAGCGGAGAGCGCTTGGCCGGGGTGCAACGGGACTCCGCCATGAACAATGGACGGCCCGAGCAACTTGCACGACATCCGGGGTCCCCGCCGCGCACGCCTGCGCGGTGGGGTGGCGTCCTGTCGGTCCTCGGCGAGAAGGCGCTGCACGCGTATCTCGTCAACGAGATCCAGGAGGTCTACCGGCTGCAGGGCGTCAACATCAACGACAAGCACATCGAGGTCATCGTCCGGCAGATGATGCGGTGGGTGAAGATCGAGGACGTGGGCGACACCGAGTTCCTGCGCACGGAGCGGAGCGGGGCGAAGGGGCCCCGCGAGCGAAGTGGGCTTGGCGGGGTGCAGGGGACCCGACCACCAAGGTTAGAGGAGCAGGTGGACCGCTTCCGGTTGCGCAAGAGCGGAGCGGGGCAAAGGGGCCCCGCGAGCGAATGCGCTAGGCGGGGTGCAGGGGCCCCCGCCGATCAAGAGATCGAAGAGAACGAGCGCGTGATCCAGGCGGGCGGACGCCCGGCGACGGGCCGGCCGCTGCTGCTCGGGATCACGCAGGCGTCGCTCTCCCGACTCGTTCATCTCCGCGGCGTCATTCCGGGAAACGACGCGCGTGCTCACCGAGGCGTCGATTTCAGGCAAGGTGGATCAACTACGCGGTGCGACGGGCGGGACGCGAGCGGAATGGAGCCAGCGGCGTAGCGCTGGCGGAATGAAGCGAGCTTGGCGGGGTGCAGGGGACCCCGCCATCCAACAAAGATGGGCCGGCTGATCCCGGCGGGCACGGGCTTCGACTACTACCGGCACGTGCACATCCCGGCGGACGAGCCGCCGCCGCCGCCGCCGACGCCGGAGGAACTGGAATTGGAGCGCGAGATGGAATATTTTGTGGAGCCCGAAGAAGCCTTCACTCGCGATGAAATTGAGTAGACCGAGATTGGCAAGACCTGGATCCCGGTAGCGCCCGGCTTCAGCCGGGCTACTTCGTCGAACCCGAAGAGGCGTTCACGAGGGACGAGATCGAGTAATCAGCCTGCCTCGCCGGAGCTTCAGCGAAGGCAGCTCGCAGCTCGCGGCTCGCAGCTCGACATTTCCGAGACAGGGCCGGCCTCGCGCCGGCCCTTGTTTTGTACAGTGGCTTGCCTGCCTCGCCGCAGCGCGTAGCGCGAAGGCGGGTCGGAAGATCATCGCCCCTTTGATTCTGGTGGCCCGTTTCATCTGACGGGTTTGACGCGGGTCAGTGATAAGTGCACGATAAGTGCATGGCTGTCAAGACCATCCCAATCGACCTGGAAGCGTACGAGGCGCTGGCGGAAACGGCCCGGCCGGTCGTTTTCCGTTAGCCGCACTGAACGACACACATGGGAGCATATGCTGCCCTGATCGTCGGCCTGATCGCGACACAGGTTCGGGCTCCTTCTGTGCGTGCCGGAGTAATGGTCGCGTCCGCAGAGAGCAGGGTTGTAGCGCTGGAAGGCCCATTGCTGGCTCTGGGCACGCGCCTGACGGTTGTCGGAACCGATCACCCTCAATGGGTATGGCGAGCTACGATCGCAAAGCATCTGGCCGACTCGGACGTGATGGCAAAGCACGACGTGCCCGGCCCGTTCTACGAAATCGCGGCAGAGCCTAGCTCAAAGCCGCTACCCAACTTCGCAGTCGTCATCATTGGTCGGCCGAACCTCAAACGCGTCGGCGATGCGATCACGCTTCGTTTGGGCAACCCGGCAATCAGCGTCAGCGTTCGAAGTTGCGCCTCGTCTGAAGGGCTGCACCTCACATTGTGGGCCGGAACGCCGCTGAAAAGTCCCAGGCTGTGGCACATGTACTACTACCTGGGCTACGACGTGGAACCGACATGCAAGCTCGCCGATTACAGCGGGGTGCAACCGGCGGCTGCACCCGGCGGCCGCCCGACGACGAGGCGAGCGGCCGCGGGTGCTCACGCTTGTTGCGAACCGCACGCTGGTCGTCGAGGAGATTCAGTGCAGAAGCCCGATTTCTCCGGCGAATGGACCTTGAACGTTGGAGCGTCTGCACTCAGTGCAGTTGTCGCGCCTGTCGTTCAAGGCGGGTTTGTACTCATCGAGCATCGCGAGCCGACGATTGCGGTGCGTCTCAGCATCACCATGGATGGCAAGCCGCGCCAGAGGACGTGATCAAGCTCCGGTCAGGCAAGTGGGGGTACGTCAGCCCATCCGGCGCAGTCGCGATCGCGCCGCGGTTCGAGGAGGCGGGATTCTTTTACGACGGCCGTGCCGCCGTTCGGGTCAATGGCGCCTGGGGTCCCGGCGGTGGCGTGGTCAACGCGATGTGACCCGGCGGGCAGGGCGATGAGGGCGAAGGGCTATCTACTTTCGGTGCCCGAGCGATTGGTCCGATCCGTATTGGGCCTCGGCGCTGGGGTGGCGCGGGAGGTGGGAGAAGTGGCCCTTCCGGACGGCATTCGTCACAGCCAGTTGTATCAGAACCTCGTGGACGCGACGCTCCGGTACCTCATCGAGCAGGTTGGCGGCGTGGAGGGCGTTTACAGCACCGAGACCACGCTACCCGATGACTTTCTCGCCAGGCGGACGGCCGGAAACGTAGTCGAGCTGCTCGGCGTCGTCGCGTTTCGCGCGTCGCCGGTGTGGATCCTCGCGGCCCTTGCCGACCTCTGCGGGCTGGGTCGGCAGCTGATTCCGGAGATGGCCGACGAACTGAAAGCGCAGGGCCTCCTCGAAAAGGAGACCCGGTTCACCGGTGTCGATCAGATGCTGGACGGCCTGGAACGAACCTCGTCCCGGTTGGCCGCGGCGATCAACACGCCACCGCTCGACGTGGCGGGCCTCCGCAGGGAGTGGGAGGCCGTTCGCGAACAAGCCCGGGGCCTGCAGACCGCGAATCTTCCCTCCCAGGAGGTGATTGCCCGAATGTGGGCGGAGCTGAAGGCAGAATCCGCGCGGCAGGACAGGTCGATTTTCCAGACGTCGTCGCTGATGGCCGTCTCGGCAGCGCGGAGGTTTCCCGATAGCGTGCGTTGGTTCTCCGCGTCCGCACGGGCCGGCGCGACGCGCACGGGCCAGGTCTTCGCTGGCGCGTTGCTCGAACACTACAGCCAGACGCTGAACGAGATACGGCAGGTCGGCTATGTGGCCTATGCCGGCCGGCAACTGCGCCCCTATCTCCGCGCCTGCATCGATCAGTTCTCGCCGACGCGGCGTACCCTCACTCAGCGGCTTGTCGAGAAGGTTCAGTCGATCAGGCCGGGCGAGGCACGACTGGCTTCCATGCGCGGTCTGACAGCGCGGTGGGGCCGGCGGCGGCAATAACGACGGCGCGCGCGGTCGCTGAGCGGCCGCGGGTGAGCGCGAATCGTCGGACAGCACGATTCACATTCATGGGACTCGACGGCGTTGATCATGCAACCTCTTCGGGACGTCATCGCATACTACGAACGACTTGCCGAGGAGTCGCGTCTTGACTCGGGGCCGTCGCGCCTGGAATTCGAGCGCACAAAGGAAATCCTGGCGCGCGTCCTCCCCAAGCCGCCGGCCAGGCTGCTCGACGTCGGCGGGGCGGCGGGTGTGTATTCGGCGTGGTTGGCAGAACGAGGGTACGAGACCCACCTTGTCGACGTCTCGCCTCGACTCGTCGAACGAGCGCGCCACCTCAACGCGAGGCTGGAGAAGCCCATCGCGTCCCTGTCGGTCGCGGACGCTCGGCGTCTGCCGCAGGCCGATAGCTTCGCGGCCGCGGTCCTCCTCATGGGCCCGCTCTACCATCTTCCATCTGCGGCCGACCGCCAAACGGCCTTGACTGAAGCGCTTCGCGTCCTCGAAGCATCCGGTCTCCTGGTCGTGGCCGCGATTTCCCGGTACGCGTCCGCCCTGGATGGTCTCGCGCGCCAGCTGACCGTCGATCCCGCCTTCGTCCGAATGCGGGATCGGGATCTGCGTGACGGTCAGCATCGAAACGACACCGTGCGTCCGGACTACTTCACGACGTCGTATTTCCATCGACCTGAGGACCTTCGCATGGAGCTCGAGACGGCCGGGTGTCAGGACGTTCGTCTGCTCGGCGTTGAAGGGCCTGGTTGGATCGTCTCAGACTTCGAAGGCCGGTGGGCAGACGGCATGTCGCGGTCCGACATCCTGGACGTTGCACGAGCCTTGGAGTCAGAACCGTCGATTATTGGCGCGAGCGCGCATCTTCTCGCGATCGGTCGGAAGCCTGGGGGCGAAGCGGTCTAACTTAACTAACATCGGCGGAGGGAGGAGACAATGCATTTTCCACGCTACATCATCCTGCTGATGGGCGTCCTCGCAGCGTCGTTGCACACCGCCGGAGCACAGGTGCCGGACGAGGCCGCCATTCGCGCGAGAGTCCAGGAGTACGTGGCGGCCTTCAACAGGGGCGACGCCAGCGCGGCGGCATCAATATACGCGGTGGATGGAACCCACACGTACGCGCTCGGCTTCACCCATCGCGGGCGCGCTGCGATCGAGCAGGGCTTGTCCGAGCTCCTTGCAGGGCCGTGGAAAGGCGCTCGGCTTGCCATCACCACGGACGCGATCCGGTTTCTCACCCGAGCGATAGCGGTTGAAGAGGAATCGTTCGTGGTGAGTGGACTCAGGAGCGATACCGGTGCCGAGCTTCCGCCTGTCAAGGGTTTGTGCGTGGATATCCTGCAGAAACAAGGGGGCCTCTGGTTCGCCGCGGCCGTCCAGTGCATGGTGCCACCACCTACGGCGGGACCGCCGGTAAAGTGAAAGGCGTGCCGGACGACAGTCATCCTGGCTTCGTCCACCGCACCCATGGCGGCGGAGCGGTCGATGCCGAGGCTGGGCGTTGTTGGGTGCGCGGCGCGACGGTGTACCCGGGCGCGCAATCGCCGTAGCCACGGTTGCGGGTACGCTCATGATGGTGGGAGTCGTTTTGGGTGCGAAGTGGCTCGGCAGCCTGAGCCGGGTCGCGTGACACGACATGTTCTCCTCGGCGTCGCGGTGACGGCGACCGCGGTCACGGCCGCAATATTGCCGCCGATACCGCAGCCGTCCACCTACCACCTGTTTGCCGATCGGCGCTCCTTGCTGGGCATCTCAAACGGTCTCGACGTCCTGTCCAATGTGCCGTTCGCTGTCGTGGGTCTGGCAGGCCTTGCGGTGACGTGGTTCAGAAGGCGCAACGACACGGCACCGTTTTCGGACCCGTGGGAACGATGGCCGTACACCGTCCTCTTTGCCGGTGTGCTCCTGACGAGCGTGGGGTCCGCTTACTACCATCTCGCCCCGGACAATGCGCGGCTCGTCTGGGATCGATTGCCGATGTCACTTGGCTTCATGGGACTGTTGACGGCCCTGCTCGCCGAGCGCGTCAGTCTCACGGTGAGCCGACGGCTGTTCGCTCCACTCCTGGCACTGGGCGCCTTCAGCGTCGTGTACTGGTATTGGAGCGAGCTTCAGAATGCCGGCGACCTGCGCCTGTATTTTCTCGTGCAGTTCGGTTCCTTGCTCCTGGTCGTGCTGATGATCGTTTTGTACCCAGCGCGGTATTCTGGGACGGGATACCTCGTTGCCGGTCTTGCGGCGTATGCGGCAGCGAAGGGCTTCGAGCTGGCGGATCGGGAGATCTTCACGCTCGGGCAGATGGTCAGCGGTCACACGCTCAAGCACCTCGCAGCCGCAGGAGGAGCCGCCTGTCTCGTCGGGATGCTGCGTGCGCGTGCGCGTCCGGTCGGTGCACCCGGGTTCAGAAGCGGTTGCGCGACGTGATCGGCAGGCTGGAGCAGCCCGTCGGGACGGACCTGGATCGGGACGGGCGCGTGGGCTGGATCCCGGGGAGGGCGGCTATACTGTTCCGCCACGGCACTGTGGACCGGATGAGTCTCGATACCGGCGGGGAAGATCTCTCATGGGTGTCTTGTAGTTGAGCCGCTTGCGTGGACGAGTGTTCAACGCGGCAGTGAGGTGTTCGATGGACGTTGTCGAAATTGGGAGGAGCTACGCGGTCGGGTGGGGCACCCTGGCGCTCATCAACGCCGGCCTGGCGCAGGCAAAGGGCCGCAGCCGGCTGCTGTGGTTCCTGGGCTCTCTGCTTCTCGGCCCGATTGCCACCTTCCTCATCGTCGTCACCGACAACCCGAAACCGCCAGCCTCCGGCCGCGCTGGCTGAGGAGCCGCCTGACCCCGGCCGGACCCATGGCAACGGAAAGGAGGTGTATGCAAAGCCAAGAGTGGGTTCTCCGAACCGGCGCGGCGGCGCGACTTCTCCCAGGACATGGCCCGCGCTTCGCGGCGATTGCGTGGTGCGCCTTGATGAGCGCCTGCGGTCCGACGACGCCGTCAAGGTGAGATCACGCCACGGTTGAAGCCGAACGTCGCGCACGACACAAGGCGATCATGCAGTCAATAGTCGCACTTTCGCTCTGGACGGTCGCGGCGATGGCAGCGGCGGGGAGCGCCGAACAGCGCCCGATCGACACGGAGCGTTCGACGCTGACGGTCCTGGTGCACAAGGCCGGACTGTTCTCCGCGTTTGCGGACAATCACGTCATTCGAGCGCCGATTGCCGGCGGATCGATCTCCGCAGAGAGCCCGGCCGCTGTCGAACTCAGTGTGCGAACGGCGGCTCTCACCGTGCTCGATCCCGGTCTGTCGGCGGGCAAGCGGGCCGAAGTGCAGGCTCGGATGCTCGGTCCAGAAGTCTTGGACAGCAGGAAATACCCCGACATCACGTTTGCGTCGACGTCGATTGAATCAGCGGGGGCCGATCGATGGACCGTGCGAGGCCGCCTGACGATTCACGGCGAGACGCAACCGGCGACGTTCTCGGTCGAGCGGCGAGATGGCCGGTATCGTGGAACGGTGGTTTTGAGGCAGCGGGACTTCGGGATCCGGCCGATCAGCATCATGGGCGGCACGGTGAAGGTGAAGGACGAACTGGCCGTCGAGTTCGACATCGCCGCTCGGAAGTGATCCGCCGGTGCGGTCTCGGCGGCCGGTCCTTGACGTTCGACACGGCGTGCGGAGCCCGGATTTGAATCTCGCGCTTACGAGCGATTTTCCATCGACAGCCAATCAAGCGGTCGTCGACCGCATGAGAAGCACGAATCCGCGGCCGCGGGTCGCCTGGATCCCGCCGTTCACCGGCGTGGGCCACGAGCGCTTTCCGGCCGCCCGGGAGCTGTTTCAATCGTACGGCTTCCGCGATGTCGAGCATTGCGACATCGACGAGGAACCGAACGAAGCGCAGTTGGCTCGGCTCGACCGGTACGACATCATCTACTTGACCGGAGGCGACCCAATTGGATTCCGGCGCAATATCCAGCGACTGGGATTGCCCGCGCGATTGCGGCAGTGCGCAGCCGCCGGGCGTTTGATCGTCGGCGCGAGCGGTGGCTCCATGCAGCTCACGGCGAATGTGTCGCTGTTCCGGCTGCTGACCGCGACGCTCGATGAGGTGGTCGCGACTCGTGTCGAGTACGAGGCCCTCGGCTTCGTCGATTACGAGCTTCTGCCACACCTGAACCGGCTCGAGCCGTCGTTTCTCGAGACGGTTCGGCGCTATTCCGAGCGAGTGGCTCATGACGTCATCGCGCTTGCCGATGGTGCCGCAGTGCTGCACGCCGGAGACGGAAACTTCCGATGCTTCGGACGGGCGGCGAGGTTCCGCAACGGCGTTCGGGCTTCGAGTGAGGGGGCGGCATGACACGGCGACGTGTAAGCGCTTCCGGGCGGTGCGCCGTAATACTCACCGAGCCACGCCGCTAACTCGAACAGCGGCCCAGCCGTGCTGCGTCTGGATCCCATGGGCCGTTATGTCCTCAAAGAAGCCCGAATTCGCGAATAGCGTCAGAACCGCCGGCACGTCCGAGACGGGGCGTGACCGCCGGGTGCTCGCCGTGCCGCGCGCCTGGTTGGGCGCCCTGACTCTCCTCCTCGTCGTTCCATGGGTGGCCGTCATCGCGTTCTATTTCGCGGGTGCGCCTCGGCGGGTGGTGGTTGAACCAGTCACCCCGCCCCCACCGGCGCATTCGGCGGCGCCGGGACCATGGGGCCTCCTGACCGTCGCACCCATTGTGGTATCTCCGCCGCTCGAGTACGTCGGCGCGGATTGGGGCGGATGGCGCCAGGGTCCCGCCGAGTGGTACTTTCCGGGTGCTTCCCCCGAGACGCTCGAGGCGTTCCTGCTGACGGCCGGAATGTCTCGCGAGCAGGTCGCACCCATACTGTCGAGCTCGCGTGTCGATCCCGGTTCCGGCGGCCTGGTCGTGACACCAGATCCGGACCTGGTGCGCGGCCTGACTCCTGAGCTGCGCGCGCACCTGTACCTGCAGCTCGCGAAGACCACTCGGAATTACGACCAGGCGAACGCGTTTCGGTTCTTTGGCGCGACGACCGACGAGTGGCTGCGGGGCAGCCTCATGTCGCCGGACTCGCGGCGTCTCATCGAGCCGTTGATCTACCGCGACGGTGCGTTCCTGCGCTTTTCCGACGTCGAGCTCCTTCGATCGCAGATCCACGACCCGGCCGAGCTGCGGCGTATCGCCAAGACGCTGCTGCGGGAATCGACGATGCTGGTCAGACTGACGGTGAATGATGGCTCAGAGGTGGCCGGACTGGCCGAGTACTGGGGGCGCGGCGGCCGGCGAACCGATATCCGGCCGCTCCTCGAATCCGTCGCGAACGCAGGGTCCGACCGGTCCATCGACATCGTCCATCTGCTGCCGGCGTTCGCTCGCAACCATCTGTATCGGTACCCGAGAATCTCCACGGCGGATCTCAACAAGCCGCTGCTCGTCAACTGCCTCTGGACCTCTCTCAACTTCTTCCAATCGGAGCCGGACGATCGGTTTCTCGACGTGAGCGTGGCGCTGGAGAGTCTCAGGCGGGACCATTTCGTCGTCGAGTCCGGCTTCCAGCTCGGCGATATCGTCGCGTTTCTGGACGAGGAAGGCGATCTGTTTCACGTCGCGGTGTATGTCGCTGACGACCTCGTGTTCTCGAAGAATGGCACGTCTCCCGTTGCCCCGTGGGTCATCACCCCGGTGGACCGGCTGAAGGCGTACTATCACACGCGCTCGGCGTCACCGCGCCTGATCTACCACCGCCGGAACGATCTCTGATGCCCCGCGCCGGGCGAGGCGATGACGTCGTAGACGGCCGAGCAAGACTGCGCGATCACCTGATCGGAAGGATGCGCCGTCCCTGCCACATACCGTCCTGGAGCAGGTAAGATCCTCGAATGTCCCTCGCCGTCACGCGGCTGGCGCTGCAGGCTCTGGGTTCCGCCGCGGCCGGCATCCGTTTGCGTTCTTCCATCCTTGCGCCGCCGTCGGCGCCAGCGAGCGCAAGTCACTGGGCGAAGGCACCCCGATAGCATCGGTGGTCCCCGCCGAGGGGCATCACGTTGCCGTGTTCTCGATCCTGCCGGTCGATGCGCGCGTCGATGGCGACCGGTTCACCGCCTGGATGCGGAACATCGTCGAACTGAAAAAGAGCGGATCTCGACGTGCTCGGCGGGTTTTTTGGCGGCCTCGTCCGGCGGATCCTCGAGCGACGTTTGAAATCGGAAGCCCCGGCCGTCCTGAAGCAATTGAACGAGCGGCTCACGAGCGGAGCACCGCCAGCCGCAGGTGGAGATTGACCAGATCCGTATTACGAACTCGTGCGGACCGGTACGATCCACGAGATCGATTTCAGCGGATTCGATGCTCCAGCCAGCGAAATCCGGCCCTGAACGGCCGATCCGGGGCTGGCACGACTCTTCCTCTGTCGATTGCGGATGTCTATGTTCGTTGTGCTTGTCGTGGCCAGCCTGGCCGTCTACTTCATGACGGCCGAGGAGCGCACGCGGGTGCTTCGGCGGGCCGTGAGGTTGCTCCGCCTGGCGTTCGGCTTCGCCGGAAAGTTTCGTCTCGCCGAGGACGACCCGTTCCGCGAGGACCTGCGGAGGCGCGTCCGCTGGCCGCTGGTCACTTACGTATTCGTGGCAATCAACGTGGGCGTTCTCGTGGCGATTCTGCTGGGCAGGGACGCGCTGGGCGATCCCGCCACGCTCGTCGCGTGGGGCGGGAACTTCGCGCCCCGCACCACGAACGGCGAACGGTGGCGCGTCTTCACGTCGATCTTCGTGCACCGCGGCGTCCTTCACCTCCTCGTGAGCGTCGCCGCGCTCGCGCAGCTCGGTTTGATCGTCGAGCGGGCCGTGGGCCCGTTCACGTTCGGCACGGTGCTGGTTGCCGCCGGCGGACTGTGCAGCGTCATGAGCGCCGCGAATGCACCGTTGAGCGTGTTTGTCGGCTCCACCGGCGCGGTGTTCGGCGTCTACGGGCTGTTGTTCGCCGCCTGGCTGCGCGGAATACTGCAGCAATCCGCGGTGCGCATTCCATGGCGGGCGCTCGGATCGCTCGTCCCGATCGGCGCCGTCTTCGTCCTGTACTCCCTCGCGACCGACGAACCTGACATCGCGGCCAAAGTCGGCGTGTCGAGCGGCGTTGTCGGCGGCATCATCCTGACTCGCAGCATGCGCAACGAGGGAGCCCGGCTGCGCCGCTTCGCCGCGCTCGGCGCGGCCACTGCCGCGATCGTGCTGATGTCGGCGATGGCCCTTCGCGCGGTCAGCGACGTCCGCCCGGAGCTGGCGGCGCTCGTCGGCGACGAGGAGCGCGCCGCTGCCGCGTACGACGCCGAGGTCCTCCGGTTCAGGAACGGTCACACGACCACCGGGGAGCTGGCGCAATACATCGACCGTGTGATCCTGCCCGGCCTGCAGGGTACACGCGACCGCATGGATGGACTCGTGCACGTGCGGCCCGCCGATGCAGGCGTTGTCGACGTCGCGCATGTGTACCTGCGCCTGCGGCAGGAGAGCTGGCGGCTGAGGGCCGAGGCGCTCCGCAAGGGCAACATGCGCAAGCTGAAAGACGCCGACAGGGTGGAGCAGTCGTCGCTGCGGGTCTTCCAGAGAATCAAGGCGGCCCCGCGCTGAAGCACTGCTTCAAGGGCGTGGAAGTTCGTGCGTCCGGGCTTCGACGACGACAACGGTCCGTGATGGGCCGGCCGATCAGCGTCCGGCCTGCGTGATCCGGACGATCTTGTCGCGGATTCTAATCGTGCCACTGCGCGCGGCGGCGTTGTCGTTGGCCGCAACGGTGAACGCGAACGGGTCGTCGCCGCGTCGAGGCATGCTGCTGGTCACGGTGATCCAGCCGGCGTCCGGCTGCGCGGTCCATACGCACCCGTTCTGCAGCGGACCGCCACACGTATACGGCTCGCTCTGTTGCAGGACCTCGACCGTGCCGGAGCCGCCGGATGCGGTGAAGCTGAAGCTGTCCCGGGAGACCGCGTAATAGCACCCCGCCTGGCCGATGAGGAGGTTCTGCCCGGCGGTCGGCGTCGGCCAGCGCACCATCACGATGCCGCTGCGCGGCGCGTCGTAGTTCGCCGATGTCCTGAACCTCACGGTGTCGGTTCCGGACCCTGATTGCCCCGCGTCGATCGTGATCCACGACGCTCCCGCCCCCGCCGTCCACGGGCACCCCGCTTGCGTTACGATCTGCGCCGTCATCGCCATCGGTTCCATGCAGGGAGTGAACTCGATCGGCGCGACCGAGTACTGGCACGCGCCGGTGTCGCCGGACTGCGTCAGCGTAAAGGTCTCCGCGGCGATCTTTATCGTGGCGCTGCGTCCCGTGACATCAGCATTCCGCGATGCCGAGTACGCGACCGTCCCGCTGCCGCTACCCTGGGCGCCCGTCGTGACGGCCAGCCACGATGCGCTGCTCGACGCCGTCCACGGGCATGTTGCCGCCGTCGTCACGGACAACGTTCCGGTGCCGCCATCCTTCCCGATCGATCCGTCCCCCGGAGTAATGCTGTACGTGCACGGGACGTTCGCGCCGTCCTGCCGGACCGAGACCTGATTGTCTGCCACCGTGAGGGTGCCGGTGCGGGACGACGTGTCGGCGTTCGCGGAGACGGCGAACGTGACCGTGCCGGGGCCCGTGCCGCTCGCGGCGCCGGAGATCGCCAGCCAGCCGCTATCCGCCCGGGCGCTCCAGGCACAGCGATCCCCGGTGGATACGTTTATGGAGCCGGTCCCGCCGGCGGCCGCAAAGGATGGCGACGACGTGGTGACGGTGAACGTGCACGAGGGCGCGGTTGACGACTCGTGCCCACAGCCGCCCGCGGCAGCGACACTGATCCCGATGAGGAGCCGCGTGACGCATGCGATGTTCATGATGCATCCAGTCCCGTCGCGAGCGGGCTCCCCCCGTCGTCCATTCTACGCCTGCGGGAGGCCGGTGCGCGGACAGAGACCGTCCGGTCTGACCACGGTCCTCGGGACGTTTCCCCAGGTGGGCCCGGACCGGGTTCAACGCGATGTACCGGCACAGCGTCAGAAGGTAGCCCCCGGGCGGCGGCGATCCGACCCCGGTCTGACCCCCCGGCGGCGGCGATCTGCTATAAATCAGGCCATGTTGACACATTACAGAGCCGTCCCGGTCGTCGCCCTCCTGCTGTCCCTTGCCGCTCCCGCGGCCGCGCTCGGCCAGCAGCAGAGCAACCCCGTCGCCGATCCGAGATCCGTGATCGTCGAAGGCGCGGCAAGGTTCACGGTCCTCACGCCGCAGCTGATTCGCATGGAGTGGGCGCCAGGCAAGCAGTTCGAGGACCACGCGTCGCTGGTGTTCGTCAACCGCCGCCTCGCCGTGCCCGAATTCCGGACGTCACACGAGAACGGCTGGCTCGTGCTGCGGACCGGCAAAGTCACGCTGCGCTACAAGCCATCGTCCGGCGGATTCACTCGAGACAGTCTGCGCGCGGAGCTCGATCTCAACGGGACGAGGGTGACCTGGACGCCAGGGATGGAAGACAAGGGCAACCTGCAAGGGACCATCCGCACGCTCGACGGGGTGAAGGGATCGACGAAGCTCGGCGACGGATTGATCTCGCGCGACGGGTGGGTGGTGGTGGACGACTCCGAGCGGCCGCTCCTCGATGATTCCGACTGGCCGTGGGTGATGCCCCGGCCGAAGGGTCCGCGGCAGGATCTCTACCTGTTCGCGCACGGCCACGACTACAAGCAGGCGCTCAACGACTACACGCGCGTGGCGGGGAAGATCCCGCTGCCGCCGCGCTTCGCCTTCGGCACGTGGTGGTCGCGCTACTGGGCCTATACCGACACGGAGTTCGAGGAGCTCGTCCGCGGGTTCCAGGAGCACGACATCCCGCTCGACGTGCTGGTGATCGACATGGACTGGCACCCGACCTTCGGCGTGAAGTGGTGGGAGAACAAGAAGGACCAGTCCGGCCACACGCTCGGCTGGACCGGCTACACCTGGAACAAGACCTATTTCCCGGATCCGCCGGCGTTGCTCGACTGGGTGCACCGCCAGGGGCTGAAGACCACGCTCAACATGCACCCGGCCTCCGGCGTGCAGCCGCACGAGGAGCCATACCCGGCCATGGCCCGCGCCATGGGGATCGATCCGGCCACCAAGAAGTACGTGCCCTTCGATATCACGAACAAGAAGTTCGCCGAGAACTACTTCACAATCCTCCATCACCCGCTGGAGAAGCAGGGCATCGACTTCTTCTGGCTGGATTGGCAGCAGGAACCGAACACGAGCGTGAGCGGCGTGAACCCGACGTGGTGGCTGAATTACACCCACTTCACCGACATGGAACGTCGCGGGAAGCGCCCATTGCTGTTCCACCGGTGGGGCGGGCTCGGCAATCATCGCTATCAGATCGGTTTCTCAGGCGACACGATCGCGGTCTGGGACTCGCTCGCCTTCCAGCCGTACTTCACGGCCACCGCCGCGAATGTCGGCTACGGCTACTGGAGCCACGATATCGGCGGCCACATGCGCACGGGCCTCGGCGCGAAACCGGGCGGCCTGCCGCAGGACCCCGACTACCCGGAGCTCTACACGCGCTGGATCCAGTGGGGCGTCTTCAGTCCCATTCTCCGCACGCACACCACGAAGGACCCACAGTCGGAACGCCGCATCTGGGCCTATCCCGCTGAATACGCCGCGACGATGCGCGATGCCTACCTGCTGCGCTATGCGCTCGTGCCGTACATCTACACCGCCGCCCGCGCGGCCTACGACTCAGCGATCTCGATCTGCCATCCTCTCTACTACGACTACCCGGAAGCTCCCGAAGCCTACGAATACAAGGACGAGTATCTGTTCGGGAGCGACATGCTCGTGGCGCCCGTCGCCTCGCCTGTCGGCGATGACACGCGCCTCGCGACGAAGTCAATCTGGCTGCCGCCCGGCACGTGGGTCGAGTGGTTCACGGGAACGGAACTGAAAGGGCCGGCGAAGCTGGAGCGCACGTTCGCGCTCAACGATATCCCGGTCTACGTCAAGGCAGGCGCGATTGTCCCGATGCAGCCGAAGATGCGCAACACGGCAGAGAAGCCGGTTGATCCGCTGATCCTGACCGTCTTCCCCGGCAACGGGGGCGAGACCAGGGTGTACGAGGACGCGGGCAACACACCGGGTTACACGCACGGCGAGGCGGCGTGGACGACGGTGCGACACGCGCGGCTCGATGATGGCACGCGGAGAATAGAGATTCTTCCCATCGAGGGCGGCTACCCCGGCCTGCCGGCTTCCCGAGGCTACGAGGTGCGCCTGCCGTCGACGTTGCCGCCCGAATCGGTGCGCGCGGACGGGACCGACATTTCGTACTCCCGGGACGGCACGGCGCCAGGATGGCATTACGACGGCGCCACGCTCACCACGGTCATTTCCGTGCCGCGCACCAGCGTCAGCCGGAAAGTCGACGTGGTGGTACAGACACCCGCCGCGCCGCAGATGCTCGTCGACGGCGTCCCGGGAAAGCTCGCGCGCCTGCGCGCCGCGATGGACATCCTGAATACGACGTGGCCGAGAGGCTGGTCGCCCGACATCCTCATCGACGCGGCGCAGGCCGGCCGGCGCATGACGCTGCATCCGGAGACCGCGCGCCAGGAGCTGGAGAAGCTTCAGCGTGACATGCCGGTCATTGTCGACACCATCCGCAAGATGGATGTCGACTGCGCGGCGCTCGTTCGCGCGCTCGGACACCTGGGCCGCACGGCGTCGTGCGTGCCCGCGATCAAATGAGCCGCGGCGCGATTCTCAGGCGGTGGGCCGGCCGGGTTCTCCAAACAGGTCCTGGTACAGGTACATCAGGCCGGCGATGGCGACCGGAATCGCCACGACCATCCCGACCAGGCAGGCCACAAGGCCGGCGAAGACGATCAGGACCGCGACAATCAGGTATCCGAAGACGCTCCACCAGTGGTGGTGGACGACGCGGCGGCTGACTTCCATGGCCGTCCAGAATTCCATGCGCTTGTCGATCGCGAGCGGCAGCGCGAAGACGTAGCCCACCGTCAGGTAGATCCCCGGAATGATGCACAACACGAAGCCGATTGACGTCAGCACCGCCCCGACGATGTACACGAGAAACAAGTGCAGGAACGCGATGCTGAATCCGTCGAAGACATCTCCCGCGCCGGCGGCTTCGCCGCGCAGGCGACGGATGTACACGTAGTCGAGGCCGGCCGAAATCGGTCCTCCGATGACGAGCATGCCGATGAAGCCAAGAAGCGGAACGAACGAGATCGCCATGGTGATGAGGAAGACCAGCAGGAACCCTCCGATCGTCGGACCGGGATTGTCGCGCACGAGCGCCCAACCTCGGCTCACCGCGGCGCCGATGTCGACCTGAGCGTTCCGTGCGAGATAGGCGTTGGCTATCTGCTCCGGCGTCAGTGGGGGCGGAGCGCCCGGCGCCGTGCCCGCTGCCGGCGCGGCCGACGCGAATTCCGTGAACTCCCTGAGCGGCCGCCATGTGGATTCAGTGTCGCGCCGCGTGCGAGAGTAGCCATTCGCGCGTCCCTCGGCGACCCACTGCAAGACCTGCTCGACGGTGAACGGCCCGTACTCGCGGCCGTCAGATCCCATTACATAGAACATCGAGCCTCCTGGGCTGAGCGGCTGGCTATGGCAGCAGCCACGTGAACGGGCGAACGGGAACGTTGCGGAGCACCCCAAACGCGAGGACGACGACCAGCAGGGAACGAGGTGCCCGTCCCCAGCGTGTCGCCGTATGAGGTGCCTGTCCCCGGCGAAAAGCCAAAGCCGGGGACAGGCATGCTATGACCATTGCCAGCGCGTTGTCGTGAAAAGCCTCGACAATCCGAAGATGCAGCAACGCGTGCGCCGCGCGAAGCGTTCCGCAGCCGGGACACGCCCACCCGGTCCATGCATGCAGCGGACACGAAGGAAACCACGCGGTCACGGCCGGGTCGAAGGCGTACAGCGCGACGGCCGCTGCCGTCGCGGCGCAGAGGACGGCTGCTCTCATGGGATCTCGGTTGCGGGACTATACCACTGGTGACGGTATGATGTGGGCGTCCCATGACCGAGTCGACCGCGCGCGCACGAAGACCACGCATCATGAGCACACATCTGAAGAAAGTCATCTTCTTCGGCAACTCGCTCGGCGGTCCCGTGGCGATCGAGGCGGCGCTCCGCCTGCCGGGGCAGGCGATTGGCGTGGTGGGTGTCGATACCTTCCAGTCGCTCGACTACAGGATGACGGCGGATCAGGCGCGTGAGCGAGCGGAAGCAATCCGCCGCGACTACGCCGGCAGCATGAAGGAGATGGTGAAAGCCCTGTTTCACCCTGACGCGGATCCGGCGATCGTGGCAGACGCCGAGCGGCGCATGTCACAGACCTCGCCGCAGGCCGCCTGCCAGATGTTCCTGTCGATGGCTGATTACGATCCGGCGGCGGCCGCACGCCGGTTGTCGGTGCCTCTCCGCGCGATCGACGGCGACACGTATCCGACCGACGTGCCGGGCGTCCGGAGAGTGAAGCCCGACTTCGAGGTGATCGTGATGAAGCACATGGGACATTACCCGATGCTGGAGAGGCCGGGGGAGTTCGACGCGCACATCGCCAGCGTCGTGAAGGCCTTGTCGCGATGAACGTCTCGCTCGATCACCTGAGCTGGACCTGGATCGTGCTGGCGCTGACGGTCCCGTCGCTCGTCGCGCTGCTCGCGGCGTGGCCGTTCTGGCGCCACACCGAGATGATCTTCGGCAATATCGTCGGCACCGCCGTGCTCTTCGCGTCGGGCTTTGGCCTGATCTGGAGGGAGTACGTGGCGATCGATCGCCTGGTGCGTCACTGCTTCGACTCAGGCGGCTTCTGCTGGCCGGTTCCGAGCGCGTTCACGCGCTTCGCGATCTACGGTTTCATCGCCCTCTTCGAGGTGTTCGGCCTGTTCGCGCTGAGCCTGATCGTCGAGCGCAGGCGCCGCGAGCGCGATTATTCGCCTGAATGGCGCTAGGCGCGGGCAGCCCTGAAGGGCTGCGCTACCCGACCCCAAAACGCGGACCCTGTTGCGCAGCCCTTCAGGGCTGCCTGAGGCTACCGCTTCATCCGCGCCGCTATGATCTTGTCCCCGAGCTCCAGGCGCTCGACGACCGCCATGCCAGAGACGACGCGGCCGAGCGCGGTGAAATTGCCTTCGTTGTGCGGCTGCGGAGTCACGCCGAGCGTGTAGCCGGGACGTCCCGTGTCGAGACCGGCGGACGCCCAGCTCAGATTGCCGCGGGTCAGGCCGCGGCGGCTCACCTCGTCCCGCAGGGTGATGTCGTCGCGGATCGCGCGCTGCTGCGCCACGAAATTCGGCACGACGCGGCCGAACTCCGTCCCTGCAATCTCGCCTGACTCCACGACGCGAAGGAAGTGTTCGACGCCGAGCGGCGCGTCCCCCGGATAGAGCTCGAGCTCGATCGTGCCGCGCGGCGTTTCCCACACCGCGCGCGGTTTCGGGGCGCCGTTGTAGTCCGGCACGATCCAGCGCTCCACGATCCGCCGATAGTCGGCCTCCGTGCGGGACGGCGCGGCCGCCCGCGCCGGTCGCGCCGCGGATGCCGCCGGGAGCACGCCTTCCGCAATCAGCGCGTCGAGCTGCGCCCTGCCGGGCGCTCCCAGGCGGCCGAACGCCTGGCGCGCCGCGGTTCGGGCGACCACGCTGCTGTCGCGTGCCAGCGCACCGGCGAGCTCGAGCGCGGCATCAGGAGCGAGCGCGACCAGGGGTGTGAGTGCCGTGATTCGGAGCGCCATGGGCTTCGACGGTGCCGCGGCCCGTACGAGCGCCGGCACCACGACGTCGGACCGCCCTTGATATCGGGCCATGGCTTCGGCGGCAGACACGGACAGCCAGGTGTCCGGCGACTCCAGCGCGGCGATCAGCACGCCGAACGACGCATCGTCGCCGTACTCTTTCAGCGCCCGGAGAGCCTCGGTGCGGACGCGACGGTCCGGGTCGCGCGTCGCGTCGCGAAGCCGCGCGGAAAGGGGCGAGCCATCGACGCCGGGTGGCGGAGGCACCTGCGCGGGCGCACCCGCCTGTCCGACGGTCGCCGGCGCCGGCGGCAGCAGTCCGCGAACCGCCCAGAAGCGAACGTCCCCGGAGGGGTCCCTGCTGAGACGAAGCAGGTGCGGGATGGCGGCCGGATCGCGCGAGCGGAACAGCGCCCACGCGGCGCGCCACCGGACCTCGACGTCGGGCGACGACGTCCAGCGCACGATCGGGGCGAGATCGCCGCCCGGCGGGAACCGTCCGATCGACAGCAGCGCTTCGCCAGCGACCGGAGCCGACTGTTTCGTCCGGGGGGCGGTCGAGAGATACCGGGCGAGCGCGGCCCGTGCCTCGGGCGCCTGGATCTTGCCGAGCGCGATTGCGGCCTCGCGGGCGGACGCGGTCGGCGTCTTCGGCGAGGACAGGACGTCTGACAACCATGTCACGGAAGACGGGTCCCGCAATTGACCGATGGCGAACACCATCGTTGCCGCGACTTCGGCGTCCTTGTCGTCGGCGGCGGCAGTGAGGAGCGCGGCGCCGCGCTTGTCGGCGATCCGGCCGATGGCGAGCGCCGCGCGCCGCCGGATCTCCGGGTGGGCCGACGCGAGCAGTCGCGCCAGCGACGCCTCGTCGAACTGCCTGGTGTCTTCCAGCATCAGCAGGCGGGCGATATCCCCGATCTGGGCGTCACCCAGGGGCGGACGGCCCGCCGGCGCGCCGCGCTGCGCCTGGATCGAGACCGCCGTGACAACCAGGATGAACCCGACACTGAACAGGATGGCGTTGCGCATGTGCCCGCAATGCTACGTCATTTCGAGACGGCGCGAGGCGAGGACGAAGGTCACCGCGAACAGCACGGCAAACGCGAGCGCGAACGGGGCCACCTCCCGCGCGCCCGCGCCGAAGGCGAGCATCGCGTTGACCGGCTCCATCGCCCAGCCGGTCGGCACGAGGTGTGACACGCGCTTCAGGGTCGGGCCGACGATCTCTATGGGCCACCAGAGTCCGCCGAGCGGGGCCAGGAGAATGGCGGTCCAGATCGCCATTCCACGGCACTTGTCCGGATCCTTGTACAACGTGCCGAAAAACATGCCCAGCGACGCGCACGCGAGCGCGAACAGCGTCAGGAAGCCGAACAGCACCCATCCGTGCTCCGCCCACTGGATGCCGAAGAACACGCGTCCGGCCAAGAGCATCCACGCGATCTGTATCCATCCCAGGAAGAAACGGGACAGCAGCTTGCCGGTGACGATCTCCCTCTTGCTCACGGGCGCGATGCCCAGCCGACGCAGCAGCCCGAGCCGGCGTTCTTCGGCAATGCCGGCGCCGGAGACGAGGAGATTGAGGAAGACGAACATGACCATATAGCTCGGAACGGATCGCTGGAACCCGGCGGTCATGTCCCGGGACTTCGTGCCGAGATCGGTGCGCGCGACCGCCAGCGGGCCTGGCGGGTCGGTCGGCTTCACGCCGAGCGCGGACGCGATGAGCGCCTTGGTGATTCTGAATCGCAGATCTCCTTCGGCTCTCGTCTCTTCCTCGCCGGTGTGCAGCTCGAGGGTGACCTTCGTGCCCGCCGCCAGCGCCTGTCCGGCTCCGTTTGGCACGACGAGCGTCGTTCGTCCGCGCACCACCTCGTGCAGTTCCGAGATGACGATCCCGTCGTGCCGAAGGGCGTCCGCGACGGTTGACGCGATCGTTCCCGTGCGATCGTGGTTGACGATGTCGAGCGTCACCGGCGCGGGAGGCCGTGCCTTGAACAGAATGCCGAAGAACGTGGTGAAGATCAGCGGCCCGATGAACAGCCAGAAGATGGACTCCCGGTCTCCAAGCGTCCGCTTGAGCCCGTTCAGCGCGATCACCAGCGCATTCATGCGATCGCCCTCCGCCGGCTGAGGACCAGCGCCGCGCCCAGCATCGCCAGCGCCCACGCCCAGGTGACGCCCACCCGTGTCGACGCCTCCGCAAGCGTGCGGCCGTGGGCGAGGACGTCGATGAAGGCCTGCTGCGCCGCGCCGTTCGGCATCACGAACGCGACCCTGCGCAGGAAGTCGGGAAACTGCTCGGCCGGGATGAACGTTCCCCCCAGAAGCGCGAGGACCATGATGATCCCGGTGCCGATGAACGATGCGCTGCGATCGTCCTTCGCGATCCCGATGATCGCCAGGTGCAGGGCGGCGGCGAACACCGAGAACCCCGCGCCGATGAGCAGCAGCGCCGGGGGATGCCGCAGCTCGATCCGGAAGACGGCGGCGCCCACCAGCATCAGCAGCATCAGGATGACGAACAGTCCGACGATCATGAACAGGAACGAGCCTGCGAGCTGAGTGGCGGGAGAGACCGGCGCCATCGCCACCCTGCGCTCCAGCCCGCGCGTGCGGTCGCGCAGGAGTCGCAGGCCGAGCGACTGGCTGACGAACATCACGCCGAAGATCACGAGGCCGGGGAAGATGAAGGCGAAGAACGCCTGCGGGCTGGCGCCAATCCCCTCGCGCTGGCCTGCGGGCCGAACCGACGTCACCGAGATGTTGTTGATCGCGCTCAGGCCGTTGACCCGCCGCCCCGCTTCGAAGAAGCCGCGCGAAATCTCCGCGATCTCATCGGCGGTCGGCTGGCGGCCGCTGTTCTTCAGCGCGTTGATGCGCTGGAGAGGGGTGAGCGCCTGCTGATAGAGGCCGTTGCCGATGAGCGTCACCATCGACAGGACGCTTTCGGCGATCTGCGGCGAGAACGTCTGCAGGGGATTGGGCGCGAACTGCAGCTCTGCGCGGCGGCCGTCGAGCAGGGCCTGCTGAAAACCGGCCGGGACGATGACGAGCGCGGCCGCGTCGTTCTTCTGGAAGAGGGCCTGCGCGGCGGCCCGATCGGGGACGGCCAGGGTCTCGAACGTGTCCTTGAGCGGCCCGCCGGACGTAAACAGCTGCGGCACCGCGCCGGCGAGGAACGAACGATCCTCGTCGAGCACCAGCACCTTGATGGGCGGCAGCCTGCCCGACGCGACGGTCGGGCCGAACGCGGCGTATTCAATGCCGGCGAGCGTGAGCGGGATCGCCAGGAGGATCAGAATCAGTCCGGGGCTGCGGACGATCCGGAACAGATGATGGCATGCGATGACGAGGGCGTTCATCGCGTCAATCCCTCAGTTCGCGGCCGGTCAGCTTGATGAACAGGTTCTCGAGGCTCGGCTGCTTGACGGCCACCTCGCGCACCTCGCCGAACGAGCCCGCCGTGGCGAGGAGTCCCGACAGGCTGCGCTCTGCACTGGTCACCGTGAAGAGGAGCTCGTCGGGGCCCGACTTGAGGAGTTGAATCTCCGCGCCGAGACCGAGCGCGGCTGGAATCGCGTCGCTCTTGAACGTGCCACGGAGCGCCACGATTTCGCGTTCGCCGGCGGCCGTGCGCAGCTCGGCAAGGGTGCCTTCGACGAGCAGCGCGCCGTGGTCGATGATGCCGATCCGATCGCACAGGCGCTCGGCTTCGTCGAGATAGTGCGTCGTGTAGAGGATCGCGGCGTCGGTCGCGATCGATCGGATCAGATCGAGGATGCTCGCCCGCGTCTGCGGGTCGAGGCCGACCGTCGGCTCGTCGAGCAGGACCGCCTTCGGGCGGTGGAGGATGCCGGCCGCGATGTTGAGCCGCCGCAGCATGCCGCCGGAGAAGCGCTCGATCGGCTCTTTCGCCCGGTCCGCGAGGCTGACCTGCTCGAGCACCACGCCGATGCGCGCGCGAAGGTCGGCGCCGCGAAGGCCATAGAGCCGCCCGAAGAACGCAAGATTGTCCCGCGCCGACAACTCGCTGTAGAGCGCGACCTCCTGGGGCACGACGCCAAGGAGACGCCGGGCGTCGACCGCATTGCGGACCACGTCGATGCCGTTCAGCCTCGCCTCGCCGCCGTCCGGCTGCACGAGGCCGCACAGGATGTTGATGGTCGTGGATTTCCCGGCGCCATTCGGACCGAGCAGGCCGTAGATCTCGCCGCTCTTTACGTGAAAGCTGACGCCCGCGAGCGCCTCCACGTCGCCGAATCGCTTCCGCAGGTTCCTGGCTTCGATCAGCATGCGTGATCACCCGCTGCAGCATCCGTGATGGCACCTGTCGCGCGGCCCTTCAGGTCTGCCGGGCCCAGTCTACTCCCGGACTCCGTCGTCCACGTACAAGACGGACCCCGGCGGACAGGCGTTTCACGATTGTCGACGACAGGGTCACGTTTACCCGCGTTGCGCCGGTGCAACTCGCGCCTTGGCAATCGCGTAACACGACGTATCACCAACTCTCAACAGGAGGCCGTCATGGAGCAGGAAGAGCCGGCGCGGGGGATGGGATGGCTGCGCGATTTTCCGGACATCCGCGACTACACCCTCGATCATGACGATCCACCCGCGACGGGGGCCAATCGCGGCGGTCACAAGTCCGTGAAACGGCTGCTGGCGCAGGCCGACGTGCCCCGGGCATCCGCCCCGCCCTCGTCGATCGATCTCCGCCGGTGGATGCCGCCGGTCGAAGATCAGGGCTCGCTCGGGTCGTGCACCGCCAATGCGGGCGTTGGCTTGCTCGAGTACTTCGAGCGGCGAGCGTTCGGGCACCACATCAACGCGTCGCGCCTCTTTCTCTACAAGGCCACCCGAAACCTGCTGCACGCGACCGGCGACACCGGCGCGTTCCTGCGCACGACGATGGGCGCGCTCGCGCTCTTTGGCGTGCCGCCGGAGGAGTACTGCAAGTACACCGTCGCGGAGTACGACAAGGAGCCTGACGCGTTCTGCTACGCCTTCGCGCAGAACTATCAGAGCATCCAGTACTACCGGCACGATCCTCCCGGGACGTCCGCGAAGGCCCTGCTCGACAGCGTCAAGACGGCAATCGCGGCCGGGCTCCCGTCGATGTTCGGATTCACCGTCTACAGTTCCATCGAGCGGGCGCGCAAGAGCGGCGAAATCCCGTTTCCCCTCGACCGCGACGACGTCGCCGGCGGCCACGCGGTCGTCGCCGCGGGGTATGACGATGCGAAGGTCATACGGCACGCGGGCGCCGGCGCGGTACCGACGACGGGAGCGCTGCTGATTCGCAACTCCTGGGGCGTCGCGTGGGGACAGGCGGGCTACGGATGGCTGCCGTACGACTACGTGCTCAAGGGGCTGGCCGTTGACTGGTGGTCCATCGTCAAAGCGGAGTGGGTGGACACCGGCCAGTTCGGGATCGCCGCGACCCTTCAGGCGATGGGCACCGGTGGGCCTGATGGTGCAGAATGTCGCCGATGGGAACCAGCTATCGTCGATCAGTAGCCGTCCTGCCGGTCTTCGTCGTTCTTGCATTTGTCGTGGCGGCTGGCGCGGGGCGCCAGCGCTCCACCGCCCGGACCGCCGCCGATCTCGTCATCATCGGTCCGGTCTACACGCTGGCCTGGAACGATCCGGCGGCTGACGGGACGCCCGCGGCGACCGCCCCGCGCGACAGCGCAGGGCGATGGCATCCTGACGCGGGCGCCGTCGCGGTCAGCGGCGGCCGGATTGCGTTTGCCGGCCCTGCGGAAGAGGCCGCACCGCTCACGGGTCCGCGCACCCGGACGATTCGCCTCACGGGAAACGCCGTCGTCGTACCGGGAATGGTCGACGCGCATGTGCACGCCTTCGAGCTCGGGGCGTCTCTCGAGCGCGTGAACCTGGTCGGTGCGACCACGGAGCAGGAAGCGGTCGAGCGCGTTGCCGAACGCGCGCGGGGCACACCGCGCGCCGCGTGGATCGTCGGATGGGGTTGGGATGAAGGGGCGTGGGCGAACCGCTATCCCGACATGCGCCTGTTGTCGGAGCGGGTCCCGAATCATCCGGTGTATCTCCGCGGTCTCCATAGTTATGCCGTGTGGGGCAATCGCCTCGCGTTCGAGCGAGCCGGAATCACGGCGGCGACGCCGTCGCCGGCGGGTGGCGAGATCAGGAAGGACGCCGCCGGGCAGCCGACCGGCATCCTGCTGAACGCCGCATCGGCGCTGCTCGAGCGCGCCGTACCGGCGCCGACGACCGACCGGCTCAAAACGCGGCTACGCGCCGCGCTGCGGACGCTCGCCGCCTCGGGTTACGTGACCGTGCACGAGGCGGGCGCGGACAGCCGCGAAATGGACGCGCTCCGGCAGCTCGATGCCGCGGGAGAGCTGCCGATCCGGGTCTATGCCATGCTCGCCGCGCGCGACGAGGCGCTGCTCGGCCGGTGGCTCGCGCGCGGTCCCGATCGCACGAACGAGCGCATGCTCGTGACGAGATCCGTGAAGGCGTTCTACGACGGCGCGCTCGGCTCGCGCGGCGCGTGGCTGCTCGAGGACTATTCGGATCGCCCCGGCCATCGTGGCGAGCGCGATCGCTCGTTTCATCCAGATCGCCTGACCGCCATGATGAAGGCGGGCTTCCAGCTCTCCGTGCATGCCATCGGCGACGCCGCGAACCGTGAGGTGATGGACTTCATCCGCGCCGCGGCACCGCCGGCGCCCGGCCGGCACCGCATCGAGCACGCACAGGTCATGGCGCCTGCGGACATCCCCCGCATGGCCGCGCTCGGTGTCATCGCCTCGATGCAGCCGCCGCATGCGGTCGAGGACATGCCGTGGGCGGAAGCGCGTGTCGCCGAACGGATCAAGGGCGCGTACGCGTGGCGATCGATCCGCCGCGCGGGCGTTCCGCTCGTCTTCAGCTCCGACCTGCCCGGCTCGGGCTACGACCTGTTCTACGGCCTGAACTCGGCGGTCACCAGACGAGATCGCGAAGGCCGTCCTGCGGGCGGATGGTACCCGGAACAGGTCGTTACCATCGACGAAGCGCTGCGCGGCTACAGCCGCTGGGCGGCATATGCGGCGTTTCGCGAGCAGCAGACCGGCATCATTGCGCCCGACCGATGGGCCGATCTGACGGTCCTGAGCCTCGATCCGTTCACCGCGCCACCCGACGCGCTCCTGCGCGGCACGATCGTGATGACGATCGTGAACGGGAAGGTCGTCTACGAAAGGTAGAACGCAGGTGTTCGTCTAGCGTCAGGGATGTCCCACTGGGTCGTGTACCGCTGCCCGCGCCGACGGCGTTTGACGCACGAAGGCCACGAAGGCCACGAAGGCCACGAAGGCCATATGCGGATTCACTGCGCGCGAGTCGTCCGCCGCTTCATGTACTCGCGCACGCCGTCGCGATCCGTGTCAATGACCGGTTCTCCCAGATAGACAATCCCTGGTGAGCCGGACAAGATATGCGTCCCGATGATGACTTGCCACCGGATGCGGTCCGGCCGGTAGAAAATCGACAGCTTGCGCCCCGCGAAGGGGGACAGGTCCGCGGTCACCGGAACCCAGCCCTGACGCATGGTCTCGTCGCTGCTGACCGTCTGCTCGGTGACCGTCACGTAAACACGCCCGTCGCTGGCGCCGACGCGAAACGCGGCCGACGCCGCGCCGTTCACGTCGGGCACGCCGGCCCACAGCACGAGCCTCGCGCGACGAGGGACGAGCAGCGTCCAGACGATCCGGCTCTCCGCCGGCACCACCAGGCTGGCCCGCGAGCGCCCACCAAAGGTATGCTCCGTCATCTCGAACCGCGCGGAGGCGGGACGATGGTCGGCGTTCCCGAACTGGGCGAGCAGATCGACAACCGGGACGCGCTGTCCGTCGCGCGGTCGATCGCATGACACGATCAGAAGAAGGACGAGTACTGCGAAGTATGGTCGGCGAGGGCAGGGCTGGCGGCGCCACGCACCGGTGGGTGTGGCGCGCGCTCGCGCTCGTGTTGTGCGCGCTGCTGCTGGCATCGGTCGCGCGATTCTACCATCGCGGTGTCGGGTTCTCGGCGCTGCTGGTGATCGCGCGGGACCAGCACCAGATCCCCGCCCTGCGCGATGTGCCGCACTACGAGTACGCGCCAACGCAGGGCTACGACGGCGCATTCTACGTGCAGCTCGCGATGGCGCCGTTGCTGCGCGATCCGGAGATCGACCGCGCGCTCGACGCCCCCGCGTATCGCGCCCGGCGAATCCTCTTCTCCTGGACCGCGTGGGCGCTCGGGCTGGGGAAGCCCGCGTGGATTCTGCAGGCCTACGCGTTGCAGAACGTCCTGTGCTGGCTCGCGCTTGGGTGGCTGCTGACGCGATGGCTGCCGCCGGATCGTCCGCGGCTGCTCGCACTCTGGGCGGCGTCGATGTTCAGCCACGGCCTGATCGCGTCGGTGCGCCTGTCGCTGCTCGACGGGCCCAGCCTGCTGCTGCTCGTGCTGGCCGTGGCCGCCTTGGAGCGTGGCCGCACCTGGCTGACCGCCGGCATCAACGCCATCGCCGGGCTGGGGCGCGAGACGGACCTGCTCGGCGCGGCCGCCCTTCCTCGTCCGCGTGGATGGCGCGGGTGGCTGCGCGCCCTGGCGGCGCTCGTCGTGATCGCGCTGCCGCTGCTGGTCTGGCAGGACTACGTCTGGTCGCTCTATCGGGGCACCAGCCTGTCAGCGGGATCCGAACAGATCACCGTCCCGTTCACCGCATTCGCCGGCAAGTGGCTGTTGACGCTTTCGTCGGTGTCGAAGCATGGCTTCACGTCGGCGGCAGGCCCGACGCTGCTGGTGATGATTGCGCTGACCGTACAGACTGGCTTCATCATGTGGACGCGGGCGGTCGACGACCCATGGTGGCGGCTCGCGGCCGTGTTCGCCGTATTGATGATGCTCGTCCGTCCCCTCGTGTGGGAGGGATACCCCGGAGCCGTTACACGGGTTGTCCTTCCGCTGACGTTTGGATTCAACGTCGTGCTGGCGCGCCTGAATCCCGCCCGATTCTGGTGGTGGGCGGTCCTGGGCAACCTGGACATCGTCGCCTCGCTGCACCAGATGCCGATCGTGGGGATCCCGCCCCCGTTCTGAGCGGGACGCACCGGTGTCTCGGCGCCTGCGCGGGGGAAGGCGGAAGCTAGGACGGGACACTAGAGAGCGAGGCGGACGGGACCGAGCTTGATGCCGACAAAGCTGGTGTTGCACGACTCGCAGTGGTAATGGCGCCGACGTTCCTTGGCGACCTTGGTGCTGCGGCACCGCGGGCAACGCCGGACGAGCGACAGCGCGCCGACAGGCAGGATGCGGTTCAGCGCACGCCCGCGCGGCGTCTCCATGTCGCCGCCGCACGCTTCGTACAAAGTTGTCCGTGATTCTGTGGGCACGCCGAGAAACTTCAGGGCGGATTCATGCTGCACCGGCAGCCCTGCCCCCTGCGTCGCACCGGACAGGAAAGGGGCGCAGCGCACGACCTGTGCGCTCAGCGCCAATGCCGTTTTCTGGATCTCGAGAGTCAGCGACCATTGGCTGCCGGGGCGCAGCGGGTACGGCGCGCGAATCAGCACACCCGTGCGGCTCACGTTGACGACCTCGGCCAGAGCATTCGCCACGCGCGCACGGGCGCCTCGAACGGCCACGCGAGCGGGACGGGGACGTGACGGCATCGGACACACCTTGGGAAAGAAGATTGCCGGTCCGACGCAGCTCAGTGCTGAAAAACGTAGGTTAGCCGCTTCGTCCCGGTGCCGTCAAGAACCGAACGGTGACAGAACCGAACGGTGACAGAACCGAACGGTGACAGAACCGAACGGTGACCGCCGATCGCTTCACCGCAAGCCGTTGTACTGAAGCGCCTCGGTGTACAACGAGAGGATGCTCGTCGCGTAGGTCGACGCGGACGCCCAGTTCCCGTTGCCCATCTGGTTCCACGTCGGGGCCTTTCCCTTGGGAGTCACCAGATCAAAACGCGGATCGACGCAGGGGTTGTGCAGCGGCGGGACCGTGCAGGTGAGGGCCGAAGGATCCGCATAGGCGCGCAGGTGCTGGATTTGCGCGCGAACGCCGGTGCCCGCGTCGGGAAACGTCGCGGGGTGCGGGTCGGTATCCGTGGCGCCGATGCCGGCGAAGTTGTTGGCGGACGCGGGAATGGATCCGCTGAATCGGAACCAGGCGGTTTCCACGACGCTCTGCATGAAGGCGACGTCGCCGGTGACCCCCTCGGCCGCGCCCTCTTGGATGAAGAACGTGGTCATGGTTTCCAGGGGAACGGTCGCGGCGTACGCGCCGGGCGGCCGCGGCTGCCTGCCGTTGAACCAGGCGACAATCTGTCCGGCGGTGAGCCGAGGGGCCCCCATGATGGCGACGGGCGACGTCGTTGGAGAAGGGGTCGGGGCGACGGGCGAGCGGCCGCCGCAGGCCGCGGTCATCGCGGCCAGGCCCCCCGCGACCGCCAGCCGCCCAAAGACGGGGGACAGGCACACTTCTCGGCGGGGAAGTGTGCCTGTCCCCCTTTTCCGCCGCGGAAGTGTGCCTGTTCCCCTTTCCATGGCGCACAAGGTACTACATCCCGGCGGCGCCGGAAATCCGGCAGCGGCAATGATCTCGAGTCCTCGTATACTCAGGGCGCTTTCCGTGTGTGTTTCAGGCAACAGGGTACTTGGAATCGCCCCGACCCCGGGTCCGGGAAATGCATCTTGTACCTAATGCGCCGACATCCCGGCGCGACCCGAGGCAACCATGCTCAGCCAGCTTGCGCTCTCGATCAAGGAATCGCCGACCCTCAAGCTCAATGAGACGGCCGCGCTGCTCCGCGACAAGGGGGAGCCCGTCATTCACCTGGGCGGCGGAGAACCCAAGAGCCGCACCCCCATCGACGCCATCATCAGTTGCTCGTCGCTGCTGAACACCGGCGAGATCCGGTACACACCGTCGGACGGCATCCCTCCGCTCAAGCAGGCGATCATCCGCTACACGGAGGAGCACTACGATCGGGGCGTCAAGCCGGAGAACGTCATCGTGTCGAGCGGCGCGAAGCAGACGCTGATGGTGGCGCTGCACGCGATCCTGGATCCGAAGGACGAAGTGATCTTCCCGGTACCCTACTGGGTCAGCTATCCCGAGATGGTGAAGCTCGCCGGCGGCGTGCCGGTGCCGATTGCCGCGTCCGACGGGTCGTTCTGTCCGAGCTTCGAGGATCTCGCGGCGGCGGTCGGCTCGTACACGAAGGCCATCATCCTGAACAGTCCGAACAACCCCAGCGGCGCGATGTACTCGAACGATCTCGTCGCGCGGATGGTCGAGCTGTGCGAGCGGCGGAACATCTGGCTGCTGATGGACGACACGTACAACCGCCTCGTGTTCGACGGCCGCGCGCCGACCAACTGCTACGAGTTCACGCAGGAAGACGTCGATCGCTCGCAGCTGCTCGTCGTCAACTGCGTGTCGAAGATGTATGCGATGACCGGGTTCCGCATCGGGTGGGGCGTGGGCAACCGCGAGCTGATCCGCGCGATGGCCAACATCCAGTCGCAGCAGACCTCGGGCCCGTCGGCGCCGTCGCAGTGGGCCGCCGTCGGCGCGCTCAACGGCGTGCAGAACTCGATCGAAGCGCTCCGCTCGACGCTCGAGAACAACCGCAACGTGCTGGTCGCGCGGCTGCAGGCGATCCCCGGCGTCAAGGTCGTAAAACCGGCCGGCACGTTCTACACGTTCCCGGACTTCAGCGCCTACAACCCGGACTCGAAGAAGCTGGCGGAGTACCTGCTCGAGACTGTGCGCGTGGCGGTCGTGCCGGGCAAGGACTTCGGGATGGAGGGGCACCTGCGGGTCAGCTTCTGCGGAGCGCAGAAGGACATCCGCGAAGGGATGGAGCGGATCCAGTGGGCGCTCGATCCCGACGCACCGAACGAACTGTATCTCGGCTCCAGGAAGCTGGTGAGGGACGCGGTATGAGCGATTACCTGCACATCAAGACACCGGCCGAAAAGGAGGCCGGCCTGGCGGCGAGCCTCTACGGCCTGCAGAACCACGGCCTGACGCGGCTGCAGCGCGTCTACTGGAACCTGCCGGACGCATCGCTGTACGAGGAATCCGTGTTCCGCCGCGAAGGGCGCATCGCCGCCGACGGCGCGTTCCTCGTGAGCACGGGCAAGCACACCGCGCGCGCGGCCGCGGACAAGTTCATCGTGCGGGAGGCAACGACCCAGGACAAGGTGTGGTGGGGGGAGTACAACCGCCCGTTCACGACGGCCAACTTCAACACGCTGCTCTCGCGCCTCCAGGGGTACCTGCAGCAGCGGGACGTCTTCGTCCAGGACTGTTTCGCAGGCGCGGATCCCGAGCACCGGCTGTCGGTGCGCGTCATCACGGAGCTCGCCTGGCACAGCCTGTTCGCGCGGACGATGCTGATGAAGCCGCGCAGCCAGGACGCGTACCGCAAGCACGTGCCGGAGTTCACGATCATCTGCGCGCCGGAGTTCCAGGCATCCCCGATCATCGACAGCACCCGGAGCGAGACGTTCATCATCGCGAACTTCGCCGAGCGCCTGGCGATCATCGGCGGATCGAGCTACGCGGGGGAAATCAAGAAGACGGTCTTCACCGTGCTCAACTTCCTGCTGCCGCTCGACGGCGTCATGTCGATGCACTGTTCGGCCAACGTCGGCGCCAACGGCGACTCGGCGCTCTTCTTCGGGCTGTCCGGGACGGGCAAGACGACGCTGTCGGCGGATCCGGCGCGCGGGCTGATCGGCGACGACGAGCACGGCTGGAGCGACAACGGCGTCTTCAATATCGAGGACGGGTGCTACGCGAAGGTGATCCGGCTCTCGCCCGAGGCCGAGCCGCAGATCTATGCATGCACGCGGCGCTTCGGCACCATTCTCGAGAACGTCACGCTGGATCCGCTGACGAGGCGCCTCGATTTGAACGACGCGTCGGTGACCGAGAATACGCGCGCGGCGTACCCGCTGACGTTCATCGACAATGCCGTGCCCGCGAAGATGGCGGGCCATCCGAAGAACATCATCTTCCTGACGTGCGACGCCTCCGGCGTCATGCCGCCCATTGCGCGGCTGACGCCCGAACAGGCGATGTATCACTTCATCTCCGGCTACACGAGCAAGATTGCCGGTACCGAGGTGGGGCTCGGCATCGAGCCGGAAATCACGTTCAGCACCTGTTTCGGCGCGCCGTTCATGGTGCACCGGCCGCTCGTGTACGCCGACCTGCTGCGGGGCAAGATGCTGCGGCACAAGGCCACGTGCTGGCTCGTGAACACGGGTTGGACCGGCGGCGCGTTCGGCGTCGGCAAGCGCATCAGCATCCGCCACACGCGCGCGCTGCTGAACGCGGCGCTCACCGGATCGCTGCAGGCCGTCCCGTTCCGGACCGATCGCGTCTTCGGTTTCGAGGTGCCGCTCGCCTGCGAAGGCGTGCCGGCCGACATCCTCGATCCGGCCGAGACGTGGCCGAGCCGCGCGGAGTACGACGCGAAGTACGACGCGCTGGCGGCCCGGTTCATCGCGAACTTCAAGCTCTTCGCCGAGGGGTGTCCGCCCGAGGTCCTGGCCGCCGGGCCCGGCCGTGCGGCGCGCGTCGTCGCCACCTAGACGCATTCCATGTCGCCGGGGTCCGGTTGCGATCTGCATTTTGCATGAAAGCCAGCCTGTGTCTTTGTCTGCTCGCGTGGGCCTCCGTGCCGGTGGCGGCGCAGACCTCTGCGCCGCCGCCGCAAGTTCCCCAGTCGGTCACGATTCCACGCGTGGCCACGCCACCGTCTCTCGAGGACTACCTCGACGGCACGCCGCGTCCTGACGAGGCGGCCGTCACGACGTTCGTCCAGCGCGAGCCGGGGGACGGCGTTCCCGCGAGCCAGCAGACGGCGGCGTACCTGTCCTACGACGACGATCACCTGTACGTCGTCTTTGTCGCGCGCGACAGCGAGCCGGACAAGGTCCGCGCGACGCTCACCAAGCGCGAGGCGTTCGGCAACGACGATTTCGTCGGGATCGTGCTCGACACCTTCCACGATCGCCGCCGCGCGTACCTGTTCCTCGTCAACCCGCTCGGCGTGCAGCTCGACGGCGTCAGCGGCGACGGCGAACATGACGACTTCAGCTTCGACACGCTGTGGGACTCGGAAGGGCGGCGGACGCCGTTCGGGTTCGTGGTTCGCATCGCGATTCCGTTCAAGAGCCTGCGTTTTTCGACGGCTTCGGAGCAGGACTGGGGCATCGCGGTCATGCGAACCGTGCGCCGCAACAACGAGACCTCGTTCTGGCCGTACATCACCCGCCGCGTCTCCGGCGTCGGGCAGCAGATGGCCACCGCGCGCGGACTGCGGAAGATTTCCCCCGGACGCAACGTCCAGTTCATCCCTTACGCCGCCGCGGCGCGCGCGCGGTATCTCGACGAGGATCGGCCGGCCTTCGTCAACGACTCGGACGGCCGCGCCGGGCTCGATGGGAAGGTCATCCTCAAGGACGCCTTCTCGCTCGATCTGACGTTCAACCCGGATTTCAGCCAGGTCGAATCCGACGAGCCGCAGGTCACCATCAACCAGCGCTTCGAAGTCTTCTTCGAGGAGAAGCGTCCATTCTTCATCGAGAACGCCTCGTACTTTCAGACGCCGATCAACCTGTTCTTCTCCCGCCGCATTGCCGATCCCCAGGGAGGCGTTCGCCTCACCGGGAAGAAGAGCGGATGGGCCATCGCGGGGCTCGCGATCGACGATCGGGCACCTGGCCGGCGAGTCGATCCCGAGGATCCGGCGCACGGCGACCGGACGGGCATCGGTGTGGTTCGCCTCCAGCGCGACCTGCCGCGGCAATCCGCCATCGGCTTCCTGGCGACGACGCGCACGTTCGGGTCGAGCGAGAGCCGCGTGGCATCGGTGGACGGCCGGTACAAGATGAGCGACACGGTGGTGCTGACGGGCCAGGCGGCCGTCAGCGATTCTCGCCCGCTGAACGGCGGTTCGCAGGCGGGAACCGCGCTGTCGATCAATCTCGATCGCACGGGGCGCACCTGGGGCGCGTTTCTCGATTACCAGGACATCGGCGCCGATTTCCGCGCGCCGCTGGGATTCGTCCGGCGCGTGGATACGCGGGAGGTGCATCCGTTCGTGCGCTACGCCTGGTTTCCGAAGAAGACCGGGCCGCTCGTCAGCGTGCGGCCGGAGCTGTCTGGGAGCATGCTGTGGGATCACGCCGGCACGCTTCAGGACTGGGAAACGGGATCGGAACTGCAGTTCGAGTTCAAAGGGCAGACCGAGATCACGGTCGAATACAACGAGTCGATGGAGCGGTTCTCGGGCGTGGAATTCCGGAAGCGACAGAACAGCGTCGGGTTCGAGACCGCCTGGCTCACGTGGCTCGAAACGTCCGCGCAAGTCGAGCGAGGCGACGAGATCAACTACTACCCCGCCGCCGGGCTGCCGGCGTTTCTGGCGGATTCGACGGCCGCCGAACTGTCGCTGACGCTCAAGCCGGTGGCCCGCTTCCGTGTCGATCAGACCTACCTGTTCACACGCCTGTCGAGGCGTGGCGCCGCGCCGGCGATCGATGGGGGCGGCGTCATCGTCGACAACCACATCTGGCGCTCGCGCGCGGCGTACCAGTTCACGCGGGGCCTGTCGGTGCGGGCCATTCTCGACTACTCGGGCGTGCTGCCCGATGCCGCGGCGATCGATCTCGAGAAGGAGAAGCGGTTCTCCGCCGACGTGCTGGCGACCTATCTCGTGAACCCGTGGACGGCCGTCTACGTCGGCTACTCGGACGGCTATGGGAACGTCGAGATAGATCCCGACTTCCGCGATCGCCTGCGGCCCACGCGGTCGCCCTTCCATTCGACGAGCCGCCAGGTCTTCGTGAAGATGAGTTATCTTCTGCGTTTTTGAGGCTGCCACGACAGTGCGCAAGATGTTCCAGTTGACGATTCCGTGGGTGATGCTGGCGGCGTTCGCCTCTTCGAGTCCCGCCGGTCAGACGCGTGCGCGGGAAGGCGTGCGCTCGGAGATGCTCGTCCAGACGGCGTGGCTTGCCGCGCACGTGAACGATCCGAAGACCGTGCTGCTGCACGTCTATTGGGAACACCTGCTCGTCAGCCTGGACGAGCCCGTGCTGCGCACGCCGGCGGAGTTGCGGGCGCTGTTCGCGAAGGCCGGTGCGCGCCCTGGCACCCCCGCGATTGCCTACTGCGACGCCGGGATGCAGGCGACGTTCGACTATTTCGTCGCCCGCTACCTGGGTCTGGACGCGCGGCTGTACGACGGCTCCTTCAACGAGTGGCGCGGCCAGAAGAAGGAGCCGGTGGTCCGAGGCGACGCGCGGCGCTGACGGCGTCGAACCGCCAGCGGTGAGCGTCAGTCGAACCGCCTGCGGTGAGCGTCAGTCGAACCGCGCGCGCACCCGGGTGCTCTTGGTGAGCTTCTCGCCCGCGACCTCGACGGTCACGATGTAATTGCCGATCGCGAGCGGCGTGGGCGCGGCGGCCGCCGCACGACCGCCTCGTCCGCCGCCGCCGAGACCGACCAGCACGTGGTTCAGGCCGCGCTTCGCCGGTCCCGTGAGCTGCCGAACCGGCCGCCCCGACAAATCCGCCACGGTGATCTTCGCGTCTGCCCCGGCATCCCCACGCAGGTAGTAGTTGACCGCGAGCGCGTCCGGCTCGTTCGGGACCTCCACGTACTTGTCGCCGAACAGGTCGTAGTTCATCCCCTGCGCGCTGAACCCATATCGTGGCCGCGGCTCGATGTCGAACAGATATGCATTCTTCTCGAGGACGTCGTTCGACAGCTCCTGGAGCGGAGTGATGTCTCCGGCCCACACCGCGCGGCCGTAAGTCGCCAGCACCAGATCGTGCTCGCGCGGGTGGATCGTCATGTCGTGCACGGCGACGGCCGGCAGGTTCGCCTTCAGCGGCGACCAGTGGCTGCCGGCGTCGATCGACACGAACACCCCGACGTCATTCCCGACGATCAGCAACTGCTTGTTCTTCCGATCCTGTACGATGACGTTGATCGGCGCGTTCGGGAGATTCGAAGCGATCGCCGTCCAGGTCTTGCCGTAGTCAGTGGTGCGGTACAGATATGGCGCGAAGTCATCATTCCGGAAGCCGCTCTTCGCCACGAACGCCGTGCCCGCATCGTGCGGCGACGCGAACACGCGGCTCACCCAGCGATCCGCGCGGGCGCCGGCTGAGACCAGCGCCGGCGTCAGATCGGTCCACTGTCCGCCGTGGTTCTGCGTGAGCTGCGCCTTCCCGTCGTCTGTGCCCACCCAGATGACGCCGGCCTTCAGCGGTGATTCCGAGATCGACGTGATCGTGCAGTAGGGGACGTTCAGGCCGATCCTGCTGGAATCGTTTGTCGTCAGATCCGGGCTGATCTCCTCCCACGTGTCGCCGCGATTGAGCGACCGGAAGAGCACCTGGGCGCCCGCGTAGAGGATCTGGGGGTTGTGCGGCGACAGGGCGATTGGCGCAATCCAGTTGAATCGCAGCCTCGGCTGCCCCGGGGCACGCGTCGGAGCGATGTTCGTCCGGACGCCGGTCCGTTGATCCATGCGCCCCATCTGGTTCAGCTCGCGCGTGTTGTAGACCCACCGGCTGTCGGTCGGATCCACGACGTTGTACATGCCGTCGCCCGGGCCCACCGTCACCCAGTGTTCGAGCGTGATGTGGCCGGTGCGCCCGTTGCTCGGGCCCTTCCACGAGTCGTGATCCTGGAAACCCGCGTAGACGTTGTAGGGGTCGTCCATGTCCACGCCGACGGCGTACGCCTCGCCGATTCGCATGTTCGGGAAGTAGTCGGCCGTGCGGCCGCCGTCCACCGATACGCTGACGCCGCCGTCGCTGCCGAGCATGATGCGGTCGCGATCGACCGGGTCCCACCACATCGCCCGGAAGTCGCCGAACACTCCGCGGAAGAAGTTGGTGTTCCACGTCTTTCCGCCATCGCGCGAGATGTACATCGAGTCGCTCGTCACGATCACCGTCTTGTCGTCGTGCGGGTTGACGCGGATCTGGTTGAACGAATACGGGGCCTTTCCTCCCGCGACGTTGACGTCGGTCACCTTCCGCCAGGACTTCCCGCCGTCGTCGGTCCGATACAGCTCGTTGCCGATGATGCCGGCGGCGAGCGGCGCGATCGCGCTGACGTCGGTCTTCTGGGCGCCGGGCTTTGGATTCTGGTTTTCGATGAGCGCGTAGAGCACGAGCGGGTTCTTCTGATAGAGGTCCAGGCCGATGCGCCCGATCCTCCCCGTGGGAAGGCCGCCGGCGAGCCGCTGCCACTTGTCGCCGCCGTCATCAGTCCGGTAGATCGCGCTCTCGGGCCCGCTCTCGACGATTTGCCACGGGCGGCGCTCCTTGTCGTACATGGCCGCGTACAGCACCATCGGCTTCTGCCGGTTCATGACGAGATCGATGGCGCCGACGCCGTCATTCACATACAGGACCTTCTTCCAGGTCTTTCCGCCATCCGTGGTTCGAAAGACACCGCGCTCGTCGTTGCGCGAGAACAGGTGACCGATGGCGGCGACGTAGACGACGTCAGCGTTCTTCGGGTGAATGACGATGCGCGCGATATGGTGCGAGTCGGGAAGGCCCATGAGCTGCCACGTGGCCCCCGCATCCGTCGATTTGTACACGCCTTTGCCGGAATAGGAGGACCGCGCGTTGGCCTGGTCGCCCGTACCCATCCAGACGATCTTCGGATCGGACGACGCGACGGTGACGGCGCCCACCGCGGCGGCGCCGACGCTGTCGGAAATCGGCGTCCACGTCGTGCCCGCGTTGGTGGTCTTCCACAGCCCGCCGCTACGGGTCGCGGCGTAGATCGTGTACAGGTGATCGTGCACCGGCGAGTCGGGCACGGCGATCTCGGTCACCCAGGCGGCCGTGCGGAACGGGCCGATGTTCCGGAACGAGAGGGACTGAAGCACGGTGTCGATCGGCGCAGCCTGCTGGGCAAACGGCGCTGCAAGAACGCACGAGGCGATCAAAAGGGCGAGAAGACGAGGTTGGGACATGAAAGGGATTATGTATCAACTCCCAACTCCCAACTCCCAAGCCCTCCGAGCCCCGCCTGTCGCGCCGCAGCGCCTTGCGCGAAGGCGGGAGCCCCGAGCCCCGAGCGCCCCGCCTTCGCGCTTTACGCTTCCTCCTCCGCCAAGGCTTCGGCGGACAAGTCGGCGCGGCAAGCGAGCCACGAGCCACGGAGGCTTCGCCGTTCTTCAGCGAAGCGCCTTCTGACGTAGAATCACCCCGATTTCGAGAGGACGCGAGCGATGACGAGATTCGCTGTGTTGCTGTCGGCGGTCCTGCTGGCCGGAGGGTGTACGAGAACCGCCGAGACGCCGGGCGCGGGCGAAGCGCCCGCCCAGGCTCCGGTGGCGCCCGCCGGCTACTTCGACACCGCCGGCCGCCAGGACGTGTTGAGCGGCGGCGTGCGCATGATTCCGATCTCGACGCCGAAGGGGACCTTCAAGGTCTGGACGAAACGGATCGGCAACAATCCCCGAGTCAAAGTGCTGCTGCTGCACGGAGGTCCGGGCGTCACCCACGAGTATCTCGAGGCGTTCGACAGCTACTTCCCGGCGGCGGGCATCGAGTACTACTACTACGACCAGCTGGGCTCGTACTACAGCGACCAGCCCGACATCCCGGAGTTGTGGGACACGCCGCGATTCGTCGAAGAAGTGGAGCAGGTGCGGCAGGCGCTTGGACTGACGAGGGACGACTTCTACCTGTACGGCCAGTCGTGGGGCGGGCTGCTCGGTCTCGAGTACGCGCTGAAGTACCAGCAGAATCTCAAGGGCCTGGTGATCTCGAACATGATGTCGAGCATCCCGCAGTACAACGAGTACGCGGAGAAGGTGCTGATGCCCGCGATGGACCAGAAGGTCCTTGCCGAGATCAAGAAGCTCGAAGCCGCGGGGAAGTACGAGGATCCGCGGTACATGGAGCTGCTGATTCCCCACCACTACACGCAGCACCTGCTCCGGATGCCCGCGGACCAGTGGCCGGATCCCGTCAATCGCGCGTTCAAGCACATCAACCCGAAGATCTACGTGCCGATGCAGGGGCCGAGCGAGCTCGGGGCGAGCGGCAAGCTGGTGAACTGGGACCGCAGCGCCGATCTGAAGAACGTCTCCGTGCCGACGCTCGTCATCGGCGCTCGCTACGACACGATGGATCCGGCACACATGGAATGGATGTCGAAGCAGGTGCAGCACGGGCGTTATCTGTACTGCCCGAACGGCAGCCACATGGCGGAGTACGACGATCAACAGACGTACTTCAACGGCCTGGTGCAGTTCATCCGCGATGTTGATGCCGGCCGTTTTACAGGAACAGGGAAGTAAGAAGATACACAAGATGATCGATTCTCTCTTGTGCGTGGGCGAGCGGATCGCGCCGGGCATTACCGAGCTCGACGAAGCCGGCCACGCTCGCGTGTCCGCGATGATCCAGCACGCGCTCGACCGGCGGCGGCCGGCGCTCCGTCGGCAGCTGGCGATCTTCCTCGCGGTGCTGCGGTGGAGTCCCGTGCTCCGGTACGGGCGCCGCTTCGATCGCCTGACGCCCGCCAGGCAGGACGCCGTCTTGCGCTGGTTCCACGACGCGCCCCTCGCGCCGCTGCGCCAGGGATTCTGGGGCGTCAGGACGCTGATCTACATGGGGTATTACGGCCGCCCCGAGGTCGCCGAAGCCATCGGCTACCGTCCGTCCCGCACGGGCAACGCCTTCCTCCATGGTCCGTAAAGAGTTCGATATCGTCATCGTCGGGTCGGGCGCCGGCGGCGGGACCGTGGCGAAGGAGCTGTCGGCACTCTGCCGCGACGGCGTGCGCATCGCGGTGCTCGAGTGCGGCCCGCGGCTGCGCGAGGAGGAATACACCGGCCGCGAAGTCGAGATGGCCGATCGGCTGTACTTCGACGGCGGTGGCGTGCTCACGCGCGACCGCAGCGTGACGCTGGCGTTCGGCCGGGCCTATGGCGGATCGACGGTGGTCTACACCGGCACGTCGCTGACGCTCCCGAGGCGCACGTTCGAGCGCTGGGACGTCGCCGGATTGGACTACGACGATCTCGAGCGGCGCTCGCGAAAGTACTGCGTCGAAAACAACGTTCACCTGCTTCCGCCCGATCGCATCAACGACAACAACCGTCTCTTTGCCGAAGGGTGCCGGAGGCTGGGGTACCGCGTCGAGCAGTTCCCGGTCAACGTGAAGGGCTGCGAGGGGTCGGGCCTGTGCAACCTGGGATGCCCGAACGGCGCGAAGATGGGAACGCACCGCGTGCAGCTGCCCGAGGCCGAGCGCAACGGCGTCACCGTCGTGACCAACTGCACGGTCGATCGCATCGAGAACCGCACGATTCGCGCGAGCGTGACGGAAGAATCCGTCGGGCATCCATCGGCATGGGCGCCGGGCGAGTACTCGGTGTCGGCGAAGGCCATCGTCGTCGCGGCCGGGGCGGTGAACACTCCCGCGGTGTTGCTCCGCTCGGGGATGGGCCGTGCGCTGCCGGCGCTCGGCCGCTACTTCACGTGTCATCCGGCACTGATTCTCGTCGCGCGCCACGCGCGGCCGATCGCGGGCTACTTCGGCCACCCGAAGAGCTACTATTGCGACGAGTTCGCGGAGGCCGAGGGCTTCCTGCTCGAGACGTGCATGTACTTTCCGTTCACGACGGCGAAGAGCCTGGCGGGATTCGGCGAGGAGCCGCGGGCGTTGCTGTCGGCCATGGACCACCTCCAGATGATCCTCGTGCTCGCGCTCGACCCGGCGCGCCCGGAGAACCGCGTCATGATCGACCGCGAGGGCCGGCCGGTCGTGGACTACAGCCTGACGGAGGACGTCCGGCGCTCGCTGGTCAAGTCCATGCGGACCTCCGCGCGGATCTTCTTTGCGGGCGGGGCCGAACGGGTCCACGCGCCGGCCGGGCGGAAGTTCTTCATCGAATCGACCGAAGCGGACCGCATCGACGAGCTCATTCCATTCGATGGTTTCAGGACCGGCAAGGTGTCGGTATCGAGCGCGCACCTGATGGGTGGCTGCCGAATGGGCGCGCGGTCCGCCGATTCCGTCACAGACGCGTGGGGCCGCGTGCACGGGACGCGCGGACTGTTTGTCGCCGACGCGAGCCTCTTTCCCCGGTCCGCGGAGATCAACCCGTACATCACGATCATGGCGCTGGCTGATCGGGTCGCGGAGGGCGTGCGGGCCGACCTTCCACACCTGACACACTGAAGACGCGATGAAGATCCGCGGCTCGGATATCGTCGTTCGCGCGCTCGAGGACGCCGGCGCGACGCTGGCCTTCGGCATTCCCGGCACGCACAACATCGAGCTGTACGATGCGCTCGAAGGTTCGAAGCGTGTCAGGCCGATCCTGGTCACGGATGAACAATGCGCGTCGTTCATGGCCGACGCGGTCTCGCGCACCTCCGGCACGATTGGCGTCGTCAACGTCGTGCCTGGCGCGGGAGTGACCCATTGCCTGTCCGGCGTCGCCGAAGCGCTGATGGACAACGTGCCGCTCGTGGTCCTTGCCTGCGGCATTCGCGGCGACACGGGCCGCGCGTTTCAGCTCCACGACATCGATCAGGCCGCGCTGCTGCGGCCGGTGACGAAGGCGGTCTTCAAGCCGGCGGCCGCGGGCGAGATCTATGGAACGATCCGCCGCGCGTTCGATCTCGCGCGAAGCGGCACGCCGGGCCCCGTCGCGGTCGAAATCCCCGCCGAGTTCTATCTGTTGATGCAGGAGGTGGACGGCTTCGCGTACGAGGCGTCGCCGTCCGCGGATCCGGAGCCGGGCGACGCCGATGTCGCGGCGGCAGCGGCCCTGCTGCGCGAGGCGGGTCGTCCTCTCCTCTACGTCGGCAATGGCGCGGCCGGCGCCGTCCCGCTGGTCGTGGAACTCGCGGAGCGCCTCAACGCTCCCGTGGCGACGACGATACAGGGGAAGGGCGTGTTTCCGGAGACACATCCGCTCTGGCTGTGGAACGGGCTGGGCGCATCGGCGCCGCCGTTCGTGCGCGACGTGTCGGGCGGCGCGGACGCGATGCTCGCGCTGGGCTGCCGCTTTTCGGAGGTCGGCACGGCCAGCTACGGCTTCACGCCTCCCGCGAACCTCGTGCACGTTGACATCAACCCCGACGTGTTGCAGCGCAATTTCCCGGCGCGCGTCGCCATCGCGTGCGATGCCGGCCGTTTCCTGCGCACGCTGCTCCAGAAGCTCGCCGAGAAGGGGGACAGGCACACTTCTCGGACAGGAAGCGTGGCCGTCCCCCTTTTGGCGCCAGCTCGGCGGGGCGATGACGTGCGGGCAAAAATTGCCACCGGGCATCGCGCGCTCGAGGCCGCATGGCGGGATCAGCACAGCCCAGACACGGTGACGCCGGCGGCGCTGTTTGCCGCGCTCGATCGACTCGCCCCGCGTGCCATCTACGCGACCGACAGCGGCAACGGCACGTTTCTCGCCATGGAGCACCTGCGCCTCGACGAGCCGCGGCGATTCATCGGCCCAATCGACTACTCGTGCATGGGCTACGCCGTGCCGGCTGCCATCGGTGCGAAGCTCGCGAACCCGGACCGCGACGTCATCGCACTGGCCGGCGATGGCGCGCTGCTGATGACCGGGCTGGAACTATTGACGGCCTCGGCGCTCGGCGTGTCACCCGTGGTGTGCGTTCTCCGGGACGGCGAGCTGGCGCAGATTGCGCAGTTTCAGCGAACCTCGCTCAATCGCCACACGTGCAGCGTGCTGCCGCCGTACCAAGTGGAGTCCTTTGCGGGCGCGGTCAACGCCGAGTACCTGCACGCGCGCACGGACGCTGACGTCGAAGGGACGCTCGCGCGCGCGCTGGCGTTCGCGCGGGCCGGCCGGCCGGTGATGGTGGAGGTCGACGTCGATTACAGCCGCAAGACGTTCTTCACGCGCGGCGTCGTCGCGACCACGTTCAACAGGCTGCCGCTCGGCGATCGCATGCGGATGCTCGCGCGCGCGGCGGTGCGCCACCTTGCCGGCGCCGTGGTCTCCCGCCGGCCGGGCTGATCCATGCGGCGCACGGAGCGTTCGGAGCTCGACCGCTCGGTGGAGGTGCTTCGCACCCGGAAGGACGGCTGGGCGCGTCTCTCGGTTCCCCGACGCATCGCCCTCGCCCGCGATTGCGCCCGCGAGACGCTCGCGGTCTCGCCCGAGATCGTGGCCGCTGCCTGTGCCGCCAAAGGCCTCGATCCCGCCTCGCCCGTGAGCGGCGAGGAATGGCTCGCGGGGCCGGTCGCGATTCTTCGCAATATCCGGCTGCTCGTCGACACGCTCTCAGCGATCGAGCGTGGCGGCTCGCCGGACCTGCCGCCCGGATCGGTGCGTCGCCTCCCGGACGGTCGTCTCGCCGTCAACATCTTCCCTCGAGGCCTCTTCGATCGCGTGATGTTCCCCGGCACGACGATCGACGTCTGGATGCAGCCCGGCGTGACCGAGTCGAATCTACGCGAGACGATGGGGGGCGCCTACCGCCGCGCGGCGGGTGGCGCCGTGGCGCTCGTGCTCGGCGCGGGCAACGTCGCGAGCATCGGCCCCATGGACGTCCTCCACAAGCTGTTCGTGGAGAACCACGTCGTCGTGCTCAAGATGCACCCGGTGAACGACTACCTCGGTCCACTCATCGAGCGCGCCTTCCGCCCGCTCGCCGGCGAGGGTTACCTGCGGGTCGTCTACGGAGACGTTGAGGAAGGGCAGTATCTCGTCCATCATCCTGGCATCGACGAGATCCACATGACGGGCTCGGCGGCCGTCCACGATCGGATCGTGTGGGGAGAGACCGAGGACGAGCAGGCTCGGCGCCGCGCCGGCTACGACCCGAAGGTCAGCAAGCGGGTCACGAGCGAGCTTGGCTGCGTCACGCCGGTCGTGGTGGTGCCCGGGGAATGGTCCGGCGGGGAGCTGGACTATCAGGCGGAAAACGTCGCGACGATGGTCGCGAACAACGCATCGTGCAACTGCAACGCGGCGAAGCTGCTCGTCACGTGGAGAGGATGGCCACAGCGGGGAGTGTTTCTCGATCGCGTGTCAGCAGCGCTTTCCGGGCTGCCGGCGCGCCGCGGCTACTATCCCGGGTCCGCGAAGCGACACGCGACATTCACCTCGCATCCGCGTGCGCGCACGCTGGCTGGCGCCGCGCCGGACGCGCTGCCCTATGCCACCATCTACGACGTCGACCCGGCGAGAGCCGGCGACATCGTGTTCCAGCAGGAAGCCTGGTGCCCGGTCGTCGCTGAGACCGCCCTCGATGCGAGCGACGACGCGGCGTTCGCCGAGGCCGCGGCGCCGTTCTGCAACGATCGCGTCGCGGGCACGCTCAGCGCCGTCGTCCTCGCCAGCGCGCCATCGCAGGCTCGACTCGGCGACGCCTTCGAACGAATGATCGCGGGGCTCGCCTACGGCACGATCGCCGTCAACCACTGGGCGGCGGCCAGCTACGTGCTGGCCGTGGCGCCGTGGGGCGCGTATCCGGGACACACGCTTCAGGATGTCGGCAGCGGCATCGGCTTCGTGCACAACACGCTCATGTTCGACCGGCCGCAGAAGTCCGTGCTCCGCGGCCCGTTCGTGCAGTCGCCGAAGCCCGCATGGTTCTCGACGCATCGGCGCGGCCATGTTGTCGCCAGGCGCATGGCCGCGTTCGAAGCGTCTCCCTCGGTGTGGCGGCTGCCGGGCCTGGCTATCGCCGCCGCGCGCCCGTAGCCCGGCGTTCTTCCGCGTCAAAAGTACAGGATGACGCCGACCGCGCTCCTGGTCGCCCATGCGTTACCCGTCTGTTACGCATTCCTGCTGTTTCCGCATGCTCGCGTTGGCCCTTCCAGTCTCCCAAGTCCCGGATCCCCACATTGCGGTTGCCGGCCCTCGCCCTCACCCTAATTCACCGCCCGCTCAGCGCGGCCTCACGACTTGACTCGCTCGGCGGGTGAATGATGAACTAATCATGGACTACCTGAGATTCTCTGGAGATTGAGCCGCAAGGCCGCTCGAGGACGCCTTACTGCTGAAGGGTGCTGAAGGGTGCTGAAGGGTGCCGGGGGCTTGCCGCGCCGAAGCGCGGAGCGCGAAGGCGGGTGCTGACGGGTGCTGAGGGCTTGCCGCGCCGAAGCGCGGAGCGCGAAGGCGGGTGCTGACGGGTGCTGAGGGCTTGCCGCGCCGAAGCGCGGAGCGCGAAGGCGGGTGCTGATGATCTCGCGAGTTGCGAGCTGCGAGCTGCGAGCTGCGGGTATTGCACGTGCGGCGATGCTCGCCGCGGCGCTGTCGCTGGTGCCGGGCTGTTCGCTCAAGACGATGGCCGTGAAGACCGTCGCGAATACGCTCGCTGAGAGTGGCGACGTGTTTTCGTCCGACGACGATCCGGATCTCGTGCGGCAGGCGGTGCCGTTCGCCCTGAAGACGTACGAGTCGCTGCTGCAATCCGTCCCTCGCCACGAAGCCCTGCTCGTCGCGACGTGCAGCGGGTTCACGCAGTATGCGTACGCGTTCGTCCAGGCGGACGCCGACCTCGTCGAAGGCGAGAACTACCAGGAAGCGAGGCGCCTGCGCGCCCGCGCCGTTAAGCTGTACCTGCGGGGCCGCGATTACTGCCTCCGCGCGCTCGAGGTGCGTTTCCCCGGGATCGGGCCCCGGCTGCTGCGCGAGCCTGCTTCCGCGCTCGCACGCGCGCAGAAGAAGGACGTCCCGCTGCTGTACTGGGCCGGCGCGTCGTGGGGCTCGGCCATCTCGCTCGGCCTTGCCGATCCGGAACTGGTGGCCGATTTTCCCGCCGTCCGCGCGCTGATGGAGCGCGCGCTGGCGCTCGACGAAACCTGGAGCAAGGGCGCGCTGCACGAGGCGATGATCGCGCTCGACAGCCTGCCGGAGGAGCTGGGTGGCTCGCAGGAGCACGCGCGGCAGCACTTCGACCGCGCGATTGCGCTCCAGGGAGGGCTGTCGGCGGGTCCCTACGTCGCGCTGGCGCTTGGCGTGTCGGTCGCCAACCAGGACCGCGAGGAATTCGAGGGCCTGTTGCGCAAGGCCCTCGCCGTCGACCCCGAGAAGGACCGGAGCAATCGGCTCGTGAACATCGTCGTGCAGCGGCGCGCCGCCGCGCTCGTCGAGCACGCGGACCGGTTGTTCTCGAAGTAAACAGCGACCTGCCACGCCGACTTGTCCGCCGGAGCCTTGGCGGAGGAGGAAGCGCGCAGCGCGAAGGCGGGAGGAGTGGTGATGTCTGGAAACATGCGCTCGTGGATCTGTGCGGCGGCCGCGGCCGCCGTCGTAGTTCCCGTGCTCGCGGCGGGGCCGGTTGAAATCAAGCTGGCGACGTTCGCCCCGGCCAACTCGAAGTGGCACCTGGAGCTGACAGATCTGGCCGATACGTGGAAGAAGGTCACGGAGGGCCGGGTCACGCTGACGGTGTATCCCGGCGGCAACCAGGGGACCGAGGAGAGCGTCATCAAGAAGATGAACCCGGTGGCGGGGCAGCTCCAGGCGGCGCTGCTGCTCGAGCCGGGCCTGGCGGAGATCGACCAGGCCTTCAACGTCTTCGCCATCCCGTTCTTCTTCGAGTCCGATGCGGAGTACCGCAGCATCCAGCAGGCGCTGACACCCATCCTGACGGCGCGCCTGGAGCAGAAGAAGTTCCACCTCGTGAACTGGGGTCACGCCGGATGGATCCAGATCTTCTCGAAGAAGCCGATCCGGTCGCTCGCCGAGCTCAAGGCGGCGAAGCTGTTCACCAGTGAAGGGGACACCAGGATGGTCCAGTGGTACAAGGCGAACGGGTTCAACCCGCAGGCCCTCCCGTTCAACGATATCGCCGCGCAGTTGCGGCTGCCGACCGGCCTGATCGACACGGCGCCCAGCCCGCCGTACGGCGCGCTCGTTCTGCGCTATTTCGAGAACGCCCCGTACATGCTCGACGTCAGCGTCGCGCCGCTCGTCGGCGCCACGATCGTGACCGACGACGCGTGGAAGCGGATTTCCGACGCGGATCGGACGAAGATGCTGGCCGCGGCGCGCGGGATGGAGGATCGGGTGCTCGGCGGCGCGCCGAAGCTCGACGCCGACTCGATCGCGGCGATGGAGAAACGCGGATTGAAGGTGCAGAAGCTCACGCCGGCGGCGGCCGCCGAGTTCCGCGCCGCGGCCGACACGCTCACGGCCACCATGCGCGGCGGCATGGTGCCGGCTGATGTCTTCGATGCCGCGATGGCGGCGCGCACCGCCTTCCGCAAGACCAAGAAGCCCTCATGACGGATGGCGCGGACGGTCCTGCGGCGCCGTCCCGGCGCATGACGATTCGCGGCCTGGCGGCCGGCGTGGAAAACGTCGCCGCCGCGGTCGCCATCGTCGCGCTCGTCGTGCTGCCGCTGGCGGAAATCGTCGTCCGGAAAGTCTGGGCCAGCGGCATTCCCGGCGCCGGGCCGTTCACCGAGGCCCTCACGCTGTGGGCCGGCATGCTCGGCGCCGCGATCGCGGCCCGCGACGGCAAGCTCCTCTCGCTCGCGACCGGGACACTCATTCCCGAGGGCGTCCTCCGCAGGATCGCTCAGATCTTCGCCGGGGCGGTGGGCGCCGCCGTGTCCACGATGTTCGCCATCGGCGGCCGATCGCTCGTGCAGATCGATCGCGCCGACGGCGGCCTGATCGCCCTCAGCGTCCCCGTGTGGGTCTCGGACCTGGTGCTTCCGGCGGCGTTCGGCGTCATTGCCCTTCGGATCGCGTGGAAGGCGTCCCCGTCGTGGCTGGGCCGCGCGCTGGCCGGTCTGGGCATCGTGGGCGGGTACATCCTCGCGACGAACCCCGCGCTGCTCGCCGATCGCTCGCCCATTCCGTGGCTGGCCCTTGTCCTCGCCGCGGCCGTTCTCGGTGCCCCGTTGTTCGCGCTGATCGGCGGGGCGGCCATGGTGCTCTTCTTCGCGGACGGCGGCAGGCCCGCGGTGCCGCTCATCCATGCCTACGAACAGCTCACGTCGGCCATGCTGCCGTCGATCCCGCTCTTCACGCTTGCGGGGTTCCTGCTCGCGGAAGGCCGATCGTCGGAGCGGCTGCTGCGGCTGTTCCGCGCGTTCTTCGGCGGCGTGCGCGGCGGGACGGCCATCGTCACGGCCGCGTTGTGCGCGTTCTTCACGGCGTTCACCGGAGGATCCGGCGTCACAATTCTCGCGCTCGGCGGCCTGCTGTACCCCGCGCTGGTCGCGGATCGCTACCGCGATCGATTCGCGCTGGGCCTGGTGACGTCCGCCGGCTCCCTCGGCCTGCTGTTTCCGCCGTCCGTGCCGCTGATCCTGTACGGGATCATCGCGCAGAACGTGACGATCGAGGACCTGTTCATCGGCGGATTCCTTCCGGGCTGCCTCATGCTCGGCCTGCTCGCGCTGCTCGGCGTCCGGGAAGGGTACAAGAGCGGGGCGGAGCGCACGCCGTTCCGCGGCCGCGAGGCGCTCGCCGCGACGTGGGAAGCGAAGTGGGAACTGCTGCTGCCGGTGATCGTGCTCGTGTCGATGTTCGGCGGGCTGGCCACGCCGGTCGAATCGGCGGCGCTCGCGGCGCTCTTCGCTCTCATCGTCCAGCGCTTCATCCACCGCGACCTGAAGTCGAACCGCGAGGTCGTCAGGGTCGTCGACAACGCCGTCGCGCTCATCGGCGGCGTGCTGATCATCCTCGCCGTCGCGGTGGGCTTCACCAATTACCTCGTGGACGCGCAGGTGCCGGCACGGCTCGTCGAATGGACCCAGGCGCACGTGCAGTCGCCGCTGGCGTTCCTCCTGGCGCTGAACGTGTTCCTGCTGGTCGTCGGCTGCCTGATGGACATCTACTCCGCCATCATCGTGGTCGTGCCGCTGATCATCCCGCTCGCGGCGGCGTTCGGCATCCATCCGGTCCATCTCGGCGTCATCTTCATCGCCAACCTGGAGCTGGGCTATCTGACACCGCCCGTGGGGTTGAACCTGTTCCTCGCGTCGTACCGGTTCAAGCGGCCGATGCTGGAAGTGGCGGCGTCCGCGCTGCCGATGCTTGCGATCCTGGCGGTGGGCGTGCTGCTCATCACCTACGTGCCCTGGCTGACGCTCGGGCTGCTGCAGTTGATGGGACGATGACACGGCAGCCCTAAAAGGGCTGCGCTACCGATCTTCGGGAATCTTGGCTGCGCTACCGGAATCCCTCATAGGGTCCCTGTAGCGCAGCCCTTTAGGGCCAATGCCTTTCGGAAATTCGGAGTCCACGAGTCATACGATTTGAAGTTGCCACGGTGCTTCGATCGATTCGGGCTTCAT
>MELC01000008.1:0-11528 GCA_001767455.1 Acidobacteria bacterium RIFCSPLOWO2_12_FULL_66_21
GTGCAGGGGGTTGACCCCGTCGCTGAACACCCAGTCTCTACCTGAGCCCTGAGCCCTGAGCCCTGCTACCTGAGCCCTGCGCCCTGCCCCGCGGCGGCGTGGCGCCGATCCCGAGCTTCTCGATCCGGCGCGTCTTCATGTTGTAGACGTCGCCGGTCGAGAGCACGTAGTACGGCTTCTCCCACGGCTGGTAGAGGCGCGCGTTGTCGTGGACCGCGACCTTCCACTTGCCCATCACCTCGAACGTATCGCCGGTCACGATAATCGCGGTCCCCTCGGACAAGCCGATCCCGAGAAACTTCTGATGCTTCTGGATGACGGGGATCAAGTCGTCCCACCGGTTGCGCGTGTTGATGTGCTGATCGATGGCGACCTTGCGGAGGAACTTGAACGCCTCCTGGTGGCTCGGCTCGGCGGTCATCATCACGGCCGCGCCTGACGTGTCGCCGCGCACGAGATACTCGCCCTGGATCGTCGCGCCGGCGGAGCTGCCGCCAATCACGCCGCCGCGCTCGAGCACCTTGTGGAATTCGCGGTAGGCCAGCGTGTTCGCATAGGAGTCCACGATGTTCCACTGCCGGCCGCCGTTGAACCAGACGGCGTCGGCGTCGCGCAGCACTTTCGCGAATTCCTCGGTGTCCGCCACTTTCGGATCCGCGGTGTGCAGCATCTTCACGTTCTTCACTCCGCGCCTGAGCCACCCCGCGATCACCTGCTCTTCGGTGTACACCTGGAGCGTCCCGTCGGCCCTCTTGTTGCCGCCGGCCGTCGGCACGATCACGAACTTCTTGTCGGGGCCGCCTGCCAGCTCGACGAACTTCTCGACGATGCCGGTGCCGTCAGTGTTGCCGCCGCCGACAATCACGAGCGTGCCTTTCGGCGGCCCGTACTCCGGCCCGCTCTGCGCGGCAGGGGAGCCGCCGAACGCGGCGGCCAGCATCAAGGCGGCGGCGAGACCGAAGAAGAGGCGTCTTCGCATGTACTGTGCTCCTCGGAGTAGTAGGCAGTAGGCAGTAGGCAGTAGGCAGTGGATCACGCTGTCACGCTGCCTGCCGCCAGCTATTGCCACGGCATACTACCGCAGACCTGGGAGTTGGGAGTTGGGAGTTGGGAGTTGACAGCCTCGGCTGACTGCCTACTCCTTACTGCCTACTGCCTACTGCCTACTGCCTACTGCCGCCTGTGTCTTCGTGTCGCACGGCGCGATTGCGGCCGGCGGCCTTCGCCGCATACAAGGCCCGGTCGGCGGCGCCGATGAGATCCACGTGGCGCATCCCCTCGGAGGGCATCATGGTGGCCACGCCGATGCTGACGGTGACGTGCGGCGCCGCGGCCGACGCGCTGTGCGGGATGGCGAGCGCCTCGACGGCGGCGCGGACGATCTCGGCGACCGCGGCCGCGCCGTGCGCGTCGGTCCCCGGCAGCACGGCGGCGAACTCCTCGCCGCCATACCGCGCCGCCAGGTCCGTCGCCCGGTGGACGGTGACCGCGAGCACCGCGGCCACCTGCCTCAGGCTGGAATCCCCCGCCTGGTGACCGTAGGTGTCGTTGAACGCCTTGAAGTGATCCACGTCGATGAGCAGCAGCGAGACCGGCGCGCGCAGGCGGAACGTGCGCTGCCATTCGCGGGTCAGGAAGGTCTCGAAGGTCCGGTGGTTCGCGATGTTCGTCAGGCCGTCAACGGTCGCGAGCTGGTGCAGCAGCTCGTTGGCGACCTCGAGCTGCCCGGTGCGCTCGGTCAGCTCGGCCGTCCGCTCGGCGACGAGCGCCGTCAGCTTCCGCTCGCGCCGCTTCAACTGCCGCACGCGCAGGGCGTAGAACGTCGGACCGACAAAGGCGATGACCGCCGCGGACAGCCAGACGAACCACCGCGTCTGATAGAAGTACGGCGCCATGTCGACGACGACCTCTGTCGGGTCTCCCCACATGCCGTCGGCGTTTGCGGCGGCGACCTGGAAGGTGAACCTGCCCGGAGGCAGGTGTGAGTAATGCACGCTCCGGCGCGTGCCGGCATCGAGCCAGCCCTCGTTGAGGCCTGACATGGTGTACCGGAACTGGATGTGCTCCGCCTTGATGCCGCTCGGCGCCGTGTAGCTGATCTCCAGATCCTTCTGCCCCGCCGCGAGCCGGATGCCGCGCCGGAAATCGACCGGCGCGCCGTCGACGGCGGCCGATTCGACGACGGGCGGCGGAGGGGGCGTGGAGTCGTCGATCGCGTGCGGATCGACGACGACAACGCCGATCTGGGTGGGAAACCAGAGCCGGCCGTCGCGCGCCTTGACGCCGGCGGGCTGCCGTCCGCCGTTGCACTCCGCCGACAGCATGCCGTCCTCGGTGCCGTAGGCGACGGAATTCACGAGCGCGGCGCGCCCGTCGGCGAAGTCGTTGAGCTGCTTCCGGCTGACGCGGCTGATGCCGCGGTTCGAGCTGATCCAGAAGTAGCCCCGCTCGTCCTCGAGGATCTGGAACACGCCGTTGTTGTGCAGGCCGTTCTCGGTGGTGATCTTCGTCAGCCGGCCGTCCTTGAGACGCGTCAGGCCGCTGTCGAAGCTGCCGATCCACAGCACGCCGTCCGCGTCCTCGTGCAGCGCGCGGACGCGGTTGCCCGCCAGGCCCTCCCTTTCGGTGAAGGCCGTGAAGCGGTCCCCGTCGAGCCGCCCGAGACCGCCGCGCGTGCCCACCCACAGTCGTCCGGCGCGATCCTCGAGCGCCTGGCTGATGGCATTGTCGGGCAGGCCGTCGGCGATCGTGTACTCGCGAACGACGGCGCCGCCGTGGAGTTTGACGAGCCCCTGTCCGGTCCCGAGCCAGAGATCGCCCGCGCGATCCTGGAGGATGACGTCGATTTGTCCCGGGAACCCGGCGTGCTCCGTCCACTGCCCGTTGTCCTCGCGAGACATGAGCGTCCGGCCGGCGCCCACCCACAGCCGGCCGTCGCGATCCTCGCGCAGCGAGCGGGCCTCGCCCTCGCGTTCGAGCGTGAAGCGGCCGCCGGCGAGCCGTGTCAGGCCGCCGGAGCCGAACCACATCGCGCCGGCGCGATCTTCGAGCACCGGATACACGACCGGCTTCGGCAGCCCCTGCGCCGGGCCGTACGCCGTCAGGAACCGGCGCGTCAGCCGCAGGAGGCCGTTGCCGTTCGTGCCGACCCAGACGGTGCCTTCGCGATCGCAGAACACCGCGCGCAGGCCCTGATAGTCGACCGGCTGCGGTGTGAACCGGCCGTCGGCGAATCGCAGGAGAAAGTGGTCCGTGAAGAGCCAGATCCGACCATCGCGATCCTGTCCGCCGATCCTGACGGGACTGGTGCCGAGCGGAATACCCAGTTCGTCCTTGTAGTGCGACAGCGTGTCGCCGGCGATCCGATACACGCCGTCGGTCCGGGTGCCAATCCACAGGGCGTCGGACCGATCCTCGTAATGGAACCGCCCGAACTCGTCCGGCGCGACGGACACCGCGAAGCGCGTCTGCCGTCCGTCCCGCGTCCGGACGAGACCGGTCTGGCCGAGCACCCACCGCGCCCCCGCGCGATCCACGTATTCGCGCTGCGGCCCCTCGTCGTTCACCGCCCTCAGCCGCCCGTCCCGCGTCCAGACCGCGGAGGGTGTCTCTCCGCCAAAGAACACGAGGACCCCGTCAGGGCGATCGACGATCTTCCCGACGTAGTCGTCCGGCAGGCCCTCCGCGCGGGTGAACGACGCGAACGCGCCCTCGCGGTAGCGGACGAGGCCTCCCTCGACCGTGCCGCCCCACAGCGTGCCGGTCCGATCGGCGAGCAGCGTCAGGAACTGGTTGTGGCGGATGGCTGGCGTGTTGCCCTTGTCGAAGACGGTGAAGCGGACGCCGTCGTACCGCGCGAGCCCGTCGTAGGTGGCGAACCACAGGTACCCGTCAGGCGTCTGCGCGATCGCGGAGACCGTGTTCTGCGGGAGGCCGTTGCTCGTCGTGAAGGCGTCCACGCGGTATTGCGCGGCCGCGGAGTCAGCCGGCACGAGGAGCGAGGCCACGATTCCGGCGAGTACGGCGGAGCGGCGCGCCATCAGACTCGTTCGAAGCGCGGGAAGCTCCCCTTCATGGTCTCATGCACGTCCGGGCAGGCGGCGTGCGCCACCTTCCGGATGTGGGTGAGGATTGGCTTCGCAAACGGCGCTGACCTGGCGATGTACGCGTCAACACGCGGATCCCGGTTCGACATACACGTCTCCTCCTCGTGGAAGCGGTAGAATAGTCGATTCCATGCGCGTTCGCCGCATTCTGCTGCTGCTCGCGGCTCTCGTCGCGCTCGTCTACGGCGGCGCCATCGCGTGGCTCGTCGCGAACGAGACGCGGATCGTCTTCCAGGCCGGCCGGCCGCTGAGCGCCTCGCGTCCCGATTTTCCGTATCAGCAGGTCGATCTTCCCCGCGACGACGGCGCGCGGCAGTTCGCGTGGTCGATGCCGCGCGGCGACGCGTCCACGTGGGTGCTGTTCCTGCACGGCAACGGGGCGACGGTTGCGAGCCGCGTGAACATCTCCCACTACCGGCAGTTGCGCGAGCTGGGCACGAGCATCCTGGCCCCCGAATACCGCGGATTCGCCGGCCTCGACGGGGTGCCGAGCGAAGCGTCGCTTCATGCCGACGCGCGCGCGAGCTACCAGTACCTGCGCGATCGCCTGCACGTGCCCGTCGATCGGCTCGTCATCTACGGCTGGTCGCTTGGATCCGCGGTCGCGGTCGATCTCGCGTCGGAGGTGCCGTCAGCCGCGGTGATTCTCGAAGGCGCACCAGCCTCGCTCGTTGACATCGGCCACCGCCGGTACCCGTTCTTTCCCATCCGGCTGCTGATGCGCAACCCGTTCGACTCGATTTCGAAGGTCGATCGCATCCGCGCGCCGATGCTGTTCATCCACAGCCCCGAGGACGTCGTGATTCCGATCGACGAAGGGCGGCGGCTGTTCGCGGCCGCGCGGGGCGAGAAGACGTTCGTCGAGGTCCGCGGCGGCCACGTCGATTCCGCGGACACGGACCCGTCGGTGTTCTTCGGCGCGATCCGGGCCTTTCTCGAGCGCCACCGCCTGACGCCACGGATGCACACGGATTAGCACAACCACGGAAGGACACGGATGCACACGGATTATTCTGGTTGCTCGAGGCACACCATGGCTACGTTCTACGTTCTACGTTCTTATCTGGTCAGCGCGTTGCCCTCGGCGCGTGCTGCGTGCAGGGCTCCCCTTCTTTCTTCCTCCTGTTCAATTCCATCAGATCGCGGCGGCACATCGACATGAACCCGCTCAACACTTGCCTGCGTTCTACATTCTACGTTTCCGCATTCACCGCGGCGCTCCACCTCTTCACGGAGGCCGCGCCACTGCATCACGGGCTGACCGTGTCGCTCGATCCCGGAACGCACCGGCTGTCCGTCACGGATCGCGTGATACTCGCGGCGGGCCAGTCCGCGCGGCCTGAGTTCCTCCTGAACGCGCGGCTTACCGTCCTGAAATCGACACCCGCGGCCGATGCGGTGCCGCTCGGCGACGTCCGGGCGTTCGGATCGGCGGGAACCGGGGCGGCCGTGCCGCTCAAGCGCTATCGCCTTCGCAGCATCCCAGCCGACGGCATCGTCACGATCGAATACGCCGGCGTGATGGACTTCGGCTTGTCCGCGCAGAAAGAGCAGTACACGCGCGGCTTTCGCGAGACCGCGGGGACGATCTCGGACACGGGCGTGTACCTCGCGGGAGGCAGCGCGTGGTACCCGCAGTTCGCGGCGGATCTCGTCACGTTCGACGTGGACGTGAAGAGTCCGGCGAACTGGCACGTGATCAGCCAGGGTTCCGGGACATCCAGCGTTGACGGCCGCGCGGGCAGCGCGCACTGGACCTCGCGCGACCCGATGGACGAGATCTACCTCGTCGGCGGGCCGCTGCAGGTGACGCGCGGCCGGGCGGGTGGTGTCGAGGCCCTCGTCTACCTCCATGACAAAGACGACGCGCTCGCGGCGAAGTACCTGAAGGCGACATCCGATTATGTCGAGATGTTCGGGCGGATGATCGGACCGTACCCGTACGACAAGTTCGCGCTGGTCGAGAATTTCTGGGAGACGGGGTACGGCATGCCGTCCTTCACGCTGCTCGGGCCGCAGATTATCCGGTTCCCCTTCATCCTGAACTCGTCGTTTCCGCACGAGATCCTGCACAACTGGTGGGGCAACTCCGTGTTCGTCGACTACCGCGGGGGCAACTGGTCCGAAGGCCTCACGGCGTACCTCGCCGATCACCTGGTGCAGGAGCAGCAGGGCAAGGGGGCGGAGTATCGCCGGGCCTCGCTGCAGAAGTACCGCGATTACGTGAAGGACGGCCGCGACTTTCCGCTCACCGCCTTCACGTCGCGCGATACCGCGGCCACCGAAGCGGTCGGCTATGGCAAGACGTTGATGCTGTTCCACATGCTCCGCCGACGGCTTGGCGATCAGCAGTTCCGCCAGGGGCTCAGCGACTTCTATCACCAGTACCGGGGCAGGCGTGCCGGCTGGAAGGACGTTCGCGCGGTGGCCGAATCGATCGCCGGGGACGACCTCTCGCGGTTCTTCGACGAGTGGCTCGCGCGTCCCGGCGCGCCGGCCTTCGAGGTCCGCGTCTCCCCGGTGCGCCAGAAGGACGCGTTCTTCAGCGTCAGCGGCGCCCTCGCGCAGGTGCAGGGCGGACGGCCGTACTCGCTCGTGGTCCCGATCGCCATACAGACGACGGGCGGGTTCATCCACGAGAAGATCGCCGTCAGCGACGCCGCGGGCGCGTTCGAGATCGCCACGCGCGACCGGCCGCTCGTCCTGTACGTCGATCCGTACTTCGATGTCTTCCGGAAGCTCGATCCGCGCGAGACGCCGCCGTCAATCGGGCAGGTCTTCGGCGAATCGCGGATCCTCGCGGTGCTGCCGTCGAAGGGCTCGGCGGCGATGCTGGCCGGCTACCGGGACATGCTGAAGGGCTGGCAGACCCCGACGCATGCGATCGCGGTGAAGATGGACGCAGAGGTCGCCGCCTTGCCGCCCGCCACGACTGTCTGGCTGCTCGGGCGCGAGAACACGCTGGCCCCGGCGCTCTTCAGCAAGCAGCCGGGCTTGACGATGGATGACAGGAACCTGACGATTGACGGCCGCGCGCTCCCGCTCGGGAGTCACACGGCCGTCCTCATCACGCGTCATCCGGCGAGCCCCGACAAGCGCGCCGGCTGGATCGTCGTCGATCCGATCGAGGCGCTGCCGGGTCTCGCGCGCAAGCTCCCACACTACGGCAAGTACTCGTACGTCGCGTTCGAAGGCGCCGAGCCCGCCAACGTCCTGTCCGGCGAATGGCGCGACGTCGACTCCCCACTGAGAGTGGATCTGAGGTCAGGAAGCCTTGGCGCTCTTGCGCCACTCCCTCCTGACCCCGCCAGGGCGTTGATCCAGAAATAGCGGGTTGGTGAAGTTGTGAGTTAGTGAATTGCGAGGTGAGCGGCAACCGGCCACATCGTCCGTCCGGACGACTCGAGCCTGGTTGCATCACAACTCACAACTCACAACTCACAACTTCAGCGGTTAGAAGTACCACTTCACCCCGAGCTGGATGATCCGCGGCGGCACGAGCGTGCTGGTGATCGTCCCGAAGCTGCCCGAGGTCGCCAGCACGGTCGGAGTCGCGAAGTTGACCGTGTCGAACAGGTTGAAGATCTCCGTCCGGATCTCCAGCCGCTGCCTCGCGATCGTGAAGTTCTTGAAGATCCCCAGGTCCACCTGGAAGTACCCCGGACCGGTGAACAGGTTCCGCTTCGAGCCGGTGGCGCCCACCGCCGGCGTCGAGAACATCGCCCGCTCCTCGGCCGAGAAGTACTCCACGCCGCGGTCCGTGTAACGCACCCCGCCGACGTTGCCGCTGCCGGAATAATCCGCGCGGTTGGTCACGCCGCTCGCGCTGGTCGTCGCCACGCGCGTTCCGCTGTCGTAGAACGTGAAGGTATTGAACCCCGAGAACACCGTGAACGGCGTCCCGCTCGAGGCATCGACGATGCCGTTAATCTGCCAGCCGCCGACGAGCGCGTTCACGAGCGCCGACGACGAGCGCAGGAAGCGCTGGCTGCTGCCGAACGGCAGGTTCCAGATGAAGTTGCCCCGCACCACGTGACGCACGTCGAAATCCGACCGGCCCTTGTCGAGATCGAGCCGCTCCGGATCGGACGGCACCACCAGTTCCGTGCCGGCACCACGCGTATCGTTCGAGACGTCATCGCTCGACTTGGCCAGCGTGTAGTTGAGGCCGAAGGCGACGCCCGCCGCGAACCGCTTCTGGAACTGCACCTGCAGCGCGTTGTACTCGGAGCTCGAGCACGTGCACCCGAGACCCGCGAGGCTGAACTGCGGGTTCGGCCGGAAGAAGTTGTCCGGCAGCCCGACCGCGGCCAGGCCCACGCCCGAGGTCTTGCGATCGAGGGCGTCGGCAATCCGGCCGACGTTGTTGTTCTGGATGTCCGCGTACGCACTGGACGGAATGGTGCCGCCGTAGAGCCGGCCCAGGTTGCCCGTCGGCTCGCCGATATTCGGGTTGCCGTTGCCCGCCAGGTTGCGCTGAGCGGCTTCGAAATCCTTGATGAACCCGTTGCCGACGAGGTCCATCTGGTTGACGTTGATCATCCGGAACAGGTGACTGCCCCGTGAGGCGACGTACGACACCTCGATCGTCGTGTCCTTCCAGAGCTCGTGCTGGATGCCCAGAATCGCCTGGTGCATGTACGGCGTCGTCGCGTTCGGATCGAAGAACAGCGGCTGCTCGTTGCGGTTGTTCGGCGGCGTCCGGTTGATCGTCGCCGGCGTCGTCAGCGCGGGCACGCCGTTGGCCATCGTCAGGGCAATCGAACCCTGCGGCTGCGGAAGGCGGTTGTTTTTCAGCAGCTCGTTGAGCCTGAGCACCTGGTCGGTCCCTGCGATGCTCGTGTCCTTCGGTGCAATCACGAACTGGTTCAGCGACGTCGCCGGCTGGCGCTGTTCGACAACGTTGAGCGCCCAGCTGATCAGACGCTGATACGACAGCCGATAGCTGCCGCGGATCGACGTCCTTCCCTTGCCGTTCGGATCCCACGCGACGCCGACCGACGGCGCGAAGTTGTTGTTGTCTCGCGTGAACCACTGGCGGCCCGTTCCGGGTCCGGCCTGAAGGAACGTGACCGGCCCCTGGCTGCCGTCGAGCGGCTTGTCGGGCGCGACCTGCGCGCCAGCCTTGTCGTACGGCACGGTGTTCAGTTCGTACCGGAGGCCGGCGTTGACGGTGAGGTTCGGTCTGACGCGCCAGTCGTCCTGCACGAAGAAGTTGTATTCCTGCATCCGCTGATCGAGCTTGAGCGGCCGCAGTGGAACGAACTCCGTGCCGTTGCTGTAGAACACCTGGTCGATCTTGCCGATCCTCCCGAGCAGCACGTTGTAGAACGTGTTCAGGTTGTTGAGATCGGTCGCGTTGATTCCGGAGCCGCCGGAGCCCGTCAGGTTCACGAGGCTGCCGTCGGGACGGACGACGCTGTTTGCGTTGGCGCCGCTGAACGTCGCGTCCGTGCGGCTGAACGTGAAGCTTGGGTAGATGCCGAACGGGTTGCCGGCGCCGCGCTGCTGGCTGATGTAGTAGAAACGGCCCGTGAACCCGGTCTTGACCGCGTGGGAGTGGCTGATCCACGTGACGTTGTCGGTGAACTGCAGCTCGGTCGGCTTGCGCGACGTGCCCGGCCAGTAGACCAGCGGGCTGGAGAAGATGCAGCTCCCGCGGCAGACTTCAAACGTGCGGGGGTGCTTGGGATCGGCGAAGTCCAGGATGTTGCGCGTGAACCCGCCGGTCGCTTCGTTCACCAGGTGGTTCGAGATCGTCCACTTGTGCCCGAACGCGCCGCCCTTCTGGTCGGAGATGCGGACGCGCGCCGGCCAGCTCATGGGTCTCGGCGTGGTGTTGATGATGTCGTTGATGAGGTCGTTCCGCCACGCGTCGCTGAAGCGCGCGAACACGCCCTGCGACTTGTTGATCGTGAAATCCAGGCGGGTCGTGATCCCGTCCAGCGGAGATTTCGACGGTGAGTTCCACCGGTACCCGGCGGTGTTCAATCCGTCGCCGATGCTGAAGTCGTTCGGCAGCGGCAGCAGCGCGAGTGTCCCCTCCTGCATGACCGGATCCAGCCCGAGCCGCCGGGGATCGTTTGCGACGAAGTCGTACGACGACACCGGCACGAGCGGATTGCCGGACGTGTCCACGCACGCGGCGAGGTTTCGCGCCGCGGTCTGTCCGGGGCAGGCCTGCGTCACGAACCTGAAGACGCCGTTGCGAAGCGACGCGGTCGGCACCGTCACGAGCTGGCTCGTCTCCTGCGTCCGCCGCATGCCGTCATAATTGAGGAAGAAGAACGCCCGGTCGTGCTTGATCGGTCCGCCCACAGCGGCGCCGAACTGGTTGCGTTCGAGCTGCTCCTTCTCGAGCCCCTGCCGCTTGTTGAAGTACGAGTTCGAATCGAGCCGCGTGTTGCGCAGGAACTCGTAGAGCGTGCCGCTGTACTTGTTCGTGCCGCTGCGCGTGACGAGCTCGACCTGGCCGCCCGCCGAGCGCCCGTACTCCGCCTTCGCGTTGCTCGTGATGACCCGGAATTCCTGGAGCGCCTCCGGGTTCACGGGCGAGTTCGTCAGCTCGCCGCGCGGGATCACCGGATCGGAAATGTCGATGCCGTCCTGCGTCGTCGTGATGCCGCGCCCGCGGTCGCCGTTGATGTAGTGTGTGGCTGTTCCGCCCGACGAGGTCGCCTCCGCGCTGTGGCCCACGACGCCGGGCACGAGGCCGATCAGGTGCAGCGGATTGCGCCCGTTCAGCGGCAGCGTGACGATCGTCTCGCGCGACACGAACGTGCTGAGCGACGACTCGGTCGTCTGCACCATCGGCGATTCGGCGCTGACGACGACCGCTTCCTCGAGACCGCCTGGCTCGAGCATGAACGTCAGGTTGAGATCCGAGCCGACCGTCAGCAGCGTCTTCGGCCGGCTGACCGGCCTGAAGCCCTGGAGCGTCGCGCGGATGGTGTACGGACCCGGCGGCAGGCTTGGAAAAAGAAACAGGCCTGACTCGGTCGTGACCGTCTCCTGTCGCACTCCGGTCTCCTCCTGGAGCGCGACGACGGTGACGCCAGGCACGATCGCGCCGCTGGCGTCCTTGATGAGACCGGATATCCGCCCGGTTCCGGTCTGCGCGCCCGCAACCCCCGCGAGCAGGAATAGGATCCCAAGTGTCACCCCCATCGGACTCCGTTGCATCCGACACCTCCTCCTTCACTTGACCGGGGGGCTTCGCCCCGCCGGACCCCCCATCCGCCGTCGCTCGCGGGGGCCCCTGCGCCCCGCGCCGCTCCGGCGGGGGCGCGCCCTTGGCGCGCCTGACCGCTCGGTCAGCGGCCGCTGCCGCCCCCCTTGGGTACCCGTGTTTCGTACGCCGGACGCGCCGGCGGCTTCGGCGCCGCCGCCACTCTCTCCATCACCTCCTGTACTTGACCGGGG
>MELC01000008.1:11536-22539 GCA_001767455.1 Acidobacteria bacterium RIFCSPLOWO2_12_FULL_66_21
CCCCCCTTGGGTACCCGTGTTTCGTACGCCGGACGCGCCGGCGGCTTCGGCGCCGCCGCCACTCTCTCCATCACCTCCTTGATCGCCCGCTGGAGCTGCGGGTCGGTCCCCTTCGCGAGCTGCGCCGGATCGTCCTCGACGGCGATGTCCGGCTCGACGCCGTGCCCCTCGGCGAACCACTGCCCCTTCGGGTCGTACATGCGGAAGGTAGGAACGGTGACCGAGCCGCCGTCGGCGAGGGCCGGCGCTCCGCTGATGCCGATCAGGCCGCCCCACGTGCGGGTGCCGATGAGCGGGCCGAGGCCCGCTTCGCGGAAGTAGGTCGGGAACGCGTCGCCCCCCGAGCCGCTCCACCCGTTGATCAACATGACCTGCGGTCCGCGGTGGGCCACGGGCGGCCACTGCTGGCTCGCGCCGTCGCGCACGGCCCAGTACGCGAGCATCGGCCGGTTCAGCAGCTCGATGAACCGATCGGGAATCTGGCCGCCGCTGTTCCAGCGCTCGTCGATGATCAGCCCGTCCTTCTTCCACTGCGCCATGAACTGGCGGACCAGCTCGTTCTGCGCGTCGACGCCGGTGCTCTGCACGTAGATGTAGCCCACCTTGCCGCCGGTCGCCTTGTCGACGATCTGGCGCCGTTCTTCAATCCAGTCGCGGAACCTGAGCTCGACCTCGCTCGACAGGCACTTCACGACGACCTGCCGCGCGTTGGCGGCCGACGGCGTCGAGCCGACCGTGAGCACGACCGTCTTGTCGCCGAGCCCCTGGAACGCCGTCCAGGGATCCGATTTCGCGTCGATCGGCACGCCGTTGACGGCCAGGACGTACTCGCCTGCCGTGACGTTGACACCGGGTTCGTCGAGCGGCGATCGCACCGCGACGTCCCACGGGCCCCCGTGGACGATCCGCTTGATGCGGTACGCGCCGTTCGACAGCTCCCAATCGACGCCGAGGAGGCCGACGGACCGCTGGGGCGCCGACTCCATGTCGCCGCCGCCGTGATAGGTGTGCGACGCGTTCAGCTCGCCGATGAACTCGCCGATCAGGACATCCACGTCCCACCGCGTCACCGCGTCCTCGAGCAGCCTGCCGTACCGCGCGCGCAGGCCCGGCCAGTCCACGCCGTGCATGTTCGGGTCGTAGAAGAAGTCGCGCTCGAAGCGGAACACGTCGGTGAAGATCTGCCGCCACTCGGCGCGCGGGTCGACCGGCGCCTCCATGTCGAGGGTGGCCATCGGCTTCTCGAATTTCTGCGCCGCCTTGATGTCGAGGATCGCGAACTTGCGCTTGCTCGCGACGAGCATCTTCTTGCCGTCGAAGGTCACCTCGAAGTCGTCGGAATCGTCGAGCACCGTCTTCTCTTCGCGCTCCGCGAGATCGAAGTACACGATCGGGCTCTTGTCGTCGCCCGAGCCGGTGCGCGGCTGGCGCCGGTAAAGCAGCTTGCCTTTGATGGCCTGGAGGCTCCCGTAGTTGCCCGCCTTCGGCGGCAGCACGATGGCGCGCGATTCGAAGCCGTCGACGTCGATGTCGACGTTGGGAGGCGCGGGCGGCCGCGCTTCCTCCTTCTTCTCCTCGGGCTTCTTCGGCTCCTCTTTCTGGTCCTTGTCCGCGGGCCTGGCGGTCTTTTCCGCGGGCTTGTCGGCCGGCTTGTCCGCCGGCTTGTTGTCGGTGTCGAGCGCGGGGTTCTCGGCGTCGTTGCGCGCGGCGAGCGGCGACTTCACGTCCTTCCTCAGCGGGACCGCCACGAGCCTGGTCGGGTTCGGGTAGGTCCAGGAGTTGTCGAAGCTGCCGTACACCGGCTGGAACTCGCGATCCGATGCGTAGTACAGGTACTTGCCTTCCGGCTCGAAGGCCGGCTGCGTGTCGTTCAGGTACCCGGTCGTGGCCTGGTGCAGCCTGGCCGCCTTCGTGTCGTAGAGAAAGACGGCGCTGTTCGCGGAGGCCGTCGGGCGCGCATAGGTGACCCAGCGCGAGTCGGGCGACCACTGGAAGCGGAAGCCCGCGAGCCCGCCGTGCGCGATCCACTCCGGGCTCTGATCGATCTGGGTCGCGCGGTTCGCGTCGAGATCCTGGATGTGGATGCGCATCGCCTGGTCGATGAACGCCAGCTTCCTGCTGTCGGGCGACCACTGCGGGGGGTACCGGAAGCCGGCACCGAGCGAGGTCACCTTCTTCTCGGGGCCGGAGCCGTCCGCCGGGCGCAGCGTCAGCTCGTACTCGCCGCTCCGGTCGCTCCAGTAGGCCACCGTCTTCCCGTCGGGCGACCAGCGCGGATAGCGTTCCGCCACGCCGGAGGATCGCGTGACGTTCACCACGGCGCCGTACTCCGCCGGGACCGTGAGGACGTCGCCGCGCGCCTCGAAGACGGCGCGCTTGCCCGCCGGCGACACCGCCACGTTCTGAACGAGCGGCTCGACCTTCGCAATCCGCGGCCTCAGCGTCGTCTCGTCGGTGACCACGTGCACCGGTACCTCGGCCGTCTTCTCCGTGGCGAGGTCGAGGAAGTACAGCCGGCCGCCCGCCTGGAACACGATGCCGTCGGGCCCGAGCGACGGGAACGTGATGTCGAAGTCGGCGAGGTGGGTGACCTGCCGGACCCTTCCCGCGCCAACGTCGTACGCCCAGATGTTGTTGCGCTCGTTCGCGCCGCGGTCGGACAGGAAGTAGATCGTGTTGCCATGCCACATCGGCTGCGCGTCGTTGGCCGGATTCGCGGTGATGTTCTTCGTCGCGAAGGTCTTCAGGTTGAACAGGAGCAGATCCGGCGCCCAGCCGCCTCGATAGCGCTTCCAGTTGCGGAAGTCCTGCGACATGGGCATGTAGACGAACTGCGCGCCGTCCGGCGAGTACGTGCCGAATTCACCGTAGGGCACCGGGAGTTTTTCGGGCAGACCGCCCCCGGTGCCAACCGTGAAGAACTGGCTGAAACGCTGGCGTCCGCTCTCACGCCCGGACGCGAAGAGCACGCGCGTGCCGTCGGGGGTCCAGCCGATCACGCGGTCCGCCATCGGGTGATGCGTCAGGCGCACCGGCTCGCCGCCTTGCGCCGGGATGACGTAGACGTCCGTGTTGCCGTCGTACGAAGCGCTGTAGGCGATCTTCGTCCCGTCAGGCGAGAACCGCGGGAACACTTCCTCTCCGGGAGGGGAGCTGAGGCGGACCGCCGTGCCTCCCGTCTTCGGCACCAGCCAGATGTCGCCCGCGTAGACGAACGCGATCTGACCCTTCGACACCGCGGGATAGCGCAGCATGCGTGCGTCGATCTGCGCCGAGGCGATCGGGGCCGACGAGAAAACCGCCAAGAGAACCACGAACACACGCAAGAGATTGGACTTGGTCATCGCTTATGTAGCTCCACAGTTGACCTCCGTATCTTATCCACGGATGCACACCGAATATCAACCACGTAACACGGAAGAACACGGAAGGACACCGAAACACACGGATCTGAAAACCACGGAAGAACACGGATACACACGGATTTGAAACCGACAGATAACCAATTCCGTGGGAATGAGGAACACGGGGTGAATCCTTGAATTGGTGAATTGGTGAATTGACCGGCAACTTGCTGTAGCCGTCCGTCTGGACGATATGGGCAGGGCCGTGATAATTCACAACTCACAATTCACAACTTCACGATATGCTGTTTATTGCCGCCCTGCCCGTTCGAGACGCCCACATGACCCGACGCTGGATCGCGTTCCTATTCAGCTGCTGCGCCTTGGCCATCGTCCCGGCGGCGAGCCAACAGCAACCTCCTCAGCCTCCATCATTCCGGACCAGGATCACGATGGTGCCGATCGACGTGCGGGTGCTCGATCGCAACGGGAAGCCGGTCACCGATCTGCGGCAGGAGGACTTCTCGATCCTGGAAGACGGCGTGCCGCAGACGATTCGTCACTTTTCGACGCAGGCACTGACGGCCGAAGCGAGTCCTGAAGCCACAACGGGGACGCCGCCGCTGACCGCGCCCGGACCCGAGATCCAGGCGCAGAACCGGCGCGTCTTCCTGCTGCTGCTCGGCCGTGGCCGCATGGAAGGGCCGGTCAAGGAGTTCGACGCGATGCTGGACTTCGTCCGGACGCGGCTGCTGCCGCAGGACCAGGTCGCGCTGCTCGCCTACAACCGCGCCACCGACTTTACGACCGACCACGCGCGGATCATCGCGGTGCTCGAACGGTTCAAGGCGCGCCAGACGGCCATCGAGGCGATGCTCGCGCACTATTTCAGCGGGCTCCAGGCCGTCTATGGCTCGAAGACGATCCCGCCATACATCCAGAAGGAGATCGACGCGGTGTTCGCCGTCTCGACGGCACTCCGGCCGCGCGAGATCACGCCGGGACAGCTCACCGACGCGAAGCGCGTGGAGGCCGATCAGAGGCGCACGAGCGACGCGCTGCTGCGCGCGGAGATCCTCGCGGGACGCACCGGCGAGTTCGCCGGCCTGCCGGATCCGGAGGCCACCGCGACGGCCGAGCGCGAGGAGGTGTCGTTCGACCAGTACGCCGCGGCGCAGGTCGAGCTGAACCACGACGTCACCGCCCTGTACGCGGGGATTGGCTACCTGCGCTACCTGGAGGGGGAAAAGCACCTCGTCTTCGTGTCGCCCAAGGGCATCGCGCTGCCGCGCCAGGAGGACGACAAGAGCCTTGCCGCCGTGGCGAGCGACGCGCGCGTCACCCTGGACATCCTGTACACGGGCGGGCCTGCCATGAGCGGGTTCAGGCAGGCGTTCATGCTCCAGGACCTCCGCCTCATCACCGAGATGACCGGCGGGCAGCTCACCGCGTTCCGAACGGGCGCGGCGGCGTTCACGAAGCTCGACGAGTCCACGCGGTTCCAGTACCTCCTCGGCTACTACCCGTCGGACGCGAGATGGAACGGCAAGTACCGGAAGGTCACGGTGAAGGTGAATCGTCCAGGGGCGACCGTCCTCTATCGGCGCGGGTACTACGCCAGCCAGCAGCTCGTTCCGCTCGACCGGCGCGAGTTCGTGAGCTTCCTCCGCATGAACGCCGCGGCCGGCTACGCGGGCGTCGTGAAGGACCTCGACGTCACCCTGCAGCCGCCGGTCGTGAAGAAGGACCCGCCCGAACTGCTCGTGCTGGGCAACCTGCGCGTCTCAGGGATCAAGTTCCGCGACGTGAATGGGCGGCATACCGCAAGTGTCGACATCGGGGTTTACGCCGGCGACGCACGGCAGCGCATCATCGGCGAGATGAAGAGGGTCGTCAACCTGGACCTGACGGAGGAGACCTACGCGGGCATCCAGCGCGCCGGCATCGATCTGACGCTCCGACTTCCGCTGAAGGGAAAGCCCGCGTTCGTCAAGGTCATCGTCTACGACTACGGCGCGGATCTGCTCGGGACCGCCGTGATGAAGATCAAATAGGGAGAGCGGAGACAACTCCACACTTCAAACTCCAAACTTCACACTGTTTGGAGTTTGGAATTTGAGATTTGGAGTTGACACGTTTCCAGTATCCTACGCCTCATGAACAGAAGGCGTTTCCTGGAACGGATCGCTGCCGTCCCGGTCGCGAGTGTTGCGCTGGCAGGCGGCAGCGTCGAATCGCATGCGCAGGGCGGATCGAGTCCGGGCGGCGGACGGCGGTTCGTCGGGATTCAGATGGGCCCGCACACGCTCCTCGACGAAGGGATCGAGCCCTGCTTCGATCTGATCCAGCGCACCGCGGGCGTGAACGCCGTGCTGACCTACAGCCACGCATTCCATGGCGACCTGCGGAAGCCGGCCCGACTTCTCGCCGCCGATCACGGGAAGCCGCCGCGGGAGAACCGCCCGCCGCTCCCATCGGTGTGGGTCAGGCACCACGACCGCTATTTCACGGACACCACGCTTCGCGTGAAGCCTCCCGATCCGGCGCTCGAGTACGCGGGCCGCGACGTGTTCGCCGAGATGCTCGCGCCGGCGCGGCGCCGCGGCATGAAGGTCTACGCACGGATCCTCGAAGGGTCGGGAGCGTCCATCACGAACTTCTCCAGCGTCGTCACCGTCGACGTCTACGGCAAGCCGACGCGCATCGGCTGCTGGAACAACCCGCAGTACAGGGCGTTCTGGCGGGCGGTCGTCGAAGACCTGTTCCGCTCGTACGACCTCGACGGCTTCCAGTGGGGCGCGGAACGAATGGGCCCGCTGATGAACGTCATCCTGCCGTGGAACGACGGTGCGCCCACCTGCTTCTGCGAGTACTGCAGGGCGCGGGGCCGCGCGAAGGGGATCGACGTCGAGCGCGCACGCACCGGGTTCGAGGAGCTGTACGTCTACGTCCGCGGGTTGATGTCCGGCAAACCGCGGCTGGCCGACGGCGTCTTCACCGGATTCGTCCGCATCCTGCTGCGCTACCCGGAGGTCCTCGCGTGGGAGTACCAGTACCGCCTGTCGCGCGAGGAGGTCATGCGGAGCATGTACGAGAAGATCAAGTCGGTCAAGCCGTCCGCGGAGGTTGGCTGGCACGTCGACCATCAGCCTTCGAGCTGGGACCTGGTCTATCGCGCCGAGCTGAGCTACGAGGACATGGCCCCGTACTCGGACTTCATCAAGTTCATCGCTTACCACGACGTGCTCGGCCCCCGGATCCGCTGGTGGTATCTCGATCGCTTCCAGAAGACCATCCTCGGCGAGCTCTCGCTGGACGAATCGCTGAACCTCTATTACAACCTCTTTGGCTACGACAAGAACGCCGAGCCGGCGGTCGACGAGCTCGAAGCAAAGGGGCTGTCGCCCGACTACGTGTATCGCGAGACGAAGCGCAGCGTGGCGTCCGCCGCGGGAAAGACGAAGATCTACACGGGCATCGGCTTCGACGTCCCCTGGGGATCGAACACCATTCCCGGCGACCCCGACGAGATCTCGTCGGCTGTTACGAGAGCCTTCGACGCCGGCGCGAGCGGCATCGTCATCTCCCGCGAGTACGAAGAGATGCGCCTGCGGAATCTCCAGGCTGTGGGTGCCGCGCTCACGGCCCGCGCAGGATGACCGCAAACGTCACACTCAAGCGCCAAACGTCCTGGCTTTGGAGTTTGTAGTTTGGATGATTTTGGAGTTTGGAATTTGGAGTTTGGAGTTTGATCTGATGCCCCGTCCAGTCGGCTTCTGGACCGCCGTCGCGTTGGTCATGGGGAACATGATCGGCTCGGGCGTGTTCCTGCTGCCGGCGTCGCTCGCGCCGTACGGCGGTATCAGCCTCGGCGGCTGGGCGCTCTCCACCGCCGGCTCGATCCTGCTGGCGCTGGTGTTCGCGCGGCTGGCGCGATTCAACCCCGCGGCTGGCGGTCCTTACGCGTACACGCGCCAGGCGTACGGGGATCTTGCAGGCTTCCTCGTCGCATGGGGCTACTGGATCTCCATCTGGTGCGCGAACGCCGCGATCGCCGTCGCGTTTGTCGGCTATCTCGATCCCTTCGTCCCTTCCGTGGTGCACAACCCGCCGGCTGCCGCGCTGCTCGCGCTGGCGACGATGTGGCTGCTCGTCGCGGTGAATATTCGCGGCGTCGCGACCGCCGGCCGCGTGCAGGTGGTGACGACGGCGCTCAAGGTCCTGCCGCTGGTCCTGATTGGCATCGCGGGGCTCCTGACGCTCGACCCCTCGCACTTCGCCGTTTCCCCCGAGGGCCCGCGCGGCCTCGCGCGGGGCGTGACCGCAACCGCCACGCTCACACTGTGGGCGTTTCTCGGGCTGGAGTGCGCGACCATCCCCGCCGGGAACATCCGCGACGCCGAGCGTACGATTCCGCGGGCGACGATTGTGGGGACCGTGCTCACGGCCGCGATCTACATCGTGAGCACCGTGGGCGTCATGGGCGTGCTCGGCCCCGCGGTGCTCAGCCAGTCCACGGCTCCCTTCGCCGACGCCGCGCGCGTGCTGTTCGGCGGCCGGGCGGCCGACATCGTCGCCATCGGCGCCGCCATCTCGTGCTTCGGCGCGCTCAACGGCTGGATCCTCGTCGTCGGCCAGGTGCCGCTCGCGGCCGCCAACGACGGCCTCTTCCCCTCGGCGTTCGGCCGACTGTCGTCGAGAGGCACGCCGGCGATCGGCATGATCATCGCCGGGGTGTTGACGACGGGGCTGATCGCGATGAACTACGCGCGCGGCCTGGTCGACCTGTTTACCTTCGTGATCCTCCTCGCAACCTTGAGCACGCTGGTACCGTATGCGTTCTGCTCGTTGGCCGGCTTCATGCTGCAGAGACGCGACGCGCGCATGCGGATGTCGGGCGGGGCGATTGCGATTGCCGCGCTCGCGTTCGTCTACTCGATGTGGGCGATTGGCGGCGCCGGCGCGGACGTGGTGTATTGGGGCTTCCTCCTGCTGATGTCGGGACTGCCCGTCTACGCCTGGATTGCACGCTCATGAACCTGACCTGCCAATCGGAGACCGGGACGATTGCGCGCGTCCTGGTGAAGCACGCGCGGGACGCGTTCCGCAGCCAGGGAGCGATCGCGGGGGAGTGGCACGCGCTGAACTTCACGGCGCCTCCCGATTTCGCCGCCGCCGTCGACGAGTACGAGCACTTCCTGAAGCTGGTACGGGCGGCAGGAGCGGAGGTGACCGCGCTGCCGCGCGCCGAGAACGCCACGCTCGATTCGATGTATGTCCGCGACGCGTCGGTCATGTGCGATCGCGGGGCCATTCTCTGCCGCATGGGCAAGGAGGAGCGCGGAGGCGAGCCGGCAGCCCAGCGCGCCGCGTTCGACGCCGCCGGTGTGCCGATTGCCGGCGCCATCGAGGCGCCAGGCACGTTGGAAGGCGGCGACGTCGTCTGGCTGGATCGACAAACGCTCGCCGTCGGGCGCGGCTACCGTACGAACGACGAGGGCATCCGGCAGCTTCGTTCGATCGTCGGGGACAGCGTCGAAGTCTTCGTCGTCGCGCTTCCCCACTGGCGTGGCGCCGGAGACGTGTTTCACCTCATGTCCATCATCAGTCCCGTCGATCGCGATCTCGCGGTCGTGTACTCGCCGCTCATGCCCATCCCGTTCAGGGAGCGCCTCCTCGAGCGCGGGATCTCGCTCGTCGAGGTGCCGGACGAGGAATTCGGGACCATGGGCGCGAACGTGCTCGCGCTTGGCCCGCGGCGGTGCCTCATCGTCGCGGGCAACCCCCGGACGCGCGCCCTGCTCGAGCGCGCCGGCGCGGAGGTGTTCGAGTATGCGGGACGGGAGATCAGCCTGAAAGGAGGCGGCGGACCCACCTGTCTGACGCGTCCCCTGGATCGTCAGGAACGCCCGGTCGCGGGAATCCAGTGATGTCCATCCAGTCCGATGCCGACTGGAAGGGCCGTCGCGCCGTCTCGAAGATCGCGCGACTGACGCTCGAACTCCTCGAGCGAGCGGTGTGTCCGGTGTGCTGGACCCTGCGCACGCGCGACGGCAGCCTGTCGGCGCACTACGAGCACACGCTCGTCATCACACGTGGACGACCTGTCGTTCTGACGGCCGAAGCGGCGTAGCATGACGACCGCCTGGCTGACGGTACGCAGTCTCCTGTGGGCGATCCTGCTTCCGGGTCTCATCGCCGGCTACGTGCCGTGGCTGTCGCCGGTCGATCCGCCGCGGCATCGCCAGGTGGAACGATGGATTCCGCGGTTCCCGTCAAGGGGGACACCCAGGTGATCCGCAGCATTCTTCTCGGCACGGCGGGTCTGAGCGTCGCCGCTCTGGCCGCCCTCTGGCTCACGGTGGTCCGCGATTGCAGCGATGCGGAAGAGACCGCCATCCGCGGGGCCGTTCGCGTGGGCGCCGCCGCCCTTCTCCTGCAGGGCGCGCATTTCACGGAGGAACTCATCACAGGATTCGACGAGCGGTTTCCACAGTTGCTGGGTTTGACTCCCTGGTCGCCCGCCTTCTTCGTGCCGTTCAACGTTTTCTGGGTGATCGTGTGGACGCTCGGCCTCTGGGGACTGCGATCTCGTCGACGCGCGGCGTTGTTTCCGCTCTGGTTTCTCGCGTTGGGTAGCATGGGGAATGGTCTCGCTCACCCGGCTCTTGCCGCCGCCACCGGCGCGTATTTCCCGGGACTGGTCACGGCACCGTTGGTCGGTATCGCTGGAGTCCTGCTCGCGCGGCGTTTGTTGCAGATCACCGCTGAGCGCAGTCGCACAGTGGTTGCCTGACTGGGGCAGACGTATACTGAACCCGCCCGGACGGCGACAGTCATGCGGACAGATTCAATCACTGTTCTTCTCAAGAGTGTGGCAGCCGGCGTCGTCGCCGCCGTGCTGTTCAGCGTGCTCGTTCTGTGTGCGCTGCTCGCCGCCACCATCGTCTCGGTATGGTGGACGACCCGGAACACCTCCGGCGGTCTCGGCGCGGTCTCTGCCGGCATCAGCGAGGCGGCAATCTACGTGGTGCCCGTCGTCGGTTTCGCGATCGGGTTCTACTGGCAGTTCAGACGCCGTGCACGAGCGGGTCGCCCGGCGAAGTGATCGACGCCGTTGGGCGGCAGCAGAGGAGGGAACAGGTTCAGCCAATGGTCCAGAATCTGTTGTGGTGCGCGCTCGTGCTTGGGGCGCTGTCCCTCGGCATCGCGCTGAAGATGCGGTTGTCGGCTGGTGAGCCGCCTCGGAGGATCGCGCTCGACCCCAGTGTGCCTGTCGCGCTCGCGATCGTCGTCGGGGTCCTGCCGGGCGTGCTGCGCCTGGAGCGGCCGGCGATCGGCATTGCGGCATCCGTCGCCAGCATTCTGTTGAGCGTGTTGGCCCTGGTCCGCCTCGCTCAAGGAATCAGGTCGACACATGCCCGTGTCTGATGCAGACGAGAAGCGCGTGGTCACGTTGCAGTCGCGCGACGTGGCCTCGACGCTCGGTGCCGGTTATGAAGAACTGGTCGGATCGGCTGCCGCACGGATGCGGGAGTTCGAAGAACACCTCGATCTCTACGAGTATCGGGTCGTCGAGGACGTTCAGCAGCATTTTCACGACTGCTTCATCGACACCACATGGCCGGCCTGCCCGCGGCATCCGAATCACCCGATGTG
>MELC01000009.1 GCA_001767455.1 Acidobacteria bacterium RIFCSPLOWO2_12_FULL_66_21
CAAACGTGGGCGGCCCCATCGTCAAGGCGCCAGCGGGTCGACGGGACGCCTTCGTCGAGCCGTATTTCCGCCGAGCCAAACCGGATCAAGTCGTGGTCATCGTGAAGGGGCGCGAGCCCGCCCGGATCCTGACGGCGATCGGCAAAGATGATCGCTGGCATCTCCAGTACGCGCGACGCTGGGTCGACCAGTACAACCTTTACCTGAACGACGCCGAGTGGGGTCGGATGTTCGTGCGCCTGTGCCCCTACTTTCCGTTCTCGGCCCGCGTGTGCCTCAACCAGCATCACTGGCTCGCGACCCGCGTGCGCGCGGAGGAGATTCGGTTTCGTCAGGAGTCCAATGCCTTCCTGACGTGCAGCGACCCGTTCGCCTGCAAGCACTCGCCGACAGTCTGACCGCCCAGTTGCGGCAGCTCGCCGAACCGACACGCTTGACCACTGGCAAACGCGTGCCAGGACTCAAGCTCGATCACCCTCGACAACTCGCCCTCATGCACGCCCTCGTCCGCTTCGCGCACATCGCGGCGGGCGACACCTTCACCACGCGTGACTTGCACGCGCCGGCCGCGGCAGCGCTCGACGCGACGAGTACCGGCTCGCCTCACTGCGGTACGACCTGTCTAAGCTCCGCGCGAAGGGCCTCATCGAACGCGTGCCGCACACGCGACGCTATCGCTTGTTCCCCTAGGGCTACACAATCTGCCTCGTCTTCTTGAAGCTCTTCGAACGCGCGTCTACGCACCGCTCACTGCCGGTCTACTCGCGCCGGTCGGCGTCGATGCCCGTCTTGCTGAGGAAAAACGCCAGCGACTCGACCGGTTGTATCAACGCATCGTTACCGACCTCGACGCGCTCCTGCACGTCGTTGGCTCAAGTCGGCTGCTTGAACAACGCGGACAACGAGTACAGAATTCTCATAAGAGACCGCCTAACCGGATAACGGGCTAAAATCACGTTTCAAAAGACTCTCCGAGGCGCCTTGAGGTAGCATCCGAAGAGTGAGGAAGGCGTGATGGACATCTTCGGCAGCGAGTCGGCGAACGATCACCAGCGCTACGCCCGCTCAGTCATCTGGCTGGACGATCTCCGCCGCGACACGATCTACGCGCTCCGGACGCTGGGACGATCGCCGGCCTTCACGCTCGTCGCGATCCTCACGCTTTCGCTCGCGATCGGCGCCAACGCCGCCATCTTCACGGTGGTCGATCGCGTGCTCCTGCGGTCACTGCCGGCACCCGGAGCCGACCGGCTGGTTCGTCTCTATTCGTCGTCGCCGACCGCGCCCAAGGAAAACGCGTCGATGGACGACGTTGGGGATTGGCGCGGCGCGGCGTCGTCATTCGAGATGCTCACGGCTTTTGGCGGCACGACCCTCTTGATTACAGGCGACGCCGGTCCGGAGACGATCGTCGGGATGCTCGTGGAGCCGGGCTTCTTCACCCTCACGGGCGTCCGCATGCCGCTCGGACAACCGTTCATGGCGTCGGACTACACGTCGCCGGCGAACGCGGCGCTCGCGACGTTCGCGCGCCCCAAAAACGTACAAAGTCCGGCGGCAATCATCCTGAGCGACCAACTTTGGCGTCGTCAGTTCGGCGCTGACCGGCAGATCGTCGGTCGCCACGTCCGGCTGAACAGCCTCGATGCGATCGTGGCCGGTGTCATGCCGGCCGATTTTCAGTTCGCCGACACGCCCACCGGCAAAGCCGACTGCTGGATTCCGCTCGTCGAATCGCAACTCCGGGGCAAACGCCGCTACCGGCAACTCATTGTCATCGGCCGACTCAAACCTGGTGTGAGTATAGGGGCGACGAGGGCCGAAATGAACGCGGTCGCCCTCGCGCTTCAGACGGCGCACCCGAAGGAGCTCGGCGAGCGGACGGTACGTGTCGAGCCACTGAAAGAGAGCATGACCGAAGGAGTGCGGCCGACGCTCTTAATTCTACTGGGCGGTGTCGGGTGCGTACTGCTCGTCGCCTGCGCGAACGTCGCGAGCCTGTTCGTCGTCCGCGCCGCCGATCGCCGCCGCGAGGTCGCAGTCCGCGTGGCGCTTGGCGCGGGACGTGGCCGGCTGGTCCGCCAGTGGCTCACCGAGAGCACGGTTCTGGCGCTTGCCGGCGGCATAGGAGGCTTGCTCGTCGCCGTCTGGGCCGTCCCAGCCGTTACGGCGGTTGCGCCGCAGACCCTTCCTCGCCTCGAGGAAATCGCCGTGGACCACCGGACGCTCCTCTTCACACTCGCGTTGTCTCTGACGACAGGCGTCGTGTGCGGCGTGGCGCCGCTGATCGGTCTCGAACAGCGCCGCACCGACGTTCTGCGGTCGTTCGCCCCGATCGGCCGCGGCGATCGCCGCTGGCTCAAGTCCGCGCTGATCACGGTTCAGGTCGCCCTCGCGGTCGTGCTGCTCGTCGGCTCGGGACTGATGGCGCGTAGCCTCGTCGCGGTGCACAGCCTCGATCTCGGGTTCGACCCGAGGAATGTCCTCACGTTCGGCGTGTACCTGCAGCGCAGCCCGCGGTACAACGGATCGGCCGCCACGCGCGAGTTCGCTCGCGATCTGCGTGCTCGTCTCAGCGCGTTGCCGGACGTCGTCGCCGCAGGCAACGGCGCCATCCCCCTGCGTGGCGCACAGTCGGATAGTTTCGAGGTCGACGGGCGTCCTGACCGGCTGGAAGCCGCCCTCAACGTGGTGAGCCCCGCGTATTTCCAAGCGCTCGGCGTTCGCCTGCATCGCGGGCGCGACTTCACCGATGCGGACGACAAGGCGGGCGATCCCGTCGTCATCGTGAACCGTGCCTTCGCGCACGCCGCCTGGGGCACCAGTGACGTCCTGGGACGCCGGCTCCGGATCTCCGGCCAGAACACATGGCCGACGGCAGTGGGCATCGTCAGCGACACGCGACTCTCGAGTCTCGAAGCCGCGCCGCCGCCAATCGTCTACCTGCCATCCCTGCAGAGCACCGTCCTCTCGTATAACGACTTCGTCGTGCGCACGTCGGGACCCCCTATGAATATCCTGCCCGCGGTGCGCGACGTGGTGCGGCAGATCGATCCGAGCATCCCTGTGACTCGCGTGGCGACGATGGACGACTGGGTAGGAACGTTCGTCGCACCTCGCGAATTCAACCTCTGGCTGATCGGCCTCTTCTCGCTCCTCGCCTTCGCGCTGACCGTCGTCGGGCTCTACGGGCTCGTCAGCGAAGTCGTCACGGCGCGCACGCCGGAGATTGGCGTGCGTCTGGCTCTCGGCGCCAGCCGGTTCCAGATCGTCCGGCTGATTACTGGCGAGAGCGTGCTCGTCACCACGGCCGGCGTGGCGCTGGGCCTCGCCGGCGCGGTCGCGGTCAGTCGGTGGCTGGGCTCGATGATCTTCGGCGTGGAGCCGCTCGATCCGGTCACACTCGTCGCCGTGCCGATCGTGCTCCTAGTCTCGAGTACGATTGCTGCCGCGGCACCGGCGCGCCGCGCGATGCAAGTCGATGCGATGTCGATGCTACGGCACGAGTGATCCGCACCGCCAATGCCCGTGTGCCGGACATTGAACCGGACGTCTCCGCCTTGGCGGATTCGACCGCCTCGAACACTTCTCCGTAGGCGAGGTACTCGCTGATCGCTGCAATGGCCATGCGGGCTCGCTGGACAAAGTGCGGCGACACGATGGTGGCGCGCGCGGACAATTGCCGTGATCAGGGCGTACACACCTCGAAATGAGCCTTTCAACTACAACAACTTGCGGCGCCGCCGCGCTCACCACCGACGCCCCGACTGTCGCCGCTTCGGCCGCCGATGCGCGCGCTGAAGCCACGATGGCACGACAAGCCCGAACGGGGCTGCGACCGCCTGATTCACGTTGAAAAACAGTTCTTGGCGGCCGTCACTGGCGTCGTGAGTCGCCGCGTTGGGGCGGTTTCAGTTGCCCAATGGAATACGAGAGGAAAAAGCGTAGTGAACGATGTGCCGGCTGTCATTGATGAACACCTGAACATACTGCTGGACGGCTTGCGCAACAGGGCTCCAGGCCATGAGTATTCATTTTTTGTCGACCGCATCGGGGTGCGATGCTGGATTCCCAATCGCCGACTCTACCTTGCATTCGTACTCGCGCTCGCCGACGTCCGACCGCAGCTTTTGGACGAGGGGACTCCTGACAAACTCGTCGATCGTGTGATCGCTGTTATTCATAAGAACATGGACCGCTTCAAAATCGAGCCGTTTATGTTCGGGCCACTTGTCGGGCCGGCGACTCTGCTCGATTGCGTGACGCCCTCTGGAATGGAGCAGATGCGCGCAGCGCTCGTGGCCTTCGCTACTCACGACGAACGCGCGTTGTTCATGCTGCCATGGATGAATCGTGAACCACCGGAGGACCTCGTCGCTGAATCGTTGGTATGGATTCGTCCGAGCGTGGAAAACGCCGTGATCGAAACCACGCTTGGCATCAGCATGAAATGGGCCGATCTGCGAGGCTTTCCGCCATTTCGGTCGTCCAGCATGTCGGCCTTCGATCGGACGTCGTCGTGGGTGGGTCTGGTCGGCACGGGATGGGCGGACGGCATTCGACGATTGCGCTCACTGGCCGGAGCTTTTTGGGCAGCGCTGCCGGACTGGGAAGCGCTGCATCGCACGTCTGGCGAAGCCTCTGTCGTCGCTCGCATCGCTGCGACGGGACAGCCGGAGGCCCGGTCGGTCGGGTCGATCATGCCGCAACTCACGAGGCCGACGACAATGTCTCCCGACTTCGTGACCGATCTGCGCGAGCTTGTCGTGCGCAGGGCAGACGACGAGCGTGAGACGAGATTCAGAACAGCGCTGTCTTTTGTCGCGGCGGCGTGGCTGTTTACCGGGACGACCGCATTCGCGAACTATTTCATTGCCCTGGATTCACTTTTCGGGCAGCAGAGGAATGGCATGCGGGCGATTCGCGCGGCGGTGACGGCACGTCTTTCCGCCAGCGTTCCGGACGTCGAGAGCAAGATACACGCTCTGGCGAACATCAGGCATGAACTCCTGCACGGTCGTGACATAGACATCAACCGCACTTCCCAGTTTGTCCCGTACTTCAAGAGATTTGGCCAACACCCTCTACCAGATCTCGCATCTCTCGTCCGGAAGTGCGTGCGAGCTGAACCGCGCGGCTGATGTCGCGAGCTGACGGAACTGCAATTCCGAAGTGAACAATCACTGAACAATCTGTTCCCGAACACCGGGTAGCAGGAGGTCCTCGCAGGGGCTGAACCAGCGGAGAACCAACGAGAAATCAGACCTGCATTAGCCTACGAACCAGGAGGTCGCAGGTTCGAGTCCTGCAGGGCGCGCCATCCGCCTCCGCTCGCGTTCGAATCAAGCGCGAGCTATAGCGTGATGGCGCGAAAGCGCAAGTGCCTCGCCGAAGCAACGTAGTTGCGCAGGCGGGCAGGGCGCGCCAACGATATCATCGACTTACGGCCCGGCGATCACTCGCCGGGCCGTTCGTTTTTGCAACGGGTTTGCAACGGGACCGGCGAAGTGGCTCCTGCGTCGTCCGTCCGGTCGGCGTTGGGCAGGTTGGACCCGGTCTGTCACATCCCTGTGATGAAACGGACGCGATACGGGTTGATGTTAGGCAAAGGCTAACGAGGCCCTGCCTCAGACCGTCGAGCATGTCGTGAACGGAGCGAAGAGAGGGGCGGTCTGAGGCAGGGCCTCGTTAGAAAAAGCGGAGCCCCGGGAGCAAGGCAGGGCTTGCACCCTGCGCCTAAGTAATGGACCCTGTTCGGGTCTGTGGCCACGTGGGCCGCGCTCTCCGGGAGCTCCACCATCATGGTACGCAAAAACGTCGCTGAGATCCTCAGAAATCACGTGACCTTCGAGCTGGAAGCCATCGACCGGATGTATCTCAATGCCTACGTCCCGTCGCTGCAGACGGGCGGCGGCGTGGTGTACTTCCTGAAGACGCAGCTCGGCGTACGGGTACCGTCCACGGTGATGGTGGCCCCGATGAGTCAGCGATTCGTGGAGGCGATCGAGCGCTTCGTCAAGGCCGAGGGGGTGGACCTGATCACATTCGAGAAGGGCCAGCGCAAGGACGACATCGCCCAGAAGTATCTGGCGACCTTCACGGGCAAGGAAGGCGTGCTCTTCGTCGGCAAAGCTCAGGAGAAGGCCAGCGTCTTCCGCACCGAGAAGCGGCGCGACGCGCGTGGCGTCTATCCCTGGATCATCCGCTCGACGGCGATGGTCAACCACTACTACGTCTACCTCGTCGACAAGGACTTCGGCCCGCTGTTCATCAAGTTCTGCTCCTACTTTCCCTACCCCGCGAAGCTCTGTCTGAATGGGCACGAGTGGTTAAAGCGCCAGCTGACGCAGCGGGAGGTGCCGTTCGAGCCGCTGGACAATGGGATCCGCTCGAGTGACAAATCCGCCCGCGTGCAACGGATCGCCGATACGCTCGACGCCGCCAAGATCGAGGCCGTCTTCCGCAAATGGCTGCGCCGACTCCCGCATCCGTTCGCCGCGGCGCACCGGGCCGCGGGCTATCGGTACCAGCTCTCGATCCTGCAAGCGGAGTTCGCCTTGACCCAAGTCCTCGATCGCCCGCTCACGGGGCGCTGTTTCTTCGAAGAGGTCATCCGGGAGAATCTCGACATCGGCCGCCCCGATCAGATGCAACTGATCTTCGACCGGCGCGTCACGCGCCGCACCCCGGGACGCTTCCGCACCCGCGTCTTGACGGACGGGGTCGTCCCGTCGCTCCACGTGCAGTACAAAAAGTCCAAGGTCAAGCAGGACCACAAAGAAGGTCAGGCCCTTCGCACCGAAACCACCATCAATGACACCTACGATTTCCGTATCGGTCGTGCGCTCCGCAATCTGCCCGCGCTGCGGGAGATCGGCTTTGCCGCCAACCGGCGCCTCTTGCGCGTCGAATCTCTGAGCCACGACTGCCTGATCGGTGAAGACCGCTTGCACGCCGTCACGTCCCCGGTCGTCGTCCACGATCAACGCGCCGCGGGTCTGCGCTTCGGGGATCGTCGCGTGCACGCGCTCATGCACGCGCTCTGTCTCGTCGCCCTCGCGCCCACGGGCTTTCGGCATCGGGAATTCCGCGATCACCTCGCGCAACTCCAAGGTCGAGATCCGGAGACCTATTCGGCCGGCTCGATGACCTACGATCTTCGTCGGCTCCGGCTGCACGGCCTCATCGAGCGTGTGCCGCGCAGCCACCGGTATCGCATCACCCCGACCGGCGCCCAGGTCGCGATGTTCTACGCGCGCCTCTACACGCGCGCGCTCCGACCAGCCTGCTCGCTGCAGCCGTCGGGGTCGCCCAGCGCCCAGCGCGCCTTCGATCGACTCGATGCCGCGCTCGCGCAGTTCCTCGAGGAGGTCAAACTTGCCGCCTGAAAAACTTGACTCAAACAGTCAGACTTCTTGGGGTCAAGACTCCTAGCGCCGAAGGCTGACGATCGGATCGATCCTGGCGGCGCGGCGCGCCGGGATCCATGCAGCCATGAGTCCGACCCCGCTCAGGAGCGCGGCGACGCCGGCGTAGACCGACGCATCGGCGGCCGTGACCTGGAAGAGGAGCGCTGTCAACCCGCGCGAGAGCCACCACGCGACCGGCACCCCAAGCGCGAGGCCAGCCAGCAGGTGACGCCACGCCAGCGCCAGCATGGCACGCTGGATTCGCGCCGGCGTTGCACCGAGCGCCACTCGCACACCGATCTCACGGGTCTGCTGCGCGACGAACGACGTCATGACGGCGTAGACGCCGGCCGCGCCGATCAACATTCCCACGAGTCCGAAGACCGACATGAGCCCCGCGTTGAACCGCCGCGTCGCGGTGAGCCTCCTGACGGCTTCGTCGGCGGCGAACACGAAAGGCTCCTTGAGGTCGGGCCCCACCGGCTCGAGCACCTCCGTCAGCAGCGGCAGCATCTGTTCGGGCGGCCGCGACGCCCTGACGAGCAGCCCTGCGAAGATCCTGGCCGGATCGGGCTTCAGGTTGAAGTACGCCGCCGGCGGGTCGTCCTCTTCCGCACCGCGCGCGTAGACGTGAGGAACCGTCCCGACGAGGGTGAAGATGCCAGCCGGCTCGGTGGCGCGCACCTGCCGTCCCATCGGATCCTCGTCTCCGAACAGGCGGCGAGCCGCCTGTTCGTCGAGGACGATGGCGGGGGACCGCCAGCCGCGTCGGCCTGCCAGGTCCCGCCTCGCGAGAACCGCAGGCCCGCGACGGCGAAGTAGTTGGGCGTCACGCGATATTGCAGGGCCTTGACTGAGGATCCTGCGCCGGAGGTCCCGTCGGCGCGCTCCAGCGTCGTCGTCCACCACGCGCCGTGGAACGCCCGGCCGAAGAGCGGCAGCGAGGCCGCCCTCGACAGCGCGACACCCGACACGCCGGGCACGCTCTCGATCCGCTGCCGGACCTCGTCCACAGGAGCTCGAAACGCGAGCCGCGGCATGACCGCGAGCAGGTTGGTGCGATCGATCCCGAGATCGATGCGGGTGACCCGGATCAGGCTCACGACGAAGAGCCACGACACGACCAGCAGCACGACGACGGTCGCGATCTCCGCGGTGAGGAACGTGCTGCGCCAGCGGCGGCGACCGGTCGCGGTGGGGGCTTCGCTGTCCTTGAGCAGCGTGGACACCGGCGCCCGGGACGTCTGCCACGCGGGCACGAGCGAGCACAGCACGCCGGTGACGACGGCGCAGGCCATCGCCGCGGCGAGCACGCGGCCGTTCAGGGAGATCGTCGAGGCTCGGAACATCCCGGGGAGCGCGGTCGTGACGGCGACTTTCGCCAGGCGCACACCGGCGATCGAGCACAGCAGCGCGCCAGTGGTCGCCCCAAGTGACAGCAAGAGGCCTTCGGCCAGCACCGCCAGCGCGATCTGCCGGCGCGAGGCGCCGAGCGACGCGCGGATCGCCATCTCCTGGGTGCGCGCGGCGGACCGCGTGAGCATCAGGTTGGCGGCGTTCGCGCACGCGACGAGGACCACGAGGGCCGCGGCGCCGAGGGCGAGCAGCATCCAGTGGCGGACCGGCGCCACGTAGAGGTCGAGCAGCCGTCTGACCGCAGGCTGCCAGTCAGGTGCCTCGGCCAGGCGTTGTACGTCGCCGGCGACCTGAGCGGTCGTCACACCCGGCCGCATGCGCGCCACGATGGCGAGCACCGATTCCGACGGCGTTCGAGGCACGACCATTGGCACCCAGATGGGAGCGTTGGTCAGATCCGCGACCTCCGGGTGATCGCTGGCGGACGACAGTACGCCGATCACGGTGGAGGTTCGCGTGCCGATCGACACGTCCTTGCCGAGCACCGATGGGTCGCCGCCGAGCTGCTGCCGCCAGAACCGGTAGCCCAGCACCGCGACGTCCGTGTTGCCTCGCCGCTCGTCGTCCGCGGTCCAGAACCGGCCGATCGCCGGCGACAATCGCAGCATCCGGAAGATGTCGGCGCTGGCGCGCGTGACGGTCACTTGGTCCGTGATCCCAGCCACGGTGGCCATTGTGCCGGTCATGTTCATCCGGGCGGCGAGGTCCTCGACGCTGTCCAGGTGCTCGTGGAGCCGCCAGTAAATCTCCGGCGTGATGCGCTGCTTGAAGTCCTGATCTCGCGTCGGAATGGACACCAATCGCTCCGGATGCTCGACGGGGAGCGGCTTCAGGACCACGGCGTCGACGACCGAGAACGTGACGGTTCCCAGGGCGATTCCGGCAGCGAGGATGAGGACGACGAACAGCGAGTGGGCGGGAGCGGCGCGAATCGCGCGTCGCGCGTCGCGCAGGATCAGGCCGGCCGAGCGGAGCAGCCGCGGCGCGGCGGCGAGCATCTCCAGCCGGATTGCCCGAATGATCTGCAGATTGGCCCACAGCGCGGGATGACGCGGCCAGCGACCGGCGTCGCGGCGCTCGGCGAGGTCTTCGAGCACGTCGCCAATCGCGGCGTTCGCCGCGTGGCGCGACGACATCATTCGCAAGAGCCACGCGAGCGGACGGATCGGGACGGGCATGATTCCCTTCACCTGCTCTTCAGCACGAACTCGAGTCCCGAGGTCAGCGTCTCGATGCGCTCGAGCGAATCCCGTGTCGCCTGAACGCCTCGTGGCTTGACCCGGAAGAACCGCTTCGGCCGTCCACCGCGTTCTGGCGTCGGCTCGCCGTACCGCGAGCTGACGAGGTCTTTGTCTTCCATCCGCTCCAGCGTGATCAGCACCGTCGTGCGTGACGCTTTCCGGCCCGTCCGCGCCTCGATCTCGCGGGCCACCGAGACCGGGTACGCCTGGTCGCCCAGGCTCAGCGTCGCGAGCAACACGAGCAGCTCGAACTCACCCAGCGGCGCGGGACGATGGCGTGGCCTCATGATTTAGACAACAAAGTTATCATACATGTCAACACCGTGTGGCGCGGACGCATGCAGCCACAAGCCAAGGGCGGCGAGCCGTCACCAGGTTCCGAGCGCTTATCCCTTCCAGGAACCGATGGGCAGGATCCGCACCCTGCTGCGCGATTCATCGACCGTGACGATCGCACCTTGCTGCAGCTGCGGCTCATACGTCCGAGTGGCCGTGATGGCGAGCTGTTCGAGGTGTGCGGGGAGGACGTCGTGGGTGCGGACTTGAATGACGCTCGGGCCGCTGTCGCGCGTCAGCGCGAGCAACGTGCCGAAGTTCAGGTCATGCGTAAACACAACATCGCGCCGAGTTGCACACGAAGAAGATCCAGCCGACCGATGCAGGGGAGGTTGAAGACTGGGGACGTGTTACTGACCGCCGGCATAGGCGGCGTCTTCGTTCAGTTCCTGCTGGCCATAATGCCGGGGGATCCCACGCTGGGCAACGACATCGGAAAAGGCGAAACGGCTGACGCCGGCAAGTTCCGATGCCTTCCCGAACGAAAGGAGACCCCTCGCATAGAGCGCGGCGGCGAGTTCCTGCCGCACCCGTTGCTCGGCCTCCGCCTCAGGGACGCGAAGGCTTCTGGCGATCGAATCCGGGATGTGAAGGGTGATGTTCATCAATGTCTACTTCGGTGCTACGGATGGGCCGTCGGCGTGCTTCACTTACACGGGGGGACTTCGCCCCGCCGGACCCCCCGACTCACTCGCTCGCGGGGCTACTCCGACCGCAGCAGCTCGAGCGGCTCGACCCTCGCCGCGCGACGGGCGGAAAGGAACGACGTGAGCAGCGCCGCTGCAGTGACGAACACCGCCACGCCGCCGAACGTGAGCGGATCGAGAGGACTCACGCCGTAGAGGAGCGACCGCAGCCACCTGGCCGCCCCGGCTCCCGCACCGAGCCCGAGAATCACCCCGGCCGCGGCCAGCAGGATCCCTTCTCGAACGATGATCCCGATGACCTCTCGTGGCGAGGCCCCGAGGACAGTCCTGATCGCCAGCTCGCGACGCCGCTCGGTCACAGCCCGGGCCAGCAGCCCGCCAAGGCCGACCAGCGCCACGGCAATCGCGAGAACGGCGAAGCCCACAGCCGGAATAAGGCGGATTCGGCGATCGGCAATCGAGGTGGCGTATTCCTGTCGGAGCGTGCGGATGTCAGTCACGGCAAGCGACGGGGCGACGTTCCTCAGGGTTTTCCTGAGCGTCGTTGCGAGCGACGCGGGATCGCCGGACGTGCGTACCAGCAGGTGCCCAACGCTCGCAGGCAGATCGGCCCACCTTGTGTAGATGGCGGGGAAAGCCGGAGCATCGAGGCCGCCGTACTTCACGTCAGGGACCACGCCGACCA
>MELC01000010.1 GCA_001767455.1 Acidobacteria bacterium RIFCSPLOWO2_12_FULL_66_21
CGCAGGGCTTGAGCCCCACCCGCCGGTGCGCGCCGCTCGTTGCGCAGGGCTTGAGCCCCGCCCGCCGGTGCGCGCCGCTCGTTGCGCAGGGCTTTAGCCCTGCCCGCCGGCGCGCGCCGCTCGTTGCGCAGGGCTTTAGCCCTGCCGATCTAGTGCACGACACGGAACGGGACCACGTGTCCGGGCTCGTCGGTCTGCAGCAACTGCGCGATGACGGCGAGGCTCTTGCTGCGCGCGCCGCGGTTCGCTTCGACGAGCGCGCGCGCGGCGGCACCCAGGCTCGCGCGCCGGATCGGGTTGCGCAGCAGCTCCACGAGCGCCGGCTCCAGCTCCCGGCCGTTTCGCACCTGGATGGCGGCGCCGTTGTCGAGGAACGTCCGCGCGATCTCGGCGAAATTCTGCATGTGCGGACCGAACACAATCGCCTTCCCGAAGACCGCCGGCTCGAGAATGTTGTGGCCGCCGGCGTCCACCAGGCTGCCGCCGACGAACACGGCGGTCGCGACCTGGTACAACTGCGCCAGCTCGCCGATCGTATCGAGGATCACGACGTCGTACCGCGGCTCGGAGTCCACGGGCAGCTCGCTCCGGCGCGCGACACTCCAGCCGGATCGCCGCGCGAGCCGCTCCACTTCGTCGAACCGTTCCGGCCTGCGCGGCGCGACGATCAGCAGCGCATTCGTGATCGTCGCCCGGATGCGCTGAAACGCCTCGAACACCGGTTCCTCTTCCCCCTTCAGGGTGCTCGCGGCGATCACGACGGGGCGGCCGGGGCTGACCCGGAAATACCTGAGCACGCGGTTCCTGCCGCGGTCCACGGCGGGCGCGCCCGGCACTTCGAGCGAATCGAACTTCAGCGAGCCGGTCACGGCGACGCGCGAGGGGTCCGCGCCGATGTCGACGATGCGGCGCGCGGACTCGTCTCCCTGCATGCAGAAGCGGTCCACGTCGCCAAGCACGCGGCGGAAGAACGGGCGGGCGAGGCGGTAGCGCGGATAGGAGCGCGACGAGATCCGGCCGTTCACCAGCATCGTCTTCACCCCGGCGCGCCGGCACGCGCGCAGGAGGTTCGGCCAGATTTCCGTCTCCATCATGATGAAAAGGCGCGGTCTCACGAGCGCGAGCGTGCGGTTCACGATGAAGCCGAGATCGAACGGGAAGTAGAACACCGCGTCCACGTACTGGAGGTTGTTCCTCGCGATTTCCTGGCCGGTCATTGTCGTGGTGGACAGGAAGACCCGCAGCCGGGGATAGCGCGTGCGCAGCTCCGGGAGCAGCGCGCGGGCCGTCAGCACCTCTCCAACCGACACCGCGTGAATCCAGATCGACTCGTCGCCGTCCAGGTTGAACGACAACGGCAGATACCCCAGCCGCTGGGGCAGGCTGCGGACGTATTTCCGGTACCGCACGGCCTGGTACGCCAGGTACGGGGACATGACGGCGAAAAACGCCACGATCAGGACGCTATAGAGGAGGTACATGGGCCGAACCGACCCACTTTAGTCCGTGGTTTGACCGCCGTGCAAGCCGTTCATTAGAATCAACTGTTCGGCATGCCCTGACAGTTCGCCACACGCGCGGAGGAGTTCTACAGAGATGGCCATCAAAGTTGGAATCAACGGGTTCGGCCGGATCGGCCGGAACATCATGCGCGCCGCGCTCGGCGCGAGCGACATCGACTTCGTCGCGGTCAACGACCTGACCAGCGCGTCCACGCTCGCGCACCTGCTGAAGTACGACTCGATCCTGGGCAACCTGAAGGCTGACATCTCCGCCACGGGGGACCGCATCTCGGTCGGCGGCGATGCGTTCCAGGTCCTCTCCGTGAAGGACCCGGCGCAGCTTCCGTGGAAGGATCTCGGCGTCGAGGTCGTGTTCGAGTCCACGGGCCTCTTCACGAAGCGCGAGGACGCGGCGAAGCACCTGGCGGCGGGGGCGAAGAAAGTGATCGTGACCGCGCCGGCGAAGGGCCCGGACATCTCGGTCGTGCTCGGCGTCAACGCCGACAAGTACGATCCGGCGACGCACCACATCATCTCGAACGCGTCGTGCACGACGAACTGCCTGGCGCCGATTGCCAAGGTCATCCACGAGCAGTTCGGCATCAGAAAAGGCTGGATGACGACGGTGCACTCGTACACCAACGATCAGCAGCTGCTCGACCTGCCGCACAAGGATCTGCGGCGCGCGCGCGCGGCGGCGCTGTCGATCATTCCGACGACGACGGGCGCGGCGAAGGCGGTCGGGGAAGTACTGCCCGAGATCAAGGGGCGCCTCGACGGCATCTCGTTGCGCGTGCCCACGCCGAACGTCTCCATCGTGGACCTTGCCGTCATCGTCGACAAGAAGACGTCGAAGGAAGAGGTCAACGCGACGTTCAAGGCGGCGGCGGACGGGCCCCTGAAGGGGATCCTCCAGTACAGCGAAGCGGAGCTCGTGTCGATCGACTTCCGCGGCAACCCCCACTCGTCGATCCTGGACGCGCCGTACACCAGCGTCATGGACGGGGACTTCCTGAAGGTGCTGTCCTGGTACGACAACGAGTGGGGCTACTCGAACCGCTGCGTCGACCTGCTCCGCTTCATGGTGAAGAAAGGTCTCTAACGCCAAATTCCAAACGCCAAACTCCAAAGAAGACCGCGGTGGGGCTTGGAGTTGGTGGTTTGGAGTTTGAAGTTTGAAGTTTGGAGTTTGGAGTTGGCAAGATCGATTACAGACCTGGCGCTGAAGGGTCGCCGCGTCTTCATGCGCGTCGACTTCAACGTGCCGATCAGGAACGGCGCGATCGGCGACGACACGCGGATCCGCGCCTCGCTGCCCTCCATCGAATACGCGCTGGAGAAGGGCGCGACGCTGATTCTCGCCTCGCACCTGGGACGTCCGAAGGGCAAGCCGAACCCGGAGTTCTCGCTGCGGCCGGTGGCGGCGCGATTGTCCGAGCTGCTGGGACGCCCCGTGGAATTCGCCGACGACTGCATCGGCGAGGTGGCGAAGGCGGCGATCGACAAGGCCGCGCGCGGCGGCAGGGTCGTGCTTCTCGAGAATCTCCGGTTTCACCCCGAAGAGGAACAGAACGACAGCGGGTTCGCCCAGCAGCTTGCGGATCTCGCGGACGTTTACGTGAACGACGCCTTCGGCTCCGCGCACCGCGCGCATGCGTCAACCGAAGGGATCGCTCATCACGTCAAAGAGACGGCGGCCGGCCTCCTGATGGCGGACGAGCTCGAGCATCTCGGGCGCGTCCTGCGCAGCCCGGAGCGTCCGTTCGTGGCGGTGCTCGGCGGCGCCAAGGTGTCGGACAAGCTCGAGGTCATTCAGAACCTGATTCCGCGGGTTGACGCGCTCCTCATCGGAGGCGCGATGGCCTACACGTTCCTGAAGGCGCGCGGCGTCGCCGTCGGCAGGTCGCTCGTCGAGGAGGAGCTGCTGGACGCGGCGCGCGACGTCGAGCGGCGCGCGAAGGAGCGCAACCTCCGGCTCGAGCTGCCCGTCGATCATGTGGTGGCGGCGAAGATCGAGGCAGGGGTGCCGTCGGAGACGCTGGACGTTGCGGACCCGGCGATTGGCGATCGGATGGGGCTCGACATCGGGCCGAAGACGATCGCCACGTACAACGCCGTCATTGCCGGCGCGCACACGGTCATGTGGAACGGTCCGATGGGCGTCTTCGAGATCGACGCCTTCGCGCGCGGCACGATCGACGTGGCGAAGGCGATCGCGGAGGTCAAGGGCACGACGGTCATCGGCGGCGGGGATTCCATTGCGGCGGTCGAGAAGGCAGGCGTCACCGATCGGATCACGCACATCTCCACGGGCGGCGGAGCATCGCTGGAATTCCTCGGGGGGCGGCAACTGCCCGGCGTGGTCGCGCTCGGCTGACGGCGAGCGCTCGTGGCTCGTGGCTCGTGGCTCGTGGCTGAGGCCTGGCGCGCCGAAGCGCAGAGCGCGAAGGCGGCGGCTCGGGGGCCTCGGCGCTCGCGACCTCTCGTCGGTTTCCTGTTGCGCAGCCCTTTAGGGCTGCCTAGAGTTAACGATCAATGCGCACACCATTCATCGCCGCGAACTGGAAGATGTTCAAGACCGTGCACGACGCGGTGGTCTTCGCCAAGGAGTTTCGCGCCGTCGTGAAGGAGGCGACCGGCGTGGAGATCGTCCTCGCGCCGCCGTTCACGGCGCTGCACGGCGTGGCCGAGGCGGTGCGGAACTCGCCTGTCGCCGTTGCCGGTCAGGACATGCACTGGGAGCGCGAAGGGGCGTTCACCGGCGAGATCAGCGCGGGGATGCTGAAGGAAGCGGGGGCCGAGTTCGTCATCATCGGCCACTCCGAGCGGCGGCGGCTGTTCAACGAGACCGACGCGACGGTCAACCGCAAAGCGGTCGCGGCGCTCGGCGCCGAGCTGACGCCCATCGTCTGCATCGGCGAGACGCTGGAGGAGCGCGAGCGCAGCGAGACGCTGGCGGTGCTGGACCGGCAGATTAAGGCCGGGCTCGACGGGCTGACGGGCGACCAGGTCGCGTCGCTCGTCATCGCGTACGAGCCGGTGTGGGCGATCGGCACGGGCCGGAACGCGACACCGCAGCAGGCCGGCGAGGCGCACGCGCACATCAGGAGCCGGCTGCGGCAGTGGTTCGGCGCGGCCGCGGCCGATCAGTGCCACGTGATTTACGGCGGCAGCGTCAAGCCGGACAACATTCACGAGCTCATCGTGTTGCCGGACGTGGACGGGGCGCTCGTCGGCGGGGCCAGCCTGGACGTCCGGGCGTTCGCGGAAATCGTCGCAAGGAGCCGCCAGAGCGCGGTATAATCCAGCGTCATGCTCTACTACCTCGGGACCGTTCTGTACGTGCTCGTCTGTCTGCTCCTGCTCCTGGTCGTCCTGCTTCAGCAGGGCAAGGGCGGGGACATGGCGAGCGCATTCGGCGGCGGCGGCAGCCAGACCGCGTTCGGCGCGCGCGGCGGCGCCACGGTGCTGACCAAGGCGACGACGGTCCTCGGCGTGCTGTTCATGATCGGCGCGATCGTGCTCGGCGTCATGGGCCAGCGCGGTCCCAGTTCGCTGATGGGCGGCGTCAAGGGCCCGGCCCCGGTCGAGCAGCCCAAGAAGTAAAGTCCGCACCCACCTCACGCGAAAGTGGCGGAATTGGCAGACGCACCAGCTTGAGGGGCTGGCGGTAGCAATACCGTGGGGGTTCGAGTCCCCCCTTTCGCACCAACACTTTACAGCGGTTTACGCACGGCAATAAATAACGCGTTGTGAAGCACGTTGTGAAGTTTCGTGCCCTCGTCCGCCTCTGCTAATCCCCCGCCGCATGCGCGAAGCTCATCCATGCGATCATGTCTCCGACGAGGTTACAGTCCATGGCACGTGTTCGGGAGCTTTCTGGTGCGGATGACGAGCTGAAAAACGATCTGTCCCGCTCGTTCCAGTCGGGTCACATCAACTTCTTGCTGGGCGCGGGAGCGTCCTATCCGGCTTATTCCCTCCGCTGGACTAGTCGAACAGGAGATCAACGCTCTTCGACTGGCTGGGGACGACGAAACCGCTGACCGCCGTCTTTGTGAAACTGCTCTCCACCGTGCAGGGACCGTCCAATCGCCTGCTGCTCAACACGGCGCTCTCTGGTGCACTCTGTTCGAGCGGGCGCCCAGACATTCTCCTCACGTGCCCATCCAGGGCTGCAGCTCGCGCAGCCGTCCGGCCCCTGTGTAGGCATCCGCTAACTTGCCACAATCAGCGCGGCGGCATGGCCAGGTTGGGTTCCATCACTCGGATGAAGAACATCGCGTCCAGCACGTTCGGCCACACCGCTCGCATGCCCTGATTCGCCAGCGGACGGCTGACGATCGGTCCCCTCAACCACTCGCCATGGACGCCGGGACTGCGAAAATCCACCAGCGCGTAGTCGAAATGGGCCGCGTTCATCAGTTCTTCGAACTCGATCGATGGATCCTGGTCCTTCTGGATCTCGCTCAGAAAGCTGCCGTCATTCTGTTTCGGGTCGCCGATGCCGTTCTTGCCTTCGTAGCAGGTGAAGCCGATCGTGAACACCTCGGGACCGAGGCGCCGCCACACGTGTTCTCCCATCGAAACCAGTCCCGTGTAGGCCTGCCGTGGTTCCTTGGGGTTGATGGTCGCCTCGATATCCGACGCGTGCCGCAACACGTGCATCGTGGCGCCCCAGACGATGATTTTCCGGCCGCGGTACTGATGATCGGCGAGCCACAGGAGATTGTCGGCGCTCTGCCGGTCGCGCATGTTGGGGATCGCCCAGTTGCGCTCGGACAGACCATGCTCCCGGATCCACCACGTCATCTCCGCAGATGCCCTCACGCTGGTCAATTCCTGTCGCCAGAAACTCGTCTCGCCTTCGTTGCCGGCGTTCGTGGCTGACGCCAGGCGGCCCCGCAGGACCTCGAGCCCGTCGTCAAACTCCTTGCGTGCGGCTGCATCCGGTGCGGGCAAGCCGTCCGTCCCGTATTTGCGTCCCAGAAGGTTCAGCGCGACTGCCCTGGCCGCAGATCCGGGGGTCGTCACGTCCGATGTGATGCCGAGCCGTGCGACGAGCGCGTCCAGCTCGTTCAGGAGACGTTCGGACGCGAGAGACGTGAACTGCAAGTCGAACCCGGCCAATTCGAGTGGATGCGGCGACCTGGAAGCCGTTCCGATGTAACGGAACAGATTTGCGACCTGGGGGCTCCGTGACCAGGCGGCATACACACCGCGCTGCGCGGCAGCAACCGGTTCCTGCCCCTGCGTGATCCTGGCATCGGCGATGCGACAGGCCGGGCTCATGCCCGGCCCGTGTGCGGCTCTGGCGCAGCAACACCGTGGTTCGCCGCCGCGAGGTCACTTCGGCGGCCGCTTGATCTCCAGCTCCGGGACCCCGAAGTGTCCGCCCAGCGCGGCCAGCTGATCGAGGTCGATGGGACCCACGATGTTCACGAACGTGAGCTGCGTGGCCTGCGCGGCGATCACCACCAGACCGACAATCTTCTCCTTTTCCAGCTTCAGGAAGACGTCGACGTCCTGCCCTTCCTTCCTGCTGCGCACGCTCGCCATCTTCGTCCACGCGGGCCCCTTGACCTCCGCCCGCAGCGACTCCACGTCGGCCTGCGAATAGTCGCCCGGCGCCGCGAACTCGAAGCTATAAACGAGTGGCAGGCCGGTAGAGGATGCAGAAAGGTGCCGAGCGCCTCAGCGGGGAGCTGGGTATCCCTCGACGGACGGGAGGATCAGATCGCGCGGCCCTGGCTCACCGCAAGACGTAACTCGCCAGCACGCTCTGCACGGCGTAGATGCTCAGTTTCTTGTTGAACTGCAGCACGATAGGAGCCGGGCTCCCCCTCAGCCACAACTTGAGCTCGGCGTCGAGATCGAACGCGCCGGCCGTCTCCACGCTGAACCTCGTGATGCTGCGATACGGGATCGACTGGTACTCCACCTTGTTTCCCGTGAGCCCCTGCTTGTTCACGAAGATCAACCGCTTGTCGGTGAACACGAACATATCCCGAATCAGCTGATAGGCCTTCTCCACCTTCTCACCTGGCGTGAGCACCTGCGAGAACTCGGCCTGCAGCGTGGCGACATCGATCTCGGACGCATTTCCCATCAACCCGCTGAGCAGTCCCATGGTCCACCTCCGCGCAGAACGGCTGCCGGCGCCTGCCGGCGGGGCGAATCGATCGCCTGCCGCCGGATGCCGTCGCGTCCGCAGCGACGTGCGCATCGTCGCTGGTTGCCGACATCGTGTCAATGCGGCCAGACTGCATCGCCTCGTGCTGCCGGACGACGTGGGCGAAGTCGTTGACGCGAGCCGCCCGCAAATCATGTGGGGTTGTAGCGTGTGTTGTACTCGCTCCTGACAAACGGCACGACAAACGGCGTTGTATATACAAGCGATCGACCGTCTGCGATCGTCAACGTGGTCGTCTGGCCGTCGGCTCTCGCGATCGTGATGACGGAGCCGGCGCGGGACCAGGTCATCGCCACGGGACCCAGGGCATCATGAACCGGGAGGAGCTTCCCGTCCCCGTCCGACATCGTGCCGTCGATGACGTACGCGTAGCTGCCGGATCCCCCGTCGGCAAACACAAGCGTCTCGGTCAGGGTGCCGTTGATGACCATGAAGCTGGAGTCCTGAAGTTGAAAGGGCTGCTGGCAGAGGAAATAGTCGAAGGGGTGGACCTCTGCCGGGAGTGACACCGGTCCGCCGACGCCGTAGGCCGTCAGGACGAATCGCCGGTGTCCGGTCACCTCCGGAATCGACGCGCACTGCCCGGTGACGTCGCCCCAGCCCTCGATGTGGAGCGTGTCCGCGTTCACCGCCTGCCACGTGAGCGTGACGGTCTGTGACGGCGTGGACGGATCGAGGATCGCCGGCGACGCGCTGAACGAGTTGATCTGCACGGCCGCCTGCTTCTCGACGTTGAGCGGCAGGTACCCGTCGTTGTAACCCGGGATGCCCGACCGCTGAATCGCGACGATCGTCGGCCCGGGCGCCAGTTTCGTGACGATGGAGTCGACGGTCAGCTCGATCGCCTCGCCCGGCTCCAGCAGGTTCGGCCGCTTCACGTTCAGCC
>MELC01000011.1 GCA_001767455.1 Acidobacteria bacterium RIFCSPLOWO2_12_FULL_66_21
TTCAGCCCGCTGCGCAAGGGGTCTTCGCGTCCTTGGTGTCCTTCGTGATCTTCCTGAAAAGCCGTGGCCCGTTTCAGCGTGGTCCCGGGAGAACCTCGCTAAACAAAGACCTCCCAACGCCCAACTCCCAACGCCCAACTTCCAAGAAGACTCAGAGCCGATCGACTGAGATGAACTTGGGAGTTGGGAGTTGGGATTTGGAAGTTGACGGGATAGAGTGTCTCGGATGTCCCTTGACTCCCTCCAGGCCTGGCGCACCGAATTCCCCATCGTCGATACCTGCACGTATCTGGTCAGCCATTCGCTCGGCGCGATGCCGCGCCGCGCCGAACAGTACCTGCGGCAATTCGCCGACGAGTGGTCCACGCGCGGCGTGCGCGCGTGGCACGAGGGATGGTGGGAGATCGGCCGCACGACCGGCGACCTGCTGGCGCCGATTCTCGGCGTCGCCAGCGGCACGATCTCGATGCACCAGAACGTCACCGTCGCGCAGGCCATTGTCGCGTCCTGTCACCGGTTCGACGGTCCGCGGCGCAAGATCGTCATGACCGATCTGGAGTTCCCGTCGAACATGTACCTGTTCGAGGGATTCCGCAGGTATGGCGCGGAGATCGTCTACGTCGAATCCGACGGCGGGATCCGGACGAACCTCGAGCGGTTCCTGGGGGCCATCGACGAGCGGACGGCAATCGTGCCGGTGTCGCTCGTGCTCTTCAAGAGCGCGTACCTCGAGAACGCGCGCGCGATCATCGAGAAAGCGCACCGGGTCGGCGCGCGTGTCGTTCTCGACGTGTACCAGGCGGCCGGGACGGTGCCGCTCGAGCTCGAGGCATGGGGCACGGACTTCGCGGTGGGCGGATCGGTGAAGTGGCTGTGCGGCGGACCTGGGGCGGGTTATCTGTACGTGCGTCCGGACCTGGCGAACACGCTGGAACCGGCAACGGCCGGCTGGGCGGCGCACGCGCGGCCGTTCGATTTCGCCGTCGGCGCGATTGAGTACGCGGACGCGCCCGAGCGGTTTCAGAGCGGCACGCCGAACGTGCCGTCGCTCTACTCCTGCCGGGCGGGCTACGAGATCGTGGCGGAAATCGGCGTCGATCGAATCCGCGCCCATTCGCTGCGGCTCACCCGGCGGTTGATGGACGGGGCAAAAGCGGCCGGCTTCCGTCTCAATACACCGGACGACGACGCCGAGCGGGGAGGGTCCGTCGTCATCGACGTCCCGGACGGCGAAGCCGTCACCGCCGAACTGCTGCGCCGGCAGGTGATCGTCGACCATCGTCCAGGCGCCGGCATCCGCATCGCGCCGCATTTCTACAACACGCTCGACGAAATCGATCTAGCGATCGAAGCGCTGATTGAGATCGCCGCTCGCGGTTCGCATCTCGCATCTCGCAGGTCGTAATCGCTGGAAGCTGGAAGCTGGAAGCTGGAAACTGAAAGCTGGAAACTGGAAACTGGAAACTGGAAGCTGGAAACTGGAAGCTGGAAACTGAGTTCATGCCCATCCGCACAGTCACCGTTCTCGGCGCCGGCACGATGGGGCACGGGATCGCCCATGCGGCGGCGGCCGGCGGCTACGAGACGCGGATGTACGACGTCGCGGCGGAGTCGATCGACAAGGGCCGGCGGGCCGTCGAGGCGATCGTGGCCAAAGGCGTCGAGCTGGGAAAGGTCACGGCCGCGGAGGCGGACGCGATCCGCCGCCGGCTGACGGCGACGACGAGCCTGCCCGAAGCGCTGGCCGATACCGATTTCATCATCGAGGCGGCGCCCGAGCGGATCGACCTGAAGGTCGCGCTGTTCGGAGAGATCGATCGCCTCGCGCCGGACCGGGCGCTGGTTGCGACCAACACGTCCGCGTTGAGCATCACGGAGATTGCCGGCTCGACGCGGCGGGCGTCGCGGGTGGCCGGCATGCACTTCTTCAACCCCGTCCACAAGATGAAGCTCGTCGAGATCGTGCAGGCGCTCGAGAGCGCGCCGGAGACCCTTCAGGCGATCGAGGACGTTGCCCGGCGAATGGGCAAGGAGACGGTGCTCGTGCGCGAGTCCCCTGGCTTCATCACGACGCGCGTGAACGCCAGTATCGGCAACGAGGCGTTCTACATGCTGATGGAAGGCGTCGCCACCGCGCGCGACATCGACAAGGCGCTGAAGCTCGGGCTGAACCACCCGATGGGTCCCTTCGAGCTCGTCGATCTCGTCGGCCTGGACACGCGCCTCAGCATCCTCGAGTATCTGCACCGCAGCCTCGGCGAGAAATACCGCCCGTGCCCGCTGCTCGCGCAGTACGTCAAGGCCGGGCGTCTGGGACGGAAGGCCGGTCGCGGCGTCTATGAGTACTGATCACGCGCGCCCGGCGCCGGACCGCCGGGAATCCCGATGCAGCTCCAGAAAGACGTAGTCGCCAAGGCGGTTGAAGGGAAACCAGGGACCGAGGCTCGCCTCCGTCCGGCACGCCGCGCGCCGGACGGCAGATGGCAGGCGGCGCCAGCGATCCTCGCAGCGCGAAGGCGGCACGAAGACGCCAAGGCCTTCGGCGCGCCCGACGACGAACGAGGCGCCGAACACGGCCAGCACGTCGCCGACGCGATGGTAATAAGCCGGGACCTCGATGCCATCGAGGTCGATCATCGGGCGGACGCCCAGGCGGCGGAACGCCTCGCGCGGACGGCCGCGCAGCAAGCCTCGCGCTATTTCCCACGCGCAGGTCCGCGTCAGCAACCCGAGCATGACCCAGCCGCCAGGCACGAGCCGGTCGCGCGCGAGCGAGGCGACCTGGCCGAGATCTTCCACGCAGTTCAGGGCGCCGAAGTTCGACACGATGCCTTCGAACGTTGCCGGGCCGAGATGCTGGTCGAGTTCTTCGGCGCCGCACCGGATCAAGTGGGCCATGTTGTTCGTCGCTCGCAGCCGCGCGCGCGTGCGATCGAGCATCCGCGCGGACGGATCCGCCGCGACGACGTGCGCCCCCATCGAGGCGAGGAAGCCGGTGTCGAGGCCGGTGCCGCACCCGATCTCCAGGATGCGTGAACCGGGAGGGAAGCGGCGCGCCATCCGCTCGTGCGTGCGGCGCCGCATCATCGTCATGATGTCGCCCGCGCAGAGCGCATCGTACTGGTCCGCCAGGCGATCGAACGCGCGGATCGCAGGCGGCACCGCCGAGGCGGCGCGGGTCGCTGACGGTGTCACGCGGATGCCCCGGCGGCGGACGGCGGCTTTGCGGAGGTCATGAATCGACTCCCCACCGCCCAATCCAAGAACGTTGCCAGCCCGCCGGCGTCGCCAACCTCGGCTTTCACGCCATTCGGAGCGGAATGGCGCCGGCAGGACGGCGGGGGAACTTACGGCCGGTGAAACGGCCGCCGAGAGTCGTAAGCCTGGTCGCGATAGGATACCGCCATGGCTTATCGCAACATCCGCGTCGATGTCTCGGAATCGATCGCCACGCTGACCATCGACCGCCCGTCGGTCAAGAACGCGCTCGACCTCGAGACGGTACAGGAGTGTCACCGGGCCCTCGACGAGCTGGCCGGGGACGCCGAGGCCGGCGTACTGATTGTCACGGGCGCCGGCGAGTCCGCGTTCGTGTCCGGAGCGGACATCAACGACATCAAAGCGCGCGGGACGGCCGACGGACTGGCCGCCATCAACTCGTCGCTGTTCGCCAAGGTCGACCGCTTTCCGAGGCCGACGATCGCGGCCATCAACGGGTTCGCGCTCGGCGGCGGATGCGAGCTGGCGCTCGCGTGCGACATCCGCGTCGCCTCCGAGACGGCGAAGTTCGGACAGCCGGAGCTTGGCCTCGGGATCATCCCGGGCGCCGGCGCCACGCAGCGCCTCCCGCGGGTCGTCGGCCTCGGATGGGCGAAGCACCTGATTCTCACGGGCGAGATCATCGACGCGAAAGCCGCGCTCGATATCGGGCTGGTCACCGCCGTCATGCCGGCTGCGCAACTGCAGGTTCGCGCGCGCGAGCTCGCCAGGCGGATTCTCCGGCAGGGGCCGCTGGCCGCGCGGCTCGCCAAGCTCTCCCTGAACGCGTCGGCGCGCGTCGACCTCGACTCCGGGCTGCTCATCGAGACGCTCGCCCAGGCGATCTGCTACGCGTCGGAGGACAAGCAGGAAGGGACGGCGGCGTTTCTCGCGAAGCGGAAGCCGAAGTTTTCCGGCCGGTGACGCCGTCGCGGGCTTGGCGCACGGGCGTGTTTCGCCGCATAATCGCTCATCCGGGACATGCGATGCCCTTCCTGCGGCACTGAGTTCGAACCGTCGTCCGGCCGCTGCCCCTCCTGCGGCCGGCCCCTGCCCGCCGCCCCCGGCGCCGGGGCGACGCTCGACGCCTCGGCGCCGACCGGCTTCGGCACTCCCACTGGCGTTCAGCCGCCGGTCTCCCCGACAGCAAGACTCGCGGGCCCTCTCGAGGTTGGGCAGGCGTTCGGGCCGCGATACCACATCATCCGCGTGCTCGGCGCCGGCGGCATGGGCGTCGTGTACCAGGCGTGGGACGCGGAGCTCGGGGTTGCCGTCGCGCTGAAAGTCATCAGGCCGGAGGTCCTGCAGGACCCCGGATCGGCCGGCGAGGTCGAGCGGCGCTTCAAGCGCGAGCTCGTGCTCGCGCGTCAGGTCACCCACAAGCACGTGGTCCGCATCCACGATCTTGGCGAGCTGGACGGCATCAAGTACCTGACGATGCCGTTCGTCGAGGGAGAGAATCTCGCGGACGTGCTGAAGCGGCGCGGCAGGCTGCCGGTGGAAGAGGCGCTCGCGATCGCCAGGCAGGTCGCGTCCGGGCTGGCCGCCGCACACGAAGTCGGCGTCGTGCACAGGGATCTCAAGCCCGAGAACATCATGATCACGGCCGATGGCGGCGCGCTCATCATGGACTTCGGCATCTCGCGCTCGGTCAGTGGAACCGGCACGGCGACGGCGCTCGGCGCCGTCATGGGCACGCTGGAGTACATGGCGCCCGAGCAGGCGCAGGGGCAGGCGGTCGATCACCGCGCCGACATCTACTCGTTCGGGCTCGTCGTCTACGACATGCTTGCCGGGAGGCAGCGCGTCGCGCGCCGCGAGAACCCGATGTCGGAGATGATGAGCCGTCTGACGCAGGGGCCCGCGCCGCTGGGGACGCTCGAGGGGGCCGCGGTGCCTCCGGCCTTCGAGCGGATTATCACGAGGTGCCTGCAGCCGGCGGCCGATGCGCGGTACGGGACCACCGCGGAACTCGTGCGGGATCTCGAGGCGCTGGCGCCGGACGGGCACCTGCTCGTCACGTCGAAGACGGCGGCGGGATCGCGCGGCGCGATCGCCGCGCTCGCCTCGGCGCTCGCGATCCTGCTCGTCGGCGGCGGCCTCTGGGTCTGGAGGGGAGCCGGACGTGCCCCGGCGGCCGGGACACCAGCGGAGCCGGTGACGGTGCTCATCGCCAATTTCGAGAACCGCGCGAACGAACCGCTGTTCGACGGGCTCGTCGAGCAGGCGCTCGGGGTGGGCATCGAGGGCGCCGCGTTCATCAGCGCGTACCCGCGGCGCGACGCGCTCGGCCTCGTGAAGGTCGTCAAGGGCACCTCGCTCGACGAAGAGACCGCGCGCCGCATCGCGCTGCGCGAGGGGATCAGCCGCGTCGTGGCCGGCACCATCGACGCCGGCGGCGGGCGCTACAAGCTCGCCGTGAAGATCGTCAATCCGTCCGAAGGCAAGCCGCTGCTGACGTGGGACACCGAGGCCGCCGGCAAGAACGATATGCTCAACGCCGTCGGGCGCGTGGCGGCGAAGGTGCGCAACGGCCTGGGCGATCGCACGGTGGACACCAACCAGGTGCGGGACGCGGAGACGTTCACGGCGTCGTCGCTCGAAGCGGCTCATGAGTATGTCGACGCACAGGAGCTTCAGTGGGCGGGGAAGTACGAGGAGGCCATCCAGCACTATTTGAAGGCCGTCGAAATCGATCCGACGCTCGGGCGCGCGTACGCCGGCCTTGGCGCCGTGTCGAACAGCCTCGGACGCCGCCAGGAGGCGGAGCAGTACTACCTCAAGGCGATCGGCAACCTGGAGCGCATGACGGACCGCGAGAAGTACCGAACCCAGGGCGGGTACTACCTGCTCATCCGGAACTCGGAGAAGGCCCGCGAGCAGCTCGAGGCCCTCGTCAGACAGTTCCCGGCCGACAGCAGCGGTCTCGCGAATCTCGCGGTCGCGAGCTTTCTCCGCCGCGACATGGAACGGGCGCTCGAGCTCGGGCGCAAGGCGTCCGCGATCTATCCCAACAACGTGCTGCGGCGGAACAACGTCGCGCTCTTCGCGATGTATGCCGGCCAGTTCGACGTCGCGGAGAAGGAAGCGGCCGGGGTCCTGGAGATCAACAAGGACTTCGCCAAGGCCCATCTCGTCATGGCGGTCGCGCAGCTGGCCACGGGACGGCCGGCGGAGGCGGAGGCAACGTGGCTGCGGCTGCAGGCCGTCTCGGCGCCCGGCAAGGATTTCGCCGCGCACGGCCGCGCCGATCTCGCCATCTACCAGGGGCGGCTCGCCGACGCGGCGGCCGTCATCGAGGAAGCGATTGCGACGCCGACGGCGGGGCGCTCGCCGAGCACCACGGCGCGGCTCATCGCCACGCTCGCCGAGGTCCGCGAGCTGCAGGGACGTGGGGCCGACGCGGTCAAGCTGGCCGAAGAGGCGACGGCGAAGAGTGCGGAGCAGAGCGTGGCGCTCCTGGCGGGCCTGGTCATGATCAGGGCCGGCCGCGCGGAACGCGGGCTGGAGATCGCGGCGGAGTTCGACAAGAAGATCGATACCGAGGCCCGCATGTTCGGCCAGCTCCTGCGGGGCGAGGCGGATCTGAAACGCGGAGAGGCACGCGCCGCCGTGGCGGACTTCGAGGCGGCGGTGAAGCTTGCCGACGGCTGGCTGGGACGCTTCGGCCTGGGCCGCGCGTACCTCGCGGCGGGCGCCTACGATCTGGCCCAGACCGAGTTTCTGACGTGTGAGAGGCGGAGGGGGGAAGCGACGACCGTGATGCTCGACGACATTCCCACGTACCGCTTCATGCCCCCGGTGCGGTACTACATCGGCCGCGCGCAGGAAGGGCTGTTCGGCGCGGCGTCGGCGGCCGATTCCTACAAGGCGTTCATCGCCGTCAAAGAGAAGGGCGACGAGCAGGGGCTGGTGGCCGATGCCCGTCGCCGCCTGAAGTAGCTGCACAGTGTGCCTCAAGCGCACACTAACACCGCCGATCGGTCAGCTTCACCGGCCAACCCATCGCCTGCCGGAAATCCCAGATTGACGTGGCGTACTTTCGGGTCGAGAATGGCCAACGCACCCTGACACCCCTGCCGGGGACAACCCTTGACCCCACGAGACGGACCCGAATCTGTCCTCCGGCCAGCCCGTGGACCCGCCTACCGTACCCCGTCGAGGGCCGGTGCGGCAACCGGAGGGCCTGCGCAACATGGGAACCGTGTTGGTCGTCGACGACATCGCGGGCAACTGCCGATTGATCGCGGATCGGTCGCCACGTTTCTCGACCGGGTCGGCGTGCCTGACTGAGTGGTGGAGGCAGGATGCCACAGGGACAGCGGAGGGGGCCCCTCGATGAGCAGCGACAAGAACCGTCACGACTTCAAGAATCAGTTGGCCATCATCCTCGGGTTCTCCGAGATCCTGCTTGCCCAAGCCGCGGCCGGCGATCCGCGCCGCGGCGATCTCGAGGAAATCCACAAAGCGGCTACGGTCGCGCTCGACCTGCTCGCGCGCTTGTATCCGGATCAGGCCGACACGCCACGATGAAACCCGGAGGAAGTTACAACAGGCGTGAGCCATGAAGAAGTCCTCCAAGCACTCAGCCCGTGCCGCCGGGCGGCGCCGCCGCGCCGAAGATGATGGGTTGGGACTGCGCGTTCAGCAACGCACGGCTGAACTGGCGGAAGCGAACGAGGCGCTCAGGAGCGAGAGTACCGTGCACAAGCGGGCGGAGGAAGACATCCAAGACCTGTCGAAGTTCGCATCCGAAAACCCCAATCCGCTCTTGCGCATCGCCCGAGACGGCACGCTGCTCTACGTCAACGAGGCCGGCCTCACCCTGCTGCCGCAGTGGCACCTGGAAGTTGGCGAGACCAGCCCACCCATGCTGTGGGAAGCCGCCTTCCGGTCCATGGACAATGGGTCGGCGCAAGAGATCGATCTCGAGCACAACGAGCGCGTGTACTCGTTCTTCGTTGCGCCGAATGTTGCTGCCGGCTACGCCGATCTGTATGGTTTGGACATCACGGAGCGCAGGCGGGCGGAGGAGAGGATGCGGGCGTTCTCTCGCGAAGTCATCGCCGCGCTGGAGAAAGAGCGGAAGCAGGTGTCGGCCGTTTTGCACCACGATGTCGGGTCACTGGTGGTGGGGGTTGCAGCCCACCTTGACGCGATCGAAGCGGATCTCCGCTCCGGGAAGCCTTGGGAGGCGCTCAAGTGGACGAAGCGGACCAGGAAGCTGTTCGGCGCGTCGGTGGCCCGCCTGAAGGAGGTGGCCGTCCAGCTTCGGCCGCCCGAGCTCGATGCCCTCGGACTGTGCGCCGCCCTGCGACAAC
>MELC01000012.1:0-2334 GCA_001767455.1 Acidobacteria bacterium RIFCSPLOWO2_12_FULL_66_21
CACGATCCGCCGTCTTCGTCAACGGGCGGACCATCTAGGATTTGCGCTCGTCGATCTCAAGACCGGCGAGCTCGCCGAGGGAGCAGTTTCTTAGGAGCCGGCCTCATCTCGAAGCCTTGATGCCTCAACGGCGTTCCTGTTGCTTGAATGTGATTCTGCGAACGCTACTCAATCGAATCTCAAAGGGACCAAGATCCGACTGACCCTTAAGAATGGCGTCACTTCGGAACATTGCCGGAACCTTGACGGCCGAATCATTACGAACCATAACGCCACGTGTGGTCCCGGTTGCTTGATCGACGCTCTCGACATTCAATTCGCCGAGACTCCACGGGGGGATGCTGACCGTGCCCTCGCCGAGCGCGACGTCGAGCGATTCCACCTTTGTTAGTTGAGTGACCGTTCCGGTGCCGTCAGTCACGACAGCATCAACATCGCGGTACTCGGAATACTTGTAATCGCTCGGACCAAGCACAACCATTCGTGCGACTTTCGCGAAGGGCAGATGATACCTGCCGAGGTCGGCCCAGCCACGAAGGATAGGACCGCCGACGAACTGCACGGTGATCGGCGCTCCCTCCTGAGGTGTGATTTCTCCCCCTCCGTCCTTTACCGTGATCTGCTTGATCTTGTCCCAGGTTACAGTGATCTCGCCTCCACCTCTAGACACACGCACGCCCACCAGCTCGCGCATCTGACTGATTAGCACGGCACCGAATCGGTAATCTGTGTAATCGAGTCTCACGTCTTGGAGATCGACGGTCGTTCCAGCCACGTCCGTGACTCTGATGGCCGTCTGCGCAGTCGCCGTCGGCGCAAAGGCCACCAAGAGAATGACGAGGCCTACCAATGATTCGCGGAGATAACTCATAGTCAACCTCCTCCTTATCAACGGACTCCGTATTCATCACCCGTCCGGCTAGACAGTATGACTTCGGCGGCAGCACACGGCTGACCTCCGGTATCGTCGCGGGTTAGCCTGTGCAGGCCAGAGCCGCAGCGTTGCATGGAGCGCAGCGCTGTGTTCCCGGAGGTCAGCCATGGCACAGCCTACTCCTCTTTTCGTCGGTCTCGACGTCCATAAAGATTCGATCGCCGTCGCGCACGCCCAAGGGCACAGCGCCGATCCGCCCGTGTTTGTCGGCACGGTCGGGACCCGCCAGGCGGACCTGACCAAGCTGGTGCGCCGCCTCCAAGCCAAGACCGCCGATCTCGTCTTCGCGTACGAGGCGGGGCCGTGCGGGTATGGGCTGTATCGCGATCTGACCGCGCAGGGGTTTCGCTGTCAGGTGGTCGCGCCCTCGCTCATTCCCAAGAAGCCGGGCGACAAGGTCAAGACCGATCGGCGCGACGCGGTCGAGTTGGCGCGGCTGCTGCGCTCGGGCGATCTCACGCGCGTCTACGTGCCGGCGATCGATGACGAAGCGATTCGCGATCTGTGTCGAGCCCGAGACGCCGCCCGCCTCACGCTCAAGAACGCCAAGCTCCGGCTGAAAGCGTTCTTGCTTCGACTGGGCCGACACTATGTGGGGCGGGCCGACTGGAATGACGCACATCGTCGCTACCTCGCGAAGGTCGTCTGTCCGACGCCGGTGCAACAGATCGTGTTTCAGGAGTCCGTGCGCGCGGTCGATGAACAAGTCGATCGGCTCGCCCGGCTCGAGGCCGAACTCCTCGAGCGCGCCCCGGCGTGGCGGCTCTATCCGGTCGTGCAAGCGCTGCAGGCGTTGCGCGGCGTCCAGTGGCTCGTCGCGATCACCGTCGTCGCCGAGCTCGGCGACCTCACGCGCTTCGACTCACCGAGACAATTGGCCGCGTTCGTCGGGCTGATTCCCTCGGAGTACTCAAGCGGACCGGCACGTCGCCAGGGCGGCATCACCAAAGCCGGCAACGGCCGCGCCCGGCGCGCCTTGATCGAAGGGGCGTGGGCGTATCGCCATCCGGCCAAGGTGTCCGAGCACATTCAACGCCGCATCGACGGGCTGCCGAAACCGATTCAAGACCTGGGTTGGAAGGCCCAGGTCCGGTTGTGCAAGCGCTTCCGTCGCCTGACCGCGCGCGGCAAGCATCCGAACGTGGCCGTCACGGCGATCGCGCGGGAACTCATCGCGTTCATGTGGGCGATTGCAAAGGCGGTCCCTGTGACCGTCTGACCGCATCGTTCACCCGATCTCGGGTCGGCGTCGGGGTGCGGCCCCGGTTTCCGCGCAACCCTCGACGACGTTAAGAGGCGGCTTCGGCCGACCCTCGTGCCTAGAGTGAGGCAGGCGCGCGACGGATCACAGTACGGTGGTACCCAACCCACGGATATCAGCAGGATCAACCGTCGGCATT
>MELC01000012.1:2355-43502 GCA_001767455.1 Acidobacteria bacterium RIFCSPLOWO2_12_FULL_66_21
GTACCCAACCCACGGATATCAGCAGGATCAACCGTCGGCATTACTGGCCCCGTCTCGGCGTCGACCCGGGTGTATTCGCGGAGAAGAAGAAAGAAAGAGCGGCTGATATGTAAGAACGTTGCGTTCTAGATCTCGGCTCAGTTGACAACCGAAGTCATATCAACGTGCGGCTTCAGCCGCGGCGGCTCATGATCGCGCCGGCCGCCGCCGGCTGCAACCGATGTTAGCCAGCTGTTTCAGATAGGCTCCTCAGCGCTGATGACCCATGGAAGTTCCGCGCTGATTTCAAGCTGAACGAGTGACAGACCCTCAAACGGCGCCCGAATCAGTGCAACATCCGTGTGAAAGCCGATCGAGAGCGTGGGCGAGAGCGGCTCGAAGGCGGCCGTTCGCACGTCCGATCGATCACTCACTGGCCGCCACGCGGCCGATCCAGATTCGATCGTCCCGACGAAATGAAACCATCCGCCGTAATGGTGAAGGCCTGACGGCCCACGGCCCATCTCGTACACCTGAACTTCCCACGGCGGCGAGATGCCTAGCTGATCTAGGATGCGGCCGAGCGGACCCCTGAGAACCTGCGGCCGCACGGCCTCGAAGTTGGCGCATCCGGCGCAACTGCATTCCGCCGCCCCGCTTTGAGTGAGCTGTGAATGTGCGGCCAATGTTCGCCCCACATCGGGCCGTAGCACCCAGCGGCCAATTTGAACGGTGTCGTTCATCTCGTCTCGTCTGGCTTCTTACTGATTAGACCGGCAGGCCCTGCTTGCAGCCATCGCGGGCGACTGCGCAGGCAGTCTTGCTCGAAAGCGCTCGGAAATCAAGGCGCCACGCCTCCCGGCGGCCCCATCTGACAGGCTTGGCTGCAGGCCGCGTGTGAGACCTGCGTCCGGTTGCAGCCAACGCCGGACAGGAGACCAGCGGGGACAGCGTCGCAATCCCCCATGATGTCACTCTGATCCTCGACAAGACCGGTGCGCCGTGCGCCAACGATCGCAGCTCCCGGCTGGCGGCCAATGCTGAAATCCCCCGCACGGAGTCTCGCGTCGATGTTGCTGAAGAATCAGAGACTCCGCGGGATTTCGATGGTGCAGGCGCGGGTGGGGTTGGCTGCAAACGGTGGGGTTCGCTGCGGCTGGCTGCGGCGAACGCTGAGAATCGGCCGCGCCGACAGACGCGGCAAGTGCCGTGGCGTCACTCGGTTGGAGATTGAACCGTGCGCGGTGACCCTGGCGCGGTTGGCCGCAACGACTCGCGGCTCACCCGGCCCCCGGCTGTCACAGCCGGTCGAACGGACTCCGAACGCCAAGCCCGCCCCGGTTCAGCACGTGCAAATACGTCATCGTCGTACTGACGTCGGAATGCCCCAGCAACTCTTGCACGGTTCGAATGTCATGACCGATGGCAGGCTGGCTGACGGCGTCAAAGACCCGTGGGCGTGAGGCTGGAGATTGCCCTTTTTCCGCTGCGACTTCTTCCGGCTCGTCGTCCACGTCATCGATCTCGGGGGTGTCAGGCCGATCTGGTGCTGTTACGCGCGAGGCAGGCGGCTAGTTCCGCACGTTAGCATGATGGGAGACACCATTCGTTGGAGGTCCACCTCGCGTCTCGTCCGCGGGACGGCGACATCATGATATCATGTCATCATGAAACGGGCCCTCGTGCAGCTGGACGAACAGACATACCGCCAACTGCGGCAGCGGGCCTTTCGCCAGGAGCGCTCCATTTCCTCGGTCGTGCGCGAAATGGTCGCAAAGGGACTGGCGAATGATGCCGCGCGCGAACGGCCCACCCGTGTCGGTCAGTTCTCTTCTGTGCGCGCGGGTCGATCGAAGCAGGAGGGACCGGCGCCTGTTTCTGAACACCACGACGAGGCGCTGGCCCGGGCGTTCGAAAAGTGATCTTCCTGGACACTTCGGCCATCTACGCATGGGCCGACATGGCCGATCCCAACCATGACGCAGCCGTTCGACGCCTCGAAGTCATTCTCGAGCGCGGCGAGGAACTGCTCACTCACAACTACGTGCTCGTGGAGTCCACGGCCCTGCTTCAGGCTCGTCTGGGTGTTGCCGCCTCTGTCAAGCTGGCAAGGGACTCCGCGACGTTTGTCATCGACTGGGTCGATGACGATCTCCACGCCTCGGGTATCCGCGAGCTGGAGCGATCCAGAAGGCGTCACGTCAGCTTGGTCGACCACATCAGCTTTCTCGTGATGAGGCGCCGCCGCGTGGCGAGGGCGTTTGCCTTCGACCCGGATTTTGTGTCCGCGGGGTTCCAGATCTTCGAAGGTCAGCGAAACCAGGTGTGAACAGCCGTCTCGATACGATTTGCCGGCCGGGCAGGATCGTTCAGAGACCGAGAATCTCACGCAGCCGGACAGACTGACGCCACGACATCTCGACGCTCCTCCCGCCGCACAGTGACCTGGAACGGTTCCTGCGCCAGCAGTCCGCTGGCGAGCGCGACGGACAGAAGGAGTGTGCTCATGCGAGGAGTCTGAGGTGAGGGGTTGCGCCTCGGGGCGGGAATGTGACGGGCGGTCGCCGCGCGGGATGAGCTGCCGCGGGCCCCGAGCGGTATAATTCGTCCTCTTCGTCATGCCCCTGAACCCCGGTCAGCGTTTCGGCGCCTACGAGATCCTCGCCCTGCTCGGCTCCGGCGGGATGGGCGAGGTCTATCGCGCCCACGACAGCCGGCTGAAGCGCGACGTCGCGCTGAAGATCCTGCAGACCAACGACGAGGACCACCGGCGCCGCCTCGAGCGCGAGGCCCACACGATTGCCGCGCTGAACCATCCGAACATCGTCACCATTCATTCCGTCGAGGAGGTCGGTTCGACGCCGTTCCTCACGATGGAGCTGGTCGAGGGCCAGCCGCTGAATGCGCTGATCCCGCCCGGTGGCATGCCGCTCGAGATGCTGCGGAACCTCGCGATGCCCATCGCCGAGGCGCTGGCCGCCGCGCACAAGCAAGGGGTCATCCACCGCGATCTGAAACCCGCCAACATCATGGTGCGGCCGGACGGCCGCGTGAAGGTGCTCGACTTCGGGATCGCCAAGACGCTCCCCGCGGCGGACCAGGCGCTGGCGACCGTCGAGCAGACCGGTCCCGTGCCCATCGGGACGCTGGCTTACATGTCGCCGGAGCAGGCCGCGGGGCGGTCGCTCGACGAGCGGACGGACATCTTCTCGTTCGGCATCGTGCTGTACGAGATGGCGTCGGGACGGCGTCCCTTCCAGGGGCCGAATGCCGCCGCCGTCCTCGTGGCGCTGCTCAACCGGCCCGCCGCGGCGATTCCCGGAATCGATCCCGGGCTCCAGCGCGTCATCTCGCGCGCCATGGCGCGCGAGCCCGGCGCGCGCTACCAGCGCGCCGAGGACCTGCTCGTGGACCTTCAGGCGCTCGGGACCCCGACCGGTCCTGTGGCCGCGCCCATCGCGCCACGTACCACCGGCCCCTCGATCGCGGTGCTGCCGTTCGCGAACCTGAGCGCCGATCCGGACCAGGAGTACTTCTGTGACGGCATGGCCGAGGAGTTGATCAGCGCGCTGGCGCGGGTCAAGGGACTGTCGGTCGCCGCGCGCACGTCGGCATTTCAGTTCAAGGGACGCTCGCTCGACGTCAGCGAGATTGGCGAGCGGCTGAAGGTCCAGACGATTCTCGAGGGCAGCGTCAGGAAGATGGGCAACCGGCTGCGCATCACGGCGCAGCTCGTCGACGTCCACGACGGCTATCAGCTCTGGTCCGAACGCTACGATCGCGCGATGGACGACGTGTTCGCGATCCAGGACGAGATCGGGCGGGCGATTGCCGAGAGCCTGAAGGTGACGCTGTCGCGCCCGCTGAGCGGGCCGATCGTCAGGCCGGGGACGAAGAACCTCGACGCGTACCACCTGTGCCTGCGTGGGCGCTTCCTGCTGAACCGGCTGAGCGGGCTCTTCGAATCGCTGACGGCCGCGCGGCGCTGCTTCGAGGAGGCGGTTGCGCTCGACCCGGAGTACGCGGCGGCGTACGCCGGGTTATCCGAGTGCTGCAACGCGCTCGGCTACACGACGTTCCTTGCCGCGCCCGAGGCGAGCCGCGCCGCGCTCGCCGCCGCCGCGCACGCCGTCGCGCTCGATCCCTCGATGGCCGAGGCGCACACCGCGCTCGGATGGACGAAAACGCTCTTCGCGATCGACATGGTGACGGCCGAACAGGACTTCGCGCGCGCCCTGGAGCTTGCGCCCGGGTATCCGCCGGCGCATGGCTACTACGCGCTGCTGCTCGTCGGCCTCGGCCGGTTCGACGAGGCCATGGCCCACGCCGAGCAGGCGCGCCAGCTCGATCCGCTCTGGCTGATCATGCCGTTCATCGTCTGCATGATCGACGTCTGCGCGCGCCGGTTCGATCGCGCCGAGCGGCAGATGCGCGAGCTCATAGCGCTCGATCCGCGAATGGATGGCACGTACTGGTACTTGAGCAGCGCGCTGGCCGGCCAGGGGAGGATCGACGAGGCGGTGCAGGCGCTCGAAACCGGCGTGGAGCTGGTTCACCGCGCGCCGTTCTTTCTCGCGTTGCTCGGCGTATGGTACGCGCGCGCGGGGCGGGAGACGGACGCCAGGGCCGTGCTGCGGGAACTGCTGGACGGCGGCCGTTGCCCGCCCGTCTGGTTCGCGCAACTCTACGGCGCGCTCGGGGAGACGGACGAGGCGTTCGAGTGCCTGGAGCGCGCGATCGAGGAGCACGACGACCAGGTCTCGTTCATGGCCGTCGATCACCGCTTCGACAGCCTGCGCGGCGATCCGCGCTTTGCCGTGCTGCTCGGCCGTCTCGGCCTTCCGGTCATCCCGCCGGCCGCGACGTGACCGCGAGGTCCGCGGCGGCCGCTTCACGCTGCAGCTTGCGGTAGATCCACCAGAGCGTGGCGACGAAAAACACGAAGTCGCCCGCGAGAAGCGCCACGAAGCCCGGATCGGTCGAAATCCAGACGGCGTTGCCCGCCTCCCATTCCCGATAGGTGCCCAGCGTCAGCGTGCGGTAGGGCTGCACGATCATCCAGCCGAAGAAGAACGCGAAGCTCGCGAGAAAGATCGCCCACGCGGCGCGCGCCTGTCCGCGCCGGACGAGCACCGTCCCCACATGGAAACCGGCGAGGCTCATCACGAAGTATCCCGTGATGAAGATCGGAAGCAGCCAGGGGTATTCGGCGAGCGAATCGCCGTGCCACCACATGTGCGACGTCTGGAAGCCGAAATGGTTGACGAGAAGATACAGCGGCAGCCAGACGACGGTCACCGTCTGTACGATCAGGCTGGCCGCCAGCGCCCGCTGATAGAAGTAAGCCGATCGGCTGGATCGCAGACCGCGCTCCACCGCCGCGGCAAAGAGACTGCCGACGCCGAACGTGAACGGATAATCCACCTGCACCATTCGTGGGCCTCCTAGAGGTCTTGACCCGAAAAACTCGCACCATTTGAGTCAAGTTTTTCGGTCAAGACCGTCCCCGCGTCAGCGGGGCGTTATCAAAGAATGCAACCTAGCGAGGCGGAGCCTCGATGGTCTGAGGCGCAGCCTCGCTAGAGCTTGAAGCGAATCTCAGTGGTCACGCGGCGCCTGATCAGATCGCCGAACACGTGCTGCTGGATGACGCGATCCGCGAGGTTCGTCCCCTTGACCATCCACGTCACGCGGCCGCGCGCGAAGGTCGCCCCAGCCGATCCGTTCAGCATCCAGAAGCTGTTCGTCCATCCCTCGATCGCGAGCACGTCGGTCCAGTACGCGCGGTCGGTGAACGAGGCCGAGAACGAGGCGCTGAATCGCGGGCTGGCGAACGACATCCCGACGTTCGCCCGATTCCGCGGCGGCTTGTTGACAGGGAACGGTGTCTCGCCCGATCGGGTGCGCACGCCGGGTGCCGCCTGGAACGAGTAGTTCGCAGAAGCCGCGAGCCGCGGCCCTATCGGCACGTCGGCGCTGAGCTCCGCGCCCGATTCGTCCACGATCCCGACGCTGCTGAACCGGAACGTCTTCGGGAGCACGAGCGCCTGGAGCACTTCCGGCGGCAGCGGCCACCCCGGCGGTGGACGTGCCGGCGTGTAGAGCTCCGCGAGCAGCAAGGTGACGAGGCCGCGGGTCCGATGGCGATACGCGGACGCGCTCAGCGTCGCGCCGCCGACGAGCGCGGTGTAGCCGACCTCGCCTGCGTCGATCGTCTGCGGCGCGAGCGAAGAATCTCCTTCGGTCAGGATCGGCAAACGGAACGGGCCCGTACCCAGGGGCAGCTCGATCGACGCGGGGAAATACGCGAAGTTCTCGACGAGCGATGGCGCGACGTACGCGCGGTTGTAGGTCGCCCTGATCGTCTGCCCGGCCGCCGGCTCGACGCGGATGCCCAGTCGCGGCGACGCCGACGCGCCGAACGTATCGAACCAATCGACCCGCGCGCCCGCCGTCAGCCGGACCCGGTCGTTCAGGAAGATGTCGTCGGTCACGAACGCTCCCGCCTCCTCGCGGCGGTGGACCGATGGGACGAAACTGAGATCGAAGTGCGAGTGCTTGAAGCTCCCGCCGTAGACCAGGACGTGGTGCTTTCCTGCCGCGCGGAGGTGCTTCCCGTCCAGTTGAAACGACTGACTGTCGATCCGGCTCGAGTCGGTCGTCAACAGACCCTGGTAGCGTGCCTGGTGCGCCGTGAAGGACCCGGTGACCGACGCGGCCCCGTTCGTGAACTCGACGCTCCCGTAGCCCTGGCGGAGCGGTGCGGCATCGTACGGACCGACCGCCACGAGAATCAATCCGCTGCTGCTGGCGAACCCGGAGTCGAATCGCCACTTGACCCGGTCGGTCCTGTCGAAGTCGATTCGTGCGTCTGCCTTGTACTGTTCCGTCCCCTTGCTCGTGTAGGGCGGCAGCGCCGTGCCGTCCGGCGTGGCGGCCGGACGATCCCACCGATCCTGCGAGTAGAACGATCCGCTCACCTTGTAGCCGAGCCGCCCGTCGACACCGGCGTGCACGAGCCCCGCCGACCGTGTGCCGCGCTCGCCGATCGAGAGATGGCCCTGGGTGCCGACCATCTCCCTCGGGCTCCTGGTGATGATGTTGATGACGCCGGTGAGCGCGTTGGCGCCCCAAATCGCCGAACCCGGGCCGCGCAGCACTTCGACCTGACGCACCTCGTCGAACCCGACCGGGAGCAGATCCCACAGCACCATGCCGAAGTAGTCCTGGTAGATCGTCCGCCCGTCGAGCAGCGCCAGCGTCGTCCGCGCGTTGCGGCCCGACGCGGCCCGTGTGGACAGCTGAATGTCGCGCGCCGACAGCTCGACGGCGTTCAATCCGGGCACGCCGCGCAGCAAGTCGCCGTAGTGCGCGGCCGGCGACGTTTGCAGCTCGCGCTCGCGGACAACGGTCACGGCAACCGGCGCCGTGCGGAGCGCTTCGGGCGAGCGGCTGCCCGTCACGACAACCGTGTCCGCGTACGACTCGATCTTCAGGACGATGGGCAGCGGATCCACGGCGGCGCTGCCGACGACGATGGGAGGGGACGAGAAGGGAGCGAAGCCGGCGAGATCGGCACGGACTGCGTATGTGCCGGGTGCGAGCGGCAGCTCGAACCGGCCGTCCGCGGCCGTGACCGTCGTGACCGTGGCGCCCGTCGTGGCTGTCGCGGTAACCGTGACGCCCGGCAGCACGCCGCCGGATTGATCCGACACGACGCCGGCGAGCGGTCGCGGCGCGGTTTGCGCGGCGGCGATCCACGCCGACGAGGCCAGCGTGAAAGCCGCCGCTGACATTCGCCAGCGCATGGACAGGCCTCGCATCAATCCTTCGCCGCGACGGCGGCGGCGACGTGGCCGGCCTCGCCAGGAAACCACTGTTCGATGAACTCGGGCGGGATGTCGAACGGCGCGTTGCCCGGCAGCCCGCCGAGGTGATCCATGATGCGCCGGTGCAGGAACTCGGATGCCATCCGGTACGGCCGGCTGAAGTTCAACCGCGAGAGTACCCAGGCCGCCGCGGCCCAGAAGCGCAGCGCGACCCATGCCACCACGCGATCGAGCGGCGGCGCGACGGCGATGCCGAGCGCGTCGGCCGACTCGTGCCCCACGAGCTCGCGCGTCAGCACCGCCGGCAGCGCTTTCAGCACGCGCGGCATCGGCGCCTCCAGCACGCCGAGCAGCGCGCGCGTCAGCTTGCGCCCCGCGTCCGACTCGCCGTGCTGGCGCTGCTGGATTCGGTCGAACAGCTCTCGCGATGCCTCGAAGTCGGCCGGCAGCAGCTCCTCACGGATGCCCATCAGCGACCCCACGACGTTCCAGCAGTGCACGTACGCGTTCCGCGCGGTCGCGTTCATGGGCACGCCGAGATGCCGGTAGCCTTCGATGACGACGTAGGAGAACGTCATCAGCGTGTACACCATGTCTTCCTGGTTGATGGGCGCGCCGAACTTCTCGCGCAGCGCCGGATCGATCGGATTGGCCCGCGATCCCGGATCCTGCTGGATCATGTAGCGGATGATCGCGTGCATCAGCCGCACTTTCTGTGTGGCGTGCACGCCGCGGCCGACGCCCTTCGCGGACACGAGGCCGCCGGGGCACATCACGTCCATGACCATCTGCGCCGTCTCGCGGATGCGCCGCGATGGATCGGCCTGGAGGAACTTCGTGAAAGCCAGCACCTCGGTGCCGTACTTCATCACGTAGCATTCCGGGAGGCTGGCGCAGGACAGCTGCGTCGCGGACGACAGGCCGAAGAGAAGGAAGAAGTTCTCGGCGCGGTTGATGAGCGCGGGATCGTGCCACGCGGGCAGGACGTTGGATGCCGTCAGGTACTGCCGCACGTCTGGCGCCAGGAGCGGCGACACCTCGCCGTTGTCCTGCCACACCTGACGGCTCTTGATCAACTGCGCAAAGACGCGGTGGTCGCCGCGCTGGCACATGTCGTCCGCCACGCGATCGGCCGGCGGGTCCGCGACCTGCCGCATGCCGTCCAGAAAGGCGTCGTCGAGCGCGATGACGGCGCCCAGGACGTTCTTCATCCGTCCCTCCCCGAAGATGATAAAGCGACCGCGGACACACCGGTCGCGGGCTGTGGTCTACGTGGATGGCCCGGCGTTTTGTCCCGCCGCCGAGGTGGAGGGATTCTAGCTCAAAAGGCGCGAATTCAGGTCAGAATCTCGTCGAGCGACCGGCTGAATCCAGGCAGGACGGCGGAGCGGATCGGCTCGCGCTGATCCAGTGTCAGCGTGGAGAGCACGCCCGCGGTGTTCAACGCGTGCACGTCGAGCCGGCGCTCCATCTGCCGGTACGCCCAGCACTCGCGTACGCCGTACTGGGCGAACCAGCCAAGGCGCTCGCGGAACTCGCCGATCCGCGGGTGGGGCGACAGCACTTCGACGACGAGGTCCGGCGCGCCCCGGACACGATCGCGCACGATGAAGCCGCGTGCGGAAGAGATGAAGAACAGATCGGGCTGCACGATGAGGGCCCGCTGTTCGTCCAGGATCACGTCGAGCGGCGAGATCCAGACCTGACCGAGCGCGTATGCGCTGACGTATGCGTCGAGCGCCCGCGCGATCGCGAACACGGCCTGCTGATGCCGCGGGTGCGGCGCTTCGGAAACCCGCAACGCACCAAACGCCAGTTCCTGCGGCACGAGCGTCTCCGGGGTCCGGAGATACTCATCAACGGACATGAACAACGGTGCTGCCGCCATGGCTGTTCTCTGCACTTGCGTAACATCGGGTGGGGCTCCGTGCTCCACACCTCGACGACGACGATGCCATCGTCCTGCGGCGGGGTCAAGCGCTAAAGTCGTGCCAGATGTGGATTATCGAGGCCGTGCGGGGACGGTCAACACATCATTGCGACGAAGGACGCCGGCATCTCGCGCTGCCAGCTTCACCGTCTGGTCGTTTTCGCGCCGCACGATCGTCGCGTCGGCGAGATTGGCATCCGCCGCGATCCCGCCAGCGAGTGCGATCGCCTGATCGACGGTGACCTCACCGCGCAAGATCTGCGGTCCGGGCCTGTTGACGCGACCAAGGACGTAGAACCGTGGTTCCGTGATCGCAGAAACTGCCATGTTCGTCGTGGAGTCACCGGGACGGATCTGCTGCGTCCGGGCGCGCAACGAGAACGAACGGTTCCGAAAGGCGCCGCTCTCTTTCTCCACGATCGCGGGCAGCTGGATTTCGGCGACGTCATCCGGCTTCACACGCAGGACGAACGGAGCGACGCCGAAACTGAAGGGCAGTCCCGGGCCGATGGCCTCGTTCGCATGGCTGAAGCGACGCCGCGCGGTCAGCTGCAGCTCGATCGACCCGTCTCGGGGATGCGCGATCACATCGCCGTAAATATCGAGCCGGATGGCCCCCTCCTGCACGTCGTCGAAGTAGAAACGTTGCGTCTCGTCGAACCTGCCGCGCAGCGACACCTGCTGGCTCGCTTCGCGGCCACCCGGCTTCCGTTCCACGAGCCAGAGATCGGTCGCGACGAGCCGGCGATCGTAGTCGGCGTCCGAATCGAAATCGACCGACACTCGAAGTGACGCGCCTCGGCCGCCGCATCGTGAGGCGGGCGACGGCTGGAAAATCAGCAGCGGAAGCGATTGTCCCGCCCGAAGCGTCGCCTCCCGTTGAGCACGAGGCTCGCTGACAGCGCGCCCGTCCTCCATTACACGTTCCCATTCGAGTCGAAACGTGACAGCGTCCCCCTGCACTCTCAGGGGCGTGGCCGAGACGCGCCAGGCCGCGATCGCCTTGGCGTCGATCGTCGTCGGTGCGACCTTGAGGTTGCAGTTGCCCCTGCCGAGCTCGGAAAACGAGATAGCTGCCGCGGTGCGCCCGCCGATCACCAGCGGCCGGGCCGTCATCCCGACGCTGGCTTTCTCTCCGCCATCGGCGTCGACCGTGTAGCCGCGGATGTCGATTCGCAATTGGTCGACGGCCGGCTGCGGCTCGGCTGGCCCGCCGGTGAATGGAATCAGGATGGACGCAAGCGCCAGGAGCTTCATGGGCGGCCCCCCTTCTCGACGTCGCGCCACGCGGCGCCAGGCTCGAGCTTGATGACGACGGTCGGAGCGGGTGGCGCCGCGTCGGTCCGGACGGCGGGCGCAGCCGCCGCGGTCGCTCGAGCTGGCGAACGCGAGAGGCCGGTCTGGTAACCGGCGGCGAGGGCGACGAGCAGTGCGGCGGCAACGCCGATCCATCGCGCGATGCGCGCGGGACCGCGTGGACGCGCCACCGCTCCCGAACCCGGTTCCGCCGGAACGAGCGCGACTTCCCGCAGCGCGACGACATCGATCAGATATTCGCGCCCCTCCGCGGAGCCGAGAGCGTCGGCCAGCGCCCGTGCATTCACGCGTTCGCCGTCGACGAACGCCGCGATGACGTCGAAATCGATCATGGTTCCCCTCTTGTCAGGCGGACGCCCGCCGCGCGCTGCTGCGCAACTTCCGCGCTCAAGACATCGCGGAGCTGTACCCGGGCGCGGTGCAGCCGGGAGCGAACGGCGTCCACCGTCAATTCGCAGGCGCTCGCGATTTCCGCGTAGCTGAGTCCAGCGGTCTCGCGGAACACGAATATGTCGCGATCGAGGCTCTCGAGCGAGTCGAGGGCTTGCTGCACGCTGACGCCGATCTCCTGCCCCGCCGCCTGTACCGCGACGTCGGTCAAGGCCACCGTCGCGGGCCGCGCGGCTGCGTCTCGAAGGTGATTCAACGCCAGATTCCGCGCGATTCTGAAGATCCAGCCGCGCAGCTCGCCGACGCCCGCCGCCGGAATCGAGCTCCGCGACACGCGCAGGAACACTTCCTGCGTGAGATCGCGGGCGGTGTCCGCCTGGCCGACGACCCGCGTCAGATACCGCAGGACAGCCGGTTGATGCGCGATGAAGAGCGTCTCGGCTGTCGACATGCGGCGCGTTGACTGTAACAACCCGGTGGAAGGAGGATCGTTGCACGGCGCGTCAGGATTTGCGCGATCCCTGCCCGCGGACCGCGGCGGCAAACGCGGTCCGGCGGCGCCGCGACACCGGAATCCGCGCCCCTGAGGCGAGCACGGCGACCAGTCCGCTGTCGCCGTCCCATGTCAGGGTCCGCACGGCTCCCAGTCGCACGAGCGCACGGCGGTGTGCGCGCAGGAACCCGTGGGTCTGCACGCGGGTCTCGAGCACGCGCATGGATTCGCGCAGCAGATAGCTGCGCCCACCGGTCCAGATCCGCGCGTAATTGTCGGACGCCTCGATCCAGTCGATCTCGCGTACGGGCAGGACCGCGGCGCCCCGCGAGGTCGTGACGACGATGGCCTGCTCGCGGGAGGCCGGCGCCGCTCCGCGGAGCTGACGCACGAGCCGCTTCATCGTGGCGGCGAAGCGCGCCTCGGTGACCGGCTTGACGAGGTAGTCCAGCGCCTGCGCTTCGAAGGCCCGGAGCGCGAACTGGTCATAAGCCGTCAGGAACACCACCGGCGGCATGCGCTCTGGCGTGCGGCGCCGGATGACTTCGAAACCGCCGATCCCGGGCATCTGCACGTCGAGAAACACCACGTGCGGCCGCAGCCTGTCGAGCGAAGCCAGCACCTCGTCGCCGTCGCGGCATTCGCCGACGACGGCGAATGCGGGAAACGCGGCAAGCAGTTGGCGGACGCCCCGGCGCGCCGCGGGCTCGTCGTCGGCTATCAGGACGCCCCACTCAGCGCTCGGCAACGTCCGACTCCAGCGCGATCTCCCGGTAAGGGATGCGCAATATCGCCGTGGTTCCGCCGGCGGGCTCCCCGGTCACGGTCAGCGACGCGTGATCGCCGTACAACGCGCGGAGGCGTTCCTGCGTGTTCTCGATGCCGTGCCCCTGCGGGAGCGGAACCGTGGGGTCGATGCCAGGACCGTCATCCTCGACCGACAGCTCCAGGGTGTCCGTCTCATCCGACGCCAGCAAGCGCCGTGCGGTCACGCGGACCTGGCCGGCGGCCGTCCGTTTCGCGATCCCGTGACGGATGGCGTTCTCGACCAGGTGCTGCAGCGCGAAACTCGGGACCGCGGCCGAGAGGATCGACTCCTCCACGTCGAACGACACGCGCAGGCGGTCGGGGAAACGGGCCTGCTCGATCGCCAGGTACTGCCGTACGAGATCGAGCTCGTCGCCGAGCGGCACTTCGCTCGCCCGGTGGCGGCTCAGCGTGCGCCGCAGCACGTCGCTCAACTGCTCGACAATCCGCGCCGTGCCGGGCCCGTCGCCGTCGCGCGCGCGCACGGCGATCGTGTTGAGCGTGTTGAAGAGGAAGTGCGGATTGAGCTGCGCCTGCAGCGCCGCGAATCGCGCGCCGGCGAGCTGCTCGGAGAGCCGCGCCATCTGCACCTCGCGCTCCCGCGCCTCGACGAAATAGCGGACGGCGTGGGCCATCCCCGCGACCGTGAGGTACACGACGATCCCGAAGGGCAGCGTCGTGAAGATCCAGCTCAGCACGTCCCGCCCCAGCCGCGGCCAGAACTGGTCGCCGGCGGCCTTGATGAACGCGTGCACCTGGTCCGGGCTGAGCAACAGCCCGAGCGTGAGCTGGAGGAGCTTCCCGCAGACCGCCCACGCCACGCAAAAAAGGAGGGCGACGCCCAGGTGCGCGGCCGCGCGTCTGGCCAGGTGGGGGCGCGCGATCGGCCACCGGTTGGACAGCCAGAAAATGGCGGGGGTCAGGAACGCGTATATCAGCCAGTCGCCGCCGCTCCACAGCAGCTCGCGCGCCGTCGCCGGCGGATCTCCATTCAGCCGGCGCTGCGCCACGTCGTCGATCGCGGCAAAGACAGCCGGCGCGATCCATACGGCAGACACGAGCATCCAGGGGCGCAGCCGGGGTCGGAGACGCACGCAGGAGAACCTATCGCGGGGCGGTCCCCGGTGCAAGGGCGGGTTGGCCCCGCGCCAACCGTTCGCGTCATCCGGGGCGCCGTTCGCGTATTCTCTCTTGCCACGATGCCGGCGCGTGGAGATCGTAAATCATGGCCACGACCCTGACGGCGACCGCGCCCACCAGGCGCATCCAGTCGATTGACGTGCTGCGCGGGATCGTGATGGTGCTGATGGCGATCGATCACGTGCGGGTGTATTCGGGGGTCCCGGCAGGCGGCCCGACGGCGGGCGTCTTCTTCACGCGGTGGGTGACGCACTTCTGCGCGCCGGCGTTCGTCTTCTTTGCCGGCACCAGCGCCTTTCTCCTCGGGCGCAAGCTCGACCATGGACAACTCGCGCGGTACCTCGTGACGCGCGGCGCCGTCCTCGTCGCGCTCGAACTCACGCTGATCCACGTGGCGTGGACGTTCACGCTCGACTTCACGCATCTGCTGGCCGGGGTGATCTGGATGATCGGCTGGTGCATGATCCTGCTGGCGGGGCTGGTCCGGTTCTCGCCGCGCGCGGTCGGCACCTTCGGGGTGATCGTGATAGTGGCGCAGCAGGTGTTCCTGTTCCTCCCGCGCGTGTTGCCCGGAGCCGTTCGCGCCGCCTCTATGTGGCTCTGGCGGTTCCTCTATCTCGGTGGTGAGGTCCAGATCGGCGCAAGCGGCCCCACGATCGGCATCCTCTACACCATTGTTCCGTGGATTGGCGTCATGGCGGCCGGCTACGCGTTCGGCGCGATCCTGGTTCGCGAGCCGGCCGAACGCCGGCGCTTATGCCTCAGGATCGGGCTGTCCGCCACGGCCCCCTATGTGGCATTTGGCATCGTGGCCGCATTCCTGCTGCCCGACTCGGATGACGGGGTGCCGAAGCTCTTCCAGATTCTGAATCCGCCGAAGTACCCGGCGTCTCAGGCATTCCTGTTGATGACCCTCGGACCCACGATTGCGCTGCTGCCGTTCGCCGAACGAGGGACGTCGTGGTTCGGCCGGCTGTTCGCGACCTACGGCCGGGTGCCGATGTTCTACTATCTGCTCCACATTCCCGGGATCCATGCCGCCGCGCTCCTCGTCTGGTACATGCGCGACCGCGTGGTCCACTCCGAGTGGTTTACGTCGGCCCCGTACGTGTCCGTTGCGGAGCCGCAACGCTGGGGGCTGCCGCTGCTTTATCTGGTGTTCGTCATCGTCGTCGCCGTGCTATACGTGCCTTGTCGATGGTATGCGGGCGTGAAGTCCCGTCATGCCACGCGCTGGCTTCGGTATCTGTAAAACTGGCACCGAGAGGGAAGGAGGCGCCATGCGTCACAGAAGCCTGCTGATCGCCTGTCTTGTTCTCGTCTTCGCAGCGTCGGGTTCGGCCCAGACACCAGGGACCGCCGCGGATCCGATTTCCGGAACGTGGAAGGGTGACCTGGGCCTCAGCGAAACCAGCCGGAATCCATTCACGATGGAGCTCAAGTTCGATGGCAAGGGCGCGGTGTCCGGCACCGTGCTGGGTCCCGGCACGTTCCAGATCAAAACAGGCAGCTTCGATGCGCAGACGGGCGCATTGAAGCTCGAAGTGGGCACCGTCAATTTCGTGTTCATGGGGACAGCCGTCTCCGGCACCGCGACCGGCCAGGTGATGGGCAACAAGGAAACCGGCACGTTCAGGATGACCAAGACCGCCGCCGATGCCGCCGAGAAGCCCGCCGGAGCGGACCCCGCCGTCTTCAAGATGGGCTTCGGAGAGGTGGCCGGATGGGTGGGGAAAGCCGCGGACCTCGTGCCCGCGGAGAAGTACGCGTATCGGCCGGTGGACACCGTCCGGACGTTCGGCCAGCTTGTCGCGCACATCGCTGACGCGCACAACTACTACTGCGCGCGTGGGGCTGGAAAGAACGTGCAGTGGTCGGACGCGGTCGAGAAGGGACGCCTGGACAAGGCCACGGTGGTCGCGAAGCTCAAGCAGTCGATTGAGGCGTGCGACGGCGTGTACGCCGCGAGCGCGGCGCCGCCGTTGATGGCCAACATCGCGCACACCAACCTGCACTATGGCAACATCGTCACGTACATGCGCATGCTCGGCCTGGCGCCTCCGTCCAGCCAGACGCCGTGAGCCAGGCGCACGGCCGCGCCGGCGAATCACCGATGCACTCGCGAGTCGAGCAGAAATTCACGGCCGCCCTCGAGGCGCTCGTCGAACAGGTGAAAGCGGACCGCTCGATCCTTGCCGCGGTCCTGGGCGGCAGCCTGTCCCACGACAAGGTCTGGGAGAAGTCCGACATCGATCTCGTACTCGTGACGATCGACGACAGGAAGGTCGAGCTCTCGGACCTGTCGCTCAATGCCGACGGCGTCAACATCCACGCGCTCCTGATGCCCCGCGCGGAGTTCCGCAAGACGATCGAAGGCGCCGTCCGGCAGTCGTTCATGCACTCGTTCCTCGCGAAGGGACGCCTGCTGTACACCCACGACCCGACCATCGCCGATCTGTGCGCGTCGCTGGCCGCGCTGGGCGAGCGCGACACCGGGCTCCAGCTGCTCGGGGCGGCGACCTCCGCGCTGCCGCCGATCTACAAGGCGCACAAGTGGTTCGTCACCCGCGGCGATCTCGACTACACCGCCCTGTGGATCCTGTATGCCGCGACGGCGCTCGCGCGCATCGAGGTGATCGGCCGGCATCTGCTGGCCGACCGCGAGGTCATTCCGCAGGCACTGACGCTCAATCCGGCGTTCTTCAAGACGATCTACACGGACCTGCTCAACGAGAAGAAGACGGCGGCGCGCGTCCAGGCGGCGCTCGACGCGGTGGACGGGTATCTTGCGAACCGGGCGCCCCTGCTGTTCGGGCTCGTCATCGAGCACCTGCGCGAGGTGGGCGAGGCGCGGTCGTGCAGGGAGATCGAAGACTACTTCAGCCGCAACTTCGGCGTGAGCGGCGTGACGACGGCCTGTGAGTACCTCGCGGACCAGGGCCTGATCGGAAAGGCAGCGACGGCCGCGCGTCTGACGAAGAAGAGCAGCGTCGAGGTCCAGGAACTGGCGTTCTTCTACCTTGGAGCACCACCCGATGGCCTCTAAGCCGGCTTCGCCGACGCGGCCGCCGCCGAACGGCGCGCGCACGACAATCGCCGTGCAGGGCGCGCGCGTCCACAACCTGAAGAACATCTCGGTCGAGATCCCCCGCGACAGCCTCATCGTCCTCACCGGCCTGTCCGGGTCCGGCAAATCGAGCCTGGCGTTCGACACGATCTATGCCGAGGGACAGCGGCGCTACATGGAGTCGCTCTCGAGCTATGCGAAACGTTTCGTCTCCCAGGTGGCGAAACCGGACGTCGATTTCGTGTTCGGCCTTTCGCCCGTGATCTCCATCGAGCAGAAGACCCTGACGAGCAACCCGCGCTCGACGGTCGGCACGATGACCGACATCGCCAGCTACCTGAACCTGCTCTATGCCACCGTCGGCGAGCCGCACTGCCCCCGCACCGGCGAGCCGGTGCCGAGCCGATCGGCGAGCCAGATCCTCGAAGCCATCCTCTCGCTTCCGGAAGGAACCGGGATCGAGCTGCGCGCGCCCGTCTTCAAGATGTACGGCGAGGAACTGGATTTCGTCTTCACGGAGGTTCGAAAGAAGGGATGCCGCCGCGTGATTGTCGACGGCAAGCCGATCGACATCTCGGAGCAGGTCGAGCTCGACGAATCCGCCGTGCGCGACATGGATGCGATCGTCGATCGCTTCGTCGTCGGGCGGAAGCACGAAAAGGCAATCAAGGCGGGGATCGCCGCCACGCTGCTGGTGGGCGACGGCCTCCTCCAGGCACATGTAGCCGGGGGCGCGAGCAAGGCGGACGCGGCCCGGTTCTACGCGGCGCTCTGCAGTCCGACGCATCATTTTGTCTACGGCGACATTGGCCCCGACTACTTCCAGTTCAACAACCCTGAGAGCGCGTGCCGCACCTGCGGCGGTCTTGGCGTCGACAAGCTCACCCATCCCGAGCTCCTCGTTCCGGATCCGGAGCGCAGCATCGCCGGCGGCTGTTTCGTCCGCGAGGCCTTCAAGTACAACCCGGACACGTGGGACGGCCGCATGATGTACAGCCTGTCGAAGGCGCGCGGCTTTTCGCTCGACACGCCCTGGAAGGACCTCCCGAAGCCGGCACGCCAGGCGATCCTGTATGGGATCGATCCGGCGAAGATCCGGCTCGTCACGCCGCCCGAGGCCAAGATCAAGCGTGAGGAGCACGAGGGACGCGAACTCGGTTTCCACGGGATCGCCCGCCGGATCGAGCGGCACTACCGGCGGTATCGCCAGCGAGGCGAGACGAGCTCGAGGATGGAAGAGTGGCTGGACAAGGTCATGGTCGAGAAGACCTGTCCCGATTGCAACGGCGCCCGCGTGCGCGCCACGAGGCTGCTCTTCACGATAGGCAGCGCCGGAGCGGAGCGGGGTGGAGGGGTCCCCGCCATTCAAGGAATGACGCTCTACGACGTCGGGCAGCTGCATTTCGACGAGCTGCATGCCTTCCTTGGAACCGTGAAGCCGGCCGGTCGCGGCGCCGACGCCGGCCGGCAGGTGCTGAAGGAGATCCGCGCCAGGCTCGAGCTGCTCCTCGGCATCGGGCTGGACTATCTCAGCTTCAATCGCCGCTCGGGCACGCTGTCGGGAGGGGAGTCGCAGCGGATCCGGCTGTCCACGCAAATCGGGTCCGGATTGATGGGCATGCTCTACGTTCTCGACGAGCCGAGCATCGGCCTGCACCCGAAGGACAACGTCAAGATGATCGCGACGCTCGAGAGCCTGCGCGACATCGGCAACACGGTGATCGTCGTCGAGCACGACGAAGACACGATCCGCGCGGCCGACCACATCGTCGAGATGGGCCCGGGGCCTGGCGTGCACGGCGGGACCGTCGTCGTGCAGGGAACGATCGACCACGTGCTGAAGTGCAAGGCGTCGCCGACGGGCCAGTACCTGTCCGGCAAGCGATCGATCCCGATGCCGGCGCGGCGGCGAAACGGCAGCGGCAAGGCGCTGGTGGTCCGCGGCGCCCGCGAGAACAACCTCAAGTCGCTGGACGTTCGGTTCCCGCTCGGCAAGCTCGTCGCGATCACCGGCGCCTCCGGATCGGGGAAGAGCACGCTCGTCAGCGAGATTCTCTATAAGGTGCTGTGGAAGCATCTCGTGGATACGCGCACGCTGCCCGGCGATCACGATCGGGTCGAGGGCATCGAGCACGTGCACAAGGTCGTCAGCATCGACCAGTCACCAATCGGTCGCAACAGCCGTTCGAATCCCGCGACGTACGTCGGCTTCTACGACACCATCCGCGATCTCTTCACCCAGGCGCCGCTCTCGGTCGAGCGCGGGTACAAGCCCGGGCGATTCAGCTTCAACGTGAAGGGCGGGCGGTGCGAGGAGTGCCAGGGGGAAGGATCGATTACGACCCAGCTCTATTTCATGCCGGACGTGGAGGTGACGTGCGGCGTGTGCAAAGGAGCGCGGTTCAACAGCGAGACCCTCGAGGTCACGCTGCGCGGCAAGACCATCGACGACGTGCTGAACATGTCGGTCGAGGAGGGGGTGACGTTCTTCGCGAGCGAGCCGGCGGTGAAGAAGAAGATCCAGGTCCTCGCCGACCTCGGCCTCGGCTATCTCACGCTGGGACAGTCGGCGACGACACTCTCGGGCGGCGAGGCGCAGCGCGTGAAGATCGCGACGGAGCTCAGCACGCTCCAGCGCTCGAAGCACACCGTCTACATCCTCGACGAGCCGACCACGGGACTGCACCTGGCGGACGTGGAGCGGCTGCTCGAGTCGTTGAACCGGCTGGTCGACGCCGGCCACACGGTGCTGCTCATCGAGCATCATCTCGACGTGATCAAGACCGCGGACTACGTCATCGATCTCGGCCCTGAAGGGGGCCACGCCGGCGGGGAAGTCGTGGCGACGGGGACTCCCGAGGACATCGCCGCGTGCAAGGCTTCGCACACCGGGAAGTTTCTGAAAGCGCATCTCCGCGGTTAGCGGAGGCGGCCCGCTTCCAGCCGGCTCTTCTGAGCCGCGCTCCATCGGCGAAGCGTGTCCGCGTACCAGCGCACGTCCGCCGGGCGACGATCCGCGAGGTTATGAGTCTCCTGAGGGTCCCGGTCGAGGTCGAAGAGCCGCGAGCGGCCCGATCCCAGCTCGTAGATGTACTTCATCCGACCATCGCGCGCGCCGAGCAGCCTGAGCGAATAATCCGCAAAGAAGAGCGCCATCCGGCGCTCGCCGTCCAGCGCCGAACGCCCCTGATGCGCCGCGACGGCGGGCACACCGAGGAGGTCGAGGATTGTCGGCGCGGCGTCCAGGAGACTCACGACGCGCGAGGCGCGAAGCTGGCCGGGGATCATGCCCGGCGCCGCGATGATCAGCGGCACGTGGACGTTCTCCTCGTAGAGCTGAAACGTGTGGCCGGCGTTGCCGTCGTGCTGACCGAATGCCTCGCCATGATCGCCCAGCACAATCCACAGCGTGCGCTCCTGGAGTCCCCTCGCCCGAAGGCCGGCGATGAACGCTCCCAATGCGGCATCGCCGTATCGAAGCGCGTTGCGGTAGCGGCCGAATTCGTCGTCGTCGGAAAACGGCCCGCGCTCGGGCGCGTCGTACGGATGGTGTCCCGCGATCGGAAGATAGGTGAGGAAGAAGCGGTCGCCCGCCGGCAGGGCGTCAATCCAGGCGAGCATGCGCGCGACCGTCGAACGATCGTCTACGCCAAAGCTCGATTGGTGATTGCCGCCGATATCCCCCGCATCCTCGAGCACGTCATAACCGCGGTTGTGAATGGCCGCCTCCATTCCAAGGTACGCGAATCGGCCTGAATGAAAGAGCGCAGTCCGGTACCCACGTTCCGAGAGCACGGCCGCGACCGGGGCGCACGGCACCTCAGCATAGCGATTCACCCCGAGATCGAAGGCGGGATAGATCGAGCAGAGGATCGAGAAGAGTCCCTTGATGCTTTCGGGATACACGGCGTAGGCGTTGTCGAACACGATCCCGGAGTCCGCAAGCTCCGAGAGATTCGGCATGACGTCCGGCCTGGCGCCGTACAACGCGAGGTACTGCGCGGCTGTGGATTCGAGGCTCACCAGAACGACGTTCCGTCCCTCCGCGGCGCCCCGGAATCGACCGAGATCGTCGAGCGGCACGGTGCCCGACCGAATGCCGTGCCGATCGAACGCGAACGGTTCCGCGCTCACGCCCGGCGCCGCGCTGATGACGAGCGCCGACCATGCGTTCCGCTCGAGGCCCCGCGTCTCGACCCGCGCCGCGGCCGACGGCCCGAGCGAGACGAGAACAAGGCAGGCCGCCACGATCGATCGTCGCGAGACGCGGCGGAGCCACCATGGTGACGCGGCGCCGGCGCCGAGCAGCGCGCAGACCCACAGCACGTTGGCCGGTGTCACGTAGTACCAGACGGAATCGCCCAGCGCACCGCCGGCCGCCTGCCACATCGGCCACGTCATCGGCGTGGACATCACGCGTGCGACCGGAACGCCGATGGCGACGTAGATCACGAACGCCGCGTACGCCGCCCACGCGAGGCGCGTCCTGCGCAGCAGGCAGCGATCGACGACCGCGACGGTCAAGAGGGCCGCTGCATCCTGCCAGAGGTAAGCAGCCGGCGACCACCACGACCATGTCAGTTCGTGACCCGCCAGCGCCGCCGTGCGGCTGAGCGCCAGCACGACGAGCGCCCCCGCAGCCCTCATCGGCGGACGGGTCTCCCGCGCCTGAGACGGCGGCACGCTGGCGCACTCGTCACGCGCACGTACCAGCAGGTTGACTCGCTTCAGCAGGCCGAGAGAGACCAGACGGCTCGTGCCGCGCCGCCGCCAGATCCAGTCGTGGACGATGACCGCGGGCGCGGGCGGCCGCGCATAGATCGCGTCACGATCCGCATCGAACGCGAGGGGAAATACGGCGAGGTCGAACGAGGCGACCGACGACCTCTCGTAGCGCTCGTGGACAAACGTGACGCCGTCGCCGCCCAGCATCGCCCGCGCGCGATCGAGATTCGCCCCATTCCCGTCGATGACGGTGATCCGCGCATCCGGCAGCAGATCGCGCAGGATGAGCGCGGTGCGTGGAAAAAGACCGCCGCCGACGATGACGACGTTTCTCACGGCCGGCAACGATGCCACCATGGGCCGGAGCGCCCGTGCGTGTGCGCGCAGCACCGCTCGCTGCAGCAGTCGGGAGCGCAGCACGACTCTCTCGAGCCGTTCGAGACTGAGCGCATCGAGCCAGCGGAGCGGCGCGGGCCAGGCGCTGCCGCCGCCGGCGGGGTCCCGCCGCGCGGGCAGCCGCGACCAGCGCTCCCCCGGGAACCGATGGTGCTCGAGGTGGTAGCCGTCGTTGAAACAGAGCAGGTTGTACAGCCGCCCATAGTGGCTCGTCGTCCCCGCGGCGTGCTCGTAGTGTCCGTGCAGGGCGCACAACAGCAGGGCGGCGAGATAGCCGGGCACGTACGTCCAGACGAAGAACGCCGGTGCCCGCAGGGCCATGACGGTCCACAGCGACAGGACCAGCGCGGTCTGTAGCGCAAGGTCGACCGACGGACGCAGCCGGTGCGGCCGTCCCGCGTGGTGTGCCAGATGCCGGGCCCGCCACAGCGACTGCGGGATACCCATCACGATCGTCAGCCCCGCGGCCACGCACGCGTTCGCGAAGGGCCGCCGGTGGAAGGGCCGGTGAATGAACAGGTGGGCCACAGTGTTCGCGGTCCACCAGATGCCGATGGCAATCGCGATGGCCGACGCCATGGCGCGTTACCGCCTGTAGTCGAGCAGTGCGCGGATCGGCGGGTAGTTCGTCATGCCCTGGACCTTCGTCACGCCGATGTTGACGGCATACGCGTCGGGACTCGACGGCTTCTCGGTCTGCTGTCGCAGGCGGGGGATGGACTGCTGACGGGAGCCGAACGCAACGATTTGCCCCGTGCCAGCCACACTCTTCAGATCGGACCATTCCCGCCGTGCGGCGGCGGCGTCTTCGCCGGCAGTGAAATAGAGGTAGCCTTTGGCCGCAGCCCTGTAGGCGTTGGGGTCGTCCGGATCGGCCAGCGAGAAGACCCCCCACACTTGAATGGTGGCCGGCGCCTCGGCGTTCGGTTCCAGCACGACGCGGTCGATCCTGGCGTAGACCGCCGTACGATCGCTCGCGAGCGCCCCCTCCATGCTCGCTGCCACGATCGCGACCGCACAGATCAGCAGGCTTCGTCGTTTTGTCATCTGTCCCCCCTTTGGGGAGAGGACGACGGTTTCGCGACGATGTTAACGAAGGTGGGGCAGCTCAGCCGTGACGATCGTCGGGGTAGCCTCCTCAGCGGTCCGGCCGCGGGCTGAGGCTGAACGCTGCGAGCTTTCCGTCGGGCGCGACGGCGATCCGCAGCCTCAATGTCCGCTTTTCCAGCTCGACGTCGTACACGCGAATGCGGTCGTCGCCCAGTTCGCGCGCGTCCATCAGCGTGAGACGCTTCACGGGGCCGGCTTCCTTCAGCAGGTCCGCGTACGCCTTCGCGGCACCGGGAAAGAACCCCGCGCGCACGTACGCGAATTCGTCAGCCTTGAGCGTCCCCGCCGCGATTTCACCCAGCAGGCGGCGCACGCGCGCCTGCATCTCCGGATCGGGTTCGGAGATCGGTTTGAGTTCGGGCACCGCAAGCGCCGGCTCGATGAGCGCTGCGACCCCGTCGCTGATTCGCTCGGGGTTGGCCTGCGCGAGGTTGGCCAGCACGATGATCGTGAGATCATCGTCCGGATATCGTGCGATGTACGTCTTGAACCCCTGCCAGGAGCCGCCATGGCGCTCCGCACGATGGCCCGCGACGGCCGCCACGTCCCAGCCGAATCCGTACGGATACGTCCTGCCGCTGTTCAGCGACACCGGCATGAAGACCTGTCTCCACGTTTCCGGTTTCAGCAGGCGGCCCGCGCGGATCCCCGCGTCCCAGGCGATCATGTCGTGGAGTGACAGGTAGAGCGACCCATCCGCGGTGGTGTTGAGCCGCGGCGCGACCCACTCCTGGTGCTTCAGCTCGTTCTTCACCAGCCGGTATCCGTCCGCGCGGTGCGGGACGATGTCTTCCTCGCTGATGATGCGCGCCGTCTTCATGCCGAGCGGCGCGAACACGCGGTCGCGCAGCACATCTCCATAGAACTGGCCCGCCACCTTGTGAATGACGATGCCGAGGACGACGTATCCCGTGTTGCTGTAATTCCAGCGCGCGCCAGGCTCGAACTCGAGTTTCAAGCCGTAGGCGAAACGCAGCAGCTCGTCTTCGGTGTAGTCCCGCCGGTAATCGACCATGCCCGCCGTGTAGTCGGGCAGTCCGGACGTGTGCGTCAGGAGATGGCGCACCGTGATGGGCTTCCACGTCGGCGGAGCGTCTGGAAAGAACTTCGTCAGGGGATCCGTGAGCGCGAGCCGTCCGTCCTCGACGAGGAGCATGACCGCCGCCGCGGTGAACTGTTTACCGACCGAACCTGACTGAAAGATCGTGTCGGGCGTCACCGGCACGTCGTGCTCGACAGTGGCGAGGCCGTACCCCTGCGCCTTGACCACCGCGCCCCTGTGGACGATGGCGACCGCGACGCCGGGGATCTTCTGCCGCGCCATCTCCGCGCGGACGAATTCGTCGGCCTTCGGGGGATCTTGAGGCGCCGCGGCTGCGGCCGCCGCCACGCTCCACAGCATCGCTCCGAGCAGGACTGCGCGCAATCTTGCGATCATCGTGGGGATCCCTCGACTGACTTGTCGGCATGGGAACTCCGAGGCCGGTTACCCGCGCCGCGTGTGCGCCTCCGGGTCGATCCGCGCGAACACCGCCGCGACGATCCGGTCGCAGCGCGAGAGGTGGAAGGCGAAGGCGGCCGGCGCCGCAAGGCCGGCGCTGTTCATGACGGCCTCGCGCAGCATGGCCCGCGCGCGGTGCAGCCGCGTTTTCACCGCTTCCTCGCTGAGCTCGAGGCAGTCCGCCGTTTCGGCGGTGCTCAGTCCCTCGACCTCGCGCATCATGAATACCGTCCGATGCCCGTCGGGCAGCGCGTCTATCGCCGACTCGAGAACCGTGCGCAGCTCCGAGGAGAAGGCCAGCCGCTCCGGGTCGAGCTCCCGGGATTCCAGCGTGTCGACAGGATCCTCCATCGGATCCTCCATGGGTGAATAGGCGATTCTGGCGCGCGTCTGGCGCCGCACGCGGCCGAGCGCTTCGTGCACGGCGATGCGCGTCAGCCAGGTGGCGAATTTCGCGCGTCCCTCGAACTGGGCGAGGTTGACGTAGGCATTCACGTACGCCTGCTGCGTGACGTCCTCCGCCTCCGCGTCGTTCCGCACGATGGCGCGGGCGACGCGGTACAGCCGCTGGTTGTAGCGCCGCATCAGCAGCTCGAACAGCGCCGTTTCCCCGTCCCGCACCCGGGCCGCGATTTCCTCGTCGCTCAGAGTGGCAAAGGCTTCGAGAACAAGCATACGCCCCTACAGAGTCGCCGCCCGGCGAAAGGTTACAAGCATTCTAAGCCCTGCAACCATTCGGGGCTACTCGAGCGAGCGGCGGAGATCGCGGTACGAGTCGGTCAGCAGGCGCGCGATGGCGGGCCAGTCCGGATGGTCCGCCTGCGCGTCCCGAAGCGCCGCCGCGCGGGCGCGCAGCAGCGCCGCCGTGGTCACCCGCGGCCGGGGGACTTCGTACAACAGCGCGTACTCATCGGCGATCAACGCGCCGACCTGCTCGGGGCTGTTGTGTCCGGGGACTCGACGCGCGACCCACCACGCCAGTTCGGCGCGCGCGACCTGCTGGGGATCGAACCCCGCGTGCAGCCAGTGCCTGGCCGCGATGTATGCGGTCTGGAGATCGGACAGCACCGCATCGTACTGATCGCGCTGATCGCGGGCGTCGCCGAACGTCGCCGCCGCCCGCGCGAGGTGGAAGCCCTCCGTCACCGCCGTCGTCCAGTTGTACCGATACTGCTCGCGCAGCATGGTGACGAGCAGCCCGAACAACCGTACTCGTTCCTTCGCGTAGTACGCCTGCCACATCCGCAGCTCGAGATCGGCCACGCGATCCGGGTCGAATCGGCGCAGCGATCGCGGTCCCGGCGGTGCGGCGAGGGCGACGTACGACGCGCCGCACACCAGGACGACGATGGACGCGAGGGTCAGCCATCGCCGGCGCATCGGTCCGATTGATGACGTCACGCGACGCGGGCGGGCTCGAACGCCGCGTTGAGCGCGGCGCTGTCCGTGAACTCCTGGAAGTTCGTGATCTTTCCATTGCGCACCGTGAACACCATCACCCAGTCCGAGTCGAACGAGCCGCCCGGCTTGGCCGTCGCACGGTACTGGCCCAGCGCCACGACGGTGTCGTTCTCGGCCACGAACCGCCGCGGCTCGAACTGCTGGAACACAATCGACTCGCCGAGGACACGGAAGAACTCGCCGACCTCGCGCCTGCCGCGCCGCTCGCCGGCGGTGGGCACCTGCGGCCCGGCGCCCGTGACCGCCCGCCACACGACGTTCTCGTCGAGCAGATCGAGCAGCGCGGGGATGTCGCCGCGGCCGAATGCCGCGTACGCCTTCTGAACCAGTTGAGTATTCTCGGCAGCGCTCATCAGGTACCTCCGGAAACGTGGGGTGGCGGGATCGCCACCGAGGCCAGCTCCGAGGGTATTTACGGATGACGCGCGCGATCGGATTGCGCAGCGGCGCCGGGGATCAACGGGCCGGCAGGTAGTCCTCAGGCGGGACGACGAGCAGCACGCGGCAGCCCTCGTCGGTCCACAGCTCGCCGTGATCGCTGCCGGCGCTCGCGTGCAGGAAGTCCCCGGCGCTGAACCGCCGGCCGCACGAGAACAGGCTGCCGGAAATCACGTAGCAGTCCTCGTTCTCCGAATGGTGATGCGGAGGAAACCGCGTGCCCGGCTCGACGTCGAGAAGCAGCGTCACGTAACCGCGGTCCACGTTCGACGAGAGCCGCTTCATCCGGATGCCAGGCACGACGTGCGGAACCCAGTCGTCGTCGGCCGCGAAGCGGAACGAAAAACCGGGCGGCGGCAGGGGCGCGGCGTCGTCCAGTCGCGCCATGAGCCGGATCTTCACCTCGGACGGCGGCCCCTCGGCGGGCGCTGTTTCGGCGAGCCTCACGGTCAGCTCGCGGATCTCCGCGATCGCCTGGCGCGTCTCCACCGGCGCGGCGGCCAGCGCGCGCTCGAACTCCCGCCGCTCCTCGGGCGACAGCGCGCCGGCCGCATCGAGCGTTGCGAGCGTCTCCAGATCCATGTTCATCTCGTCGCGTCCCGCCGCGCGGCCGGGCCGCCGAGGCTGTCGTGAAGCTGCTGGCGCAGCGCCATCATGCCCGTGCGGATCCGCGTCTTGACCGTGCCGAGCGGCAGATGGAACCGCGCGGCCAGCTCGGACTGGCTCAGCCCGACGAAGTATGCGTGCTCGATGAGCGTCCGCTGATCCGCCGGCAGCGCGCGCAGCGCGCACGCCACCGCGCGCTCGCGTTCACCTGCCGCGGCGACCGCCTCGGGGCTCGCCGCCGGCGACTCGATCTCCTGTGATTCCGCTGTCACCAGACGCAGGCGCCGCGAGCGCAGGCGATCGATTGCCCGGTTGCGCGCGATCCTGATGAGCCAGGCCGCCGGCGACCCCAGGGCCGCGTCGTAGGTCTCCGACCGCGTCCATGCCAGCAGGAAGACCTCCTGGAGCACCTCTTCCGCCTCCGCGCGGTCTCGCAGGATGCGCGTGGCGAGCCCGAAGACGATGGCGCTGTACCGATCGTACAGGACGGAAACGGCAGACCCGTCCCGCGCTGCCACACGCTCGAGCAGCGCCACATCGGTCAGCTTGTCAGCTTCGCCTTGCATGGTCCCGGCACCAAAAGGGGACGAGTGTAACACTCCGGCGAGAGCTAGGGATCCCGGCATGGCCTGTCCTGTCTACGAACGAGCGGCGGGACTGGATGTGAGGCCGCAGCCGCCTCGTCCGCGCGCTGGTGGTCGTTTGATTGCATGACCCCGGGGTGGACAAAGGGGAGGCGACTAATGGGTATTCTTGCGTGGATTCTGTTCGGTCTCTTGATCGGCGTGATCGCCAAACTCGTGATGCCCGGCCGCGACCCGGGGGGCTTCATCGTGACGATCCTGCTCGGGATCGCCGGCGCGCTGGTCGGTGGCTTCATCGGCCGGGCGATGGGCTTCTATGGTCCGACGGAAAGCGCGGGCTGGCTGATGTCGATCCTCGGGGCCATCATCCTCCTGGCGCTCTACCGGATGCTGATGCGCCGCCGCGTCTAAGGAGATGTGCATCGACCGTTATGTGGCGCGTCACGAGAATTCTGATCTCGTTGCCGCATGACGTCGGCGCGCACCGCGCGCCTGCGAGGGAGCGGAGCGGGGCGTAGGGGCCCCCGCGAGCGACCGAGCCGGGGTCCGGGGCGGAGCCCCGGTCAAGGTGGGAGCGGAGCGGGGCGTAGGGGTCCCCGCGAGCGACCGAGCCGGCGTCCGGGGCGGAGCCCCGGTCAAGGTGGGAGCGGCGCGGGGCGTAGGGGTCCCCGCAAGCGACGAGCTTGGCGGGGTGCAGGGGGCCCCGCCTATATAATTGATGGGCCGCCTGCACGAGGAGAACTCCATGCGCCGTCCGATCCTGTTCGTTGCCGCAGTCGCGGCCGGGCTCTGTCTTTCCCCCGGCTCGGCAGCCGCGCAGACCGCTGAAGAGATCGTCAGCAGGAACCTCCAGTCGAAGGGAGGCCTGCAACTGCTCAAGAGCACCACGACGGTGAGGATGACGGGCAGCGTGGTGCCCGCCGGCGGGCAGAAAGTGTCGATGACGATGACGGCGAAGCGCCCGAACCTGGTCAGGCGCGACGTGACGGTCGGCGACCGGATGAACACGGTCGCCTACGACGGCACGGATGTCTGGAGGCAGTCGGGACCGATGCCGCCGCAGCGCATCCCGGCGGCTGAGGCGGGCGACGTCAGGCAGCAGGCGGAATTCGACGGCGTGTTCGTCGACTACAAGGAAAAAGGGCGTTCGGTCGAACTGGTGGGCAAGGAGACCTTCAAGGACCGGCTGGTCTATCACCTGAAGATCTCCCGGGCCGGGGAACCGGTCCAGCACTACTACCTCGACGCGGAGACCGGCCTTGAAGCCAAGGTCAGCGTCGAAGAGGACCGCGGCGGCACGACGGTCACGACGGAGACGGAGCTCTCAGACTACAAGCAGGTCCAGGGACGGACCATGCCCTTCCAGATGCGTCAGCTCGTCAACGGGTCGCCGGTCGCGGTCATCACGATCCAGAAGATCGAGTTCGACGTTCCGGTGGATGCCGCCTTTTTCAAGATGCAGGGCAGATAGCGGGTCACGGGCAGGCGGTTACGAGCGCCTCGACCTCGCGCAAGAGCTCGTCCCGCGTGAACGGGCGCACGAGGACGCCGCCGCACTCCGGCGTGCCCGCTTGCGCGAAGTACACCGGCCGCACGTCGGGATGGTGTCTCCGCAGGATCCGGACGAGGGCCGGTCCCGACGAATCGTCCATCGCCAGCTCCGTCAGCAGCACATCGATCCGCGGAGCGTCCAGGCACCGGAGCAGCGCATGCCCCGAATGAGCAGCCTGAATGACGTGGTAATCGGCGGCGGCCAGGGCCCGGGCGGCGGAGGCCCGGAGATCCGCGTCGCCGGTGACGAGGAGCACCGTCGGGCGCTCCTCCACGGCACGATCGATCGGGATGCTGACCCGACGCACGGCGATAGTTTCCATTGGAGGGGTGTCCGCTTCACTGGCAAGCGGAGTGCCGGCGGAATAGGGCGAGAAAGGGCCTGATCTCGCCGTTCGCCGCCGCCGCCGATTACGGTCTTCGCGCGCGATTACCAAGAAGGCCGATGCCTCGGCCGTTCTAAATTCGGCGGCCGCTCCGAAAAAACCTGTGTATCATGTTTCGCGTGAGCACCCCGACAACTCGCGGCCATCGCAGCTTCCAGACGGGAGACGTCTTCACCGTCACCGACGCGACCGAGCTCTACGAAGTCGACCGCTGGGGCAGGGGCTACTTCTCGATTTCCCCCGCGGGCCACGTGCTCGTCCACCCGACGAAGGATCCGGCGAGATCGATCGATCTGAAGCAGTTGACCGATCACCTGATGCTGCGCGGGATTCACCTCCCCGTGCTGATCCGGTTTCGCGACATCCTGCGGCATCGGGTCGGGGACATCTCGAACGCGTTCCGGGCTGCCATCGCCCAGCACAACTATTCCGGCCGGTACATCTGCGTCTACCCGATCAAGGTGAACCAGCAGCGGCAGGTCGTCGAGGAAGTCCTGGATTTCGGCCGGGAGCACGGGTTCGGCCTCGAGGCGGGCTCGAAGCCGGAGCTGCTGGCCGTCGTCGCGCAGGCCTACAACGACACGCCGATCATCTGCAACGGCTTCAAGGACGCCGAGTTCATCGAGATGGCGATGCTGGCGCAGAAGATCGGGCGCCAGGTGATCCCGGTCGTCGAGAAATACACCGAGCTCGGCCTCATCCTGAAGTACGCGGAGCGGGTGGGCGTGCGGCCGCAGATCGGGATGCGCGTGAAGCTCGCCGCGCGCGGTGGCGGGCGGTGGCAGGGATCCGGCGGGTACCGATCGAAGTTCGGCCTGACCGTCGCGGAGATCCTGCGCGGTCTGGAGGAGCTGCGGGCTCGCGGCATGGAGGACTGCTTCAAGCTGCTGCACTTCCACCTCGGCAGCCAGATCCCCAACATCCGCATCGTCAAGGGCGCGCTCAACGAAGCGGCGCGGATCTACACCGAGCTGTCGAAGGCGGGCGCGGGGCTCGAGTATCTGGACGTCGGCGGCGGCCTCGGCGTGGACTACGACGGATCGCAGACGAACTTCGAGTCGAGCGTCAACTATACGCTCGAGGAGTACGCCAACGACGTCGTCTACCACATCCAGACCGTCTGCGAGGATGCCGGGGTGAAGCACCCGACGATCGTGTCCGAGAGCGGGCGCGCGATCGTGGCGTATCACAGCGTCCTCATCTTCAACGTCCTGGGCGTGTCGGCGTTCGGCGAAGAGAAGATCCCCGACGCCATCAAGCCGGACGAGGCGGAGCAGCCGGTCATCGACCTGCTCGAGACCTACCAGAACCTGTCGGCGCGCAACGCCCTCGAGAGCTATCACGACGCGCAGCAGGCGCTCGACATGGCGCTGAACCTGTTCACCGGCGGGTACCTTCCCCTCGAACAGCGATGCCAGGCCGAGAACCTGTACTGGGCGATCCTCGTCAAGTTGCGGAAGCTCGTCGGACAGATGGAGGAGATCCCCGAAGACCTCCAGGGCCTGGACGACACGATGGCGGACACGTACTTCTGCAACTTCTCGCTGTTCCAGTCGTGTCCAGACAGCTGGGCGATCAAGCAGCTCTTTCCGGTGATGCCCATCCACCGGTTGAACACCGCCCCCACCCATCACGCGATCCTCGGCGACATCACGTGCGACTCGGACGGCAAGATCGATCAGTTCATCGACCGGCGCGACGTCAAGCGCACGCTGCCGCTGCACACCGTGAACGGGGATCCGTATTACCTCGGGGTCTTCCTGATCGGCGCCTACCAGGAGATTCTGGGCGACCTGCACAACCTGTTCGGCGACACGCACGCCGTGCACGTCAGCCTGGACGAGCGCGGGAACGTGGTCCTCGATGCGGTGATCAAGGGCGACACCGTCAAGGAAGTGCTCGACTACGTGGAGTTCGACGCGGACACGCTCGTCCGCAAGCTCCGCCACGACGTCGAGCTGGCGGTGCGGCAGGGGAAGATCACCTACGAAGAATCAGGGCACTTGCTCGAGTTCTACGAAGAGGGCCTGCAGGGCTACACCTACCTCGAAGACCCCAAAGAAAGATAGTAGCCAGCAGGCGGCAGGCGGTGAGTCCCGCCGCCAACTTGGGCGTATGTAATTGGCGAGTTGGTGAATTCGTGATGTGGTGAATTCACAAGGCGGGGACGAACTCACCAATTCACCAATTCACGCATTCACGGATTCACGAATTCGAGCTATCTCCTGAGCATCGCGTCACGTTTGGCCTTGAACTCGTTGCCCGGCTTCCATTCGGGGAACGTGTCGGCGTTCGCCACGCGGTAGCCGACCGTCAGCAGAAGGTTCGCGTCCTCGGCGGCACCCGACAGATCCCAGTCCGGCTTCACTTCATCGGACGGCGCGTGGTAGTCGCGGTTCGTGTACTCGTCGCGCTTCTGCTTGCCGTATTCCGCCGGCTTGCCGATGTAGTTGACGCCGGCATCCGGGTCCAGCGCCGGCACGCCCTGCTTGGCGAAGTTGAAATGGTCGGAGCGGTAGTAGAAGCCCTTTTCAGGTTCCGGATCCGGCGTCAGCGTGCGTCCCTGCGCCGACGCCGCCTGGCGCAGATAGTCATCGAGATCGGAGGCGCCGAGGCCGACGACCGTGATGTCCTTGGTGCGCCCCCACTGGTTGACGCCGTCCACGTTGATGTTCGCGACCGTCTTCGCCAGCGGATAGAGCGGCGACACGGAATAGTACTGCGATCCGAGAAGCCCCTGCTCCTCCGCCGTCACCATCAGGAAGAGAATCGAGCGTTTCGGCTGCGGGTTCGCCTGCGTGAAGGCGCGGGCGATCTCGAGCACGGTCGCGACGCCCGACGCGTTGTCCAGCGCGCCGTTGTAGATCTTGTCGCCGTTGACCGGCGTGCCGACGCCGAAATGATCCCAGTGCGCCGAGTAGAGGACGTACTCGTCCTTCTGGCGCGGGTCGCTGCCTTCCAGCTTCGCCACGACGTTCTGCGAGTCAATCGTCCGCATCGTGTTGTGGATGGCGAGCGAGGCCTTCAGCCCGAGCGGCACCGGCTTGAAGTCGCGCGTGACCGCCTGCTTCTTCAGGGCGTCGAAGTTCTGCCCGGCCAGCTTCAGGATCTTCTTCGCCGTGTCGAGCGTGATCCATCCTTCGATTGCCGCGCGCCCCATGTTCTTGTCGGGCGTGACGAGGTCGAACTTCTCCTTGAGGTTGCCCTGCACGACCGAGAACGGGTACCCCGCGCGCTCCGTCTCGTGGACGACGAGGATCCCCGCCGCTCCCTTGCGCGCGCCCTCCTCGAACTTGTACGTCCAGCGGCCGTAGTAAGTCATGGCGTTGCCGCCGAACGTCTTCGGGTCGAGTTTCGACGCGTCCGCGGGGTCGGGCACAGGCGGGTCGTTGACGAGGACGATGATCGTCTTGCCCTTCACGTCCGCGTCCTTGAAATCGTTCCAGGTGAACTCCGGCGCTTCGACGCCATAACCCGCGAACACCAGCTCCGACGCGTCGAGCGCCGCGGAATCCGCGACGTGCTTGCTCCACGCCACCACGTCGTCGCCCCACTTGAAGGTGACCTTCTCCGCTCCCTTGGCGATCGTGAGCGGCGTCGTGTTCTTCGCGGTGATGCCGACGAGCGGGACCTTCTGGACGTAGGTGCCGTCGGGATTCCCCGCCGTGAGTCCCATCTGCCTGAACTGATCCTGGAGATACTTGACGGTGAGGTCTTCGCCCTTCGTTCCTGGCGCGCGACCCTCGAATTCGTCCGACGCGAGCACGTTGATCTGTTTCAGGAGGGCCTGCTGGTCGACCTTCGGCAGCGACGTCTGGTCATCGGGCACCGGCGCGGCAGGGGCTCGAGGCGCCTGCGGCGCCGGTCCCTCCTGCCTGTCGCCGCAGGCGGCAACGAACGCGATGAGGATTGCAGCCACGAACGAGCGCTTCATGAGTTCCATCCCCCTATTCTATTCACGAATTCTGAACAGCAGGAACGCCGTGCGCTGCCGGGCGCTGAAGTTGTCGTCGCTCACGACGAGCAGCGTGCGGGCGCCGTCGGGAAGTACCGGGCCGAACTGCATGCCCTCGAAATTGTCGAGATTGGCCAGTTGGGGACTGAGCCCCTTGACGGTGGACAGGTCGAGCAGCAGGGTCTTGCGCACCGGCGTCACTCGCGCCCCGGCGATCGAGTCCAGCTTCGAGATCTCGGACGCCCCTTCGAGCGATATGCGGAAGATCCGCAGCCAGTTCTTCGATCGTCCCGTGCCCCCGGGCTCTTCGGCGTAGCCGCGCTCCATCGACAGGAACTCCGAGTCGCCGAGCGCGACGAGTTCGACGAGCCCGTTGATGAAGAACCCCGGCGTGAAATCCGGTTTCGGCAGCCGGTCCACCGGATACGCGAACTCGCGGCGCGGCTCGAACGTGCCTCCCACCTGCTCGAACTCGAGGATGCGCGCAATCGTGCCCTGTTTCCAGTCCGCCAGCTCGCCATCCTGCGCGAGCGCCGCCTCGGCGGCGGTGTAGAGATGCTGCCCGTCGGGTGTCAGCGTCAGGCTCTCGAGCGACGCGTTGTCGCGGACGCCCTGGGTGATCGGTCCCGTCGCCGGCGGTATGAACTTCGACGGGATGGTGAGACGCCGCACGTAATCGACGCGGTTGGAGTACTCGACGATCGCGGGTGGCACGCGCGGCTCGTGGTTCTGGATGCCTTCGGATGCCACGAAGATCTCGCCGGCGCTCGAGATCGCGATGCCTTCTGGATCGAGCCCCTCGGGCGCGCCGGGCCCGGACGGCAGCGGAAAGTACGATCGCAGCTCGACGCGAAAAGGTGACAGCGGCGGCCGGGCGCGGAAGACAAAGATGCGGCTGTCCTGCCGGTCGTCGCAGATCCCGAGGAATTCCTTTGTCGTCGGATCGACGGCGAGGCCGGAGATGCCGCCGAAGCGCGCGGGCTTGAGTCCGTCCAGCGTCGTCAGCGGCGGGATGTCGAATTCCCCGACGAGATCGAGACCGGCGATTGGCGCCGGCGCCGGCCGCGACGGGAGCGACGGCCCCCGCCGGGGCGCGCACGACCCGGCCGCGGCAACGAGAAGGAAGATACAGATTGACGCAGCCGGTTTGCGCACCCCCTACATTCTACTGCCGCGATATTTCCCGCATGAGCGCAGGGAGAGATTCACCACCTCACCGATTCACCAACTCGCGAATTGCAGACCCCCAGGTCGGGGACCTCCCGAGCTGGGCTACACTGGATGAACCCCGCGTGACTTCCACGGTCTTCGTCCTTCCGCCGCTGCTCCAGTCGGCACCCGTGCCGATTGCCGCCCTGGATCTGTCCGGCCAGGTCCTCGACGTGAACCGCGCGCTGCTCGTGGCCTCGGGCTATTCGGCCGAGGATCTCAAGGGACGGCTGTTCGCCGCCTTCCTGGATCCGGGAGACGAGCGGGCGGCGCGGGCGGCGTTCGGCGAGCTGGCGCACGGGCTTCGCGACCACTACCGGGCCGAGCGCCGCTATCGAACCGGCAGCGGCGATGTCCGCGAGGTGGACTTGAGCGTCGCCCTCGTGCGCGGCCCGTCCGGCGATCCGGAGCTGTGCCTCGCTGCGCTCCAGGACGTCACGGAACACAGGCGCGCGCTTGCCGAGGCGGCGCAGCGCGCCGCGCAACTCGAGGCGGCCGAGGCGGAGCGCGAGCGGTTGCTCCAGCAGACGCAACGCGCGCACCGCGAGGTCGAAGCCAGCAGCCGGTTGAAGGACGAATTCCTCGCCACGCTGTCGCACGAGCTGCGCACGCCGCTGAATGCGATCCTCGGGTGGGCGCGGATCCTGAGGGGCCGCCCGTTCGACGTCTCCACGCTGCACGCGCTCGACGTCATCGAGCGCAACGCCGCGGCGCAGGCGCGGCTCATCGACGATCTGCTCGAAGTGTCGCGGATCATCACAGGCAAGATCCGGCTGCAGATCGAGGCGATCGACCTCCGCGCGATCGCCGCCGGGTCGATCGAGACCATCAAGCCGGCCGCCGACAGCAAGAGCGTCAGCCTCCAGGCGGAGATCCCCCCGGACCTGCCGCGCATTACAGGCGATTCCCAGCGGCTGCAACAGGTGCTCTGGAACCTGCTCTCGAACGCCGTCAAGTTCACGGACGCCGGCGGCAAGGTCTCGCTGGAGCTGCTGCACGATCAGCGCGCCGTGCAGATCGTGGTGACGGACACCGGGCAGGGCATCTCGCCGCAGATTCTGCCTTACGTGTTCGATCGGTTCACGCAAGGGGACTCGTCCACGACACGCGCCCACACCGGCCTTGGCCTCGGCCTCGCCATCGTCCGCCACCTCGTCGAGCTGCACGGCGGCGTCGTCTCCGCGGAAAGCGGCGGTGAGGGGAAAGGCTCGACATTCCGCGTCTGGCTCCCCACGCCGCCCTAGACGACAAATTCCAAACTTCAAACTCCAAAACTCAAAGGCACTCCAAATTCCAAACTCCAAACTTTGGCGTTTGGCGTGCCTTTGGAGTTTGGAATTTGGCGTTTGGAGTTTTGGACGTGTCTTTGGCGTTTGGCGTGCCTTTGGAGTTTGGAATCTGGCGTTTGGAGTTGACGAGGTCCACCCCGATGTATGCTACCGCGCATGTCACCAGCCATACGCGTCGTCGCGGTCGTCCTGCTCGCCGCGTGCCTTCATCTGCCGCGCGCGGGCGCGGCGCCCGACGACAACTGGGCGCAGTGGCGCGGGCCATCGGGGCTCGGCATATCGGCGGCCGACAACTACGCGACCGAGTGGGCGCCTGACAGGAACATCGCCTGGAAGGTGGCCGTGCCGGGCCGCGGCCTTTCGTCACCCGTCGTCTGGGGTCATCATCTCTTCATCACTACGTCTATCGAAGGCGACCTGATTCCCGGGCACACCGCGCCCGATCACCTGGGCTTCGACCTCAAACCAGGGTACCTGCATCCGGACAGCACGGGCGTCGATCACAAGAACGCACTGAAGGTGCTGGCGTACGACACGTCGAACGGCCGGCTGTTGTGGGAACACACCGCCTACGACGGTCCCATGTACGACAACCGCCACAAGAAGAACACCTACGCGTCGCCGACGACCGTGACCGACGGCCGGCTCGTGTACGCATTCTTCGAGGCCGCGGGCCTCTATGCGTACGACTTCAAAGGCAAGCTCGCGTGGAAGAAGTCACTTGGCAACATCGCGAAGGCGGGCCTTGGCCCGGGCACGTCGCCGATTCTGTACGACAACCTGCTCATCCTGCAGATCGACCAGGAGATGGGCGCGAACTCCGCGATTGTCGCGCTCGACAAGACAAACGGCAACGAGGTGTGGCGCGCCGCGCGGACCACGAGGCGGAGCTGGGCGACACCGATTGTGGTGAATGCCGGAAACCGCGCGGAGCTCGTAGCGTCGGGCGCCGAGGTCGTGATCGCATACGACCCGAAGACGGGCACCGAACTCTGGCGGACGAAAGGGGTCCAGAGCCATCCGATTCCGAGTCCGGTCGCCGGCGGCGGCCTCGTGTTCCTGACCGCCGGCAGCCAGGCCAAGCGCGCGATGGCCATTCGTCCCGGGGGATCGGGCGATCTGACCGATACCCCGGCGATCGCCTGGCGATACGACAAGGGCACGGCCTACGTGCCTTCGCCGATCGTGTACGGTCAATACCTGTATCTGATGTCCGATGCCGGGATCATCACGTGCCTGGACGCGTCAACGGGCCAGGTGCAGTACGAGGGTGGACGGCCGCCGGCACCCGCGACGTTCACGGCCTCGCTCGTGGCGTACGGTGACCGTGTTCTTCAGACGAGCGAGGACGGCGACACATTCGCCATCAAGGCGGGTCCGAAGCACGAGATCCTCCGCACGAACTCGGTTGGCGAGCCGGTGTATGCCTCGCTGGCGCTCGCGGGCGGCACCATCTACATCCGGGGCGCGCAGCACCTGTTTGCGATCAGGGCGAAGTAATGAGCCTGAGATTCCAGTCGGTGGCGGCGTTCGCCCTGATGGTGGCCGGACTCGTCTGGCTGCTGATCCGCCACGAGGTGTTTGCCAGGAACTCCGTCGCGCTGGCCATCCAGGTGCTGGCGATCCTGCTCATGATCGCGGCGCGCCTCGCGTTCGGCATGCGCAGCTTTCATGCCGCGGCCAACCCGACGGCCGACGGCCTCGTCACCTCGGGCCCGTACCGGTGGATTCGGCATCCGATTTACGCGGCGGTCCTGTACTTCACCTGGGCCACCGCGCTCGACCATCGGACCTGGGAGGCGATTGCCGCGGCCGTGCTCGTCACGATTGGAGCCGCCGCGCGAATGTACGCGGAGGAACGGCTGCTGGTCGGGATGTACCCGGAGTACGTCGATTACAGCGCGCGGACGGCGCGGGTCATTCCGTTCGTTCTCTAAAGACGTGTAAACGACAATTCCAAATTTCCAACTCCAAATTTCATAGGCACTCCAAACTCCAAACTCCTTTGGTCGTTGGCGTTTGGAGTGCGTTTGGAGTTTGCCTTAGAACGGTCATCCCGTTCGTTCTCTAAAAGCGGGAATTCCAAATTTCCAACTCCAAATTCCAAAGGCACTCCAAACTTCAAACTCCAAACTCGTTTGGTCGTTGGCGTTTGACGTGCCTTTGGAGTTTGCCTTTTGGAATTTGGAATTGGTTAGGATGGCTCTCCGAGAAGGCAGATGAACTCGCCGAGGACCATCGCCGTGGCGCCCCACACCTGGTGCCCGAGCAAGTCGAAATAGGGATACTCGATCGCGACGCCTTCGCGGATGTGGCCGCCCTGCCTGATCCGCGACGCGTCCCGGATGTCTTCCAGCGAGACCTCAAGAATCTCGTCGACTTCATGCGGAGCGGCGCGAAACGCCGGCCGCTCCTCCGTGATGCCGACGATCGGATGGAGCGTGAAGCCGCTGACGAGCACGTGCACGGGCGTCAGCTCTCCGAGCACTCGGACCGCGCGCGGATCGACGCCGATTTCCTCCGCCGCCTCGCGCAGCGCCGCGTCGACGAGCGTCTCACCGGGATCGGCGGCGCCTCCGGGCAGGCTGATCTGCCCCGCGTGCCGCGCGAGCCCCTGCGCGCGCACGGTCAGCGGCACCGCGGGGCCGTGCGCAAGGGGGTAGATCAGCAGCAGCGCCGCCGCCAGCCGCGCGTCGGCAGGGAAGTGCCCGGCCCGCCAGCCCGGGCCGTGGGGCGTCGGCACGAACCGCATCTGCGCCTCGGGTCCCGGCAGCGTCCCCGCCAGGCGGACGCGGAGCAACGCTTCCACGGCGGCGAGATCCGGCATCGCCTTCAGTATGACCCACGGAAGGGCACGGCAACACGAACCACGGAAGGACACGGAGATCGGACCACGGAAGAACACCGAATCACATACCACGGAAGGACACGGAATCACACGGAGGTTTCAACCACGGAAGGACATGGAAGCACACGGTTCGAGTCCCCTTCAAGAGATGTGTTCGTCCATGTCACTGCCGGCTCGGAGGAGGGCGCGAGGCCACGCGGGACTGTGCGTCGCCCCAGGAAGTGGCAGCTCCGCTCGTGACGAGGAATCCCGCCGAACCTGACCGGACACCGCGCTCGTTGCAGGGTGTGGGGTGTCGCGCGTCACGTGCGGTCTTCGCTCGCGACGGGTGCGAGGTCCTATTCCGGCCTCGCGGCCCGGGTCAGTCGTTCGATGAGCTCCCGCCGGAAGCCGTCGATGTCCGACGCCTCCCGCTCGCTCCAGCCCAGCGCGCGAGCGAGCGGCCGTGGTTCGTAGCTCTCCAGTACCCACGCGAGCGTCATGGCCGAGAAGCCGGCGTCCTTTTTCGGCGCATCCCGCAGCGCGGCGATCAAGTCGCCGCCGGCCTTCAGCAGTGCCGCGACGTCCTGCAGATCGCGCAGCTCGACGCGTCCAAGCAACGCGGCGAGCTTCGCCACGAGGATTTCGTTGAGGTCATCCGCCTGGCGGTTCCACGTGTCGAGCAGCCAGCTCCAGAACGCCCGAGACCGTCCGAGGTACTTGACGAGACGCGGCCACAGCGCGCGGATCTCCGCGAGCCGCGCGAACTGGAACACGTCGTCCGGCCTGGCCTGTCGCATCATCTTGGCGAGAAAGTACGCGCGGACGTCGGGGTCCCCATGCCGGAGCCGTGCCTCGAAGTCGGCAAGCGTCAGGTCGCAATCCCAGAGAAAATACGGACGGCCAGCCGGGTCGGTCAGCGTCTCCCGGGGCGTCAGGTTCAGCACGGACCCATGGTAGCCGATCGCCGTGTCCGCCGGTTCATGGCCGGTGTCAGTCCCTCAAAAGGCAGTGTCGACAGCGATCGGGACGACGGAATGTCGGCCGATGTCGGCCGCGACGCGCGGGCAGGCTGATCTGTCCGGCATGACGTGCGAGTCCCCGGGCGGCGCCTTGACTGTCTTCCGCGGTGTTGTTCTTGAATTCAAATGCCTGCGGCTCTCGCGATGGCGGCCAGGACGTCGCGGAGCGCGGGGATACCGGGCTGGGCCTCCCGATGCACGCGTCGGTAGTCGAGCAGCGCGTACCCATGGGCGATGCGGTTGCGCAGCGCGGTGGCCGCGCGGAGGGCGGTCGCCGCCTCGCGGTCGATCACGCCGTGATCGGCAAGCACGTCGAAGGCCGACCCTGCATCGTCCGGCTCTCCCCATCCCTCGTCCGCGACCCAGTGCGCGGCGAGATCGATGCACTCCTGGATCGCAAGAAAGAGATAAAACAGCGCCAGGTCCCGGCCCTTCGGATCTGCCACGAAATCGTCGACAGGGTTGACCAGGATGGCGGACGCGTCGTTCAGCCAGACGCGCGCGCGGCCGATCTTGGCCGCGACGAGGTCACGCCGGACCATGCCCGGCCTCCTCTCTCAGCCGCACGCTCATCGCGGCGTGCATCATGCGCGCGGTCGGCGCCCAGTCCCACCAATCGATCATCGCCCGGGCGCGAAAGTCGGCCCATCCATGGCGGTCGCGTGCGACCAGCACGAGCCCGTCGCGGGCGATCTCGAAGCGCAGCAGCGGCGGGGCGTCGTCCAGCCACACGAGATCAACCGGGCGGCCGGCCGCGCGAGCGAGGGCGACTTCCAGCGTCGATGGACGCTCGGTCCCAGGCTCCACGGATACCCCGAGATCGATGTCGCTGTCAGGTCTCGCGGTTCCTCGGACGGCAGAGCCAAATACCACGGCGAGCCGCACGCCCGGCGTATCTTCGAGCACGCGCCGAAGCTCTTCGATCGGGACCATCGCCGCCCATTCTACCGCGGCGAACTTTGCTCGCGATCCGTATCACGGCGGCTCGAGCGCGGCCAGCGCTCGGACGAGGCGCCGCTGGAGCGGGCTGAGGTTACTGGAGGTCATCCGCCTGGCGGTTCCACGTGTCGAGCAGCCAGCTCCAGAACGCCCGAGACCGTCCGAGGTACTTGACGAGACGCGGCCACAGCGCGCG
>MELC01000013.1:0-10952 GCA_001767455.1 Acidobacteria bacterium RIFCSPLOWO2_12_FULL_66_21
AGCCTGCCCCGCGTTCTTACTGCTCACGACGACATCGGCCGAAGTGACAGCCGCATTCGCGTACCGTGGGGACTGCCTCAAGTGCACCTGAAGCCGGTCCGCACCGTCGCGAAGATATCGGGGCCGGCTGCCGAAGATTGCATGGACTTGATCCGTCATGGCCTCGATCGCCTCGGCCATCGGGAGCACTCCGGCGGCCTGTCGGCTCTGCTGCTCGGGCGTACCGTGAGCTGCGATCCACTCAGCGGCGAGCCGGTTCTTCTCCTCGTGCAGCGCGAGTTGCTCCGCGCGCTGGCGCAGGTTCTCGTCTCGGCGACCGCGGAGGTCCGCCCGAAAGCGCCGATGAGCCTCGGGCGGCACGTCCCGGGCAATCCCTTCATCGGTATTGATGTCGAACAAAACCCGCCCGTGCTGGGTCGCGAGATAGCACCGTTTCGGCGTGGGTGGGGGATGCACGAGGCTGCGTTGAGCGTGATCGCTCATGAACGCTTGCGCGAGCTGCGCGCGGACCTGGCGGTGCGCATCGCGACGTTCAGTGCGAGCGGCGGTGCGCTGCTGGTGGTACGCGCGCTCGAGCTCGTGGTTGCGCCCAGCCTCTCGGTACAGGTCTTCAAGGGACGGCGGACAGTCGTACGCCGGTGGTGTGTCGACGCGCACCACTCGCTGCTCGCCGTCACGCTCGTACCGTGGCCGAAGCTTCAATCGCGCGACACCCTGGTCGTCTACGCTGACGAGATGCAACCGACTCGTCGGCACGTCGATTGAGAGTTCCTGGACCGCGCGGCCGTTGCCGCCGGCGAGCAGGGACGCTTTCCTCCCTTCCTCGGACAGCAGGTACGTCGCCGTCACGGTGAGGAGGCGAGCGGTGTCAGGTAGCGATGTCGGTGTCTTGTCGGTCGCGAGTCCAGGGCCGCGAAGAACGACGGTATCCATAAGAGTTGTCCTTCCTCATCAACATGACGTGAACGCGTGCGCCAGGCGGCTGGCACTGAGCCGAGCCGCCTGGCTGAGACGAGGACCGTTCAGGCAGTGACCCTCGAGGCGGATGTACGCGTCGAGGAGGCATTCCCGAATCGCGTCCGAATGCCGGGCCGGACACGTCACGCCTTCTCCATCGGTCGCGACGTTCCGAGACGGCGAAGCCGACGAGTGTGCGTCCGCTGAGCGGATCTGCATCGGCTCCGACGACCAGCTCCGTACGAGCAGACTTCCCTGAGGTGGCCTGCTCGTCGGGGATGATCGTGATGGACCCCAGTTAGCCCCTCTGCTTGGATGTTGGGGTCCTCCAAGAACGTTGAGGGCCTGAGGCCTTCAGCGTTGGCTGCGTTCGCCCGGATCGATGTGGATGCGGACGAACAGGAGTGACACGTACGGCCGTGTGGCGCGCGCGTGGTCACCGGAGAACTGGTTCGAGGCGTCATCGGTTCGCCTCCAAAAGGCCGCCAATAGGTTCGCGTCCGTACCGGCGCGCGCGAGCCAGCTTGTCTCTGAGCTCGCACTCGGCCCACGGCGGTTCACAGCGGGCATTCCAATCATTGAGCAGCGTGAGCGCCTCGGCGTCCGAGAGCGCGAAGCCACGCACGAGCCGGCAGCAGACGCGAAACGTATGGAGATCGCCGTGCTGCCCGGCAAACGCCGCCGGCAGTGCGGCCAGGTACCGTCGCGCGCGGTCCATTCGATTGAATCTCACGTTGAGGCCGCGACTCAGTCGAACAGGCACCGTCGCCATCATCGGGGCGATCGGTATCGGGAAGTCGTCGGGCGCGTAGACGCGCGTGGAATCGCGGTATTCGATCGTCACGAGATGCGGCGGCACATACTGGGGCTTATGGTTAAAGAAGCCAGGAACGCGCGTAGTCTGCGTGCAGGGCGTGGCCGCCACGTCGGTGCCGAGCTCGCGGGCGAGCTGCTTCTGCAGTGCCTCTGCGTGCTCGATCGTGAAACCGGCCACACGCCAGAACACATGGACCCGATTCGGCGAAGAGTGCAGCACATATGACGGTGATGGCAGATCGCGACGTGCGGCGATGGCTGCCAAGACGTCGCATCCATCGTGATCGGCTTCGAGAAAGACATGGCGAATCGCACGCACCGACTCGCGCGTTCGTGACCGTCTGCCAGGGCTGATCGCATTCACCGAGACGTAGATGTTTGAGCGAATCAGATTGCGCCAACGCAGCCACGCCTGGAACCGCGCATCGGCGACGAGCGATACCGGCCCCACACGTTGCGCCGTGTGTCCCGTCTCGTACGACTTCAAGAACACCGCGATCCAGTCATCCGGTTCGTAGGCCGTGCGAAGGAACTGCAGCGGCGCGTCGCGATCCACCTGTCGCATGCGCATCAGCCTTTCGTCAGCACCACACGTCCGGAGAACGTGGAGTGGTTGCAGTCGGTCCCGCTGAAGTCGGCGTCAATCCGTGTGGCCTCGGCCATGCCAAAGCTGCCGAAGGTGCCGCGGCAGCCGCGCGGCGAGCTGTAATCGCCCTGCGTGCTGATCTGCGCGGGTGGTGTGTTGCCCGGAATGATGGCGGTCGTCCCGATCGTGTTCATCGTCAACCACGGGTTCTCCGACCGAATCGTCGCCCGGAACGTTTGCTGGTTTGTCTCCGGCACGACTTCAAACGTCCAGGTCGTCGCGCCGCTGGTGGGCGGTGGCGCATCGGGATCGCCAGGATTCACTTGAACCGTCATCGTTCCGTGCCACGTTCCAGCGAGAAACGACTGTGGACCTGATGGCGACGTTGGCGCGGTGCCACCGCATCCGGCACACGTCAACGCCACGGAAAGCGCCAAGCACGAGTTGCGGATAGTCCTGCTCATACGACGACTCCTTCACAGACGCGACGCCCTTCGAGGCACGACTCCAACACGAACCGGTCGTTCTGCCCGTCGTACTCCTTGATGGCCATGAGCTGCGTCACTCGACGATGGCCGTGCACGCGGGCGATGTGCACGACCAGGTGAATGGCGAGCGCGATCGCTTCACGGACGCTCCGGTGTGGCAGGCCCACATTCGCCGTCAGGACGCAGTGCGCGAGCCGCGTCAGGGCCTGCTCCGCGGAGTTGGCGTGGATTGTCGTGAGGCTCCCGAGATGGCCAGTGTTGAGGGCCTGCAGGAGATCAAAGGCCTCCGCGCCGCGAACCTCGCCGACGAGAATCCGATCGGGCCGATGCCGCAGCGTCGCGCGCACCAGATCGGCGATGGTGACGGGCGGCAGCGGAAGCTCCTGGCCGAGCGGCGGCTGCGCGCGTCGCGCTTCAAAGCGCAGGAGATTCGGCTTGTCGAGATGAATCTCCGCGGTTTCTTCAATGACGATGATGCGGTCCGTGTCGGGAATGTGGGCCGCAAGCGCATTGAGCAGCGTGGTCTTCCCGGTCCCCGTGCCGCCGGAGATGAGGATGTTCTGCTGGCTGGCAATCCCCTCTCTGAGCTGCCCGGCCAGGGAGGCGGTAAGGGCACCGACGTCGACGAGTTCGTCGATGCTGTACCGATGCGTGAACTTCCGAATGGTCAGCGCCGGGCCGGCCACGGCGCACGGCGGAAACATGGCCGCCACACGCGAGCCGTCCTCGAGCCGCGCGTCGAGCAGCGGCTGCATGTCGGAAATCTCATCGCCACATGCCCGCGCGATGTTCTTGATCGCGACGGTCAGGTTTCGCGATTCGAGCGTGCGACCGGCCACACATTCCAGCGCGCCATCACGCTCAACGAACACACGCCCGCCGCCATCGTTGACCATGACTTCCGTGACGGTCGGATCACGGAGCAGGTCCTCAATGGGCCTCAGGAACGGCAGGATGCGATCCAGGCTGCTCACAGCGCGCCCTCGGCCAGGTGATCGAAGTAGCTTTTCTGCACATCGAGGTAGTACGGCTTCAGGTAACAGCGCTGTGCAGGCAAGGGGTTGGACCCGTCGTACGGCAACGCGATAGCCTGCGCGTTCTGCAGCTCCGTGAACACCCGCGACGTAAACACGTACTCGTGATACGGCGTGTAACTCTTGCTCGCGGTCAACGTCTGCTTGTTGGCTCCCGCGCGCCCGGTCAGCAGCGAGATGTGCGCGTCTGCACCCGATTCGGACAGCACGTAGTGCGCTTTCAGCTGGTCGCGCTTTCCGCACAGCTCCGACGCAATCCGCGCGGTGAACTCGTCGCTGGTGGCGAGGAACAGCTTCGTCCGGAAGCATTGCAACAGGGTTCGCCAGCTCTCCTCGCCCGGCAGTGCCGATCGCAGGGAGCTGATGCTCTGGGTCGCGACGATCGGGATGAGCCGTGCCTGTCGTGACAGTGCAAATGTCCGCTCGTCGCCCGTCGGATCCGTCTCCCCGACGGTGGCAAAGGCGTGGTACTCGTCGCACACAAACAGCAGGTCACGCCATGTCCGCTTCGGCTGCGCAGCGATGCGCGGGATCCGTTGCAGCACGGCGCGCTGGAAATCGAGCTTGAGCATGACGCCCAGGATGCGCGCCAGGCCCGGATTCATGGCGACGGGGAAGTTCAGCGCGAGCACGTGACCGGTCTCGAGCAGCTCGTCGATCGGTGGCAGCGGTTTGGGCTCGCCTGGCTTTGGTTCCGCCATGTACGCCGTGCGCGGCGGACAGAATGTGCGATGTACGGCGGGGTTGTCGTCGAAGAGCGAGAGAAAGACCACGATGCCTTCGGTGATCGACGACCGCAGGCGGTTATCGAGACGGCTCCAGCCGTGGAGATACCAGCGTTCCACCGCCTCGATCTGGTGACGGCGCGCCGCCCACCCATCCCCGCGCGCGCGCCGGACGGTGTACGTCACCTGCCGGGCGTCCAAGTAGGTCTCCAGGTCGCTGTTGTACTCGTGCGCCATCTCCTCGGCGCTCTCAGCGAACCAGTTGATCCAGGGCGCCGGTGGGCCGCAGTGCTCGCGGTAGTCCCCCGTCGAGATCACGATGACTTCAGGCGCCTCGGCGAGCGAGTTCTTGACGCGCTTGATGTCCTCGTCGATCTGCCGGTCTTCCAGGATGTAGCGATAGACCTCGGACAGTGTCGTGTACCCGTCCGTGATTCGGCGCAAGAGGATGACGAACTTGAGGAGATCCGTGTAGGCCTGCTGCCAGAACGGCTCTTTCGATTTCCCGAACAGGTTGTTGAGCAGCGTCGCGATCGCGTACGCCACCGCGTAGGGATCGAGATCGTTGTGCAGCGGGTTGTAACAGAAGCCGCCGTCCAGGCCGATTTCCACGTAGTCACGCTCGCGCCCGGCCTGTGTGAGGATCGTGCGCACCTGCCCGCAGAAGTCCCCCTTGACCTCCAGCACCAGACCGCCGATCTTCCGCTCGGGATCATCGGCGCGCCACCGAAGGAGCTGCTCGACGTACGGATACATGCACGCCGACGTCTTGCCCGTGCCGACGGCCCCCAGGACCATCACGCCGGTGTATAGGCCGCGCTGCGGAATCGTCAGCCAGCTTGGCGACGGCGCTCGCCCTGGCATCGTGTCAAAGTGCGTCTCGCCCAACACCAACGATGGCGCGGGCCGACTCTCCGGCGCGGGGTATGGCGGGAGCGCGCGCTCGCGGGTGCCAAGCGGGTGCCGGTACGTGATGATGGCCAGCACCGACGTCACCAGCGAGGTCGCAAAGAACGGCGTCGTGAACCACAGCGTGGCATACACGTACGCGAGCACCTGAAAGACGAACGGCTTTCGCGCCTCGATCAACGCGAGAAACACGTCATCCGTCCGGACCGGATAGGTGTGCAGTCCCCAGGTGCCCACGCTGGCGGCCACCAGCATGGCCACCAGCCCGCGCGCTTCCACCAAGGTTCGCAGCATGGCCGCTTCCTTTCCCTTTCTTTCCGATTCGTCGTTACGTGGCCGCCGTGGATGACAGATCTCTTTCCACGTGCGGACTCGTTCGCGTCGCATCGCGCGCGCCGGCGCGTTTCCGGATCCGCGGCGGCCGTCGGGGCACGAACGACTGTGCGTGCTCGGCGCGCCAGGCGACAAACTCTTTGTCTTTGGCGAGCACGGTGTCGATGAGTTCATTGAGCACGTACTCCGCGGGCTCACCCAGGAACTGCGCGTACGCGTACAGGGTCTCGTTCGTCTCGCGTTCGAGGCGCGTCACAAGCCGGACGAATTGCTTGCCGCGCGTGCGGGGCTTAATCAGCGACATAGAGGCTCCTCGTAAATGGACATGACGGGCTCTGTGCCGCCTGCATTCCGGGCGCGTGGCGCGACGACGGGCGGGATCAACGCGGGCGGCATGACATGGCGATTGAGCGATGTCATGACGGGCCGCATGGCACGTGGACGGACAGGTGCGCAGCGGGGGCGTGAGCGACCCTCCGGGATCGGGCGGCAGGGCACCTGCCGCGCTTGGGAGGGGGGTCGCTCACGCCCCCGCTGCGTTGTGGCGCCTGTCGCAGACGATGGCCGGGGGCTCGGGCGGCATAAACCGCCGCCCGTTCGCGTGCGCTGCAAGTTCCACCGCCGTGGAGGGTTACAGACGCCTGCGCCTCGATACGAATGCCACACACCGATAGCTCGGCCGCGAGACGCAGTGCTCGCCAGGGGGGAACACTCCGCAGAGCCAGCGTTCCCCTCTGCGTTCCCCCTCTTCAACCCCTCAGGAGGTGCTGACCAGGGCGGAGAGATGCTGGTAGGTATGCGCCAAGACATGGCAGTCCACCTGTCCCGTCCGCCGCGCCAAGGCATCAGCGGTCACGGGCGACGTTGTGGCGTCTAGCATCCGATTCCCGTATCGCCGCCACATGCGGTACAGGACGCGAAATCGCGGTGCGCCGAACATGGCGGACGCGCGTTGGAACCGAAGGTCGGCGACGATCGCCGGGTCTGCTGCTGCGTCACGGCGTTGCTCGAAATACCAGCGGAGCTCATCAACCGTCGCAGGCGGAAGCGGCATGGCGAGCTCGTCTCGGGCTGCCGCCTCGTGCAGGGCGACGGCACCGATCAAGTGCGGAGGCACCAGCACGCGAACGGTCCACGCCGGCAGCGTGCGAAGCAGGTTCCCGTACCGGTGCAGGAAGACGCGAAAGTCGATCGGTAGCCGCCGCGTCACGAGGTAGATGAAGACATGTCGCCGGCCGTCCGGATCGATGCCGATGGGTAGCTTCTCGGCGAAGTACCGGACAGTTTCATCAGGCTGCACCCCGAAGCTGATGTGCGGCAACTCCGACCGTGACAGCCGAGTCACGCGGGTGAAGTGCGCGATCTTCTCGCGCTCGGTGGCGAGCCATCGGTGGCGGCGGTCAGCGAGGACCCCATCGAGCACCATCAGCCGCTCGATCGCGCGGCTGAGCGGGACGGGCCGGCGGTGGCGGTTGTTTGGTTCTCCAATCGCCCGATAGAGCGTCTTCGCGTGTACATGGTAGAGATGCGTCTTGCGGTGCGCGCGGGAGTAGACGCTCACATGGTTGTTGGCGACGAGATCCCGGAAGAAGTCATGCACTTTCTGGCCGCGGACGATCCCGGCGTAGGCGCAGTACTGGCGACCGAGACACACCCCTGCGTGCAGCATCACCGTCGTCAGAAAGCCCGCCTGCCGCTCGGTGAACCCGTGATCGATCATGGCTTGCACTCGCTCCTCGAACGTCACCCAAGAACCTCCTCAGCCACGCGTGGATCGGAGCCGCGTCCTCCACGACCAGTCCTCCGGCTGCCGCCGAGTCGAGCCCCGGCAGCACGATAGGACGTGAACCCGGCGCGCGCCTTGGCGCCGGCGAGCGCACCGCGGTAATGCTCCGTCGTAACCTCGACATCCTCGACCGCGCGGCGCCCGTCACGCTCGTCGTACTCGATGCGCACGTCGGGAAACTGGACGTGGTCGTCGACCATCGGCAGCTGATGCGCGTGCGCCCAGCGCTCGATCTCTTCCTGCTCGCGATCGGGGCGTCCGTCGCTGTCGCGGCGCCCGCGATTGGATGCCTGCAGGAAGCGCTGATACTCGCGCTTCAGCTCGTAATCGAGCACCACCCGGCGGATACGCGCATCGCGGGGCGCTAGACTCTCCGCGGCGCGCAGGTAGGCGCGGTGGAGCTGCGCATCGTGCGCGAGTTCCCGCGGCTTGGCGATGCCGGCGTAGAACACCTGGCGTTCGCGGTCGTGGTCTCGCCGCGCGTCCTCTAGGACACTGCGGCCCTGCTCGGTCAAGGTCACCAGTGTCGTTCGCGTCTTTCCAACGACGTAGGGCATCGTCCGCACCAACCCGAGGTCGCGGAGGTGCGGGAGATCGCCTTTGCGCGGGTCCGCGGGGCGCCCGTCGTGGCCGCGCAGGTCGCTCGCCGGGACCACGCGAAAGGCACCCACGGTCGCCAGCGTGCGCACCTCGGAGCCGCGCAGCTCATAGGTGCGAATACGGACGTGCACGCGTTCGCGCTCCGGCCCGCGTGGGAGGTCCAGACGGTCCGCAAAGACGTCTCGCGGATCGGTCCGACCGCGGTCGTCCGAGTCGGTACCGACGCGGCTGCCCCGGCTTGGGTCCGGCCGTTCCGGTTCGTGTACACGAGGATCAAGGTCGCGCGACATTCGTTGGAAACCTCCTATGACTTCAGCTGGTGCCGAAGGTCTTCGAGCACCGCATCAGGGGTCGTGAGCTGGCGATCAACGTGAAGCAGCTTGCGCCCGGCATCTCGCAAGAACAGCCACCGGCCTATCGCGTAGAAGATGGCGGAGAGATTCGCAAACAGGAGCAGCGCACCGACGCTGATACGGAGGCCGTGACGCTGGAAGAGCAGGGCTTTGTATGGGGCGAGGAAGGTCAATTCCGCGGCCAACCACCCGGCGAACACGAACACGATCAGTGCAGCGAGGAACGCGGCGTTCGGCATCATTGCCGGGGCTCCTCAAACGCCTGATCGACGCGGAAGTACGCGACCTGCAGGCCCAGCGGATTCACGCGAATGAACTCATTCGGGACGTGACCGCGGATCACGAAGTCAACCTGCGCGATGTACGTCTGCCGGGCCCGCTCGGACCGCGTGCCCGGTGTGTAGAACACCTTCTGGAAGGTGACGGCCGCCTTATAGGGCGGCGTCGTCAGCTCGCTCAGGCTCACGTTCTGGACCACCACATCGACTTCATCAGCGCTGGACGTGGTCAGAAACTCTTCGAGCGCGCGGCTCTGGTCGTTGTGGGCGATCGTGGCGTCCGCGAGGGCCGGCTCCAGGAAGAACAGCGAATCGGGGTACTCCCGCTGGACGGTCGCACGGATGCGGCTGAAGTGTTTCACTACGAACTGCGACAGGAAATAGCGCAGCTCAGGCGGCTGCGGTTGGTACGCCGTGGCGTCGTACTGGACCGCCTCGGCGCGGCCCACGTCGTCGATGCGGACGACGAGCGGCTTCACCTCGGAGTACTTCGATGCGGTGTGGAAGTTGAGCGCCAGTAGCCCGAGCGCGATGAGCGACACGAGCACCAAGGCGATCTTGAGATACGTGTTCATCACCAGCGCGGAGCCATACAGCTCCACGAATTGGCGCTTCGCGTTCTCGAGCGTCTTGGGCTGGAGATCGGCGACCGTGGCACTCATGGCGCAATCCTCGGTAGGACGTGAAACTCAAACAGCTTCCACGCAATCCAGATGGCGCCGGAGACCATTCCGAGCAGGATCGCGATGCCCATCGCCAACCAGTAAAGGCGTGGCACGTCCGACCAGGTCATGAGATCCGGTTCTCGGGTGTCGTTATGAAATCGACGTGGCATAGCGCTTTCTCCGTTCAGAAGCGGCGAACCATTCTCGGCACACCAGGCACAATCGACAGCCCGCCTTGGCCTGAGAAAATCGACGCGGTGAGCGACGGGACCAGCAGGATGCCGGTGCAAAACGTCAAGATCACCGCGACCGCCTGCAAGCCGTACACGCCGTATTCCGCCGAGGTCACCGTCGGCGGCAAGGTCGTGACGTATCGATAGACGAATTGCTCGAAGATCATCAGAAACGCGATGGCCACCACGGGGATGAACGAGTATTGAATGAACGCTTTCAGCCAACCCCAGAAGAGCCAATCAAGCTTCGGCACGATAAAGAACGGCACGAAGATCGGTCCCACAAGCGCGCAGACAGCGCTCGCGATCAAGCCGAACGCAATCACGGCGAGGGAAACTGCCTTCGCGAGAGCGATCAGAACCAGCACTGTCCAGTAGATCAGATTGGCCAGAATGGACCATGCGTCCGGCTGCATGAAGTGGTCACCGAGCTCGTCGAGGTGACGGTAGAGGTTGTCGAAAGCGCGCGCCTCGAGGATGCTCTGAAAGTAGTGCGCTTGGTCGCTGATGAGGTTGCTGAAGGACACGCCGATGCCCGGTAGGGGGCTCTCGTAGAACGTGATGAAGGAATAGCCGAACGCGACGAACAGCAACAGCTTGGCGAACTCGAACATCTGCTCGCCCACGCCGTCGCCGGAGAGCATCATCTTGATGCCTTGCCACGCAATGACAATCGTGGCCAGTGACATGAACAGCCCATAGCCAAAGCGGAGGAACTCCGGCTCATGTGTAGTCAGCAGGTTCGTGATCGCCTGCTGGATGGTGGGGATGAGGTTCAGCGCGGGTTGCGGCTCCATCGCGGTTCTCCAAAACCAAGAATTACGGTTGGCGCCAGGTGCGCAGCGCGTCACCCGAGCCAGTCACGAACGCCTTGTTCGCGTGGTGAGCGTCCCGCCACGTCGAGAGCTGCATGTTGACGGCGGTCGCTTCGGCGTCACGCTCGCGCTTGCTGTCGACGAGGAGTTGCTCGACCACTCCGGCGAGCAATTGCAGGCGTGCCTGGCGCTGCCGTGCCCCGAGCAGGACGGCCCCGCTGATCTTGTCGAGCACAGCCGTGGCGCTTTGCTCGTTCGAGGGGTCGATGACGTGCGCCTCAAGCGCATCGATCGCACGGAGTTCCTGCTTGCGGCCGTTGAATCGAAGCTGCCCCGTGTCATGGGTCGCCGCGATCGTGGCGGCATCGGTCAGG
>MELC01000013.1:10968-12766 GCA_001767455.1 Acidobacteria bacterium RIFCSPLOWO2_12_FULL_66_21
AGATCAGGGCGTCGTTGTAAGCCTGCGAGAAGAGGAACTCCTCACCGCCGTGGGTTCGCCATCGCGGTGGATCGACCACGGAGTACTTGTCAAGGTTCGTATGCACGCTCAGGCGACGCGCCATCCGGCGCAACTGCCCGTGCTGGTCGCGCTGCGTGTTCAGGAGCAACTCCTTGACGACGGCGATCACGCTGTTTCTGACCGTGACCGCAGTGTCGTGGACGACGATCTGGGCTGTCGCGGGCAGACTGATCGCGACGACGAGCGCGGTGATGATGAAGACGCGACGCATGGTCCTGGTCCCCCTGATATCCGGCCTCAGCTCTACGGCTGGCGCCAGGTCCGAAGCGCATCGCCGGTTCCGGCGACAAAGGCGTTGTTGGCGCCACGGCCATCGCGCCACGTGACCAACTGCATGTTGATCGTTGTGGCCTCGGTGTCGCGGAGGCGCTTGCTCCGCGCGAGAAGCTGTTCGAGCGCGTGCGACAGCAATTGGTTCGCGGCCATGTCTTGTCGTCGCGCCAGCAACTCTCCCGAGGCGACTTTGTCGAGAATCGCGGTCATTTCGTGGAATCGCGGCAGCCCATTGAGCACGTCGCTTTCCAGTGCTTGAACCGCCTGCTGTAGTCGGCTGTGATAACCGCGGACGAGCGCGACCTGGTGCCCACCCATCTGGGCCACGGAGTCGGTGATCTCAATCGTGGCGTATTGACGTTCAAACGCCCGTCGAGCGGCCGGCGTCAGGCGACTCAACGCAGCATCCGGCCGCTGCAAGGGCACGGTCGTGGCCCAGTAGGCTGCGCCCGTGGGATCTCCCCCATTGAGCCCTTCGATCCACGGTCGCCCGTACTCCCAGCGACTCGGATCGTGTCGCGTGATCGGAATCGTCGGAACCCGATAGCTCTCCATGTTCCCCAGCCCCTGCGCCATGCGCAGGATCGTGCGGTACTGCGCTTGGAGCTCGTCCAGTTGCTGTTGTGTGCGTCGAGCGATGAGGACGACCTGCGCCAGATTGGCCGGATCGATGACGGCAATCTGCGCGTACACGGGCACCGCGATGACCGTGACCATCACAAGACTGACCCAAATACGACGAGACATACGGCCCTCCATCAGAAGTTACCGGGGCAGACCCGGACCCTCGTACGCAGGCAACTCGAGATCGTTCGTGAGATACACCTTCACGCGGTGTCCTTCGCGAATCGTGATCGTGGGCATGCGGTTGAGAAAGCGGTTCATCACTTGCAGGCTGGCTTGCGCGGTGGCATCGCTGGCACCGCCTGCGATGATCACCGTCCTGTCTCCGTTGCCGCGACTGAGACCAGCGCTTCCGAGGTACTGCGCAAGACCGCTGACGAGCCCAACAGCTCCCGACGCTCCGAACGTGGACCAGTAGTGGTGGTTCACCTGATCGCGCAGGCCCGCATCGCCGATCTGATTGAGGCCCAGGAACTGGTCGAGACTCTGCGTGCTGCCGTCTGGCATGAGTAGGCGATTGAACGCGACGGCCAGGCGTGTTTCACCAAGGGCCTGCACCGGTCTTGTCTCGCCGAGGAGCCGCGCCCCCGCCGGGATGAGTACATGCTGGCGACTGTGCGAGTAGACCGGATTCGTCACCAAACAGTTGACGGGTGCGGCCACACTGCCATCGAGTCGGTTCGTCAACACGGCATCGATCACGGTGCCGGCGAGGATTCGGTGCAGTGGTCCGGCGGGGCTGATCGCTGCCGTCCGCGCGGCGCGCTCCGCCGTGTTTGGGCGTGCCGGTGCGATACTGCCGCCGTTTGCCTGACCGCTC
>MELC01000013.1:12807-13073 GCA_001767455.1 Acidobacteria bacterium RIFCSPLOWO2_12_FULL_66_21
ACGCAGGGTGGCGCGCAGCGCGGCGTCGGCAATCTCGTCGATCGAGGCGCTGGCAGGCTCGGTCGGTGCCGCCGGCGCCGTGGCGCTGACGGGCGATGCACGGCCGACATCCGGCCGCTGTCCTTCGGGGCGCCGGCTGAGCACGACATTGCTGGCAAAGAGGCTCTCGTATTCGCGCCGCCGTCGTTCCACCGCGATGGGATCCTCAGGTGCGGCCGTTTGCGCATCGTCATACATTGGCGCGGGCGGAGCCGTCGGCATGAGCG
>MELC01000013.1:13089-26071 GCA_001767455.1 Acidobacteria bacterium RIFCSPLOWO2_12_FULL_66_21
TCGCGCGACGCGCGCGTCGAGCGCACGCAACCGATCCTGGTAATCACGCACCCGCTCCGGGTTTGGCTCAGGCGGCGCGGCGGTCGTCGTCGTGGACCGCGCGGGCGGTTCGGGCCGGCCGACAACGAAAATGATGAGGATCATGCCAAGCGCAACGGCAGCCATGACCCAGGTCTGCGCGTTGCGCGGGAAGACCCCGCGCGGAATCGTACGGTGATCGGTCACAGGCGCCGTGCCGGTCGTCGTTGGAGCGTCAGCCATCTCGGTCACCGTCCCTGTTGTGCAAAGGTCAACCGCTGTTTGCCGAGGCTGAGATATCCGCGGTCCAACACCTTCGGCACGATGTACGTCCCGCCTTGAACCTGGAAGTTGACCAACGCGGGCTCGCCTTCCTTCGTCTCGTACAGCGCGGGTAGCTCGGTTGCGTCGGCCTTGATGTAGGTGAACTGGCCGTCGTGCCAGATCGCGCGCACGAGAAACGGCTTCTCGTACTTGGGCGTGCTGTACGTGAACTGAAGGCGCGCCGGATACTGCTGCTGGTACGTGGCGATCGCCTCGCTTGCCTGTCGTTGCGCCGCCTCAACCGAGGATCGCATCTCCGCCAGCTCCGCCTGGAGCCCTTCCACTTGTGCGGCGCTGTAGTACTTCGGCCTGCCACGTGGAACGCCTTCATCCTTTACGTAGACCTTGAGGTCTGGCATGCCACCACCGTTCTTCTCGCTCAGGAGGAACGAGTACACGGTGCCGCTCGCGCTCACGAGGTTCAGATTCGTCGCACCGCCGGCCTTCGCCGGCTTGACGTGCGCGATGTTCTGCGTGGCGCTGATGACCCAGAAGTCCTTGTCGCCGCAGATGACGTCGAGGATCTCTTCGCCGTCCGGCAGCACGATCATCGTCGTGTAGCGCAGGCGCGCTTGGATTGGAATGACGTGATCGGCTGATGCCGAGACCTCACGGATCCCGCCGACTTGCGCGGCAACCGGCGTGGCGACCGCAGACGTGAAGGCGACCGCGAGGGCCGCGACGGCTATGACCTGACCAGAACGCATGGAACACCTCCGAAGGAAATCACGCCGATGCCACGAGGCGGTCGAGACCCGCGTCGAATCCATACTGTTGAAAAATGGCGGCGACCCGTTCGTTGTCGATAGGCGTGTTCGTGTAGATCCAGTAGCTCTTTGGGTCGACCGTCAGGGTGAGGACCTTCGTCAGGTCCGGGCGTTTGAGCAGAATCTGCTGGCGCGGCATGAGACCCGTCAGCAGGTCGAGTTCCATCTCGTTCAACTGGAACAGGTCCGCGTACTGCCGCCGATCCAGTGCCGGGTTCGCGAGCAACAGCTTCGTCGGACAGCTCTCCACGACCGTCCGCAGCAAGTCGGCGGACGCGAAGTCGTCAATGGTTTGCGTGGCCAGGATCATCGCCGCGTTCCGCTTGCGCCACGTCTTGAGGCCCTCCTGCACGTAGGCCCGCAACGTGGGATGCTGGATGAACCGCCACGCCTCATCCATCACGCACAATTTCAGCGTGCCGGCTTCCGCCGGCTCTTGGATCCGCTCGGTGACCCGGTGGAGGACATAGAACAACAAGGGTTCGAGCAGGGTCGGATACGCACGCATCGCCTCGAAGTCGAAGACCTGGACGCGTTCGACCGTGAGCGTGTCGTCGAGGTTGTCGAAGAGCGCGGCGTATCGTCCGCCCTCGATCCACTTGTGCAGTCGACCCGCGAGCGCGCGGGGCAGCAGGTTCGCCAGCGTGAAGAGCCGCCGTTGGCTCCGATCCAGGACGTACAGGTTCTCGACCGCTTCGTACACCTCGCGGTCCTCGGGCTCGCTCAGGCGGTACCCGTCGTCGCCTTCCAGCAGGACGCGCACAAACGCGTGCAGGAAATGCAGGTGCTCGGGCGTGGGGTTGAGGGCGAACGGGTTGATCGTGACCTCGGGATGTCGCAGGCCGATCTCGAGGTAGCGCCCCTGCAACAACGTCGCGAGCTTGTGGTAGCTGCGACCCAGGTCGAGGATGACGGTCAACGGGTCGTATTTCTGCGCGTGCGTCACCAGGAAGTTGAGCAGAAAACTCTTTCCGCTGCCGGTGGCGCCGAGCACGAGCGTGTGACCGACATCCTGGACGTGCAGGTTGAACGCGTACGCCGTGTGATGCGGGGTCTCGAAGGTGGCGAGCGCTTCTCGACGGAGATGCGGGCTGATGCGCTCACCGCGGTCGAGCGTGAAGAGGAAACTGAGGTCAGCGAGGTTCGTTTCCAGCAGCGCCAGCCGCCGCATGTTGTGTGCGCTGTTGCCAGGCACGATGGTCAGCCAGGCGTTGAGGAGGTTGTACGTTTCCTCGAACAGGCTCCCGTCGTGAACCGCCATCGCCTTCATGGCTTCGGCGGCTTGCTGTTCGAGCGCACGTGCGTCTTGACCGTGCAACACGAGCGTCAGCGAGCAGCTGCCAAAAAAGTGGCCGTTGACTTCGAGTTCCGTGAGGGCATCACCGACTTGGCGGACGGTGGCGCTGGCCGAGTCGTCCACGAGCATCTCTTCCGGGCGCGATTCGGGCGTGATGTAGTTGACGATCGACACACGCTTGTTGAAGAAGTGCCGGCGGCGTGTCTGCAGATTCCGCCGCATGCGATCGTTCGGGATGCGCAGCCATTCCAGACAGGCAATGAATTCACCCGGGATGGTGTAGAGATCCGCGAGCAGGTGCGCGAAGGTGTGGCTCGGTGGCTCCTTCATCGACAGCACCTTGACCCGCTGCCGGCCGACGACGAGGTGATCGCGGTGGCAGTCGATGGCCGAATCCGCGACGAAGTAGTCGAGATGGGTGTCGTGCGTCAGGGTCGCTGCCGCCATCGTTGCCGCGTCGTAGTTCACAAGCTGCCGGAAGAAGGCGAACGCCTCGTCCTTCACCAGCCGCTTCGGGCCGAAATCGCTCAACTGCACGTCGAACGCCTGGGCCTTGTGGTGCAGCGTGGCGATAGCGCGGTTGAGGTCTGCCTCGAGCAGCGTGACCGTGTGGCGCGTTGACAGCCACCGCCGCAGGGCTTCAGCCGGCGAGCGCCCGAGATCCCGGAGGCGTGTGCTGGTGCGTGCGACGGTTGGCACCTCATAGACCAGCACCAGATACAGCGCGAGATCGTAGAGCTCGTGTCGCCGGTCGTTCAGGTACGCCGCTCGGCGCTGAATCGCCTCGTTGGCGATCGGTTGCGCACAGGGCGCGGCCACGATGGGATCGATGGTTCGTTTGAGCAGGTACTGATAGACGCGACAGTGCTCGTCCAGCAGGCGGAGCGCCGCCTCGAACCGGTGGACGAGCGAGCACCGCTGCGGGTGCGTCAGGCCTTCATAGTCGATCCCTTGGAGACGGTAGACGACGCCGACATGCCCGGCCTTCGTCAGGAACGTCTCCTCGTCCACAAAGCCCCAAAGCGCGAGCAGGCCGTTCACGCCGCCGGCGTCCTGGTAGTCACGGACAATCCGGGCGAGCTTCACCACGGCGCAACCTCCAGATCGACCCTGTCGTGTTTGCCGGGGTCATACCGCCGTCGTGCGTTCGATGAGGCGAGCAGGATGCGCAGCATGTCGGGATCGCGCTTCGTAGCCCAGAGGGCGAACCCATACAGGCCGGCGAACATCAGCAAGCCGGCGAGGAACGAGTAGAACAGGTTGAACGTGGCCGCGCCGAGGAGCAGCGCAAGGAAGAACAGGCGGCGGTCAACCCCGCAGATCGTCAGCGGACGATGCAGCGCCTTGTAAACGGGACGACACGTCGGGCGGTCTCGCATGACCCGACCTCCAATACCCCTTCAGGTAATCCTCAGAACAACCACGTCAGGAACTGCCCCGCGAAGAGCGCCAGTCCTCCACCGAACACGATCCCCGAGATCTGCCGCTTCGCTCCTTGCTCCCCATACATAAATAGGAGTCCTCCGAGCACGATCGCCACGAGCGCGAGCGATCGGGCGAGCGGTCCCGTGAATGTGCGCTCAAGATTGCTTGCGGCGCGCTCCCACGGAGACTGCGCGAGGGCAATGGCGGGGAAGCAGACGACGGCGAAGACGACGAAGACGCTGGCGCGCCGAACGATCGAAAAAATGGAGCCGCCAGACATAGTGACCTCCCGCGACTGTGGTAATGTGTAGGACCATCTCCTACTAATCTTACGTGCATGCGCATGCCTAGCAAAAAAAGTACCGAGCCAATGGAGGGTGGGGTGCTGTCAGCGGAGCTCACGCAGATGCTCGGCGCCAGGCGGACAGCCAGCTTGCGCCGGGTGATGCGGCTTACTGGCCTTCCGCCCGAGGCCGTGCTGGATCTAGCGTTCGAGCTCGTCGATATCGCGGCCCGGAAAATCGCACTCCCGCCGATACGGCGCAAGGCCGTCGGCCTGGGTGCCGCTCGGTGGCGTCATGTCAGCCCGGAGGAGCGGAGCGAGGAGCTACGGCGAGTGGCGCAAGCGCGCTGGGCCAAGCAACGCGGAAGGACAGAGTCTGAAAAGGAATAGCCGACAGGGCTACTGCACCGAGGTCTCTAGAGATACGAGCTTACGTATCGAGTCACAAGAAGCGATTTCCTGTCCCTCTCTTCCCCCGTCGCCTCGAAGGACAACGACAGCCAGTTCAGCGCCTGTAGTCGGCGGTTCTAGCAAACCAGTACATCCCTCCGGACTTCGAGATCGCCCGCAGGCGCGCGTCCGCTCACACGGCCATCGAATCGAGGGTCAACCGATCAGTTCTATGAAGGGCGTGTGCGCGAGCAAAGACAGTACCCGCGCTCTTCGGCATAAGCACTCGCCTGCCGGATTGACGCTCGCCTAGAGGGGCTTTGCGCCGTGTTTGAGGGCCGGATTGGCAGTCGTTCGGGCCTGCCGGATGGCGGAAAAGGAGTGTACTGTTTGTTGACGCTTTGGAAAAAATTACCGGGCAGAAATGACTGTGGCGGAGACACCACCAGCGTCGCGGGTCGCCTCCCACGATTGGCGTATCGCAGCCAGCGACTAGCAGAAAAGTAATTCGCTCAGGGTTCTGGCGGACATGTGCGAATGCCGGCGACCCTGCCTTTACAACACGCTATGGTTCGTCACGTCGGCTCGTGTGGCTGAGCTGTTGTGACCCCTTCCTCCGATCCACCTCCTTAATGTCAACACCAGTCGTGCGAGGCGCACAGCGACGCGAGTCTCCCGGGCGACGCCCTCGTCGTGGCCAAGCGCTCTACGGGCACTCGACTCGTTCGCCCCGCGCGAGTGTCAATCGTCACATGCAAGGATTAACCCGTTTTGGGATATCCGGTATTAGGATAGCAGACTGCGCCGGTGCCCAAATCGGCGTTCAGCCGGAAGCATGAGCATTTCCGCGAGCTCCTGGCGGAAGCGCGTCGTGGCGCCGGTCTGACACAGGTGGCACTAGCCAAGAAGCTCGGGCGGCCTCAGTCGTTCGTGTCGAAGTTCGAGCGCGGCGAACGTCGGCTGGACGTGATCGAATTTCTGGATGTCGCCCGCGCTCTGAGGGTCGATCCGGCCCAAGTCATCGCCGACCTCGAGCGGCGATAGCGGGGCTGGCCTGTTAAGGACGGCCGTTTGGCGGCCAGGTGTAGGAGAGTTGCAGATGCCGAAGACGCCCGGTAGGACGCTCAGTGTAGAGAAGATCCGTGAGCTCGCGCGCGCCGGTGCCGAGGTCACGCTCAAGCGGCTTCGCGCCGAGATCATCGCCATCGAGCGGACGTTTCCTGAGCTGGGTCTTCCACAGCGTCCGCGCGCCGCGCGCAAGGCCATCAAGCAGGCGACGAAGCGAACGCGCCGCATGTCTGCGGCTGCCCGCAAAGCCATCTCGGCACGGATGAAGCGGTACTGGGCGGAACGCCGCAAGACCGGAGGCAAGTGACTGACCTCCCAAGCCTACCAAAGGCAAGCGGCTCCATGGCGCAATCAGATGGGTGAACAGGAACTCGTGCCGGTAATTGATCTCTTCGCAGGTCCGGGAGGACTTGGTGAAGGGTTCACGGCACTTCAAACATCTGACAGTCGATCGTGCTTTAAGGTTCGTCTCTCTATCGAGAAGGACGCCCACGCTCATCAGACCCTCTTGCTGAGAGCCTTTTATCGGCAGTTTTCGCCTGGGCGCGCACCCGGCCTCTACTACGAAGTGCTACGCGGCACGTCCGACGTGGAGGCGCTCTTCAAGAAGTTTCCCGAGCATGCCGAGAAGGCCACGAATGAAGCGTGGCACGCAGAACTCGGCGTCACCGAACACGACGACGTTCGCGCTCGAATCAAAACCGCTCTGAAGGGTTCAGGCGAGTGGGTTTTGATCGGTGGACCGCCCTGCCAGGCGTACTCGATAGTTGAGGACGACCAAGCGACTGCGGAGGACCTCGTTGAGGTGTTGCGGTCGCTCGGATGCGACTGTGTGGCGGTACCCAGCTACCAAGAAGCCTTGCAAGCTCTGCAACAGACGTCGTTCTGTCTGATTCTGCTCGACCTTCAGATCAAGCACGCATCGGACGCAATCAAGGGTCATGTCGAACACGGGAAGGCCTTGCTTCGCGAGATCCGCCAGATGCATGGCGACCATTCGGGCCTTCCGTACTGGTTGCCGGTGCTAGTCGTGAGCGGGTTTGCGAGCGAAGTGCCCGCGGCCGTGGAGGTGATGAAGGACGGTGCGAGCGACGTGATCCAGAAGCCGCTCAGCAGCCAAGAGATATCTGACAAAGTGCGGCGTGCGCTCGAGGCGAGTGGTCGACTGACCCATGACCGTTGTAACGAGAAGCCCCCACAGCAGGTGGCGACTCCAAATGGAGAGGTTGTCGTATCGATTCCTGGCGACCGAGTGCGTCGGCGGACCCGCGTCATGATTGGACGGACAGGACTAAATCTGACCGACAGCTTGCTCAGGCTTCTTCTGCACCTGATCGTCGCCCATGGCGACGGCGGTGGAGTCCACAAGACGGATCTTGGCGCGAACGCCGAGCAGGGGTTCAAGGGGATCTCGAACCTGCGCAATGAACTGAAGCCGGCATTGGGGCCAGACGTCGACATCATCGCGAACGACTATCACGGCACGTACAGCCTGACGGCCGGCGTCAAGATCGGAAGCTGCGACATCCAGAAGCTCCGTGCGATTGGTGACGCGACGATATCGGAGCTCGCCGATCGGCTCGCCAAGCAGCTTGAGGCGCGGCCAAAAGTCTGAAGGAAACTGTTCAAAGTTTCCGACACACCTCCACCGATCATTCTGGGCACACCCTCACCTTAGAGTGAAACATGCGCCACGGGTTTCGAGTCGAGACCTGGGGCATGACTTCCGCCCGGCTCCGCTCATTTGCCGGAGCAGGCGGACTCAGGGAGGGGACACGTATGAGCGAGCCGGTCAAGCCCGGTCAACGGGCGCCACGGTCGGGGCAGTACGAAGAGGTTGGGCCGCGCGGCGGCCGAACGGGCCACGAGGTCACGATCTCCAAGGGCGAGCGAGTTCCGCCAACGCGCCAGCCGGGAGGCGGCTTCACTATGGTTGATCCGACCAAGAACAAGAGCGGAAGGGGTTAGCGCGCCGTGGGTAAGTGGGCGACCGCCGACAGCGGCTCGTGTTGCTGCAGGACGAGACTCTTGCGATGACTTCTCGAGTCCGCAGAGAAAAGCCTCCAACGTCTCTGGCTGCTCATCACGTGCCGTCCAGGCAGATCGCCGCCACCGTGCAGACCATGCTGTGGGGACGGTCAGCTGGCCGCTGCGAGTTTGCCGGTTGCAACAAGCCGCTATGGAAATCGTCTGTCACTCAGGAGCGCGTGAACATTGCGCAGAAGGCTCATATCTACGCCTTCAGTGACAAGGGACCGCGCGCACGCGTCAACATCCCGGTGTCGCTGCTCAATAGCGTCGACAACCTGATGCTCGTCTGCCACGAGTGTCACCAGAAGATTGATCGCCGCAGCGACGGAGGGCGGTACAAGGCTCCGCTCCTCCAGCAGATGAAGGCGGCACATGAGGAGCGGATCCAGCGGGTCACTGGAATCTCGCTTCGCCGAAAGAGCCACATTCTGCTGTACGGCGCCAACATCGGTGACCACGGCTCGCCGCTCGTGTACGACGAGGCAGCGTCCGCGCTCTTCCCTCGGCGCTATCCAGCCGCTGACACGCCAATCTCCCTTAGCGTAGTGAACAGCCTGTCGTCCGACCGGGACGCCGACTACTGGGCCAGCGAGTCGAAGTCCCTTGAACGCGCGTTCACCCATGCCGTTCGGGATCGCGTCAGGCTCGGCGATATCCAGCATCTGTCGGTGTTCGCGCTTGCCCCGCAGCCTTTGCTGGTCTCGCTCGGCGTTCTGCTGGGAGATATCAGCGACGTGGACGTGTACCAGCGGCGCCGCGAGCCCGCTACCTGGGAGTGGGCTACTCACCGCCAGCGCACCTCCTTCGTCATTGAAGAACCGACCAATCGCGCGGGCGCGCCGGCGCTGGTCTTTGCGCTGAGCGCGACGGTGACGCCGGACCGGGTTACATCGGTTCTCGGGCAAGACGCGAGCGTCTGGCGCCTCACCACGCCAACGCCTCACAACGATTTGATTACGTCGCGAGATCAACTGTCCGAGCTACGCCAGTTGATGCGGACACTTCTCGACAGGGTGAAGGCCGTGCACGGTCAGACAACGCCAGTTCACATCTTCCCGGCACTGCCGATCTCAGTGGCTGTGGAACTCGGTCGAGTCCGAATGCCGAAGGCCGACTCGCCTTGGAGGCTGTACGACCAGGTCAACGCGCGCGGCGGCTTCATCGACGCGCTCTCGATTCCGACAGGAGTATGACCATGACCGATACGAAGGCCGCGTTCACCGCTCTGCTGAAGTTCGTCGTCGAGCACATCGACATTCCGCTCTCGTACTATCAGAAGGCAGCTGTGAGACACCGCTCACTTGGCGACTGGCTGTGCCGACGTGAATCGCGCGTGGCGCACCTGAGCCCACACGTGTCTCCTCAGGGTTCCTTCCGCTACGGCACCGTCATACGTCCGTTGACGGCCGACGCCGAGTACGATCTGGACAACGTGACGACGTTGAAGCTGCCGAAGGATGCGATGACGCAGCGGCAACTCAAGGACTTGTACGGACTGGAGATCAAGGATTACGCGCGAGCACACGACATGTGTGCTCCCGCCGAAGAGAAGAACCGCTGCTGGCGTCTCAAGTACGCGGATGAAGTGAGTTTCCACCTCGACACGTTGCCAAGTGTGCCGGAAGATGCCGCCAGAATCGCAGCCCTGATGGCAGTCGGCGTGCCCCGTGATCTCGCGGAGAGGGCCATCGCGATCACCGACCGCAGGCACCCGCTGTACGACCAGAAAACGCTGGCCCTCCTGAGCAGCAACCCTCGAGGATTCGCGCGCTGGTTTGAGCAGCAGGCGAGGCCGATCGCGGTATCGCGGATCCGACAGCTGGTTGAGAGCCGGGCGTACGCAACGGTCGACGACGTGCCGCCGTACGAGTGGAAGACGCCCCTCCAAGTGGCTATTCAGCTGCTCAAGCGTCATCGCGACGTGATGTTCGTCGACACACCGGACCTTGCGCCGATCTCCATGATCATCACGAACCTCGCGGCCCAGGCATACCGCGGCGAAGTTGACCTAGGCGAGGCGCTCTCGAACATTCTGGAGACGATGCCCTCCCTCGTGAGGCCCAGTGCACCGCGCGTGCCGAATCCCGCGGATCCAGCAGAGGACTACGCCGACCGGTGGCGGCAGGATCCACGGCTGGAGCGGAGCTTCTGGGCCTGGCACGCTCAGGCCAAGGCCGACGTCGCGCGGTTGGTCCGCGCTCTGGGGAGTGGGACGTTGGAGGTGGAAGTGAAGCGGGTCTTCCGCCTAGAGCTCACGGAGGCCGAGTCGAGAGCCACTGGGAGGCTGGTGTCAGTGGTCAGCGCGGCTCCCGCGCCTGACATTCACATCGCAAGCGCCCCGAGGCCGTGGGGGCATGGCGAGTGAGACGTGGTTCCAGCGGCTGCGCAGATGGGGCGTTGACGACCTCTTAGCCGCCTATGGTGGTCTGAAGCTCATTCCCGTGTCGGATGGCCCGGTCAAGGTCTCGGGCCTACTCGCCTTCAAAGCGTCAGCGCTGAATCGTGGGACCATCAGTGACGAGTATGGTGTTGAGATCGCGGTTCCAGACGACTTTCCGCGAAGCCTTCCAGCTGTAAGAGAGACGGGCGGCCGGATACCGAAGTCCTTTCACACCAACCCGGACGGCACTCTGTGCCTGGGGTCGCCGACCCGCCTTCGGCTCTTCCTGTCCGGCGGGCCGTCCCTTGGGAGATTTGTGACCAAGTGCGTCGTGCCGTACTTGTACGGACATGCGTACTTCGAGAAGCACGGCATGATGCCGTTTTCCGAGCTTCGGCATGGGGAGTCCGGCATACTTCAGGATCTCGCGTCGATCTATGGCGCGCCATCGGCTGCCGCCGTCGTCGGCTTCGTGCGCTTGACGGCGTTGAGCAAGCAGGTGGCGAACAAGGCGCCCTGTCCGTGCGGAAGTGGTCGCCGCCTTGGGAGATGCCACAGCCGACGTGTCAACTACTATCGACGTCGTCTCGGCCGCGGATGGTTCAGGATGCTCCTGCGCGAACTCCATCGCCACGGTGCTGTATGAGGCGACGCCGGTGCCGAGGCAATGATAAATGACGACAATACAGAACTGGCACGACGAGTCCATGGAAGTGGCGCGGAGCAGCGGCGGTGTTTTGGCGGCGGTCAACCCTTGGCACAACGTGATTCGCACAGGCGTTCGCCCTTGGCCCGCGCCGGAGCTGATTCAGAAGATCTATCAAAGCAGGCAGGTAAGAGCGTTTTCTGGTGACGAGCATCGATTGGCCACGGCCACGCTCGGCTTCTACTCGGACCTGCAGTCGATTCACAGCGAAGACGCGATCACATGGAGCGTGTTCGGACCGGTGATCTACGCCACCGCAACGGTGCGAGAGACCTTCGTCAGGGATCTCCTCAACGTGATCGGCGTGCCCGCTGTTGCGACCAACGCCCACATCTGGCTGTGGCGTCGCCTACCCCATCCTGACACGCTGGTACCCGGTGGCCCGGAGATCGATTTTGGCGTGCAGACCGACGACGTGTTCCTGTTGGGTGAAGCCAAATGGCGCTCCTCGGTTGGCGTGGCCCAGGGCGTGAACAGGGACAAGGACCAGGTGACGCTGCGCCGAGAGTTCTGCGAAAAGTACGGTCCGCGCCTTCTCCCAATGGTGAAGCACTTCGTCGTTCTTGGAGTGAGCTGGAAGGGTGGCATCACCACTCGGGCGCAAAGCGAATCGGCCGGCGTCTGCCTGTATGCTCGCGATTGCCCCTGGCGGGCGTTGGCGGACATCTCTTCGCACCCCTGCCAAGACGAGTTGCGCCGGTACTTGGACTGGAAGATACGCAATTCGCAGTCAGAATGAGGCCGTCCGACCGCCAATCTCTGGGGCGGTCGCGCCGGCGCACCTGGGAAGGAGCACTAGCGTGTCGACAGTGTGGTGGGTGAATCACAGTGACAGCTACGACGACGAGCGACAAGGCGGATTCATTTCTGCCCCGAAGGCGCCAGACGAAGATTCGCCCTTCCACGAACTGTTGCACGGGAAGCTGCGCCCTGGAGACGCCACGATCCATTTCGCCAGTGGCGAGATTCGCGCGGTTGGCGTGGTCCGCGACTCGCCTCGTGTCGAAGGGCGGCCAGCACAATTGCCGGGAGGTGTCTGGGTCGAAAAGCGACGCATCGCCAACGTGGACTACCACGACTTGGCGCGCCCGATCTCATTGAACGAGATCTCCGAAGGCGATCGACAGTCCGGACCATTCGACAACGCCGGCGCACTCAGGCGCGATTACCTCGTCGCTCTGAATCCAGCTTTCGCGACAACGCTCTACAAGCAGTTCGGGTCGCGGTGGCCCATCGCGTGGATGCCTACGGCGACCGCGCCTCCGTCAGGCTGGGACGAGTTCATTTATTGGGCGAAACGGTTCAAGGAGTGGCCCGGATTCGATGGGTCCGAGCGCGATTACAAGCTGAGTCTTGCTGAGAGACTCGCTATCGCTCGACGGTCGCTCCTAGATGGGAACGATGAATGGGTGGAGGCGCTTCGGAAGGCGATCACCTCGAAAGACAACAACTTCACGAATTTCCGTCTGCACACGCCATTCCTCGAGTGGACCAAGAAGAACCCAGCCGACGCGCGCCTGGCCATCAGCCACGTCTGGAACGAACCGCTCGGCGAAATATCGGACGCCGTCGAGGGATTCGCGTCGGGTCTCGCTCTACCAAAGAGCGGAAAGAGCAGCCTCATTACACTCGCATCGGTACTTCTCATGGGTGTGGATGCGCGCACCCTGCCGCCTTACCGGAAATCGCCATACGTGAAGAGCTACGACCTGACTGGCTACGATCGTCCGGCCGATAGCGCCAACCGCGGAGGGATTTACGCACACGCCCTCGCCTTCCTGGACCGGATTGTTGCTGAGGCGGCATCGCGCGGACTGGCGCTTCGTGATCGTCTCGACGCCCAGAGCGTGCTCTGGGCGATCTCTCAGGAGAACGCCGTCGACGAATGGTCAGACGGGGACAAAGCGCGGCTGAAGGCGTTCGTGACTCAGTCTCAGCCGCCGGCACTTCCCTCCGCGCCGCCGAAGCCGCCAAAGAGTGCGGATATCGACGGTCTGGCTCGGGAGCTGCATCTCGATGCCGACTATCTGCGCCGGATTCAGCGCCTTCTCGAGCACAAGCAGCAGGTGATCTTCTACGGACCGCCGGGCACCGGGAAGACGTACGTTGCCAAGAGGCTGGCGCAGTTGTTTGCCGCGACCGGTGGCGTGGTCGAGATCGTCCAGTTCCACCCGTCATATGCGTACGAGGATTTCGTAGAGGGATATCGTCCGCGCCTGACGAATGGGCAGGCGGGATTCGCATTGGTACATGGGCCTCTGCGCCGAATCGCGGACGCGGCTGCCAAAGCCAG
>MELC01000014.1:0-73320 GCA_001767455.1 Acidobacteria bacterium RIFCSPLOWO2_12_FULL_66_21
GTCATGGACGGCAACACCGCCCCGTCATGGACGGCAACACCGCCCCGTCATGGACGGCAACACCGCCCCGTCATGGACGACCTGTTGCGCAGCCCTTTAGGGCTGCCATGGGTCTTTACAGCGGGATGTTCCCGTGCTTCTTCGGGGGATTCCGGTCGCGTTTGCCGTCGAGGCCGCCGAGCGCCGCGATGAGTTTCGCGCGCGTCTGGCGCGGCCGGATCACTTCGTCGACGAAGCCGCGGGACGCGGCGACGTACGGGTTCGCGAACTTCTCCTTGAACTCCGCCACCCGCTTCGCGCGCGCCGCGGCCTTGTCGGGGGCCGCGTCGATCTCCCGCTTGTAGAGGATGTTCACGGCCCCTTCCGGACCCATCACCGCGATCTCGGCGCTCGGCCAGGCGAAGTTGACGTCGGTGCGGATGTGCTTGCTCGACATGACGCAATAGGCGCCGCCGTACGCCTTCCGCGTAATCACCGTCAGCTTCGGCACGGTCGCTTCGGCGAAGGCGAACAGCAGCTTGGCGCCGTGCCGGATGATGCCGCCGTACTCCTGGCGCGTCCCGGGCAGGAACCCGGGCACGTCCTCGAAGGTCACCAGCGGAATGTTGAACGCGTCGCAGAAGCGCACGAACCGCGCCCCTTTCACCGACGCGTCGATATCGAGCGTGCCCGCAAGGTGCGCGGGCTGATTCGCGACGATGCCGACGGTCGTTCCGCCGAGCCGGGCGAACCCCACGATGATGTTCTTCGCGTAGTGCCGGTGCACTTCCAGGAACCCGCCGTCGTCGAACACCGACTGAATCAGGTCGTGCATGTCGTACGGCTGGTTCGGCGACTCGGGAATGAGGCGATCGAGCGCCTCGTCCTCGCGATCGGGCGGATCGGATGTTTCACGGCGGGGCGGGTTGTCGACGTTGTTGCCCGGCAGGTATCCGAGCAGCTCGCGGATGAGCCGCAGGCATTCGCGATCGTCGGCGACCGCGAAATGCGCCACGCCGCTCGTCGCGTTGTGCGTCATCGCGCCGCCAAGCTGCTCCTTGGTGACTTCCTCGTGCGTGACCGTCCTGATCACGTCCGGGCCGGTCACGAACATGTAGCTCGTGCCCTCGACCATGATGTTGAAGTCGGTGATGGCCGGAGAGTAGACGGCGCCGCCGGCGCACGGGCCCATGATGGCCGAGATCTGCGGCACGACGCCCGAGGCGAGCGTGTTGCGCAGGAAGATGTCGGCGTAGCCGCCGAGCGAGAGCACGCCTTCCTGGATCCGCGCGCCGCCCGAGTCGTTCAACCCGACCACGGGCGCGCCCATCTTCATCGCGAGATCCATGATCTTCACGATCTTCGCGGCATTGGTTTCCGACAGCGAGCCGCCGAACACCGTGAAGTCCTGCGCGAAGGCGTAGACCGGCCGCCCCTCCACGCGCCCCTGCCCGCAGACGACGCCGTCGCCGGGCACGATCTGCTCGTCCATGTCGAAGTCGCGGCAGCGGTGCGTGACGAGCTTGTCGACTTCCTGGAACGACCCCGGATCGAAGAGCAGGTCGATGCGCTCGCGCACCGTCAGCTTGCCTGCGTCGTGCTGCTTGCGCAGCCGCTCTTCGCCACCGCCAAGTTCGGCGCGGCGCTCCAGCTCCTCGAGATAACGAAGCGTGTCCATTCTTTACCGGGGGGCTTCGCCCCGCCGGACCCCCCACCTCCACCCCAGCGCGCACACGACGCGCATGGCGCGCGCGAAACGTTTGTTCATGTCCAAGCCCTAGGAGTCTTGAAGCCGGTCCGCCTCCGCCAAGGCTTCGGCGGGACGGGCCTACAGTTTAAAGCCCGCCTTTTCCCAGTCCTTCAGGAACTTCTCCAGCCCGATATCGGTCAGCGGGTGCTTGAACATCGCCTCGATGACGGCCGCCGGGCAGGTGCAGATGTCCGCGCCGAGGCGCGCGGCCTCGACGACGTGCATCGGATGCCGGACGGAGGCGACGAGCACTTCGGTGGCGAACTGGTAGTTCTCGTAGATGTCGACGATCTCTTCGATGAGATGCATGCCCGAGCCGGCGATGTCGTCGAGGCGGCCGATGAACGGGCTGACGTAGGTCGCGCCCACCTTGGCCGCGATGAGCGCCTGCACCGGCGAGAAGACGAGCGTCACGTTGACGTGCTTCCCTTCCGCCGACAGCGCCTTGCACGCCTTGACGCCTTCTTTCGTGAACGGCACCTTGACGACGATGTGCTCGTCAATCGACGAGAGATCGCGTCCTTGCGCGATCATCGCGGCGGCATCGGTGGCGACGACCTCGGCGCTGGTCGGCCCTTTCACGATCTGGCAGATCTTCTTCAGCAGCGCGCGGTAGTCGCCCCCCTCTTTGGCCAGCAGCGACGGGTTCGTCGTAATCCCGTCGATGATGCCGAGGGGAACGAGGGCTTCGATTTCCTTGAGGTTGCCCGAATCAATGAAGATCTTCATCGCATGTCCCGGATTGAGCGTTGGTGTACCTACCGGCCGACTCGCACGGCCAGCCCCACGGGGTTGGTCAGCTCGCCGACCCCCTGCACTTTGATCGTCACGCGGTCGCCCACCGCGATCGGTCCGATCCCCGATGGCGTGCCGGTCGAGATGATGTCGCCCGGCAGGAGCGTCATGACGGACGAGACGAACGCGACCAGCTCGCGGATCGAAAAGATCAGCTCTTTCGTGGAGGACGACTGGCGCCGCTGGCCGTTGACCCAGCCTTCGACGACCAATCCATCTTTCGCTTCCCAGTCCAGGCCGGTCGCGATGCACGGACCGACCGGCGCGAAGGTATCGAAGCCCTTGGCGCGCGTGTACTGGATGTCCTTCGCCTGGAGCTCGCGCGCGGTCACGTCGTTCACGCACGTGATCCCGAACACGTACTTGTGCGCCTCTTCCTCCGATACGTACCTCGCCGGCCAGCCGATGACGACGCCCGCTTCCGCCTCGTGATCGACCCGGCCGACCCCGGGCGGAATCACGATCGGGTCGTCCGGGCCGATGACCGCCGTGGACGGTTTGATGAAGATCATCGGCTCTTTCGGCAGCGGCTTGTTCCGCTCGGCGGCGTGATCCTTGTAGTTCAACCCGATGGCCACGATCTTCGACGGCAGCACGGGCGCCAGCACCTTGTAGCCGGACGCGGCGATCGGCGCGCCGGCGTCGTGGCGGCCGAAGATGTCGCCGTCGACGAGCCGCCACTCGCCGCTTTCTTCGACGGCGTACCGCGGCTGCCCGTTGTACTCGATCCGGTAATAGCGTTTCATCGTGCGGTCTCTTCGATGCGCGGCGACTGCGGGCCTGGATTCGATGCCTTGTCGACGGCCACCACGGCGTAGACGTACCGCACGCCTGGCTTCACCGTCTTGTCGACGAATTTGGTGTCCGCGAGGGGCGCGGTCATGAGCGGCAGCAGTTTGTCACCGGGCGCCTCGCCGCGCAAGACCACGTATCCCGCCAGATCGGGCTCGGCGTTCGCATCCCAGATCAGATCGACTTCACCGGGCACCGTCACCGCGCCGAGGCCCTTCGGCGCCGCGGGAGGGAACGTGTCGTGCGGCGTGACGCACTGATCTGCGGACGGCTCGCTCTCGATCGGCACGGCGCCCGCCTTCGCCACCGCGCGGACCGAGAAGCATTGCTCCGTCTCGAACTCCGGGCCGGGGCGCTCGAACTTGGGCTCGGCCAGCGGCGCTTCGTTCAGCGGCTTCGCGGTCCCTTTCCGATACACGTTGAACGACAGCGTCCGTCCCGCCGCGTCCGGCGGCGGCTTCCATTCGACGCTCAACGCCGTTTCGTTGTAGCTGACCGCGACGCCGTCGGGAGGCGGAGGCACCGCGACGAGCAGCAGCGTCCCGCGCACCGAGGGAGGGCCCCGGCGTCCGCCGCGGGTGATGGCGCGCGTGACGTAGACGCGCTTCGGATCCGTGTCCTGCGGCGCCGGCGTCGGCGGCGCCGCGCCGGGGGCCGCGGTCGCCGGCACCGGCTGCGGCTCCAGCTTCGGCAGCACCGCGGGCGTGAGCTTCTCCGGGGTCAGCGTCTCCGAAAAGGTCGCGACCTCGCCCTGTGCGGGCCGCGTGTCCGGCACCGTCTCCTGCGCGGGCGCCGCCCCTTCGACCGGCAGCGGCTTCACCTGGACGGTGCCAACGAGGTACTTCTTCGTCATCAGCATCAGGTTGGACGGCACGTCGTCACCGGGAGCCGCCGTGACGGCGTAGATCTCCACGCGATCGATATCGATCCGCCCCGGGCCGTTCGGACTCGTCGAGGGGATCGTGAACCGCAGCCGCGCCTCGGATCCTCGACGGACCAGCGACACGTCGGCGGGCGCGGCCGGCACCAGACGCAGCGGCGCGAGCGGCGGTCCTTTCTTGCCGCACCCGCCGGCGGCGATCCCGGCGCAGGCGAACGCCAGGGCGATAGAGGGCAGATGGAAGCGGAAGCGCGCGGCAGTCACAGGATGTATCGGGAAAGATCGTCGTTGCCGACGATATCGGCGAGCATGCGATCGACGTACGCGCCGTCAATCGTGACGTCCTTGTCGGTCAGGTCCGGCGCGTCGAACGACACTTCGTCGAGCAGCTTCTCCATCACGGTGTGCAGCCGCCGCGCGCCGATGTTCTCGGTGCGCTCGTTCACGAGCGTCGCGAAGTCGGCGATGCGCCCGATGGCCTCGTCGGTGAACCGCACCGTGAGGCCTTCTGTCGACAGCAGCGCCGTGTACTGCTTGATGAGCGCGTTCTTCGGCTCGGTGAGGATGCGCACGAAATCCTCGCGGCCGAGCGCCTCCAGCTCCACGCGGATGGGAAACCGTCCCTGCAGCTCGGGGATGAGGTCCGACGGCTTCGAGACGTGGAACGCGCCGGCGGCGATGAACAGGATGTGGTCGGTGCGCACCATCCCGTACTTCGTGTTCACCGTCGTGCCTTCGACGATCGGCAGGATGTCGCGCTGCACGCCCTCGCGGCTCACGTCGGGTCCCTGTCCGCCCTCGCGCCCCGCCACTTTGTCGATCTCGTCGACGAAGATGATGCCCGCCTGCTGGACGCGCTCGACGGCCGCGCGCGCGACCGTCTCCATGTCGACCAGCTTCTGCTCCTCTTCCTGCGCCAGCGCCTCGAGGGCGGCGGGCACCGTGAGGCGCCGCTTCTTCATGCGCCCCTGGAACAACCCCGGCAGCATGTCCTTCATGTTGATGTCGACTTCCTCGACCGAGGAGCCGGCGATGATCTCGAAGGAGGGGAAGCTCTTCTCGCGGACGTCGATCTCCACCTGCTTGTGATCGAGCCGGCCGGCGCGGAGCTGCTCGCGCAGCTTCTCCCGCGTCCGCTGCGCCTGCTCGCGGATGGCGGCCGCCTGCTCGTCGTAGTCGGGGGCCGGCGGCAGCGGCGGCAGCAGCAGATCCAGCACGCGCTCCTCGGCGCCCTGCCGCGCCTTCTCGCGCACTTCGGCCAGCCGCTCCTCTTTCACCATGTCCACCGCGAGCTCGACGAGATCGCGGACCATCGACTCGACGTCGCGGCCGACGTAGCCGACCTCGGTGAACTTCGACGCTTCGACCTTGATGAAGGGGGACTGCGCCAGCCGCGCGAGGCGGCGGGCGATCTCGGTTTTGCCGACCCCGGTCGGGCCGATCATCAGGATGTTCTTCGGCGCGATCTCCTCCGCCATTTCCGCCGGCAGCTTCTGGCGGCGGCCCCGGTTGCGCAGCGCGATCGCCACGGCGCGCTTCGCCTGGTTCTGCCCGATGACGTGCTTGTCGAGCTCGGCCACGATCTGGCGCGGCGTCAGGGATTCGGCGTTGGACACGGTTGTTTCCGGCAGGTAGATGGGCATCCGCGGGTTCGTCAGAGCGTCTCGATCGTGATCGTCGAGTTGGTGTAGATGCAGATCGCCGCCGCGATCTCCATCGCCTGCGCGGCGATTTCACGCGCGTCGAGCTCGGTATGCCGCGCGAGCGCCTTCGCCGCCGCCAGCGCAAAGGCCCCGCCGGATCCGATCGCAATGATCCCGTCGTCGGGCTCGATCAGATCGCCGTTGCCCGAGAGCAGGTAGGTCTGCTTCGCGTCCATCACGATGAGCATCGCCTCCAGGCGCCGGAGCAGCCGATCGGTGCGCCAGTCCTTCGCGAGCTCCACGGCCGAGCGCTCGAGGTTCCCGCGATACTGTTCGAGCTTGGCCTCGAACCGCGAAAACAGCGCGAAGGAGTCGGCGGCCGAGCCCGCGAAGCCCGCCAGGATGCGGTCGTTGTACAGACGGCGTATCTTCTTCGCGGACTGCTTGACGACCGTGTCGCCGAAGGTGACCTGGCCGTCGCTGGCCATCACGGTCATGCCGCGCTGACGGACGGCCAGAACTGTCGTGGCGTGAAACATCGGTTTTCGGAGTGTATCAAAAGAGCTTCGCTGCCGTGGCTCGGGGCTCGGGGCTCGCAGCCAGCCACGCGCGAAGGCGGGCGGCCACGCGTGAAGGCGGGCGGCCACGCGCGAAGGCGGGGCCTGTCCCCTCGGTGAGACTGGCTGCGGTGGGAAAAGGACAGATCCGGCGGCAAAAAAAGGCGTAAGATACAGAAAACCGGGGGAACTGAAGCTCGGCTTCTGGCAGTGCGATTGCTTGGACAGACGGGGGAAGGGCCCCAAAAGGACTCGAATTACGGGTTGCGGGCCCGAGGTTTTCCGCAGGAGATGCTCATGACTCGCCACAGATTGACCATCGCAGCGACGGCGGCCTTCGCGCTGACCCTCGCGCCCGTCTGGGCCCAGGAAAGGCAAGCCGGCCCTCCGCAGGCGGGTTCGCGGACGAGCAACGGCGATACCGTCGGTTCGGCCGCGCCACGCGGCGGTTCGAGCCCGTCTTCGTCGAATCCCTCCTCGTCCGGCTCGGCTGTGTCGCGGGGCGGCGATTCGAGCTCGCCCTCGTCGTCCGGCTCGGCCGGGTCGGCGGCGTCCTCGATGGGCGCGATGCCCGGCACCTGGTCGGCTCGGGCCGGCCGCCGCGCGCCTGAGCGGCCGATGGGCCCGATGAGCATGGATTTCGATCAGCGCCGGGGCGGCGGCAGCGCCACCGGACGAGCCGTTCCGCGCGGCGGCGGATCGTCGGGCGGCACGACGACGGTCGTCACGGGCGGCGGCGGGTCGCGGCCGTCAGGCGGCCACGAAGGGACCGCGGTGCCGCCGTACAGCCGTCCGCGCGACGGACGCACGCCCACCGGCTCGGTCACCACGCGGACCAGCCCGCTCCCGGACAAGTGGCGCCCGGGCTACACCACCGTTTACGACCCGTACTACTACGGCTACTACGACCCGTACTATTCCCGGTACGGCTACAGGGGCATGTATTCGCCGTACTGGATGCCCAGCTACGGTTTCGGCTTCGGCTACTTCGCGTATGACCCGTTCCTGTTCGGCAGCGGGCTCTACGATCCGTATGGCTACGGTGGCTACGGCGGCTACGGTTACAGCGGCTACAGCGGCGGCAGCGGCAGCTATCAGGTGCGGTACCGCGACGCGGGATCGCTCCGGCTGAAGGTGAAGCCGAGCGACGCGCAGGTCTACATCGACGGCTACTACGTGGGCGTGATCGACAGCTTCGACGGCACGTTCCAGCGGCTGAGCATCGACGCGGGGGCGCACAAAGTCGAGCTCCGCGCCGAGGGGTACGAGACGGTGCAGTTCGAAGTGATGGTGCCGCCCGGAGACACGATCGTCTACAAGGGTGAGATGAAGCGCATCCACTGAGGATGCTGTCCGCGGTCGCGCTGATTTCGGGCCTCTACGATGTCATCGTAGGGGCCCTTTTATTGTGCGCCGCCGGCCGTTTCGCCGCGGCATTCGGCGTCGCGCCCGCCACGCCGCCCATCTTCTCGGACCTCAACGGGCTCTTCCTCGTCGTCATCGGCATCGGCTACTACTTCCCCTGGCGCGACCCGGATCGGTACCGCAGTTACATGTGGCTGATGGGGCCGGCGCTGAAAGGGGCCGGCGCGGCCGCGTTCCTGCTGGACTATCTGCTGCGCGGCTCGCCGCGCGGGTTCCTGCTCTTCTCGGCCAGCGACGGCCTGCTCGCAGCGCTCACGCTCTGGGCGCTGCTCGCAAGCAGCAGGCAGCCGGCTGCGGGCAGCAGGCAGCGTATCCCGAAGTAGCAGGCAGTAGGCAGCGTGTTCCGCTGTTCCGCTGTTCCGCTACCACGCTGAACCGCGCCGACGGCTTTGTGTCAGGAAGCGCAGTCGCGCGACCCGATCGTACCCGCGTTCAGAAAATTGTGATTACGAATGCGCCGTGATCCAAACCAATCGGCCGTGATCGTCTTCGTGCCCTTTGTGCGCTTCGTGGTCTTCGTGCGGAAAGATTGTGAACATGAATGCAGCGTGATCCGGACCACCCAGCCGGCCAGCACGCAGCCCGCAGCAGGCAGGCGCGTCTCGCTGCCAGCTGCATGCTGCCTGCCGCATGCTACTGTCGTCGTGCGAAGAGGAAGTAGACGGGGATGCCGGTCGCGATCACCGCGACGCCGACGAGGGCCATGGATCCGTTCCGGAGGATCTCGTTGACCACGATCACCGCGCTCGCGGCGACGAAGATCGCGGGCGCCCAGGGATAGCCCCACGCGCGGAACGGACGCGGCGCGTCCGGCTCACGGCGCCGCAGCACGAAGACCGCGGACACCGCAATCGCGGCGAACAGCACCACGGCGAATCCGGTGTAGCTCACGAGCTGCGACAGCGTGCCGCAGAGGACGAGCACGCCGCTCCAGAGGCCCTGCGCGGCGATCGCGGACGCGGGCGTGCGGAATTGCGCGTGGACGGTGGCCGCGCGCGGCAGGAACATGCCGTCGCGCGCCATCGCGTAATACACGCGCGGCCCCGCCAGCACCATCGCGCTGACGCTGGCCGCGATGCTGATGATGGTGAACACCGCCAGCAGGTCGCCCGCCGCGAATCCGAAGAGGCGCTCCGCGACGGTGTCGACGAGCCGCCCGCCGGGCAGCGCCGCGATCTCGCCGACGGGCAGCGCGTAGAGATACAGCAGGTTCAGCGTCACGTAGATGATCACGACGGCCACCGTGCCCAGCCCCAGCGCGAGCGGGACGTTGCGCCCAGGATCGCGCACTTCCTCGGCGACGTACGCGGCGGCGTTCCAGCCCGAATAGCTGAACATCACGGGGACGAGCGCGAGCATGATGCCCGTCATCGGGAGCACCGTGACGCCGTCCACGTGCGCGATATCGCCGCGGCCGAACGCGAACCCCAGCGCCACGAAGGTGACGAGCGCCGTGACCTTCACCGATGCGAGCACGTTCTGCAGGAAGCTGCCGGGACCGACCCCGCGCATGTGCACGAGCGACAGCGCGGCGATGGCGGCGAGCGCGACGACCGCCTTCGGCGACACGATCAGCGGCAGCAGCGGGATCGGAATCGTGAAGATTGGCGTGTCGCTGCCGGCCGCGGGAACGAACCGGCCGATGTAGTCGGCGAGCGCCACGGCGCCCGCCGCAATGGCGCCGGAGAACCCCGCGACAAACGACGTCCATCCCGTCAGGAACGCGGCGAGCGGCCCGTACGCGTCGCGGAGGTACACGTACTCGCCCCCCGCGCGCGGCCTGAGCGCCGCCAGCTCCGCGTAGGCCATCGCTCCCGCGAAGGCCAGCGCACCGCCGAGCAGCCACACGAAGAGGATCGCGCCCCCGCTCGGAAGCATGCCGGCGATCAGCACCGGAACGAAAAAGATGCCGCCGCCGATGACGTTGGAAATGACGATGGCTGCCGCGTCGAGCGGACCCAGCCGCCGTTCGAGTGACAGGGCCGGCGGTCGGGCATCGGCCGTCGAAGGGAGGGACATGTCGCGCGGCACGGCTGGCTGCGCTTATTGAGTGAGCAGCAGCCGCGGGATCTTGAGGCGGTGGAGCTCCACCCATTGCCCCGAGCCGTACTTCGCGAAGACCTGCACGTCCATGTCGACGAAGTGGGGGTTCTTGAGCATCTCCATGCGCGACTGCGGCGGCTCCCCGGTGTAGCCGAACTTCGATCGCACCGTCGTGGGGGCCGTCTTGTTGCCGTCGGTGAAGTCCACCTTCTGGATGTACACCTCGTCGTAGTGTTCCGTGTCCCCTTCGGCCCTGAACACGAGGTTGAGCGCGAGGGCGGGAATGTCCGGCACTGCCTTCTCCAGCCGGAAGGTGACGCTCGGCACCAGCTTGTTCTTGCCCTCGACCACCCCGGCGTCGAACCAGCCCGAGGAGACGTCCGTGACCTTCAGCGACTGCTTCAGGTCGATGTTCGGCGTGCAGGCGCCCGTCATCACCCCGGCGGCCGCGACCAGCGCGAGTGTGCAGCGGTTCATGGGCGGATTGTAGCTCAGAACTCGCGGTGCTCGACCTTCTTCCTGACCTCGTCCCGCGTGATGCGCCCGGCGAAGTAATCGCCCAGATCGCTCCCCTTGATCCGGAGCACCAGCGTCTGCGAGTCGCGGATTTCCCCCGGCACCGTCGAGGCCTCGCTGGCGCGCAGCGCCACCGAGAGCCACTCGCCCGGCTGCACGTTCATCGGCCGGCTGTATTCGAGCATCGCGTCGATGATCGACGTGATGACCGCCGCCGTGTACTGCGTGTCCGGATCGTCCGCCACGACGACGCTCTCGGCGAGGCTGTTCGCGGTCCGCGGCATGGCGTTGGACTGCTGCGGCTCGAGCCGCTTCGCCAGATCGCGCTCGCGCTGCATCTGCGCCATCGTCATCTCGACGCTCGGCTGCAGCCCCGGAATGTCCACGTCGAAGAACACGCCGTAGCCGTCGAGCATGAAGCCCCGCGCGCGCGCCTGGCCCATCGTCATGATGACGACCCCGGGGTTGACGGTGCGCACCTCGCGGCTGGCGCGCTCGGCGCCGATGACGACGGCTTTCGCGAGCACGCCCTCGAAGACGCCGATGTGATCGCGGCGCGCCGCGATGTCAGCCGGCGTCAGCGCGGGTGCCGGCACGCTCGCCGGCTGGACGGGCTGCGCGGGGGCGGGCGGCGGCTGAACGGGCGGCAGCTCCTGCACCGCCGGGGGCGCCGTCTGGGGAGGCGCCGTCGGAGGAGGCGCCGTCGGCGGCGGTACGGCCTGTGACACGGTGAGCACGAGCGCAAGCACGATGGGTGTCATGACGATTGTTCCTCCGGCGTCACTTCGACGGCTGCTGCTGCGCGACGAGGCGCAGCGCGTTGAACATCCGGTTGTCCCGCAGGGCGTTCTCGCCCGAGGCGGCCTGCAGCCCCTGCTGCATCATCGCAAGATCGACCCGGCGCTGCCTGTCCACCTCGCGCGCGAGCGCGTTGATGCGCAGCACCAGCTCGCGCTGCTGCCGCGTCTCGCTCTGCGACAGGATGTTCCTCACGGTTCGCACGACCTCGGCATCCGACATCCCCCGCGTCCCGGCGAGCTGGGTGGCGGGCGCCGTCCGGCTTGCGGTCGCTTCGAGATCCCGCAGGCGCCGATCGACCGCCGCGAGCTCCTGAGTGAAGTCCACGGGAGACGCCGCCGCCGCCGCGGCGTCTGGCGCCGCGGGCATGGCGGGGGAACCGCCGCGATTCCAGCCGGTGCGCACGACGAGGCCCTCGCTGCCATACCGCACTTCGATGTGGGCGAGCGCGGCGGCGGCGGCCAGCACGAGCACGGCGGCGGCCGCCAGGCCCCACGCCGGCGCCACCCACGGCCGCCGCGCGACGGTCACACCCGTGCGGACGATCTGAAAGCCAAGGTCGGACTCCGGAGGAGACCACGCGCGCATGCGGACGCGCGTGGATCTCAGCGCGTCGAGATCGGACCGGCACTCGGCGCAACCCGCCAGGTGCGTTTCGAACGCGCGGCGCCCGGCCTCGTCGGCCTCGTCGTAAAGATAGGTTACGAGCAGTTCTTTGCCTTCACACATGGGTATTCTTCCGTGCGATGTCGCGCGGCTCGAAAATGCTTTCGACACCCGCGTCTTGCAGTTGTTTCCGCAGCACGCTCAGCCCCTGGTACAGGCGTGTCTTGACGGTGCTCAAGGGGCAATCCAGGAGATCGGCGATCTCCTGGAACGTGAGGCCGTGGTACTCCTTCATGATGATGGCCGTGCGCTGCTCGTCGGGCAGGAGCGACATGACCCTTCCCACCGCGCGCCCGAGCTGCCGGCGCGTGACGAGATCTTCGATCGACTCGGACGGCGTCGCCTCGCCCGCCAGCTCGATGATGTCGACCCCTTCGGGGGCCTGCATCACGGGCGCGCGGCGCTCGCGCCGGATCCAGTCGCGGCAGAGATTCAGGGTGATCCGATAGAGCCAGGACGAGAACTTCGCCTGTCCCTTGAACCCGCTCAGCGCCCGGTAGGCGCGCAGAAACGTCTCCTGCGCGACGTCGCGGGCGTCTTCCTCCCGGCCGATGACCCGGTAGGCAAGGGCATAGATCGGCCGCTCCCAGCGCAGGACGAGCTGGTTGAAGCTGTCGAGATCGCCCCCCCGCGAGCGGGCGACCAGCTCTTCGTCGGTCGACGTCATTCGGGCAATGTCACGTGATCCGTGGTCGAATCCGGTCCGGCCGGCCGCCCGCCGTCCACCAGATTAGACGCCGGGCGGGGTCCGTCAGTCGGAGCCTCCAGTTTACCTTTTGCCTGCAGGCTGTAGAATGCGGACGCCACCCCAGATGAGCCCCAGGATCCCTTTCTCCACCTTGGCCCGAGCCGTCGCCGACGGGGCGCAGCCGGCCGAACTGCTGCTCGAGATGCACCGCGACGTCCTGGCGGCGCTCGGGGGCTCCGCCTCGGTCCTGCTGGAGCGGCTCGTGCCGTCCGGCCCCTACGTCGCCACGTCGGGACGGGGGTTCACTGATCTTGGAGGCGCCTGGCTGGAGGCCGCCGACGCGGAGCGCCTCGACCGGCTCGCCGCGACAGGCCCGGCGCTCGCCACGCTTGACGGGCTCGCACCGCTGCAGCACCGGCTCGGTTCGTCCCAGGCGCTCGTCGTCCGCATCGCCGGGCCGGGCGCGCCCGGCTTCCTGGTCGTCGCCGCGCCCGCCGCGCCGGCGCCGGAAGCGCTCGCCCTCGCGGACCGGCTCGGCCTCGAGTTCGGGCTGGCGCTCGAACTGGCGCGGCTCGGCCGGGATGCCGCCTTCCACCGTCGCATCCAGGAAGTGCTCCTGGTTTTCTCGCGCGGGGTGTCGGGCACCCTGAGCCTGGACGGGGCGCTGCGCTCGCTCGCGCAGGACGTCAACACGCTGTTCGCCACCGCCCGCACGTCCGTGTGGCTCCACGATCGCCGCGCGCACAAGCTGATGCGCCACGCGGTCTCCGACGGCGACGAGGAGGCCCGCACGATTGCGACCGATTCGCCGGAGCCCGCCGCGCGCGGGATGCGCCTCGATCGCGCCGAGTTCATCGAGGCGGGCGGCGGGCGCGTGCTCATCGCCCCGCTTCGCGGCTGGCGGCGCGCGCTCGGCACGCTCGTCGTCGAGGGGCTTCCACCCGACGCCGACGAAGCGCACCTGCGGGAGGCGGCGTACGAGATCGGACGGCAACTGTCGGTCGCCATCGAGAACGTCCACCTCCTCGCGGAGGTCATGCAGCAGCGGCGGCTGCTCGAAGACATCTTCAACTCGCTCACCGATCTCGTCGTCGTCGTGGACAACCAGTTGCGCGTCGTGCAGATGAACCACGCGTTCGCCACACGGGCGAGCAGCCGCGCACCGGCCGAGCTGAATCAATCGCTGGAGGCGCTGGTCGGGCCGGAGATCGCCGGCTGGGTGGCGGAAGAGGAGGCGGCGGCGCAGGAACCCGGCGGCGCCGCGCGATCGCGGCAGTTCGAGGACGACCGGCTCGGCGGCACGTTCACCGTCACCGTGACGCCGCTCATCAATCAGGACGGCGACCCGGTGGGACGCGTGGCCGTCGCCAGGGACATCACCCGGCAGATGCGGCTCGAGGCCGAGCGTGAAGGCCTGCGCCAGCAGCTCGCGCAATCGGAGAGGCTGGCCTCGCTCGGACAGTTCGTCGCCGGCATCGCGCACGAGATCAACAATCCGCTGCAGGGGGTCCTCGGACATGTCGAGCTGCTGATCGACGGCGCGGAAGTGGCGCGGCCCGTGCGCGCGACGCTGCGCCAGATCTACCAGGAAGGCGACCGGGCCGCGAAGATCGTCCGCGACCTGCTGGTGTTCACCGGGTCGCGGCAGATGGGCAGAGAGAAGGTCCGGGTCGACCGGATCGTCGCGCGCAGCCTGGCGAGCCGCCGCGCGGCGCGCGCGCGCGCGCACGTCGAGGTCACGCGTGAGATCGACGCGGAGGCGCCGCAGGTGCTCGGCGACCCGCTGCGGCTGCAGCAGGCGTTCGTCAACGTCCTCGTCAACGCCGAGCACGCGACGGCGGAACAGGATGGCCCCCGCCGGATCGCGGTGAGCGTCGGGAGATCGGCGGAAGGGATGGTACGCGTCGCGATCCGCGACAACGGCCCCGGCATTGCCGCCGAGGTGCTGCCGCGGATTTTCGATCCGTTCTTCACCACGAAGGACGTCGGCCGCGGCACCGGGCTCGGCCTGACGATCACGTACGGGATCATCCAGGAACATCACGGCACGATTTCGGCCGCGAACGCGCCCGGCGGAGGCGCGCAGTTCACGATTGACTTGCCGGCGGCGGAGTAGTTGGGAGCTGGGAGCTGGGAGTTTGCGCGGGAGCGAACCCAAAGGGGTCGCGACCTTACCTCAAAGTCTGATAGAGTCATGTCCATCGAATGGACGAGAGCTTCCTGACCACGGGAGAGGTACTCGAGTACCTTCAAGTCAACCTGCGGACTGTCTACCGGCTGATCAAGGCCGGGCGGATTCCCGCGGTGCGGGTCGGGCGTCAATGGCGCTTCCGCAAACTCGACATCGACGCGTGGCTCGAGACGCAGCGCCCGCGTGGCATCCGCGCCGCCGTGGCGCAGCCGGCGCGCGCCGCCGCCGCGACCGGCCGGCCGCGCGTGCTCGTGGTGGACGACGAGGCGACCATCCGCGATCTCCTGGCGAAGACGCTCGCGCTCGCGGAGTACGACGTCGATCTCGCGCCGGACGGGCGCACGGCGCTCGACCGCCTGCGGATCATCCCGTATGACCTGCTCATCACGGATCTGAAGATGCCGGGCGTCGACGGGCTCGCGGTCATTCGCGAAGCGCGACGGCTCAAGGCGGACATTCCGGTCATCATCATCACGGGCTACTCGACCGAGGCGAGCGCGATCGAAGCCGTGAACCTCGGGGTCTCGGGCTATCTCACCAAGCCCTTCCGTGTGCCGCGAGTCCTGGCAGCCGCAGCGAAGGCTCTCGGCGAGTAGCTGCACGGATCTGCACACAATTTCACGCTTTTTCTCACAATCCCATCGATCCTCAAAAATTCACGAGCTTCAGGCTCAAAAAGGGCTTGACGTCCGCGGTTGGCAGAGCTATATTCTGCGGTGTTAATGTCATATAGAGTTCCTTAAGAGACTTTATATGACTGACATGAACGGCACTTTATATGTCACTTTACGACTCAGGCGCGGCGACTCAGCGGGCGATAGCGTTTTTGACCACCGAGGAAGTGCTGGGCTATTTGCGGGTGACTCCTCGGACGATTTACCGGCTGATCAGGAGCGGCGAGCTGCCCGCCGTCCGCATCGGCCGGCAGTGGCGGTTCCGGCGCACCGACCTCGACAACTGGCTCGACCGGCAGCGGGCGGTCACTCTCTAAGGCGTTCACAAGGGCTCCCACCGCCGGCGGCACGCCGGCGGGTATCAGGACGTCAGCTTCGTGCCCACTTCCCCGCCACAGGCGCGGGAAGGTAATCACTCTGGAGCGGTAGTCATGAGGAAAACAGTTTGGAGCGGCATCGTCGCGGCGGCGGCAGTTTTGTGCTTCTCGGCTCCGGTGTTCGCGCAGGCGGTGGCGAACGGATCGATCGGCGTCACCGTCACGGTGTCCGCCAAGGCCAAGCTGACGCTCGGCGCGGCGTCAGTCACCTTCGCTGACGCGGACCCCGAAACCGTGCCGTCACTCTCGTCGGGGGCCATCACGATCGACGTGAAGGCGCGCACCACCACGAACGGCGCGGTCACCTTGACGGTGCTCGCGGGCGGAGACCTCACGTCCGGAAGCGACACGATCGCGATCACGAACCTGACGTGGTCCGTCGCCGGCAGCGGCTTCGTGGCCGGCGCCAACGACAAGACCACGGCACAGACGGTCGGCTCCTGGACCGGATCCGGCACGCCCTCGGGCACGCACACGCTGGCGCTGCCCAACAACTGGACCTACGCCACCGGTTCGTACGTCGCGACGCTGAATTACACCCTGACGGCCCCATAGCCGATAAGTAGAGATGCCGCCCGGGCCACGGACCGGGGTCAGACCACGTCTGGCCCCGGTCCGCCCCCAGGATGGCGGCATTTCTACATGCGGCACCTCTTCGCCCTGCTCGTCGTCGCCCTCTGGCCGGCCCTGGCCGAGGCGCAGACCGACAGCGCCACGCTGAACGCGGCGTTCACCGGCCTCGCGCGCCTGTCGTTTTCCGCCAACTCCATCACGTTCGTCGACGCCGACCCTGACTTCGTTCCGCAGGTCTCCAGCTCGCCGGCCACGATCACGATCAGCACGAAAGCGCGGGCGTCGAGCGGCGGGACGGTGACGCTGTCGGTGCAGGCGAGCGATGATCTCCGGTCGGGCGTGGCCACGATTCCCGCAAGCCACGTCACCTGGACGGTCAGCGGCGCCGGTTTCCTCGGCGGGACGCTGAGCGCCACGGCCGCGCAGACCGTCGCGACGTGGACCGGTTCCGGCGTGCGCTCCGGCACGCAGTCGTTCTACTTTCGCAACCTGTGGACGCATCCCACCGGCACCTACACGCTGACGATGCTGTACACGTTGAGCGCCGCATGACGACGAGCCGCCTCCCGATCGTCGCGGTGCTCGCGGCGGCGGCGGCGCTGGGCCAGGCGTCCCCCGCGCGCGCGCAACGCCTCGAGCTGACGCTGTCGCCGCGCGTGGTGACCTTCACGTCGAGCGACCCCGACACGGTGCCGATTGTCGCCGCCGCGCCCATCCAGGTGACGTACCGCGTGCGCCAGAACAACGGACCCTGGACGCTGTCGGTGCTTGCCGCCGGCGACCTAATTTCCGGGGCCTCAACGGTCGATATCTTTAACGTCACCTGGACGGCGACGCCGGCACCTCCATTTCAGAACGGGACGCTCAGCAAGACCGTGGCGCAGACGTTGGCGTCTGGCAGCGGCAACGTCAATCCGACGGCGACCGGTTCGGTGACATTCCGAGTGGCAAATTCATGGACCTACGACGCCGGCACGTACACGCAAACCGTCATCTTCACGTTGAGCGCGCCCTGATCGCGGCGCTGGCCGCGACGGCGCTGTACGCCAGTCCCGCGGCCGCGCAGCTCTCGGTCGAGGTCTCGCCGCTGCGGCTCGAGCTGCAGGCAGGCCCCGGCAGCACGACCACGCAGGCGATCACCGTCACGAACGCGGGCAAGGAACCCATCCGCGTGCGCGCGACGCTCAGCGACTGGGATCTGTCGAGGGACGGCGCGCCGCAGTTCGAGAGCGCGGTGGTGGACGGGCCGTTTTCCGCGACGCGCTGGGTGCGTGTCGCCCCGCCGGAGCAGGTGATCGAGCCGGGCAAGGAAGCGACGGTCCGCTTCAGCCTGGCGGTCCCGCAACAGGTGACGCCCGGCGGCTACCGGACGGGCGTGCTGTTCGAGTTCGGGCCGGCCACGGGCGATCCCGCCGCGCTCGCGCGGTCGGTCATGTTCAAGAGCCGCATTGCGTCGCTCATCTACGTCAACATCGGCCAGCCGCCCATGTCCGGCGAGCTGGCGGACCTGCGGCAGCGCACCCTCGGCCCGCAGACGCAGATCGTGGCCACGCTCAAGAACACCAGCCGGCGCACGGTGCGCACGAAGGGCACCCTCATCGTGTACGACGCGACCGGCAAGGTCGTGCGCGAGGTGCCCGTGCCGGACGTGCCGCTGCTGCCCGAGAGCGAGCGCGACGTCGCCATCGTCGTGCTCGACGCCGCCAGCACCAACGCCAAGGCGATCGCGCTCCCGCCCGGCGACTACCGCGTCGAAGCGAAGATCGACATGGGGCTTGCGGCCGTCATCGTCGGCGAGACCACGCTGAAAGTCCCGAAGCAATAAGCCATGCGCCAGATCCTCATGCTCTCCATGGGACTGGCGGCGGGACTTGTGACCCTTCCGGCCGCACCGCTCGAAGCCCAACAGGGATCCGTGCAGGTGTCGGGAGCCGTGCAGGGAGTGACCGGCGACCCCCAGCGCACCGGCGGGCAGAACCGGTTCGACCCCGACTTTGGGATCGCGTGGCTCCAGCCCGGATCGAAGTTCGGCATCTTCCAGATGGACGTGCGCGGCACGCGCCGCCAGGATCGCGCGCACTTCGGCAAGACCTACTTCGCGTTCCGCGACATCAAGCAGGGCACGATCAAGTGGACCATCGAAGGCGGGGACGCGTACTTCAGCCCGCCGCTTGGGGACTACAAGTTCTCCAACCTGTCGGCGCCCACCATCACGTTCAACGGCGCCGCCGTCTCCGCCCGGACGGCCCGTAGCAGCCTCACGGTGCTCGGCGGGTCCACGACGGCCTGGCGGAACATCTTCGGCGCCGATCCCGAGGCGCTCGGGCAGTCGATCGGCGTCGCGCGGGCGTCGCATCGCCCCACCGCCCGTCTCGAGCTGACGGCGCGCGCCTCGCGCATCCGCACGAAGAACCTGAAGGAGTTCAGGTACACGATTGCGGCCAGCGACCAGGCGGGAGGCAGCGTGCGATGGTGGATCGTGCCGTCGCTGCAGATCGTCGCCGACGCCAGCGCCGTCTCCTATCGTCGCGCCGGCAGTGCCGTCCGCGAGCGCGATGAGTCGATGATGTTCGGGGCGAGCTGGCTGCACTCCCGCGGGTGGCTGCAGGTCAATGCCGTGCGGTTCTCGCCGGGAGAATTCGCCGCGCTCAACTACCCGCTCCAGGATCGCGAAGGGGTGTTCGCGGCCGGGGACTACTCGGTCTGGTCTCGGGTGCGCGTCTTCGCCGGATGGGAGGCGTTCCGGACCAACCTGGACCCGGGCGCGTCGGCGGCGGCGGCCACGCCCGTGCCCCGAAGCGAGGGAACCCGGCAGTTCGGCGGCGTGCGCATCCAGATCCTGCAGCGTTCGATGATCACGTTCCATGCCGAGCAGGGCGACCGGCAGTCGCGTCCCGTACGACTCGGCTTCGGGCTGGCGACCGACAGCGACACCGGGTCGTGGGCGGCGGAATGGCAGTCGGCGGTGGGCCGTATGAATGCCTTCGCCCGGTACTCCGTGCGCGAGAACGTGGACCGCGCGGGAGGCCCCGGCACCTACACGCAGCACGACGGATCGACGCAGCTGTTTCTCCGGCTCGGGACGTGGACCCAGATCTTCGGCACCGCCATCGTCACGCGCAACGAGCTCGCGGCATCAGGGGGCAGCACCTACTGGCAGGCGGGCGGGGGCGCGCAGGTGCGCGTCGGGCGCGACCTGTATCTGCGCACGGAAGGGACCGCCGCCCGCAGCATCGACCTGCTCACGCAGAGCTTCGTGCCGCGCGAGTCGATGAGCGCGGGGCTCAACGGGCAGCTCACGCGCTGGACGTCGGTGTCGTTCAACGTGAACGTGGATCGCGCGCCGATGCCGTCGCTGGCCGGCAGCCCGTGGATGACGCGGTCGATGCTTCGCGTCGTGCGCACGCTGCCGACCGGATCCTCCTACACGCCGAATGGAAACGGTAACGGCATCGACCCCAGCCGCGGTACGGGCATCGTGTCGGGCTTCGTGTTCGCCGACTGGAACGCGAACGGCGTGGCCGACGCCGGCGAGAACCCGATCGAGGGCATCCCGCTGCGCGCCGGCACGACCGCGGTGGCCACGACCGGACGCGATGGACAGTTCACGTTCAAGAGCGTGCCCGCCGGGCTGCGTCAGATCGGACTCGACACGTCCGCGCTCCCGGTGGACTTCGATCCGCCCGCGGTCGCGTCGATCCAGGTCGAGCTGTCGCGCGGCGACACGCGCAAGGTGGCGTTCGGCTTGATTCCCCTCGGCACGATCGAGGGCAGAGTCATCCGCGACGTCAACAAGAACGGAAAGGCCGATCCGGCGGACGAGCCTCTCGACGGCGCCATCCTGATACTGGACGGCGGGATGCGATCCGAACAGGCGCGGAAAGGCCGGTATCGCTTCGACGCGGTGAGGAGCGGCGCCCACACGTTGAAGCTGCTGATCGAGTCGCTGCCCGAGGGCGCGGCCATCACGGGCGCCGCGGAGGTGCCGGCGCCGCTGACGCGCGACCGCCTGTCGCTGGATATTGCGTTTCTCGTCGCCGTCGAGAAGCGGCCGGAGATTCGCAAGGTGTTTCCACCCAAGGGGGGCGGGGCGTCCGCGGCACCCGCGGGCCGCCAGCAGAAGACACCGCCCGCGGCCGCAGGCCGCCAGCCCTCCGCGACCAGGCCCCAGGCCCCTGCCGTCCCGCTTGTCCCGGCGCCTGCCTCGCCGAAGCTGCGAAGCAGCGAAGGCGGGGCGAAGCCGGTCTACCTCTTTGCCGTACAGGTCGCTGCGCTCCTGAATCGCGACAGCGCCGCGGCGCTCGTGCGCGAACTCAAAGCCGCCGGGCTTCCGGTCTACTTGCTCGAGTCGCCCGATGCCCCCGATTCACTGGTTCGCGTGCGCGTGGGACCGTTCAAGTCGCGCACGGCGGCCGAGCGCGCGGCACGACGCCTCGAGCGGCAGCGCGGCGGCAAATTGTGGGTGATTAAGGAACGCTGAGGACGAACCGCACCGGCAGCGTGTAGCTGCCCGCGGCGGTCGCATGGAGCGCGAAGACGAGCCGGCCGGTCCGCATGCCGCTTCCCGACCAGCGGCCGGCAACCGACGGACGCGACACGTCGATCGCACCCGCGAGCGTGCCCGCTCCCTCGCCGGAGAAACTCAGCGCGGCGTCGACGTCGGCCGCTCCGCCCGGCCCTTCGATGCCGCGCAGCGGCTCCACGGACAACACCACGTCGGCGCCCGAAGGCGTGCGGGCCGCGGCTGAGAAGTCCACCACGGCCGTGCCGGCCTGCGCAGGGTCCGCAACGTCGAACCGCAACAGCTCCGTCGAGACCTTCAGCGACGTGCGGGTGCTGAACTGCGCCGTCACGACGACGGTGCTGTTGGCCGTGTCGGAGGCGTGAGCGGTGCGCGGCAGGCCCAACACCGCAACGAGACAAAGGACGCTGGCCAGGAGTCGCATGGGGATGCCTGCATGCGATCCTAGGCGCGCGGCGCCGCTGCGCCAATGCATTGAGAGACAAAATCTGATGTGACTCTATGTGACAATAGTGAGTAGGGTGGTGCGAAAGGCGACCGCGCCAGCGCGTTTGGACACCCCGGCGTGATAACATTTTTTCGTTTCGCCCCCCATCAAACTCCGGGATGATTCAACTTTCCAGCCTGAGCAAGTCGTTCGGCGACCGCGTGCTTCTGGACGCGGTGAGCTGGCAGATAGACGATCGCGAGCGCGTCGGCCTGACGGGGCCCAACGGCGCCGGCAAGACGACGCTGCTCAAGATGCTCGCCGGCCTCGACGAGCCGGACGCGGGCCTCATCGTCAAGCCGTCCGGACTGACGGTCGGCTACCTGCCCCAGGACGGCCTGACGCACGGCGGCCGCACGCTCGCCGGAGAGGCCGGGCTCGCCTTCAAGCCCCTGCTCGACATGCGCGACGAGATCCGCGCGATCGAAGAGCGCCTGGGCGATGAGACGGTCCCCGAGTCGGAGCACGCGGCGATGCTCTCGCGGTACGCCGACCTCCAGGAGAGCTTCCGCCGCCTCGAGGGCTACAGCATCGACCTCAAGATCACGACCGTGCTGCGCGGCCTCGGCTTCGTCCCCGAGGACTTCGACCAACCCAGCGAGACCTTCTCGGGCGGCTGGCAGATGCGCATCGCGCTCGCCAGGCTGCTGCTGACGCGGCCGGGCCTCCTGCTGCTCGACGAGCCGACGAACCATCTCGATCTGGAGGCGCGCAACTGGCTCGAGGAATACCTCGCCGCCTATCCGCACGCCGTCATCCTCGTCTCGCACGACCGCTACTTCCTCGACGCCGTCGTGACGCGCATCACCGAGATCGGGCTGCGCACGCTGACCGACTACGCCGGCAACTACAGCGACTACCTGCGCGAGCGCGAGGCGCGGATGGAGCGGCTGCGCCAGCAGAAGCGCGATCAGGACGACGAGATCGCGCGGATGGAAGCCTTCATCAACCGGTTCCGGTACCAGGCGACCAAGGCGGCGCAGGTGCAGAGCCGGATCAAGATGCTCGACAAGATCATGCCGATCGAGATCCCGCCCGAGCGCAAGCGCGTGCACTTCTCGTTTCCCCCGTGCGCGAAGAGCGGCCGCACGGTGCTCGATCTGAAGGGCGTGCGCAAGGCGTACGGCGCCCGCGTCGTGTTCGACCGCGCGAACGTGCACATCGAGCGCGGGGATCGCATCGCCCTCATCGGCCCGAACGGCACCGGCAAGTCGACGCTGATGCGCATGCTCTCCGGCGTCGAGCCGCCCGACTCGGGCACGCGGACCGAGGGGCACCAGGTCGTGATGCAGTACTTCGCGCAGGACGAGGCGACGCGCCTCGACCCGACGCGGACCGTCTACCAGATCCTCGCGGGCGATGCGCCCATGCACATGGTCCCGCACATCCGCAACATCCTCGGCGGCTTCCTGTTTTCAGGCGACGACGTGGACAAGCCGGTTCGCGTGCTGTCGGGCGGAGAGCGGACGCGGCTGGCTGTCGCGCGCATGCTGCTGCGGCCGTCGAACGCGCTGCTCCTCGACGAGCCCACGAATCACCTGGACCTCGACTCCAAGGACGTGCTCCTCGACGCGCTCGAGGACTTCGGCGGCACGCTCGTCTTCGTGTCGCACGACCGCTACTTCGTCGACAAGCTCGCGACGAAAGTGATCGAGATCGGCAACGGCGACGCGCTGCTCTATCCGGGCAACTACGAGGAGTTCCTGTGGAGCAGGAAACAGCAGCAGTCGGCTGCCCCGTCCCTTGCGACGGCCGCAGCCGTCCCGCCGAAGCTGCGAAGCAGCGAAGGCGGACGCACAGTCGCAGCTCGCGACCATGCCGGCGGAAAAGACAAACCCCCCAAGGAGAGCGTGCCCTACGCGGTGCGCCAGCAGCAGCAGGCCGAGGCGCGGAAGCTGAAGAAGGCCGCCGACGCCAGGCAGAAGCGCCTCGGCGACCTCGAGACGCGCATCGCCGAGCGCGAGCAGGCCATCCGCGACATTGAAGCCACGATGTCGGCGCCCGGTTTCTACGCGGACCGGGACGCGGCCAAGCCCATCATCGACCGGCATCAGACGCTCATGTGGGAAGTGGGCGACCTGATGCACCAGTGGGAAGCCCTGCAGACAGATTCGTAATCCGCCAACAGAGTTGTAATGACCTCAGCAGGCAGCTTTCCCGCTCGTTCCCTGAAATCCTAAAGAAACTGCCGCCACCGCCGTGGGCGGTCAGGGCACACCCTTTGCCTTTTCAGCCTCGGCCGAGGTCCGTCGAGTCGGCCAGATCCCAGGGTCAGCCGTCACCAGGGCAGCAGGCAGTCAGCCGTAAATTGCAGAAGGAAAAGCGCTTGGCTGGACACGGCGACGCGATTACAATATTGGTGTCCGATCCGCGCCTGAGGGCGGCGGCCGACATCACCATGCCAATTCAAAAACAGCAGACGGGCGCCCGCCGCTCCGCACGCGTGGGCTCGCCGGCCCCGGCGAAGCCGCGGCCCGGGCACGGCCGCACGCCGCGGGCGGACGTCGCCGCCGAAGGGTTCTACCGCGATCTGGTCTGGAACCTCCGCAACGGCGTGGTCGCCGTCACGCGCGACGGGCGGATCGCCGTGATGAACGAGGTCGCCTACCGGATTCTGGGCCTGCCCCCGAAAGCGTCGGATATCGGCCAGCCCTTCACCCATGTGCTGAAGGACCAGCCCGACGTGCTGCGCATCGTCGCGGGGGCCTTCGAGCTGTCGCACCTGCCGAACCGCGCCGAGCTGCGGCTCAAAAGCACGGGCAAGGTGATTGGCTACACGCTGTCGCAGGTGCGTGACGCGCGCGGCCGCATCACCGGGGCGACGCTCTTCTTCAAGGACCTGACGCGCGTCGAGCAGCTCGAGGAGCGCGAGCGGCTGCGCGACCGGCTGGCCGCGCTCGGCGAGATGGCGGCGGCCATCGCGCACGAGGTCAAGAACCCGCTGGCCGGGATCGAGGTGATGGCGGGGATCCTGAAGCGTCAGCTTCCGGAGTCCGAGGACGCGCAGGCGATCCTCCGCGACATCATCAAGGAAGCCAAGATGGCCAACGCCATCGTCCTCGAGGTGCTGGACTTCGTGCGGCCGATCCGGCTGCAGGTCGAGCGCATCGCGCTCGCCGATGTCGTCCGCGACGCGATCTCGATGGCGGAGAGCCACGTGCCGCGGGGCAACACCGAGGTCGCCCTTTCGCTGCCCGAGGGGCTCGCGCCGATCCAGGGGGATCCGCACCAGCTCCGGCAGCTCTTCACGAACCTGCTGACCAACGCGTTCGAGGCGCTTGGCGGCATGGGACGCATTTCGATTTCCGCCGCGGAGCTGGCCCCGGAAGAGGAGGCAGCGACCGCCGGCGACGCGCACGCGGCGGTCCCGATGGTCCAGGTCGAGGTGAACGACGACGGGCCCGGGGTGCCGGCCGACGTGATGGACCGGATCTTCAGCCCGTTCTTCACGACCAAGCCGCAGGGGTCGGGGCTCGGGCTCGCGATCGTGCGGAAGATCGTGGACGCGCACGACGGGCGGATCGACGTGAGCGCGCGGGAGCAGCGCGGGACGCGTTTTCGCGTCACGCTGCCGGTCAGCGGCACGCATCAGTTGTTTCGGTAGGCTCCAACGGGTTTCGTGGGCCCGACCATGAGGTCGGGCGTGAGAAAGGGCAATGTAATGGGGCGGATTCTCGTAGCCGACGATCATGATTCCCTGCGCCGCGGCATCGTGCGCGCGCTCTCCGACGCGCACCACGACGTCGACGAGGCGGCCAACGGCAACGTCGCCATCGAGAAACTGCACGAGGGGCAGTACGACGTCGTCCTGAGCGACTTGAAGATGGGCGGCAGCGACGGGATGGACGTCCTGCGCACGGCCAAGTCGCTGCAGCCGGCGACGGCCGTCATCCTGATGACCGCGTTCGGGTCGATCCACACGGCGGTCGAGGCGATGAAGATCGGCGCCTTCGACTACGTGCAGAAGCCCTTCGAGATCGAGGAGATGGAGCTGAAGATCGCGAAGGCGATCGAGCACCGGCGGCTGCGCCATGAAATCGAGTACCTGCGGCACACGCAGCGGGACATCTACGACTTCGACCGCATCGTCGGCGCGAGCGGCGCGCTGCAGTCGGTGCTCGCGGTCGTGAAGAAGGTGGCCAAGAGCAACACGACCTGCCTCATCCGCGGCGAGACGGGTACGGGCAAGGAGCTCATCGCGGGCGCCATCCATCACAACTCGCTGCGCTCGGGGCGCAACTTCGTGAAGGTGAACTGCGCGGCGCTCCAGGAGAACCTCCTCGAATCGGAGCTGTTCGGCCACGAAAAGGGGGCGTTCACCGGCGCGGACAAGCAGCGCGTGGGCCGCTTCGAGCAGGCGGACGGCGGCACGCTGTTCCTGGATGAGATCGGCGACATGAGCGCGAACACGCAGGCGAAGATCCTGCGCGTCCTCCAGGAGCACGAGTTCGAGCGGCTGGGGGGCACGCGGACCTTGCGCGTGGACGTGCGGCTCATCACGGCCACCAACCGGAACCTCCAGCAGATGGTGGTCGCCGGCCAGTTCCGCGAAGATCTGTACTACCGCCTGAACGTCGTGTCGATCGACATGCCGCCCCTGCGCGAGCGCAAGGAAGACATCCAGCAGCTCGCGACGTTCTTCCTGCGCCGGTTCGCCGGCGAGCTGAAGAAGCGCGTGGACGGGCTCGGCGGCGACGCGCAGAAGCTGCTCATGCGCTACAACTGGCCGGGGAACATCCGGGAGCTGGAGAACGCCATCGAGCGCGCGGTGCTGCTCACCGAAGGGCCGCAGATCACGAGCGTCGACCTCGCGCTCGGGGAGCTGGGCGCGTCCCAGCCGTCAGGCGAGGCGAACCCGGTCGTGAAGATCCCGCCCACCGGCATCGCGCTCGAGGAGATCGAGCGGCAGGCGATCGTCGAGGCGCTCAAGATGTCGAACTGGGTGCAGAAGGACGCCGCGGAGCTGCTCGCGATCTCCCCGCGCGTCATGAACTACAAGATCAAGACGCTCGGCATCGATTACACGGGACGGGGACGCAGACAGCAGCAGCCGCAGTCGATGGTAGAGACGCTGGCCTGACACTCGTCATGGCCAAGTGCCAGATTGGCCCGCGGCAGCGTCAATCACCGAACCGGGTGGGTTGACACCAATAAACTAGTCTAATAGACTAGTTCGTAATGAAACCTCAAGCAATCGGCGCATTCGAGGCTAAGACACGGCTGTCCGAGCTCCTCGAGCAGGTCGATCGCGGGCAGGTCTACGTGATTACCAAACGGGGGCGGCCGGTGGCGGAGTTGCGCCCCGTCGGCGATCAGGTCGGCTTGCGGTTCGGCGGGGATGCCGGCCGCATCACCATCGGCGATGACTTTGACGCGCCCGTCCCGGATCTCCAGGAGTACACGCAGTGAAGCTCCTGGTGGATACCCATGCCTTTCTCTGGTTCATGGCCGGCGACGAACGACTGAGCCGGGGGGCGCGGCGCGCGGTCGAAAGGGCAAGCGGCGACTGGTGCCTGAGCGCGGCGAGCATCTGGGAGATGTCCATCAAGGCAAGCCTGGGGCGCCTCGCCCTTCCCGCGCCCGCGGAGGCGTACATCGCTGAGAAGGTGCGCCAGGGGCTGCGCGTCCTGGCCATCGAGTGGCCGCACGCGGCGGCCGTCGAGCGCCTGCCGTTCCATCACCACGATCCGTTCGACCGGCTGATCGTCGCGCAGGCACAAGCGGAACGCCTGGCGGTGGTCACCAGGGATGCGGTGTTCAGCGAGTACGGCATCAAGGTGGTCTGGTAACGCACTGCCGATTGCAGATTGCCGATTGGCGATCGACGGATTGCCGAGTGCCGATTGGCTAGCCCTTTCCATAGCCGAGACCCAACGGTCGTTTGAGTTTGCCGTCGAACTGAGCCGGCTGGGTTCTGGCATTGGGCGCACGAGATCGCGCGGCAGCAGCCGGGCCGCGACCCCTCAGACATCTGCCACGCTCTACGCCGTCTCGAGCTGACCCGTGCCGAGCGCTTGCGGTGGCGACCTGGCATCGGGTGTGCGGGACTGGCTCGACACGCACCCGGGGGAGCGCATCGCACTGCCGAGCCTCGCACGGTTGTTCAAGACCAACACGTCGCGGGTCGTCCGATGCTTCAAGAGGACCTACGGTTTGACTCCGGCCCGCTGTCAGCGGCAGCGCGCGGCGGCGGCGATCGTGGCCGCGCTCGCCGCCGGCCACGGAGTGAAGGTGACTGGCAGCACGGGTGGGCCGCGGAGAAGTGACGGTCCGCCGGCTCTGCCACCTGGCGGCCGGACGCGCCCCGCGGGAGTTATGGCGCCGCGAAACCAGCGATGCCGCAGGTGCGCAGATGCAGCGCGATACGCTCCTGCCCTCGGCGTGAAGGCATTCTGCGTTCTACATTCCAGGTCCTGCGTTTCTTCGCGTCTCACGCCTTCGGATGCGCCTTGCGGTAAGCGTCCATCAGTTGCGTAGCGTTGACATGCGTGTAGCGCTGCGTGGTGCTGAGACGCGCGTGGCCGAGCAACTCCTGGATCGCGCGCAGGTCCGCGCCGCGCTCGAGTAAATGCGTGGCGAAGGAATGCCGCAGCGCGTGCGGGCTGATCCCGAACCGCGTGCTGCACGCCGCGACGTACTTCCGCACCAGCCGATCGATGCTGCGCGTCGATAGCCGTTTCCCCTGGTAGTTCAGAAACAGCGGCTGCGCCTGTCGCTTTCGGCTGCCGCTCCCGCCCTTCGAGCCACGAGCCACGAGCCACGAGCCACGACGATCGAGCTGCGAGCTGCGGCCCTTCGACGGACTCAGGGTCGTCCCGAGCTTCGTCGAGGGACGAACTGCGAGCTGCGACAACTCTTGCCAGTCTTTGAGCCACGACTGGACCGCCCCTTCCGTGGTGTGGTTGAACGGGACGATGCGCTCCTTGCGCCCCTTGCCGAGCACGCGGACGACGCGGCTGGAGAGATTGAGGTCGTCGACGTCGAGGCCGGCCAGCTCGCTCAAGCGCAGGCCGGAGGCGTAGAACAGCTCGAGGATCGCGCGGTCGCGGCGGCCGAGCGGCGTGGACACGTCCGGCATTTCCAGCAGCCGCGACATCTCCGCCTCACCCAGGTGCGCCGGCAGCCGCACTTCGCGCTTCGGTGTGCCGACGAGCGCGGCCGGATCCCCTTCGATAATCCCTTCACGCCGCAGGTACCGGCCGAACGAGCGGATCGCGGCGAGCTTGCGCGCCGCAGAGGACCGCGAGTTGCCGCGCTTGTGGAGATCGCCCAGGAACGCCCGGATGTGCAGGTGATCGAAGTCCGACGGCAGGAGATCGGACCGCCGCTTGCCCAGATGCGCGGCCAGAAAGGTCAGAAGCTGCGAGAGGTCGCTGTCGTACGCGCGCACCGTATGCGCTGATGCGTTCTCGTTCAGCTCCAGGTGCTTCAGGAATGCGGCGAGATGTTCTCTCATCCGTGGCTCGGGGCTCGGGGCTCGGGGCAGCCCTAAAGGGCTGCGCTACCGGGAGACTTCTACGTTCTACGTTCTACGTTCTGCATTTCACGGACGCCGCATCTGTCGCGCGTCCACACGTCAAGGTCCGCCAGGGCGCGCTCGGACAGGGCGACGTTGCGGTCCGCCTTCTTCCGCTTGGGCGCCCCAGACGTCGCGAGGGAGCGGCGCGGGGCGCAGGGGTCCCCGCGAGCGACCGAGCCGGGGTCCGGGGCAGAGCCCCGGTTGAATTCGAGCGGCGGCATGATCCCGAACGTGATGTTGGTCGGCTGGTAGTTGCGCGGCTCGGCGTGCGACACGTAGTAGGCGAGCGCGCCGATGGCGGTGGTCCGCGGCGGGACGCGCGGCTCCTCGCCGAGCACGAGCGCGGCGGCGTTGCGCCCCGCGATCAGCCCTGACGCCGCCGACTCCACGTACCCTTCGACGCCCGAGATCTGTCCCGCGAACAACAGATCGTCGCGGCCGCGCACCTGCCACGTCTCGCGCAGCACGGTCGGGCCGTTGATGTAGGTGTTGCGGTGGATCATCCCGAAGCGCACGAACTCCGCCTGCTCCAGGCCGGGAATGAGCTTCAGGACCCGCGCCTGCTCGCCCCACTTCATCTGCGTCTGGAACCCGACGAGGCTGAAATGATCCCCCGCCAGGTCGTCCTGCCGGAGCTGCGCGACGGCATATGCCTCACGGCCGGTCCGCGGGTCCACGAGGCCCACCGGCTTCATCGGGCCGAACCGCAGCGTATCCACCCCGCGCGACGCCATCACCTCGATGGGCAGGCACCCTTCAAAGAACTTCGCATCGTCGAACTCGTGCAGCGGCGCGCGCTCGGCCGCGAGGAGCGCCTCGTAGAAGCGCGCGTACTCGTCGCGACTGAAGGGACAGTTGAGGTAGTCACCCTCGGCATCGGCGGTGACGCAGCCGGCGTCAGCGCGTCCGCCTTCGCCGCTTCGCGGCTTCGGCGAGACGAGCGTCGCGACCGAGGCGTCGCTCGAACGGAAGCTCCGCCCCCATCGCGACGCCCGGAAGACCTTCGTCATGTCGATGGAGTCGGCGAGGACGATGGGGCTGATGGCGTCGTAGAAGTACAGATGCGCGCCGCCGACGAGCGCGGCGATGTCGGCTGAGAGCGACTCGGAGGTCAGCGGGCCGGTGGCGACGATGACGGGCCCATCGAGCCCCAGCGGCACGCGGGGCACTTCCTCGCGCACGAGCGCGATCTTCGGATGGGACGAGATCGCCCGCGTCACTTCCTCGGAGAACTTCTCGCGATCGACGGCCAGCGCCGCGCCGGCCGGCACCCGCGCCGCGTCCGCCGCGCGCATGATCAGCGAGCCGAGCCGCCGCATCTCCTCTTTCAGAAGACCGACGGCGTTGTCGAGCTTGTCGCCGCGGAAGGAGTTGCTGCAGACCAGCTCCGCGAGCCTGTCGGTCTTGTGCACCGCGGTCGGACGGATCGGCCGCATCTCGTGGAGCGTGACAGGAACGTCACGCGCGGCGGCCTGCCACGCAGCTTCGCTGCCTGCCAAGCCCGCGCCGATGATGGTGACACGACGCATCTGGTGAGTTCGTGACTTGGTGACTTGGTGAATTGGTGAATTGGTGAATTGTGTCCCGGCTGGTTCGAAGCACCCCGATGACAATTCACCAATTCACCAACTCACCGACTCACCAACTACGCTGGCGCCAGCTCTTCGCTCCGCAGATACGAGCATTCCTCGTTATTGCAGATCAACTGGCGCCCATGGCGCTTGGTGATCTTCTCGACGAGGAACGGCGCACCGCACTCGGGGCACTTCTCGGCCACCGGCCGGTTCCACAGCACGAAGTCGCAGTCGGGATAGTTGGCGCAGCCGTAGAACACCTTCCCGCGGCGCGACTTGCGCTCGACGACGTCGCCGGCGTCCTTCGGACAGACGATGCCGGTGGACTTCTGCTTGACGTACTTGCACGTGGGATAGCTGCTGCAGGCCGTGAACTCGCCGAACCGCCCCTGCTTCACGACGAGGTTCGACCCGCACTTCGGGCACGTCTCGTCCAGAATCTGATCCGGCTTCGCGGCCGTGGCTCCCTGCTTCGTCGTGATGATCTTGCGCGTCGTCTTGCACTCGGGATAGCCGGTGCACGCGAGGAACTGGCCGAACCGGCCGCGCTTGACCGCCATCGGCTTGCCGCAGTTCTCGCACGCCTCCTCGATCCCCTCGCCTTCCGCGCCCGGCTCGGCCGTCTCGAGCTCGCGCGTGTTCTCGCACTCGGGATAGCCGCTGCACGCGAGGAACAGTCCGAACTTGCCCGCCTTGATCACCATGGGCCGGCCGCACTTGTCGCAGGCGACCCCCGGGTCCGGCTCGACGCCTTCCTTGAAGTTCGGCATGTCCTTCTCGGCGCGCTTCAGGTCCTTCGTGAACTTCCTGTAGAAGCTGCTGAGCGTGGACTTGTAGTTCTCGTGCCCTTCCTCGATCTTGTCGAGATCCTCCTCGAGGTTGCGCGTGTACTCGACGTCGAGGATGTCGTCGAAGGCGGGGCTCAGGAGCCGGTCGACGAGAATCCGCCCGAGCGCCGTCGGCTTGAACCGCCCCTCGATCTTGTTCACGTACTCGCGCGTCTGGATGACGCCGATGATCGAGGCGTAGGTGCTCGGACGGCCGATGCCGTTCTCCTCGAGCGCCTTCACGAGCGTCGCCTCCGTGTAGCGCGGCGGCGGCTGCGTGAACTTCTGCTCCGGCTTGAGCTCCTTCAGCTCGAGCCGCTGCCCCTCGGTGAGCACCGGCAGCACGTTCGCGCCATCCTCGTCGTCGGGCGACGCGGCGTCGGGTCCGGGGCCCGCCGCGCGCTCCTCCACGGTCTCCTTGTTGTAGACGGCCAGCCAGCCCGCGAACTTCGGCACGGATCCCTTCACGCGGAAGATGTAGCCCTGCCCTGAGCCCGTCGAAGGGCCGGCGACCGCGATATCGATCGTCGTCTCGTCGAATGTGGCCGGCGGCATCTGCGAGGCGATGAACCGGTTCCAGATCAACTTGTAGAGGTAGGACTGATCCGCCGTGAGCTGCGCGCGCACCGACGAGGGGTCGTACTGCATCGAGGTCGGGCGGATGGCTTCGTGCGCGTCCTGCGCGTCGGCCTTGGCGCGATAGACGTTCGGCTTGTCGGGGACGTACTCCGGCCCGTACGTGCGCCCGATGAACTCCCGCGCCTCGTCGAGGGCCTGCTCCGACACGCGCGTCGAGTCCGTGCGCATGTAGGTGATCAGACCGACCGCCCCTTCGCCGGGCAGCTCGATGCCCTCATACAACTGCTGCGCGATCATCATCGTCTTCTTGACCGGGAAGCGCGACGCCTGCTGCAGCTTGCTGGTGATGAACGGCGGGACGGCCCCCTTCTTCCGCTCCTTCGTGATGACGGAGTCGACAATCCACTCGCCCGTCGTCACCGCGGCGACAATCGCGTCCGCCTCCTCCTTGTTCGCGACCTTGATGTTCGAGCCGTCGCGCTTCACGAGCTTCGCGTCGAACTCGGGCGGGATGGGACCGGCCAGCCGCGCGATCATGTTCCAGTACTCTTCCGGAACGAACTGCTCGATCTCGCGCTCGCGGTCGCACACCTGCTTCAGCGCGACCGATTGCACCCGGCCGGCCGACAGCCCGCGGCGCACCTTGTCCCACAGCAGCGGGCTGATCTTGTAGCCCACGAGCCGATCGAGCACGCGCCGCGCCTGCTGCGCGTCGACCATCTGCGTGTTGATCTTCGTCGGGTGTTCGAGCGCCGCGAGCACGCCTTTCTTGGTGATCTCGTTGAACATCAGCCGGCGGATCTTCTTCTTGTTGGCCGCGCCCAGCTCTTCGGCCAGATGCCAGCCGATGGCCTCGCCCTCGCGATCCGGGTCGGTCGCGATGAAGATCTCGTCGGCCCCTTTGGCGGCGTCCTTGATCTCCTTGATGACCTTCCTGCGGCTCGCAATCACCTCGTAGGTGGGCTCGAACCCATCGTCCACATCGACCGCCAGCTTGCTTTTGGGCAGATCGCGGACGTGGCCCATCGAGGCGATGACTTTGTAGTTGCGGCCGAGATATTTATTGATGGTTTTCGCCTTTGCGGGCGATTCCACCACGACCAGTGCCTTTGCCATACCTGAAACCTACGTTACCACGCGCCGGAACCGGCCACCGGCGGCCGAGAGGACCTGCCCGCGCAGTTCCAGCTCCATCAACCGGGGCAGTAATCTCGAAGGGGCGATGCCGGTCGCCTCGACGAGCTCGTCCAGGCCGTACGTCTCGCCGGCATCGAGTTTTTCCAACAAAGGGTCTGAATCCAACAGCTTAGCGTCTGATTGCACGGTCCTTGCCGCGCCGGGCCATCCCAGCTCCTCAAGAATATCGTCCGCAGTCTCCACGACCTTTGCCCCATCCTTCAAAAGGGCGTGCGATCCGCGATTCCGCCCCGACAGGACGCTCCCGGGCACCGCCATCACGTCCCGCCCCTGTTCCATGGCGCAACGGGCCGTTATCAGCGAACCGCTCTTCTCCGACGCCTCGACGATCACGACGCCGAGCGAGAGGCCGCTGATAATGCGGTTGCGCAGCGGGAAGTGATCGGGAAGCGGCGGCGCTCCGGGGCCGAGCTCGCTGACGAGCACGCCACGGCGCGCAATGGTCGCGGCCAGTTCCTCGTGCTCGGGCGGATATATGGTGTCCAGCCCCGAGCCGAGCACGGCTGCCGTCAGGCCGCGCGCATCCAGGCAGCCTCGATGGGCGGCCGAGTCCACGCCGCGCGCCAGACCGCTTGCGACGACGATGCCACGATCGGCCAGCTCGCTCCCGAGCCTTTCGCCGACGTCGAGCGCGTAGCTCGTTGCCGCCCGCGACCCGACAACCGCCACGGCCGGCCGCGCGAGGACGGCCGGATCGCCGCGCGTCCACAGAACCGGCGGCGGATCGACGATGCAGCTCAGGAGAAACGGGTAGCGGACGTCGAACCAGGGTATCGGCTCCATGCCGGCGGCCGGCGCGGCCCGAAGCGCCGCGTCCGCCGCGAAGCGCGCGGCGTCCGCCATCGCCGCGCGGCCGGCGGGATCGATGCCGGACGCGTCGAGCACCCCGTCGATCGCATCCGGTGAATCGCGGAGGTCCTTGAAGATCGCGGCGGCCCTGCCGCGCGAGACGGCGAGCATCGAGACGCTGACGGCGGTGTGAAGGTCCATGACGGTCCTTTCGAGCCCTTCGACACACGAGGGCAGGCACCGCAGACAGCGAGCCGGAGAAGCGAAAAGGGGCGGCGCCGCCGGCTGCGAGCAGCCCTGCGGCCCGACCCCTCTGTCCTCATTATAGGGTGTCGCTGTCTTCAAGCGCAACGCGCCAGTCTTACCTGACTCGTCGCCGCCTTACGGATTCCGCCGGGATCCCCCCTGAAAGCGGCCACATTCGACGTCGAGCTGTTGGTACACCCATTGCTGAGATATCGGCCGTGGCTGCAGCCCGGATGGTCCGGGAAACCGCTTGCGACCGGTCGAAGTCGTGGCTATAGTGGACGAAACGCTCATGCTTTTCAGAGCTCTCGTCGCGGCGGCGATGCTGACGGTTCTCTCCTCGCCCGCCTACGCGGACGCGCGGTCGTCGGCCCGCCAGCAAACCGATTTCGGCATCAAGGTCGCGCAGAACGGCCTCTGGAAAGAGGCCACCTACTGGTGGGAAAAGGCGGTTAAACTCGACCCGACCTACGCGGCCGCCTGGAACAACCTCGGCATCGGCTACGAGCAGCAAGGGCGCTTCGGCGACGCGCGACAGGCGTACGAAAAGGCGATCGCCCTGGATCCGAAGAACGCCCTGATCCGGGAGAACTACGATCAGTTCAAAGAAATCAATGAACGCTCGAAGCGCCGCACCGATCGTTAGCCTCGCCCTGCTCGCCGCGCTGGCGGCATGCACCAACTTCTACGAAGTGGCCATCGAAACGCCCATCTCGCCGAAGATGGACGTGTCCGCCTTCAACCGCGTGCTCGTCGCCGGCTTCATCGCCGGGGGAACCGACGATGTCGACGCGAACCTGGAGACGGTGCGGCTGCTGAGGAGCCAGTTGCGCAGCAAGTCGTCGATGCGCGTGATCGAAGCCGAGGTGCTTCCGCTCGCCGAGATTGCCGCCGAACAGTCGAAGACGCCGTCGAACGCGGGCGACATCGCCGCGGTGCCGCAGTTGGGCGCGGCGGATCCGCCGCTTCCGCAGGGCCAGCCACAGGCGCCGCCGCAGCAGGCGCAGCCGCAGCTCGCGGTGCCGCAACAGCCGGCACCCGAGCACGAGAACAAGATCCGCACGCAGAAGGACCTCGAGAAGTTCCAGGGCATCTTCTCGGACGTCGCCTTCTGGAAGAAGATCGGCGAGGAGTACCAGAACCCGCTGATCGTCACGGGCACCGTCCTCTTCGTGCCTCACCAGGTGAATGGATTCGTCACGCGCAATCAGGAGGTCTACGACAACCTCGGGCGCCGCAGCGTCGTACCGGTCCGCGCCTACATGGAGCGCAAGGGGTTCATCCTGTCGCCGACCTTCATCTTCATCGACGGCCGCACGGGTGAGACGCTCTACAAGGAGCAGGTGTCCCAGGACGTGCTCTACAATTCGCAGCAGAACACGCCCGCCCTCTCGTCCTATTTCGAGCTGATGGACCAGCTCATCCCGAGCTTCCTCGGCACGCTGAGCACCCAGAAGATCCGGGGCACCCGCGTCCTGCTCAGGTAACCCGCCTTCGCGCCTTCACGAGGTCGCTACGTCGAGGCAGGCCTTGCCTGGGCGGCGACGGTCGTGTTACTCTTACTCCTTTGCGTAGAGTGGGAAAGGCCCGCTCTGACGGGGCTCGCGGAGGGTGGGAAACGTGTTCGCAATCATTCAGACCGGCGGGCGTCAGGTGAAGGTGGGCCCCGGCTCAGTCGTGACGGTCGACCGTCTGGCGGCCGAGGTGGGCAACGAGGTCACCTTCGACCAGGTGCTGTTCGTTGAAAAGGACGGCGGCGAGATGCTCGCGGGCGCGCCGTTCGTGGCCGACGCCAAGGTGATCGGGATCGTCAACGGCGAATCGCGCGGCCCGAAGATCCGCGTATTCAAGAAGAAGCGCCGCAAGGGGATCCGCCGGACGAAGGGTCACCGCAGCACGTACACGGTCGTCCGCGTCACGGACATCATCGGATAATTGCAGGTTCAGTAATGGCTCATAAAAAAGGTCAGGGCAGCTCCCGCAACGGGCGCGACAGCAACGCCCAGCGCCTGGGCGTCAAGCGCCACGACGGCAACATCGTCACGGGCGGGTCGATCCTCGTGCGGCAGCGCGGGCGGCGTTTCCGCCCCGGACTGAACGTCGGCCTCGGCAAGGACGACACGCTCTTTGCGAAGGTGGACGGCAAGGTGAAGTTCTCGGACCACGGGGCGCGCGGCCGCGTCATCAGCATTCTGCCGCTGGAATAGCGGGCAGCACGCAGCACGCAGCACGCAGCTTGCAGCACGTCAGCCGCTAGCCTCTTTCGCTGCCTGCCGCCAGCTGCCTGCCGCCAGCTTTTATGTTCGTTGACGAAGCAGACATCCACGTCGCGGCGGGTCATGGCGGACGCGGCTGTCTGAGCTTCCGGCGCGAGAAGTTCATTCCGCGCGGCGGTCCGGACGGCGGGGATGGCGGTCACGGCGGCTCGGTCTACCTCTCGGCGAGAGCCAATCTCAACACCCTCCTCAATTTCCGATTCCAGAAGCTGTTCGTCGCGGGACGCGGCGGCCACGGCGAAGGATCCAACCGCAAGGGCAAGGACGGAACGTCCATCGAGCTCGAAGTGCCGATCGGCACCGTGGTGTACGAACGCCGCGAAGAGGACGAGCTCGTGCAGATCGCGGATCTCACCGAGGACCGACAGCGCGTCCTCGTCGCGAAGGGAGGCCTGGGCGGCCACGGCAACGCGGAGTTCGCGACCTCCACGAACCGCGCGCCGCGCCGCACGCAGCCGGGGCTTCCGGGCGAGGAGAAGGACCTGCGGCTCCACCTGAAGCTGCTCGCCGACGTAGGGCTCGTGGGATTCCCCAACGCGGGCAAGTCCACGCTGATCTCGCGCATCTCGGCGGCGAAGCCGAAGATCGCCGACTACCCTTTCACGACGCTCGTGCCGAACCTCGGCGTCGTGGGCCTCTCCGACGGCCGCTCCTTTGTCGTGGCCGACGTGCCGGGGCTCATCGAGGGGGCGCACGAAGGCCACGGGCTCGGCCATCGGTTCCTCAGCCATCTCGAGCGCACGAAGGTGCTCGTGCATCTCGTCGACGTCTCCTCGCTTTCCGGCCGCGATCCGGTCAGCGACTACGACGTGATCAGGCGCGAGCTCGAGCTGTTCCCGGGACGCGACAGCTCGGGCGAGCGCCTCGCCGAGAAGCCCGTCATCGCGGTCGCGAACAAGGTCGACGCGCTCGACGATCCCGATCGGCTGGCGCGGCTGCGGGCGCATGTGGAGCGCGCGGACGTTCCGTTCTATGCTGTGTCAGCGGCGACCGGCCAGGGTCTCGACGCGCTGCTCGAGGCGGCTTGGCGGCAGGTGGAGACATCGCGCGTGCGCGCCGCGGCACCGCCTCACGACAGCATCGCCGAATGACAGAGGCCGTCCGCATCGGCATCCTCGGCGGGACGTTCGATCCGATCCACCGCGGCCACGTCGACACGGCCACGGCCGCGCGCGCCGTGCTCTCGCTCGACGGCGTGATCGTGCTGCCGTCGCGCGTGCCCCCCCATCGCGCGGATCCGCCGATTGCGTCGAGGTATCACCGCTTTGCCATGACGTCGCTCGCGGTGAACGGCATCGCGGAGCTGGCGGCCAGCGACATCGAGTTGTGCGCTCCGGGCCCTTCGTACACGATCGACACCCTGATCCGGTTTCGCGACCGCACCGGCCTGGCCGCGTCGCAGATTTTCTTCATCACGGGGGCCGATGCCTTTGCAGAAATTGAAACATGGCACCGGTTTCCGGAGGTCCTCGAGCTGGCGCATTTCGTGGTCGTGTCACGGCCGGGATTTCCCGTCGACGGGCTTCACCGCGCGCTGCCGTCGCTCGCCGCGCGCATGAGGCCCGCGGGCGCCGGCGCCGCGCGATCGGATTCACCCCTGATTCTGCTGCTCGACGCGCGTACGCCGGACGTGTCGTCGACCGATATCCGCCGCCGGCTCCGCGCGGGGGAATCGATTGCGGAGCTCGTGGCTCCGGCGGTCGCCACGCACATCGCGCAGCACGGCCTGTATGCCGGCGCGTCTCTCGTCACCACGGCAGATCACTTGCATGGCCAAGACTGAAACACGACGCACGTCTGGTGGAAAGAAACGGCTCACGGGCGAGGTCGGCAAGGCCGTCCGCGCGGCGCTCGACAAGAAGGCGTCGGACGTCGTCGTGCTCGACCTGCGCGGCACGCCGGCCTTCACGGACTTCTTCGTGCTGTGCTCGGGACACACGCCGCGGCAGGTGAAGGCCATCGCCGACGCCGTCGAGGAGTCGCTGCGCGCGGCCAGGGTGCGGCCGGCGCACATCGAGGGGCACGACCGCGCCGAATGGATCCTGATGGACTTCTTCTCGTTCGTCGTTCACGTGTTCACGCCGCAGACGCGCGCGTTCTATTCGCTCGAGCGCCTGTGGGGAGACGCCGAGCGGATCGAGGTCAGCGACGAACCGGCCGCCGGCGCGGTCCGTCCGTGACCGCGCGGCGCGCCGCCGGCCGCGCTCCGCGCCGGACCCGCGACCGTGCCGTGGGGCTGCTCGGGCGCAGCCCCGCCATGCGCGAGCTCGTCGACCAGGTGCGGCGGTTCGCGGAAGCCGACGCCAACGTCCTCATCACCGGCGAGACGGGATCCGGCAAGGACCTCGTGGCGCTGGCGCTGCACGCGTCCGGTCCGCGCCGCTCCCGCCCCTTCGTCAAGGTTGATTGCCCCAGCCTCCCTCACAATCTGATCGAGTCCGAGCTGTTCGGCCACGAGCGTGGCGCGTTCACGGACGCGTCGGTCGCGAAACCCGGGAAGTTCGAGCTCGCGGGCAAGGGCACCATCTACCTGGACGGCGTCGCCGAACTGCCGATCGACGGGCAGGCCAAACTGCTGCGGCTCGTGGAAGAGAAGCAGGCCGAGCGGCTCGGCGGCACCGCGTCGTATCCCCTCCAGGCGCGCGTCATCGCGTCGGCGGACGCGGACCTGGAGTCCGCAGTCCGCAACGGACTGTTCCGCGGCGATCTGTATCACCGCCTCCGCGTGCTGCCCCTGCGCGTCCCGCCGCTCAGAGAGCGGCGCCAGGACATTGCGCTGCTGGCGCGGGCGTTCCTGCGCGAGGCCGCCCGCCGCCACGGCCGCGGCCGCCTGCGGCTCGATGCCGGCGCGGTGTCGGCCCTCGAGCGCCACGCGTGGCCCGGCAACGTGCGCGAGCTCAAACATGTCATGGAGCGGGCCGTGCTGTCGCTCGATCCGTCGCGCGACGAGGTCGGCGCCGAGGATCTGCCGCTCGATCTGTTCGACGAGCTGTCCGCGTTGTACGACGCCGACGCGTCGGGGCGCCCGACGCTCGACGAGCTGGAGCGCCGGTACGTCGAGCTGGTGCTGCGCGAGACGAAAGACCGTCAGGAAGAGGCGGCGAGGATTCTCGGCATCAGCCGGAAGGCGTTATGGGAAAAGCGCCGGCGGTACGGGCTGCGCTGACGAGGATCGCGGACGCGGCGCTGGCGGTGCTGCTCGCGCCGGCCTGCGCCTGCTGCGCCGGGCCGCTCGACGAACCCACCGCAGGCCCGGTCTGCCGCGGCTGCTGGTCGTCGATCGTTCCCATCACCCCGCCCGTCTGCGACACGTGCGGCGACCCGCTGCCGTCGTGGCGCGTCATCTCGGTCGAGCGATCGCGATGCCCGCGCTGCCGCCGCCGGCGAGGCGCCGTCACGCGCAGCCGGGCGATCGGCGCGTACGACGGCGCGCTGCGCGACATCGTTCATGCGCTGAAGTACGACGGGCGGCGACAGCTCGCACAGAGGCTGGGCGCGCGCCTCGCGGCGAGCGCGGCGGACCTGATCGCCGGAGCGGACGTCGCGGTCCCCGTTCCTCTCCACCCTGCGCGCCGCCGCGCGCGCGGGTACAACCAGGCCGCGGACATCGCGCGCTCGCTCGGTCTGCCCGTCCTGCCGGCGCTCAGGCGCATCCGCGCGACGAGGTCCCAGACAGACCTGCCGGCCTCGCGGCGCCACGCAAACGTGCGCGGCGCGTTTGCCCTGGCCGGGCGCGTCGAGGTCACGGGCCTGACGATGGTCCTGGTGGACGATGTGAGCACGACGGGGGCGACGATCGAGGCGTGCGCGCGTGTGCTGCTCGCGGCAGGGGCGCGCGAGGTGCGGGCGGTCACCGCGGCGCGAGTCGTGTCGCGGCCGCGGCGATGACGCCGGCCGAGACGGCGCCTTTCGGCCGCTCGCCGTCCAGCCGCGTCCACGACGCCTGGCCGGCCTGGCGATGGTAGCTCATGCGGACGCGCGAGAGCAGCGCCAGGTCGCGCTCGTAGCGATCGCGGCCCGAGGCTTTCCGCTCCACCGCGGTCTCGGGGGCGATGTCGAGGAGGATCGTGAGGTCCGGCTGCGGCAGGAACCGCTGGATGTCGGTCAGCCAGGCGGGGTCCAGGCCCTGCGCCTCGCCGTAGGCCACGCTCGACGCGAGATACCGATCGCACAGGAGCACGGTGCCCGCATCGAGCGCCCGTTCGATGCCGCCGCGCTTCTCGTACCGGTTCGCCACATACAGCAGCTGCATGACGTCGGCCGCGTACTCGCGCTCGCCGTCGAGTGCCTTGCGGATCTCGGTCCCGATCGGCGTGTCGTAATCGGGAAAGGACAGCAGCTCGCACGCGCGCCCCTCGGACGCCACGTACTCGCGCAGCAGCTCGGCCTGCGTCTGCTTCCCGCTCTGGTCGAGGCCTTCAAAGGCAATCAAGAGGCCGCTACGTTTCGAGCGCAAGAATGTCCTCAATCGTCTGGCGCCTTCGGATCCTCGTCCATCGCGTGCCGTCGACCAGCACCTCGGGCGCCAGCGTCCGGCGGTTGTAGTTCGAGGCCATGACCGCGGCGTAGGCCCCGGTGTCCATCACCGCCATCAGGTCGCCGGGCGCCGGGCGGTTCAGGCGGCGGTCCTTGCCGAGCGTGTCGCTGCTCTCGCAGAGCGGTCCCACGATGTCGCACGTGATTTCGGGCGCGGTGGCGGCGAGGACGGGCTCGATGCGATGGAAGGCGCCGTACAGCATCGGCCGGATCAGCTCGGTCATCCCGGCGTCGAGCACGACGAAGGTGATGCCGGGCTGTTCCTTGACGTCGACGACGGTGGAGAGCAGCGCGCCGGCGGGCGCGATGATGTTGCGGCCCGGCTCGAGGACGAGCGTGAGCCCCGAGTCTTTCACCGCCGGCAGCAGCGCCGCGGCGTAGTCGGCGGCGTCCGGCACCGGAGAGCCGTCGTACGAGATGCCGAGGCCTCCCCCCAGATCGACGTGGTCGATCGAGACGGCGTCGCCGCGGAGCTCGCGCGCGAGCGCGACAATCGCCTCGGCCGCGCGGCGGAGCGGCGCGAGATCGGTGATCTGCGATCCCACGTGGATGTGCAGCCCGGCGATCTCGATTCCCTCCAGGCGGGAGGCGCGACGGCAGATGTCGCGAACGGCGCCAATCGCCATGCCGAACTTGTTGGTCTTCAGCCCGGTGGAAATGTGCGGATGCGTTCCCGCCTCGATGTCAGGGTTCACCCGAAGCGCGACGCGCGCCCGGGTGTCGCGCGCGCGGGCCAGCGCGCTGATCCGCTCGAGCTCCCCTTCGGATTCCGCGTTGATCGTCCTGACGCCGAGCTCGATGGCTTGCGCGAGCTCCGCCTGCGTCTTGCCGACGCCGGTGAAGACGATCTCGGGCGGAATGAAGCCCGCGCGAAGCGCCACGTCGATTTCGCCGCCGGAGTTCGCGTCGGCCTGCGCGCCGAGCGAGCGCAGGAGCCGCGCGACGGCGAGCGTCGAGTTCGCCTTGAGCGCGTAGTGCAGCGCGTGCGGGTGGCTGGCGAAGGCGTCGTCGATCGCACGGAAGCGATTCCTGATGGTGGCGGCGCTGTAGACGTAGACAGGCGTGCCTTCGGCGGCGGCAATATCGGCCAGCCTCACGCCCTCGCAGGCCAGCGCGCCGTTGATCCTGGTGAAGTCGGACACGTATCGCGATTTTATCCCATCGGCGATACGGATCCGCGCAACTCCACACGCCCGATGGACGGGCCACGATCTTTCACACGAAGACCACGAAGACACGAAGTTCACGAAGACTGCAAGACCTGACGAGATCCGAGGTCCCTGTGTGCCGTCGGGCGCCGGCCTCGGGTGGCTCGAGGCCGGCGTTGCAGGACCGCGGGAACCGGCACATGCAAACAGCCGCAGATCAGGTGCTGCTTGCATGTGTCGGTTTCCGCGGTCCTTGCCGCGCTGCGCGCGGCCCGACGGCACGCAGTGGGTGATCGTCGCGCCGCCACTTCTGTCTTTCTTTCTGTCTTCGTGTCCTTCGTGCCCTTCGTGAGCTTCGTGCGCCTATACCGTCAGTACGTCTCAGCGTGACAGCGTGACAGCGTGACAGCGTGGCAGCGTGGCAGCGTGGCAGCGGAACAGCTCTAATCGCAGGGCTTTGCACCTTGCACCCCGTTTGGTATCATGCCTGCCAAGTCTCCCCAGAGCGACCGTACACGACACTTACGCATGTCCGTTGATTCCTCCGCCGTCCAGCCGGCCACGCCCGACGCGCTCATCGAGCGGTGTCTCACCGGCGATCAGACGGCGTGGGATGCGATCGTCCGCCAGCACTGGCGGAAGGTCTTCAACGTGGCGTACAAGTTCGTGGGGCGGCACGACGAGGCCGAGGACCTGGCGCAGGACATCTTCCTGAAGATCTTCAAGGCCCTCGACACGTTCGATCGGCGGGCGAACTTCCAGACGTGGATCATCAGCATCAGCCGCAACCTGTGCATCGACCACTACCGCAGCGTGCGCAAGGAGCGGCAGACGATCGCGCGTGAGGTGGACACGACCGCCCTGCAGCCGGCGTCGAGAGAGCGGACGCCGTACGCGCTCGCGGAGCACCAGGACCTGCGGGTGATGCTGCGCGTGGCGCTCGAGAAGCTGCCGCTGACCCTGCGGACGGCGGTGGTGCTGCGCGACCTGCAGGAGCTGTCGTACCAGGAGATCGCCGACCGGCTCGGATTGCCGGAAGGGACGGTGAAGTCGCGGATCAATCGCGGCCGCATCGAGCTGGCCCGCCAGCTCAAACGGATTCAGGACAAACAGCCGGGGCGGCGCGCCCGCGTGCGGCCCCGGCGGCCCGGAGTGATCGAATGAACCTCACGACCGAACACGCGAACGGCGTCGCCGTCATCAGGGTGGGCGAATCCCGGCTGATGTATCCGCTGCTGTCGGAGTTCTCCACGGCCGTCACCGACCTGCTCGCCGCCGGGGAGCGCAAGGTCGTCGTCGACCTCTCGTCCGTGGCCTATGTCGACAGCGCCACGATCGGCTGCCTGATGGATCTCTATCGCCAGGCCGCGGCCGCCGGCGGCGCGCTGAAGCTCGCCGGCGTCCAGAAACGCGTGGAAACGATGCTCACGATGACGGGTGCGCAGAACTTCATCGAGGTGCACCCCGACGAACCTTCCGCCGTCAAAAGCTTCGGAGCGTAGCGATGCGCACGATCACCCTGACCAACGGCGCGAAACTGGCCCTCGACGGCGACCTGCTCGCCGTCCTCGAGTCGCTCTACTTCGAGGTGACCGCCAAGCGCGAGCTCGAGCGCACCTTCGAAGACATGGTCCGCGAGATCCAGCACGTCATCGACCAGATGACCGACGACGAGCGGCGCCAGTACTTGTCCGAGAGCCTCTTCCTCAACGTGGTCTCGTACGAGAACGAACGGCTCGGGGCGTACATGAAGAAGCTCACGAAGAAGTAGTCAACTCCAAAGGCCAAAGTCCAAATTCCAAAGGCACTTCAAACTCCAAACTTCGAATTTGAAATTTGGAGTGGCTTTGGAGTTTGGAGTTTGGAGTTTGGAATTATCGCTGACATGTCCCTCAACTATTTGGCCACCCGCTTTACCTGTTCCTGGCCGTGGAGCACGATGGTGCTGCTCTGCGACGGCCGGATGGTGTGCGGGTGTGCGGATCCGTATGCCAAACGGGTGCTCGGCGACGTGCGCGCGGAACGGGTGTCCGCGATCTGGACCGGCGCGCGCGCGGCCGGCCTCCGGCAGGACCTGAACGGCGGCGGATCGAAGTTCTGCGGCGACTGCCCGCTGAAGCTGCCGCTCAGGAAGGACGAGGCGCCGCCCCGGCGGTCGCTCGACGTCCCGGCGCTCCCCTCGCGGCTGTACGTCGAGTGCACGGCGGCCTGCAACATCTCCTGCGCGCAGGCGTGCTGCGCGCCGGAAACGGGCATCACACGCACGCGCCAGGCCGGCATGCTGGATTTCGATCTGTTCCAGCGTGTCGTCGACGAGGCCGGCCCCGCGCTCGGGCGCGTCGACTTCTTCAACTACGGCGAGACGTTCCTCCACAAGCGCGCCGTCGAGATGTGCGAGTACATCAAGAGCCGCTTTCCTCACATCTACCTGTACACCAGCACGAACGGCCTCGCCCTGACCGAGCCGCAGGTCCGGCGGCTCGTCGCGTCCGGGATCGACGAAGTGACGTTCTCGATCGACGGCGCGACGCCCGAGAGCTACGTCAAGTACCGTCAGCGTGGAGATTTCTCCAAGGCCATCGCCACGCTCACGGCCGCCGCGGACGAAAAGCGCCGCGCGGGACGCGACGTGCCGTTCATCAACTGGCGCTACATCCTGTTCGCGCACAACGACAGCGACGAGGAGATGGCCCGTGCGCGCAGGATGGCGGAGGACATCGGCGTCGATCGTCTGTGCTGGGAGCTGACGGATCACCCGGAGGAGATGTACTCGCGGCGGTTCGTGCCGGACACGCCGGACCTCGCGGCGATCGAACACGAGGTGTGGGACGCCAACAATCTCGGCAATGCCATCCCCGGCGCAACGCCGCGCGCGGAGATTTCCGTGGACCGGGTCCTGCCGATCCTGCCCATCATCGCGCGCCGCGGGCGGCAGACGACAATCGCCACGGTGGTCCGGAACGCGTCGACGCGCCCCTTTCCCGCGCAGGCGAGCTACGGCCGGCGGCTGGTCCGGCTCGGCGCCCAGCTCTGCGCCGCCGACGGAACCGTCATCAACCGCGACTACGAGCGCGCCTGGCTGCCCGAAGCCCTCCAACCGGGCGCATCGGCGCAGGTGCCCATCACGCTCACCGCTCCCGCCACGCCGGGACGCTACGCCTTGAAGTTCGATCTCGTCAGCGAAGGGATCGACTGGTTCGAGGCGTGCGGGTCACCGACGACGGTGAAAGCGCTGGTCGTGATCTGAGAAATTGGTGAATTGGTGAATTGGTGAATTGGTGAATTAGCTGGTTGGCGAATCGGTGGAATTCACCAATCCGCCAACCCACGAATTCACCAGCTAGTTGGCGAGCCGTGCGGCGCTTGTCGCGGGAACCGCGACCGGGACGCCCGCCACCGGCACGTCGACGGGCGCCTCGACGAGCCGCCACGCATCCGCCTCTTCGAGGATTTTCGCGGCAAACGCGGTATGCAGCGCGTGGCCGCCGCGATGCGCGACGAGGTGCCCGATCACCGGATGACCGACGAGCGTCAGGTCGCCGATGACGTCGAGGATCTTGTGGCGCACGAACTCGTCCTCGAACCGGAGCGTGTTCAGGACGCCGGTCTCGCCCAGCACGATCGCGTTGTCGAGCGATCCGCCCAGCGCCAGGCCGCGCCGGCGCAGCATCTCCACTTCCTTGAGGAACCCGAACGTCCGCGCGGGGGCAATCTCCTCGACAAAGCTCTCTTCGGTCACGCGCATCGTCCGCGACTGGTGCCGGAGCAGGGGATGATCGAAGCTGATGCTGTAGGTCACCTTGAAGTGATCCGAGGGATACAGCGCAATCCGCTTGTCACCCTGGGTGAGCGCGATCGGACGGAGCACCTTCAGATACCGGCGCGCCACCGGCAGGCGTTTCACGCCCGCTTCGTTGACGATCAGGTAGACGAAGGGCGCCGCGCTGCCGTCCATGATCGGCACTTCGGGAGAATTGAGCTCCACGATGACGTTGTCGATGCCGAGCGCGGTGAGCGCGGCGAGCAGGTGCTCGACGGTCTCGACCGACACGGCTTCGCGCGTCAGGCCGGTCTGATACTGGATGCCGCCCAGATGTGTAACGGTGGCACGAATTTCGAGTCCGCCAAGATCGGATCGCTGGAACCGAATCCCGAAGTCCGCGGGGGCCGGCTTGAGCGACAACGTGACCTTGTTTCCGGAATGAAGACCGATTCCGGAGCAGGATACAGGTCGACGAAGGGTGCGCTGCGCGTTCATGACCTCTTTATCGAAAGTGGGCGAGCCAACCCCAGCTCAGCAAAGCGCCTGCCACCTTCTCCCCGACAGGAAGCATAACACCTAAATCACTGAATTCACTGAGGCTTGCCGCTCGAGGTCACATGCAGGAGGGGTTCTCAAAACGAAGCCGCTGTGGTCGTCCGACCACAGCCGCAACCAATGCAAGTGTGGCTATGATACCACAGTGACTTTTCCCCTTCTTACGACGCGGCCTGCGCCGGGGACAAGCGCAGCGCAGTCTCCAGGAATCTCCCCGTAAAGGAATCTCGGCTCCTCGCGACCTGTTCGGGAGTCCCCTCGGCGACAATCCGGCCTCCGGCCTCTCCCCCCTCCGGGCCCAGATCGATGACGTAGTCCGCCGACTTGATGACGTCGAGGTTGTGCTCGATGACCACGACCGTGTTTCCCTGGTCGACGAGCTTGTTCAGCACGTCGAGCAGCTTGTGCGTGTCCTCGAAGTGGAGCCCGGTCGTCGGCTCGTCGAGGATGTAGAGCGTCCGTCCCGTTCCGCGCCGCGACAGCTCGCGTGACAGCTTCACCCGCTGCGCCTCGCCGCCGCTCAGCGTCGTCGCCGACTGTCCGAGCTCGATATAGCCGAGCCCCACGTCCTGCAGCGTGCGCAGTTTCGTGGCGATCGGCGGGAAGTTCTCGAGCAGCGGCAGCGCCTGGTCGACCGTGAGGTCGAGCACGTCGGCAATCGACTTCCCGCGATACTTGATCTCGAGCGTCTCGCGGTTGTAACGGCGCCCCTTGCACTGCTCGCAGGTGACGTACACGTTCGGGAGGAAGTGCATCTCGATGGCGATGACGCCGTCGCCCTGGCACGCCTCGCACCGCCCGCCCTTGACGTTGAAGGAGAACCGGCCCGGGCGGAACCCGCGCGTCTTCGCGTCGGGCAGCATCGCGAACAGCTCGCGGATGAAGGTGAAGAGGCCCGTGTAGGTCGCGGGATTGGATCGCGGCGTACGCCCGATCGGGGACTGATCGATCTGAATGACCTTGTCGAGCTGATCGATGCCCTCGACGGCGGTGTGCGCGCCCGGCTCGTCGGCGGCGCGATAGAGCTCGCGCGCGAGCGTGCGGTACAGAATCTCGTTGACGAGCGTGGACTTGCCCGACCCGCTCACGCCGGTGACGGTGATCAGCACGCCGAGTGGAAACGCGACGTCGATGTCCTTCAGGTTGTTCGCCCGGGCGCCCTTGATCGCGATCGATCCGCGCGTGACCGGGCGGCGGGACCGCGGCGTCTCGATGGCGCGGTCGCCGCGCAAGTAGGCGCCGGTCAGCGAGCGGCTGGGGGCCTTCAGCAGCTCCGACGGCGGTCCCTGGAAGATGACGTGGCCCCCGTGCTCGCCCGCCCCGGGCCCAAGATCGACGACGTAATCCGCCGTGCGGATCGTCTCCTCGTCGTGCTCCACGACGATGACGGTGTTGCCGAGATCGCGCAGGCGCGCGAGCGTCGAGAGGAGCGCGCGGTTGTCGCGCTGGTGCAGGCCGATCGACGGTTCGTCGAGCACGTAGAGGACGCCCGTCAGGTTCGATCCGATTTGGGTGGCGAGGCGGATGCGCTGCCCTTCGCCTCCGGACAACGTCGCGGCGCTGCGGCCGAGAGTCAGGTAGCCGACCCCGACCTCATCGAGGAAGTGCAGCCGATCCCGGATCTCGCGGAGGATGCGGCTGGCAATCAGCGCCTCGCGGTCGGTCAGCTCGAGCTCGTCGAACAGCCGGACGGCCTCGGAGATCGGCAGGCTGACGTAGTCGGAGACGGTGCGTCCCTTCACCTGCACGGCGCGGCTCTGGGCCTTGAGCCGCTCCCCCGCGCAGGTCGGACAGGGCCGCAGCGCGCGGTACGGCTCGAGGTTCTCCTGCTCGAGCCACGTGCCTTCCTCGTACCGCCGGCGCAGGTTCGGGATCAGCCCTTCGAAGCCGGCGCCGAACGGATCGGCCCTCTCCTTCGTCCGCTTCCGGGTGGTCTCCGATTCGGCGCGGCGGCCGGTGCCGCCGGCGCCGAAAAACAACAGGTCGCGCACCTTCTTCGACAGCCGCCGGAACGGCAGCCCGAGATCGATCCGGAACGTGCGGCTCAGCGTGCCGAGCGCTTCGCGCACCAGTTTGCGATCGCCGCGGGCCCACGGCGCAATCGCGCCGTCCTGGAGGGACAGCGACTCGTCGGGAACGAGGCGGCCCGGATCGAAATCGTAGACCGCGCCAAGGCCCTGGCACTCGGGACACGCGCCGTGCGGCGAGTTGAACGAGAAGGCGCGCGGCGTCATCTCCGGCATGCTCACGCCGCACCACGTGCAGGCCAGGCGCCGCGAGAACAGGCGGTCGCCGCCGTCGAGCGTGTTCACGATCACGATGTCGTCGGCCAGGTTCAGCGCGATCTCGACCGACTCGGTCAGCCGCCGCTCGACCCCCGGCTTCAGCACGACGCGGTCGACGACGACGTCGACCGTGTGGTTGCGCCGGCGATCCAGCTTGATCTCGTCCTCGAGCGAGTACATCTGGCCGTCGACGCGCACCTTCGTGAAGCCGCGGGCGCGCAGCCCCGCCAGCTCTTTCTTGAACTCCCCCTTGCGCCCGCGGACGATCGGCGCGAGCACGTTCACGCGCTCCTCGTTCGGCGAGAGCATCACCATGTCGATGATCCGCTCGAGCGACTGCGACGCGATCTCGCGGCCGCACAGGTGGCAGTGCGGGACCCCGATGTTGGCGAAGAGCAGGCGGAGGTAGTCGTAGATCTCGGTGACGGTGCCGACGGTGGATCGAGGATTGGCGCCGGTGGTCTTCTGCTCGATCGCGATCGCGGGCGACAGGCCGTCGATCAGATCGACGTCCGGCTTCTCCATCTGCTCGAGGAACTGCCGCGCGTAGGACGACAGCGACTCGACGTAGCGGCGCTGCCCCTCGGCGTAGATCGTGTCGAAGGCGAGCGACGACTTGCCGGATCCCGACAGGCCCGTCAGCACGACCAGCCGGTCGCGCGGCAGATCGACGTCGATATTCTTGAGGTTGTGGACGCGCGCGCCGCGCACCGCAATCCAGTCGTGCGCCATAGCTACAGCAGCAAAATACCCGGGAAGCCCAAACGAGGATTTTACCACGCGGGCGGGCACAAACACATGAGGTGCCCGCGGATCGACTCCCAACGCCCAACCTCCAACTCCCAATCTCCAGTTTGGGAATTGGGAATTGGGAGTTGGGAGTTGACAGTCCGATCTGCGTTAGCGGCGGAGGCGGCTGTGCGTCATGCCGTAGACGAAGTACAGGACCAGGCCGATGCCGAGCCACACGAGGAAGCGCTCCCAGGCCTGGTACGGCAGCCCGACCATGATGAAGAGGCACGCCGCCGTGCCCAGGAGCGCCACCGGCCAGATCAGCGGGACCCGGAAGGGACGCGGCCGCTCGGGTTCCTTCACGCGCAGCACCAGGACGCCCGTGCACACGAGCGCAAACGCGAACAGCGTCCCGATGTTCGTCAGATCGTACGTCTCCGCGGCATCGCCGACGAGCGACGCCACCGCCACCACGATCCCGGTGACGAGCGTCGTCGCATACGGGATGCGGCGCGTCGGGTGGAGCTTCGCGGCCCACTGCGGGAGCAGACCGTCGCGCGCCATCGCGAAGAAGATGCGCGGCTGCCCGTACTGGAAGACCAGCAGCACCGCGGACATCGAGACGACGGCCCCCAGGGCGACGATCCAGCCAACCGCGTTGAATCCGGCAAGCTGCAGTGCCTTGGCGAGCGGATCCGCGACCGCGAGCTCCGTGTAAGGCACCATGCCGGTCAGCACGAAGCCGACGATGACGTATATCGCCGTGCAGATGGCGAGACCGCCAAGAATCCCGATTGGCAGGTTTCTTTGAGGGTCTCTCGTCTCTTCGGCAGCCGTGGAGATCGCGTCGAACCCGATGTACGCGAAAAACACAATCGCCGCGCCCTGGTGGATGCCGCTGAAGCCGTTCGGTGCGAACGGATGGAAGTTTGCCGCATGCAGGTGCGTGGCGCCGACGAAGACGAACAGCGCCAGCGCCGCGAGCTTGATGGCCACCATGATGTTGTTCGCGGTGGAGCTTTCCTTCGCGCCGCGCAGCAGCAGCCACGTGATGACCATCACGATCCCGAAGGCGGGGATGTTCACCAGGATTGGGATGCCGGCGATGCGCGGCGCACTGTCGAGCAGACCGTGAACCGCGGGATCGGAGCTGAGAAGCGCCGTCCGGTACCCGGTGCTGATCCACGCGGGGAGGTTCAAGCCGAAGCCCGCGAGCAGCGTTCGGAAGTAGTCGCCCCAGGAGATCGCGACCGCGACGTTGCCGACGGCGTACTCGAGAATGAGGTCCCAGCCGATGATCCAGGCCACCAGCTCGCCGAGCGTCGCGTAGGAGTACGCGTAGGCGCTCCCCGCCTGCGGGATCATGGCCGCGAGCTCGGCGTAGCAGAGCGCCGCCAGGGCGCACGCGCCGCCAAGGAGCAGGAACGAAAACACCAGAGCCGGCCCCGCGCCGAGGCGGACGACATGTCCCGCGGCATCGGTCTGTCCCGCGGCCGCCGTTCCAATCGCGCCAAAGATGCCGGCGCCGATGACCGCGCCGATCGCGAGCATGATGAGGTCGCCCGCCCCCATCACGCGCTTCAGGGAGTGCTCGCTGTCGGGCAGCAGTTCGGCAATCGGCTTCCGTCGAAAAAGTTGGTTCATGGTCGGGCGCTGAAAGAACGGTGAAGCGTACCCGCGGCCGCCGGTGGAATCAAGCACTTCCCGCGGGCAGCAGTCCCTGCACGTCGACCGCCACCTTGTAGACCGTGTCGCTCGAGGCGAGGACGAGTCCGCCGCGCGGATCGAACGCGAGACCGATCAGGCCGCCTTCCGACACCACCGCTTCCGGCTCGTGCGGCCGGTCCGGGCTGACGCGGTAGACGCCGCCGCTTCCCGCGAGGCTGTCGACGACGTACAGATTGCCCTGACGGTCGAACGCCAGGCCCTGCGGGCGGCCGAACCCGTCGCAGAAAATCTCGACGGCCCCGGCCGGCGAGATGCGGTACACCGGATCGCGCGCGCCCAGCGTCGGCGCCGTCACGTACAGCCGGCCATCGGGCCCGAACGCGAGGTGAAATGCCGCCACGCTCGGCGGCAGGTGCGCGAACGCCGTGGCGTGTCCGCCTTCCACCCGCAGGACCGTTCCCGATCGATCGCCGACGTACAGCGCGCCATCCGGCCCGAACGCGATCCCGCAGGCGACCCCGAGACCCGTGGCGATGGTCGTGACCGTGCCGTCTTCCTCGACGCGGTGGACCGCGCCGTCGAACCGGCTGGACACGTGGAGACGCCCTTCGCTGTCGAAGGCGAGAGACGTCGGGTTCGCCAGGTCCGCCACGAACGGTTCGCGGGAGCCGTCGCGCCGGACGATGTAGATCGCAACCGGCGCCTGCTGGCCGCGGGAGCCGCTGAAGGTGACATAGAGATTGCCGTGAATGTCGAAGGCGGGGTTGTCGACCTGATGGAGGCCGGTGGCGAGCGGTGCGCCGACCTCGACGTACACCGTTTCGCCCGGCACTTCATCGATGCGCACCGGCGTGTGGCCGCCTTCGAGTCCCGCGGGCACCAGCGCCGTCAGCGCCGTGGCCGACGCGGTCGTCAGCCGCGCGGCGGCGCCTCCGATGAGGACGTGTGGCAGTCCCGGATCGACGACGAACCCCGAGCCGGAGATCGTCACACGCCCGCCCTCAACGGCCCACAGCGGCCGTACCCCGGAGATGTGCATGGGCGAGGGCATGGAACCTAGCTGTCGTCGAGTTCCATGTTCCAGTAGAAGTAGTCGCGCCAGCTGTCGGGAGCGTTCTTGAGGCCCACCGTAATGCGGATCGCGGGTGCCTTGTCCGGACGCCTGGGGACGCGGACGAGGTGCATGCCGGCTTCAGCCGGCGTCCGCCCGCCCTTCCTGCGGTTGCACGACACGCAGCAGGTGACGATGTTCTCCCAGTCCTTCCGGCCTCCCTGCGCGACCGGCACGACGTGGTCGAACGTCAGGTCGGAGGTCGAGAACACCTCGCCGCAGTACTGACAGGAATGGTCGTCCCGCGCGTAGATGTTCGCCCGCGAGAAAGGCACGTAGTCGATCCTGCGCTTGATTTTGATGTAGCGCAGGAGGCGAATGACCGAGGGGAGTTTGAAGCTGAACGACACCGAACGGACCTCTCTGTGGTCGTACACAGAGATGACCTCGACCTTCCCCTGGCACCACAGCGTCATCGCTTTTTGCCAATGGACGACCTTGAGCGGCTCGTACGTCGCGTTGAGCAGGAGCGTTTGCTCCATAGAAGACTCGAGTCATTGTGCCCGATGGGCCTGCGGGCTGTCAAGACGGTGACGCGCGTAACAGGATTGTTTGCAGCGGCTTAGGGCGAATCGGCAGCCGACCCAGAAGGGGGACAGCCACACTTCCCGCTACAGGAAGTCTGGCAGTCCCCTTTTTTCTGCTGGAGGGGGGTGCCGGCTCGGCCGATAAAATGGGACGCCCATGGCCCGCGCTCTCGTCATCCTCTTCGCGTTGGGAACCGCCGCGTGCGTGTCGTCGGGCGCCGTCCCGCGCCCGTTTCCGTCTCCCGGCACGCCGGCCGCTTCACCGGGCGCGGCACCGGCGGCCCGGCCGGCCGCGAGCCGCGACGGGTACTCGATCGCGGGCACGGCGCTGTCGTTCCGCGGCGCGCCGTACCGCAACGGCGGAGCCGACCCCGCGGGGTTCGATTGCAGCGGGTTCGTTCACTACGTTCTCGCGCGGCACGGGATCGCGGTCGGACGGACCGTGAGCGAGCAGTATCGCGCCGGGCACTCCGTCGAGGCCGCGCGGCTGGAGCCGGGAGATCTTGTCTTCTTCAATACGAGCGGGACGGGACCGTCACATGTGGGCGTCGCCATCGGCGGAGACGAATTCGTGCACGCGCCGAGCTCGACGGGTGAAGTGCGTGTCGAACGCCTCGGGTCGAGCTATTGGGCCGGACGGTTCGTCGGCGCCCGCAGCTTCAAGTGAGCGTCACGCCGCGCAGTACCGCCCCTTGCGCGTGAGCCGCCGGGTACTGCTGTCGGTGAACTGCCGGATGTGCAGGTCGTCTTCGGTGTAGCGCACCGGCTGCGTGAGCGGCTTGAGGCGCTCGACCTTCACCGCCGCGTCCGGCATCGGCATGTCCACCGCCTGCATGTAGCGCTGCGGGAACGACGGGAAGTTGCTGAACGTCGTGGAGACGACGCCGCCCTCCTTCGCGTTGAGCGTGTCGAAGTCGTGCTTCAGGAAGTCGTACAGCGCCGGACTGGGGTTCGACGCCAGGTAGCGCGTCACCATTTCCGCGACATCCTCGTAGAACATCGGGCCGTGCGAGCGAGGGGAGTTGGTGCCGTCGGCGCGCGCGACGCGCCGGATGCCGCTCTCGTCGGGATCGATGTGATACAGCTCGTGCACGATCGTGTCGAGCTTCGCCAGCCACGGCGCCGCGCCGGGATACAGAGCGCTCTTGCGGGACCGCTCCAGCGACTGATCGCAGAATCGCGGCAGCACGAACGAGATGAGGTATTTGACGCGCGTGAGGCCGACGCGCACCTCCGGAGACTTCGTGATGAACCACTCCGAGCGCCGCGTCAGCTCGCCCGTCGCGCGATCGCGCCAGTAGTAGTACCCCGGCTCGCTCTCGGGAATGGTCATGCAGTGACACGTGGCGAAGGCCCCTTCCGCTTCGGTCCGTCCGAACCGCGCGAAGACGAGCACTTCCTTCAGATCGATGAAGGACAGGCGCGGTGTCCGCTCGACGATGTCCTGCATCAGGAGCGCGATGCGCTCGGTGTAATTGATCATGCCGACACACGCCGGCCGGGCAAGCGACCGCCCGGCGGACGTCCTTGTCGCTTCAGGGGGAGCTGTCTTTGATGCTGAAACGTTGCGCCGACTATAAAGACTGTGAGGATCGCCTGTCAAGGTGAACAGAACATCTTTTAACTGCTGAGATGCCAGCGGCTTACGGATTTCCGGCACCACCCCCGCGGCCCTTCGGATCGGGTGGCTTTGGAGGGGGAATGACCTCCCCGGGAAGGGTGGTCGGCGGGCCCGGCGCGGGCAGGTCGGGCAGGGGCTGAACGGCCGGGATGGGATCGGTCGGTGCCGCCTGCATGAGTGGGGCGGCGATCACGGGCGGCGGCGTCTTCGCGCCCATGCGGCGCATGATCATCGCTTCGCGGCGCCGCAGGTACGCGGACGGACGGCCCGGGTTGAGCACGTGCGGGTTGGCGATCGCGGCCGCGAGCAGCGCCGATTCCTGTCCGTCCAGGTCGGCCGCGGATTTGCGAAAGTAGGTTCTCGCCGCCGCTTCCACTCCGTAGATCCCGTCGCCCCACTCGATCACATTCAGATAGAGCTCGAGAATCCGCTGCTTCGACAGCTCCGCCTCGAGCCGGCGCGCGATCAGGAACTCCCGGATCTTGCGGATCGGATTCTTCGACGGCGACAGGTACAGGTTCTTGGCGAGCTGCTGCGTGATGGTGCTGCCCCCGCGCGCCAGCTGCATGCGCTCCCAGTTGATCTCCATCGACTCCCTCATCTGCTCGAAGTCGATGCCCTCGTGCTGCCAGAACGCGCTGTCTTCCGTGACGAGGACGGCGCGTTTGAGGTTCTGGGAAATCCGCGCGTAGCCGATCCAACGCTGATCGCGGCGCGGCACTTCGCCTTTCGCGTGGGCCTGTCTCGCGCGCAGCTCCATGAAGGCGGTCGTGGGCGGATTGATCGTGCGCAGGCCGCGCACGTCGGGCAGCGTCAGGTAGACGTACGCGGCACAGCCGAACCCGATCCCGAACAGGGCAAGGATTGCCCTGCCGAATTTGCGCATACCTACATTATAGGGGCGCGAGCAACGAGGAACGAGCAACGAGCAACGACTATTACCCCGCCACGACTATCTTGATGCGTTCACCAGGCCGCGGAGGCTGCGACGGGGCATGGTTGTTCATGATCGCGAGCGTGGACGGCTTCACGCCGCCGCCCGTCCGCTCGGCGATCGACGGCCAGGTGTCGCCGCCGCGCACGGTGTAGAGGTCCACCCGATTCGGATGGATACCGGCCGCTTCCTCGCGGCTGAGGCCGCGGAACGATCCGATGCTCGACGTGAACTGTCGCTGCACGCCCGAAAAGTCGTTCGGCGGCGCGATGCCGGCAAACATGTACACGTTCCGCTCGTGCACCACGTGCGCCGCCATCACGACGACGTTGCCAAGCCCCTGAAGGGTGCCCTGGTAGGTGCCGACGTAGGCGTCCATGCCGTTGATCCGGGTCGGTTCGCCGTTGAGCTGCCGGAACCCGGCGTCCCCCATCGTCCCGCGCGCGATCTGTTCGACCGATCCGCTGGGTGACTGCACGAGCTGAAGCAGCATGTAATCGTCGCGCTCCGGCGCTTTCGCGACGACCTGCGCCGCTGAATTCTGGATCTCCCAACCCTGCGGGAAGCTCAACGCGAGACGAAGGTCCGGGTGCAGGAACTGGCTGCCGCGCACGATGCCGTCGCTCGGGCTGTCGCCGTAGACGATCCCGTCCACGTGCCGCTCGAAGCCGGTGCGGTCCGTGCGCTCCGCGGCGCCGGACGTGCCGACCTCCGTGCGCTCCGCCTCCTGAATCGCCGCCTGCACCTTCTGGACGCGATCGGCCGGCGCCGGATGGGTCGAGAGCCAGTTCGGCACGCCGCGGCGGCTGCCGCTCGCTTCGTCCAGCCGCTCGAGCGTGGTCAGCATGCCGGCGACCCCATGCGGATCCCATCCGCCGCGCGCCGCGTACTTCACGCCGAGCGTGTCGGCCTGCAGCTCGTCGTCGCGCCCGTATTTCAGGAAGAGCACGCCGAGCGCCTGCTCCGCGGCCTCTTGCAGCGGCCGCGTTTCGGGAACGAAGATGCCGAGCAGCGTCAGCCCGACCCCGGCGGTCGTGGCCTTCGTGTACTGCTGCGCGGAATGGCGCGCGCTGACATGGCCGATCTCGTGGCCGAGCACGCCGGCAAGCTGCGCTTCGTCGTTCAGGAACGGCAGGATGCCGCGCGTGACGTAGATGTAGCCGCCTGGCAGCGCAAAGGCGTTCACCGCGGGCTCGTCGATCACCGTGAAGTGCCAGGGCAGGTTCGGGCGCTCGGACGCGCGCGCGAGCCGCATCCCGACGGTCTCGACGTAGCGCTGAAGCCCGGGATCGTTGTAGACCCCCATTTCACGGCGCACCTGCGCGTCCATCTCCTGGCCGACTGCAATCTCCTGCCCCTCGCTCATCAGCGAGAGCTCTTTCTTGCCGGTCGCGGGGTTCGTCGCGCACGAGGTCACGACCGTTGCGGCGACGAGCGGCAGGACGAACGCGATCAGTCTGTGCCTTGGAGTACGGACGAGCATCACCGGAACCTCCTCGCTGCCTGCGAGCGGCAGCTGAAAAGAGCGGTGCAAGGTGTACGCCCGCGCAGACGCCCGACGGGCCTACGAATGGAGGATGTCGTCGAGCGCGGCGAGGAACAGCAGCACGTTGGACGAGGTGGACCCCGAGCCCATCAGTCCGACGCGCCAGATCTGGCCGGCAAGCGGGCCCAGGCCCGCGCCCACTTCAATGCCGAACTCATCCAGGAGCCGCCGGCGCACGAGCGGTTCCTGCACGCCGACGGGAACGCGAACCGCGTTGAGCGTCCAGAGTCGCTCTCCCGCCGGCGGCAGCAGCGACAAGCCGAGCTTCCCGAGGCCAGCCAGGAGCGCCAGGTGATGGCGGCGATGCCGCTCCCACCGCGCCTGGAGCCCTTCCTCCTGGACGACTTGCAGCGCTTCCGAGAGGGCATAGACGAGCGGCGCCGCGATCGTATGATGGTACTTCCGATCGACCCAGTAGTCGCGCAGCAGGCCGAGGTCGAAATAAAAGCTTCTGCACGTCACCCGGCGCTCGAGCGCGCGCGCCGAAAAGGAAATCGGCGCCATGCCCGATGGGGCGCCAAGCCCCTTCTGGCTGCAGCTGTAGCACACGTCGACGCCCCACCGTCCGACGTCGAGCGGAACGCCGCCGAGCGTCGTGACGGCATCCACGACCGTCAGCGCGCCGTGCTGCCGGGCGGCGGCCGCTATCTGCTCCACCGGATTGACGACACCGGTCGACGTCTCGCCGTGCACGACCGCGACGATATCCGCGCCGTTTGCGGCCAGCGCGTCGGCCACCCGCTGCGGATCGCACGCCTTGCCCCACTCGCCGTCGACGCGCGACACGGACGCGCCATAGCGCTCGAACATCTGCGCCAGGCGATCGCCGAAATAGCCGGTCACGACCACGAGCGCGCGGCGGCCCGGCTCGGTGACGTTGGCCACCGCGGTCTCCATGCCCGACGTGCCGGTCCCTGACACCGCGAAGCTGAACGAACCGTCCGCGGCGCCGAAGACCGAACCGAGACGCTGCCGCAGATCGTCGAGGATCGCCATCATGGCGGGATCGAGATGGCTCAGCACCGGCGCGGCCATCGCCTGCATCACGCGTCCGGAGATCGGGCTCGGCCCCGGGCCGAGCAGCAGCCGTTCGGGTACGTTCATACCGCCTCCCGCAGATGCGCGAGCTCCGCGCGAATCTGATCGACCGCTTCCGGCGGCGCCGGCGTGAGCGGCATCCGAGGCGGGCCGCCTCTGTATCCGGCAAGGTCCATCGCGGCCTTCAGGCCCGGAACGCCGTGCGCCGTCGTGACCAGACGCGCCAGCGGCGTCAGCCGCTTCTGCAATTCGCGGGCTTCGTCGTACCGTCCCGCCCTCACCGCGTCGTAGATGCGCACGCACAGCTCGGGGGCGACGCCCGCGACCGCGAGAATCGCGCCGAGCGCGCCGAGCGCGAGCGCCGGGAACAGGGTCGGCGCCGATCCCGCGATGACGGCAAAGGAGGCGCGCGGCGTGGCGTCGAGAAACGCCGAGACCTGCGCCATGTCGCTGCCGCTCTCCTTGATGCCCGCGATGTTGGGATGCTCCGCCAGCCGCGCGACGGCGTCCGCGGTGATGTTCACCCCGGTCACCGCGGTGAAGTTGTAGAGCAGGACCGGCACCGGCGACGCGTCGGCCACCGCCGTGTAGTGCCGCACGAACGCGTCCGGCGTCATCCGCCCCTTGAAGAAGGACGGCGTCCTCACGAGCGCGGCGTCCGCGCCGAGCGACGCCGCCCGCCTGGTCGCGTCGATCGTGGCGGGCGTCCCCTCGCGTCCCGTTCCCGCGATCAGCGTCTTGTCGCGCGGGACCCCCTCGCGCGCGGCCGCAATCACGCGGTCCGATTCCTCTTCGCTGAGAAACGGCGCCTCGCCATTGGAGCCGAGCGCGACGACGCCGCCGGTTCCCGCGTGAATCCAGCGTTCGACGTTGAACACGATTGACGGGGCATCGACCTTCCCGTCGCGGAACGGGGTGGCCATCGGTGGGAAGACGGCTGCGAGGTTCATCAATCGCGCAGCGTACCGGCCGCCTGCGGAGGTTGTCAAGGCGCGCGGCCGTACAAAGAAGTGCCGGAAGCGGCTCGCACCGCTTCCGGCACCGGGGGAGGAACGTGACTCAGTGAATCCGTGGACCCCACACCGACTTCGCCCGGCGCCAATCCTCGTCGAGGATCGTCCACAAGGTCTGGTCGAGGTATTCGCCATTGCGCAGGAACGATTTCCTCAAGATCCCCTCCTGCAGCGCGCCCACCTTGCGGAGCGCACCGTTGCCGCGGCCGTTGGCGACCGCTGCCCTTGCCTCGAGCCGGTGCGTGCCGACGACGTCGAACGCGAAGTCGATGGTCATCTTCGCTCCGTCCATGAACACGCCCGTCCCCCAGAACGCCGAACCGATGGCAAAGCCCCATTCGGCCGTCGCGAAGCCCGGCTCGAGCTGCCGGACCTGGAAGATCCCGATCGCGGTATCCATCCCCTGCGGCACCACGCCGAAGCAGATGTAATTGCCTGCCCTGCGCTCGCGGTGCGTCCACGCGATGAACCGCTCGAACCCGTCGACCGTGGTCGGCGGCGGCGAGATGAATCGCGCCACCTCCTCGGTCGCCAGCATGGCCAGCAGCGACGGCGCGTCCGAGAGCCGCAGCTCACGCAACGTGACGAGCGTGCCGGACAACGCCGGAAGGGCCTGTCGCCAATCGGATTCGATGGCGACCGAGTGCGCTGCTGTGATGACTGCCTGGACGTCCATGGCAACCTCAGCTTCGCGGAAAGGCATCTTCTCCACTAGAAGCCTCCGCCGCCGCCCAGGGTCAGGGTCACAGAGGTCGTCGTCAGGAACTCGGTCATCAGCACGGGCTCGAACAGCACATCCCAGGCGGTATCCTCGAAGACCAGCGGGTCGTCGTAGAACGTGCCCCACACGATGTTGTCGCCGTCGTCGTCGGTGCCCCAGACGATGTTGTCGCAGTCCGGGGTGCCGTCGCAGCCGTCGGCCGTGCCCCACACGATGTTGTCCTGCTCCTCACCGTCGATGCCCCACCCGATGTTGTCGTCGTCGTCGGCGGTGCCCCACACGATGTTGTCGCAGTCGGTGCCTTCGCAGTCGTCGGCGGTGCCCCAGACGATGTTGTCAGGGTCGTTCGGATCGCCGACGCCGGTGCCCCAGACGATGTTGTCGCAGTCGGCGCCCTCGCAGTCCGTGCCCCACACGATGTTGTCGTCGTCGTTCTCGCCGGTGCCCCAGACGATGTTGTCGTCCGTCACCTCGTCGAACGTGCCCCAGACGATGTTGTCGGGATCGGTCGGGTCGTCGCTGGCGGTGCCCCACACGATGTTGTCGTCCAGATCCTCGGTGCCCCAGACGATGTTGTCGCAGTCAACCGTCTCGCACTCCGTGCCCCAGACGATGTTGTCGCAGTCGGTGCCGTCGCACTCCTCGCCGGCGCCCCAGACGACGTTCGTGTGCCACGCGGTGCCGTTCGGCTTGATCACGCCGCCGCTGATCCGGTGGTTCCCCCAGATGATCTTCCTGCCCCACCGGGTGGACGTCGGGTAGATCTCGCCGGGCTGCGCGGTCGCGAAGAACCGTGCCAGGTCGACGGCCCCCTTCGCGTTCAGGAAGCCGGCCCCTTCGGTGAGCGCGTTGTAGCCCGGGTACACCTGCGCGGTGTACTGCAGCAGCGCTTTCACGAGGTTGGGCGTGAGGTTCGGGTTGGCCTCAATCATCAACGCGACCGTGCCGCTGACGACCGGGGCCGACATGCTCGTGCCCGTCAGGCTCAGATACGGCTTGTAGCCCACGTCGTAGAGCCCGTCGATGAGGCTCGTCGGACGTGTGATGTACAACAGGCTGTTCGGATTGCTCAGCGACACGGTGCCCGTGCCCGGCGCGACGAGGTCCGGCTTGGCCTGATAGTCGAGCCGCGTCGGCCCGCGCGAGCTGTAGGTGGTCATCACATCGTCGTAGCGATAGACGGTGCCCATCGTGCTCGACGCGCCGACGGTAATCACCCACGGTGCGTTGCCGGGCGCCGTGATGCCGCCGTAGACCGGCTGCCCGAGCGCGTTCTTGCCGCGGTTGCCCGCCGCCGTGACGACGACAATGCCCGCGTCGACCGCGCGCTTCGCGGCCAGCGTCAGCGGGTCGGTCTGATAGGACTCGGTGATCGACGCGCCGACCGACAGGTTGATGACGCGGATGTTGTAGGTGGCCTGGTTGGCGACGGCGTAGTCGAGCGCGGCGATCACGTTGCTGATCACGCCGGCGCCGGTGCCGTCGAGGACCTTGAGGCTGACGATCTGAGCCGCCGGCGCAATGCCGGCATTGACGCCGGCGGAATCGAGGCCGTTGCCGGCGATGATGCCGCTGACGTGCGTGCCGTGGCCGAAGTCGTCGTACGGGCTCGTCTGGCCGTTGACGAAGTCCACGAAGCTCGAGACGCGCTGCCCGCCCGTCGACCAGCTCATCAGGTCGTCGTGCCAGGCGGTCACGCCGGAGTCGATCACCGCGACGCCAACACCCGCTCCGTTGTAGCCGTACAGCGCACGGACGTAGCGCGCGCCGACCGTGGCGGACGTACGGTAATTCGCGCCGCGGGTCGGGCGGTCCCAGTGAACGCTGGCGACGCCCGGCAGATCCGCGATCTTACGAAGCTGGCCGTTCGGCACCTCAGCGACCTGGCCGTTGATCAAGCTGATGCGACGGCCAAGCTTGCCGCCGGTCTTCTTGACGCCGGCCGAGACGTCGGCTCCGGGAGCCATCACGATGATGACCCGCGAACTACCGGTCTGCCCGGCACGTGCGTTCAGCTTGCCATCGAGTTTCGCGTGCTTCCCTGGCCCGCCGGCTGCCGATGCGGGCGCCGCACCAGCCAGGGCACACACCAAGGTGGCCGCTATCCCAACTCGTAACAGAAAACGCCATCCAGTCACTGTTCAGCCTTTCGGTAAGGGACGATTAGATCGTTTCCGACGTCCACGGCAGAGCAATGGGGGGGCCAATGTGGTTGGGGTCTAAAGATCCTCTGTAAATCGCTGACCTTACAGCAGTTGACAGGTTCGGTCGAATTGGGCTCAGCGGGCGGAAAATGCCATGTTTGCTCCGTTTCGGAACACCTCCACACGCAACTCTGTGATCGGGTCGAAAACACTCAGCAAAAGGCAGGGTTTGGGGTGTGCTGGAACGGGACAATCGAGCGCCAAAAGCCGGCGTTTGGCGCAGGTGATAAATCGTTTTCTATCAGTTATTTACGGGGGCTGCCTGAACAGTGCGTTCCAGAGTGGGACGTCCACCCGCTGTGAGGTGCAGGGCAAGCACGGAGATGACGATCGCGGCGGCGGGGGCAAGCAGCCACGGCGCATCGACAAGTGAGCTGATGCGGCCCGCCTCCTGAAGCATGGCCCCCCAGCTGGGCGTCGGCTCGGGAAAGCCGAGTCCCACGTACGACAGCGTCGCTTCGGCAAGGATGAAGGACGGCAGAAGCAACGTGGCCTGGACCGCCAGGAGGCCCTTCGCCGCGGGGAGCACATGACGGAGCAGAATCCGCCACGGTCCCGCCCCGAGGGCGCGCGCGGCTTCGGCGTACTCCATCCGGCGCTCCACGGCGACGACCGCGCGGACCCCTCGCGCCGGGTACGGCCAGCCGGCCAGGCCCATGACCGCCGCCAGCGTCCAGAACACCTCCGAGGTACTGAGGACCAGCGGCATCACCGCGCGCAGCGCAAGCACCACGTAGATCGCCGGCAGCACGATTACGAAGTCGGCAACATTCATGGCGAGCGCATCGATGGTCCCGCCCCTGAACCCGGCGGCGGCGCCGACCAGCGCGCCGACGACCAGCGCGCACAGCGTCGCGAGCACGGAGACGCCGAGCGACAGCCGGCTGCCGCGAACGAGCCGCGAAAACACGTCGCGGCCGAGCGAGTCGGCGCCGAGCAGCAGCAGCGGGCCGGTACCCTCGTCGGCGGATACGAGCGTCCCGCCGCGTCCCCATCGCAGCGTCACGCGCGTGGCGCGATCTTCGTCGTAGCGCCGCTCGAGGCGAGTGACCAGGCGAATCGGGTAGACGAATGGAAGGTGCCACGCGCCGGCGTCGTCGATGACGTGCGGCCGCATTGGCGGAGCCGACGCGAAGTCGCCGAACTGGCGGCCGGGGTCGTACGGCGCGACGAGCGGCGCGGCCACGGCGACGAGCGCAACCAGGCCGAGCAGGGCCACGCCGAGCGCGGGCAGCGGCCGGCGCGTCACAGCAGCGGCTCCTCGATGCGTGGATCCACCGCCGCGAGGGCGACGTCGCTGATGAGGATCCCGACGGCGAGCAGCGCCGCGCCCGTCGCGGCGCACCCGGCGACGAGAAACAGGTCGCGCGCCGTCAGCGCGTCGAACATCAACACGCCGAGTCCCGGCCAGGACATCACCTGTTCGACGATGAACGATCCGCTGAGCACGCTGCCGACGAGGATGCCGTAAATCGCCAGGACCGGCTTGAGCGACAGGCGCAGCGCGTGCCTCCAGACGACGCGGCGAGCGGGCACGCCGCGAGCAAGCGCGGCGACGATGCACGGCTCGGCCAGCGCGTCAGCCATGGCGCGTGATTCCAGCCGTTCGATGGACGCGGCGACGGGCAGCGCCAGCGCGATCGAGGGCAGCAGGAGGTACCGCAGGGTGAGCGCGCCGCGCTCCAGCAGGCCCGCGTCCGGCGCGGGCACGCCAAGGCCTCCCGCCGGCAGCCAGCCCGTGCGCGCCGCGACGAGCAGGAGCCCCAGCGACAGCACGAGCGAGGGGATCGACAGGAAGACGATCGACGCGCCGCCCGCGGCCGACGCAAGGGCGCTCCGGCGGCTGCCCGTCAGGACACCGAGCGGCAACCCGATGAGCGTCGCGAGCAGCATCGCCGTCGCGCCAAGCAGCGCCGTGTTCGGCGCGTTCTCGCGAATGAGGGACGAGACGGGGCGGCGGAACCGGAGCGACTCCCCGAAATCGAACCGCACGGTGCGGACGAGCCAGGCGCCGTACTGCTCAAGCAGGGGCCGATCGAGACCGAGCCGGTGCCGCTCGGCGGCCACGATCGCGGGATCGGCGCCGATGCCTTCGCCCGTCCCCGGCGCGAGCCGCACGAGCACGAGCGACGACGACGACACGAGGAGAATCAGGAGGAGCGCCGACAGAGCCCGGCGAAGGAGAAACGGGAAAACGTAGAACGTAGAAGGTAGAACGTGGAAGGCGTCGCCGCGGTCACGCTGGATGGGTGTCATTCGGGCAAACGAGCCACGAGCCACGAGCCACGAGCCACGAACGACATTCTACCGTCTACTTGTCACGCACCGCCGCGATTGTGTCGGCAGCCCAGAGCAGCTGCGGGACTTGCGGAACGGGCTGCGCGTTCGCGACGCGCCGGCTGACGGCGAGCGTCACGCGCGAGGCGGCAAAGTAGATCGCGGGAAGTTCATCGGCGAGGATCGCCTGCGCGTCCGTAAAGAGGCGCTGGCGTTCGGCGGGGTCGAGCGAGTTCGACTGGCGCCGCATCAGGTCGTCGATCCGCCGTTCCCAGTCCGTCGCCGGCTGCGGCTGGCCGGGATTCCAGAAGTGGAAGGGGCCTGAGCTGTACCAGAACTCCGGACTGAGCGCGGGATCGGTGGCGGTGCTCTGCACGCCGAAGTAGATGCTGTCGTAATCGTGCTTCTGCCACCGCGCCGCCATCGCCCCCTGATCGAGCGGCACGACGTCGACCGTGAGCCCGACCTGCCGGAGCTGTTCCTGCAGAATCGACGACGTCCGCTCGCGGATCGTGTGGCCGCGCTGCGTCAGGATCGAAAAGCGGGCCGGGGCGCCCGTCGCGTCCTCCAGCATCCCGTCGCCGTCGCGATCCGACAGGCCGGCGGACGCGAGCAGCGTGCGCGCCCTGGCCAGGTCGTGCTGGCAGCCCACGACCGCGGGTGAATACCACGTGCGGTTGCCGGGAGAAATCGGGCCGTAAACGGGAACCGCCGCACCGAGATACACGGTGTTCACGATCACCTGGCGATCCACCGCGCAGGAAATCGCCTGCCGGAACGCCTTCTGCCTCAGCCACGGCCGGCGCGTGTCCGCGACGGCGCTGTTGGACAGGTCGAACCACAGCAGGTTGACATCCAGCGCAACGCCCGCGTCGAGCAAACGAAGCTGTCCCCGGTCGGCCGCGCGCTTGAACGTGACGTAATCCTCCGGCCGGATTTCGCCGCTCACCATCAGATCGATGCCACCCGACTCCATCCGCAGGGCTTCGGTGTTCTGGTCCTGGATGATGAGGACCGTGAGCCTGTCGAGATACGGCAACTGGATTCCGGCGGCGTCCGAACGCCAGTACCGCGGATTCCGCGCGAACACCATGCGCTGGCTCGCGACGTGCTCCGACAGGACGAACGGCCCGAGCCCCGCCAGCTCGGTCAGCGGCGTCGTGGCGCCCCAGGCGTCGGCAAACGTCCCGGCGTTCAGCGCGGCCTCGAGCTTGTGGCGGGGCAGGATCGGCACCCCCTCGATCAGCCGGAGCCCCGGGGCGAATTGCTCCGGGAACCGGAAGACAACCGTCCCCGGATCGGGAGCCTCGACGACAAGCGGCTTCCCGCCGACCCTGGCGCCGTCGGCCAGCACCGAGTCCTTCGTGTCATACAACGTGCCGAACGAGAAGAGGACGTCGGCCGACGTGAACGGGACCCCGTCGGAAAACGCGAGGCCGTTGCGCAGCTTCAGCGTGTAGACCAGCCCATCGACCGACTGGGTCCAGCTCTCCGCGAGCCACGGCTCGAGCCGATCGGTGACGCGATTGACGCGGACAAGCGGGGCCTGTGTCAAGAGCGCGAGCAGCTCGCCCGCGGCGCTGCGGTCCACGTAGCGGTTGTACGTGACGGCGTCGCTCCGGAACGATCCCGAGAGCTCGCCTCCGCGCGTGGGCGCCGACGACTCCGCTCGGTCAGGCTGTGCCGGGGCTATGGGACGGCGCGCGAGGCGCCAGCCGACAACGAGGGCTGCCGCGAGAAGCAGGACGAAGAACGTGGCCGAGAGGAGTCTGCGGGGGGTGGCCAAAGTTCGCCCTACCGGCCAATTACTTGGCCGGTCCTCAGGAATGACAAAATCGTTGCTAAATTCATCGGGTATCTGCTACCCGAGCTACAACAGCACGCGGAGCGGCCAACGTACTAGCCGCTCACCCGTGGCCAGAACTCTGCCGGAGTCCCGCCAATGCTAGTCCAATCGTGGTTTTGACGCAAACAGGATGTACCAATTTGTCTGCTCGAGTTCGCTCGACCCTGAGTTTCGGACGGACAGTGTCCGAGGGCTGCCGAGGCTGGCATGGTCCGTGCCTCTGCCGTTACCAAAGACCTATTATCTCAGCCGTTTACGTGGGCCCGTAATGACTATCCACAGAGTTCTGTTCGGCGCGGGACGGCGGGTCGGCGCGATCGCCGCGGTTGCCGCGTTCATCATCGGGCTCAGCTTCCCTGCGCTTGCGGGGCCGCATCGCGCGCGGCTTTCGGTCGATCTCGCGAAGCGGCTGTCATCCGGCTCCGACGGCGCCAGCCAGGTCATCCTCGCGGGCACCGACTCCTCCGTCAAGATCATCGCGGCGCGCTACGGCGCGCGGATTACGAAGACGCTGCGCGGCGCGGCCGTGCTCGAGGTGACGGGCGGCCAGCTCGCCGCCCTCAGCGAAGATCCGGACGTGGATCACCTCTCGGGCGACGCGCGCGTCTCGCGCATGGCCTCGGTCACGAGCCAGTCCACCGGCGCCGACCAGGTTTGGGAGGGACTCGAGGGGTTAGCCGGATTCACCGGCCGGGGCGTCGGCATCGCCGTGATTGACTCGGGCATCGCGCCGCACAGGGAGCTCAGGGGCCGCATCGCCGCCTCGGTCGATTTCACGGGACCGAACGGCGCCGGCATCGACCACTACGGCCACGGCACACACGTCGCCGGCATCGTCGCCGGCACCTCCGGCGCATATGGCGGCCTGGCGCCGGGCGCGAGCATCGTCAGCCTGAAAGTCCTGGGGGATGACGGCACCGGCAACACGAGCGACGTCATCGCGGCGATTGATTGGGCGATTGACCACCGCGCGCAGTATGGCTTGCGCGTGGTCAACCTGTCGCTCGGTCATCCGGTGTTCGAGTCGTACCGCGACGATCCGCTATGCCAGGCGGTGCAGCGCGCGGTGGACGCGGGCCTGGTGGTCGTGGCGGCGGCGGGCAACCTCGGGAAGACGGACGACGGGCGGCCCATTGTGGGCGGGATCATCTCGCCGAGCAACACGCCGGCCGCGCTGACGGTCGGCGCGCTCAATACGCACGGGACGGCGGCGCGGGGCGACGACGGGATGGCGACCTACAGCTCGCGCGGCTTGACGGCGCTGGATCTGGTGCTGAAACCGGAGCTGGTGGCGCCGGGCAACCGGATCGCGTCGGCGGCGGCGCCTGGCGCGTATCTGACGCGGACGTATCCGGATCGGATCGTGTCGGGAAGCGGCACGGGCGGGTACATCGAGCTGTCGGGCACGAGCATGTCGGCGGCAGTGGTGGCGGGGGCGGTGGCGCTGGTGCTCGAGGCGCGGCCGTCGCTGACGCCGGCGGAGACGAAGCTGGTGCTGCAGCTCACCAGCTCGCGCGTGCCGGGCGCGGGCTTGATTGAGGCCGGCGCCGGGAGCTTGAACGTGGCGGCGGCGGTGCAGCTGGCTACTGGTGGCGTATTGAGCAACACCGTTATCGCCGACGAGACGATAGAAACCGCGGAGATTGCATTTCTTGAACAAAGCCACGCTGACGCACCAGCGGCGCAAAGCATCACGTTGGGCGACTCCACGTTCAGCGGGGGGACCTTCGTTCTGGGTGACACCATTGTCTGGGGTACTCTGGCCGCGATCGACAACGCGTGCGATACGACGCCAACGAGCTCAGTAACGAACCAGACGATCGTGTGGGGTACTACGATTGTGTGGGGCACCACTATCGTTTGGGGGACCACCATAGTCTGGGGAACGACCAATGTCTATCCTGACACCATCGTCTGGGGACCGACCAATGTCTATCCTGACACCATCGTCTGGGGAACGAGCGTTTCGAATGACACCATTGTCTGGGGAACGAGCGTTTCGAATGACACGATCGTGTGGGGAACGACCATTGTTTGGGGCACGACAACTCTTTCGGGTGATGACTTAAGCGACTAGCGCCTATCGGACCGACATCTACGCTCGGCAAAAATGGAGTATTGCACATGGCACGCTTAATCGTTTGGGGCGACTGATATTGTCGACGAGGCCCGACACCTTGACAGTTCCAACTGACCGCCTCGACGCTGGTGCCCGCATATACGTCAGTGCGGTAATCGTAGCAGGAATCGCTACGGTGGTACTTTCGCTCAGGGCGCTTCTCATCGCACCAGTTAGGTACGACTGGTTTCTTCTAGCCCTCTTGACGCTGCTCACAGGCTCATTCACAGTCCGCATTCCTTCCGTCTCCGCGAAGTTATCTGTTTCTGAAACCTTCGTCTTTGCCGCTGTGCTGCTGTTTGGTCCAGCGGCGGCGACGATGATCGTTGTTTTGGACACTCTCATTATTTCGTTCTGGCTGGGGAAGGCGTCGCGGCGCCCGTCGCGCATTCTATTTAACATGTCGGCGCCATCCATAGCTATCTGGATGGCGGCTCATACCTTCTATTGGCTTTCGGGCGTCCAACCGCTAGCATTGACGCCGACGCCGCGGCCGACCCTAACTCTCCTACTGCCGCTCTTCGCACTCGCTGTCCTGTACTTCTTGCTGAACAGCATACTAATTGCTGCAGCGGTGGCATTCGAAAAACGCGCACCCCTCTTTCTGGTCTGGCGCCGGAATTTTCTTTGGCTCTCACTCAACTACTTCAGTGGCGCGTCAGTGGCGGCGTTACTGCTGCCATACTTGCAGTCTGAACAGGGTGACTTTGCTCGGGTCGTCGGCGTACTGTTGCCGCTGTTATTCATCTCTTATCTAACGTTCAAGACCGCACTCGGCAGAGTGGACGACGCAAATAGTCACTTGCTCGAGTTGAATCGCTTGTATCTTTCGACCATCGAAACGCTTGCCATGGCGATAGATGCCAAAGATCAAATAACCCACGGCCATATTAGGCGCGTTCAGCGCCAGGCCGTGAGGTTGGCCACTGCGGTTGGAGTGACAGAAACGCGGCAAATTCAGGCGATAGAAGCGGCTGCTCTCCTGCATGATATGGGCAAGCTCGCCGTACCTGAGTATATTTTGAACAAACCGGGTCCGTTGACGCCTGCAGAATTCGAGAAGATGAAGCTGCACGCGAGCGTCGGCGCCGACATCCTTTCCGCGATCGAATTCCCGTATCCAGTCGTACCAATCGTTCGCCATCACCACGAGAACTGGGACGGCACGGGGTATCCCGACAAACTAGCCGGTGCACAGATTCCGATTGGAGCCAGAATTCTATCGGTCGTTGATTGTTTCGACGCCCTGACTTCTGATCGACCCTACAGGCCCAGGCTGGCGACCAAAGATGCTCTTAAAGTGCTGGCGGACCGCCGCGGGCAGATGTACGACCCACTTATCGTCGATCTGTTTATGAAAGTGCACTCGGAGATCGCTCCGGAGGCGACTGCTTCGAACGGTGTTTCGCCGCTTACCGCTATCTCGGAAGCTGCATTCCCGAGCGCTCCGAGTTCGACGCGCTTCAGTCGGCTCGAGGAGATCACGGCGAGCGGCGAGGAGATGCTGGCGCTATTCGATATAGCTAAGGGACTAACTGGGCGTCTGGGGTTCTCGGACGTCAGCGATGTGATTCTCAAACACTTGCGTCGGATGGTTCCTTCGTCTCTATTCGTCTTTTACACGTACGACGCTGATGCCGACGAGTTGGTTGCATCTTACTCGTCCGGCGACCATGGGCCGCTTGTTTCGCATCTTCGAATTCCGCTTGGCCAGCGACTCAGCGGTTGGGTAGGCGCGAACCGGCAGACAATTCGAAACTCAGACCCTGTACTCGACCTCGGAGAGACCGCAAGGGCGATAACGCCGCGTTTGAGGGCGTGTCTCGCGAGCCCTGTTGTCGCTCACGATACCTTGGTCGGCGTCATTTCGATGTACTCGACGACCGCAGATGCCTTTTCGGATGACCATCAGCGCGTAGTCGAGGTTGTTGCGCGGCAGGTAGCTCACGTCGTCCAACAGGCTCTTGCGTTCGACAGCGAGCGTCATGGGGCATATCGAGACCAGCTTACTGGTTTGCCAAATGTCGAAGAACTGCGGCAGTTTGCGACCACCCAGCGCCCTTTGGGCCATGGCGGTGCGCCAATGGCATTGGTATATATTGACGTCCTCGATCTTAAGGCGATCAACAGCGAGCACGGCCGCGAGGTTGGCGATCGAGTCTTAAATCATGTTGTCTCTTGCGCGAGAGCTAACATCCGACCGGCCGACGTGCTGTTTCGGTACGCAAGTGACGAGTTCGTCATCGTGCTTCTTCATACTGATCGCGCACTGGCGGCGGCAATAGGCAATCGAATAAAACAAGCCGTGCAGTCGCAATCTGCTCAAGACTTACGTACCGTTCGAATTAATGCGTCTGTCGGAGTCGCCTCGATGCCGCATGATGGCGACTCTGTGGAAGCTCTAATTGGAGTTGCGCGGCGACACTTAGAGCCTGCGGCAATAACCAACGCAGATGGTTCAAACTCAATCCACTAATGGGCGACACAGACGTTTTTGCAGATGTGGAACATCACATCTCCGCGGGAGATTTTAGAACTGCGTTAGTACGTCTTCAGGACTCCCAGCGCTCCCTCAGGCCTTCCAACGACATTCGATTCGGAACGATCCACGCGGAGCTGCTGCATTATCTTGGCGACGCAACGCGGAGTTCTCACTTGGCACGAGAACTTCTCTCGAATCCCAGGATAACGCCTGACTGCAGAGCGAGATTGAATTGCGTTTTGGGACTAGTTGCTTATGAGACAGGACAGTTTTCGCAGAGCGTTGATCTGATCGGACGCGCGGTCCGACAGGCACGGGAGTGCAAGGATTCTCTCCTTTTCGCCCGCTGCCAGATCGCCCTATTCTCGGTTTTTTCCGACGCCAAGAACACAATCGTTCCGATACCACGGGATATTGCTAGATCCGTCGCCAGATCCGGCGATCCTCATCTAATCGTTGGTCTCAGGCTGTGCTTCGCCCGCTCGGATGCTTCTCACCATAACGTGCGCGATGCACGTCGGCATCTCAGCTTGGCGCAATCACTTCTCGAGAGTCACCCCAACCTTTGGCTGCAAGGACGCGTACACCTCGGGTTTTCTGTGGTCAACGCGCTGACTGGCGAACTCGAAGCGGCCGCGCAGGAGGCGAAAGAGGCGATCCAGTGTGCAGCGGATTCCGGACACGTCCGCACAGAACTCGCTGGGCTGGTGAATTTGTCGCACGCCTTACAGGGCCTTGGCGACTTTCCAAAGGGCAAGCAGTGTATCGATGACGTTCTGGAGCGGGCTACATCTGACGTTGAGATCAGAGTGGCCGCTCTGGATTCTCTAGCGAACCTCCTCATTCAGTTGGGCAATCTGGATGATGGGGCTGCCGTTGTCAAAGAGATTGACACCCTGACGAACGACATTGCGGCAAATTGTCGGTCTCATTGGGTGGAGTCGACTCTTGTCGAGACGCGTGTAAGGCTCCTTCAAGCGCGCGGGTCTCTGGCTGACGCTGACGTGCTTCTGCGCTCAGCACTTCGGATCGCGAGCGACAGAGGCGACACCGCAGGTCAGAACCGACTGAGTCTTCTGCGTTTCTATGGGGTTGTTGCGTCGGGCGATTTCGCCGGTGCAGCGCAATTGTTGATGGACTTGGACGGCGATGAACACCCCAGCCAGGTCTGTGAACGCGCAGCTATTCTTGGGCTTGCAGCAGTCAAGCAAGGCGGGAACAACCTCGCCCGGACCCTCGTAGGGCGAGCGGCGAGGCTTTCACGTGCGTGTGGTTGCCGCGCGTTCTCAGTTTCTGCGGCGCTCACTACGTTCAACAGCGTTGAAGGCTACAATCGGCAAGCAGAAACGCCGGCTTCATCGGCCGGGGACCTCGACACGGCGTCGACGCTGCTGGAGCTGGGCGGGCACACGCATATTCTCGGCCCTGAGGTCCTCGCGGCTGTCCACGCCGCGGGCTGTGCGCGCGGGGCCGCGCTCGTCGCCGCCGGCGCCGGCGGGCCGCGCGTCATCGAGGCGCGCGGCTGGGACGAGAGCCAGGCGCTCGCCGCCGCGAGGAAGCCCGAGCGCTTCCAGCTCATCCCCCTCGGCGAACATCGCGACGAGCCGTGGCAGGTGGTCGCCGATCCGCTCGACGACCTGGAGCACCGCTGCACGTTCATCGCCATCCGCCGCCTCGTCGCCACCGCCCTCACCCTCGACCGGTACCGCCGCGAGGAGAAACAGCGCGCCGCGCTCTGGCCCGCCGAGGCGCTCGACGGCGACCCCGAGAGCGTCTGGGCCTCCGAGCAGATGACCGAGATCCTCGCCGTCGCGCGCCGCATCGCGCCGACGCCGCTCTCCATCCTGCTGACCGGCGAGACCGGCACGGGCAAGGAGATGCTCGCCCGCGCCATCCACCGCGCCTCCGACCGCGCCGACCGCCCGTTCCTGCCGTTCAATTGCACGGCCGTCTCGCGCGACATGATCGAGAGCCAGTTGTTCGGCTTCCGCAAGGGATCGTTCACGGGCGCCGACGCGAGTTTCGCCGGCGTGATCCGATCGGCCGCCGGCGGCACGCTCTTCCTCGACGAGATCGCCGAAATCGGCCTCGACGTGCAGCCGAAGCTCCTGCGCTTCCTCGAGACCCACGAAATCCACCCGCTCGGCGAGTCCCAGCCGGTGAAGGTCGACGTCCGCGTCATCGCCGCCACCAACGCGCCGCTCGAACAGCTCGTCGCCGACGGCCGCCTCCGCGAGGACCTCTTCTACCGCCTCAACGTCGTCCGGCTGAAGCTGCCGCCCCTGCGCGAGCGCCGCGAGGAAATCCCCCCGCTCGTCGACCACTACCTGCGGCGGTACGGCGACGAGCAGAAGAAGACGCCCCTCACCCTCGCTGACGAGACGCTCGAGTACCTGCTGCTCTACGCGTGGCCCGGCAACGTGCGGCAGCTCGCCAACGAGGTGCGGCGCATGGTGGCGATGGCCGAGCCCGGCGCGACGCTGACGCCCGCGATGCTCTCGCCCGAGATCCAGGCCTCGCGGCGCACGATCGCGGTCACGCCCGAGGCGACTCCGGAGATTCGCGTCCGCATCGATCAACCGCTGCCGGCCGCCGTCCAGCTCCTCGAGCAGACGATGGTCCGCAGCGCGCTCGATCGCTCGCGCGGCCGCGTCGAGCAGGCGGCAAAGCTCCTGGGGATCTCGAGGAAGGGCCTGTTCCTGAAGCGGCGACGCCTCGGCCTGCGCAACGCGTCTTGATCCCGGCAGCCCTGACCGCCTCTGCCAAGGCTACGGCGAGTCTCGCCGAAGCGCTTCGCGCGAAGGCGGAAGGGCTGCGCTACAGGGAACACC
>MELC01000014.1:73335-108968 GCA_001767455.1 Acidobacteria bacterium RIFCSPLOWO2_12_FULL_66_21
GGCTGCGCTACAGGGAACACCGAGTCTCGGCAGCCGGCAGCCCTGAAGGGCTGCGCTACAGGGAACACCGAGTCTCGGCAGACGGCAGCCCTGAAGGGCTGCGCTACAGGGACACCGAGTCTCGGCAGCCGGCGGCCCTGAAGGGCTGCGCTACAGGGACGGCGGGTAAGCACGGCCGCCGATTTGAATTCCCAATCGACAATAATCGACAATCGATAATTCGTCGATCGGCAATCGACAATCGCCAATCCGTCAATCGGCAATCGCCAATCGGCAGTCGGCAATTGACTCACTGCCCGATTCTCTCCTTCGCCTGCTTGTTGTGCCTGATGATGTGGGCCGTCGCCCAGTCGCCGAGCTGATACAGCGAGATCGTGCCCACCAGCTTGTTCGTGATGCCGAACCCGCGGCCGCGCGGCTCGGTCAGCGCGTCGAAGGCCCGCGCCATCCGCATCCCCGACGCTTCGAGCGCCGACACCGCGTCCGCCCGGCGCACGATCGCGGGCGGCACGAGCGCCGCGGGCGTCTCGATGCGCTCGGGGATCGCCGCCGCAATTTCCGCCCACGGCCGCTCCCTGTAGCCCTCCGGCAGCGGATGCGCGCCCGCGATGTCGCCCGAGATGAGGCCCGCGAACCGGTTCGTCACGGCCGCCACGTGCCAGCCGATCCGCGCCGCGGACCACCGCCCGTCCGGCGCGCGCTCGGCCGCCGCATCGGTCGCGCGGCGCAGCCGCGCCACGAGCCGCTCGTTCGCCCCGGCGAACGCCTGGCGCAGCCGCCCGACCCGCGCCAGGTGTTCCGAAGGCTTCTGATTCATCGTCACTGTCGCGTCGGGCCTGAGAGGCCCGGCCTACCGCCCGCCGAAGAACGACGGCAGCGGCATGTCCCGCATCGTGTGCAGCCCGGGCGCCACCTCGAGGATCTTCGAAATCGAATTCACCACGATGGACGCGGTCGCGATGTCCCCGTGCACGCCGCCCGAGATCTTCATCGTCAACGCGGGAGACCCCGTGATCTCCACCGCGTCGTACGACTCGGGCGCGCCCAGGTACGCTTCCATGTGCAGCGTGACGACCGCCTCGCCGTTCCGATACCCGGTGCCGTCCTGCACGATGCCGCACACGAACCCCGGGTCCACCGCGAGGAACTCGCTCGACACCGTCTCGGTCGCCATCTTCGGCTGGATCTCGTCGGTGATCCGATCCAGCTTCCACCCCATCGCCTCCGCGATCATCGTGATCGACTCGGTCAGCCCCACGTGCCGCACGCTCGCGTCGTCCACCTTCTGCTGGAACTGCTCGCGCGTGAGCCCCGCGCCGATCTTCTGCTGGAACGGCAGCCGCCGGATCCGCGCGTCCTGGATGCGATCGATGTGGATCTTCTCCACCCGCTCGCAGACGCCCGTCAGCGCGATCGGCAGCGCGTCCATCACGAACCCCGGGTTGACCCCCGTGCCGAGCACCGCGACCTTCGACTTCTTCGCGAGCTGATGGACCGCGCGCGCGTACTTCAGGTTGCGCGCCGTCGGATACGCCAGCTCCTCGGTCGTCGAGACAATCGGCACCTTGAGCTTCAGGATCTCCTCGATCTGCGGCATCACCTTCTTCATCGACGAGCTGGTGCACAGCACGACGACGTCCGGCCTGGCCGCCTTGATGGCCTTCTTTGCGTCGGCCGACACCTTCACGCGCAGCGCCCGGCCGACACCGGCCACCTCGCCCAGATCGCGCCCGGCCTTCGCCGGATCGATGTCGATGCCGCCGACGACGCGGAATCCTTTGCGGGACGCGACCTGGCGCACGACCGCGGCGCCGATGGGCCCGAGCCCGACGTGCATGACCTTGATGGGACCAGTCTTCGATGCCATATGACAGCTCCTGTATGAACCGGGGGGCTTCGCCCCGCCAGCCCCCCCCTGCGCGCTCGCTCGCGGGGGCCCGCGAGCCCCACTCCCGCCTCCGCCAAGGCTTCGGCGAGGCTCGCCGTAGCGCCTCCGGCGCGAAGGCGGCCGCTCGCGCGGCTCACTTCACTACGTTCGTTCGCTCCGAGAGAGATCCGTGAATTATACCCGCGCCGGCGCGCTTCGGAGAGGACCGGACGCGGCGGGTTCTGGTGTAGGATGGCGGCGTGTTCCCCCGATTCGCGGCGATCCTGGCGCTCGCGGCGCTGGGCGGCGGCTTGTTCTCCCAGGGCACCCCGGCGGCGCCCGGCGCGGCGACAGGACAGACGAACCCGGCGGCCGCTCCCCTGTCCGCGCGAAACGCCACCTACGCGATCACCGCCCGCCTCGACCCGCGCAGCCGCTCGCTGACCGGCGACGAGCTGCTCACATGGCGGAACCCCGCGGCCGTGCCCGCCACGACCCTCCGCTTCCATCTGTACTACAACGCATGGCGCAACAGCCGGTCGAGCTGGCTGCGCGAGCGCCTGCTTGCCGCATCCGATCGCTCGCTCGTCGAGCGCCCCGCGGAGGACTGGGGATGGATCGACATCACGAGCCTGCGGCTGATTGACGGCGGGACACCGTTGGATCTCACGTCCGAGCTCCGCTTCGTCGCGCCCGACGACGGCAACCAGGACGACCGCACGGTCGTGGAGGTGCCGCTGCCGCGCGCGGTCGCCCCGGGCGGCACCATCAACGTGCAGATCGCGTGGTCGTCGCGCGTGCCGAGGACCTTCGCGCGGACCGGCGCGATCGGCAACTTCTATTTCCTCGCGCAGTGGTTCCCGAAAATCGGCGTCCTCCAGGACGCCGGGTGGAACTGCCACCAGTTCCACGCCTCCACCGAGTTCTTCTCCGACTTCGGCAGCTACGACGTCCGGCTCACGGTGCCGGCCGGATGGACCGTCGGGGCCACCGGCGTCGAGCGCGACAGGCGCGACGAGACCGACGGCACGACGACGCATCATTACTATCAGGACGACGTGCACGACTTCGCGTGGACGACGAGCCCGGACTTCGTGGAGCGCCACGCGAGGTTCGAGCATCCGTCGCTGCCGGCCGTGGACATGCGGCTGCTGCTCCAGAGGGAGCACGCCGATCAAGCGGAGCGGCACTTTGCCGCGACGCGCGCCGCGCTGCGCTACTACGGCGAGTGGTTTGGCGCGTATCCGTACGGCCACATCACGGTCGTGGACCCCGCGTGGGCGAGCGGCGCCGGGGGCATGGAATATCCCACGCTCTTCACCGCCGGATCGCGCTGGCTGGCGCCCGCCGGCGCGACGACGCCAGAAGGGGTGACCATCCACGAGGCCGGTCACCAGTTCTGGTTCGGGATCGTCGCGTCCAACGAGTTCGAGAACGCCTGGATGGACGAAGGCTTCAACACCTTCTCCACCGCGCGCGTCGTCGAGCAGGCGTTCCAGCCGAATTACCACGTGAAGCGGTACTTCGGCGGGTTCGTGCCGTGGACGTTCTACGACCTTGCCCTCACGCGGGTGGGCGACGGCGATCGCCCGTCCGCCTACCGGGCGCTGGCCAAGGTGGACGCGCAGGCGACGCCGAGCTGGCGGTACTGGCCGGGGGCGGGCGGCGCGCTCACCTACAGCAAGACCTCGCTCTGGCTGCACACGCTGGAGCGGATGCTCGGATGGGAGACGGTCCAGCGGATCATGTCCACCTACTTCGAGCGCTGGAAGTTCCGCCATCCCAGGCCCGCGGACTTCTTCGCCGTCGTCAACGAGGTCAGCGGCCGCGACATGACCTGGTTCTTCGACCAGGTGCACCGCAGCTCGAACGTCTTCGACTACGGCGTGGACGTGTTCAAGAGCGGGCCCGCGACCGCGCGCGGCTACTTCGGCGACGGCAACGGGCGCGCCTTCTCGGACGCGGAAGGGCCGACGGACACGTACCACACGACGCTCGTGGTACGGCGGTACGGCGAGGGAGAGTTCCCGGTGGACGTCCGCGTGCAGTTCGAGAACGGCGAGGAAATGCGCTGGCACTGGGACGGCCGGGATCGCTGGAAGGCGTTCGAAGTGGATCGGCCGTCGCGCGCGTCGCTCGCGCAGGTGGATCCCGACCACGTGCTGCTGCTCGACGTGAACTACACGAACAACTCGGCGGCGCTCGCGCCGAAGGGCGGCCAGGCGGCGCGGAAGTGGTCCCTCGTCTGGCTCGTGTGGCTGCAGGATCACCTCATGACGTACGGGTTCTTCGTCTGATGGCCGCGACCTCCGCCTTCCGCGACGGGATCCGCCGGGTGAACGGCGCGCCGGCGGTGCTCCTGGGGATGTTCGCCGTCACGCTGCTCGTGGCGCTGCCGCTGTCCTTCGCGCTGCGGGGCATGCTGGCCGCGCACCTGGGTCCGAGCCTTGCCGCCGGCACCGCCCTGAGCGGCACGAATTACGCCTGGTGGCAGGAATTCTCCGCGCAGGCGTCGGGGCTGGCGACGACGTTCGTGCCGTCGATCATCGGCTTCGGCGCGGTGCTCGACAACCTGAGCGCCCTGCTGGACAACCTGCCGCTCGCCACGACCATCGCGGGCGCGACCGCGGCCTGGCTCGTGATCTGGTCGTTCCTGAGCGGCGGCGTGCTCGACCGCTACGCGCGCCAGCGGGCGACGCGGGCGCATGGCTTCTTCGCCGCGTGCGGCGTCCACTTCTGGCGCTTCGTCCGGCTGGGCGTCATCGCCTGGCTGGCCTACGCCTTCCTGTTCGGCTACGTGCACCGCTGGATCTTCACCGGCGCGTTCGGCTGGCTGACGCGCGACGTCACGGTCGAGCGGACGGCGTTCCTCATCCGGCTGGGCGGCTACGCGCTCTTCGGCGTGCTGCTCGTGCTGTGCACGATCGTGTTCGACTACGCGCGGGTGCGCACGGTCGTGGAAGATCGCCGCAGCGCCATCGGCGCTCTGGCGGCGGGGATGCGTTTCGCCTGGCGCAACGCCGGAGCGGCGCTGACGCTCTACGCGCTCAACGCCGCCGCCTTCCTGGTCCTCGTGCTCCTCTACGCGCTCGCCTCGCCGGGGACGCCTGGCGCCGGCTGGGCGATGTGGCTCGCGCTCGGTCTCGGCGAGGTGTACATTCTCGCGCGGCATTATCTGAAGCTCCTCTTCTACGCATCGGAGACCTCGCTCTTCCAGAGCCGGCTGGCGCACGCGGCGTACACCGCCGCGCCGGCCGTCGAGTGGCCGGACTCGCCGGCCGCCGAGTCGATTGCCAGCGCGGGTCCAGCCGCCAGATTCTGACGATTCCCCGGTATCGCCATGGCTCCCAGGGTCTTCAGGAACGCGCGCATTCTGATCGTGGACGACGAGCCCGCCAACATCGAAGTCCTGCGGCGGCTGCTCGAGCGTGCCGGCTACCATCGGATCGAGACCACGACGGACCCCCGCGAGACCGAGCCGCTGTACGTCCGCCTCCGTCCCGACCTGATCCTCCTCGACCTGCACATGCCGGAGATGGACGGCCTCGAGGTGATGGACCAGCTCAATCAGATCGCCGAGGCGAGCTACCTGCCGATCCTGGTGCTCACGGGAGACATCTCGCAGGAGGCGAAGCAGGAGGCGCTGTCGCGCGGCGCGAAGGACTTCCTCAGCAAGCCGTTCGACAACCACGAGGTGCTGCTCAGGATCGCCACGCTGCTCGAGACGCGGTTCCTGTACCTCCAGATTCAGAGCCAGAACCAGATGCTCGAAGCGAAGGTGCGCGAGCGGACGCGCGAGCTGGAGGCGGCGCAGATCGAGATCATCGAGCGGCTGGCCCGCGCGGCGGAATTCAGGGACGACAACACGGGCCGGCACACGGAGCGCGTCGGGCAGATGGCGGCGCTCATCGCGAAGCAGATGGGACTCCCCGACCCGCAGGTCTCGCTCATCCGCCGAGCCGCGCCGCTGCACGACGTCGGCAAGCTGGGGGTTCCGGACTCCATCCTGCTGAAGCCGGGCAGGCTGACAGACGACGAGTTCGCGCTCGTCAAGACGCACACGGTGATTGGCGCGCGGATCCTCTCGGGGAGCCGCTTTCCCATCCTGCGCCTCGCGGAAGAGATTGCGTTCAACCATCACGAGCGCTGGGACGGCAGCGGGTACGCGGGACTGTCGGGTGACGCCATTCCGCTCGGCGGCCGGATCGTCGCCGTCGCCGACGTGTTCGACGCGCTCACGCAGACGCGCCCCTACAAGGCGGCGTGGCCCGTCGGAGAGGCGACGGCGGAAATCGACCGGCAACGCGGGCGGCAGTTCGACCCGGCGCTGGTGGACGCCTTTCTCCGCGCCATCGAACGACCACATCATTCCGGCGCGCGCAAGTAGCACAGGCGCGTGGCAGAATGATCGGCAGCGCAGCCCTTCAGGGCTGCCGTGGAACGCTATGAGCACCTCGAAAGACATCGCGGCATGGATGCGGCAGCAGGTCACGGTCTCGGGCGCGCGCGGGATCGTCGTCGGGTTGAGCGGCGGGATCGACTCGGCGGTCGTCGTGCGGCTGGCGCAGATGGCCGCGCCCGGCCAGGTCGTCGGCGTCATCATGCCGTGCCACAGCGACCCGCAGGACGAGGCGGATGCGCGCCTGGTGGCGGGGCATTTTGCCGTGCCGACCGTGCGGATCGACCTTGAAGCGGCCTACGATCGCTTCGTCGCCGATCTCAGGACCGCGGCCGAGCAGCTTCCGGCCGATCTGCTTCCGCCGGCGCCGGCCCAGCCCGCCGACATCAAGGCACGCATGCCGCTCGCCAACGTCAAGCCGCGGCTGCGCATGGCGACGCTGTACTTCGTGGCCAACACGCTCAACTACCTGGTTGCCGGCACCGGCAACCGCAGCGAGCTGACGATCGGGTATTTCACGAAGTACGGCGACGGCGGCGTCGACCTGCTGCCGATCGGCAAGCTCCTCAAGAGCGAGGTGCGCGCGATGGCGCGCGAGCTGGACGTCCCCGAGCGCGTGATCACGAAGGCGCCGAGCGCGGGGCTGTGGCTCGGCCAGACCGACGAGCAGGAGATGGGCTTCACCTACGCGGATCTGGAGCACTATCTGATGGACGGCCCCGACGCGGTGTCGCCCGCGCTGGCCATGCGCATCGAGCGACTGATGCGCACGAGCGACCACAAGCGCACGGTCGCGCCGACGCCAGACGTCTGACTGGGATAGCTTCCAGTTTCCAGTTTCCAGTTTCCAGCTTCCAGCTTCCAGCTTCCAGCTTCCAGTTTCCAGCTTCCAGCTTCCAGCTTCCAGCTTCCAGTTTCCAGCCCGAGCCCCGAGCAACGAGCCCCGAGCAACGAGCAACGAGCAACGAGCAACGAGCAACGAGCAACGAGCAACGAGTTAGACGCCCATGTCTATGACGGCAGGCACCGGCTCGGCCGCCGCCGCGTCCGGCTCGGCCGCGAGGCGCCGCAGCGCGGCGTGCACGCTGTCGCGCACGGTCGCGTCCCCCGAGCGCTCGATCCGGCGCAGCTCCCCCTCGAGCGCGTGGAGCTGAAGGACGCCGACGGCATACACGGCGCACGACCGCAGCCACGCGTCCTCGCTCGCGAGCAGCGTCGCGACCGCCTGCTCCGCCGTCTCGAGCGGCGCCCCGACCACGCGATTCGCCACGGCTATGCGCTGCTCGACGGTGACGTGCGGATCGAGCAGCGGCACCAGCACCTGGCGCAGCTCCGGGCTGAGAATGTTGTCGAGCAGCTCGATCGCATCCGCGCGCACCGACGAATTCGAGGAGCGCACGCCCACGTACGCGTCGTGGCATGCCGATCCCGGATACACCAGCGCCATCAACCGGAAGATCCGCTCCAGCTCCTGCTCCATCGCCGTCTCCAATGCCTGGATGACCGCATCGTCCTCCTTCAACTGCGTGCGCAGCGGGCCGAGCACCTGGTACGAGCGGTAGTGGCCGGCGATTTCCGCCGCCAGCAGCAGCTCGACGACGCCCCGATCGACGCGGGCGCCGCCGTGAAGGTCGCCCAGCTTGTTGAGCGCCGCGATGGTGCGATGGCGCAGCGTCACGTCGGCTTCGAGGAGCGTCTCGGTGAGGATCTGCTGGGCGCGGGGCGTCCCGACCCGTACGAGGACCACCGGCAGCTCGCGCCGGATCTCCATGGGCGTGGACCGGTCCCTGAGACGCCGCTCGATCTCGTCGATGACCGCCTCGCCATGCTGCGCGAGCGCGCTCGCCGCGTCGTCCGCGACGTCGGCGCGGGCAAGTGCATCGAAGAGCGCCGAGAGCAGGTCCGGGTCGGTGAGCGCGCGCGCGGAGCGCATCGCCAGCCGGGCGACGTCCGGATCCGGATCGGCCGCGAGCAGCATCAACAGGTCCGTGAACTCGGGCACGAGCGCGAGCAGCCGCGCCGCCTCCGCCCTGTCGCGCGTGCCTTCCGATCCTTCGGACCACACCATGGCTTCCAGAATGGCGCGCGCGGCCACGAGGTTCTGCGACGGACCGGCTGAGGCCAGGAACGCGGCCATCCCCGCGCGGATGGAGAAGTCCTCGAAATCGCCGAGCTGCTCGAGCACCGTGAGCGGGTCGGTCCCGATCTCGCGCGTGACGTACAACAGCGCCTCGGTCCGGACCTCCAGATCCGGATCGTGCAGCATCTCGGTTGCGCGCTGGGCGATCTCGGGATCCCCGGCGGCGGCGAGCATCGCGAGCGCCCGCCGCCTGATGTCGGCCTCCCAATGCGACAGCAGGCGCCGCAGCGCCGGGTGCCACTCACGGCCGGACGGCTGCCGCTCGAGGACCGCGAGCGCGTCGCGCACGTCGTCGGCATCGGCGGCCGCCAGTTTCGCCGCGAGCGCCTCGACCGCGGAGCGGTCGAGCTGACCGCCCGCCGATCGCTCGCTGTCGATGCGGTACTTGTGGACGCTCTCGTGGATCGTGCGGACGTACTCACCGCGCAGCCGGGTCGCCACGGCGAACCAGGCGCCGATCAGCACGAGGTTGATCGCGGCCGTGCCCCGGAGCCCGAAGCCGAAACCCGGCAGGATCCAGAACCCGCGCGTGGCGATGCCGAGCAGGAGCGCGCCGACGGCGTCGGCGAGACGGTTGACCACGATGTCGATCGTGTTCTTGAGGGGAGCACGGACCGCCGGAGGCAGCGGCAGGTACAACAGCTCGTAGCTCGCCTTGTCGATCGAGAAGTGGAATCCCTGGTCGCCGGCATACGTGAACAGCACGGTCCACAGACCCGGCAGCAGGACGACGAGCGCGGTCCCGAACCCGAGCGTCACGGGCAGCACCAGGATCGTGATCGCCAGGCCGAACCTTCGCAGCGCCGGCCCGACGGCCAGGAGCTGGATCAGGAGGGCGATGGTGCCCATGAAGAAGTTGACCGTCCCGAAGAACGCCGTCAGCGCGTCGGGGTCTTCGCCGAACTGACGGGCGGCGACCACGTTCATCTGGAAATTGGTCCACTGGGTCGCGATGGCCACGAGGAACACGAGCGCGGCCATCAGGCGCAGATACGGGCTGGTCGAGATCTGGCGCAGGTTGTCGATGAAGGGATACCGCAATCGCCCCCGCCTCGTCGGGAGCGACGCGCGCCGGATGCGCGAGTTGCCGACCGCGACGATCCCCGCCGCCGCCAGGATCAGGGCGGCGAGCACGAGCATCATGTTCACCGTGCCGCCCACGGGCCTCACCAGGACGCGCGCCATCAGCCCGCCGGAGATCGCGCCGAGCGACGCGCCGGCGCCCACGAGACCGAACAGCCGCCGCGCCTGCCGCGTGTCGAACAGCCCGTGCGCGAAGCTCCACGCCTGCACGGGCGCGATGATCCCGAAGCATCCCACCCAGACGTAGAAGATGGCCGGGAGCAGCCCGCCCGGGTGGTACGAGAACAAATACCAGAAGATCACCACGTTCGCGCTGAAGAAGACGAGCGTCCACACGGTCACCGCGCGCGTGCCGAAGCGCGCCACGACGCGGTTGTACGCGGGAACGAAGAGCGACAACGCCAGCGGCACGGCCGCATAGACGTAGACGAGGGCGTACGGGCCGTACTGATGAAGGAAGAGGCTCGTGCGGATCGGCTTCGCGAGCAGGTACGCCGCCACGACGGTGGCGATGTACGAGACGGCGACGAGCACCGGCAGGCCTTCGCCCGCACGGATGTCGAAGAACCGCCGCAGGCGCAGGACCATGGATGAAGCAGAGTTTACTTCAGCGGCGGCATGTCTTAGGCTGTGCCATGCTTCAGCGGGTCCTCGCGCCCATCGTCGAGGTGCGCAAAGAGGAAAGCCTCACGGTTTTCCTGATGTTCGCGTGCTCGTTCCTCGCGATGACCGCCTACAACACCATCAAGCCGCTGACCCGGTCGAAGTTCATCGGCGACCTCGGGGCCGACAACCTCCCGTACGTGCTGCTGGCAGCGGGGCTGATCATCGGCGTGCTGATGGCCGGCTACACGTGGATGATGGCGCGGCTGCCGCGTCGCTGGGGCCTGCCGATCACACAGGCAGGGTTGTCGGGGGTGCTGCTGGCCTTCTGGTTCCTGTTCCAGCTCCACGCCGCCTGGGTATCGGTCACGTTCTTCGTGCTGGCGCTGATCATGGCGGTGCTCCTCATCAGCCAGTTCTGGACGCTGGCAAACGTGATTTACGACGCGCGTCAGGCGAAGCGGCTGTTCGGGTTCATCGGCGGAGGCGCGCCGCTCGGCGGCATCGCAGGCTCCGCGCTGGCGGCGTACGCGCCCCGGATCGGATCGGTGAACCTGATTCTTCCCAGCGCCGCGGTGATGTTCGCCTGCGCCATTCTCGTGGCGGCGATCATCTGGCGCGAGCGGGTCAGCATCGGACCCTCAGCCTCGCAAGAGCGGAGGGCAGTCAAGGCCACGGAGGCCTTCGATCTGCTGCGATCGTCGACGCACCTGCAGATCATCGCGCTCGTCATCAGCTTTGCCGCCATCGGCGCGGTGATCATCGAGCAGCAGCTCAACATGGCTGCGGAAGCTTCAAAGGGCGCGGCGGCGACCGATGCCATCACCGCCTTTCTCGCCAAGGTCGGCCTGTGGACCTCGACCATTGGATTCGTCATCCAGGTGTGGCTGACGAGCAAGGTGCACAAGTACCTGGGCATCGGCTTCGCGCTGATGATTCTGCCGGTCAGCCTCGGATCCACGGCCATCGTGATCCTGTTCAACGCGGTGCTGTGGGCGCCCGCACTGGCGCGGATCTTCGATCAGTCGCTCCGCTATAACATCGACAAGACCACCCGCGAAGTCCTGTTCCTGCCGCTGACGTCCGATATCAAGCTCAAAGCCAAATCGTTCGTGGACGTGACGGTGGACCGCGGCGCAAAGGCGCTGGGCGCGCTGCTGCTGCTGGTGCTGGTGAAGCCCTGGGGTCTGCACCTGGACTGGCAGCATCTGAGCTACGCGAGCCTTGCGATGACCGCGCTGTGGGTGTTCACGGCGCTTCGCGCGCGCAAGGGGTATCTGCGCGCGTTCCGCGAGAGCATCGAGCGGCGGAATCTGTCGCCCGACGACGTGGCCTTGAATGCCGCCGACCTCTCGACGATCGAAGCCCTGGTCCAGGAGCTTTCACAACCGGAAGGCTCGCGGGTCGTGTACGCGATCGACATGCTGGAATCGCTCGGCAAGGGCAGCCTGGTGACGCCGCTGCTGCTGTACCACGAGTCGCCGTTGGTCCGGGAGCGCGCCCTGCGCGCGCTGGAGCCGTCGCCTGACGGCCGTGCCGCCGGCTGGCTGCCGCACATCACCAGGATGACGGCGGACGCCAATCCCGCGGTGCGCGCGGCCGCGATGGCGGCGCTCGCGCGAATCAGCCAGAAAGACGCGGCGACCTTCGCCCGCCCCCTGGTGTCGGATCCCGAGCCGCGCATCCGCGCCGCCGCGGCCATCGCGCTCGCCGGGAGCGGCGCGCCGGCCGATCTCGATCTGGCGGAGGCGACATTGATCGATCTCTCGGCCGATCCGTCCGACGGCGCTCGCGCCGCGCGGCGCGAAGCCGCCGCGGCCATCCGTCAGGTCGCCGAGCCGCGCTTCCACCGGCTGCTGATTCCATTGCTGTACGACTCCGCGCCGGAAGTGGCGGCGGAAGCGATGGAGACCGTTCGCGCGGCAGGACGCTGCGACTTCCTGTTCGTTCCGGCGCTGATCTCGCTGCTGCGCCACCGCCACCTGAAGGCGACCGCCAGGGCCGTCCTCGTCGGCTACGGCGAGGACGCCATCGAGCCGCTCGCGCATTTCATGCGGGATCCGGACGAAGACATCTGGATCCGCCGCCACATCCCGGAAACGCTGGCGCGGATCCCCTCGCAGAAATCGGTCGGCGCGCTCGAGGCGGCGCTGGCCGAGCCGGACGGGTTCCTGCGCTTCAAGGTCATCGCCGCGCTCGAGCGCCTGCGTCAGGGCCACGCGGCGCTGGCATTCCGGGCGGAGGCCGTGGAGGCGGCCGCCCTCCGCGACGGCCAGCGGTTCTTCACCGGCCTGTCGCTCCACGATAACCTCCGGCGCGGCAGGTGCGCGGCCGACACGCTGCTCGTCCGCGCGCTCGAGCAGAAGATGGATCGCGCGAAGGACCGGATCTGCCGGCTGCTCTCGCTGATCTACCCCTGTCGCGACATCGCCGCCGCCCGGTGGATGCTGCAGCACGGCGATCCGCGCGGCCGCGCGAGCGCGTCGGAGTACCTCGACAACCTCCTGTCGGCGCCGCTCCGCAAGGCCGTCATGCCGATCCTGGAGGACCTGCCGATCGAAGAGAAGGTGCGGCGCGGCAACGTGCTGCTGCGCACGCGTCCGCGCGACATCGAGGAAACGCTGCTGCAGCTCATCAACGACGACGACCAGGTCATTGCCGCCGCCGCGATCGACGTCGTGCGGCAGCAGCAGCGGTGGAGTCTCGGCGACGACGTGGAGCACGTGCTGGCGCACCGCGACGTGCGGGACTGGTACGTGTTCGAGGCGGCGTCGTGGGCGCTGGCCGAGCGGCGCATGCCGGCCGAGCGGCGCCGCGAGCTGTGGCTCGAGCCCCTTCCCGCGGCCGAGCTCGCCGAGCGCCTGCGCCACCTGCCGCTTTTCGCCTCGGTGAGCGTCGACGAGCTGTTCCGGATGGCGGCCGCGTCGCGGCAGGTGCGGCACGAGCCCGGAGCGGTCCTGCTCCAGCAGGGCGCGGTGCCCGATACCACTCACGTGCTGCTCGACGGCCGCGCGATCGCCGTGGCCCAAGGCGAAGCAGCGCCCGACATCGACGCTCCGGCGCCGATAGGCTTCCTCGAAGCGCTCCAGGGAACGCCCATGCCGTGCACCGTCCGCGCCAGCGGGCGCGCCGTGACGCTCGCTCTGACGCGCAACGAGCTGTACCTGCTGCTGGCGGACAACACCGATCTCGTCCGCGGCCTGTTCGCGACGCTCGCCGATCGCCTCGACGAGGAAGCCATCGGAGGACAGGGGCGCGGCCCCGCGTCCGCGGGAGTGCCGGCGGCTCTCGGCCACGTCCTCGCGCTGCAGCGCGTGCCGCTCTTCTCGCGTGTGTCGGCGGAAGAAATGCGGCACCTGGCGGCCGTCGCCCACGCCGTCGCGATGACGCCCGGCGCGCCGCTCTTTCCCGAGTTCGATCCGCCCGCGCTGTGGCTCCTGCTGTCGGGCGAGGTCGTGCTCGAGGATTCGCGCGGCGGGACCGCCACCGTCGCGCGTGCCGGGGATACCATTGGCGTGCTGGCGACGCTTGCCGGGCGGCCGCTCGGGCGGTCGGCGGCGGTCCGCACGGGCGGCGGCGCGCTGAAGATCGATCGAGACGACTTCTTCGACCTGCTCGGGCAGCGTCCGGACCTGCTCAGGCAGATATTCTCCGCGCTGTTCGGCGCTCGCACCGTCGAGCACGCAGTGGCGTAGGGCTTGGCGCGGGGCGAAGCCCCCCGGTGTAGAAAGGCGCGCCGCGGGCGCGCCCGCCGGAGCGGAGCGGGGCGACGGGGCCCCCGCGAGCGACGGCGAGCCGGGGCCCCCGCCGCGCGTTGTTTGCGCGGTGGAGTGGGATAGGGGGTCCGGCGGGGCGAAGCCCCCCGGCTCGAGTGCGCGCCGTAGGCGCCCGCCGGAGCGGAGCGGGGCGACGGGGCCCCCGCGAGCGACGGCGATGGGGGGTCCGGCGGGGCGAAGCCCCCCGGTTTAGAAATGGAAGGTCCTCATGCGTTCTCTGAGTGCTCGTTCGCTGGTGGTCGCTCTGGCGGCCCTCGTCATCACCACGGCCGCCCCGCGTCTCACCGCGCAGACCGGTGCGCGGCTGGCAACGCCGGCCGAGTTCCTCGGATTCCAGGTCGGCGCCGACAACAAGCTGGCGCGGTGGGACAAGATCGTCGAGTACATGCGCCTGGTGTCCGCGGCAACCGACCGCGTGCGATTGCGCGAGCTGGGAAAGTCGACCGACGGCAATCCGTTCATCGTCCTGGAGATCGCCTCGCCGGATACGCTGAAGAACCTCGATCGCTACAAGGCGATGGAGCGCAAGCTGTATTTCCAGGGAGGCGCGCCGACCGACGCGGAGCGCGACGAGATCTTCAGGCAGGGCAAGGCCGTGGTCGTGGTCACGTGCAGCATTCACGCGACCGAGGTCGGCGCGACCCAGATGTCGGTAGAGCTGGTGCACCGGTTGGCGACGGACAACTCGCCGCAGGTCAAGAAGATTCTGGACAACGTGATCTTCCTGCTCGTCCCGAGCCTCAACCCTGACGGCGAGATCATGGTGACCGACTGGTTCAACAAGAACCTCGGCACGCCGTACGAGGGGAGCTCGATCCCTTACCTGTATCACCCGTACGTCGGCCACGATAACAACCGCGACATGTACATGTTCACGCAGAAGGAGAGCCAGCTCACCGCGCGACTGCTCTGGAGCGACTGGTTCCCCGCGGTGTGGCTCGACGAGCACCAGATGGGCGGCAACGGGGCGCGCATTTTCGTCATGCCCGCGACCGATCCCATCAATCCAAACGTCCACCCGTTGATCTACCGGTGGAACGGGATCCTGGGGCAGTCGCAGGCGGCCTCGCTCGAGGCGGCCGGCAAGGAAGGGATCATCTACAACTCCACCTACACGAACTACTGGCAAGGGGCGATGGCGTGGAGCGGATGGTGGCACAACCAGGTGGGCCTGCTGACGGAAGTCGCCAGCGTCCGCGTGGCTGCGCCGACCGATCAGCAGCGGGCGGTCCCGGGACAGGTCGCCGCGGGCGGCGGACGCGGCGGCACGGCCGAAGGCGGTCGCGGCGCGGGCGCAGGACGTGGGGCCGGTGCTGGGCGCGGTGCGGGTGAAGGCGGCCGCGGCGGCGGCACGGCCGCGCCACCGAACGACATCAATCCCCGCACGGAGTACCCGCGGCCGTGGATGGGCGGCCGCTGGACCCTGCGGGACATCGTCGACTACGAGCTGATCGCCACCATGGGCCTGCTCGACACCGTTGCGGATCGCCGTGAAACGCTGTTGCGGCAGATCTACGAGGTCAACAAGGCGACGATCGACGCCGGCCGGACCGCCGACGTCAAGACCATCATCATCCCGGTCCAGACTCAGCACGACCCGCACGAAGCGGCGCACCTGGTCGAGAAGCTGCAGATGGCGGGCGTCGAGGTCTCGCGCGCGACGGCGGAGTTCGAGGCGGACGGCGTCAAGTATCCCGCGGGCACGTTCGTCATTCCGATGACGCAGGTCTTCGCCCGCTACGCGAAGGACATGCTCGAGAAGCAGACGTACCCGGAGGTGCGCCGCAGTCCGACGTCACCGCCCGAGCCGCCGTACGACGTCACCGCCTGGTCGCTCGGCATGCTGCTCGGCGTGGATCACGCGTTCGCGAAAACCGCCCCGCCCGCGGGGCTCGAACAGCTGACGGGCGTTCCGAAGATCGAGGGTCGCGTGGCGGGCAACGGTCCCCGCTTCGCATTCGACTACGCGGGACCCGATGCGGCGAAGGCGATCAACACGCTGCTCGAGCAGGGGGCGCGCGTCGCGATCGAACCGGGCCGTGAGGGGGGCGCCGGCCGCGCGATCGTCAGCAGCCAGACCCGCAAACAGATCGAGGACGTCGCGGGGGCGTTCGGCCTCGATGTGAAGACGGCCGACGCGGCAGCCGGCTCGTCCGCCGCCGCGATGAAGATCCGCGCGCCGCGCGTCGGCATGTACCAGCCGTGGGGCGGCGGCAACATGGACGAGGGCTGGACGCGGTGGGTACTCGAGCAGTACGGATTCCGGCCGACTACGCTGCACAACGACGCGATCCGCGCCGGAGGACTCAACGACAAGTACGACGTCATCATCCTCGCGGATCAGAACCCGCAGCAGACGATCAACGGCGCGAGCGGCGCGAACGTGCGTCCCGAATACCGGGGCGGCATCGGCACCGAGGGAGTGGCGGCGCTGAAGAAGTTCGTCGGCGGCGGCGGCACGCTCGTCACGCTGGGCGCCGCGTCGGATTTCGCGATCCAGAACTTCCCCGTCCCGGTGCAGAACGCCAAGCGCGGGCTCACGCGCGACGAGCACTTCGCGCCGGGCACCGTGCTTCGCATCGAGGTGGACACGAAGCAGCCGATCGGCTACGGCATGGCGGCGTCGACCTACGGGTTCTACAACAACAGCCCGTTCTTCAACCTGGTCGAGGGCTTCGCGTCGCAGCGCACCACCGTCATCGCGCGCTACCCCAACACCAGCGTGGTGGCATCGGGGTGGCTGAAGGGGGAGGAGCTGATGACCGGCCGCGCCGCCGTCGTGACGGTCGATCTCAACCCCGGGCGGATCGTGCTGTTCGGCCTGCGCCCGCAGCACCGCGCGCAGACGCACGCCACGTTCCCGATGCTCTTCAATGCGTTGTATCTGGCGACCTCTGACGTGTCTCTGAAAGGTGCTGGCACGCAGTAGGAGACTCGTGATCAGTTTCCAGTTTCCAGCTTCCAGCTTCCAGCTTCCAGCTGGGAGCTGGCGGCTGGGAGCTTCATCGTGCGCTCCTGTAGCGCAGCCCTTGAGGGTTGCCTTGCCGCGCGGCGACGGCACTGTCTGTCCACGGCCGACTTCCGCGGGCCGGGAAAGCGGTCGCAGCTCATACTCTTATGCTCGCGCGCCGACTACGGATGCGTTTGGCCGACACACGTCAGGCGCACTGATGCGCCGGCGGTTCTCTGGCTTACGCGGATCACACGGCCCGAAGTCGGCGCGAGGAATCGCTGCGCCCGCTTTCCGGCTGCGCCGCGCGTCGGCCCGCTCCAACGGCCGTGGCCAGCCAGTACCGCCGCCACGCGCCCGGTTGACAGGACACGAAACGAGCGGATCGCTTTGGCCTGCCGCGCCAAAGCGCGCAGCCCGAAGGCAGGTGCAGGACGGCACGGTCAGCGTCCTCGAACGAGAGGCGTCAGTATGAAAAAGGAATACGACTTCAGCAAGGCGAAACGGGGCGCCGTCGTTCCTCAGGTGGGAAAGACCCGCATCACGATTTACCTCGACGACGATGTGCTCGATGCGTTTCGGGACCGGGCCGACGCCGCCGGACGCGGCTACCAGACGATGATCAATGAGGCGCTTCGGGAGCACCTTGGACGGTCGAAACAGCCGCTCGATGCGGACACGATTCGGCGGATCGTTCGGGAGGAGGTTCGGAAAACAGGATGACGGTGCCGTGTCCGGCCGCGGCGACCTGCGCAGCCCTATAGCGTAATGTTCCAGCGATCGTCGCGCTTCGACTTCTCGACGGGATAACCCTTCTCGACCCAGTCGATCCCGAAGTTGTTCGGCAGAACGAGCACGCGCACGCGGGTGAAACCCATGCCGCGCAGCGCCTTGAACGCGGGGCTGAGATTCGGGCAGTGATCGAGCGGGCAGCACCCGCAATAGACGACAAGATTGGTCGAGCGCGCGAGGCCCTGCGCCCACGTTCTCAGATCGCTGAGCCCTTGTTGCGTGGACGCCGGGCCGTGCAGCGATGCGCCTGGCACGTGCCCGTTTCTATACAGAAACGCCGGAGCGGTGCACACGACGACGGGCTTGTCCGCCTTGCTGGCGCGAGCGATCTCGCTGACGAGGCCGGCGGGGCTAACCGTTTCCGCCGGCGTCCAGGGCACCGTCGAGCGAGCCACTTGTGTCGTCGTCGCTCCGGCCTGTGCGGCCCACAGCCACAGGAGAGCGGTCGCGACGGTCATCGCAAGCGCGGTAGTTACGCACGACACTGTCTTGCCGGGGCACGCCCCCCACTGATCCCTCATTGTCCCCTCGCCTCATAATTGAAGATAGGATGCTCGGTGATCCCTCGTCTCGGCCATTGGCGGTTTTAGAATGTCGTCGGAATCCCGTAGATCCGGCTGCCAATCGTAAGGGTCGCCTTCAGGGCCCGGCGCCGGATCCCCCACGGCGCGAGCCACCACCACTCGAAGAGCACCTTTCCGAGATGCCAGGCCTTCCCGATCGACCGCACCTCGACGCGCGGTGAGGGTTCGGCGAAGAAATCCCCAAAGGCGACGCCGGCGAGGTCCTCGCCCGCCTCGAGCATGCAGAAGCCGTCGCCGCAGAACGTGTCAGTGGCGGCCACGCCGGCAATCTCGGCGGCGATCCGACGCGCCACGACGAGCGCCTCGGCGTGCGCAAACACGCCCGCCTTGGGCAACATGAGAGGCACGTCTGGCCTCCATCGACCAGGGACCGCAACCGCCGTGATGTCGCCGATCGCGTACACGTGCTCGTGGCGGGTCGCAAGCGTCTGCCGGTCGACGGGGATCCACCCGCTTTCATTCGCGAGGCCTGCGTCACGCACGAGCGCCGGCGAACGGTGCGGCGGGATTGCCGCGAGCAGGTCGTACTTCACCGGCGGCTTCCCGTCAAAGAGCAGCTCGCGAGTGTCCGGGTTGACGGCCGTCAGCTTGTGTGACGGATGGAAGCCGATCCGTCGCCGGGCGAGCATCTGCTGGACCGCCTCGCCGAGGACGGGTCCGGCGACCGGCATCGGCTGCGGCTCCGGAGTGAAAAGGTGAACGTCGACCGTGTGTCTCCTGCGGCGCCGGCGGAAGAAATCGGCCAGCAGCATCGCCGCCTCGTGTGGCGCTCCCGGGCACTTGTACGGGAGCGCGCTGACGACCACTGCCACCGTCCCGCCGCCAACTCCGTCGAGGGCGGTCCGCAGTCGAGCCGCCCCGTCGAGGGTGTAGAACGTGTGCGCCGCGGAAGCCAGGCCCGGTATGGCGTCCAGCGCCAGTTCGGCGCCGAGCGCCACGACCAGGTAATCGTATGCGAGTGATTCGTGACCGGTCTCCACGCGCCGGTTCGCCACATCGATGCGGCGGATCTCGGCTGTGATCACCTCGACACCAGGCCTCACCAGCTCGCGCACGTTACGCGTGACGTGTTGCGGTTGGCGATCGCCAGTCATCACCCAGAGGAATGACGGGGCGAACGCGTGCCGCGTGTCCCTCTCGATGAGCGTGACGCGGTGCTCGGGGGACAGGCGACGCCGCAGCTCGTTCGCGGCGACCTGGCCGCCGACGCCGCCGCCGAGGATCAGAATGCGCATTGTCATCTCATCGGTCCAACGCCTGGAGCGAGACCTCAGAACACCACGGTCTTGTCGGCCCACTGCATCCAATCCGTGAGCTGATCGAGTGTGCTCCTGTGCGTCCCCTCCACCAGTTCGGTCTCGGTAATGCCGCGCGCGTCCATGCACGTGCCGCACACCCCGATGTCGCCGCCGTGTGTGGCGACGCTTCGAAGCATCACCTCGAGGTTGTAATAGCCCTGCGGGACCTTTTGACCCGATTTCGCGCTGGTTGGCGCATCCCCGATGAGGAATACCTTGACCTCTTCGCCGTCGCGCGTCGAGAGGGAGCGCGCAAGACGCAGGCCGTTGTAGCTGCGCTCGGTGCCATAGGGAGGATCGTTCAGGATGAACAGGGTCTTGGCCATACGTCATGCCCCTTTTTCGATCGCCCACCCGCGGGCGCGCCAGTCGACCACGCCCAGCTCCATGCGATGGGCGCGGTAACCTCTCTTGCGCAGGAGCTCGACCGCGTCGATCGCCAACACACAGTACGGTCCCCGGCAGTACGCGACCACCTCGCGGCGCCTGGGCAGTTCAGCGAGTCGCTGCTTGAGCGCGGCCAGTGGAATCGAGCGCGCCCCCGGGATGTGGCCGGCGAGGTACTCTTCGGTGGGACGCACATCGAGAATGGTGACCTCGCCGCGCCGCACGCGACGAAGGAGCTCGTCTCCGTCCACGGACTCCATCGCACCCCGTGCGTCACGATACTGGCGCCGAACCTGCTCGATCTCCGCCAGACGGGCTTCGCCCAGACGCCGCAAGTCGAGAAAGAACCGGCTCACGTGCGGATCGGCCAGTTGGTAGGTCACATGCAGGCCGGCCTTCTCGGCTTCGACGAGGCGCGCGCGGCGAAGGACCTGGAGGTGATGAGACGTGTTGGCGAGGCTCTGCCTGGTCTGCCGCGCGAGGACCTCGACGGTGCGGGGCCCCTGCGAGAGCAGGTCCACGAGCTCCAACCGGCACGGATGGGCAAACGCTTTGCCGATCCGCGCCAGCTGTTCGTACACCGCCGTGCTCGGTCCGGTCGCTGGAGCATTCATGTCGAAAACTCTGGAGTCATCAAATGGTCAAACGTATATTTGAATAATGAACGTCGAGGGCACCTGATGTCAAGACCACCATCGGAGCGGGTTCTCCCGGCAGGCGCTGCACGGTCGGCCGCTTCCATCGGGGCCCCCGGCTGCGCCGCCTGGCGGCACGTGGTCCTCCGGCAGGACCATTTCGGAGCATAATGGACGTCGTGACTCGGGTCGTCGCGCTGTTGTTGTTGCTTGCCTGTGCCGGCGGGGGTCTCGGGGATCCCGTGTGGTGTCCCGACGGCTGCCGGGAGGCTCCGGCTCACCCTGCCACGAGCTCGAATCATCCTCTTGCGCCCGGTGTTTGTTTGTTTTGCGGCACGGGGTTCATCGTCACGAATCCCGTTCTGCCCTCCCACGAGGCCGCGCTCTCGCCTCGAGACATCGTCACGACCTCTGAGTCGGTTGCCCCGCCAGAGCTTCACTCGATCGACCACCCTCCGCGACTGAACTGACGGCTCCTTCGTCATCGTCGTCTCACCACCCGGGCTGTCCGGGCGGTGCTCCACTTCGAACAGGAGGCTCATGACACGCTCGATCTTCGTCGCGTGGGCTCTGGCCGTGCCCGCGATCGTCCAGGCACAGGCCGCTCAGCCGTTGACGCTCGATCAGGTGCTGGAACTCGCCGCACGCCAGAATCCCGAGGTTCTGATCGCGCGCGCTCGTGAGATCGAGGCCCGCGGCCGACTCACGACGGCGCGCGCGCGCCTGGCGGACAATCCGGATCTGGATCTGTTCCTCGGTTCGCGCCGGCAGTCGATTGGGGGGAGCACACCGGAAGTTGATTTCAATGTGTTTCAGCGCATGGAGATCGCCGGTCAGCGCGGATTACGCATCGAGTCAGCGACCGCGCAGATCAGCCAGCGGTCGGCGGACATCGACATGGCCGCTCTCACGGCGCGCGCGGCCGCTGCGGCGGCTTTTTTTCTCGCGCTCCACGCGGATCGGTCGCGCGAGGTCGCGGGACAGGCCGAACAGCTGGCGGGCGATCTCGGGAACGCGGCCAGGGCCCGGTTCGAAGCCGGCGAGACGGCCGTCCTCGATGTGAATCTCGCCCGCGTCGAGCAAGCGCGCGCGAAGCGGGATCGCTTGTCGGCTGAAGGGCTTCTCGAGCGAGCCTGCGGAGAACTTCGCGAGATCCTGGCGTTGCCGCCCGAGTCGGCCGTCGCCGTGAAGGGCGACTGGCCTGGCGCCGCGCCACCGCCGCTCGATGCGCTCCTGTCGCGCATCGCCGACCGCCCCGACGTCCGCTCGCTGACGGCCGGGGTTACTGAGGCAGATGCGGAATGGCGGCTCACGCGGGCGATGCGTCGTCCGGACTTGGTCGCCGGTGTCGGCCTGCGACGCGAGGGCGGTGAGCCTGTTGCCGGCGCTCACGTCGGATTCTCAATTCCGTTGTTCCAGCGGAATGTCGGTGTCCTGGCCTCTGCGGCGGCTCGGATCGACGCCGCCCGTGTCTCACTCGACGCGCGGCGCCGCGCACTCGACACGCGCATTCGCAGCGCGCACAAGCAGTACACGATGGCACTTGAAGCGCTGAACGCGCTGACCTCCGGCGGCCTGCCACTCATCGAGGAAAACGAGCAGCTCGCCCGCGAAAGTTATCAGGCCGGAAAGCTCAATCTGGTCGATCTCCTGGTGATTCGGCGCGAAGGCTTTGCCGCGCGTCGCGAAACGCTGGACGCCCAGCTCAGCGTCGCATTGGCAGCGACCGAGCTCCGGCTGGCCGCCGGCACGTTCTGATTGAGAGCAACGCTCATGATTCATGTGACTGCAACGTGGTTCACAAAGCCGGCAGCCGTGGCCGTGATCCTGTTCATCGCGCTGGCGGTCGGCTGCGGGCGCGGGAAATCATCGACGGCAGGCGCCCCGCCTGACGCGCGCGTCCCTGGCGACACTCGCGAGCCTGCCGCAGTGGAGAAGGACGCGGAAGCGTCCATCGTTCGCTTGTCCGACGCCGCACGCCAGCGCGCGACGATCGCCGAGATCACGGTCCTGCCGCGACCGGCGAGCGACGTCCTGTCGGCGCCGGCTGAACTGCAGTTGAACGGAGACCGAGTGGCGATGGTTGGACCTCGAGTGGCCGGCCGCGTCGCTCGGATTGCCGTGTCGATGGGCGATCGCGTCGATGCTGGAACGGTCCTGGCGAGCATCGACAGTCCCGACGTTGGCAGCCTTCTCGCGTCGTACGCCAGCGCGCAAGCCGCGGAGTCTGTCGCGCAACGCACCTATCAGCGTGAGAAAGACCTTTTCGCCCGCCGCATTTCCGCGGAGCGCGAAGTCTTCGCGGCGGAGGCGGAGCTCGCACGGGCGACATCCGAGCGACGCACGGTGGAGAGCCGCCTGCAAGCGCTCGACGTTGCTCTGCCCCGAGCCGGTTCGTCCAGTCCGGCATCCGCGCTGCTGCCGATCCGCTCGCCCATTCAGGGCACGGTCATCGAACGCAACGCGGCGATCGGCGCCCCGGTCGGACCGGACGCCGTGTTATTCACACTCGCTGACCTCTCGACACTGTGGCTGGTCGCCAGAGTGTCGGAGACGACGATGCGGGATATCAGGCGTGGCGATACGGTGACGGTCACCCTCGACGCCTTGCCCGATCAGCGCGTCTCCGGTCGCGTGTCGTACATCGGCGCCACCGTCTCGGACACGACGCGAACCGTTGACGTGCGGATTGATGTTCCGAACAGGACGGGCCAACTCAAGCCGGGGATGTTCGCTCGCGCGCAGTTGGCAACCCGCGGTGCGCGCACCGGGCCGTCGAATCAACTCCTGATTCCGCAGATCGCCGTGCAGGAGCTCAATCGCAGGCGTGTCGTATTCGTCCCTCGCAGCGATGGCGGATTCGATGTCCGCGAGGTGACCGTCGGCGCGAGCGTCGGCGACGACATCGAAGTCCTCTCGGGGCTCAAAGCGGGGGAAGCCGTCGTGACCACCGGCAGCTTCACCCTCAAGTCTCAAGCGGTTCGAGGCGGGGCCGGGGAGTCTCAGTAGCCATGCTGAGTCATCTGATTTCGTCGTCGTTTCGAAATCGTCTTCTGGTGCTCCTGTTGACGATCCTCGGGGCCGGACTCGGTGTGCTCTCGTATTCGCGGCTGTCGACCGATGTCTTTCCGGATTTGACGGTGCCGGTGTTCAACGTCATCACGCAAAACGCGTCGATGGCGCCCGAGGAGCTGGAACTGTCCGTGACACTTCCGGTTGAGAGCGCGTTGAATGGACTGCCGGGCGTGCGCCGCATCCGATCGACGACGCAGCTTGGCGTGTCGCAGGTGACCGTGGAGTTCGACAGCGAGATGGACTATTGGCGGGCGCGCCAGCTCGTGTCGGAACGCCTCGCCCAGGTGCTCCCGCAGTTGCCGGCGGGGACCAGGGCGCCGCTGGTGTCGAGTCTGACCAACCGGCTCAACGAGGTGTACGAGTATCTCGTGGAGGGGGACGTCGATCCGATGGCCCTGCGCGACGTGGCGGAGTTCGATCTGCGCTATCGGATCCTCGCGGTGCCGGGCGTCGCGAGCGTAGAGCGGCTCGGCGGACGCCTGCGCCAGTTTCAGGTGCAGCTCGATCCGATCCGGATGCAGGCCCTTGGTGTGGGGCTCGACCAGGTGCTGCAGGCGGTGCGGGAGAGCAACGAGAACGCGCCCGGTGGCTTCGTCTCGACCGGCGCCACGGAGTTTACCGTCCGGAGCCTGGGTCGAATCCGGTCGATCGACGATCTCCGCCGTTCGGTGGTCGTTGTCCGGCAGAACGCGCCCGTCACGCTCGGCGACGTGGCCCGTGTCGTAGAGGGATCGGCGGTGCAGCGCGGACTCGCCCACGCGGCGGGCCGTGACGTGGTGAGCTCGCGGGTGATCAAACAGTTCGGGAGCGACACGATTACCGTGACCCGCGCGGTTCGGGCGGCCCTCGACGAAGCGCAGAAGACGTTGCCGCCAGGGGTTCGGATTCGATCGGTGTACGACCAATCCGAATTGATCGACCACGCCCTCACCAGCGTCCAGCGCGCAATCGTCATCGGAGCGGTGCTCGTGGTGATCGTGCTGCTCCTGCTGCTCGGTGATGTGCGTTCGGCAGTGATCGTCACGGTGACTCTGCCCACCTCCGTGATGCTGGCGGGGATGGTCATGTACTGGTTCGGGGCCGGCATCAACACCATGACGCTGGGCGGGTTGGCGATCGCGGTCGGTATTCTGGTCGACGCCGCGATCATCATGACCGAGAACATCCACCACCGGCTGTCGACTGCTGAGGGCGACCTCGAGCGCGTTGTGCTCCCGGCTGCCATCGAGGTGGGCCGGCCAATTGCGTTCGCCACGCTCATCATCATGGCGGTCTTTCTTCCGCTCCTGCTGATGACGGGAATCGAGGGCCGGCTGTATCGTCCGCTTGCGCTGACGGTCGTGTCGGCCATGGGCGCATCGCTGGTGTTGTCGCTGACGCTCGTGCCGGCGCTCTGCGCGTGGTTTCTGAAGCCGGCGAGGGGAGATTCGGACGTCGTGGTGATCCGGGCGGTCAAGCGCCTGTACGTTCCGGCGCTCGACTGGGCGTTCCGTCACGCCGGACTGGTGCGGGCCCTGGCGCTCGGGGTCACGATTCCCGCGTTCGTCGGTTTCTATTCTGTGGGCACGGAGTTCATGCCGGAGCTCGATGAGGGGGCGTTCCTCGTGCAAACGGTGTTGCCGCCGGAGGCGTCCCTCGGCGAAGTGGACCGGGTGAACACGCAGGTCGAGGATGTGCTCGCCAGGTCGGACGGTGTCGCGTTCGTGTCGCGGCGATCGGGCCGGTCGGAAGAGACCGAGGACCCGATGCCGCATACGCTGAGCGACGTGCTCGTCGCGCTCGCGCCCCCGTCGGAGCGCGAGAGCTCCGAGGCGGTGGAGACCAGGCTGCGGGCCGCGCTCGAGGACGTGCCTGGCGTGGTGGCGCTCTTCACGACACCGCTCGGCATGCGGATCGACGAAGGACTTGGAGGCACCGTCGCCCAGGTCAGTGTGCGCGTGTTCGGGCCGGACCTCGACGTCCTGGAGGCCAAAGCCCAGGAAATCGCGAGCATCGCGCGGTCGGTTGACGGCTTGACCGACCTGCGTGTCGAGAGCGCCAGCGGCGTTCCGCAACTGCAATTGTCGATCGATCGCGACGCCGCATCCCGCCAGGGAGTCACGGCGGGAGAGCTTGCCGAAGCGATTCGGGTCGCGATTGGCGGCGAGGTCGTCTCTGAGTTCTGGCAGGGCCAGCGCAACTACGGCATTCTCGTCCGCGCGGGCGAGCCGTTTCGCAGCGGACCGGCCGCGATCGAGCGGCTGCCGCTGACACTGCCGTCCGGCATGGTGGCACCGATTGGACGGTTCGCCCGTGCGGAGATGACGTCGAGCCCCAGCGTCATTCGGCGGGAACATGTCACCAGGCGAATCGCCGTGGAAGGCAGTGTGGAAGGACGGGATCTCGGGTCCGCTGTTTCAGAGCTGCGGGACAAGATCGCCAAATCAGTGACGTTGCCGAGCAACTACTACGTCGACTTTGGCGGTCAATACGAGCAGCAGCAGCGCGCGCTCGGTTCGCTGACTGTCGCGGTTGCGATCGCAGTCGGCCTCGTGTTCGTCCTGCTGTTCATGGCCCTCGGCTCGATGGCCGAAGTGTTCGTCATTCTGCTGACGCTCCCGGACGCCTTCGTCGGAGGCATTCTCGCGTTGATACTGGCGCGACAGACGCTGAATGTGTCATCCGCCGTCGGCTTCATCGGGCTGTTCGGCATCGCGGTGCAGAATGGGCTCGTCTTGATCGCGCAGACCCGAACGCTGGTGGCTGAAGGACTGCCCTTCGCCGAAGCGTTGCGGGCGGCGAGCATCGGGCGCGTCAGGCCGAAGCTGATGACCGCTGGATGCGCGATGCTCGGGTTGACGCCGCTCGTGCTCTCGCGTGCCCAGGGAGGGGAGCTCGAGCGGCCGCTCGCGATTGTCATGATCGGCGGATTGGTCACCTCGACGCTGTTCACGCTGCTGGCCTTGCCGACATTCTATTCGCTGGTCGCGCACCTCACGGCGAGATGGCGGCGTACTGGCTGACCCTCATCCCCGCGACGGCCTGGGCGCCTGGTCACAAGGACAACACGTCGCTGATCCGGCGTGGCAAGGTCGGACGGGAAGGCAGCTACACGTCGAACACTTTGAGCACTTCGTCGCCGTAGTGGTTGATCACCTTGACGGCGATGCGGCCCTGGTCGGGCGCCGCGAACGGGCGGCTGCGGGTGCTGTAGAGCGTGGACCAGGTGCCCTCGTCGATCTCCGCACGGAGCGCGCGCTTGAGCTTCTCGTACGGCTCGTCGGCGCCGGTGAAGTACGCGTGGCGGACGAAGAAGCTCTCGCCGTTGTAGTTGGTGTCGATGAACCAGCAGGCGATGTCGTCGGTCGAGCTGCTCCGGATCTGCCCCGTCGTCGGATCGTAGACGTCGAGGCCGTTGATCTGGACGACGACGTTGCCGTCGGTGTCGCGCTCGACGTCGACGTCCGGCTCGCCAAAGACGGTGAAGAGGTTCCCGGCGCCGGTCTTCTTCAGCAGCTCGTCCCCCATCGCGAGGTCGGGGTTCATCCGCGTTGGGAGGACGGTCAGCTTACCGTAGCGCTTCACTTCCTCGTTGACGTGCGGGTCGAACGCAAAGCCGCAGACGACGAGCAGGTCGAAGCCGACCCCCTGGACAGCTTCCTTCGCCGCTTCCTGGACGAGCGTCGGTCCGACGGTCCCGTGCTCGGGACCGATCGCGATCGCGGCCCGGCGCGCCTTCCCGTCGGCGTCGGTGTATGCGCCCGCGGCATTGATCCACTTGCCCGCGAACGGCTCGATGCGGTCGAAGACCAGGCGTTCCTTCTTTTTCGTGTTCTGGACACCCGCCTTCAGCAGATTGCCGAGGATCATCGCCTCGAACTGCCCAGCCGCCGAGTCCCGCTCCCCTTCCTGCTCGGAAACCGGCCGCTCCGTGTCGGTTGACAGCACGCGGTGCGGTGACAGGCTCTCGACGGTGAACGGACCGGTGACGCGGATGCGCTTGGGGTCCTCGTACGGTTTGTCGTACAGCGTCTCGGTTTCCGCGTGACGCGCGATCGCGGCGTCGATCTCCTCGCGCGTCATGCCTTCTGTGATGTCGGGGTTGTTCGCGATCGACTTCAGGGTGACGTGCGGCACACGCTTGTACACGAACCCGCGCCGGATGTCGTTGTCGGTCTTGTGGTCGGGCGGGATCTTGCCGGTGATCTCGGCCTCTTTACGGACGCCTTCGGGCGAATCGGCCAGCAGGTAGTACGGGTACTTCGCGGCCATCAACCGCGTCCGCGCGAGCGCCAGCGCCACGCGGCTCGTGTCGATCGTGATCCAGCGGCGGCCCCACTGCTCCGCGACGAACGCGGTGGTCCCGGAGCCGCACGTGGGGTCCAGCACGAGGTCGCCCGGGTCGGTAGTCATGAGCAAGGCACGGGTAATCACTTTCACGTTTGTCTGTACGACGTACGTTTTCTCCCTGGCGTCAAAGCCCCACTTCGTGTCTTGCCAGATGTTTCCGATCGCAGCGACCGGAAAATCCTGCAGCAGTCGGATGTACGAGAGCGATTCCGCCCTCGGCAGCAGTCTTCCTGCGACACGCAACTTAGCCAGGCCTTCAACTGTTGTTTTCCAGTTGGCGCCGGCACCGGGATGGTAGACCTTGCCGTGAAATTCAAACGGCACTGTCGTATTAGTTCTGAAACCCTGAGACGTCAACGGACTCGGCCGGAAAGGCTGCCAACCCTCGGGAATCCGCGTCGAATTCTGCAGCTCGGCGGAAGTCAGTACGCGTCGCTCTCCCGAATTGCTGATCGCTTGTGAATACTCTTCAGCGAGTTCATCGCCCAGCCCTTTGTCGAAGTACATCTGCCGATACTTGACGACGGCCCGATCCTTCGCGAACCACACTAAATAATCCGATGTCCCGGTAATCAACTCGGAAGTCTGGCTGCTGGCTTTGAGAAAAGCGATGTTCGCGCAGAAATTCTCGCTCCCGAACACCTCGTCCAGCACGCACCGCACGAGGTGCACGTTCTCGTCGCCGATCTGCACGAAGATCGAGCCGCTTTCGGTCAGCAGCTCGCGTGCAGCGGTGAGGCGGTCGCGCAGGTACGCCAGGTACGAGTGGATCCCGAGCTTCCACGTGTCGCGGAACGCGCGGATCTGTTCGGGCTGGCGCGTGGCGTCTTCGACCTTGCCGTCCTTGACGTCGCGCTTGCGGGTTGAGACCTGCCAGTTCGAGCCGAACTTGATGCCGTAGGGCGGGTCGAAGTAGATCGTCTGGACCTTCCCCTTCAGCCCCTCCTTCTCCGCGAGCGACGTCATCACCAGCAGCGAGTCCCCGAGGATCATCCGGTTCGACCAGTGCTGGTCGTGGTGGTAGAAGTCCACCTTCTGCTCGAAGTCGCTGACGCCGTTGAAGTCGTCGAAGAGCGTCAGCTCCGGCTCCCTCTCGCCGGCCTTGGCCGTCTCGCGCAGCAGCTCGACGAGCGCCTGCGGGTGGATCTTCTCCTGGATGTAGATCGGGACGGCCGGTATCTCGAGCGGTTTCGCGTCCTGCTCGTCCTTCCCCTTCCACACGAGCTGCGGGTCGAGCGACGGATCGCGCGGATAGAGGACTCCGGGCGGCCGCGCCTCTTCGACGGCCACGAACCCGCGCAGCTCCTGCGTCGGGATGTTCGTGCGCGCATCCTTGTGCTTGATCGACTCGACCGGCACCGGCCCGGACGGCTTCTGTTTTTTCGCCATTACGGCACGGCCAACCTGAAGGCAGAAACGGCGTCGTTCACGAACTGCCTAAGGCCAGGCTCCGCACGGCCGGCCCGGTAGAAATCGATACTTTCAGCAAATGGCTCGACGACGGTCTTGCTCGCCTTGCGCTTGACGTTCAGCAACGCCGACACGCCAGGCGACTCACGCTCCAGGCGGATCACAGCGTCACAAAGAAGAGGCGAATGCGTCGTGACGATCACTTGCCTGTCGCCGGTCTGCGCCAGCGAGAAGAGCAGTTGGGCGATCAGCTCAATGCGTCTAGGATGAACGCCGTTCTCGGGTTCCTCAAGGGCCAGCAAAGTGCCGCTCCATGGATTCGCGGCGATCGCACAGATCGCGAGCACGCGGAGCGTGCCTTCGGAGACAATCCTCGACGAGAACTCGGTTCCGTCCTGTCGAACCAGGATGTCCAGCGTGCCGCGTCGCTTGTCGAGATCCACGACCATGTCCTCGACGCTCGGAATGATCGAAGTCAACGTGCGGCGCACGGCAGCAAAGTGCTTGGGCTTCTCCGCGCGAAGTCGATACAGGAACGGCGCGATATCTCCTCCAAGAACCCCGATGTCCCTGACCTCAGCCGGCGGTTGCGCGACGCGCATCGCGACTCGCGGATCGAGGTAGTACGTTCTCCACGCTGACAGTTCCGCTCTCGTTAGATCTATCGCTCTATATTCAGACCCGCCCAGTCGCAAGTCTGAGAGCATCGTGAAGTTCTGCCGGAGACTCTCGAACCGCGGCTTGCCGGAGCTCTTGCGTCGGAGGCGAATCCTGTCGTCCACGACCTCGATCGCGGGAATCCCTGAAGGCTCGTGCGATGACTTGCGTAAACGTGCCAGATACTCGTCGACCACTGACAGGGCCGCCGAAAGCGGCTCAATCTCGACGGCCAACTTGTACCGAAAAGGGTCCTGGCCGACCTCCAGTTCCGCCTCGAGGTCGAACTTGCGCGGCGGGCCCGACAGAAGTTCGGCCAATCCTCCGGAGGGAAATGAGAACGCCTCGACCGGATATCCGCGAATGGGCTCGGCGAGCGCGTCCGCAAGCGTCCGACTGGTCGCGAATCGGGAAAGCGCCTGCACTGCGTCCAGGATGTTGCTCTTGCCGGACGCGTTCGGGCCGAAGAGCACAGTCAAACGTGGAAAGTCGAGTGTCACATCGTCCAGTGACTTGAATCCCCGCACTTTCAACGTCTTCAACATGGTGTGCCCCTCGGGCTGACGGTCGAACGGTCAGTATATCGCTGTCGGTCAGCGTGCCTGGTGGATCACCGGCCGGTAGCGGGACGGCGGAATGGGCTTGCCGGCCTTTCGCGCGGCCTGCATCCACGCTTCACGTGCCTTCGCCACCTCGGCAAGCGCCTCCGCCGCGGTCGCGCCGAACGCGGAGCAGGCTTCCAGGTCGGGAATGTCGGCGATGTGGCCACCATCTTCCTCGCTGTAGAGGATGTTGATGTGGTAGTCGCTCACTGCTCCCCCGGTCGCAGGTCTCCCAGTCCGGCGAGTCTCCGCGGCCGCTTCAGCGATCCCCGTACAAAAAATAACCCCGCCGGGGCCTTTCGGCATGTCCAGCGGGGGGCAATTCCTGGATGATTCTGTCGCTCTGTTCACTGAAAGTCAAACGCTGCGGTACGCACCGTCTCGCGGCCAATGTCCCACTATTCCGGCGTGCCCCCCGTCGAATCCACCCACGGGAGCGACTTATCGTGGAGCAGTTCATCCCGCACTCGCCACGGCTGGCTGTTCGGCCGCCTTGATTGTCCTTTTCGCGTCTCATGGGTCGGTCACCTCGAGAATGCCCAACGGCCGAACCCGGCCGTGGTCGTTGACCGCCGGGACCCACTGCGTCCGCACCGTCCGGACCTTGGCCATGGCTCCTGTTACGTCCGCTGTTCGACGAGGGGGATCCGCCGACGTGGCTGACGGTCCGCGGCCACGGCGCGCGGCATTTCGTCCCACGTTCGACCGTGCAGATCGCGGCCGGTCCGCTTCTTGAAGACACCTCCCCACTGCTTGAAGAAGAAAGCGACGCCCGCTTCCTTACACTGATCTCTGATGTCGAGCACCCAGGAAGTCTGCATCGCCCTGGCCTTGGGCCCCGACTCGCCTCCGACGATCACCCAGTCAATTCCGCGCAGGTCGAGACGACCCAGCGGGCCAAGCAGCGGCTCCAGCGACAGGAACCTCACCCGAGCGTGCGTCTGGCGCAGATGGTCAATGCGATGAAGCCATCGCGCGTTCTCCACGCTGACGCCCATCCACACGTGCTCCGGCCAATCCAGATTCGCGTCGAGCTCGAGGAGACGCTCGGAGCGCTTTGTCAGGATCTGAAACTGGTGCCAGTCGGCACGCCGCATCACGTCAAACGCATCTTGAATGAACGACAGCGGCACATCCTCGTGAAACATGTCGCTCATCGAGTTCACGAATATGCGCCTCGACCGCTTCCACCGCAGGGGCAGTTCGAGCATCGATTCCTGCAACGTCAACTTGAAACCGTTGGCGTAGTTGCGCTGCCCCATGGCTTTCAGCCGCAGCGCCATGCGCTCAGCGTAGCAGTGGGCACACCCCGGACTGACCTTGTCGCAGCCCGTCACCGGATTCCAGGTCGCCTCGGTCCACTCGATATGGGAACTGGTCGCCATCACGCAGCTCCTTTGGAGCGGTACTTGTCGAAGATCTCCCCTACGATCTTGGCCCCCTCGCGGTTCGGCGAAGCGAAATACAGGTAGTACACGACGGCGCGTTTCCTGTTGCGCATCGGAATGGGTGGTGGCACGTACGTGAACCCCGCAACGTTCTTCAGGCGCTGGCGGAACCACTCGGCGATCGCTTCGTTTGAAACCTTCTCATCGATGTCGCCGAACAATCCTGGCGTCGAACGATATGCCGCTTCCCGCCAGGATCGGTCACCGCACACAGCATCCATACGAGCGGCCTGCTCAGGTGGGACTTTGCTCGAATCCCGCATGAACACGTTCATGTTCGCGTCCATGATCATGAAGTTGTAGAACACCTCCACGCTTTTCATGGCACCCGCTGTCCTGAGCACCTCCCAGTTGACGTTCAGCCCATATGGATCCAGAAGACACAGAGCACGGTGGTAATCCTCGTACTTACACCTCGGAAACACGTGGTCCAAGAGGATCTCGTTGCAGTCGCCCTTATGGACGCGCACGCGCCGATCAGCCGCGCTGAGCCGCCTCAACTCCGCGGCTCTGGTTCCATCGAGGTCGATGAAATGCAGCTCGGAGAACGGAGGCGTTATTCCCATTGCGTTCATCGGGCTGCCAGCGACCTCCTGCCCCGTCGTTTCTGAAATATGCGTTCCAGCCCCAGCGAAGGCGTCAACGTAGATGTGGCGCTTGATGACGCCCTGTTTCGAGAGGATCGTAGAGTACGCCAAGGCGTATTTCCTGACGATCTCGAGCTTGACCTCGGACCAGTAGCCGATTTCATCGAGCCGAAGCGCCTTCTTGCCCATGTTCCCTTGTACTCAATCCGTGTGACAGGTCAGGTCACGACCAACGCCTGAACGGCCGCAGTGATCGTCCGCTTCGCGTCCCACGGGTCGGTCACCTCGACGAACGCCCAGCGGCCGAAGCCGCCGTGGTTGTTGACCGCCGGGACCCACTGCGTCCGCGCGGTCGCGACCTTCGCCGCCTTGTCCTTCCGGTTCTCGCCGCTCACCTCGATGACGAGGTTCACGGGAACGGGCCCGTCCATGACGGCGATGAAGTCCGGGAAGTACTGCCGCTCCTCGCCGTTGAGCGTGTAGGGAATCGTGAAGTTCAGCCCCTGGTTCTTCACGTAGCGCGCCACCTCGGGCATGCTCTCGAGCGTCTGCGCGAGCTTCTGTTCCCACGATCCCGTGTCGGCGACCACGTGCGACACATGGCACTTGTCCGGCGCGGTCTCGAACACCGGCTTGGCGGTATCGAAATCCACCCAGCGCGTGCTGCCGACGACGTCAAACGGTCGCAGGATCGGTTTGAGCGAAGCGGCGCCTTCGACGCTCGCGACAATCGATCGATAGATGCGATCCGCAGCGTCGTGCGCCAGCTCCACGAGCAACAGGAGCTGGGGGAACGTCTCGTCCTTGCACGCCAGGCACTCGGCCAGCCACCGCTTCGTGATGGCGAGCACCTGAGGGAAGACCCACCACTTCACCTCGGCGTCGAACCGGTGCTCCTTCGGGCGCTCCGGTCGATCCTCGCCGTCCTGCCTGAAGTACTTTTCGATGGTGAGTTTCGCAAGCAGGAACGCGACCTCGGACAACCGCCTCTGCCGCAGGTCGTCCAACGTATGGATGCTCGATTCGCCAACGATCGGCGCCGCTTGCGTCCACGTCGGCACGTCCGCCGTCGAAATCGCCAGCTTTGCGTCGTCGTCGAACCTCGCCTCCAGACGCTCGGTCGGGAAATCGTGTCGGTACCCGGCGAGGCGCGGAAAAGTGATCTCGAGCGCGGCGCGGTCTTCGATCGCGCGCACGCGCGTCGAGCGCGACGGCTCGATCACCCCGGCGGCGCCGGCGGTCGGAATGAACGAGAACGGCACTCCGTAGACCTCGGCGTACTCGGGGCCCAAATGCCCGGCATCATTCAACGCGAAGCTCATGCGGCGCAGTCCGCGGCCGACGACCTGCTCGCACAGGAGCTGCGTGCCGAAGGCGCGCACGCCGAGAATGTGCGTGACGGTATTGGCGTCCCAGCCCTCCGTCAGCATCGAGACCGAAACGACGCAGCGCACGTGCTCGCCGAGCTTGCCCGCCTTCCCCACGGTGTTCATGACCTCGCGCAGCAGATCTTCGTCGGTCAGCTCCTCGACGTCGCGTCCGGGGAAACGCGCGCGATATTCGGACTTGAACTCCTCGATTTCGGCGGCGGCAATGGCCTTGAAGTCCGCGCTCATGCCTTCGCCCGACTCGAGCTGCTGGCTGTCCACGAGGATGCTGTTCGGCCGCGAGGTCCAGCGCCCGTCCTTCTCGTTGTTGAATGCCGCGAGCTTGCCGGGGGCGACGAGCGGCGTGCCGTCAGCGTGCTGCTTCCCGGTCTCGAAGCCCGCGATCCAGTCGAACACGAGCTTCGACACGTTCGTGTTGTTGCAGACAACGACGAACACCGGCGGCGTCAGGCCGCGTGCGCGGGCATCCGCGTTCTGTTCCCACGCGCGGAATGACTTCTCGTAGTGGCCATAGAGACTGTGCAATGCCCCTTCGAGTTCGGCCGGCAGCTTCGGTGGGCCGGTGACGGCGTCCGTCCTACGACTCTTTCGGGGAAGGTCCTCACGGATGCGCGGCCATAGATCGCGGTAGGTGGGCTGGTCGCCCAGCATCGCGTTATCGGCAACCGGCACCCGAGGGATCTTGACGATGCCCGCTTCGATGGCGTCGATCAGCGAAAAGTCCGAGACCACCCAGGGGAAGAGCGTGCCCTCGGGATAGCCCGAGCCGCTCAGGAAGAACGGCGTGGCCGAGAGGTCGTAGATGGTGCGGATGCCCAGCTTCCGCTGCACGGCCTCGAGCCCGCCGCTCCAGACACGGGCATCCTCCTCGCGGCGCTTCGCCTCGGCGCGATCCTCCGCGCTCAACGTCTCGTCCTCGGCGTCCGCCTTGCGCCAGTAGCAATGGTGCGCCTCGTCGTTGATGACGACGATGTTCTTCTTGCCCGAGAGCTCGCGCGCCACGCGTCGCACCATCTGGTCCGGCGTCTCGCGGAACGCGCTTGTGTCTCCCTTTCCGAGGATCGACTTCGTCAGCTTCGCCGCCTCGCCCCGCTCGCGCAGCAGGAACCCGTGGTAATTGGTGATGACGATACGTGCCTGTGCGAGGCGTTCGAGCAGGTCCGGCGACAGGATGTCGCGCTGGCGGTAATAGTTGTCCGGGTCGGTCGGAAGCAGCACGCGCAGGCGGTCGCGGATCGTGATGCCAGGGGAGACGACCAGAAACGCGTCGCTGAACCGCGCGTCCTGTCGGTTCTCGAACTTGTTGAGCGCCTGCCAGGCGATCAGCATCCCCATTACGACGGTCTTGCCGCTGCCGGTCGCCATCTTCATCGCGATGCGCGGGAGCCCGGCGTTGTACTCGCTGTTCCAGTCGCGCAGGTGGTTCTCGATCCACGCGTCGCCGTACCGCGCCGCGACCTCCGCGAGGTACACGGCCGTCTCCACCGCTTCGCGCTGGCAGAAGAACAGCTTCTTCTCGCGCGCCGGATCCGACCAGTACTCCAGCAGCCGCCGCGTGGTCGCCGTGATGCCGACGTATCCGCCGGTCCGCCAGGCGTCCACGCGCTCGCGGATGCGGTTGAT
>MELC01000015.1:0-14675 GCA_001767455.1 Acidobacteria bacterium RIFCSPLOWO2_12_FULL_66_21
TCAGCACGGACCCATGGTAGCCGATCGCCGTGTCCGCCGGTTCATGGCCGGTGTCAGTCCCTCAAAAGGCAGTGTCGACAGCGATCGCGACGACGGAATGTCGGCGGATGTCGGTCGTGACGCATCGGGGGGGCAGTAACTGCAATTGGGAGAGCTTGTGATGTCGCGCACCGACCCTCAACGAAACAGAAATGTCCCCTAAGCTGATGACTCCGAAGGGGGTCATCGTTTGGGAAGGACATCGATGAGTGCGAGAGAGTTGAGACGGGTGGAGTGCAAAACGCGGGGACGCGTTTCGCACAGCGTCCACAGGCCATCACCAAGGGACATTTCTATTTCGCGAAGAACGGGGACATTTCTATTTCGCCTTGACAATTGTCGTCGGTTCTCTTGACACCGGCGGCGGCGTTGTGAGAACCTCGCGCGCCGGAGTGTCGTGAACGCGAGGTTGTTACGCGCCGGCCGAGGCGGTGTCTGGTGGCCAGCGCTCACCAGATGCTTCCATGCGCGCGCGTGTTGACTGTGAGGTGATGGAGTGCTCCTGCTCGCAGCTGTGCTCAGCATCGCGTCCTTTAGCGCAAGCGTCCAGCAGGACAGTCCGGCCGCGTTCTTCATCGGCAAGTGGACGGCGGAACATAGCTCGGGTCCGGCGACAATTGAGGTTGCGGCGGGCGAAGGTGGGAAATTGATCGTCACCGTTGATGGCCAGAAGGCCCCCCTCGATGGCCGCTTGCACCTCAACAACCAGGTCCGGCCGCCTGAACCGTTCGCCATCGTTGCGCAGAACGCAGAGCGCCTTTTCATCCTACGCCGCGAGGGGGACGGCGCGCGGCTTGAAATGTACAGCGCCTTGCCCCGCCGTCCGGCGACGTTCTGGTCCGATCGCTTCACAAAGGTCAAATAGGTTGCCTCGGACGTAGGCTACGAACGTTTGGGCTCTGGCAACACCCCTGAAGAGGAACCCAACGACTGTGGGACTCCTTCCGTGGCGCAGTCACTTGGTTCTTGGCGCGCTCACGACGACTCTCGCCGTCGGCGTGAACGTTGTCGTCTTTGCGCTGGTTAATGCCCTCTGGCTTCGACCGGAGCCGGTGCAGGATCCTGACTCCCTCGTTGTTATCGCAAGAAGCGGCCAACCGTTCGGGCCGCCCAGCAGTGGTTTGCGAACTCCGATCGTCCCCGTGATGGCCTGATTCGCGTTGTTCGCATCAGCCAGGTGTTCGCCTCCCCTGACCTGCCCACCGTTATCTTTGACGAGCGTCGGTTCATGACTGTGGTGACGCTCACGGCTAGCGGGGTCTTTCTTGCCGGCTGTGCGACAGTGATGGCTCTGCTGCTTGTTCACTATGAGAAGCGCCGGAGGGAGTTCGCGATCCGGATCGCTTTGGGAGCAAGCGTCGGCGGCCTGTCTCGCTTGGTCCTGCGCGAATTGCTGTGGCTGTCTTGTGTCGGGACCGTCTGTACGGCCATAACCGTGCGCTGGTTGGTGACCGTACTTCCGCGATTTCGTCTACCCAACAGCGTTGACTTCAGTCACATGGATCTGTCGGCCGATTGGCGCGTGTATGCCGTTGCCTGCGCGGGGTGTGTGGCGACGGTGGTGATTGGCGCCGCGCCGGGGCTGTTGCGAATGCGTCGTGAGATCCATGCCGGCCAATTGAGACTCGATACGGTGGCCGGCTCTCGTTCATCGCTGCGTTTGCGGCGGGCCGTGCTCGCTGCGCACGCATTGGTGGCCACCGTCTTGGTCATCACCGCAGGGCTGTTTGTTCGCAGCGTGTCCCACGGATTCTCTCACAGAATCGGGATTGATGTTGCGAGGACCGCGTTCTTGAACGTGAGAATGAAACCAATGGGCCCGTCCAACACCAGCGGTCGACTCGAGGTGCAAGCAGCGGCGGTCCGGGCGCTCATGGAGCGATTAGCCGCTTTGCCAGGCGTCGTGGCTGTTGCGTTGGGACCTCCGCCGCTGGGGACGAGCCTCGAGCGCTCCCTATCGGTGTCGCAGGAGGTACGTAGCGGTGCCGATGTGATTCACACTCCCGTGGCTTGGATCTCCGCGGGGCCTGACTACCTGCGGGCGCTCGGGGTGCGGCCCGTCCTCGGACGATCTGGTGTCGGCCGCGAGGCGGTCGTGACGATTGGGCTGGCAAAGAAGTTATGGCCCGACGGTGACGCCCTCGGGCAGCAGATCGAGTACGGACCGTTTCAGGGAGCGGTTGTTGGCGTGATTGATATGGCCGTTGGTTCTGTCAGACTCGGCGACCAGCCCGGAATCGTGACCTTCGAGCGCGCGGACGTCTTGGGCGGGGTGATTAGAGACAGCCGGGAGATTTCCCTCACGATTCGGTCCGACGGTCCTCCGCCAGTGCGTGCGATTGAGGAATGCGCGCGGGAGGCGTTTCTCGACGCCACACGCCTGCGAGTGGAGACCGCCGTCGATATTCTCGATGTGGACCTGGGGCGCGAGCGAATGGGAGCCTGGTTCTTTGGCGGATTTGGTGCGATTGCGCTTGCACTCGGATTGGCGGGAGTCTTCGGATTGGTGGCGCACACGCTCTCGGCAGACAGAAGATCGTACGGCATCATGATGGCCCTCGGCGCAACGCGACACACCGTCGCGTTGAAGGCCGTTCGAACAGGTGTCGAACCCGTCATGGTGGGGGCTCTGTTGGGTGCGCTCGCCGCTGTTCCCCTTGCGAGCAGCTTTCGCGCCTTGCTCATAGGCATTGAAAGCACCGACGCGGTGACCTACGGTGTGTCGGTCTTGCTGTTCGTTGGCGCGGCGGTCGTCGCCGGTGTCTGCGCCGTTCGAAGTGTCTCAGAAATCAACCCCATCGATGTACTTCGGAGTGAGTGAGCAATCAGCACGGTCTCGAAGGGAAGTACCGCGCGGGGTTCCGGGTTGTTGACGATAGGAACCATTCTGTTCATGCAAGACCGTTCCGTGTGGGAGAAAAGCCCTTAACGTTCCAAGATGCGGGGTTGAGGCATCTGAGATCTGGCGTGACTGCGCGATCCTCGACAGGCGGGTGACTTGATGCTTACTGCAGTCCTCCAGCGGACGGCTGCCTCGATTGGCATCGTTGCGTGTGCCGCCGGCGCGCACGCCAGCCGTTCAACTGCACGGCAAGTACAGCAGCCGGCGCCTTACAGTCACATCAGCGGCGTCGTCGTCGACAGCCGGACCAATCAGGGTGTTCCAGGAGCGTTGGTGTCGCTCGGCGGGGACGCTCCTTCGTCGGCCTTGAACCGTCGGCAGGAGGCCGATGCGGGTGGCGGATTCGAATTCCGCGATCTCCCGCCGGGCTCGTACGTTCTCACCGCGTCCAAGTCCGGGTACTTTCCTCCTGACCACGGACTGGGCGCTCCCGGGTCTCAACAGCGGCGATTCACGCTCACCTCTGGTCAGTGGGTCAAGGACGCCCGCGTCACGCTCTGGCGCCACGCGTCGATCAGTGGCCGCGTTCTTGACGAGCGCGGCGAGCCTGTTGTCGACGAGTACGTCCGGGTTCTGATTCAGGTGCAGGTGTCGGGGCAGACGAAGCTCGCGTCGGGCCCCATTTCGCGGACCGACGACCGTGGCATGTACTCTGTGCCCGGGTTGTCGCGCGGCGAGTACGTCGTTGCAGTGCCTTCGATCCAGACACTCAGACCTCAACGGGCTGAGCCTGCTGGCCGGTCAAGTGCCCGGGCCGAAACCACCAGCGGTCTCGCTCTGCTCCAGTGCCCGGATGGTTCGACACTGCGCGTCGGGGGCGGCTACCCAGCGCCGGTTCGCGGAGCTGGTCCCCCGCGTGTGTACCGCACGGAGTACTATCCCGACGAGCCCGGTGCCGCTGATGCGATGAGGGTCGCACTTGACTACGGCGACGACCGCTCTGGCGTGGACTTCAGGCTGTCGCCGCAGATAGCCTGGCGCGTCGCCGGCCGGGTATCGGGGCTTGATGCACCCGGCGAGACCGTGATGCTGAGGTTGATTCCGGTCGGCAGCGAGGGCCTCGGGCACGGGAGCGAGACCGCGACGACGATGGTCGATGCCGGTCGGCGCTTCTGCTTCCCGCAGGTGCCCCGCGGCACGTACACCCTCGAGGTGACGCCCGCGAGAGGTGAGTTCAGCATCACGGCCAACCCCGCATCATTGCTTTCGCCCGCGACGGTGCGCCTGCCGGACACATCGGGGATCGTCATCACGCCCGTCGCGGGCGCGGTCCCTCCCGTGACGTTCACCAGGGTCATGTCCGAATCCGGCGCGTACTGGGCGCGAATGAGTCTGGAGGTGCGCGACCGCGACGTGGACAATGTAGAGGTCGCGCTTCATCCCACGTCCCGCGTTCGCGGGATCTTGCAGCTCGATCCGACGTCGCCGGCACCCCTCCACCGGTACGGCGCCATGAGGCTGGAGCCGCTCCTCTCCAATCCGCTGCTCGTCGCCGCCATCCCGGATGTCAAGGAGGCGAGCGACCGTGCGAGACCGTGGGACCATCCGCGCGAGTTCGAGTTTCGTGGAGTCACGCCGGGTCGCTATTACATTCGAACGGCAGGAACCGCCGCCGTAAGCTCGGTTCTCTGGAACGGCCGCGACTACTCGCGCCAACCGATCGAGATAGCCGAGGGGCAGGATGTGTCCGGCCTGGTCGTCACCATCACGACGAAGACCGCGACCCTCTCCGGCATCGTCAATGACTCGCGCGGTCGGGCCGGGGACGCAGGCGTGGTCTTCTTTCCGCAGGATTCGGATGAATGGCGTGACCTGGGTTTCGCGCCCGTTCGCATGGGTCGCGTGCCGACGGATTCCGCGGGTCGCTATACGCTCACAGGGTTGCCGGCCGGCAAGTACTTCGTGACCGCTGTCCCGATCGAGATCAGCGGTCGGTGGCGCGATCCGGATTTCCTTGCCTCGGCTGCACCGAAGGCTGCGCGAATCGACATCCGATGGGGCGAGACCCACACGCAGAACCTCCAACTCGTCGCGCTGGGGGAACGGTGATACTGCTCCTGGGCTTGCCTGCGCTGCTGAGCATGTGGTTGCGCGCACCAACACAGGTGCCGGCGTACGGCGATGCGGGGTCAGCGGCATCGACTCGCCAGTCCGCCGCCAGCATATCGGGGACCGTCGTCACCCTTGCGAAGAAGCCCGAACCGATCGCTGGCGCTACGGTCGTCGTCCGGCGAATCGACCCGGCCCGGCAGTCCGCGCCGGATGACATCGACGGAGGATCGACCACGGACCAGCAAGGCCGCTTCGTCATCAGCGGACTCACGGCCGGAACTTATGAATTGCGTGCCGCCAAGCCCGGGTATGTCCCGACGGAATACGACGCGACCCGTCCTGGAGAAGTGGGACGCGGAGTGGTTCTCGCGAGCGGTCAGTCGCTTGCTGGGTTGACGGTGACGCTGCCCCGTGCCGGCGTTATCAGCGGCACCGTGGTGGACGGTGCTGGCGTTCCTGTGGCGCGACTTCCTGTCGCGGCGCGGCGCGCGAGTTCGCCCACGTCGACCGTCAGAACCGTTCTTACGGACCACCTTGGAGCGTATCGCCTCCATGGCCTGCCTCCGGGCGAGTACTTGGTCGTGGCGAGCCCTGCGGACAGGGCTGCCGTGCCGGTCGAGGCGCCGTCAGGCGGCGGCATAGGGGACTACGCCCCCGTGTTCTATCCCGGTACCATCAATGCGGATCAAGCCGCAAGAGTGAAGGTCGACGCGGGAATTGAGACAGACGCCATCGATCTGATGATGGTCCGGTCCGGCACGACTCAGATAGCCGGGGTCGTCTTCGACGTGGACGGTCAGCCCGCCGTCGGCGCGCTTGTCTCTCTTTCCTCGGCTGGGGGCGTTCAGTCCGTGGCTCGGGGCTCCTCCGGCTCAGACGGCTCCTTTCGGATCCTCAACGTGGCGCCGGGCCAGTACACGCTCACCGCCCGACTCACCCGGGTGACCGAGGCGCGCCCAGATACCAGCGGGCACTTCACGATCCGCGCGTTGCCCGCCGGTGAATACCTCATTGCCGTGCTTGAACACCTGGACCCGGACGATCTCGATAGGCCGAATCTCCTCGACGCGATTGCCGGCACCGCGCTCAAGGTCCGCCTCCGTGAAGGTGAAGTCACAGCGCAGAGCCTGCGGCTTCCTCGGATCCCATAGGGACAAGCCTGAAATCATTTTGACGCTGTTTGAATGGGCCTTATCCGTTCGTCCAGCCGCGTTCTGTTCGTCGTATCAGCGATTGACCCGGCGCTGGCGCGCAGCGTCTGTGTCATGCTCCTCACGTCCGTGCTGGGCGGATCCATAGCGCCGCAATAGAAGCAGGAGCCGAAATGGACGCTGAACGTTGAGGTGTGTTGGCTCTCACGTTAATCTACTGACGGTATCTCACGCTCTTTCGAGACGCGCGTCAGAATCGCCTCAGTAGTTGATGGCCGGACCCGGCGCGCCAATCATGCATCGCGATACATCGCGATAATGTGTGACGGTGGTTGGGATTGCGATGAATGGCAGTAACTCGAGTGCATGGAACCGTGGGACGCGGGGCCACCAGGGTACTGTCGCCCCTGCTTCTGCAAGTGGAGTAATTGCAACGGGGTTGGTGAGATACGAAGGCGTTGCGAAGCCTCGAGCTGCACGGCACCTGCACCCGCCACGCCGGGGGGCGTACCACGACCGCACCGTTCCAGCTTCGAATACTCTTTCCCGACCGGTTCCAGCGCATCGAGGGTCTGATTTGGCCCGACGGCCGTGAGGCGGCCCTCAAGACCACGTTGGAAGGACAGTCGGCCGGGCTCGATGGTCCTCGACGGATCGCCGGGGGTGGGGATCCAAACCAACTTGCTTTACGCTATGCGCGCACCGAGTTTCTGCGAACAAAGAGCCCTATCGGAGACATCGACGCCCACGTCTGGCGCATTGGTCAGTACAAAGCGACGCCTGGCTTGACGCTGCCGCACAACATTGTCAAGTTCTCCGCCGGTCACCTCGGCGAGGAGTTGACGATCGAGCGCTATGTGATAAACGCTCCAGTCACCTTGCAGGATTTCAGCCGACGTTGAGCCGACCTTGACGATCCCTGGTATGAAATCGGCCTGCGCCGCTGCACGGACCCGGCTTGGGCGTGCCTCTGCTCAGCCCGGTTGCGGCAGGCTGTAGGCGGGTTGGACTCTTGCATTCGTCGGACTGCTGCGCGCCGACCTTGTCTTGTCCCTGGCCAGAGTCGGTGTCGGGCTGCCCTCTTTCATGACCGGAACAGGTCGTGTATCGTGCTGCCATGAAGACTGCCCTCTTTGCTCTCGCTGCCGCTCTGTGTCTGTCTCCCGCGGTGCAGCGCCCCACGTCCACGCCTGCGCCCCTGCCGTGCACGGTGGCCGCGGCCGCGTGCACCGAGTGGGTGACCCTGCGAGGCGGCCCCGGTCGCGCCATGATCTATCGGAGCCACGCGCTGGACGTTCCGAATCCCCGCATCACGCGAGCTCTCGTGATGGTGCACGGCACCGGACGAAACGCCGACCACTACTTCCTGACGGCGGTGTCCGCGGCGTTTCTCGCCGCCGCCCTCGACGACACGGTGGTGATCGCGCCGCACATGATCGACCGGACCGATCGCGCGGAGCCGAACGAGATCGCCTGGCAGGCGAGCTGGCGTACGGGCGGCCCCGCCGTCGCGGACGCCTCCTTGTCCTCGTTCGACTTCGTGGACGAGATCCTCCGCAAGCTCGCACGGAAATCGGTGTTTCCGAACTTGACCCGCATCGTGGTGACCGGGCATTCGGCCGGCGGCCAGTTCGCCAACCGTTACGCCATGTCGAACAACGTGCACGACACGCTCGGCGTTCCGGTGACCTACGTCGTCGCCAACCCCTCGAGCTACGCCTGGCCCGACGCGGTGCGTCCGTTGCCGCAGGACGATGCCGATCCGGTCTCCGCGAAGGACGGCTGGAACTACATGCCGAACGCGAATCCGCTGCCGCCGCACACGAAGTTCACGTTCGGTCCGTTCGACGCGACGAAAGCGCCGAACTACAACACCTGGCCCTCCGGCTTCGAGAACCGGACGGGATACACCGCGCAGCTCACGAACGAACAGTTGAAGAAGCGATTGATCGAGCGCCCGACGACGTTCCTGCTCGGACAGGTGGACACGCTGCCGCTCGGAGGCTTTGACAGCTCGCCGAACGCGATGGCTCAGGGCCCGACGCGCCGCGCGCGCGGTGAAGCGTACGTGAAGTACGTGAACGAGGTGCTCGGCGCGTCACATGGGATCTTCATCGTTCCGGAGTGCGGCCACAACGATCGGTGCATGTTCACGACCGGCAAGGTCCTGCCGTTCGTCTTTCCGGGAGTGACCGCGGTGAAGTAGAGGGCGCGCGGGGTGCCGCCGCAACAGGACCGGCAGCGGAGCTGATGGGGTGTGGGGGGACGATCGAACCGAGTCACGAAGGCGCGGAGGGCCGTTTCTCCTGTCTCGTCGTCGTCGGGTCCTTCACTTCACGCTACCCGGAGTCGGGCTGACCGTCCGTTGACCCTCCGGTGGACTCGCGCGACGCATCGACTCCGGCAGGCCGCTGCCGGCTGGCTTGCGCCTCCTCGCCACTCCTGAACCGGAAGACGCCGCGCGGATAAATGCGCGGCGACATGCGCCACATGCGGGCACTGTGCCGGAGAAAGCGGTTGAAGCCGTCTTCTCCGGACGCCGCCACGAGCCGCGCCCCGTTCATGTCTTCAATCGATCGGAACTTCTGGACCGGCACTACTCGTCCTCCTTCAGGCCGAATCGCTCGCGGAGGGCGGCGGCATCCTGACGATCGATCGGCCGCACGGTGCCGCGCTTGAGACGGTACAGCGCCGCGGGCGTGGCGACGCGTACTCGAACACCCTCGATGTGCTGGCTGTCCCATTCAACGGTCTCGTACGACGCCGCCTGCCCGAGCCGCGTCATGATATCGAAGTACAGATCGCCACTCGGGGGGTAATAGCGGATCGCGGGATAGTCACCCAGGAGGTCCTCCGTGCGGATGTCGTCGACGTGCGGGTCGCCCGCGTACGCGGCCCGGAGGGCCGCTCGCAAGCGCTCGATGTTGTCCGCCGTGGCACGGACGAACAGATCGATGTCTTCAGTCGCCCGTACGACGCCATGGAAGGCCATGGCGGTGGCGCCGATGAGGACGTACTCCAATCCGGCCGCGTCAAAGGCGCGCAGAACGCGCACGATCTCGTCGCGATCCACCATGCCAGTGTATCGCGTTCCCTCCTTGTTGGCCGGGTGGGAGCCGGGTCTCGTTTGCCCCGCGCCGATCCGTGGCCTAACATGGACCCCATGTCAGCTTTTCCCAAGGTCGATTCGGCGGTCGCGCGGCGCGTGCTCGAGATGGTCCGCGGCTGCACGTTCGACGACTTCATCCTGGCGCCGCGCCGCAGTGTGCTCGAGCGACGCGACCCCGCCGTCATCGATCTGTCGTGCCGGCTGTCGCGGCGGCTCACGCTGAAGCGGCCGATCGTGTCCGCCAACATGGACACGGTCACGCGCGCGCCGATGGCGATCGTCCAGGCGGAGGAGGGAGGCATCGGGATCGTCGACCGCGGGTTCCGCGCGGGGGAGATCGAGCCTCAAGTGCGCGAGGTCGAGATCGTCAAGCGCACGCAGCACGGCGTCATCACCGATCCGTACAGCGTTTCCCCCACGGCCACGCTGGACGAGGCGGTGTCGACGATGGCGCGGTCGCGCGTGGGGACACTGGTCGTACTCGACGAGAACCGCCGGCTCCAGGGGCTGCTGACCGAGCGCGACGTCCGCTTCGTCGATCGCAAGGGCACCCACGTCGCCGATCGCATGACGCCGCTCGCCAGCCTCGTCGTCCACCGCGGGCCGCTGGATCTCGAGGCGGCCGAGCGGCTGATGGTCGAGCGGAAGATCAAGAAGCTGCCGCTCGTGGACGATGGCGGCGTCCTGACCGGGTTGATCACCGCGCGCGACCTGTTGCGGCGGCGCCGCATGCCGTTCGCCACGCGCGACGAGCGGGGGCGGCTGCGCGTGGGCGCCGCGATCGGCGCGACGGGCGACTACCTGGAGCGCGCGTCGGAGCTCGTTCGCGCCGGCGTGGACGTCATCGTGATCGACATCGCGCACGGCCACTCGATCGTGATGGAGCGCGCCATCGCGCAGTTCAGGAAGCGCTTCGGCGACGTCGAGATGATTGCCGGCAACGTCGCCACGGCGGAAGGCGCGCGCTTCCTGCTCGAGCGCGGCGCCGACGGGATCAAGGTCGGCATCGGTCCCGGCGGCGGCTGCACGACACGGATGACCACGAGCTTCGGCGTGCCGCAGGTGCAGGCGCTCGTCGAGTGTCGGATGGCGGTCGCCGACTCCGGCGCCGGCGTCATCGCCGATGGCGGCATCAAGCGACACGGCGCGATCGCGCAGGCGCTGCTCTTCGGCGGCGACTGCACGATGCTCGGCAGCGCGTTCGCTGGCACGACGGAGGCGCCGGGTGAAGTCGTGCAGAAATCCGTGCTGCTGCCCGAGCAGCAGAAGAGCGTCAAGGTGCCCTTCAAGGTGCTGCGCGGGATGGCGTCGCTCCAGGCGATCCGCGACCGGCTGGACGTCGAGGACGCCGACAAAGTGGAGATCGACGCGCTCGGCGCGGAAGGCATGGAGATTTCGGTGCCCGCGCGCGGCTCCGCGCGGCCGATCGTCCGCGACATGATCAAGCACCTGTGCTCGTCGGTCAGCTACGGGGGCGCGTCGAGCCTGGCTGAGCTGCGCCGCATGTTCTGGGCGGATCCCGAGGCGTTCCTGATCAAGCAGTCGCCGTCGGGCCGTCGCGAATCGTACGAACGCACGATCTGATGCACAAAGCGGTCGGCTGGATGCTCAGGGAAGTGGAGAAGCGAGCCGACCCGCGCAAGGCGCGCGAGTTCCTCGATCGCCACGCCGCGACGATGCCGCGCACGATGCTGCGCTACGCGATCGAGCGATATCCGCCAAAAGAGAGACTGCGCTATCTCGGGCTGAGAAACAACATGAGAAACGGAGTAGGGAAGAAACCGACAAGAGCAGGGGAGTAGAAGAGAACTTGTAGTATTTCTTCAGGACTATTGGTTTTCTTCTCCCTTCCTCATGTTTGTTCTTCTTCCTCCCTTCTCCTGTTGGATCACGGTCGCCACGAGATCCGCCGGGCTTTCGATGAAGATCTCGCTCCCGTCGAAGTCCTCCTCGCCGAAGGCGAACCCGAAGCCGTAGCGCGCCAGGCAGATGCGCGTCCCGCCGCGGCGCGCGGTCTGGAGATCGACGCGCGAGTCCCCCACGAGCAGCGTCGTCTCGGGGCGTGCGCCCGCGCGTCCGATCAACTCGAGGAGCCCGGCGGGATCGGGCTTCCTTCCGAAGGCCGTGTCGCCGCCGATGACGTCGCGAAAGAACCCGCGCAGCCCGAGGCCGTCGAGCACACCGTCGGTCGCGCGTTGCGGCTTGTTCGTGAGGACGGCCATCGCGACCCCCGCGTTGTGCAACTGCGCGAGCGCATTCTCCATGCCCGGGTACGGACGGGTGTGATTGAGGAGGCCGCGCTCGTAGAAGCGAAGGAACGTCTCGAGCGCGCCGTGCGCGTCGGACGCGACTCCGGCGGCGCGGAGCGCGCGCCTGACCAGCAACGCCGATCCCTCGCCGACCATCCCCACAATGTCCTCGTCCGGGATCGGCTTGCCCCCGAACGACTCGATCGTGGCGTTGGCGGCATTGGCGATGTCCTTGCGCGAATCGACCAGCGTGCCGTCGAGATCGAAGACGATGAGTTCCAGCATGGGCCGCGATGTTACTTCGCGGCCGCGGGCGTGGCGGTGAAGAACCCGGGGGTCCCCTTCGCGCCTGACGCGACCGCGCCGTGGAACAGCGCGGCATTGAACAGGACGCGGAACGTCCCGAACGACTGGCCGCGCCACTGCGGCCGGAATCCAATCAGCACGACGTGCCCCTCGTCCAGCCGCACGTCCAGCGCCGCTGCGCGCCCCTGGAGGTACTTCTCGCCGAGCAGGTACCCCGAGAGCAGCGGCGAGCCCTGCGCCTGGTACTTCGCGAGCACGGTGCCCGAGAACCCGTCGAGCGGCGCGAACACGGGGCTGCCGTCGAAAAAGACAGCCGCGCGCGCGGGCATGCCAGCCATCACCGGGTGCGCCGGATCCACGGTCACCTGCAGCAGCGACCCGCCCACGAAGAACTGCTGGCGCTTGAGGTCGGCGGTCACAGTGGATACCGGCAGGTGCAGCTCGGCGATGGCGAAATTGCCGCTGTTGTTCAGGCAGACGAGCGTACCGCCGGCGCGAACGAACTCGTCGATCGCGCGAACGCCGCTTCGCCCCATGCCTCCCTCGTACTGCGGTGGGACCGTGCCCTGTTGGAAGCCGTCGACGATGGTCCGCGGACTGTCGCTGGCGATGATGATGACGTCGTACCGATCCTTGAGCCCGCCCGCCTGGACGTCGCCGTTGCGAAGCGCGGAGAACTCGAACCCGTAGTTCTCGAGCAGCCACTGGGTCCAGCCCGCATCCATGCTCGGGGCCAAGGGCTGGTACAGCCCGATACGCGGCTTCTTCAGCTCCGTGCCGCCGCCGGCGACGCGCTCCGCGCGAAGCGCAAGCGAGCCGATCCATCCATCGGCCGCCTGCGGCGAGACGCCCGTGATGATGTAGCGGCCGCCGCGCGTCGCGGTGCCGGCCTCGAAGCGGACCGAGCCGCCGGCCTTCCACGCGGCATTCACCGCGCGGAACGCGTTGTTCTGTGCCGCATCGACGGCGAGCCCTGGTCCTGTGCCCGTGGCGCGCCCCGCGACGGGCACGATTGCCGCGGCGGCCGGGTCGCTGTTGAACCCGATGCCCGGCACGCTGTCGAACGGCGCCGCATCGGTCGATGATGCCGCCGTGCGCGGCGCCTGAGCACCGGCCGCGCCGTCGGCCGAGGCGGTTGGCGATCCGCCCAGCGGCCGCATGGCGCGGACGAACTCAGGCGTGAGCGGCGTGCGCGCTTCGGCAATCCGCACGTCCATCTGATGCCCCAGCGTCCAGCCCGCTGCGTCGTACGGCTGATCCGGCGGTCCCTCCGGGAAATCGCGGAGGTCCGGATAGAGTTGCGGGTCGAGCAGTTGCCGGGCCAGTTCCGCGAACGGCTGGTTCATCGGAATGACCCACGTGCCCTCGGCCCAGGTGGTGCCGTCGTGCGTAACCGCAGACCCGAGCTGCCGGACCTGGACGCCATTGAAGGCGAGACGCCGCAGCAGCTCCACCGGCGCCACGGGATCGCGTTGCTGTTGTGCGATCAAGTACGCGTAGGGCGGCCGCCGCTCGTACTTCTTGATCTGGTCGCGTCCGGCCTGGTACCGGTTGTAGAGCAGCTCCTCCTTGTACTTCGCCGCGTAGTCGAGCACCGACGCCGACGCCGTGATCATGTAGTTCACGGCATCGCCGAGGTGCCACCAGCCGCCCGGCCACGGGCTCGGGTAGAGCGACTCGGATCGCAGCTCGCGGTACGCGGCCGGGAAGTCGCGCAGCGTGTAGAGGTGCGGCGTCGCGTAGCTGTAAAGCGCCGTCTCGGTCCAGAACGCGTTGATGTTCTGCAGCACCGGCAGGTAATCGACGTAACCGGGATACCACGCGTCGAATCCGGTCCCCATATGGGTCGCGCCGGCCTGCCCGCGCTCCTCCAGGCTTCGCGCGATCCCCATCCCGATCATGTTCACCGTCCGCGATATGAGCGGCGGCACCTGCGGGGCGATCGGCTCGGCGAACGGCGGCAGCCAGATGCGCGTCGGGAACGGCGACGACTGGTGGTGGACGTAGATGATCTGCGGCTCCCAGTGCCGCCACGTGCGCGCCACCTCGCGCGACTCCACCATGTTCAGCATGTAGGCGTCGCGGTTGTTGTCGTGGCCGACGTACTTCTGATAGAGCTCCGGCACGGGCGCCGTCTCGTACGCCGTGCCGACGTTCTGTCGATACCAGTTCGCGACGATGGTCTGGCCGTCGGGATTGAGAGACGGCCACAGCATCAGGACGACGTTGTCGAAGATCGGCCTGATGTGCGGATCGTCCGCCTGGCTGAGGAGATCGTAGGCGAGCTGCATCGTGTGCTGCCCGCCGGCGACTTCGGTGGCGTGCAGCCCGCCGTCGATGTGCACGAACGCGCGGCCGTCGCGCGCGAGCCGCCGCGCCTCCTCGTCGGTGAGCCCCTCGGGACGGGCGAGCCGCTGCGCGATCAGGCGGTACTTCTCGACGTTCGCGAGGTTCTGCGGGCTCGACACGAGCGCGAAGAACCACGGCTTCCCGTTCGACGTGGTGCCCGCCTGGACGAGCGTCAGCCGATCGCTCGCCGCATCGAGCTTCTGGAAATACCCGATCGCATCCTCGTAGGTCGCCAGCTTGAAGTCCGCGCCCGGCTTGAACCCGAGCACGGATTCAGGCGTGGGAAGCGCCGGGGTTTGCGCCGCGGCCGCGACGCCAAGCACCACGAAGAGGGCGAGAGCGCCGGGAAATCTGTAGGACATGGTGCGCAGGATACCAAAAAGCAAGCTCCCAGCTCCCAGCTTCCAGCTTCCAGCTTCCAGCTCGACGTCCCGCTGCCCGCCGCGAGCTGTGAGGCCCGAGCCCCGAGTCCCGAGCCCCGAGACCCGAACCCCGAGTCCCGAGTCCCGAGCCCCGAG
>MELC01000015.1:14770-57795 GCA_001767455.1 Acidobacteria bacterium RIFCSPLOWO2_12_FULL_66_21
CCAGCCCCGAGACCCGAACCCCGAGTCCCGAGTCCCGAGTCCCCAGCCCCGAGACCCGAACCCCGAGTCCCGAGTCTCCAGCCCCGAGTCCCGAGCCCCAAGCCCCGAGTCCCGAGCCGCGAGCTGCGAGCTGCGAAGTAGTGTCATAGAATGCACTGTCCCTGATAGGAGGACTGATATGCGTCGAAAGGCTTCATTTATACGCGGCTCGCTCGTGGCGCTGTCGATTGCGGCCGTGGCCGCGGCGTCGGCCGGCCTCGGGGCGCAATCCGGCGCCCGTGCCGATGCCGACTACCTGCGCAGGGCGTACGACACCTACAAATCCATGGCGCAGTCGTCGCCGTACCGCGGCGTGCCGTGGCAGTACCTGGGTCCGACCAACGTCAGCGGCCGCGCGACCGACATTGCCGTCGCGGACCGCGACGGGTCGCGACGGGTTTACGCGGGCTACGCAGCCAGCGGCGTGTGGAAGACCGACGACGACGGCGCGACCTGGCAGGTCGTCTTCGAGAACTACGCGTCGACCAGCATCGGCGACCTCGCCGTCGCCCCTTCCAATCCCGACGTGCTCTGGGTCGGCACCGGCGAGGCGAACATCTTCCGCGCGTCGATGCCTGGAGTCGGCATGTACAAGTCGGTCGACGCCGGGCGGACCTTCACGCACATGGGCCTTGCCGACACCCAGACAATCGCCCGCGTCATCGTCCATCCGACCGACCCCGAGATCGTCTACGTGGCGGCGTCAGGCCACGAGTGGACCGACAACGAGATGCGCGGCGTCTTCAAGACGACCGATGGCGGCAAGACCTGGACGAAGTCGTTCTATCGCAGCCCGCGCACCGGCGCGATCGATCTCGTGATGGATCCGTCGGACCCGAACACGCTCTACGCGGCGATGTGGCAGCGCGTCCGCCGGAAGTGGAGCGATCCGCGCGTCGAGCCCGGCTACAGCGAGGGCGGTGTCTGGAAGACGGCCGATGGCGGCGCCACGTGGGCGGAGGTGAGCCAGGGACTGCCGGCGCCGCAGTTCCGCGGCCGCATCGGCATCGACATTTCGCGCACGAAGCCGAACGTCCTCTATGCATTCGTCGACAGCTACGAGCCGGGCCGGCCGCCGCAGCCGAACGAAACGGATGCGTACGGTCGACCCGTTAACGAGTCGCGCATCAAGTCGGCTGAAATCTACCGGACCGACGACAAGGGCGCCACGTGGCGCAGAGTCTCCGAGTCGAACAGTTACATGATGAACCTGTCGAACACCTACGGATGGGTCTTCGGGCAGATTCGTGTCGATCCGACGGACGAGAACACGATCTACACGCTCGGTGTAGGGCTCCACGTCTCGCACGACGCCGGCAAGACGTTTGCGCGGGTGTCGGGCACCCACGGCGACCACCACGGCCTCTGGATCGATCCGAAGAACTCCGCGATTCTCTACAACGTGAACGACGGCGGGTGCTACGTGTCGCAGGATGCGGGGAAGACGTGGAGGTTCGCGGTGTCGGTGGGTGGCGCCCACTTCTATAACGTGGCGCTCGACACCAGCACGCCGTTCTGGGTGTACGGCTCGATTCAGGATCACGGCAGCCGCCGCGGCAAGGTCGACCTCAGCAACGGCCGCGACAAGATCCCGGCCGTCGCGTGGACGAATGCGCCGGGCGGCGAGGGCTCGCACCAGGCCATCGATTGGCAGAACCCCGACGTCGTCTACTCCCACGGGTTCTACGGCAACTTCACGCGCGAGGACCAGAGCATTCCGATGCCGCAGCGCGGGCGGGGCGGGCAGCAGGCCATGGAGCTGCAGCGGCAGGTTGTGGCGCTGCAGCAGCAGCTTACAGAGGCGTCCGGAAGACTTGGCGAGAGGCACCCTGAGATTATCAAGTTGAAGGCCGAGCTTCAGGCGTTGCAGTCGAAGGCTGCCGCGGAAAGCGCCGCGCAGGGACGGGGCGAGCAGGCAGGCCGGGGCGGACCGCAGCGCAGCACGAACATCCGTCCGAAAGACGCCGAGCTGCGCGCGCAGTGGATGGCGTCGGTCATCGTTTCGCCGCACAACTCGAACACGATCTACGTCGGTTATCAGCACGTCTACCGCTCGAAGGACAAGGGAGCGACCTGGGAGCGGATCAGTCCGGATCTCACCTCGAACGATCCGAAGCAGCTGCTGCCGAAGAGCATGAGCGAGATCCCGTACCAGACGGTCGTCGCGCTGGCCGAGTCGCCGAGGAAAGCAGGCGTCATTTACGCCGGGACGGACGATGGGCATTTGCATGTGACGCAGGATGACGGGAAGACGTGGACCGATCTGACCGCGAAGCTGCCGGTGCGGAAGTGGATCTCGCGCGTCGCGCCGTCGCAGCATGCGGACGGTACCCTGTACGTTTCGCAGCGCGGCCGTGAAGACGACGATTTCGCTCCGTACGTCTACAAGTCCACCGACTTCGGCAAGACGTTCACACGAATCGCCGCCAACCTGCCGGCGGGGCCGGTCAACGTCATCCGCGAGGATCCGAAGAATCCGGCGCGGTTGTTCGTCGGAACCGACTTCGGCGCGTTCGTCTCGACCAACACGGGGGGGAAGTGGGAGGTGCTCGGCGGCGGCCTGCCGTCCGTGCAGGTGTCGGACCTGCAGATCCAGGGCCGGGACAACATCATCGTCGTCTCGACTTACGGTCGCGGGATGTACGCACTGGACCTGATGAAGCTGCCCTCGCCGTAGGCCCGACCAGGGGGTCGCGCGTGCGGAGCCTTCAGGTCGGGCGTGCGGGCGTTGAGCCGTCTTCGGCGTGCTTCGCGCATTCCGGCTAGATGCCATACCTGCGCGCGTGGGAGCTCGCCAGCGCGGTGTTTTTCGTGTACGTGACGGCGGTCGCGGCCTTTCTGCCGCGGCTGCCGCCGCGATCGCGCATCAAGGCGCTCGGCGTCAGCGCCGCGGGACTGCTCGTCGTCGGCCTGTCGGCTGCGCTACCCGCCAGCCGCGTTCTCCATGAGTGGCTCCTGCCTCCGTGTCTCATGGTCCTCACGTATTGGAGCAGCGGATGGCTCTTTGTCGCGGCGATGCCCCGCGCCGAGCGGGCGCTGGCGGCTTTCGATCGCGCGATGGGCACGCGGCGGATCGCCGCGCGGATGCCCCGCGCTGTTGTCGAGTTGCTGGAAGTCTCGTATGCGGGCGTGTACCCGGCGATTCCACTCGCGCTGGCGATCTACCTGACGTTCAGCCCCTCTCCCGACGTCGACCGGTTCTGGACCGTTCTGGTGGTCACCGACTGCGTCTGCTTCGGCCTTCTTCCCTGGATTCAGACCCGCCCGCCTCGTGCCCTCGAGCCCGACCTTCCCTGGCACTCCCGCCTGCGCCGTTTCAACGAGCGCCTGCTGGGCACCGCGAGTATTCACGTCAACACCTTCCCGAGCGGCCACGCGGCCGAAGCCCTCGCGGCCGCGCTGCTCCTCCTGAGCGCGCCTCCCGCGGCCATCGCATGGATGTTCTTGTGCGCCGCCGCCATCAGCGCCGGCGCGGTCCTGGGGCGCTATCATTACGCGCTCGATGCGATCGCAGGGTGGATCGTGGCCCTCGCGGTGTGGGGGTGGCTCGGTTAGAAGTAGGCCTAGGTCACCCAGGACAAAAGCACTCGAGCCACGCTGAAACGGGCCACGGCGGTTCACGAAGATCACAAAGGACACGAAGGACACGAAGACGGTCGCGGAGCAGGCTGAACCGTCGAGCCGCGCGCGGCGCGGCAAGGACAGGCGGCACCCGCACACGCAAGCAGCCCATGCTCTGAAGCTGTTTGCGTGTGCCGGTTCCACCTGTCCTGCACCGCCGGCCTCAGACACGATGCGGCCGGCGCTCGACGGTTCAGCGGTATCAAGCCCAGCGCCTGCTGCGTGCTGTTCTTCTGACTTGCTGTCTTCGTGAACTTCGTGACCTTCGTAGTCTTCGTGCGTTGAAGGCCGTCGGCGCGTGCGGCGGGACACGACCCGGAACGGAGAAACAGAGTCCTTGCTAATGCCCGTGATTCTGCATTCTACTTTCTACGTTCTATCCTTCTCCGTTTCACCGGCCGCACGCCAGGAGCTTGCCATGCGTCAGATGACCAGGACGTTGTTGATCGCGCTGTCCATCGTGTTTGCCGGGATGTTCGTTTCCACCGGCCGTGCGGTCGTCGTAACGGCTCAACAGCCTCCGGCGGCCGCGCAACCGGCCGCCCCCGCGCGCGAGCCGCTGGCCGCCGCGCCCAATCGGCGGCCCGACGAAGGGAAGGGGCCGTTCAAGACGCTGGTCATCCGCGGCGTGACGGTGATCGATGGCAGCGGCGGTCCGCCCGCGGGGCCGATGGACGTCGTCGTGCAAGGCAACCGGATCACGGCCGTGCGCGGCGCCGGCACGCCCGGGCTGCCCATGCGCACGGGGCGCGGGCCGCAGGCCGACTACGAGGTCGACGCGACCGGCATGTACCTGATGCCGGGGTTCGTGGACGTGCACGTGCACGCCGGCAACTCGCCGAAGAATGCGGACGCCGAGTACGCCTACAAGCTCTGGCTCGCGCATGGCGTGACGACGGTGCGCGGCGTGCCGATGGCGGGACACGCCTTCACGGTGCGCGAGAAGGAGCGCAGCGCGAAGAACGAGATCGTCGCGCCGCGGATCGTCAACTACCAGCGGCCGGGCAGCGGCTGGGACAAGGGAGCCGTGGATTCTCCGCAGAAAGCCGCCGAATGGGTGCAATGGGGGGCGGCCAACGGTCTCGATGGTCTCAAGCTCGGCGCCGAGCGCCCTGAGATCATGAGGGCGTTGCTCCAAACGGCCGGGTCTTACGGTCTCGGATCGACCGCGCACCTCCAGCAGAGCGGCGTCGCTCAGATGAACGCGATCACAGCGGCGCGTCTGGGGCTGAACACCGTGACGCATTTCTACGGCCATTTCGAGTCGCTGCTGAAGGATTACGTGGTGCAGCCCTGGCCCGTGGAGATGAACGCGAGCGACGAGCAATGGCGCTTCGGCCAGGTCGCGCGGCTGTGGGACAAGATCCACGAGCCGGGCAGCCCCAAGTGGAAGGCGTACCTCCAGGAGCATCTGAAGCTCGGCACCGTCTTCGATCCGACCTTCACGATCTACTCCGCGGGGCGCCACGTGATGGCGTTCCGAAATGCCGAGTGGCACGACAAGTACACGCTGCCGTCGCTGATGGACTTCTACACCGCGAGCCGCACGAACCACGGCGCGTATTGGTACTACTGGACGACGGAAGACGAGATTGCCTGGCGGAACTACTACCAGGTCTGGTTCAAGCTCGTGAACGACTACAAGAAGATGGGCGGGCGCATCACCACGGGCTCGGACTCCGGGTTCATCTACCAGACCTACGGCTTCGGCTTCATCAACGAGCTCGAGATGCTGCAGGAGGCCGGTTTCCATCCCCTGGAAGTGATCCAGGCGGCGACCATGAACGGCGCGATCACGCTGGCCGAGCCGAAGCATCAATCTCCCGAGTTCGGCATGGTCCGAGCGGGCATGCTCGCCGACATGGTCATCGTCGATCAGAACCCGCTCGCGAACTTCAAGGTGCTCTACGGCACGGGCGCGGTGAAGTTGAACGACAAGACAGGCAAGGTCGAGCGCGTCGGCGGCGTGAAGTACACGATCAAGGACGGGATCGTGTACGACGCGAAGCAGCTCCTGGCCGATGTAGCGGCCATGGTCGAGAAGCAGAAGCGCGAGCGCGCCTCGAAACCGTCGTCGCAGCAGGCCGCGGGCAGGCCAACTCACAAATAGCCCCTTCGATCGTTCGTAACTGCGCTTGGAACCCCCCGCATATACCCCGGTCGAACCCTGACCGGCTGTCGCTCATATCGAGCACCTCGACCGCTTGACAAAACATCTACTAAGTAGTGTCAAGGTCGTTCGGAGGCTGAAGACGTCGAACCCGAAGATACCGGGCGGCTGGTTCGAGGCCGAGACTTACACGGGCGCAACCGACGGGAAGCCGAGCGAGCAGCGGATTCCCGACCTGCACTACTCGCGGCTCCTCGCTCGGGAGAGCCGGGACCTGGTGTGGCGTATCACGCTGACGAGGGCCAGCGACGGCGGCGTCACGACCTTCAGCGAGCGGTGGTCGCTCTCCGATGACGGCAACACCCTGACGATCCTCCGGACCTATCGGGGCGGGCGGGAGGTGACCCAGGTCTTTGGTCGGAAGCGCTAGACCCATGGGAAGCCCATTGTCATCGAAGCGCGCGTATGGCCGCGTGTCACTGGCCCTCGTCGTCGCTCTGGGCGTCGGCGCAACGCTGGCCGTCACCAGTGTGCTGCAGAAGGTGTTCTTCGACGCTGGTCCGTTCGCCAAGGTCGATCGCCTCGTCGTGATCGAGAACGTCGGCGTCTACCAGCTCAGCGATCTGGACGGAGACGTCGTCCGAGCGCCGACCGTTTCGTGGCCCGACTACCGCGACTTGCAGGCCCAGCAGCGTTCCTTCGCCGGCATCGGCGGCCTGACGCGGCCGACGAAGGCGATATGGGACGCGCAGGATCGAAGGCGGTCGGTACTCCGGGTGCACGTCGAGGGAGACTTGTTCCGACTGACCGGCATCCGGCCAGTCCTTGGCCGCTTGATCGACGCGACCGACTTTCGGGACGGCGCGGCGCCGGTCGCCGTCATCACGGCGAGCCTGTGGCGGCGGCAGCTCGGAGCGGATGCCGGCGTCCTCGAAGGCGTGATCCGGCTCGACGGAGAGCCGTTCACTCTCGTGGGCGTCGTTCCCGACGAGGCGGTCAGCCTTCTGCGGGAGCGGAAGGAGCTCTTCGATGACAGTGAAGGCAACGAATACGTCATCACTCCCCTTGTGGATCGGGGAGGGACCGGACGGCAGCCTCGGCTCCGGGACCGACGCCGCAATTCCCCCTTCCTGACCGTCGTCGGCAGGCTGCGGCCGGGAGTGTCGATGGAGGCGGCGCAAGAAGACGTGGCAACCGTCGGCAGGCGGCTGGCGGAGGCATTTCCGGCGACGAACCGTGGCAGAGGGATGAGCGCGACGAGCTGGAGCACGTGGCGGACGCGAAGCATCGAGTACGTGCGTCCGTTGCTGTGGGGCGCGGCGCTGTTGGCCATGCTCGTTGCGGGCGTCAGCGGGCTGGGCCTCGTCTTCGCCGACAGCATACGGCGCGCGCCCGAGATGGCCATTCGATACGCGCTGGGCGCAACGCCCGCCCGGTTGTCGCGTCTCGTGCTGGCGAGGTCGGTTCTCTGGACGCTTCCCGGCGGCCTCCTCGCCATCGCGCTTGCGGCGGGCACATTGTGGTGGATCGACACGTCGCGTTCCTCAGGCCCGGGTACTGGTTTCAGCATCAGCCCGTCGTTGGTCGTCGCCGCAGCGGCTCTGACCGTCCTGGGCGGCCTTGCCCTCGGGATCGTCGGCGTCGGGCTGTTACGGCGTGGAGACATGAGACGGGGGCTGAGCGAGGCTGGCCAGGCGACGTCGCTCGGACGGGGCAGGAGCCGGGCGTTCGGCATTCTCCTGGCCATTCAGGTTGCCGCCTCGACCTCGCTCGGCGTGGTGTCGGCGCTCCTGATGCACAGCATGCTGAACGTGGTCCGGGTGGACCTTGGCTTCGACCCGGACCGGTCCTTCGTGGTTCCGATCTCGTTGCCGCGGGGCTCGGGCTGGACGGCCGCGCGCCGGCTCGCGTTCGTCGGGGATTCCCTCGAGCGGGTCCGTCGTGTGCGGGGCGTCGATTGGGCGGGTGTCTCCGATGCTCCTGCGCTGAGTCCAGGCGCGGTGACCGCCACCGGAACGATCGCCCTGGAGGCGCCCGGAGAGCCCCCCAAGTCGCTCAGCCACCTGGTAGTCCAGCACATCTCCCCTGGATACCTCGAGGCGCTCGGCATCAGGGTCGTCAGAGGGCGCACCTTTACGGAGGACGACTATCGGAGCAACGCGCCGTCGATTCTCGTCAGCGAGGCATTCTGCAGGAGACAGATCGGCAGCGGCGACCCCTTGCAGAGACGTGTTCGCCTGGGCTCACGCCTGGTGGACGTCATCGGTGTCGTGCACGACGCCCGGCAGTCGGGGCCGACGAGCCCGTCGTGGGAAACCGTCTACCTGCTGCAGACCAGCCAACGCGACGTGTCTGCCTACCACGTGGTCGTGTCGTCAAGGGGGCCAGGGCGCGATGTCATGCGGGAGGTGGTGGCCGAAGTGGCGCGCGCCGACCGCGACGTTCTCGTTGATGAAGCCCGCCCATTGTCTGCGCTGCTCTGGAACACCGTGTCTGCGCGACACCGTACGCTCCGGCTCGTGACAGTGGCGGCCGTCGTGGTACTCCTGCTCACGGCCTTCAGCGTCAGCGGCGCTCTCGGCGAGTACGTGGAGAGCCGGAAACGGGATTTCGCCATCCGAAAAGCCATCGGCGCCGGCAAGCGGCACATCGGTGCCCTGCTGATTCGATACCTCGCGTTTCCCTGCGCCGCGGGCGTGCTGCTCGGGTGCCTCTGCGGCTGGTGGTTGGCCAGGACATTGTCGAGCCAGTTGTTCGGCGTCGGCGCCGCGGACCCAGTGACGATCGGCGCTGCGATCGTCTTCGAGTTGCTGCTCGGTTTGGCTGCTGCCGCCGGACCGCTGGCACGGGCAAACGGTGTCGATACGGTGACGGCGCTGCGGGCCTCATAGGATCGCGCCTGAGATCCGCGTTCGATATCGGGCCCGCCTCAGCTTGTCAACGGCTCCCCGGCCCGGCGACTTCAACCTCGTGCAGCTTGCGATCCATGTTTCTGAAGCAGGCGGCCGGGCCTATTTGTGTTGGCGTGACGCTGGGAACCGCGGGCGCCTTCGCCCTCGGCCGCTTGATACAGGCGCTCTTGTCTGGTGTGTCGCCAGACGACACGCTCAGCTACGTAGCAGCCGTGTCAGTGCTCGTTGGTGTTGCGCTGGCAGCCAGTTACCTGCCGGTTCGAAGCGTCCTGCAGGCCGATCCCGCGAGAGCCTTGCGCGGCTGACCGCCGATTGGATCTCCGCGGTCGTGGTATCGTCATCCGAGGAGAGTCGCACCATGGATATCACCGTCCCTAAGAGCCTCGAGGCGCTGGTCCGCCGAAAGGTCGACGAGGGCCACTACAGCACCGAGGACGAGGTCGTCGCGGATGCTCTGCGGTTGATGCAGGCACGTGACGAGGTGGCCCAGATCAAGCGCGCCCGGCTGCAAGATGCGATCGATCGCGGCTACCAAGACGTCACGGCAGGCAACGTAATCCGTCTCGAAAGCGACGACCAGATCGACGCCTTCTTCGCCGACCTGTGAAGCGCGTCGATTTCACCGAGATCGCTCGGGCGGATTTGAAATCGATACGCCGCTATTCCCAAAAAATCTGGGGACCGGATCGCACGGTTCAGTACATGGCGGGGCTGCGCGACACGATGAAGGGACTCGTCGCAGGGACTGTCGTCAGCCGCAACCGCGATGACCTCAGACCCGGGCTGCAGACGGCTACCTGGGGCCGCCACTGCGTATTCTTCGAAGCCGACCAGTCGCACATCCTTGTCGTTCGCGTGCTCCACGACAGGATGGACTACCCGCGTCACCTCGAAGCTGACGAAAGTACCGACAAAGCCCGGTAAGTCTGCTCAAGCCGCACGCCTGAGCTCGTCCACCGCTCGCAGCCAGGGGACGACGCGGTTCCAACTGGCAGGCATTAGGGACCCCTAAAGGACCCCGAAAGGCCCCTAGCTTAGCTAAAGGCCTGCGCCACCGGTAATTTCTCCGATCTTGACCTTTACGTAACGTCAGGCTTTACCATCTCCCTGTGAGCAAGAAACAGGGAGAGATGCTACGGGTCGGCGAATTGGCAAAGCGCACCGGATTGTCCATCCGGACGCTGCACCATTACGACGCCATCGGCCTGCTGCGCCCGTCGCACCGCAGCAGCAGCGGCTACCGCCTGTACTCGATCGACGACGTGATGCGCCTGCAGCAGATCGTGCTGCTGCGCGAGATCGGGTTGTCGCTCGAGGACATCCGGCGCAGCCTCTCCCGCGACGGCCAATCCCTGCTCCAGACCATCGAATTTCACGCCGGCCGCACCCGCGAGCGCATCGAGCGCGAGCGCAGGCTGTGCCGGAGGCTCGAAGAGACCGCCGAGCTGCTGCGCCGCCGCTCGCGCGTCACCATCGACACCATCGTCGAGACCATCGAGGAGCTGACCATGTTCGACAAGTACTTCACGGAAGATCAGCGCGGCTGGCTGAAGGAGCGGCGCGTCGTCGTCGGCGAGGAGCGCATCAAGGAAGTGGAGGCCGAGTGGCCGCGGCTCATCGCGGAGGTCCGGCAGGAGATGGCACAGGCCACGCCGCCGGACCACCCGCGCGTCCAGGCGCTCGCGGCGCGGTGGCGCGGCCTGGTCGAAGAGTTCACCAACGGCAACCTCGCCGTCGCGAAAGGCGTGGCGACGATGTACAAGAACGAGCCGTCGGTCCGCCAGCGCACGGGCCTGGACTCGGAGATCATGGAGTACATCAGCCGGGCCGGGGCGTTCAAGGACACCAGTCGGTAGTCGATGGTCACAGTCGGTAGTCGAAGTCAAAGTCAAAGTCGGTCGAAGTCACAGTCGGCGACTCTGACTGTGACTCCCTTGACTTTGACTCCTTGATTTTGACTATCGACTATCGACTGATCAATCGACTGATCTAATATCAGTCCATGTACACAGCCGCCCTCTTCGCGCACTCCTGGGTCCGTTGGGCGGTGGTGATTGCGGGCGTCGTGGTGTTCCTGCGGGCGGCGACCGGCGCGTCCGCACGCAGGCCTTGGACGCGGTCCGACGACCGGGCGAGCCTGTGGTTCACCATCGCGCTTGACGTGCAGGTCCTCCTCGGCCTGCTGCTCTACGTGGAGACTGGCCTTCCGCAGAGGCTGGCGGCGGACGCCGCGCTCGTCATGCAGAGCCCGTCGGCCCGTTTCTGGACCGTCGAGCACCCGCTGGGAATGCTCGTCGGCCTGGCGCTGGCGCATGTCGGCCGCGTGATGGTGCGCAAGGCCGATGTCTCGCGCCGCCACAAGCTCGCCGCGATCTTCTTCGGCATCGCCCTGATTGCCATCCTGGCCTCGCTCCCCTGGCCCGGCATGCCGAACGGGCGTCCGTGGCTACGGTGGCGATGAGCCGCCTTCGCGCTTCGCGCTTCCGCCTTCGCGAACCGCTTCGGCGGACACGTCGGCGCCCAAGCCGAACCACGAGCTGCGAGCTGCGAGCTGCGACACATTCTTCCGATGAGGTTGTTATGAAATCCCGTCGCCTGTGTCTTCTCTCTCTGATCGCGATCGTCGTGCTGGCCGGCCAGCCGGCCGGGCGCGCCGCCGCCGGCCGCGCGATGACCATCGACGATCTGCTCGGCGCCATCCGGATCGGCGATCCGCAGCTGTCGGCGGACGGCAAGACCGTCGCGTTCTCGCGGACGACGACCGATGTGAAGAGCGGTAAGCGGAACGCGGACATCTGGGCGGTTGCCGCGGACGGTTCCGGTTCGCCGAAAGAGCTGATTGGCGGCGACAAGAGCGAGAGCACGCCGCGCTACTCGCCTGACGGCAGGCGGCTGGCGTTCATCTCGTCGCGCGACGGCGCTCCGCAGGTCTACGTGGCGGATGCGGACGGTTCGAACGCGAAGAAGATCACCAACCTGCCGATGGGTGTGGAGCCGCCGCTCGTGTTCTCCCCCGATGGAAACCGGCTTGCCTTCGTGTCCGACGTCTACCCGGAATGCACGGACGAGGCGTGCAACAAGCAGAAGAGTGAAGAGGCGGAGAAGAACCCCGTGAAGATGCGCCGGCTGACGCGGCTGCTGTTCCGGCACTGGGACAGCTGGCGCGAGAACGTGCGGCATCACGTCTTCGTCGCTGACATCGCGGGCGGGCGCGCGCTCGATCTGACGCCGGGCGACTACGACTCACCTCCCGTCCAGCAGGAGGACGGCTCGATCGCCTTCTCGCCCGACGGCCGCGACATCGCGTTCGTCTCGAGCCGCGAGGGGCCCGATCGGGAAGCGTGGACGACGAACCACGACGTGTGGACGGTCTCCATCACGGGCGGAGAGGCGAAGAAGGTCACGGCCAATCCGGCGTCGGACCTCTCACCCATGTTCTCGCGCGACGGCCGCACGATCTTCGTGCGCGCGCAGCGCCGCGCCGGCTTCGAGGCCGACCGCTGGTATCTGGATGCCTACGACGTCGCCTCGGGCGCGAAACGGACGGTGTTCCAGACGCCGGACATCTCGGTCGGCGATTACACGCTCTCGCAGGATGGCGCGACGATCTGGTTCACGGCGGGTGACCACGCCCGCGAGAACGTGTTCGTGGTGCCTGCCGGCGGCGGTACGGCGAAGCGGGTGCTCGAAGGGGGCGCGATTTCGTCGGTCCGTCCCGGCGCCGGATTTGTCGTCTTCTCGAAATCCAGCCTGACGGCTCCGGCCGAGCTGTTCCGTGCGTCGGCCGACGGCAGCGGCGTCAAGCCGCTCACGCGCGAGAACGAGCGATGGATCAAGGACGTGCAGTTCGCGCAGCCGGAAAGCCTCACCGTGACGGCGCCGGCCGGCGACAAGATCCAGTACTGGCTGATCAAGCCGCCGGACTTCGACCCGTCCAGGAAGTATCCCGTGGTGTTCCTGATTCACGGCGGCCCGCAGGGGGCGTGGGAGGACGCGTGGTCGTCGCGGTGGAACCCGTCGCTCTGGGCGGCACAGGGCTGGGTGGTGGCCGCGCCGAATCCCAGCGGATCGACGGGATTCGGCCAGGCCATGGTCGATCGCATCTCCGGCGACTGGGGCGGCCGCGTGATGACCGAGATCGACGCGGTCTTCGACGCGGTCGCGAAGATGCCGTTCACCGACTCGCGCCACATGGGCATCGCCGGCGCGAGCTACGGTGGTTACGCGGTCAACTGGATTCTCGGCCATACCAACAGATTCAAGGTGGCGGTCACGCACGACGGCGTGTTCAACCTCGAATCGATGAGCATGGCCACCGAGGAGCTCTGGTTCCCCGAGTGGGAGTTCGGCGGACGGCCGTGGGATCCGAAGGCGCGCGCGCAGTTCGCGAAGTGGTCGCCGCACCGCTTCGTCCAGAACATCCGGACGCCCACGCTCATCATCACCAACGAGCAGGACTTCCGCGTGCCGGTCGACCAGGGCCTGCAGATGTTCACGGCGCTGCGCAGAAACGGCGTCGCCGCCGAAGCGCTGGTGTTCCCCGACGAGGGGCACTGGGTACTGAAGGCGCACAACAGCCGCGCCTGGCACGAGGCGGTGTTCGGCTGGATCAAGAAGTATCTGTGAGAGGTCAGCTCCCAGTTTCCGGCTGCCAGCTCCCAGCCGTGTCCAGCTGGAAGCTGGAAGCTGGTCACTGGAAACTGGAAACTGGCCGCTCACGTTTCACTTCCTCGAGATATGCACGCCGCCATTGGACGTGCGCACGCGAAGCGACGGTCCGCCGCTGCCGATATCCGCTGTCGCTCTCTGCGGCCGTCGCCCCTCGGTGGTGGTGACCGGGAAATCGCTGTGCAGGCCGCCATTGTTCGTGGCCGCTTCGATGTGCGCGTTGTATGCGGCCGGAATCGACATGCGCACCCCGCCGTTCGTGGTTTCCACGTCGAGGCCGGATCCGTCCCACGTCGTGCCGTCGAGCTCGACGTCGATCCCGCCATTGGACGTCTTGCCGCTGACCTCTCCGCCCACCCGGACGAGCTTCACCCCGCCGTTCACGGTCTTGAACTCGACGCGGCTCTTGATGGCTTCGACGGAGATGCCGCCGTTGGTCGAGCTGAGCGAGAGGGGAGTCGCGCCCGGCGCGGCGATCTCGAAGCTGACCGACCAGCCTTCTCTATCTGGAAGATCGCGGGGACCGTCGGCCGACACGCGATCGGCTGTCGCGATCACCTGCACGCGCGAGACCAGGGCGCGCGCCTCCTCGATCGTTCGGGCGTTCGCCGATACCCGGGCGCGGACAAGGATGTCGCGCCGGGCGGAGCCGCTGACCTTGATGCCGCCGTTCGGCGCGGCGTCGACGGTGAGGGTCGCCGCGGTCGCGGGAACGGTGTACTCCCGCACTTCGCAGGCCCGCGCACGATCGCTGTCGCCGCGCGTTTCCTGGCACCACGGATCGTTGGCCGAGACCTGCTGGGCGTGCAGAGCCGCGGGCACCGCGCCGGCGGCGACAAGAGCCAGAACAGGAAGGAGCTGGTTGAATCGGGTGTGGTTCGTCATGCCACGTTGGACGGCAACGCGGCGCGCCGCGTTTATTGCTTCAAGACGCCTATTTGCAGCCCGGACGGGAGTGTCGCGGTCCGATACACCCGTTGGGTCGTCTTTTGGAAGTCCGCCTCCGACGCCTCGAAGATGTTCAGGAACCTGCCCGGATTGATGTCGATGAGCGGGAACCAGGTGCTGTGCACCTGAACCATGATCCGATGGCCCTTGCGGAACGTATGGAATAGATCCGGCAGCGTGAAATTGACCGCGGCCGGTTCGCCAGGGACGAACGGCTCCGGCTTCTCGAGGCTCTTGCGGAACTTCCCACGCATCACGTCGCCGCGCACCAGCTGCTGGTAACCCCCGAGCGTGTTGTTCGTGTTGCCGGTTTCGTCCGGATACCGGTCCGGGTAGACATCGACTAACTTCACGATCCAGTCGGCGTCGGTTCCCGTCGTGGACACGTTGAGGAGCGCCGTGATCGGGCCGGCGAGCGTCAGGTTCGCGTCGAGCGGCGCGGTCTGATAGACGAGCACGTCGGGCCGCCGCGCGGCGTGCCGCTGATCGTCATCCATGTAGCGCTGCGCCATCCCCGGGGCGATCCCCGGCGTCGCGGGTACTGGTTTCTTCGGATCGCTCACGTACTCGTCGTACGCCTGCGCGGTGTTCGCCGGCCTGTTGAAGTCCAGCACGCCGCCTTCGTGGAAATACAGTGTGCGCGTCTCGAGGCCGCGCGGAGGCCACGTGTCGTACTTGTGCCAGGCGTTGCGTCCGGTTTCGAACACGTACGCCTCCGGAAGATCCGGTGCGCCGTTCCCCTTCAAGTACGCGTTGAAGAAGGGCAGCTCGATGTTCTGCTGGTAGAACGCGGACGTGTTCGACCCAAAGCGGACGTCGCCGAGCGCCTCGCCATTCTGCCTCGCCCACCCGCCGTGGACCCACGGTCCCATCACGAGGACATTGGACGCGCCGGGGGCCTGTTTCTCGACGTTCCGATAGACCTCGAGCGCGCCGAACAGGTTCTCCGCGTCGAACCAGCCGCCGACCGTCATCACCGCCGCTTTGACGTCGCGCAGGTGCGGCCGCAGGTTGCGCGGCGCCCAGAACTCGTCCTTCCGATCGTGCGCCATCATCTCGTTCCAGAACGGCATCTCCCGATGGAAGTACTTGAGGTCGGCGTTCCGGACGGGGCCGAGGTTCAGGTAGAACTGGTACCCGTCCTCGGTGCCGAGATCGATCGGCGTGCCGACCCGTTCCGGCGTCGGCTTCGTGAACGGCCAGCCGTTGCGCGAGAACCAGCCGAACGCGTGCGCGAGCAGGAAGGCGCCGTTGTGATGCCAGTCGTCGGACGAGAACCAGTCCGACACCGGCGCCTGCGGCGAGGCCGCCTCGAGCGCCGGGTGCGCGTCGATCATTCCCGCGGCCGTGTAGAACCCGGGATACGAGATGCCCCACATGCCGACGCGCCCGTTGTGATTGGCGAGGTTCTTCAGCAGCCAGTCGATCGTGTCGTAGGTGTCGGTGCTCTCGTCGATGTCCTTCGGCCCGGCCTTGCGATCCTTGTGCGGCCTCATGTCGTCGAACGTCCCTTCCGACATCCAGCGGCCCCGCACGTCCTGGTACACCACGATGTAGCCCTCGCGGCCGAAGAGCGCCGACGGGCCGATCGTGGTCTTGAACTGGTCCGGGCCGTACGGCGAGACGTTGTACGGTGTGCGCGTCAGCAGAATCGGATAGGTCTTTGACGTGTCCTTCGGCTCGTACACCGCCGTGAACAGCCGGATGCCATCGCGCATCGGGATCGACACCTCGCGTTTCGTGTAGTTCGCGCGGACGTAGTCGAGCCCCTGGGACCGTGTCGGCTGCGACAGGGCGACGAACGCTACCGCAGCGGGAAGAATCAGGATGAGGGAGCGCAGGCGCGATCGCATCAGGCCTCCGATGTAACAATCCGCAGGTTTCTGTGTTCGTCTGGTATGTGAGCGTCCCGTGTGCTTCCGCGGCCGGACTTTAGCCTGTTCGGAGGCTGGCTGTCGAGAGGCGAACCCGCAACCATCGGCTGCCGTCTAAGTCCCCATGCTGCTTCAGGATATCCGCTACGCCCTTCGCACCCTGCTGAAGAACCGCGGCTTTACGGCCGTGGCCGTCATCTGCCTCTCCCTCGGCATAGGCGTCAACGCGACGATCTTCAGCGTCGTGGACGGCGTCATCCTGAATCCGTACCCCTACCCCGACTCCGAGCGCCTGATCGTCATCACGTCGACGAACCAGACGCAGGGTTTCATGCGCGCCGGCCTTTCCTACGCCGATTTCAAGGACCTGCGCGGCACGGCGACCACCATCAGCACCGGCGCCGCGTTTACCAGCCGCAGCCTGACGATCTCCGACGGCACGGGCGATCCGGAACGCTTTCTGGGTGAGACGGTCTCCTGGCAGCTGTTCAGCATCCTCGGGGCCGCGCCCGCCCTCGGGCGCGATTTCGGGCCCGAGGACGATCGTCCGGGCGCGGCGCCTGTGATCATCCTCAGCGACGACGTCTGGCGCTCTCGGTACCACTCGGATCCGAACATCGTCGATCGCGCGATTTCCATCAACGGCCGGCCCCACACCATCATCGGCGTCATGCCGCCCCGCTTCGCGTTTCCGGAGAGCCACCGGCTGTGGGTACCGCTTGCGCCGTACGGGGAGCCGACGACGCGCGACGAGCGCAACGCCTATGTCTTCGCGCGGATGAAACCGGGCGTCACGCTGGAGCAGGCGCGGAGCGAGCTGAAGACGATCGCGTCGCAACTGGAGCGCACGTACCCCGCGGAGAACAAGGATTGGGGACTGGGCGCCCGGCCGGTGCGCGAATGGATGCTGCCCCAGGCCGTGAAGCTGATCCTCCTGACGATGATGGGCGCGGTGACGCTGGTGCTCCTGATCGCCTGCGCGAACGTCGCGAACCTGCTGCTGGCGCGCGCGTCGGTGCGCGCGCGCGAGATCGCGATCCGCTCGGCGCTCGGCGCGGGACGGTGGCGGATTGTCCGGCAGCTGCTCACCGAGTCGGTCTTCATCGGCCTGTTCGCCGCACCGCTCGGGGTCCTGCTCGGCTGGGTGGGCATTCGCCTGCTCGACATGGCCATGCCCGCCGACGGCGTGCCGTACTTCATCCGCTGGAGCCTCGACACGCGCGCCCTCGTCTACACGATTTCCATTTCGGTGCTCACCGGGATCGTCTTCGGGCTCGCGCCGGCGCTCCAGGCCGCGCGCGGCAATCTCCAGGAGACGCTGAAGGAGGGCGGACGCGGCTATTCGGGCGCCGGGCGCGCCTGGCTGCGCAACACCCTCGTGATCATCGAGGTCGGCCTCTCGCTCGTGCTGCTCGTCGGCGCCTCGCTGTTCATGCGCAGCTTCCTGAACGTGCAGACCGCGCAGCTCGGCTTCGATACGAAGCCGCTGATGACGGTGCGGTTCTACCTGCCGGGCGTCCAGTACGAGAAAGCCGAGGCGAAGGCCCTCCGCGTCGAGGACATCGTCCGGCGCGTCGAGGCGCTGCCAGGGGTCCAGGCGGCGTTCGCCTCGAACTTCGTGCCGCTCAGCGGCGGCGGCGGCGGCGGGCAGGTGATTGTCGAGGGGAAGGCCGCCGAGCCGGGGAAAGAGCCGGCGATCAACTTCGTCGCGACATCGCCGCATCTGCGGCAGACGTTGGGCGTCGCGCTCGTCCACGGCCGCGATCTCACGGATAGCGAAGGGGCGACCAGGTCCGGCGCCGCGCTGATCAACCAGGCCATGGCGAAACGGCTCTGGGGCGATCAGGATCCTATCGGCCGGCGATTCAGGCTGAAGGGCGACCGGATTCCTGACTGGTTTTCGGTCGTTGGAGTCGTGGCCGACTTCAGGCAGTACCCGGCACGAGGTGACGAGCCTCCGCCGTCGGCGGCGTTCATCCCCTATCCGTACGACCCTGCCTTGAACACGGGGTTGACGATCCGCGTGGCGGGCGACCCGGCAAGCGTGACGGCCGCCGTCCGCGATCAGATCCGGCAGGCGGACGCGTCGCTGCCCGTGTTCAACGTCAGCACGATGGAGGAACTGCGCACGAGCAGCTTCTGGGAGCAGCGGCTGTTCACGATGATGTTCGCCACGTTTGGCGCGATCGCGCTGCTGCTGGCGTCGGTCGGCGTCTACGGCGTGTTGTCGTACTCCGTGTCGCAGCGCGTCCAGGAGATCGGCGTACGCGTGGCGCTTGGCGCCGAGCGCCGTCACGTCATGCGGCTGATCGTCGGCGATGGCCTGCGGCTGGCGGCCGGCGGAATCGTCTTCGGCTTGATCGGAGCGTTCTTCGCATGGCGAGCCATTTCATCCGAGTTGTACAACGTGACGCCGACCGATCCGGCGAGCTTCGCGGCGGTCGCGCTGTTCCTGACGCTCGTCGCGGCTCTGGCCAGCTACTTCCCGGCGCGGCGGGCCATGGCCGTCGATCCGATCGTCGCGCTCAGAAACGAGTGAGCCTGCTATCATCCGAGCGTGCAGCTCGAGTTCCCGTTTCTCCGGGCGCCCGCTGAACCGTCGCTTCCGCCGTCCGCGGCCGAAGGGCTGCCGGTCCAGATCGTCCTGGTGCGCCGGGCGCGCCGCTACATCGTGCGGGTGCAGCACGACGGCGCGGTGCGCGTGACGGTGCCGCGCGGCGGGTCGCGTGCCGAAGCGCTCCGCTTCCTCGAGAAGCATCGCGCGTGGGTCGAGCAGGAGCGCCTGCGCGTCGGCGAGGCGCGATCGCCCGGCCGGTGGAGCGATGGGGAGACGATCCTGCTTCGGGGCGAACTGGCGAGACTCTCGATTGCGATCGACGGCGATTTCCGTACCGTGGCGTACGGCGATCGCACGATCACGATGCCCGTCGCGAGCGATGTCGCATCGTCGATCCAGGCAGACCTTCGGGCGCTCGTGCGCGAGGAAATCGTGCCACGGCTTCACGAGCTCGCGGCGCTCCATGGGCTGAGGGTCGCACGGGTGGTGGTCCGCGGCCAGCGCTCGCGCTGGGCCTCCTGCTCCAACAGCGGCACCATCGCGCTCAACTACCGGACGGCGCAGATGCCGCTGGCGGTCCGCGACTACATCCTGGTCCACGAGCTGATGCACTTGAAGCATCAGAACCACTCGCTGCGGTTCTGGCGGCTGGTCGAGCACGCGTGCCCGGGCTTCCGCGAGGCGGAGCGCTGGCTCAAGACCGACGGTCGCGCGCTTTTCTAAGACGATGAGCATCGAACTCGTCGGGCTGCTCTGCACGGTGCGCCCGTGGCGCGCGTCGGACGCGGCGTCGCTCGTCCGTCACGCGAACAACCTCGACGTCGCCAGCCAGCTCCGCGATCGGTTTCCGCACCCGTACACCCGCGGCGACGCGCACGCCTTCCTGAAGCTCGCCGCCGTGCCTCAGCTGCCGACGAATCTCGCAATCGATGTGGATGGCGAGGCGGCCGGCGCGATCGGTTACGTGCCCGGGCGCGACGTCGAGCGGTACTCCGCGGAAATCGGCTATTGGCTGGGTGAAGCGCTGTGGGGACGCGGGATCGCGACCGAGGCGCTCGTGCTCGCGACCGAGTATGTGTTTTCCAGCGTGAACATGCTGCGGCTGTTCGCGTTGCCCTTCGCCGACAATCTCGGGTCCATCCGGGTCCTCGAGAAGGCCGGCTACGTGCGCGAAGGGCTGCTCCAGTCGAGCAGCGTCAAGTTCGGCCAGCCGCGCGACCAATACATCTACGCCGTCATCAACCGGCACTGGCGGGGGGCTGCCGGATAGCGGGCTGTTCGAATTCCAAACGCCAAACGCCAAACGCCAAACACCGAATGCCGAACATCAAACGCCAAACGGGATTGCTTTGAAGTTTGAAGTTTGAAGTTTGGAGTTAGAGGTCCGGTTACACTATGGCGCATGCCGAGTCTGGCTCCGCGCCGTGCGTTCGCCGTAGTCGTTGTGCTGCTGGGGATCGCCGCCGCGTGCGGACGGCCGCCCGTCACGCTGCCGTCGCCGGACGCCCTGTCGCGGCAGGCGACCATCCGGCGTGACACGTTCGGTATCCCTCACATCCTCGCCGACACCGAAGAGGCGGCGGCGTTCGCGTTCGGCTACGCGCAGGCGGAAGACCACGCGGAGGAGATCGCGCGCCATCTCGTGTCGGCGCGCGGGGAGGAGGCGAAGTATTTCGGAGAGTCCGGCCTCCAGAACGACCTCGCCATGGCGCAATTCGACAACCTCGCGGAATCGCGTCGAGGCCTGGAGCGTGTGTCGCCGTTGTATCGCGGCATTCTGGCGGCGTACGCGGCGGGCGTGAACCGATATGTGTCGCGTCACACGGACACGCTGCCCGCCTGGATCCCGGAATTCACGGCCGCCGACGTCCTTGCCAACAGCCGCTCCGGCGCGGCGGAATCGCTGGCGGGCCCCGGTCTGATTCGCCAGCTGCGCAACAAGTACGAGGGCGCTCCCGTCCGAGGCGACAAGCCGGACGAGACGTGGATCGACGCGCCGGGATCGAATGCCCTGGCGCTCGCCGGGTCGAGAACGACGACGGGTAAACCCATACTGCTCGGCAACCCGCACCTGAGCTGGTCGTCGCTGTACTGGGAAGCGCACGTCCGCGTGCCCGGCCGGATCGATTTCTACGGCTCCACGCTTGCCGGCATCCCGATCCTGCGCGCCGGCTTCAACGAGCGCCTCGGCTTCGTCACCACCAACAACGCTCCGGACCTGGACGATGTGTTTGCGCTGGAGATGGATGCGGCGCACCCGGGTCACTATGTGTTCGACGGACGTTCGCGGCCGCTCGAGCCGTACACGGTCAGCGTGACGGTGCGCAATGCCGACGGATCGAACCGGATCGAGACGCGCACCTTCTGGCGAACGAGCGTCGGGCCGATCGTCTATCGCACGCCCCAGCGTGCCTTCGCGGTCAAGTCGACGCGCCTGGATGCGTACCGCTACTTCGAGGGGTTCTACGAGCTCAGCAAGACGCGCACGCTCGACCAGTGGCTCGCGGCGCTTCGCCTCAATTACGTGCCGACGTCGAACTTCACCTACGCCGACGCGGACGGCAACATCCTCTATCAATGGAACGCCCGGCTGCCGGTGCGGCGCGAGGGGGTGGACTACAGCCTGGATGTCGCCGCGCATTCGGCGCGCGACCTCTGGTCCACGCTGCACGCGGTGGCGGATTTTCCGCGCCGTCTGAATCCTCCGGGCGGCTACGTCCAGAACGCCAACAATCCGCCGCAGTTCGTGTCGATGCGCGATCCCCTTGACATGTCCGCGTACCCGTCGTACTTCGAGCGCGGTCCGCTCGGCCTGCGGCCGCAGCTCGCGATCGACATGCTGGAGAGCCGGCCGTCGTTCAGCGTCGCGGACGTGATTGCGTTGAAGTACGACACACGATTGCTGCTGGCTGAGCGTGTCAAGGCGGCGGTCGTTGAAGCCGTGCGCTCGACGCCTGATGCCCCCGGGGAGGCGCGCGCCGGCGCCGACGTGCTCGACGCCTGGGACGGCCGTGCGTCTGCCGACAGCCGCGGCACGGCGCTCTTCCTGCGTTTCTGGGACCGCTACACCGGCCTCGTCAAGACTCCATTCGCGGTTCCCTGGGACGCGGCCAATCCCGCGCGCACGCCGTCGGGCATCGCCGATCGCGCGGCGGCCGTTGCCGAGCTTGCCTCCGCCGTGCGGGCCATGCGCGGCGCCGGCGGGTCGGAGCGCGTCGCCTGGGGAGAGCTCAACCGCTTCCGCGCGGGACCGATCGATCTTCCTGGGGACGGCGCCTCGGGAACGTACGGCGCATATCGGGTCGTCCGCTTCGACGCGGTGCCGGGGGAGACCGCGCGGATCGCCGGCAACACCGCCGGCGGGCGTCCGCTCAGCGGCTTCGGCGATGCCTGGGTGCTCCTCGTGGATTTCTCGGCGCCCGCGACCGCCTGGTCCGTGCTGGCATACGGCCAGAGCAGCCGCCTCGACTCACCGCACAGCCGGGACCAGCTTCCGATCTACGCCGCGCACCAGCTGCGCCGCGCGTGGTTCTCCGAGGCCGACATCAAGGCGCACCTGGAGCGGGAATACCATCCTTGATGTTTGATTGCTGTCGTTGCTCGTGGCTCGTTGTTCGTCCTTCCCGCCGAGCCACGAGTCACGAGCCACGAGCCACGGCAAACGAGCCACGAGCCACGGCAAACGAGCCACGAGCCACGAGCCACGGCAAGGTATAGTTAACCCGTGGAGTATTCGCTGAAACAATACGCGCTGCAGCAGGGCGCGCTCGAGATCGAATACCTCGAGGAGTTCTTTCTCGACTTCCCGCGCAAGAAGACCGCGGCGGAGGTCGTTCAGCGTCTCGCGGAACGCGATCACCAGATCCTGATGGCGGAAGCGCCGCTCCCCGACGATCCGGGCATGGTCGTGCCGGTGTCGTTCAAGGTTGCCCACGAGCTGCGCGCGAACGAGAGCGACCCGCAGCTCGCGGATCTCGTCGCGCAGCTCGAGGACTGCGTGAAGTTCGACGGGCGCCGCGTCCTCTATCAGTGGATTGGCGGTACCCGCAGCGACTGGCGCGGTCAGGGACATTTCCGGGCGCTGACCGAGGAGCAGGAAGTCTGGGCGATGGCCAACGGCTTCGACGAGATCGTCGCCAAGACGAAGAACAAGTTCTACGAGATGCGCAGCACGCTCGCGCAGCTCGATTTCGACGTCATCCGCTTCGTTCCGCACCCGTACGAGATCGGCGAGTCGAAAGTCTTCATGAGCAAGCGGCTGGGCCAGCACGTCATCGACGCCCACCGCAGCCGCCGCTCAGTCGTTCGAACGTAGCAGGCAGCTGGCAGCGGGCAACGTAGCAGGCAGCTGGCAGCAGGCGGCTGGCAGTGGATCGCGCCGTCCCGCTGACAGCTTGACAACTCGACTCACTGCCTGCTGCCGGCTGCCGGCTGCCTGCTTCTTGATCAGCGAAGCCCCTTCACCATCCCTGTGGCGCGGTCGACCTCGCCGGCGAGCTTCGTGATGGCCGCGGCGACGATGGGCACGAACGAGCGCGCTTCGTCCCACTGCTTCTGCTCGATCCCTTCGCGAATACCCGGCAGCGTCTTGACCCCGTAGCCGGTGTAGAACCCCGGCGCGTACGCGAGGTGTTTGAACCACTCGCGCTTCGGGAGGCCCGCCTCGTGTCTGAATGCGCGCTCCGTGGAGTAGAGCACGCGGTTCAGCTCCGCAAGCGCGGCGCGCGGGGCCGAATCGGCCCTGGTCGCGGCTGACGCGGCCTTGTCATAGGCGTCGGCCGCCGACGACAGCCTCGCGATCGCGGATCGCAGCGGCGCAAGATCCAGCTTGCCCTTGACATCGGGCATCGTCTCGATTTCGTCCGCATAGGTCTTCAGCGTCGCCGCCGTGCCGCGGAAGTCGAACGGCAGGATCTCGGCATCGGCGAGCCGCATCAACGCGGTGCCGACGGTCTTCGACAGCGCCGCGCCGTGGGTGAAGCCACCGTCAGAGAAATGCATGTACCAGTAGAACGAATCGTAGATGGAATGGTAGATGCCGCCTCCGCCGTCGCCGCCGAAGCCGAGATCGAGCGACGCGACGTTCACGTGATCGATGAACGCCGTGTAGTCGGAGCCCGAGCCCAGCGCCTCGATCGGCAGATCCGTCTTTGCGCGAAGGTCCGACTTGTCCTTGTCCGTCTTTGCCTGCTCGACGAGACGTGCGCGTTTCGCCTCGAGCACGCTCTTGCCGCTCCCTCTCGGATCGGGCACGTCGCGCGCGACGTCGTTGATGAACTCCTGGAGCGAATGCGATCCGCTCATGCCCAGCCAGCCCTTGCCGGTGCTGTCGGTGTTGATGTACACCGCGGCCTTCTGCGAGAGCTCGTCCTTGTGCTTTTCGACCCACTCGGTCGATCCAAGCAGCCCCCACTCTTCACCGTCCCAGGAGGCGAGAATGATCGTCCGCTTCGGTTTCCAGCCGCTCTTCAGCAGCTCGGCGAACCCGCGAGCGGTCTCCATCAATGCCACGTTGCCGCTCGTCGGATCAGACGCGCCGTTGACCCACGCGTCGTGATGATTGCCCTGGATGATCCACTGGTCGGGGAACACCGAGCCGTCGATGCGGACGATGACGTCATAGAGCGGCCGGTTCTGCCACTCGAAGGCGAGCTTCATGTGGACCTTCGATGGTCCCGGCCCGATGTGATACGTCACCGGCAGCGCGCCGCGCCACGATTCCGGCGCCACCGGTCCCTTGAGGTTGCGCAGCAACGGCAGCGCGTCGCCGTACGAGATCGGCAGGACCGGGATCTTCAGGATCGTCTTCGCGTCGGCGCGATCGAGCTTTCGGCCTCCCTTCTCCGAGCCCCACCCGGGTGTCAGCGGATCGCCCGGATTGATCGGCATGTCCATCACGCTCCCGCGCTGCACGCCCTGCTCGGGGCGCCATGCCCCTTCCGGGTACACGTCGCCCGGGTAGAACCCGTCGTCTTTCGGATCGGAGTAGATGATGCAGCCGACCGCGCCGTGTTCCCACGCAACCTTCGGCTTGATGCCGCGCCAGCTCCGTCCGTATCGCGCGAGGACGATCTTCCCCTTCACGTCGACGCCTGTTTTCGCCAGCTCCTCGTAGTCCTCGGGGGTGCCGTAGTTGACGTAGACAATGTCCGCCGTGACGTCGCCGTCCGCCGAGTACGCGTTGAACGTCGGAAGCTGGCCCGCATCGGTCGAGTCCTTGTCGGCATCCACCTGCGGCTCTTTCAGCGTCGCGGTGTATTTCTCCGGCGCGACGAGCTCGACGGTGCGCTCGGTGGGCACCGGCATGAGCGCCTCGAACTCTTCGATCGAGGCGTTCAGACCCCAGGACTTGAACTTCGCGAGAATGTATTCGGCAACCTTCCGGCTGCCGGGACTTCCGGCGTGATGCGGTTCGGCGCTGATCTCGCGCATGTAATCGCGGAGATTCTCCAGCCTGGGCATCGCCTGGAAGCGTGCTTCGAAATCCCGCTCCGCGGTCACGCTCCCCGTGGCGAAACCGCGGATGCCCGCAGGCGACTGCGATTGTGCGACCGGAGAAACGAGGAGTGACAGGAAAAAACAGAAGAAGACTCTGAAGAGGCGCATCCGAACACTATATCGTAGGGCGGGGAGCTGGCCGCATGCAGCTGGCAGCTGGCAGTGGATCACGCTGTCAAACTGCGTCTCTTCGGTCGGTTCAGCGGCGGAGGTTGGGAGTTTGGAGTTGTCAGCCTCGACTCACTGCCTACTGCCTACTGCCTGCTGCCTGCTGCATACTATTCGTATGTCGAACGCCGCGCTTCCGGCGAAGCTGCAGGACCTCATCGAGACGTTCGAGATGTTCCCGGATGCGGCGGACCGCACGAACATGCTCCTGAGTTACGCGGATCAATTCAGGGAGGTGCCGCCCGAGGTGGCCGAGCGTCCGTTCGACAAGCGCCATCAGGTGCCGCAGTGCGAGTCGGACGCGTACGTCTGGGCGATGAAGCGGCCCGACGGGACGCTGCAGCTCCACTTCGCGGTGGAGAATCCATCAGGGGTCTCGGCGAAAGCGCTCGCGGCGATCCTGGACCGGACCTTGTCGGGCCTGCCCGCGGAACGAATCGCGCGCGTGGGCCCGGACATCGTCGAGCGCATCTTCCGCCAGAACATCTCCATGGGCAAAGGCATGGGACTGATGTCCATGGTGCAGGCGGTGCAGGCGCTCGCCAAGGCCGCCACAAAGTAACTCCCAACTCCCAACTCCCAACTCCGAACTCCCAACTCCGAACTTCCCGAGCCCCGCGCTACCTCATCCGCGCATGGATCCACCCCGCCGCAATGCACGTCATAATCTATTATGAGTGACGATATTCAAAGCCGAGGTTATGCGCATCCCGAGGTCCTGGTCTCCACCGACTGGGTCCAGGAGCACCTGAACGATCCTTCCGTCCGGATCGTTGAATCCAACGAAGACACCCTCCTCTACGCATCCGGCCATGTGCCCGGGGCCGTGCACGTGGACTGGACGTCCGACCTGAACGATCAGATCCGCCGCGACTACATCACGCGCGAGGGGTTCGAGCGCCTCATGTCGCGCATCGGCGCGACGCGTGACACCACGGTGGTGTTCTATGGCGACAAGAACAACTGGTGGGCGTGCTACGCCTTCTGGGTGTTCCAACTGTTCCGCCACACCAATGCCCAGGTGATGGACGGAGGCCGGCTGAAATGGGAGAAAGAAAAGCGGCCGATGACGCGCGACGTGCCGTCGTATCCACCGACGCGGTATGAGGCACCCGAACGGATCGACGCGAACCACCGCGCCTTTCGCGACGAGGTGCTGGCGCACATGCAGAGCCACGGTCAACTCGTCGACGTGCGCAGCCCCGAGGAATTCTCAGGCGCCCGCATGCACATGCCGGACTATCCCAACGAAGGGGCGCTCCGCGGCGGTCACATTCCGGGCGCGCGGAGCGTTCCGTGGGCCCGCGCCGTCAACCCCGAGGACGGAACGTTCAAGCCGGCCGGCGAGCTGAAGAAGATCTACTGCGAGGAGAAACAGCTCGCGGCCTCCGCGCCCACCATCGCCTATTGCCGCATCGGTGAGCGGAGCAGCCACACGTGGTTCGCGCTGAAGTACCTGCTCGGCTTCGAGCACGTGCGCAACTACGACGGCTCGTGGACCGAGTGGGGCAACCTCGTCAACGTGCCCATAGAGAAATAACGTCGTTGCTCGTTGCTCGTTGCTCGCGGCTCGTGGCTCGCCTGGCCCGCCGCAGCCCGAAGCGCGAAGGCGGCGCGCGTGCCGGGCCCGCATGAAAGAGCAATCGGACTGAACCGCCGGGCCCGCGCGCCGTCTAAGCCTGCTGTGATACTTCCTTCCAGGCTCAGGCATATCGCGCGCAGGCTCGGCCGCGCGCCGCTTTTTGCCGCGGTCGCGATTCTGACGCTCGGCGTGGGGATCGGCGCGAACGCGGCGATTTTCAGCGTCATCAACAGCGTCCTGCTCAGGCCTCTTCCGTTCAACGAGCCGGAGCGCCTCGTGGGGGTGTGGCATTCGGCCCCGGGTCTGCGGATCCCGCTGATGAGCCAGTCACCGTGCACTTACCTGACCTACCGGGAGGAGGGACGTGCCTTCGAGGACATCGGGCTCTGGGACGGGTCCGCGGTCACCGTCACCGGCGCCGGCGATCCCGAACGTGTGGACGCGCTGGTCGTGACCGACGGCATCCTGCCCATCCTGCGCGTGCAGCCCACGCTCGGGCGGCGATTCACGGCGCAGGACGACGCGCCGCAGGCGCCGCTCCGCGTGATGCTGACCGACGGGTACTGGCGGAGCAAGTTCGGCGGCGACGCCAGCGCCGTCGGACGCACCATCACGATCGACGGCAAGTTCGCGGAGATCATCGGCGTGCTGCCCGGCACGTTCAAGTTCCTCTCGCTGCATCCGCAGCTCGTCATGCCGTTCCAGATCGATCGCGCGAAGGTGTACGTCGGGAACTTCAGCTACCAGGGGATCGCGCGCCTCAAGCCGGGCGTCACGATCGAACAGGCGAACGCGGACGTGGCCCGGATGATCCCGATGATCCTGGATCGGTTCCCGCTGCCGCCGGGTTTCAGCCGCAAGATGTTCGTCGAGACGCGGCTCTCGCCAAAGGTCCGTCCGCTCTCGGCCGATGTCATCGGCGAGGTCGGCCGCGTCCTCTGGGTGCTCTTCGGCACGGTCGCGATCGTGCTCCTCATTGCGTGTGCGAACGTCGCGAACCTGTTTCTCATCCGCGCGGAAGGGCGGCAGCAGGAGCTTGCCGTCCACGCGGCGCTTGGGGCCGGGCCCGGCCGGGTTGCGTGGGAGATCCTTTCCGAGGCTGTCGTGCTGGCCGTTGCCGGCGGCGTCGCCGGGCTCGGGCTTGCCTATGCGGGGATTCGCGTGCTCGCCGCCGTTGCTCCCGAGGGGCTGCCCCGCATCGACGAGATCGCCATCACCCCTCTCGTCGTCGTCTTCACGCTGGGCATCTCGATTCTCGCCGGCGTGTTCTTCGGCATGCTGCCCGTTTTGAAGTTCGCGCGGCCGCGGCTTGCCGCCGCGCTCAAGGAAGGCGGACGCGGTTCGAGTGACGGCCGCGAGCGCCATCGTGCGCGCAACGTCCTCGTCGTTGCCGAGATTGCGCTCGCCGTGGTGCTGCTCGTCGGATCCGGGTTGATGCTCCGCACGTTCAGCGCGATGCGCCACGTGGAGCCGGGCTTCACCCATTCCGAAGAGCTGCTGTCGCTGCGCATCTCGATTCCGGAAGCGGTCGTGAAGGACGTCGAGCAGGCGGCGCGCGCGCACGAGCAGATCGCGCAGCAGATCGCCGCGATTCCTGGCGTGCGGTCGGTCGGCGTCGGCTCGTCGGTGACCATGGACGGCCTCGACACCAACGACCCCGTGTTCGTCGAGGATTTTCCGGACACCTCCGGGCAGATGCCGCCGATCCGGCGGTACCGATTCGTCGGCGCCAGCTACGTCGAGACGATGGGGAACCGCGTCGTGGCGGGCCGCACCATCACGTGGGCGGACGTCCACGAGACCGCCGCGGTGGTGATGGTCAGCGAGAACTTCGCGCGCGAGTACTGGAAGGATCCGGCGGCGGCGGTCGGCCGGCGCATCCGCAACCGGCCGAACGGCGCCTGGCGGACGATCGTCGGCGTCGTCGGCGACGAACGGGACAACGGTGTGGCGAAGGCGGCCCCCGCCATCCTCTACTGGCCGATGGTCGTCAGGAACTTCTGGGACGACGCGATCTCCACGCGGCGGACGATGGCGTACGCGATCCGGAGCGAGCGGATGAAGTCGCCCCCATTCCTGAAAGAGATCCAGCAGGCCGTGTGGTCCATCAACCCGAACGTGCCGATCGCCAGCGTGCGCACGATGGACGAGATCAAGGCGCAATCGATGGCGCAGACGTCATTCGCGCTCGTGATGCTGGCGATGGCGGCCGGCGTCGCGCTCCTGCTCGGGGTCGTCGGGATCTACGGCGTCATCGCGTATGTCGCCGTGCAGCGGACGCGGGAGATCGGGATCCGGATGGCTCTTGGCGCGGATCGCGGCAGCGTCAGCCTGCTGTTCGTGCGGCAGGGACTCGTGCTCGTGGTGTGCGGTATCGCGATCGGGTTGATCGCGTCCGGCCTCGCGACGAGTGTCATGGGCACGCTCCTCTTCGGCGTGACCGCGACGGATCCGGTCACGTACGCCGCAGTGGCGGGAGGACTGGGTGCCGTCGCGCTGCTCGCGAGCTACCTGCCGGCGCGCCGGGCCGCACGCGTCGATCCGGCGGCGGCGCTGCGCTGGGGGATGTAAACTCAGTCGCAGTTGGCAGTTGGCAGTTGGCAGTTGGCAGTTGGCTGTTCGGAGTTCGCAGTTCGCAGCCGGAAGCTGGAAACTGGAAGCGGACTCGCAGCTCGCGGGAGCTGGAAACTGGAAACTGGAAGCTGGCTCGCAGCTCGCGGGAGCTGGAAGCTGGAAACTGGAAGCTGGAAGCTGAGATTGAGTTGCGCGCGCGATGAGGCCGGGCGTCGTGAGGAGACGCGGATCATGCATCCGCGCGTTCAAGAACTGATCGAGCATCTCGACTCCAGCCATCGCGGGCTTCTGCAGGCCATCGAGGACGTGCCCGCGGCCGGTCGTGAGCGCAGGCCCGGGCCCGACCGGTGGTCGGTGGCGGAGATTCTCCAGCACCTCGCGCTCATCGAGGGAGGCCTCGCGCGGATCCTGGGCGAGGCCCTCGAATCCGCGCGGGCCGCCGGACTCGGGCCCGAGCGCGACACGAGCCCCGTGATCGATCCTGAGGAGATGAGGATGCTGCTCGATCGGACCCGCCGTTTCCCGGCGCCCGGCCCCGCGCATCCCAAACCGGGCGTCACGGCCGCTGAAGCGCTCGCCGCGTTCGAGTCGTCGCACAGGAGGCTGCGCGCGGTGCTCCTGAGCGGCGACGGCCTCGCACTCGGCGAAGTCGTCCACGTGCATCCCGCGTTCGGCCCGTTGACTTTCTACAAGTGGTTCGCCTTCACGGGCGGCCACGAGACGCGGCACACGGCACAGATGCGGGAAGTGGCAAGGGTGCTGAAAGGTGCTGAGGGGTGCTGCGGGGTGCTGAAAGGTGCTGAGGGGTGCTGAAAGGTGCTGAGGGGTGCTGAAAGGTGCTGAGGGGTGCTGAGGGGTCTGAGGGGTGCTGAAAGGTGCTGAGGGGTGCTGCGGGGTGCTGAAAGGTGCTGCGGGGTGCTGAAAGGTGCTGCGGCGGCGCTTGTCCTTGTCGCAACGTCGGGACACGTCTGGCCGGGCGAAGCGCGTGTCGCGCAGGCGGGCGCGGCTCCCGTCGTGCGCCTCTACGACGATAATCCTTCGCACCTGTGGAATCGGCTGCATGCCGCGCTCTTCGTGCGCGTGGCGGACGGGCGCGAGTACGGCACCGACCGCGTCGATCCTCTCCTGTGGATCGGATCGAAACATCTTCTGCAAGGCGCGTCTCACGAGCGTGCCGTTCAACTGATCCACGAGTTCCTCGACAACCACGGTGAGACCCGCGTCCGCGACCCGTTGAAGCGGGCGATGCTGCAGCGGGATCTCTGGACGGTGTTCGACTGGCTGCAGGGAACGCATGGTAACTTCGCGCAGCCGCGGCTCAGCGAGGAGGCCGTGCGTCGCGGCGTCGAGGATCTCTCCGCGGCGATCGGCGCGGCGATCGGGCGCCTCGCGTTGTCGCCAGGGCAGATCGACGCGCTACCCGACAACTACGCGGCCGCGGCGCGCGCGGGGCTCGTTCCGGCGGACCTCTTCTCGCCGCGTGGTCCGTGGGTGTCGGTCGGCCGCGACGATGGTCCGGTAGCGGTCAATCATGTGGGCGACCTCGGGGTCGGCAGGAACTCCGTGTTTCTCGTGTTCATCAAGCTGCCCGGCGGCCGCGACGCCACGTTGAGATACGTCCAGCGCCTCCACGCCTACAGCGGACCGTTCCGCACGGCGAGCGGGTACCCGAGCCCCGACATCCCGCAGTTCCCAGCCGGCACTGAGGTGGCGCTCGTGCGGCGGGCGCTGCTGATCGATTCAGACGGCCGCATCGTGGCCACGAGGATCGTGGAGCAGGTCCAGCATCGCCTGTACCGCGAGATCCCGCCATGGAGTCCGCAGGAGCTCGATCTCGGCGCAGGGAGAGGGCAGGAGGTCGACGATGTGATGCTCAGTCGCGCGGCGCTGTTCGCCGGGCACGCTGGCGGGCTGGTGTCCATGGACGCCGCGGGTCCCTTGTTTCTGACGTTTTCCGACCAGGGCCTCGACGCGTTCGAGATGAAGGCGTCCGATCCGTCTTTCGAAGGAGGCCGCCGCCGCACCCTTGGCATGAACGCGTCCGAAGCTCGGAAGCTCTGCGCGACTTGCCATGTGGCGCCTGGCGTGTACTCGTTCAACAGCTACCTGCCGTTCAGACTGTTGAGCCCCGAAGCACGCCCCTCGCGGCTGTCGGAGATTTCGATGGCCGATGCCGTCCGGTTCGCCGTGCAACACAAGCCGCAGCGCGCCGAGTGGCGCGCCCTTCAGACGCTGATGCGGCGCTGACGGGGGACGCCGCCGCTCGCAGCTCGCGCCTCACAGATGTGAGCTGGAAGCTGGAAACTGGAAGCTTCTTCTAGTGCAGCGTGAAGTGCACCGTGACGGTGAGGACGACGTCCTGCGGCCCTGGCGTGAAGCGCCACTGGCGGACGGCGTCGATGCACGCTTGATCGAACATCCCGCTGGTCGAGCGCAGAACCGTCACGTTGCTGACGGTGCCATCCTTGCGAATCACCGCGTCGACGACCACGTCCCCTTCCATGCGGGCGGTCCGCGCGATTTCGGGATACCGCGGCTCCACCTTCTTGATGAGGCCCGGGCCCTGACCGGGCGACACGCGGATCGGTCCCATGTCCTGCGCCGGCACGGGTGAGGGGGGCGCCGTCGACGGAGAAGGCACCGGCGGTGGGGGAGCCGGCTTGATCGGCTCCGGTTCGTCGGGCGTCGTATCGGGACGCGCGATCTTCTTCTTCACGGGCTCGACCGGCTGTGGCGGGGCCTTCGGTGGCGGTGGCGGCGGGCGCAGGAACTGCACCTTCATCGACTGCGCCTGCGGGGCATCGACCCGCACAGGGTTCGGCCCCCAGTCCGGCATCTTCGCGATGAGAATGACCCCGTGGAGCACCAGCGCCGCTGCAAGCGCCCTCGTGACAATCCGGCGCTGCGCGGGATCGCTCCTGAGCCAGCCCTCGGCCTGATCGATCTCGAGCCGCCTGCGCTCCGCCTCCGCGATGCGTGCGGCCGAGTCGCCGTTTCCGGATGAATGCGGGTCCACCACTATTTCAGCTGCCTCAGTCCGTACATCTCGAGCTCCGTGCTCGTCGGGATCACCAGGTTCCGGACGCCGACCTGGCGCAGCTCGTCGAAGACGTCCGTCATCGCCTGGTACGGCGCGTCGAGCGCGGTCTGGAGGATGACGGACTTCGTCGGGTTTCTCTGCAGCTTGGGCCCGATGTAACCCTGGAGATCGGCGAGCGCCATCGGGCGGCTGTCGACCGTCAGCGATCGGTCCGACGCGATCTCGATGAGGACGGCCGCCTCCGGCTCCGACGTCAGCGCCGCCTCGTCGTGCTTGGGCAGCGAGAACTGGATCCCGCGCGTCACGCTGTAGAACGACGCGACGAGGAAGAAGATGATCAGCAGGAACGCCACGTCGGCCATCGATGCGGTCGGGATCTCCACGGGAATCTCCCGTCGCCTGATCTTCATTGCGCGCCCTCGCCGCGCGACAACAGCGTCACGTCCTCGGCGCCGGCCGACCGGAGCTGTTCGAGCACCTGGTCGATCACCCGGTATTTCACGCGCCGGTCCGCCTTGATGATGAACGGATGGAGCCGGTTTGCCGCGGTCACGCCGCGGATCGCCTCGGCAAGGCCGCCGATCCCATCAACGAGCCGCACATCCTCCTCCCCGGCGGAAAACCGGAACGTGTCGTCCGCGGTGATTGAAATGACGGCGGCCCCCTTCGCGGTCTGCTCCTGCTGCGCCGTCGTCGGCAGTTCCATGGGCGTCCGGTCCAGCGTGAACGCCGTCGTCACCATGAAGAAGATGATGAGCAGGAACGCGATGTCCGCCATGCTCGCGGTTGGAATGACGGGCGCGAGGCTTCGCTTCGATCGCTTGAGGCGCATCTACCGCGCTCCGGCAGGGGCCGTTCTCAGTTCCGGGTTTGCCGGCGTGAGGTCCACGCGCGTGGTGCCTCCCGCGTCGCCGTCGTCGCCAAGCGATTCGAGCACGACGTGCGCGGCCGATTCCATGCTGCGCACGATCGTGTTCACGCTGGTGACGAAGTAGTTGTAGGCCATCTGCACGGGAATGGCGATCGCGAGACCCGCGGCCGTGGTGATGAGCGCTTCGGAGATGCCCTTGGCGACGGCGGCCGGGTTGTTCAGGCCGACCGACGCGAGGGCCTCGAAGGAGTTGATCATGCCGGTGACCGTGCCGAGGAACCCGAGCAGCGGCGCGATCATGGCGACGGTGGCCAGGATGGGCAGGCCGCGTTCGAGGTGCGCAAGCTCGTGGGCCGAGGCGTCCTCGAGCGCCATCTCCACCTGGTTTCGGGGACGTCCGTACCGCAGCAGTCCGGCCTTGACGATCGCGGCCACCGGGCCGCGATGACGTTCGCACACCTCGACGGCGCCCGGGACGTCCTTCTCGACGAGCGTCCCGCGAAGATCCGTCATGAACGCGGTGAGTCCGCTCGTCGCCTGGCGCAGCGCCCACCAGCGCCAGAAGATCACGGTCACACCGAGGATCGAAAGCGCCAGCAGCGGCCACATCACCGGACCACCGCGGACAAAGTATCCCCACATAAACGGCTGCCCTCCTCCTCATCCATTCGCCGCGCGTCGTTCTAGCCTCCGAGAGTCTACATCGCCTCTCACCGTCATGACCCTTGAATGCCGCAACAAGATGCCGCAACGCATGAGCCGGATGAATCGGGCTGGCGGCGCGGTGGTATCCTGCGACGCATGGCCCTTCGACCACGCTCAGGACGTGCCCGTCGACTTTTCAGGATGTTGACGGCGCTGCTCGCCTGCGCGGGCGGCGCGGCGGACAGTCACTCCGGTGCGCGCGCAGACCGGCTACCGGCCGGCACCTGAGAATCCGGCGGCCCGCGAGTGACGGGTTCCAGTCGTCACGTCTGACGGTCCGCGGTACGCGACAGATACGTTCGAAGCCACTGCTGGACGCGCTCGAACTCCTTCTCCAGGCGCACCAGAATCTCTGACGTGCGAGACGCCGGCCCGGATCGCGCGTTTGTCATCAGCTCGCCGCAGCACGCCGCCATCGACGCCGCGCCCATGAGCGCGGTGCTTCCCTTGAGCGTGTGCAGCAGCCGCTCCAGCGCTCTGGCGTCCTGCCGCTCGACCGCCGCGCGGATCTCCGTCATCTGGGCGAAGCCGTCCTGCAGGAACAGGTCGACCAGCTCCCGGACGTCCGCTCCGGCCTGTTCCAGCGCGCGCAGGCCGGGCAGCAGGTCGGTCGGCTCCAGTGCGCCCGCGCGCGCGGCCTGCTCCGAATCAGCGCGTCCGGCCGGCACGGGGCCGCACCGCTCGAGCGCCGCCCGCCATTCCTCCACCCGCGTCGTCTTGCCGAGGTAGTCGTCAATCCCAGCCGCCAGGCACGTTTCTCGGGTCCCTTCGACGTCGCTGGCCGTCATGGCGATGATGCGAGGCCGCTGACGCTCCGGCCAGCGCGCGCGAATCTGGCGCGCCGTGGCCAGGCCGTCCATTTCGGGCATCTGGATGTCCATCACGACAACGTCGTAGGGCTGGCGCTCCAGGGCCGCGAGCACTGCCAATCCGTCGGCCACCACGTCGGCGCAGCAGCCCAATCGGGCGAGAAGCGCCAGGGCCACCTTCTGGTTCACGGCGTTGTCCTCGGCCAGCAGGATCCGGAGCGGCAGTCGCGACGGGAGCGGCGCGGCGATCGTCAGCCCGGCCGCGGATCGCTCGGCGCCTGCGCGTGGCTCCGCGAAGCGCGCGACCTCTTCGGCGACGATCGTGAAGCAGGCAGTGGAGCCGTGCTCGTCTTCGCTCTCCACCCACAGGGTTCCGCCCATCAGCTCGCAGAGACGCCTGCTCAGCGCCAGACCGAGTCCGGCGGCGCCGAATCGGCTCGCGTGCGTCTCGTCGAGCTCGGCGAACATCGGGCGGCTCCCCTCGTCCGACGAACTCGCGCCGCCCGCATGCCTCACCGAGAACCGCACCTCATGGCGCGCATCCGCCAGCCGCCGGTTCGTCGCCGAGACCACGACTTCGCCGCAGCGTGCCGATCGCACGACGTGGCCGGCGAGCGTCACGAAAACCTGGCGGAGCCGGGTGACATCGCCCAGCAGCATTCCGGGCACGGCGTCATCGACGGTGCCGACCAGATCGAGGTCCTTCTCGGCCGCTCTTGGCGCCACGAGCTCCAGCGATCGCTCGACTGCGTCGCGCAGATCAAACGGCTGCGCCTCGAGCTTCAGGGTGCCCGCCTCGATCTTCGCAAAATCCAGTGTGTCGTTGATGATCGTCAGCAGCACCTCCCCGCTGGAGCGGATGATCTCGACGTACTCCCGCTGTTCCTGAGTCAGCTCCGTGTTCAGGAGCAGTCCGGCCATGCCGAGGATGCCGTACATCGGCGTGCGGATGTCGTGGCCCATGTGGGCCATGAACTCCAATCCGACTTGGTCGCTACTCCCGCGCGTTTCGCTCTGGGACATGAGTGCCCTTTCCGCCACTGGTCCGGACCGCGTGCCAAGACGCGGCAGACGTGTCACATCGCCCGGCGCACCTCACGGCTGCCTGAGGGCCTGCAAGCTGCGGCGGCAGAAGCCGAGCAACTGGTCCAGCGTCAGATCCGAGGCAAACTCCTCGGGCAACTGGAGCGTCTGTCGCTGGTAGCTCCGGATCACGTTCCGGTATTCCCTGGTCGCCCGTTCCGCGTCCCCCCGATCTCGATAGAGGTTCGCCAGCCAGAAATGCGCGAGCGCCAGCGTGTCGTCCAGGTAGAGGGCGCGGCGCAGCGACTCCACCGCTTCGGTCTGGCGGCCGCGGCGCGCCTCGATCATCCCGACGAGCAGATGCGCCTTCGCCTCGAACAGATCGAGCCCGAGCGCCCGCTTGGCCTGATCCACCGCCTCCTCGTATCGGCCCTGGTTCGCGTAGAGCCCGCCCAGCAACAGATACGCGCGGATAAAACTGGGGCTGGACCGCATCAACGCCCTGAGGCAGGCCTCGGCCCGGTCCCACGCACCTGTCCGGAGCGCGTCCAGGCACTCGTCGTACTGGCTTCCGGTGTCCTCGAGAGGCGCGGGCGGAGCCGGCTCGTGAGGCGGCGTGACCGTTCTGGCCGCGCTCGGTTGCGTGGATTTCGCCCTGCCGGGCATCGACACCGGATGGCGGCGCCGGACCTCGGGCGGCTGGGCCTCCACCACTGGAGGCGCCGTGATCTTGCGGTAGCAGAAGGCCCCGTCGTATTCGACCAGCCGGAACTCGTCCGAGATGTGCCACAGCGATTCCGAGTGCCCCAGAAACAGATAACCGCCTTCGTTGAGCGCCTCGAAGAAGCCATGCATGAGGCGCCGGGTCACTTCCGGGCGGAAGTAGATCGCCACGTTCTTGCAGAAGATGACGTCCTGTCCACGCAGCTCCGTCGGAGGAAACGGCTCCTGAATCAGATTGGAGTAAGAGAACCGGACGGACCGCTTGACCTCGTCGTTCAAGAGGTACTGCTGTCCGTCGCTCTCGAAGTAGCGGCGCAGCCACGTACCGTCGACGTACCGGATCGATCGGGCTGAATACGCGCCGCGGCGGGCGGCGCTGAGGGCGTCGCTGTTGAGATCGGTGGCGGCGATGTCGAAGGTCCAATCCGGATAGGTCACCGGCAGACCCATGTTCCACAGCACCAGGGCGATCGAATACGGCTCTTCGCCGCTCGCGCACCCGGCGCTCCAGATGCGGACCGTCCGCCGGCCTTCCGCGCCGCGTTCGGCGATCAGCGCCGGGAGAATCCGCCGCCGCAGGATCTCGAACTGCGCGGGGTCCCTCAGAAAGCAGGTCTCCGTGACGGTCACCAGGGCGACCAGTTTCCGGAACTCTTCCTCGGTGGAGTCTGCACGCAGGCGGTCGTAGTACGGTTCGAACCGGCCGATACCCGATTGCTCCATTCGCGCCCGCAGCGACGCCTGCAAAGACGCCCTTCGCGAGTCATCCAGGTGAATCCCGCACCGCTGCTCGATGAGGTCCCGAAAGCGGATGAACTGGTCCTGCGGCAGGGCGGCCGGTGCGTCCATGCGGGAAGCGCTCACTCGGCCCGCGCGCGCAGGCGCCTCCGATGGAGCGCGATGAGGCTCTCGGTCAAGTCCGGCAGGGACAGCACGTGCTGGGCGGCCCCAAGCTCGATTGCCGCCCGTGGCATCCCGAACACCACGCAGCTTTCCTCGTTCTGCGCGACCGTCAGGCCGCCGGCGGCCCGGATGGCCCCCAGGCCCGCGGCGCCGTCGGATCCCATTCCGGTCAGGAGGACGCCCGCCGCGCGATCGCCGTAGGCCGCCGCGAGCGATTTCAGCGTCACGTCGGCCGACGGCCGGTGGCCGTTGACCGGGTCGGCGCCCGAGAGGTGCAGCGTCCCGTCGGACGCCACGACCAGATGCGACGAATCGGGCGCAAAAAAGACTCGCCCAGGAACGATGGCCTCGCCCTCCTCGGCGACCTTGACCGTGATCTGGCAGAGCGGCCGGAGCCACTGGACGAGGCCTGGCATGAAACCTTCCGTGATGTGCTGGACCACGAGCACTGAGAGCGAGAAGTCGCCCGGAAGCGCCGGCAGGATCTGCTGGAGCACCCGCGGACCACCAGTGGAGACGCCAATCCCGATGACCTCCACGTTCTGGCCGGCGTTCGTGCTGGCGCTTCGATCGCGCCAGCGCTGGCGGGTTTTTCCCTGGACGTGCGTGATGACGCGCACGCGCGCCAGGAGTTTGACCTTGTCCACCAGCGTGCCGGTCATCGCCTGCCACTGCGCACCCGGAACGATCGTCGGTTTTTCGAGCACGTCGAGCGCGCCGGCCGCCAGGGCGTCGAGCGTGGAATACGTGCCCTCCCGGTCGACGTACGAGGTCAGAATGAGAATCGGCGTGGGGCGGTACGCCATGATCCGCGCGGTGGCCTCCATGCCGTCCATGCGCGGCATCTGGAGGTCCATCGTGATCAGGTCAGGCCGGAGCTTCGCCGTCAGCGTCACCGCCTCGGCGCCGTCGCCGGCCGTCCCAACCACGTGGATGTCCGGGTCGGATTCGAGCATGTGCGTGAGGACTTCCCGGACCACGGCGGAATCATCGACGATCAACACGCGAAAGGTCGGCCGCGCCAGCGGCGACGGGTCGGGAACGGGCGTCGGTTTTCGATCCATCATCGGCCGATGAGCCGCTGAATCGTCTCCAGCAACTGCCGCTGGTTGAATTCGCTTTTCGTGACGTAGGCGTCGGCCCCGACCTCGATGCCTCGCCGCCGATCCTCCGGCGACTCGCGCGCGGTCACGATGATCACGGGGATGTCGCGAAGCCGATCGTCGGCCCGCATCCGCGAGGTCAGCTCGAATCCATCCATGCGGGGCATGTCCACATCGGCGATCACGAGGTCGCACTTCTTCTGCCGCAGCACTTCGAGGCCGTGCACGCCGTCATGCGCCAGCTCGGCTCGGTAGCCGGCCGCAATCAGGATGTTCCGCTCCAGCTCTCCGGTAATGAACGAGTCTTCCACGACGAGGATGAGTCCGGGCTGGATCTCGCGCGCCACCGCCCGCACGGCCGACGCCCGGATGGCGGGCGTCCGGACCGCCAGCTGGAAAATCTCATGGACCTCCAGGATCAGCACGATTCGCCCGTCGCCCAGGACCGTGGCGCCGGAAAACGACCGGTGATCGCGCAGCCGTCCCCGAAGCTCCCGGAACACCAGCTCCTGCTCGTGATGCACCGCGTCGACCATGATGCCGAACCGGTGATCGAACGCACGCGCCACGAGCACCGGCCGGCGCAGGAGTGGTCCGGCCGGCGGGGGCAGCTGAAACAGCCGATCGAGCGAGACGAGCGGCACCGTTTCGCCCGAGACCTCCAGCGCTTCACCCTCCTGCAGCATCCGGATCTGCTGCGGCTCGACGTACACGATGCGCTCCACGGCGGTCGTCGGCAGCGCGAACAGCTCTCCGCCGCCTTCGACCAGCAGGGCCCGAATCAACGCGAGGGACAACGGCAGATCAAGCACCACATCGGCGCCCCGACCAGGCTGCGAGTGAATGCGGATGGCGCCGTGAAGACGTTCAACCGTCTGCTTGACAACATCCATCCCCACACCGCGGCCCGACACATCGGTGACGGTCCGGCTAGTGCTGAAGCCTGGATGGAAGATCAAGCCGAGCACGTCCTCCTCGCTCCAGCGTTCCAGCTCCTCTTCGGACACCAGCCGCCGCGTCAATGCCGCCGCCCGCAGCGTGGCCGGATCGATCCCGCGCCCGTCGTCCTGGATCGTGATGAGGATCCGGTTGCCCTGTTGCTCCGCCGAGAGGAGCAACTGCCCTTGGCGCGGCTTGCCCTGGCGCACCCGATCCGCCGGCGATTCGATGCCGTGGTCGATCGCGTTGCGCACCAGGTGGACGAGCGGCTCGTTAATCTGCTCGATGATCTTCTTGTCGAGCTCCGTCTCCCGCCCGCGGACGGTGAACTCCACCTCTTTGCCGAAGTCCCGGGCGAGGTCCCGCACAGCGCGGGGGAACGCATCGAACACCGTGGACAGCGGGAGCATGGTCAGTCCGATGACGGTCTGCCGCAGCTCCTCGGTGACCAGATTCATGCGGACCTGATCGCCGCTGAATTCCTCGACGAATTGCCGCATGCGACGGCCGGCGCCCTCGACAAGATCGACGTACTCGTCGAGCCGAGATCCGACTCCGTTCCCGCCGCTCGGCAGTCCCTGGCGGATGACCTGGAGACGGTTCTTGAGCTGACGGAGGAGCGACTCCTGGTGCCGCAGCTCGCCGGCCCGCTCCGACGCCTGGAGGTTCTGGATGACCATTTCGGCCGCCAGATTGGCCAACCCGTCGATCTTCTCGACCAGCACCCGGACCGATCGCCTGACCTCAGGCGCGGCCTGACGTGGAAGACCGGCCTGGGTGCCCGCGTCAGGCGCCGCCACAAGTGGCTGCGCGGGCGCCGCCGGCATCGCGGCTTCCACTTCCTCCGCCGGGACCGCAGGACCTTCGGAGGACCCTGTCAGCGCATCGAACGCCCGGCAGAAAGGGGTCACATCCATCGGCTCTCTGATTCCACCAGCCAGTTGATCGACGCGTGAGGTCAGGGCGTCCACGCCCGTGAACAGGGCGTCGAACGCGCGCGCATCCAGAGCAACCCGATCTTCCCTGGCCGCCACGAGCAGGTCTTCCATCCGATGCACGAGCCTGGAAATGTCGTTCAGCCCCAGCATTTTGGCCGAGCCCTTGAGGCTGTGGGCCTGGCGCAGCGCCTCCCGCATCGCCTCACCCGCCTTGGGGTCGCGCTCCAGGCTCAAGAGGCTGTCGTCCAGGCTGCGCAGGCGCTCGCGGGCTTCTTCGACGAACTGGCCGATGAAGGCGAACGGGTCGAGTGGGCTCACCATGGCAGCCTGGCGGGATCCAGCAGGAGAAAGACTTCCTCCTGGTCGAGGCCGACTCCCCAGAACGGCCCCGTGGAGCGAGCCGCGCACAGCCACGCGGGCATCGGCCGGAGAGCGCGGAGCGCAGCGGAAACGACATCCAGTACGCAAACCACGCCCAGTCCTCCCGCACGGTCGCCTCTGCGCCACTCGATCCAGAGCGCGGCGTCGGCAGGGGCCGCGAAGTGCGCGTTCAGGTCGATCAGTGGAAGGCTGCCGCTCGCCTCTGCCGGGCCGGCGAGATCGCGCGCCGAGACCGCGATCTGCACCACCTCGGCGCTGGGGAGCGCCATGAGGCAGCCAGCCGCCTCGAACAGGAGCAGAGAGATCGCTCTGCCCGACTCGGGACGCGGTCGATGCGCAGGCGCGTTCTCCCCGAGCCCGAGCGCGCTCATGGGGCGATCATCCTCTCCAGATCGAGTACGCCCATGAGCGCATCCTGGACGCGCACGGTGCCGACGAAGAACTGGGCACGCTCGGACGGCCATGTAGCGAGCGGGGATTCAATCTGGTCCGGCGAAAGCTCGTAGATGTCGGCGATCGAATCGACCACCAGCCCGAGCGGCTCCTCGGATCCGCGCAGCACGACGAGAAACGACGTCTCGGCCGGGGCCGTCTCCGGGCAGCTCAGGATGGCTTTGGGGTTGAGCGCACAGATGATCTCGCCGCGCAGGTTCACCAGACCGGCAACGCTCGCGGGAGCGCCGGGAACGCTCCTGATCCTCGTCACCCGCTCCACTTCTCTCAACTGCCGCAGCGGGAGCGCATACACTTCCTGCCCCAGGTAGAAGCCGAGGTACTGCACGCGCTCCTGCTCGGCGATCCGCTGCTCACCGGCGCCCCGTTGCTGCTCGATCGCCTTCAGGATCTGTTCCGGCGGTTCACCAACAGGGCGCTCGCGATCCTCGTTTGCCATGAGACTGACCGCTACAGCCTGAACTCTTTGATCCGGGTCTTGAACTGATCCGCCAGCTTGTTCAACTCCGACACCGACGCCGCGGACTGTTTCATCCCTGCCGCCGACTGCTTCGTGACGTCCGCCACCTCGCGCATCGTCTGAACGATCTGCTCGCTGGCGCTCCGCTGCTGCTGCGTCGCCAGCGTGATCTGCCGGATCGCCTGGGTTGTGCGGTCCACCATCTGCAGGATCTCCTCGAGGCTGCCCCCGGCCCGCGTCGCCAGCGACACCCCGCCCTCGACTTCTCGAACGCCCTGCTCGGTCGCCAGCACGGAACTGTTCGTGGCCGACTGGATTTCGCCCACGATGCCCTTGATCTCCTCGGCCGACTCCCGGGTCTTCTCCGCCAGCCGCCGGACTTCGCTGGCGACCACGCCGAACCGCTTGCCGTGCTCCCCGGCCGCCGCGGATTCGATGGCCGCATTGACCGCGAGCAGGTGAATCTCCCCCGCGATCTCCTTGATCAGGTTGAGCGCTTCAGAAATCCGCTGCGAGCGCTCGCCGAGCGACAGCGTCTTGGCCGAGATGTCTTCGACCCGGCGGCGGATCTTCTGCATTGCCTCGAGCGCATCGGTGACGGATTGGTAGCCGTTGTGGGCGGCCTGCGCGCTGTCATCCGCGATCTTCTCGACCGACGTGGCGTTGTCGGCAATCTGCTTGGCCGTATTGGTGAGCTCCTCCATCGTCGCGGTCACTTCGGCAATGGAGGCTGCCTGTTGGGCCGACCCCGAGGCGTGCTCTTCGGACGCGCTGAGGATCTGGCTCGAGGCCGTCGTGATTTGCAGTCCCGCCTGTTGGATCTCCTGGATCAGCTCCCGCAGCTTGGCGCTCATCTCGTTGGCGGCCCGGGCCAGCATGCCCAATTCGTCCCGTCGATCGAGCCTGATGCTCTGGGACAGGTCGCCTGACGCGATCGCTTTGAGGAAGGGCACAAGCGACGTGATGGGCCGCGAGAACCGGTTCGCCCAATACACCGAAACCGCGCCGGCGCCGACGCCAAGGGCGAGAAAGAGACCCACCAGCGTCCACATGAGCCGGCGGAGCGGCGCGAAGGCGACGTCGGTCCGCAACAACAGCGCCGCCTGCCACGTCTCCGGCAGATACG
>MELC01000016.1 GCA_001767455.1 Acidobacteria bacterium RIFCSPLOWO2_12_FULL_66_21
CGCGCACCGCGGTGGCCCGCCGCTCGCCGAGCGCCAGGTTGTATTCCGCCGTGCCGATGTTGCACGTGTGCCCTTCGAGCTCGAGCCGCAGGTCCGGGTTCGCCTGCAGCGTCCGGATCGCTTCGTCGAGCGCCCGCGTCGCTTCCGGCCGCAGCGAGTAGCGGTCGAAGTCGAAGTGCACGTCCTCGAACACGAACTCCTTCACCACCGGCTTGACGACCTGGATGTTCACCGTGTCGCTCGCCGTCTTGCCGTCCTGCGGACAGGTGACCGTGACCGTCACGGGGACCGTGCCCTCCTGCATCGGCGCCGTCCACGGCGTCTGCCGCGCGGTCCGGTCGGTGAACGTGCCGGTCGGCGCGCTCCAGCTATACGTCACCGCGCAGCCGATCGAATCGAGCACCGTCGCCGTGACCGTCGACGGCTTGCCGACGTCCACCGTGCACGGGTCGCACGCCGCCTTCACGCTGAGCGTGTGCTCGGGCGCGGGCGGCGGCGGCGGGGGCGGCGGCGGGGGCGACGGCGCGACGTAGATGCGCACGCCGGGGTGATACCCGACCCGGAACACCAGGTCCATCGTGTCGTTGATGCCGTTGGTGTACTGGCTCAGGAACGCCTCGCGCTTGTCCATGTTCAGGCGCCACGTCCACGCGGCGCCCGCGAAGATCCCCTTGGCGCCCTGCCACGTGAGGCCGATATTCACATCGACGGGGGACTTCACCGTCTCCACGAAGCCCGCCGGCAGGGTGGACCCGTCCGTCGCGGTCAGCTCCGTCTTGGTCGCCAGTGAATCCTTGGTGTAGGCTTCACCGTACAGTTCGGCCGTCAGGCGCAGTGACTTGCGCGAGGGCATCCCCACGCCCAGGCCCCACTTGAACCCGTTGGTCTGCTCGACTTCGTCGGGCGTGCCGCGGAAGAGGAACCCGCCGTAGCCCGAGAACTCGACGCGCTCGTTGACTTCCTTGCTGACAATCGCGTCAATCTCGACGTCGGCTTTCCCCGTGCTCGCGCCGCTGTCCGTGTCGCCGGTCGGCAGCTTGATCATCCCGCGCAGGGCGAACGCCGCCGGCTGCTGCCGCCACTGCGACGTCAGATTCACCTTCGCGCCGACCCAGAAGTCGCCCAGGTTGTTGCCCGACCACCCGTCCCGGGCGAGGGGGTTCTGCGGCACCCAGCCGCCTGCGGCCGGCAGCGTCGGGACGAACAGCGGCCGGATGTCCCGGTCGATCCGATTGACGAGCGTCCACGCGCCGAAGATCTCCGCGCGGTCCCCGACGCCAATCCCGAAGGTCACCGGCCAGTTCGACACGTCGGTGAACCCCTGGTTGTCGTCGAAGTTGACGCGATACGCGCTGATCGACCCTTTCCTTGCCGGCAGGACCTCGCCGGTCGGCACCATCCACAACCCCGTGTCTCCCCTGAACGTGGTCGTAGCGGGCCGCGTCGCGACTTCCCCCGACGACTGCGGCGACATCGTCGCCGGCGCCGTCTGCTCGGTCGTCGTCTGCCTGCTTGTCGTCGTTGTCGTCTGGGCGGACGCCGCCGCGGCACACCACAGCGCCGCGACTGTCACCGCCGCTATCCGTTTCCACATACGCACACGCCTCCGTCTCCGCACTACTGCTGCCGGTCGGTGGCCCCGCTATCGGCGCCCATGCCGCCCATACCGACCACCGCGTCCGCCGGCGGCCCATCGATCAGACGGCCGCGTCCGCCGCGGCTGATTTGGCCGCCCTTGCGGCCTGCCGACCGTGCCTCGTCCGAGGTCCACTCGTGCGCGGTCCCTTTCTGGTGCGCCGCCCGCCCACCCTTGCTCGCGATTTCGCGCTGTTTTTCTGGCGACATCGACGCGAACCCGCGACGCTCTTTGCGTTCTCCTGTCATACGTCCCCTCATAGCTTTTCGACTCTCGGTGTAGTCCGCCGCGTGGCTCCGCACGACGTAGGGAGCCTGACCTGGTTCCGCGGGCGGATCCTGGACGGGCGATGGTTTCGGTTCATCCGGCGGGGTCTCGGGCGCCTCGCGGTCTGGATTGTCGTCCGGCCGTTGGCGCTCGTCGTCGTGCGACATTGGTCCTGTCCACCCCCCTCCGGACACTACTACCGACGGGCTGTTAATCAAACCCTATGCCACGGCTGAAGCGCCGTTGGACGGCAGAGTTGGCGTGTAACTGGCTGTAATTTGCGGGGATAAACCAGGCAGCGTCCATCTGATGATTGTGGCTGGAGCGATTCGCTACACCACGCCGAAGGATGTGGGACGCCGCGGGAACCTTGGTAATATGGGCGCATGAGCGCATGTGGAGGCCCCCCGCAGCCGCAGTCCCCAGCCGGCAACGCCAGTGGACGGTTGGTGTTCTGCAGGAAGTTCCAGAAGGAGATGCCCGGACTCGACGCCCCGCCCTGGCCGGGGGAGCTCGGACAGCGCATCTACGAGAACATCTCCGCCGAAGCCTGGAAGATGTGGGAAGAGCGGATGAAGATGATCCTCAACGAGTACCGCCTGATGCCCTGGCAGAAAGAGGCGCAGGAAATCGTGAAGAAGCACATGGAGGATTTCTTCTTCGGCGAAGGGGCCGCGTTGCCCCCCGGTTATGTTCCGGAACAGGGGAAGGGCTGAAATCAGCTTCCAGTTTCCAGCTTCCTGCTTCCAGCTCTCACGCTGATAGCTGATAGCTACATGGCGGCGACGGTAAGGGCCGGATCGATTACGAAAGCCAGCCGCGCGTGCGCGCTTCGCAGGGCGCCGATCACGTCATCGCGCGAGTCGCCACGCGCGAAGATGAATCCCAGATAGCCCGCGGCCTCCGGCAGCGGCTCGATCAGCTGATCGGGCTTTGCCGTGATGCGCACCTCCTCCACCAGCGGCACGGCCGCGGCGTCCGCGATCCCCTCGACGCGTTTGAAGAACCCGCGTTTCGGGATCGGAATCATCATGACGCCGGCCGCCCGCGGTTCCCGGGCGTACGAGCTGACGTCTTCGCCGCACGCATGACGCAGGAGTACCTCCTCCAGCGCCACGAGCCCGGATTCACCGCCGCGAGCCAGCCGGAGCACCTTCGAGCACAACCCGCCGATCGGACGCGCGGCCACTTCGAGGACGAACACCCCGCGCGGACCGACGCGGCACTCCGCGTGAACGGGTCCGTCGGTCAGGCCCAGCGCCGATGCCCCGCGTTGGATGTGCGAGACGATCGAATCCTGGACGGCCCGTGTTTCCGCCGATGGCGTCACATAGATCGTCTCCTCGAAGAACGGGCCATCGAGGGGATCGGGCTTGTCGAAGGTGGCAAAGACCCGCAGCGAGCCTGCGGTCAGCACCCCCTCGACGGCGAACTCACGCCCGTCGATGTATCCCTCGACGAGCGCGCGATCTTCGAGGCCGCTCCTGATCACACGTACGTCCCTGCGCGCGAGCAGCGCACGCACGCGTCCGAATGCGCGCGACAGTTCCTCCGGCGAATCGGCGCGCACGACGCCGCGGCTGCCGGACAGGCCGATCGGCTTCACGACGCACGGAAACGACACGCCGTCGAGCAACGCGGGGTCGATCTCGGAGGTCAGCGGAAGCTCGCGGAACCAGGGCGTCAGCAGCCCGGCGGCGCCAAAGCGCTCGCGCGCGAGTGTCTTGTTGGCGCTCGCCCAGGCCGCGTCGGGAGGGTTGCCGCGGAGACCGAGTGCCTGCGCCACGCGCGCCGCAAGGACGACGGGGCGGTCACCCACGGCGATGACGCCGTCAATCGGCCGTTGCTGGTGGGCCGCGACGAGCGCGGTCAGCGAGGCGTCCGCGTCATGAAAGCGCACCGCCACCGCGCCATCGCGCCACGGGTCGTCGAGGTTGCGGCAGCGATCGGTGCCAAAGACAAGATCGATCCCCAGCCGCTCGGCCGAGTCGCCGAAGGAGCGCAGCTGATATCCCGTGGTGGTCGATAAGAGGAGAATCCGCAAGTCAGTCGTTAGTCGTCAGTCGATAGTCAAGGTCAAAGTCAAAGTCCAAGTCCAAGTCAAAGTCCGGCCGAGCTGCGAGCCGCGAGCCGCGAGCCGCGAGCCGCGAGCCGCGAGCCACGAGCCACGAGCCACGAGCCACGGATTAGATCAGAGCCACCTGCTCCGATGTCGGCTCCGCTCAACAGTACCAAGGTTCGTCGAGGTACGGCACCGTCGCGCGCGGCATCGCTCCCATGTCGCGCCGCGGCGGCGGCGCTGCGCTCGCCGCGCGATGGGCTGCGTTCCAGATCCGGCAGAACACGGCGCTCCGCGACGCGTCGAGCCGCATGCCGACCACGTGCGAGATCGTCTCCTGCAGCGCGTCGACTCGCGGGTCGGGATGCGTCCATGGGTGCGTGAGCCAGGTCGCATCGAACGGCCCGGCGAGTGCGCGGATATCCGGGAGCTCCAGCATCCGCGAACCCTGCGGGATGAGCAGCCGGATCGCAAACTGGATCGGCGCGACGTGCTCCACGAGATCCAGACGATCGATGGTGTGAAGCAGGTCGAGATACGTCCCGATCGTCGTCCACGGCGTGAAGGCGACGAACGTGGGCGCGAGCGTGAGGCCGGCTTCACGGAACCGGGTGACGACCTCCTCGAAGTCCGCGCGTGTGTGTCCCTTCTCCAGCTTCGCCAGCACCTCGTCGTCCAGCGATTCGACCGCGCTCGTCACGAACGCGCACCCGGTGTCGCGCAGCACCGGGAGCGCGGCGGCGTGCTTCAGCAGGTGCTCGACCTTGATGGTGACGTCGTAGGTGACGCCGGGACACTCGCGCGCGAGCCGCTGAACGATTTCGAGCGCGGTGCGCGGGCCGTTGAAAAAGTCCGGATCGCCGAACGTGATGTGCCGCGCCCCCGACTCGACCTGCGCGCGAATGTCGGCGAGCACGGTGTTGACGGCGACGATACGGAAGCGGCCGTCGTAGACCGGCACGATGGGACAGTGGCGGCACCGGTGCTTGCAGCCGCGGCTGGCCTCCGTGTATCCCACGATCCGCCGGTTGTCGCCGGTGTGCAGCGTGGCGTATCGGGTGAGCGGCGGAAGGGTATCGCGCGCGGGAACACGGAACTCGAGCCGTGGCAATTCCTGCGAACCCGGGGTCTGACCCCGAAATGCAGCCGCAGGCGACATTTCGGGGTCAGACCCCGAACCGAAGCGTGCCAAGTCCACGAGCGCCTGCTCGAACTCGCCGCCCAGAATCGTACCGACACCGCCCGCGCGCAACAACGCGTCGTTGAGCGGCGCGTAAAGCCCGTACGCGACGAGGCGCGCGGACGGGTTCCACTCGCGCACGCGGTCGATGACGGGAAGCGCAAGCCGCGTGGCGGTGTGCATCGGAAGATAGAACCCCACCAGCTCGGCTGCCTTGACGGCCTCTTCCGGCAAACGCTCCTTCGCAAGATCGACGCACGTCACGCCGATGCCCGCCTCGCGCAGCCACGCCGCCGGCGATGCCAGCCCGAAGGGCTGCCGGCCGAGGTCGTACGTGGAGATTAAAAGGACAGACACAAGGCGATTGTACAGGGTGCTGGGTGCGCGCAGCTTGCCCGCCGTAGCGCGATGAGTTCGTGCGCGCGAAGGCGGGTGCCGGGTGCCCGGTAGCCGTCACTCCTAATGTATGCTGTAGGGCGCCATGGCCGATCCCGAATCGCCCTACGACAGATCCTTCTTCGGTCACCCGCGCGGACTCTCCACGCTGTTCTTCACGGAGATGTGGGAGCGCTTCAGCTATTACGGCATACGTGCGCTTCTGCTGCTGTACATGACTGCCGACGTGAGCTCCGGAGGCCTGGGAATGAGCGCGGCCATCGGCGGCCCCATCTACGGGCTGTTCACGTCGATGGCGTACATGATGGCGCTGCCAGGCGGATGGATCGCGGACCGGTTGATCGGCCAGCGCCGCGCCGTCCTGTACGGCGGCCTCCTCATCGCGGCCGGCAACTTCAGCATCGCGATCCCCGCGACGTCGCTGACGGCCTTCTATCTTGGACTCGCCCTGATCGTCTGCGGGACCGGACTCCTCAAGGGAAACGTGAGCGTGATCGTCGGGAAGCTGTACAAGGAGCACGACAACCGGCGCGATGCGGGCTTCTCGATCTTCTACATGGGCATCAATCTCGGCGCCTTCGCCGCGCCGCTGATCTGCGGCAAGCTGGGCCAGCAGATCAACTGGCACCTCGGATTCGCGGCGGCGGGCGTCGGCATGCTGCTCGGGCTCACGCAGTACGTGCTGAGTGGCACGTACCTCGGCGAGGCGGGCAAACATCCGGTCCCGGCGGAATCTCCGGATGCCGCGGACAGGCTGCGCAGGAACTCGCTGCTCGTGGGCGGCGGCCTCATCCTGCTCGTCGCGCTGTTCGCGGGCCTGAGTTACAGCGGCGCGCTGCCGATCACGGCGGTCCAGGTCGCTGACGCCGGCGGCGTCTTCCTGCTGCTGCTCGTGGTCGTGTTCTTCGGCTGGCTCTACTTCGTGGCGGAATGGACCCCCGCAGAACGAAAGCGGCTGTACCTCATCGGCGTGCTGTTCGTGGCCTCGGCCCTCTTCTGGTCCGTGTTCGAGCAGGCCGGCTCCACGCTGAACCTCTTCGCCGATCGCAACACGCACAACGTCCTGTTCGGCTGGGAGTACCCGAGCAGTTGGTTCCAGTCGCTCAACTCGCTCTTCATCTTCGCGCTCGCGCCGGTGTTCGCCTGGCTGTGGGTCAAGCTCGCCAACGCCGGCAAAGAGCCGTCGTACGGCGCGAAATTCGCGATCGGGTTGATCTTTGTCGGCCTCGGCTTCGCGGTTTTGATTGCGCCCGCGGGCACAACGACGGCGACAGGCGCGCGGGTGAGCCTGCTCTGGCTGACCACCACCTACCTGATCCACACCATCGGTGAGCTGTCGCTCAGCCCCGTCGGCCTGAGCGCGATGACCAAGCTCGCGCCGGCACGCATCGCCGGCCTGATGATGGGCGTCTGGTTCCTCGCGACGTCCGTCGGGAACTACATGGGCGGCCGCGTGGCCGGCCTGTATGAATCATGGCCGCTGCCAAATCTGTTTCTTGCGGTCGCCGTGTTCGCCGTCGTCGCGGGCCTGATCCTTTTCGCGTTCGTGAAGCCGATGAAGCGCTTGCTTCCCGACTAGGCAGCCCTGAAGGGCTGCGCTACCGGGACTCCGAGGCAGCCCTGAAAGGCTGCGCTACCGCGACCACGGACCCAGCCCTAGAAAGGGCTGCGCTACCGGGACTCCGAGGCAGCCCTGAAGGGCTGCGCTACCGCGACCACGGACCCAGCCCTAGAAAGGGCTGCGCTACCGGGACCACGGAGCAGCCCTCAAGCTGCTCAACCCGGCTTTGGTTTCGCACCCGTTTCCCTGTAGCGCAGCCCTTCAGGGCTGCCGGGACATCGTCATGGTTCTCGAGAAATACAAGCAGAAGCGAAACTTCAAGACGACGCCGGAACCGGCGGGCGATCCGAAGCTCGCCGCGGCGCGCGCGAAGAAGGAGCAGCCTGAGAAGGGGCTGTTCTTCTGCGTCCAGAAGCACCTCGCGAGCCACCTGCACTACGACTTCCGGCTCGAATACAAAGGCGTGCTGCTCTCGTGGGCGGTACCGAAGGGGCCGTCCCTCGATCCGAAGACGAAGCGGCTGGCGATGCACGTCGAGGATCATCCGATCGAATACGGCACGTTCGAAGGGGTGATCCCCGAGGGCTACGGCGCCGGCATCGTGATGCTCTGGGATCAGGGCACGTGGAAGCCGGCGGTGGACGACGTCGACGCCGCGCTGAAGAAAGGGGACCTGAAGTTCACGCTCGACGGCTACAAACTGAAGGGATCGTGGGTGCTCGTGCGGACCGGCGGCCAGTGGGGATCGCGGTCGGCGCCCGGCGACGCCAGGAGCTGGCTGCTCATCAAGCACAAGGACGAGTGGGCCGGCGACGTGGACATCATCGAGTTCGCGCCGCGCAGCGTCAAGAGTGACGGCGACTTCGAGGACATCCTCGCGCAGGATCGGCCCGACGTGTGGGAGTCGAATCGCAGCGGCGGTCGTCCCGCGACCGGCGGCGAGGCCGGCGCGATGCTCGCGACGATCATCGAGCGCGCGGCGGCGCTGAAGGCCGGCGCCGCTTCCCCGCTCGCTGCGCGGGGCCGCGTTTCGCGCAGGACGACCGCGAAGCCCTCAACGCCCGCGAAGACGAGAATCAAGAGGAAGCCCGCCGCGAAGCGGCGCACCCGATAAGCTGGAACCTGGCAGCTGGAAGCTGGCGACTGACATATGACCAAATCCGAGTACATTCTTTTCAGCGGCGGCGCGCCGGGAGCGGAAGCGGAATTCGGCGCGTGCGCGGAACGCCACGGCATCGAGGAGGTCAATTTCACGTTCGATGGCCACCCCATCGCGAGGCGCCGCGGCATCCGCATGCTCAACCACGAGGAGCTGCAGGCGGGCGACGTCAGCCTTGAATACGTGTCGCGCCTGATGCACCGCCGCTACACGGACAGCCCGATGCTCCGCCGCGTGCTGCAGTCGCTCTGGTACCAGGTCAACAGCGGCCAGGAAATCTACGTGATCGGCGTCATCCAGGAGGACGCGACCGTCCGCGGCGGAACCGGCTGGGGCGCGGAGTTCGCCAAGCTCTGTAACAAGCCGCTGTTCGTCTTCGACCAGGAGAAGGACGCGTGGTTCCAGTGGACGGGCGTCGAGTGGAAGCCGCGCGGCACGGAGACGCCGGTCATCACGCATCCGCACTTCACCGGCACCGGCACGCGATCGATGCACGACAACGGCAGGCGCGCGATCGAAGAGCTGTTCACGAAGTCATTCGAATAGCGCGACCTGAAGGCCGGGCCTACGTGCGACCGGCGATCTCTTCCAGCTCCATCCACCGCGCGAGCGCCGTTTCGAGCTCGCGCGCGATCTCGTCGAGCCGCGCCAGCGCGCCGCGGATATGATCCCCGGACTCCTTGTAGAACTCCGGCGCCGCGGTCTCGCGCTGGAGCCGCTCCTGCTCCGCCTCGAGCGCCTCGATGTGCGCCGGCAGCGCGTCCAGCTCCCGCTGTTCCTTGAACGTCAGCTTGCGCGGACGTTGATTGTCCCGAGCGCCGAGCGCCGAGCCCCGAGCGCCAGTTTGGATCTCCCGAGCCCCGAGCCCCGAGCGCCGAGCGCCGGTTCGGATCTCCCGAGCCCCGAGCCCCGAGCCCCGAGCCCCGGCAGCAGACTGTCTCAGATAATCCTCCCATCCCCCGACGTACTCGACCACCTTCCCGTCCCCTTCGAAGGCGAGCGTGCTGGTGACGATGTGGTCCAGGAAGACCCGGTCGTGGCTGACGAGCAGTACCGTGCCGTCGAAGTCGCCGATGCGTTCCTCCAGCAGCTCCAGCGTCTCGATGTCCAGGTCGTTGGTCGGCTCGTCGAGCACGAGCAGGTTCGCCGGACGCGCGAAGAGCCGCGCGAGCATGAGGCGGTTGCGCTCGCCGCCCGAGAGCGACTTCACGGGCGAGGTCGCGCGCTCGCGGGGAAACAGGAACTCTTCCAGGTAGCCGATCACGTGACGGGACTCGCCGTTGACGACGATCGTGGTGTTGCCGTCGTTGATGCTGTCGGCCACGGAGGCCTCAGGATCGAGCGCGGCGCGCTGCTGATCGAAGTACGCGATCTGCAGCCGCGAACCGCGCGCGATCGTGCCCGCGTCCGGCTTCAGTTCGCCCACGAGCAGCCGCAGCAGCGTCGTCTTTCCCGACCCGTTCGGGCCGATGAGGCCGACGCGATCGCCGCGGAAGATCCGCTGCGTGCAGTCGCGGATGATCGTCCGATCGCCGAACGCCTTCGTCACGTGCTCCGCGTCGAACACGAGCTTGCCCGACTGGACGCCGCTGTCGATGCCCATCCGGACGCTGCCGCCCTGATCGCGGTGCGCGGCACGGCGGGCCCGCAGTTCCATCAGCGCGCGCACGCGCCCCTCGTTGCGCGTCCGCCGCGCCTTCACGCCCTGCCGCAGCCACGCTTCCTCGCGCGCCAGCTTCTTCTCCAGCCGATCCAGCTCGCGCGCCTCCGCGTCGAGCGCGGCCTCTTTCTTCTGCACGTAGTTCGCGTACGAGCCCGGCCAGGATGTCAGCGCGCCGCGATCGAGCTCCACGATGCGCGTCGCGAGCGCCGACAGGAACGCGCGGTCGTGCGTGACGAACAGCAGCGCACCCGGGTACCCGCGCAGGTACTCCTCCAGCCAGCGGATCGCGTCGATGTCGAGGTGATTGGTCGGCTCGTCGAGCAGCAGCAGGTCCGGCTCCGAGACGAGCGCCTTGCCAAGGAGCGCGCGGCGGCGCCACCCGCCCGACAGCTCGCGCATCGGCCGATCGGCCGGCAGCGCGAGCCGCGAGACCACGATCTCCACCTTCTGCTCCAGCCGCCAGCCGTCACGTTCCTCGAGGTCCTGCTGCAGCGCGCCCAGGCGTGCCAGCGCCTCCGCATGTCCCTCGGCCACGTCCATGGCGGCGTGGTGGTACGCCGCCACGATCGCGCCCAGCTCGCCGAGCCCGTCGGCGACCTCGTCAAAGGTCCCGCCTTTGCCGCTTCGCGGCTTCGGCGAGGCAGGCTCGTGATGGGTGTCCGGCAAATCCTGCTCGAGCCGCGAGATGCGCAGCCGCGGCGCGCGCCAGACCGAACCGCCGTCAGCGGGAATCTCACCAGCGATCAGCTTCAGCAGCGTGGACTTGCCGCTGCCGTTGCGGCCGATGAGACAGATCCGCTCGCCCGGTTCGACGCGCAGACTGGCGTTTTCGAACAGGGGCATGTGGCCGAACGCGAGACTGACGGAGTCGAGGGTGAGGAGTGACACTGTTATGAATTAGATCGTTGCTCGTTGCCCGTTGTCCGTTGCTCGCCACGATAAGATCTTACGAGCCACGAGCCACGAGCCACGACACTGATATGATTCAAGAATACAGGAGGTTTCGATGACGTCATTATTCGCGGCGGTGCTGCTGGCCCTCGCAGTGCCGGGCTCCGCTCAGGAGACGAAGCTCGGCACGGACCTGACAATAAAGGACGCGACACCGATTGCCGCGCTGGTCCAGCGCCCGAAGGAATTCGTCGGCAAGACGATCCGCATCGATGGCATCGCCACCGCCGTCTGCGAGGAGATGGGCTGCTGGATGGCCGTCGCGGCGGAAGACGACCCGAAAGGCCCCAGCGTGCGCCTCAAGGTCGAAGATGGCGTGATTGTCTTCCCCGTCAGCGCGAAGGGGAAGAAAGTCTCGGCACAGGGGACGTTCGAGGCTGTCGCCTCGCCCGATGCGAAGGAAGCGGCCGGGGAGCACGCCAAACAGGATCCAAAGGCATCCGCCGCGTATCAGATCAAAGCGACCGGCGCGGTCATCCGCTGATCGGCCCTCTTCCAATGACAGCAGGTGCCTCCTCTCTCACCGCGGAAGAGCGCGCGGCCCTCGACACGCTCGCGTCGGATCTCCGGCGCGTCTTCGGCGGACGGCTGCATTCGGTTGCGGCGTACGGCCTCGACGATCGCCCGGCCGCATCGCGCGGCGTCCACTCGCTGGCGATGGTCGAGCGGCTGACGTTCGCGGATCTGGCGGCGTGCGTGCCGCTGGCGGCCGGATGGACGCGCCGCGGCCTGGCTGTTCCCTTGATTCTCGAGCGCCGCGAATTCGAGCGAACACTCGACGTGTTCCCGCTCGAGTACGGCGAGATCATCGCCCGTCACGTGATCATCGCGGGCACGGATCCTTTTGCGGGTGCGGCCGTCTCCTCCGCCGACGTCCGCCGCGCGTGTGAGCTGGCGGCCAAGAGCCACCTCATCCACCTGCGGGAGGGTTACCTCGAGAGCCGCGGCGACGCGCGCGCCGTCGCGCAGCTCATCAGCGCGTCCGCTCCGGCGTTCGGAGCGCTGCTCCGCAACATCGCCCGCCTCGAGGACCACCACGGAGACGACCTCGCCACGGCGGCGGAAACGCAAATCGGCGTTCCCGGCGCGTTGGTGCGGGAAGTGCTGGCCGCGAGCGACAGCGCAATTGCGGAACCCACGGCCCTGCTCGCGAGGTACATCGCGGCCACCGAACGCGTCTGGGAGTACGTTGACAGCTGGGGCCGCCGATGATGTCCACGAAGGGGACGAAAGTAATCACCACGGAAAAACACGGCAAAACACGGAAATCTCCGTGTTCTTCTGTGTTCGTCCGTGGTTTCTGAAAACAGTGTGCGTCTGTGCCCTTCCGTGGTTTCTGAAAACAGTGCGCGTCTGTGTCCTTCCGTGGTGGATTCTTCCGTGTTTTTCCGTGGGGATCTCCGCCGCGGCGTTACAGCCGTCGCCGCCTCGGCTCACCGCACCGGTGAACGATTTCGCCGGCGTCATCGATACAGAGCATTCCGCGGAACTCGATCGCCGGATTCGTGCGTTGCAGACGGCGACGGGCGACGTGGTTGTCGTCGCCACCGTCCCCACCTTCAAGCCGTACGGCGACATCAACGAATACGCCGTCAAGATGTTCGAGAACGGCGGCCAGGGGATCGGCCAGCGCGGCAAGGACAACGGCGCGCTCATCGTCGTCGCCGTCGAGGATCATGCGATCCGGATCGAGGTCGGGTACGACCTCGAGCAGTTCATCACCGACGGGTTCGCGGGAGAGACCATCCGCACGGTCGTCACGCCGGCGTTCAGGAGCGGCGACTACGCTGAAGGGCTGCTGGCCGGCGCCACGCGGGTGATCAACCGGATCGCGGAGTCAAGAGGGGTCACGCTCCAGGATGTGCCGGCCGAGCCTTCCCGCGCTACGCAGCCGTCCTCGTCGTTTCCCTGGGGCACGCTGATCTTCTTCATCGTCCTGATGCTCATCCTGAGCCGCCGGCGTCCACGCCGGCGGCGCGACTGGGGCGGCGGGCCGTGGAGCGGCTGGAGCAGCGGTGTCGGGCCGTTCGGGGGCGGTGGCGGCGGGTTTGGCGGCGGCTTTGGCGGATTCGGTGGCGGGGGCGGCGGCGGCGGATTCGGGGGTTTTGGCGGGGGACGCAGCGGCGGCGGAGGGGCTTCAGGAAGTTGGTAGTACCATTGCCGATTGACGGATTGGCGATTGACGAGTGGCGATCGACGGATTGGCGATTGACGAGTGGGAATCGACGGATTGGCGATTGACGAGTGGGAGGCCTATGAGTGGCCTATGAGCAGCATTCGGGTTCAAACGGCGCTGGTAATCAAGTCGGTGGCCCTGGTAGCAGTCGCTCTCACCTTGTCCGGATGTTCGTACAACAAGTTCACCACCGAGGAAGAGGCCATCAAGGCGCAGTGGGCGCAGGTCCAGAACCAGTTGCAGCGCCGGAACGATCTCATCCCCAACCTGGTGGAGTCGGTGAAGGGCTACGCCGCGCACGAATCGGGCGTGTTCAAGGACATCGCCGACGCGCGGTCGCGGCTGCTCGCGGCCAAGTCGCCCGAGGAGACCATCCAGGCAGCCAACCAGCAGACCTCCGCCCTCGGACGCCTGCTTGCGATCGCCGAGAACTACCCGCAGCTCAAGGCCAACGAACAATTCAATCGATTGATGGACGAGCTTTCGGGCACGGAAAACCGCCTGGCAACCGAGCGCATGCGCTACAACGAGAAGGTCCAGGCATATAACACGCACCGCCGCAAGTTTCCCTCGAACGTCACCGCGAAGATGTTCGGCTTCGAGCAATACCCCTACTGGGAGGTTCCACCCGAAGCCCGCACCGTTCCAAAGGTCGATTTTTCGAAGTAAGCGTTTACCGGCGCTCCGTCGTAAACGCCCGCCGAAGCTCCATTCCTCATCCTTCTCGGACGCTAGGCGCGCACGGCGCGCCTGACCCCGGGGCCCCCGACGCGCGTCCCTCAGCGCGTTGGGGTGGGACGGAGCGGCGCGGGGCGCAGGGGTCCCCGCTAGCGACCGAGCCGGGGTCCGGGGCGGAGCCCCGGTCAAGTAAAGGAGAGTCCGGTGAACAGATATCTACGTGTACGCCTGCTGGCGTGGGCAGGGATCGGCCTGTGCGCCCTGGCCGGACGCGCGATCCTGGCGCAGGGCCAGGCGCCGGCGGCGCCGCTCCCGCCGCCAGTCAATCAGACGGATGACCCGATCCTGAAGCCGTTCGTATGGCGCTCGATCGGTCCCGCGAACATGGGCGGGCGCATCGACGACATCGCGGTCGTCGAAAACAACCCCGCCGTCATTTACATCGGGTTCGCGACCGGCGGCATCTGGAAATCGGTCAACAACGGCACGACCTGGACGCCGATCTTCGATACCCACCCGGTGTCGTCGATTGGCGACATCGCGATCGCCCAGTCGAATCCCGACGTCATCTACGTCGGCACGGGCGAGCCGAACAACCGGCAGAGCTCGTCGTTCGGCGCGGGCGTCTACAAGTCGACCGATGCCGGCAAGACGTTCACGTACGTCGGCCTGAAGGAGACGCAGAGCATCGGCCGCATCGTGGTGCACCCGAAGGACCCGAACATCGCCTACGTGGCGGCGGTCGGGCACCTGTTCGGACCGAACGCGGAGCGCGGCCTCTACAAGACGACCGACGGGGGCAAGACCTGGACGAACACGAAAGCCATCGACAACGACACCGGCTTCACCGATGTCGTCATGGATCCGAACAATCCCAACACGCTCATCGCCGCGTCGTACCAGCGGCGCCGCATGCCGTGGGGCTTCAACGGCGGAGGTCCGGGCAGCGGGCTCTGGAAGACGACCGACGCCGGGAAGACCTGGACGCGTCTGACGGGCAACGGTCTGCCCGACAATCCGATCATCGGCCGCATCGGCATCGACATGGCGCGCTCGAAGCCGGGCGTCATCTACGCATCGATTGAAGTCGGACCGAGCGGCGGCACCGGCGCCGGCGTGAACGCGGACGGCACGCTCGTCCCGCCGGGACCGCGCGGTGGAGGCGGGGGCGGCGGCGGCCGCGGCAATCAGCCTCCTCCTCCTCCGGATCCGAAGAAGAGCGGGATCTGGAGATCTGACGACAGCGGCAAGACGTGGAAGTTCCTGTCGAACTCGGGGGACCGCTGGATGTACTACAGCCAGATACGCGTGGACCCGACCAACTCGGAGATCGCGTATCAGGGCGGCGCGCCGTTCTTCAAGACGGTTGACGGCGGCAAGACGTGGCGCCAGGTGCCGGGGCTGGCGCACAGCGATCACCATGCCATCTGGATCGACCCGAAGAACGGCAATCACCTGATGGTCGGCAACGACGGCGGCCTCGACGTCAGCTACGACCAGACGGCCACGTGGGAGTTCGTCAACACGGTGGCGGCCGGGCAGTTCTATGCGGTCAGCGCGGACATGCGCAAGCCGTACTACGTGTGCGGCGGGCTGCAGGACAACGGGAGCTGGTGCGGCCCGAGCGCCACGCGCAGCGGAAACGGCATCCTCAACTCCGACTGGTTCCGCGTGGGCGGCGGCGACGGCTTCTACACGCAGAACGATCCGACCGACTGGACCATCCTCTACGCCGAATCGCAGGACGGCGCGACCAACCGCATCGAGATGAAGTCGGCGCGCACCGTGAGCATCCGGCCGGCCGGCCCGCGACCGCCGCAGGCGGCTGGCGGTGGACGTGGCGGCGCGGCCGCGGCGCCGGTCGGTGCGGCGAATCCCGACGCGGCGGCGATCCAGGCGCTTGCCGCGCAGTTCGGATTCGGCGGTGGCAACCCGAACGGCAACGTCGTGCCGACGCCCCCGGCAGGCACGAACTTCCGCTTCTACTGGAACACGCCCTTCATGCTCTCGCCGCACAATCCGCGGACGGTGTATCTCGGCGGCGATCGCCTGTTCCGATCGTACGACCGCGGCGACACGTGGATGGCGTCGCCCGACCTGACGAAGAACGTCGGCAGGAACGACCGGCCGATCATGGGCGTGGACGGCAAGGCGCCGATGGCGTCGAAGCACGACGGCGCCGCGTCGTACAGCAACATCGTCACGGTCTCGGAGTCGGCGTTCGTTCCCGGCATCATCTGGGTGGGCACGAACGACGGCAACCTGCAGGTCAGCCGCGACAGCGGCAACACCTGGAAGAACGTCGTCGACAAGGTGCCGGGCGTGCCGAAGGAGACGCACGTGTCGCGGGTCGAGGCGTCGCACTTCGACGCGGGCACCGCGTACGCGACGTTCGACGGCCATCGAACCGACGACCACAAGCCGTACGTGTTCAAGACGACCGACTTCGGCGAGGCCTGGACCTCGCTGTCCAGTAACCTCCCGGAAGGCAATGTCAACGTGATCCGCGAGGATCCGAAGAACCGCAACCTGCTCTATCTCGGCACCGAGTACGCCTTCTACGTGTCGCTCAACGGCGGCAAGGAGTGGAAGCGGTTCATGAACGGTCTGCCGACCGTCCGCATCGACGACATCCTCGTCCACCCGCGCGACAACGATCTGATCCTCGGCACGCACGGGCGCAGCATCTACATCCTGGACGACATCTCGGCGCTCCAGCAGATGACCGACGATGCGGTGAAGGGTGATTCGTATGTGTTCGACATCCGGCCGGCGGTCGCGTGGCTGAACGACATCCAGCGGGCGATTACGGTTGGCGGCGCGAAACACTTCCGCGCGCAGAACCAGGCGCGCGGCGCGGCGATCAGCTACTGGCTGAAGAGCGCACCGGCGGGCGACGTGCGGATCTCGATCAGCGACTACACGGGCCGGGAAATCCGGTCGATCGCCGGCACGAAGAACGCGGGCTTGAACCGCGTGCAGTGGGACCTGTCGCCGACGCTCGGCGCGGCGGGCCGCGGACGCGGCGGCCAGGGCGGGGTCCAGATCGAGGGGGCGACGGTGATCACTGGCGGCTTGCCGGCCGCCGCGGGTGCGCAACCTCCCGCGGGTGCGCAGCCGCCAGCCGGCGCGCAGCAGGCAGGACGCGGCGGCGGCCGCGGGGAGGGCCAGGCAGCCGGAGCTGCCGCGCCGGCCGCCCAGGCTCAGCGCGGCGGCGGCGGTGGCGGGGGTGGACGCGGCGGCTTCGCTCCCGCGGTACCCGCCGGCAGCTACATCGTCAAGGTGATGGTCGGCGACACGGTCATTGGGACGAAGACGGTGACTGTCGAGGCTGACAGTACTTTCATGCAGTAAAAAGCAGGCAGCAGGCAGCGGGCAGTGAGTCGAGCTGTCGAACGTAGCAGGCGGCAGGCAGCAGGCAGTGGATCACGCCGTCGAACGTCGCGGGCAGCTGGCAGCAGGCGGCGGGCAGTGAGTCGAGCTGTCAGGCTGTTTCAGCGTGACAGTGTGATTCACTGCCTGCTGCCGGCTGCATGCTGCCTGCTACTCTGCCAGCTGCCAGCTACTTCAACACGTTCAACGTCACGTCCAGCTTCAACACCTCGCCGGTGATCGGATCGGTCGCCGACAGATACTGGCCGCTCTGGCCGTCGCGCAGCAGCACGTAGAAGTTGGACGTGAAGTTGCGGAAGGCCGGGACTGCCACGTTCGTGGACCCTGTCGCTGGCCGTTCGTTGCGACCCGGAAAGTACACCGATGTATCGGTGACGGTCAGGCTGACTCGGTAGCCGGCCTCCGGCGTAGTCGAGGCTCTGCAGTCGATATTCGTGCCGACGTCCTGGTAGTTGTAGCTGGTGGTCGGAGCGCCACCCGAGGTAAACACCGTGCTCGTGACCGGGATCTTGTTTCCCATCCTTACATTGGTTCCCCGGTTGTCCGGGTCGTTGGCGATCACCCAGAGCGCGTACGGCACGCTGCTGATCTTCTTCTCGCCCTGATACCGCGACAGCACGAGCTGGACCTTCAGCGGCACCATGGCCGGCTTGGGGGGAGCTTCCTTTGCCGGAGCCGGCTTGGCCTCCTGCGCGCCGAGCGCGACGGCCGCGGCAAGAACGAACGCTGCAGTCAACATGCGAGTAATCCTGGTCACACCTGGCTCCTTTTTTTGCTCTCAGCTCTCAGCTGGAAGCTGGAAGCTGGAAGCTGGCAACTGGAAGCTCTTCTTATCCGATCCGGGACCCTGCTCCGCCGTAATCGCCGGTACCTGCAACGGCTCGACGACGAGGGGCGACACCAGCAACTCGCCGGCCACGACGATCTCCTTGCCCGCGCCTTCGGGCAGTTTGATGCCGCGCTGCGTCATCGCGAACAGCCGCCTGACCGCCGCCGCCTGTGCGGGATCGATCAGCACCTCGGGTGTGACACCGTCATGCAGCGCGGCCACCGCTCCGTCACGATGACGAACCGGTTGCGGGCGTCCCGCCGGCAGGGGCGGCGCGACTTCCGGCGGTTGTGTCGCGGCGATCACCTGCGGTGCGTGTGGCGGCTCCGCCGGCGAAGGTCGCGGCGCGGTCGCGACGATCGGCGCTGTCGGCGTGCCGGGCCGCAGCTCGAACATCATCAGCGCCGCGAGCGCGACGACCATCGATGCGGCGGCCGCGAGCGCGAACCACGGATGCGAACCGAACGTGCGCCGTGGCTGCGCCGTGATGCGCGCGCGTACTTTCGCCTGAAACTCGAGGGACGGCTCGACCAAAAGCGCCCGCCGGATCTCGGCTTCGGCCATCGCGACGACGCGCTCGTCCGCCTCGCTCAACGGGTCGTGTCGTTCATCCATCGCAGTTTCTCCGCAAGTGCCTTCCGTCCCAGGAACAGCCTGGATTTCACCGTTCCTTCAGGGACGTCCAGCAACCGTGACACCTCGCGTATGTCGTGCCCTTCAATCGCCGCCAGCACGATTGCGACCCTGAGCTTCTCCGGCAGCTCATCGATCGCGCGCCAGAGATGCGCGGAGCGCTCCCGCGCTTCGGGCGACTGCTCCGTCGTCGCCGCGTCCTCGAAGATGTCCTGCTCGCGGCCGGTGCGACGGCGGTTGGCCCGCCATCGATCGATGGCCAGCCTCCACGTCGTCCGCACGAGCCAGGCGCGGAAGCGATCCCGGTCGCGCAGCCGGCTGAAGTGCTGAAACGCCCTGGCGAGGGCATCCTGCGCGACGTCCTCCGCATCCTGCCGGTGGCGCAGGACGCCGTAAGCCACTCGGAATGCAAGGGTTCCGGAGTCGCGCAGCCGCTGGTTGAAGTCCTGGTCGATGGCGTCGGAGGCTGTCACGAGCGCCCCAGCATAGCTCCCGGCCCACTCATTCATCGAGGCTCCGCAAAGCAAGACGCCGCCGGGCGGCGGCCGGTTCAGTGCGTGAGAGGGTGGGCTTCGGTGTTGAAGACGACTTTTTTCAGGTCGATGGCGTCCGGTGCGAGGAGCAGGTAGGCGTACTTCAGCGTCTCGGCCAGGAAGAAGCTGTGCATGCGGTCCCCCTGCTTCTTCGTGGCGACATCCTGGAGGACGGTGTAGCCGGCTTCAGTACGGCAGTACTTCTTCAGATCGGCGAACATCGCGCGGCCCATCTCGACGTACCGCGGATCGTGGGTCAACTGCGAAAGGTAGTAGGCGGACTCGATGATCTCGGGGCGGAGCTGATAGCCCGGACTCGTCACGCGCAGCGACTTGTAGTCGAGCTCCTCCGGCTCAATCCCGTGGAGCCTCCACATCTTGTAGCCGGATTCCTGCAGCCGCTTCGCGCGATCGAGATCGCCGCCAAGTGCGAGCACCGCCGGGAAGAACGCCTGGAGGGATCCGTACGTCGTCGCGCCGCGCCGGCCGGAATCCATGTCGGCCTCGCCGTACCACAGCCCGCCAGGGCCGTCATCGGCCAGGTGCGTGTTGATGGCCGTTAGGCTTCCCCGCCACATGTCGCCGCAGTCTTTGTCGCCGAACAGCTTCTCGCACTTGATCAGGTATTCGTAGAAGGAGTCGATCGCGCCGCCGATGTGCGTGCGTTTGTTCGTCCACTCGCCTGTCTCGACGTTGATCCCCTCCCCCACCAGTCCCGTGCGGCCGCGCCGTTTGTACAGCTCGACGATCGCGCGTTTCGCCTTGTCGAAATAGACGGGTTTGCCCGTCAACTTCGACAACGTGCCGAACTCGAGGATCAGCGTGCCGATTTCCGCCGGGTTCGACACGGCCTGCCGCGTCTTGCCGGTCTTGAGATTGACGAACATGTACGGCATGCCGGTCGGCGAGCTGAATACCGGCAGCAGCCGGTTACCCAGATCCTCGGCCAGCGTCAGCAGGCGCTTGTCGCCGGTCATCTCGTGCGCCGACAGCAATCCCCCAAGGATGCGAATCGTGATCTCGAAGTTCTTGACCTCGATGTCCTTGTCGAAGCGCAGGTGTTCGGCGATGTAGTCGCGCGTCTTTGCCGCTTCGCCGTCGAGCCCCATCACGAGCATTGTGTCGAGCGCATCGACGGGTGTCATGTAGAGCGTGTCCGCATGCCAGTCGTGCGCAGTCTTGCTGAGCGGCTGCAGCTCGTCGTGCCCCCACGCGTACTGCTTGTAGCCGTTCCACGCGTGCAGGAACTCCTGCTTCACGTCCTCAGCGGTGACGTCGACGGCCGCCTGCCGCGGCGCCGCGCCGATAAGACTGGCCGCGATCACAAGAAAAAGCGAGGATCTCATGGCACCCCTTCAGCGGGACGGCGCGACACACGAGCCGCGAGCAACGAGCCGCCCGCCTTCGCGCCTGCGGCGCTTCGGCGCGGCAAGCCGTGCGCACCCGACACCCGGCACCCGGCACCCGGCACCCGGCACCCGGCACCCGGTTAGGATATCCTCTTCCCATGGCCATCAAAGACGCTTTATTACCCGAGTTCGATCATGAGATGGGGACGACGCGGCGGCTGCTGGAGCGGGTGCCCGAGCAGGACTTCGGATGGAAACCGCACAGCAAATCGATGGCCCTCGGTGAACTGACGGCGCATCTCGCGAACATTCCGACCTGGTGCACCACGATCCTGGGCGACCCGGTCTTCGACATTGCGAGTGTGCCCGACGACGCGCGGCCGAAGCCGGCCACGTCGCGCGCGGCGCTGCTCGCGGCGTTCGACGAGAAGATCGCGGCCGCCCGCGCGCGCCTGGCCGCCACCGGCGACGCCGAGATGATGTCGACGTGGACGCTGAAACACGGCGGGCAGGAGATCTTCACGATGCCGCGCGCCGCCGCCATCCGCTCGTTCGTCATGAGCCACATCATTCATCATCGAGGGCAACTGAGCGTGTACTTGCGCCTCAAGGACGTGCCGCTGCCTCCGATTTACGGCCCCACGGCGGACGAGGCGTAGTGAGCCGGCAGGAGACACGAGCGGCATTGCTGTTCGCGTTGTCGCTCGTCCCGTTCATCCTCCTGTGCGCCGTGAATTCCGCGGGCTACCGTTACGGCGCCTCTGACCAGGCGTTCTACGTTCCCGCCGTCCTCGCGCGGCTTGACCCGTCGTTGTTCCCTCGTGACGGCGCGCTCATCGCCTCCCAGGCGCACCTCACGCTGATCGACGAGACGGTTGCCGCGCTGGCGCGCGCGACCGGCGCGACGCTCCCGGTTCTGCTCGCGTGGCTGTATGCGGGATCGCTGGCGCTGCTGGCCGGCGCCGCATGGCTCATCGCCCGCAGCCTGTACCGTTCGCGGTGGACGGCGCTCGCGCTGCTCGCCGCGCTGACGCTGCGTCACGCGATCTGGCGCACGGGCACCAACTCGCTCGAAGGCTACTTCCACCCGCGTCAGCTCGCGTTCGGGTTCGGCGCGCTGGCGATCGCGGCTCTCCTCCGCGGCCGGCTCCTGGGGGCCGCGGCGCTGGTGGCGGTCGCCGCCATGCTCCACCCGACCACGGCCCTCTGGTTCGCCGTGTGGATTGCAGTGGCGGCCTCGATCAACTGGGCACGCGGCGGTCGGTCGAGACGATGGTGGAGGGTGGCGACGGCAGCGGCGCTCGCGGCTGTGGCCGTTCTGTGGCTCGTCGTCGCGGGTCCGCTCGCGGGCCGGCTGGTGCGGATGGACCCGGAATGGCTCGCGACGCTCGTCACCAAGGACTATCTCTTTCCGCTCGACTGGCCGATCCTCGTGTGGGCGATCAACCTCGCGTATATCCCCATCATCCTGTTCGTCTATCGCTACCGTGTCATGGCCGGCGCCGTGACGGAACCTGAGCCCGCATTGGTCGCCGGCTGTCTGTCGCTGGCGATCATCTTCGGGGCGGCGCTGCCGTTCAACGCCGCGCGGCTCGCGCTCGCCGTGCAGCTTCAGATCCCGCGCGTGTTCTGGATGCTCGATCTCCTCGCCACTGTGTACGTCGTCTGGGCGCTCGCCGAGGGCGCTCGTCCGACGACGAGGCGCGCGCAGTGGGTCGCGGCGATTGTGGTGGTCGCGTCGATCGCCCGCGGGGGCTTCGTGATGCTGGTGGGTTTCCCGGAGCGCGCCGTCGCGCGCATCGACGTCCGCGACGACGACTGGGGGCGCACGATGGCCTGGGCACGGACCACGCGCGCGCACTCGGGCTGGATCGCCGACCCGCTGCACGCGATCAAGTACGGCACCAGCGTTCGCGTCGCCGGCGCCCGCGACGTCCTCGTCGAAGGCGTCAAGGACGCGGCGATCGGCATGTACGATCGCGCCGTCGCGATGCGCACGCGGGACCGGCTGCTCGCGCTGGGCGATTTCGATCGGCTCACCGCCGATCGCGCACGGCAGCTCGGCGCGGATTACGATCTCGACTTTCTCGTCACCGAAGCGCCGCTCGATCTGCCGCTGGCGTTCGAGTCAGGCACGCTTCGCGTCTATCGCCTGCGATAATGGCTGCAACCAGTTTCAAAACCCCTTGTAGCGCAGCCCTTCGGGGCTGCCTTGCGGGTCGATAATCCATCCATGTCCGAGTTCGTGCCCAGACGCGGCCTTCGAAGCGGCCACCTCATGACGCTGTATGCATGGGCCCGTCCGCGCCGTTTTCCGCGTCTCCCGCCAGCCGAGGATCGCTTCTTCGATGTGGAGCCACGCACGCGCGTGCTCGCGCAGTGCCACTGGCACGCGGATCGCGCTGCGCATCCGGCGCTGCTTGCGCTGCACGGGCTCGAGGGGTCGAGCGCGGCGCACTACATGCGCGGGCTCGCCGACAAGGCGTACGCGCGCGGGTTCAGCGTGGTGCTGCTCAACCAGCGCAACTGCGGCGGCACGGAGGAGCTGGCCGAGGGCTTGTACCACTCCGGACTCACCGCAGATGCCGACCACGTGATCCGGGAGATTGCGTCGGTCGATGGGATCCGGCGCGTCGTGGTCGCCGGGTATTCGCTCGGCGGTAATCTTGCGCTGAAGCTCGCCGGCGACTATGGCGACGCTCCGCCGCCGGAGCTGCGCGCGGTCTGCGCCGTCTCTCCCGTGGTGGAGCTGGCGGCGTGTGTCGACGCGCTCGAGCGCCGCCAGAATGTCGCCTACGAATGGAATTTCGTCCGCGGGCTCAAGGCGCGGATGCGCCGGAAATCCAGGTCCCACCCGGGCCGTTTTCCCGTCGAGCGTCTCGCCGCCGTACGCACCGTGCGCCAGTTCGACGAGGCGTTTACCGCGCCGTACTTCGGATTCAACGGGGCCTCCGACTACTACCACCGCGCGAGCGCGATGCGCGTGATCGATCGGATCCGCATCCCCGCCCTGATCATCACGGCGGAGGACGACCCGTTCGTGCCGATCGCGCCGTTTCACGAGCCGGCGCTGTCCGGCAATCCCGATATCACGCTCGTGGTGACTCGGCACGGCGGACACTGCGGCTTCATCGCCGCTGCCGAAGACGGTGACGACGGGTACTGGGCCGAGCGGGAGATTATCGACTTTGCGGCGCGGGCGGCAGCGCCGCGATGAGCCGTCGCGCGAAGTCCGGCCCGAGTCCCTGCTCTTCGTGCTTGAAGTACACGAAGGTGTCCACGTCGCCAAGGCCGCCAATCGTCTGCGCCCAGCGGTCGATGTCCGCCTGCTGGTATCCCTCGTCGCGCAGCCGGAAGTAAGCGTAGGCGGCCGTGAGCTCCACGGGCGTGTGCAGCTTTTCGCTGTCGGCAACGCAGAGCGCGAGGTCCCGCGCGCGCAGCGTGTCGTAGACGGACGCGTCGAACCACGTGGGATGGCGGAACTCGAAAGCCGCGCGCATCCCTTCCGGGATCAGCTCCACGAACGCGCGGAGCACATCGACGTCCTTCTTGAAGGCCGGAGGAAGCTGGAAGAGGAGGACGGCGAGTTTCGGGCCGAGCGTCCGCGCCGTGCGGCAGAAGGCGAGCGTCAGATCCTCGCAGCGCTGCAGCTTCGCGTCGTGGGTGATGCGGCGCGGCGCCTTCAACGTGAAGGAGAACGACGGGGGCGTCCCGTCCGCCCAGCCGGCCAGCAGCTTCTCGGTCGGCATGCGGTAGAACGTGTAGTTGATCTCAACCGTCGAGAACCGCTCGGCGTAGTACGCGAGCATCTTGCTGGCGGGCAGCTTCTCGGGATAGAAGCTGCCGCGCCATTCGGGGTAGTTGTAGCCGGACGTCCCGACATGGATGGCCATAGAAGAAATGATACAGGCGTCTTCGCTCAGAACCGCGTGCCGATGCGAAAGCCGTAGCTGACGAGGGCCCCCTTCTCCACCTCCGCCGATAGGATGAGCGCCCGCCACCGGTACGAAACCCCCGCATAGGCGAGTGAGTCCTGGGCTGTGGCCGGCTCGAGGTCGACATCCTTCGACCGTTCGGCCGCAATCGACGTGCTTGCCGCGACGCCGACATATGGCGACAGGGGACCAAGGGTTCGACTGACGGACACGTCGAAGCCCGCGTTGGCGACCACGACCTCGGATGGCCCGATCAACGCCGAGATGCTCGGCCTGATCGAGACGGACACCGGTCGCGCGGGCCCCTGCCGCAGCAGGGCAATCGTGGTGTCGACGCCAGCCGCCCCGTAGTTGGAGTAAGGGTTCAGCCCGCCCCACGCGCCCACGTCGACCCGATCGCTCACCCCGAACCGGGCGACGATTCGCGGCAACGAGATGGACTCGCCCAGCCAGTGGTCCGCTGCAGGATGCGACATCGTGTTGTTCCACGCCCCTTTCGCATCGCCCACCGGCGTACTGGTGAACTGCACACTGATGTCGACGTTGCCTTTTCCCAGGGTTGTGGTGTCGCCAAGCTGACGGAACCGCAGGACCGAACCGAGTTCGGCGGCGAACTCCTTGAACTCATCCTTCGTGAGCTCCGGATGCAGATCGAAGAAGCAACTGCGATAGGCGTCGCTGACGTGCAGGGTCGGCCTGCCAGTGCCCGGCTGCTGCGCGCTGGCGGGGGCCGGGGCGAGGATCGCCACGAGCCCCAGGGTACTGATCACGATCGATAACGGTCTCATAAACACCTCCATGGCCGTATGGCCAGTCATGAGGTGAGTTACGAGACCTCCCGGCGTGTGTACTTGTCAGGAGACGACAGCGCCTTGACATTCGGCGACAATCCGCACCGGCCGGCAGCCCTAAAGGGCTGCGCAACAGGGAATTTCGCTGCGCCGGCCGGCAGCCCTAAAGGGCGGCGCAACAGGGAATTTCGCTGCGCCGCCGGCAGCCCTAAAGGGCGGCGCAACAGGGAATTTCGCTGCGCCGGCCGGCAGCCCTAAAGGGCGGCGCAACAGGGAATTTCGCTGCGCGGTCTAAAGGGCTGCGCAACAGGGAATTTCGCTGCGCGGTCTAAAGGACGGCGGTCCGGCGGCGATACTCGGTGGGCGTCTGGCCGGACCAGCGCTTGAACGCGCGGTTGAACGAGCTCTGTTCGGCGAACCCCAGGAGATACGCGACCTCCGTGCCGGCGATGTCTCCCGGTGCCAGGTAGGACTTCGCCGCCCGAAAGCGCATCTCCTCCAGCACGTCGTTGAAGAGGACGCCCTGATCCCTGAGGCGCCGCTGCAGGGTCCGAGGGCTCATGGCCAGTCGCCTGGCGATCGATTCGAGCTTTGGGTTGCCACCACGCAGCTCGGCCTCGATCGCCTCCCGCACGCGGCCGACGATGTCGGCGGGGCTGGGAAGCTGGTCGAGGAGCATCCTGGCGTGGGTGTCGAGGACGGAGAACAAGGCTAGATCACTGCCCGTGCATGGCGTGTCCCAGACGTCTCGGGCGATCACCATCTGGCACGTCTCCGCGCCGAACCTGACCGGGCACTCGAAGATGCGCTCGTGCTCGCTGATGTCCGCCGGTCGCGGGTGGCTGAACTCCACGCGCATCAGCGGAAACCGCTGGTTGGTGGCTATGCGCGTGCGCAGGAACACGGCGGCCAGCACGTACTCCGCATAGGGCCGCGTGATCGTGGAGGGACGCGAGGGCGCCTCGGCGGCGAACGTGACGTGGCGGTCGCCCACCGCGTACGGCAACCGGACCACCTCATGGATGATCGGGAAGTAGTCCGAGACCTTGGCGAGCGCCGCGCCGATTGTCGGCGCACTCGACGCCAGGAAATCGATGACGCGATAGGCCCCGAACGGCAGCACCTCGATGGCGTGGAGGGCCAGGTTGGGGTCCTTGGACAACTCGTAGGCCTTCTGCCAGACGGCATCGACCTGCTCGATGGGAATCCGGGCGTCGGGGTCCTGGAGAGTGACGGGGTCGAGCCTCGCGGCCCGGAGGATCTGCTCCGTGTCGAGGCCGAGCCGAGCGCACGCATCGATCATGGCCCGGCTGGACACGGTGAGGACTGAGACGCTCACGCCCCGCATGGTATCCCACACGGCCCGGGAGGACCGGCAAGGCGACAACGAGGATTCCGTCCACCAGCACGTCTCGCAAGCGGCCGCCGAATTTGGGACGCGCTCGTCCCATCGCCGGACATTCCCCACGGCCGCCGCGCCGGAGCCGCGCCGCAACCGACGGATTCAAAAGCACTTGCGAAAGTTCGCCGCGCTGGCAGCCGATCCGCAATAGAGCCCGGACGGGGGGAATCCCATGCTGAACGACCTGGAATATGCCCTTCGCGGCCTCCGGCGCGATCCGGGATTCACGACGGTGGCCGTGCTGACCCTGGCACTCGGGATTGGCGCCAACACCGCCGTCTTCAATCTCGTGCGCGCGGTCTTTCTCGCGCCGCTGCCGTTCGCGGACGCCGATCGTCTCGTCTCGATCGCCGAGCGGCGGCCGACGAGCCGCGACGCGAATCTGCCGATCTCGGGCCACGAGTATGCCGCGTGGCGTGAACAGAACACGGCCTTCGAATCGCTGGCGCTGCACCGCCCCGAGCGGCTGACCTTGACCGGCGCCGGCGATCCGGAGATGGTCGAGGTCCTCCGCGCATCGACCGAGTACCTGCCCCTCCTTCGCATGCGCCCTGGACTGGGGCGCATCTTCGCCGCCGGAGAGGACCGCGACGGCGCGCACGTGGCGATCCTGAGCGATGCGTTCTGGCGGACGCGCTTCGGCGCGGACCCGGCCGCGCTGGGCAGGGCCATCACGCTCGACAACCAGTCGTACATGGTCATCGGCATCCTCAGCCCCCTCCCGCCATCGCTCACGCCGGACGTCGTGCTGCCCATCAATCTGACCGACGAACTGCGCGCGGCCGGGCGGCATCGGCTCAGTGTCATCGGCCGGCTGAAACCTGGCGCCACTCTGCGGCAGGCGCAATCCAACCTCGACCAAATCGCGGCGCGGCTGGCGGCCGAGTACCCCGACACGAACACGGGGCATGAGGTCATCCTGACACCGCTCCGGGAGGACCTGGTCGGCGGGTATCGCCGCGCGCTCGTGCTCCTGATGGGCGCCGTGGGATGCGTTCTTCTCATCGGCTGTGTGAACGTGGCCAATCTGCTGCTCGCCCGCGGCGCCTCGCGACACAAGGAGATCGCGATTCGTGTCGCGCTCGGCGCGACCCGCGCGCGCGTCACGCGCCAGTTGATTGCCGACGGTCTGGCGCTGGCCGCGCTCGGCGGCGCGGCCGGATTGCTCCTGTCGGCGTGGATCATGGACCTCGTGCCCGCCATCACCGCGGTTGACATCCCGTTGATCGAAACGGCCAGGCTCGACTGGACGGCATTTGCGCTCTGCGCCGCCATCTCGGTGGCGGCGGGCCTCGCGGCCGGTGTCGCACCGGCGCTGGCGTCCTCGCGCATTCGTCCTGCCGGGCTGGGTGGGGGCCGCCGCGCCTCGGACGATGCGAGCCGGCAGCGGCTGCGATCGATGCTGGTCGCCTCAGAGGTCGCCTTGACTCTGGTCCTGCTGGTCGGCGCCGGACTGATGATCGCAAGCTTCGCGAAGCTGGTCTCGACCGATCCGGGCTTTCGCACGAAGGGCGTGCTGGTGGTGCCCGTGGATCTTCCTGCCGCCAGGTACGCCGGCGCGGCAGATCGGCGCACGTTCTACGACCGACTGCTCGAGCGGCTGCGGGCGATCCCGGGCGTCGAGGCAGCCGGCGCCGTATCGAACCTGCCGCTCGGCGGCAGCGACAACTGGATGCAGTTCACCCTCGCGGGACGTCCGGCGCCCGAACCCGGCCACGAGAACTTCGCCGCATTCCGGATGACGACGCCCGACTACTTCCGCGCGCTCGGCATCCCATTGACGCGCGGGCGATTCTTCACTCCAGGCGACGCGCGCATGGCGGTGCCGCTGATCCGCTGGTTCCCGCAGCAGCCTCAACCGCCCGGATTCGACAGGCCGCAGGCCGCGCCGGTCGCGATTGTCAGCGAGACGGCGGCCCGTCGGTTCTGGCCGGGCGAGGATCCGATCGGCCGGCAGATCCGCGTCCTCTTCAGCCCGGACATCACGATTGTCGGCACCGTCGGCGACATCAAGCACAACGGGCTGGATGCCCCGGCGTCGCCGCACATCTACCTCGCGCACAGCCAGGAACCCTGGGGCTCGGTGTCGGTCGTTGTCAGGACATCCGGCGCGGATCTGGCGCTCGCTCCGGCCCTGCGCGCCGAGGTGCATGCGCTCGATCCGGGCCTGCCTGTCACGGTCAGGACGATGGACGACGTGGTCGGCGCGTCTGTGGGACAGCCCCGGTTCTACGCGCTGCTGATCGGGCTGTTCGGCGCGGTCGCACTGGCGCTCGCCGTCGTTGGAATATTCGGCGTGGTCAGCTACGTGACGGCGGGACGGACGAGGGAAATCGGCGTCCGCGTTGCGCTCGGCGCGCGGCCGCGCGAGATCCTCCGGCTGGTCATCGGCCAGGGCATGCGGCCGATTGCCGCGGGGATTGCGGCCGGCATCGGTGCGGCCCTTCTGGCCACGCGGCAGATCTCCAGTCTCCTGTTCGGTGTGACGCCGGCCGATCCGCTGACCTTCGCGACGGTCGTGCTGCTGCTGACCGCGGTCGGTCTGGGGGCGTGCTGGCTGCCCGCGCGCCGTGCCTCACGAGTCGATCCGGTCACAGCCCTTCGGGCGGAGTGAAGCACAGCATGTCCATCTTCAACGATGCCCGCTACGCCGTCCGCACACTGCTGCGCGCGCCCGGCTTTTCCGCCGTGGCCATCGTCACGCTCGCGCTGGGGATCGGCGCGAACACGGCGATCTTCAGCGTGGTGAACGGCGTGCTGCTGCGCAGGCTGCCGTACCTGCACGCCGAGCGAATCGTGCAGCTCTGGAGCGCCACGCCCGACGAGCCGCGCGGCGGGTACTCGGCCGCCGACTTCCTCGACGTGCAGCGGCGCAACCAGACGCTGGCCGCGATTGCCGGGTATCGCGAGGACGCGCTCACGATTTCCATGCCGGGCGGCGAGCCCGTGCGCGTCCTGGCTACGGTCGTGACCGCCGACTATTTCGACATATTCGGAACGCCGGCGGACCTCGGCCGGACGTTCAGCGGCGCGGCGGACGGGACGGCGCACGAGCCGCTCATCGTCCTCAGCCGCGAGACGTGGCTGCACCAGTTGAGCGGCGACCCGCACGCGGCAGGCCGGCGCATCCGCGTCAACGGGGTGCCGCACATGGTTGTCGGCATCATGCCCGCCAGTTTCGATTACCCGGCGGGCACAAAGGCGTGGGTGCTCTCGCCGCTCGCCGTGCCGACACCACAGATCGACATCGCGGGCGATCTCCTCGAGACACGCGACGTGCACTATTTCAAGGCGGTGGGCCTCCTCGCGCCGGGTGTCACGACCGACGCGGCGCAGGTGGACCTGACGGCGGTTGCGGCCGGCCTCGCCCGCGAGTACCCGCAATCCAACAGCCGCCGAACCATCCGGCTGCTGCCGCTCCACGATGAGGTGGTCGGAGACGTGCGCGACGCGCTCCTGCTCCTCCTCGGCGCGGTCGGCGTCGTGCTGCTCATCGCCTGCGCGAACGTGGCGAGCCTGCTGCTCGCGCGAGCCTCGGGCCGGCGGCGCGAGATCGCGGTGCGCGCCGCGCTCGGCGCTTCGCGCGGCCATCTGGTCCGACAACTCGTGGTCGAGAGCCTCGTGCTCGGCGTCGCCGGCGGCGTCGCTGGTTTGATCACCGGCACGTGGGCGGTCGCGCTTCTGGTACGGGTCCTGCCGGCGGGCATTCCCCGCGTCGAGCAGATCGGCATCGACACGCGCGTCGCGGCGGTGGCCGTCCTGCTCTCGCTGGCAAGCGCGCTGCTCTTCGGACTCGCGCCGGCGTGGCAGGCCTCGCGCGCCGACGCGTCGGCGGTGCTGCACGAGGCCGGCGAGCGCGGATCGACGGCGGGGCGCGGACGCGCGCGCACACGCGCTGTCCTGGTCGTGGGTGAGATCGCGCTGACGCTGGTGCTGCTCGTGGCGGCCGGGCTGCTCGTGAACAGCTTCGTACGGCTCCAGCGCGTGGAGCCTGGCTTCCGCATCGCCGGGGTGACGCTCGTCTCGCTGCCGCTGCCCCAGGCCCAGTATCCGGACGGCAAGCGGCAGGCGGCCTTCTATCAGCGGGTGCTCGACGCGGTCCGCCAGCACGGCGGCGTGCAGTCGGCGGCGCTCCTGTTCCCGACGCCGCTCGAGGGAGACAACGCGCGCGGTTCATTCACGATCGAGGGGCGGCCACCAGCCAGCCGGGGCGATTCGCCGTTCGGCGCGATCGCGTCGGTCTCTCCCGGCTACTTTCACACGATGGGCATTCCGCTGGTCAAAGGACGGGATTTCACCGCACAGGATCGCGAACCGGCGCCCGCCGTGGTCATCGTGAACCAGTCGCTCGCGCGCAAGTACTGGGCTGACGACGAACCCGTCGGCAGGCATATTCGCTTTGGGGACACCAACGAGGACTGGGTGACGGTTGTGGGCATCGCGGCCGACGCGGAAAACGTCGGACTGGGCAAGGATCCGGTGCCGATGATGTACCTGCCTTACCAGTTCTTCACGCTGCCGTTCATGAGCGCGGCCGTCCTCAGCGATGGGGGCACGGCCATCGCGGCGAGCGCCGTGCGCGACGCGGTGCGCGCCATCGACCCGGAGATGCCGCTCGACAAGGTCGAGCCGCTCAGCGACCTGATCGCCGGCGAGGTCGCCGAGCCGCGGTTCAGGGCGATGGTCATTGCCGCATTCGCGCTGATGGCGACGCTCCTGGCGGCCATCGGGGTGTACGGGTTGATCAGCTACTCGGTCGCGCAGCGCACGCGCGAGATCGGCATTCGCGTCGCCCTCGGCGCGCAGCCGGGACAGGTGATGGGGCCGGTGCTCACTGAAGGACTGACGCTCGCGCTCGCCGGGATCGGCATCGGGCTCGTGGCGGCCGCGGCGGCGACGCGCCTGTTCGCGGGGTTTCTGTTCGACGTGCGCGCGCTCGATCCAGTGACATTCGGCGCCGTCGCCGTCCTGCTCCTCGCCGTCGCGCTCCTGGCCAGCTACATTCCGTCCAGACGCGCGCTGCGAATCGATCCCATCGACGCGCTGCGAGGCGAATAAGCCTCAGTGGCCCGGACCGACGGACACCTCGTAGGCGGCGATATCGATCGACGGCCCGGCGCCGGCCGTTGCGGTCAGGAGAATCTCGTACGATCCCACCGCCAGCACATCGCCGGTCGTCCGCGCGACGACGGCCGGGCGGCCATCGACCGTCGTCAGCGGCAATCCGCCCCGCGTCCAGACGACTTCACCCGTCGACCACCTGCGCACCGTGACGGTGCACGTCTTCGCGCGCGCCGCGGCCCCGCGCGGCAGGACCAGCCGCAGGTCGATAACCTCGCCGGCTGACGGCGGTTCGACGGAAGGCGCCGGCGGAGTCGCGGCTCGAGTGGTCAGCGGCGTCAGCGTCAGCGTCAGCGTCGGCGGCGCGGCTGCCGGCGCGGCCGCGCTGCCACGCAGCCGCGCCACTTCCATCGACAGCGCCTCCCGCGCCGACTGCTCGCGGGCGAACCGGATCTCGAGCTGCTGGCGCTCCAGCCGTGCGTTCAGATTGTCGGCGCGCAGCGCGTTGAGCTCCGCACGCTGGCGCCGGACGACGACCGCCTCGCCGGCCACGAGCACGATCAGGACCACGGCAAGCGCGATGAAGATCCACTGCACGGCCGGACGCTCGAACCCGCTCACGCGACGCATCACTGCGACACGTTATACTGTTCCGCGCTTTTGTGCGCCCCTTTTTGACGGGCGACTCCCACCGTGTTCGAGGCGGAACATCCTATGTGCATCGCTCGCCGGCTGCTCATCGTCCCCATCGCCCTGCTCCTCCTCGGCCCCGCGCTGACCGCCCAGGATGCCCAGAAGCCCACCGACCCGCCCGAGTTCAAGGCGCTCAAGTACCGTCCGATAGGCCCCGCCGCCGGCGGACGAGTCGCCCGGGTGGCGGGCATCGCCGGCGATCCGACGACTTACTACGCCGCGGCGGCGTCGGGGGGCGTGTGGAAGTCGAGCGACGGCGGCGCGACGTGGAAGAGCGTGTTCGACGACCAGCCCGTTTCGTCGACCGGCTCGATCGCCGTCGCACCCTCCGATCCCAACGTCGTCTACGTCGGGTCGGGTGAAGCGAATATCCGCGGCAACGTCGCCGCGGGGAACGGCATCTACAAATCCGTCGACGCGGGAAAGACCTGGAAGCACGTCTGGAAGCAGGAGGGGCAGATCGGCACGATGGTCGTCCACCCCTCGAATCCCGACATCGCGTTCGCCGCGGTGCTCGGCCACGCCTTCGGGCCGAACCCCGAGCGGGGCGTCTATCGCACCACCGACGGCGGCGCGACGTGGCAGCAGGTGCTGAAGAAGGACGCCGACACGGGCGCGTCGAGCGTCTCCATGGACCCGTCCAACCCGTCGATTCTCTTCGCGGGGTTCTGGCAGGCACGGCGCCTGCCGTGGGATCTCGTCAGCGGGGGCCCCGGCAGCGGTCTCTACGTGTCGCGCGACGGAGGCTCCACGTGGAAGCCGCTCACGGGCAACGGGCTGCCCGAGGGAATCTGGGGCAAGGTCGCCGTCGCGGTCGCGCCATCGGACGGCCGCCGCGTGTACGCGCTGATCGAAGCCGACAAGGGCGGGCTGTACCGGTCGGACGACGGCGGCGAGAACTGGGAACGCACCAACGCGTCGCGCGCGCTCAGCCAACGCGCGTGGTACTACACGACGATCACCGTCAACCCCGTGAACCGTGAGGATGTCTGGTTCCCGCAGGTGCCGATGCTGCATTCGATCGACGGCGGGAAGACGCTCGACTACGTCAAGGGCATCCACCACGGCGACCATCACGATATCTGGATCGATCCGAAGAACCCGCGCCGGATGATCTCGGCGAACGACGGCGGCGTGGACATCACGACCAACGGCGGCGAGACGTGGTTCGCGCCGCCGCTGCCGATCAACCAGTTCTATCACGTGGCCACCGACACGCACGTGCCGTACCGCGTCGAGGGGGCGATGCAGGATCTCGGCACCGCGCAGGGCCCGAGCCGGAGCCTGCGGGGCGCGATTGCGCTGACCGACTGGCATCGGGTCGGCGGCGGCGAAGCCGGATACGTCGTGTCGGACGCCGGCGATCCGAACATCGTCTACGCGGGCGAGTACCTCGGCATCATCACGAGGTTCGACGAGCGCACCGGCGAGTCGCGCAACGTGAGCGCGTGGCCGGAGAATCCGTCCGGCCACGGCGGTGAAGACATGCGGTACCGCTTCCAGTGGACGGCGCCGATCGCCTTGTCACCCCACGACCCGAAAGTGATCTATCACGGCGCGCAGGTGATCCTCCGCACGATCGACGGCGGGCAGTCGTGGGAGACGATCAGCCCGGATCTCACGCGCAACGACAAGACGAAACAGAAATGGGCGGGCGGGCCGATTACCGGCGACAACACGGGGGTGGAAACCTACGGCACCGTGTTCGCCATCGCTGAATCGCCGAAACAGAAAGGCGTCATCTGGGCGGGCAGCGACGACGGGCTCGTGCACGTGACGCGCGACGCGGGGGCGCACTGGGCCGACGTCACCGCCGCGATGCCGGGCGTGCCCGAATGGGGCACCGTCAGCATGATCGAGCCGTCGCCGTTCGACGCGGCCGCCGCCTATGTCGTCGTCGACGCGCACCGGCTCGACAACATGCATCCCTATGTGTACAAGACCGCTGACTTCGGCCGATCCTGGACGAGGCTCGATGGTGCGCTCCCCCAGGATGTGTACCTGCATGCCGTGCGGGAAGATCCGGCGAAGGCGGGATTGCTCTACCTCGGAACGGAGCGTGGCGTCATGTTCTCAGCGGACGAAGGGCGAACCTGGCGTCCGCTGAAGCTGAATCTGCCGACGGTCGCGGTCCACGATCTCGTGGTCAAGGGACACGATCTGATCGTCGGGACGCACGGCCGATCCGTGTGGATCCTCGACGACCTCCAGCCGGTGCGCGAGATGAGCGGCAAGGTCGCGGGCGAAGACGTCCACCTGTTCCCCGTCGCCGACGCGATCCGCTGGCGGTACGGCAGCCGTCCCTGGGGCACCGCGGCCACCTTCGAGAACCCGCCGCGCGGCGCGTCGATCTACTACTTCCTGAAAGAGAAGCCAAAGGGCGAGCTCAAGATCGAGATTCTCGCGGGCGACGGCCGCCTCGTGCGGACCCTCAGCAGCGTGCCGCGCGAACCGGATTACAGCAGCGAGGAGGACAAGCCGGAGGATTTCAAGAAGCGCGCGCTTCCCGCCGACGCCGGGGTGCAGCGTGCCGTATGGGATCTCGCGTGGGAGGGCGCGAAGAAGATCAAGGGAGGGAAGATCGACACCGGCGATCCCACGGAAGGACCGCGCGCCGTGCCGGGCACGTACACGGTCCGGCTGAGTGTCGACGGCAGGACGGCCACCTCGCCGTTGCGCGTCGCGCCAGACCCGCGCGGCAGCCTGCCGCCGTCCGACCTCGAGGCGCAGCTCCAGTTCGCGCTGCGCGTCCGTGACGACATCAGCCGCCTGACTGGTCTCGTCAACCAGGTACGGTCCGTGCGCGATCAACTCCAGGCGCGCGCACGGGCGCTCGACAGCCGGAAGGGTGAAGCGCCCGTCGCGCGGCTCCTGGCCACGTCCGACGCGGTGGTGAAGAAGGCGGATGGCCTCGAAGACCGGTTGCACAATCCCACGGCGGAAGTCGTCTACGACATTCTCGCGATGCGCGGCGGCACGCGCCTCTACTCGCGTCTCGCGCCGCTTCAGATGTGGGCCGTCGAAGCCGACGGGCCGCCCACCACGGGGATGCGCCAGGTGCTGGAGATTCAGGAGAAAGAGCTGTCGGACCTCGAACGAGAAACCACGACGTTCATCATGCAGGACGTCGCGGAGCTCAACCAGGCTGCCGCCCAGCTGGGGCTCCCGTTCGTCATCGTGCGCTAGCCCGCGCCCGGGCTAGTCCTGAGCGAAGGCCCGAGAATCGGGCCTGAGTCGAAGCCCGCCCTTCGACGCTGCTCAGGGCGCAGTGAGCGTAGTCGAACTGCGAAGGGCGGACCATTCGGGCCCTCACGAATGGTCCGGGCTAGCGTCGCGGTTCGCTACGGCTCGGGCGGCGCGCCGTCGAAATCGCACGGAATCGGCCCACGAATCGCGGCGCCGCGCTGGTGCGATTGTTGCTCCTCCCCGAGGGTTGTGTTCCTACACAGGGGAGGTACAGATGAGTTACAGAAGCTGCATTCGCGCTCTGGCGCTTGCAGGCGTCATTCTCACGCCCACGCTGGCCGCGGCGCAGACGGCCGGCAAGGCGCCGCCGCCACCGGCCCCGCAGAAGGTTGACGACGCGACGCTCGACTCGCGCGTCGAGGCCCGGCTCAAAGCCGATGCGGCGCTGAAGAAGGACACCATCGACGTCGCCGTCAACGACGGCGTGGTGACGCTCACCGGCACCGTGCACTCACGCGGCCTGCGGACGCGCGCCGAGCGCCTCGCGAAGATCGCGGGCGTGAGCCGCGTCGACAACAAGCTGGAAGTGGAGACCGCGGCAACCGCCGGCGTCGGCGAAAAGACCGGCAAGGCCGTCGACAAGGCCGCGGCAAAGACCGAGAAGACGATGGAGAAGGCCGGCGAGAAGTCCGAGAAGGTGTTGGACAAGGCCGCCGACAAGACGAAGAGCGGCGCGTCCGCTGTTGGCGAGGCCGTGACCGATGCGTGGATCACCACGGCGTTGCACACGAAGTTCGTGGATGAGGACACGCTCAAAGGCAGCGACATCAACGTCGACACGAACAATCACGTCGTGACCCTGAAGGGAACGGTCACGTCGGCGGCCGGCCGCGCGCGCGCCGTGGCGATCGCGAAGACGACCAAGGGCGTCTCCCGCGTGGTGGACGAGTTGACGATCTCGCCAAAGAAGTAGTCGGCCAAGAGCGCCGGTTCCTGCACGGGAGCCGGCGCTCTCTCGTTGCTCAACCGCGCCCCTTCGTCAAATGTAAGAACTACAACGATTCGGATACGGGTCGGCCCCCCTCGATCTCGGTGCTATCCCACAACTTCTTTGATCGCCGCACTTACCGCATCGGCCCAACCGGGCACGGTCGTTGCTCCTGCGGGGCCGGGCCGGAACAAACCTGCGTGGAGCCATCGATGATCACGAAGACAAGGGAGTCGAAAGGTCTGCCGCTTCTCGCGGCTGTCTATATGATCGCGCTCGGCGCCGCTGCCTGCGGTGGCGCCTCGAAATCACCGGTCTCACCGACGGACAGCGCAACGAGCGCCACATCGGGTCCTGCGCCGTCGCCCGGGACCGCGACGATCGCGGGCACGGCGCAGGGCGCATCGTCGGCCTCGGTTGCCGTCGTCGGCACGCAGGTCGCCTCGGGAATCGACGGCGCCGGCCGCTTTACGCTTCAAGGGGTGCCGGCCGGAGACGTGCAGTTGCAGTTCACGGGACCAGGCGTGAACGCCGTGGTGGCCGTGCCTCAGGTACGGCCCACGCAGAACATCACGCTCGTCGTGAACGTGTCGGGCGGAACCGCAAATGTCGAGGTCGAGGTGCGCACCGGCGCCGGCGAGAGCGAGATCGAGGGGCGGGTGGATGCCCTTCCGCCGTCAACCGCGGCAGGGACGTTCCGAGTCTCGGGGCACACCGTGCTGACCAACGCCGCCACGCGCTTCGAGCAGGAGAACGCCGCGCGCACCTTCGCGGATCTGAAAACCGGCCAGCGGGTCCATGTCAAAGGCAGCCCCTCCGGGGCGGACGTCCTCGCGTCGCTCGTCCGGATCCAGGACGCCGGCGCGCCCGTCCCCGACAATGACGGGAACGATCCCGACGACGGCGACGACGGCGGAGAGCAGCAGGAGTCCGCGTCCATCCAGGGCACGCTCACGTCGATAGCCGGTACCACGCCGAACCTGACGCTGATGGTCGGCGGAACGACCGTGACCACCACGAGCGGGACGGAGGTGAAGCGGCGCGGCGACCGGCAGACCCTCGACCAGCTCAAGACAGGTCAGACGCTGCACGTGATCGGCGCCCGGCAGGCCGACCATTCGATCGTCGCACGCGAGATCGAGCTCGAAGACGACGCGCCCGGAGGAGAATTCGAAATCGAGGGACCGATCGGCGGGCTGTCGGGAAGCTGTCCGTCCGTCACCTTCAGCGTGAACGCGTTCGTGATTCATACGAGCGGCGCGACCACGTTCGAGAATGGCGCCTGCTCGACGCTGAAGAACGGCGTGAAGGTGCAGGTGAAGGGCACGCGCAACGCGGACGGCTCCGCCGCTGCGACACGCGTGAAGACGAAGTAGCGACGCCGCGCGCTTCCGGTTGTGCGCCACGTCCAGCGCCCGCACGACGATGCCCCAGGCGGCACGCGCCACCGCCTGGGGCCGTAACAGGTCCAGCCCAAATCCCCTTCAGGAAGATCCCCACCACTTGACAGCTGAATTGCGAGATCGTCTTCTCGCTCAGCAAGGACGAGCTGCTCGATAACTGGGCCGTGGTCAAGGGCGACGAGACGGTGGCGCGGGCGCTGGCGCCTTCGGCGTGCCGGGGCACGCGCCGCGGCCCCTACGGCGTCGAAATCCTCACCTCCGACGCGCGCGCCGCGCGCGAGCGCCTCGGGGCGGACGCCGTGATCGACAAGGCCACGCTCGAGGACGTGATGATCCTGATGGCCAAGGGAGAGCGCCATGCTGCGTAACCTCGTTCGCAAGGACCTCATCCTGAGCCGCAACGCGTTCCTGTGGACGGGCGTGCCGTTCCTGGTCTATTTCGCGATCGTGGCCAGCGAGCCGGTCGTCTCGCTTCGGGAATTCCTGATCCTCAGCGCCATCCTGTGCGCGCTGATGCCCGTCTCGGTCTTCGGCCGCGAAGACAAGTTCAAGGCGGCCGCGCTGACCTACAGCCTGCCGGTCACGCGCCGGGCGGCGGTGCAGGCCCGATACGCGCTGGCGGGCGGCTGCGGGCTGCTCGGCACCGCGAGCGCGCTCATCCTGGGGGTGCTCTGGCCCTGGGGGCACTTCGCCGCAAGCGACCTTCTGAACCTCGGGACGATCCTGTTCACCCTCACGGCCGTCGTCGCGATCGCCGCTCTGCTGCTGCCGTTTGTGTTTCGTTTCGGCCTCTTCGGCCTGATCTGGTTCATCGTCGGCCTTCAGATCCTGGGGATCGCCGCCTTGCTCGCGAAGACCGTGGTGGGCCGGGACGCGGTGAGACCGGTCTTTCGAAGCCTGGGGCGGATGGTGGCGGGCCTGCACACACGGCTTGGCGATCCCGCGATCGCGGTCGTGGTCCTGGTGGCCCTCGGCGTTCTTGCTGCCGTGTCCATGCGCGTGTCGGTGTTCCTCAGCGAACGCCGGGATCTGTAGGAGTCGCCCATGGACACGACCCTCGAGCTGAAGGGCGTATCGAAGCGCTACGAGGACTTCTCGCTCAGCGACGTCTCCTTCTCCCTGCCCCGCGGCTACATCATGGGCCTCATCGGGCCCAACGGCGCGGGAAAGACGACGCTCGTCAAACTGATCCTCAACCTCGTCCGGCGGGACGGAGGCGAGATCCTCGCCTTCGGCAAGGACGTCCGCGACGACGAGATCGCGGTCCGCTCGCGGATCGGATTCGTGCACGAGGCCCCGACCTTCTACGATCACCTGAGCGTCGAGCGCCTCGCGTCGGTGGTCGCGCCGTTCTATGCGAGCTGGGACGCCGCCTTGTTCCATCGCCTCGCCAGGCAGTTCGAGCTGCCGCTGAAGAAGGTCGCGTGGAGGCTTTCACGCGGCACGCGCACCAAGCTGGCGCTGGCGCTCGCCCTGGCCCATCGGGCGGAGCTGCTCGTGCTCGACGAACCCACTTCAGGGCTGGATCCGGTGTTCAGGCGCGAGCTCCTCGATCATCTGCTGGCCTGCATCGAGGACGGCCGGACGTCGGTGCTCTTCTCGACGCACATCACGAGCGACCTCGACCGGGTTGCCGACTACGTGACCTTCATTCAAAAGGGGCGCATCCTGTTCTCGTCGCCGAAAGACACGCTCCAGGAGCGCTGGGCCGTCGTCAAGGGCGGCCCCGAGCTGCTCACTGACGAGTTGCGCCGGTTGCTTCGAGGCGTCGAGGTCGGAGAATTCGGGTTCACGGCGCTCACCGACGATGTGGATGCCGTGCGGCGACGGCTCGGCCGGTTGCCGGTCGTCATCGAGCAGGCGTCGTTCGAGGACGTCATGGTGCATTTGCGGTGATGCCATGCTGAAGTTGCTGGTTCGGGATTTCAGGGTCGTCAGGTGGGACCTGTGGCTGCACGCCGTGATGGCCATCCCCGCGTCACGGCACGCCCAGGCGCTCTTCGTCGTGGGCGTCGCGCTCGCGATCGTCCTCGTCGTCGCGGTGCCCGGCCTGGAGTGGATGTTCGACACCGATCGGTTCGTGTGCAGCCTGCCGGTGTCGCGGGCGACGCTCGTGCTGGGGCGCTACCTGTCGGCGTTCGTAGCAGTCGCTCTCAGCCTGGCGGTGTGGATGGGCAGCGCGGCGCTGCTGTCGCGCCGCTTTGCCGGCGCCGACCCGAACCTGTCTCAGTGGGTGTCGCTCGACGGCGCCGTCGCGTACTGCGTGATCCTGACCCTGGTCGTCGCGCTCTTTCTGCCGTGCTACTTCCGATACGGACTCGGCAAGGGCGCGGCGGTCTTCGCGGTGGGCGTGATGGCGCTGGGCGGCGTCCTGGCCGGACTGCGTTGGATCGTTCGGGCCGCGCTGGGCAACGTGGCGCCCGACCTGACCGCCGTCGATCTCGACGCCGCCCGCACCCTCGCCCGTTTTATCTGGATCGCCATCGTCGCCGCGATCGCGACGGGTTCCGCCGCCCTGTCGGTCCGGTTCCACCGGCGGCGGGAGTTCTGAGACGCCAGAACGTTCGCGCCTTCGATCCATCGGCGAGTAACAGCGCGGTCAGGCCCCAGTCTTAGCCGCGTCGAACCGCTTCGCGAGCGGCGCGAACCGTGCGGTCGGTCCCTTCCAGCGCAG
>MELC01000017.1 GCA_001767455.1 Acidobacteria bacterium RIFCSPLOWO2_12_FULL_66_21
CGGCCAGTTGATGATCCGGTTCAACTGGTAGTCGCGCGGTCCGGTTGAAGCAGGGCTGAAGCCCTGCGCAACCGGGACGCGAGCCGCACCCGCCGCAGACATGTTGCGCAGCCCTTCAGGGCTGCCTGTTGCGGCGGCCTCGGCAACCGGCCGGTGGGGTTCGTCTGGCCCCACCGGCCTTTTTCCTGTGGGGCATCCCTCTGGCGTCCTCCGACAGAGCGCACATCGCGACCGTCGTAACGCTGCTGGCGCTGGCGCCGCTCGTCACCGGTTCGGCGGACGGCGGGTCCGCGCGCCAGTCCCGCCCCGCCAGCGAGCGCCCTGCCGGTCTCATCGTTGACTTCATCGCCGTGCAGGCCGACGGGACACCCGCGCTCGATCTGGAATCATCGGAAGTGGAGGTGCGGATCAACGGCCGGGTCAGGCCGGTACGGTCGATCAGACGGGTGGCGACCGCGCCGGTGCCCGCAGCACCGGACGCCGCGCCGGGCGCGCCCGTGCCCTTCGGAACCAACGACACCATCGCGGCAGGCCGCAGCTTCGTGCTCGTGGTCGATGAGCAGTCGCTCACGGCCGGACAGGCACAACTCTTCAGAAGCGCGGTCGAGGGACTCCTGCCGGGACTCACACCGGCGGATCAGACGATGGTCGTTGCGCTTCCCTACGCCGGCGTGAAAGTGCCCTTCACATCGGACACGGCGCGCATTCGACTCGCCGTCGCCGGACTGTCCGCGCAGGGGACACGCAACGAAACCGGCTCGGATCTGGCCTGCCGGACGCGCCAGTTCCTCGAATCGCTCGACGGGTTCCTCCACCATCACGCCGGCCGTTCGTCGCCGTTGACCGTGGTCCTCTTCACGGCCGGACTCGCCGCTCCGCGGCGCGATGCGCCGATGGCCCTCGCGCCGGGCATGTGCGAACTGCTCGTCAGCCACTTTCAGCGCATCACCGTGGCCGCCGGCGCCGCGCGCGCCAACTTCTTCGTGGCTCAGCCCGACGACGTCGGAATGACCGGCGTGGGATGGCGCGAATCGATCGGCGGCACGGGCTACCTCGGGTCCGACAATCCCCTCGAGGGCATCGAGCACATCGCCGGGGCGACCGGCGCCGTGCGCCTGCCGCTCGACGCCACGGGTACGAAGGCGCTGCTCCGCGTCGCACGGGAAAGCGCGGCCTACTACGTCGCGGAGCTCGATCCCGAGCGCGACGAGATCTTCGGCCGCAGCCGGTCCCTCGGGGTGCGCGTCCTGCGCCGCGACGTCACCGTGCGCGCCAGGCCCGAGATCACCTTCGCCGAACCGTCGCGCGGAGCCGCGACGATCCGGCTTGCGCTGCCCGACCTGCTCGCCTCCCGTGAGCCGTTCACGGATCTGCCGCTGCGCGCGGCGGGCTTCACCGTGCGCGAACCTGGCGCGCGGCTGCGCATCGGTGTCGTCGTCGAGCCGGTCGATCCCCTCGCGTCTCTCGCTTCGGTGGGAGCCGTTCTCGTCGACGGTGCGGGCGGGATTGTGGCCCGCTGGGTCGCCTCCGACACACTGGGCCGCCCGCTCCTGGGCGCCATGACGGCGCCGCGCGGGACCTACCGGCTGCGGGTGGTCGCGATCGACTCCGCGGGGCGGATCGGCGCCGCCGAGGACGTCGTCGAGATTGGCCTCACCTCCGTCGGTCCGCTTTCGCTCGGCTCCCTGCTGCTGGGAGTCTCGCGTTACGACACCCTCGTGCCGCAGCTCCACTTCAGCACCGAACCGGCGGCTATCGCCTCGTTCGACATCTACGGCGGCGCGGCAGGCATGCGCGTCTCGGCGACGCTGGAGGTGAGCCGCGACCTGAACGGCCCGCCTCTCGTCACGGTGCCGCTCGCACTCTCGCGGGCGGACGAAGGCCGCGTGGTGGCGACGGGCGCGGTGCCCATCGGCGCGCTCGCGCCGGGCGACTATGTCGTGCACGGCGTCATCCGGCTGGAGGATGGTACGACCGGACGCGTCACCCGTACGCTGCGGAAGGCATTGCGTTAGGTGCCGACCGCGCTCATCCGTCGAGTGAGCTCCTGGCTGCCGCTTGCCGCGGTCACGGCGCTGGCGCTGATCGTGCGCGTCGCGTATCAAGCGGAGCTGGCCGGAAGTCCCCTGCTGTCCGGTTTGATGGGCGACAGCCGCGTGTACGACGCGTGGGCGCAGCAGATCGCCAATGGTCGCTGGCTCGGGACGGAGGTCTTTTATCAGACCCCGCTCTATCCGTACGGCCTTGCCATCATCTTCAAGGCCGCCGGTCACGACCTCGGCGTGGTGCGCCTCATTCAGGCGATTCTCGGGGCCGCGTCTTGTGCCCTGCTCGGCCTGGCCGGCCGCCGATTCTTCTCCACGGGTGCGGGTCTGATCGCCGCGCTGCTGCTGGCCGTCTACCCCTCGGCCTTCTTCTTCGACGGCCTGATCCAGAAATCATCGCTCGATATTTTCTTCATCACGCTCCTGCTGGCTCTCCTCGGAGAGTTCGGCGCGCGGCGTGAGTGGAAATGGCTCGTGGGGTTGGGCGTGACCGCCGCCGCCTTCACACTGAACCGCGAGAACGCCCGGGTGCTCTACCCGGTGTTCGCTGTCTGGCTCTGGTTCGCCTTCCGGGAGGTTCCCGGCCGTCGCCGCGTCGCGTGGATGGCGGCGTTCACCGCTGCGACGCTCGCCGTCCTGCTGCCGGTCGGTGTCCGGAACTACCGAGTGGGCGGCGAATTCCTGATCTCGACATCCCAGCTCGGACCGAACTTCTACATCGGCAACCATCCGCGCGCGTCCGGCACTTACGAGCCGCTCGTGCCGGGGCGCGGCGACCCGGCGTTTGAGCGCGACGATGCGACGCGCCTGGCGTCGAAAGCCGCGGGCCGCGCGCTCTCCGCCGGCGAAGTGTCGGATTACTGGCTCGCCCAGTCGTTCGCCTACATTCGTGACCAACCGTTTCGCTGGATGGCATCGTTGGGGCGAAAGCTGCTTCTCACGCTGAATGCGGTCGAGATTCCCGACACCGAGTCCATCGCGGCGTACGCCGACTACTCGCCAATCCTGCGAGGGCTTCGCTGGCTGAACCTCGGCGTCGTGCTGCCCCTGGCGGCCTACGGAGCATGGGTGCACCGCTCCCGGTGGCGTCGGCTGATTGTGTTGTACGCGATGTTCGCGGGCCTGGCGCTGTCGGTCGCGATTTTCTACGTCGTCGCGCGTTACCGGCATCCGCTCGTGCCAATCGTCCTGCTCTTCTCAGGTGCGGGCGTGAGCGGTCTTCTGGACATGCGCCTGCGCCGCAGTCGACCGGCTGACGCACAGGCGAAGAGAGCGCCGGGGCCGCCGCCTTCGCGTGGGCGCTCCGGCGAGCCGGGCGAGCGCCGAACGCCGGCCGGACGGCGCCAGTGGTTACCCGGCCTCGCGATCGCCGGCGTCGTCGCGATCGTGGCCAACCTGCCGATCGACGCGGCGCGGGACGAGACGTATCTCAACCTCGGCGTGCTGCTCGCGCAGAACCGCAGACCCTCTGACGCCATCCCGGCCCTGCAGAAGGCCGTCGCGCGCGATCCGGAGTACGCCGAACCGCATTTCAGGCTCGGGCTTGCCTACCAGGACGCCGGCCGACCGCAGGCAGCCATCGAGGAATTAACGATCGCGGTGCGCCTGCGTCCGGATCACGGTGATGCGCACGGCGCGCTCGGCATCCTCCTGCGTGACCAGAACAGAACGGCCGAGGCACTTCTCCACTTTCGGGAGGCGGTGACGCAGGCCCCCGGCTCCGCCGACAGCCATTCCAACCTGGGGCTGGCACTCATGGAGGCCGGACAATCCACCGAAGCGATCGCAGAGTTCCGGCGGGCCCTCGCCCTGGCTCCGGACCGGCCGAATCCGCATAACAACCTGGCGCTCGCGCTCGCATCGGCGCGCCGGTTCGACGAGGCGCTGCCCCACTTCCGCGAGGCCATCCGGCTGGAGCCGGCCAACTACGAGCTGCGCATCAACCTCGCCAGCGCGCTGTCGGCGGCAGGGAAAGACGCCGAAAGCCTCGAACAGTACGAGGCGGCGGCGCGGCTGGCCCGCGAGGCCGGCCGATCCGACATCGCGCAGGCCATCATCGACGGCGTTCGGCGGATGACCCAACGCCGCGATCCCTGAGCGCCGACCGTGTCGCCCTATCGCACGCAACTGTATCGACTGGTCTTCGCCGCGGCCGCGGTGTACAACGTCGCCTTCGGCCTGTGGGCGGCGCTTCGGCCGCGTTCGTTCTTCGACTGGTTCGACCTCGTGGCGCCGCTGTATCCGTCGATCTGGGCGTGCCTGGGGATGGTCGTCGGCTTGTACGGCCTCGGCTACGCGTACGCCGCGCGCCATCTCGATCGGGCGGCGCCCTTCATCGCCATCGGTCTCGCTGGAAAGCTGCTGGGCCCTGCGGGGTGGGTCCTCGCCGTCAGAAGCGGTGAATGGCCGATCCGGACGGTCGCGCTGGTGCTCTTCAACGACGCGATCTGGTGGGTGCCCTTCGCGCTGTTTCTGCTCGAGGGCACGCGCGCGGCCGCCGCCCTCCGGCGATCCGCACCGTACGTCTGCGCGGTCGTGAATCTCGCCGCGCTCGTTGCGATGGCCACAGCCCTGCGCGCCGGAACGGAGATGGTGCCGGCTGCGTCGGACCGGATCGCGTACGTCCTGGCGCATCCTGTCACGTGGCGCGCCGGCTGGGCCTTGTGGATGGCTGCGGCGGTCAGCCTGGTCGCGTTCTACGCGTGGTGGGCCGATTACGTCGAGGAGCGAGCCTGGGCCCTCGCCGCCTTGGCGATCGCGACCGTGGGTCTCGCAGGCGATCTCGCCGGCGAAGCGCTGCTCATCGGCTGGGTGCCGCGCGACTATCAGCGGGTGGCGCCCCTGGCCACGCTGTTGACGGGCGCCGTGGCGAACGGCCTGTACACGGTGGCCGGCATCATCCTGACCCTGAAGACACCGTCACTGCCACGTTCCGTGCGGCTGCTGGCATGGTCGGCGTGGACGGCCGGCGCATGTGTGACCGTGGCCACGCTCGCACGTGCGCCATTCGCCATCGCGATCGCGACGACACTGCTCTTTCTGTCGTTTTGTCCGTACGCCGTGCTGCTCGGCCGCGATCTGAACGCACGTACGAACGCTGAATCGTGACCCGCATCATCGTGCTCGGTGCCCGCGGATTCTTCGGAGCGGCTGCGCTCGCGTGCCTTCGTGACGGCGGCGCGCGGCCGCTCGCCGCATCGCGGCGCGCGGGCGCCGATCTGCTCATGGACGCGGAAGATCCTCGGTCGCTGCGAGCGGCGCTCCACTCAGGCGACGTCGTCGTCGATGCCGCCGGGCCGTTTCAATTTCGCTCGACGGTACTCGTGGAGTCGTGCCTGTCAATCGGTTGTGATGTCGTCGATCTCGCCGACAGCCTCGACTACGTGCGGAAGATCCATGCGCTGTCGGATCGGATCGCGAGCGCCGGCTGCCGCGTGCTGACGGCGTGCAGTTCGGTCTCGGCGGTGTCCGCGGCCCTCATCCGGTTGTCCGGCGTCATCGACCCGCTGCGTGTCTCCACGTATCTCGTGCCGGCTACGCGCAACACCTCCACGCCGGCAACCGCGCAGGCGCTCTTCGCGAGCCTGGAGCGGCCCGTCCGCCTGCTGCGCGCCGGCGCGCTCGTGGAGCGCCGGGCCTTCAGCGACACGCGACGGATGGATTTTCCGCCGCCGGTCGGTCGCGTGCATGCGCGGCTTGGCGAGAGCGCGGATGCCGTCACGCTGCCTCGGGTGTGGCCGACGCTCCGCGACGTTGATTTCTGGGTGGATACCCGGCGCCGGCCGCTCAACGCCCTTGTCGCAGCGGCGGCTCGATCCGGTCTGGTGCGATCGATCCTGCGGGCGGTGCAACCCCTCGGCCGTGCGGTCACCAGGCGGCTCGGGGCGAAGACCGGAGGATTCGGGATCGAGGTGGAGGGCGTCAACGGCGATCGCGTGAGCGCGGGTTTCGTCCACGCGACTCACAGCTACGTGGTCGCCGTCGCGCCCGCGGTTCTGGCGGCAAGACGGATTGCCGGCGGGACGTTCGGCGCGTCCGGCCTCGTGCCGCCGGACCGCCAGATCGATGCTCGGGAGCTGGTGGACTACCTGCGGCGCACGGGCGTCCTGTCGTTCGGACTGCCGGCCGGCGGCGCATGATCGGCGACGGCCAGATCCCCGTGCTCCTCGGCATCGCGGCCGCCGACCCGCTGGTCCTCGGCTCAATGGCCACGACGATGCTGCTGGTGGTGACCGCGGCGACCATCCTTCCGGCGCACCGCGCGTCGCGAGAGCGGATCCAAATGCTGTTCTGCGCGCCGCGTAGGGCGCAGCCTGACGACGCCCCTATCGAACCCAGGCCATCCCGTCAGGGCCTTTGCCGGTCTCCAGGCGCCCGATGACGGACAGCGTCTTCAGGTCGATCACCGCGATGTAGTTGTCGCCGTTGACGGCGACATACGCGCGCGCGCCGTCGGGCTGCATGAGGATCCCCTCGACCATCCTGCCGAGCGGCATCTTCTTCGTGACCTTGCGGGTCGCGGCGTCGACGACCAGAACTTCCCCGGCGTCGAGATCGGAAATCAGCACGAGCCTGCCGTCGGGCGTGAATTTCAACCGGTTCGACCGCTTCGTCTGGAGAGCGAGCGTCTCGACGACCTTCTTCTCCTGCAGGCTGATGATGGACACGCCCCCGTCGCGGGAATGCGCCGCCCACAGCTCGCGTCCGTCGGGCGACACGTCGAACCCCTCCGGGCCCTTGCCGACCGCGATCACCGTCGCGTTCCACGCGAGCGGATTCGCGCCGCGCTCGAGGACCGTCATGCTGTCCGCGCCGATGTTGCAGGTGTAGATTCTGGTGGCGTCGGCGGAGACCCACACCATGTGCGTGCCGGCCTGACCGGTTCCGAGCAGCCAGTCGATCTTGTCCGTGGCAGGGTCGTAGCGTGCCACGATCCGGTTCGTCTCTGCGGTGAAGTACACGCGCCCGCCATTGAAGACGACGCCGTGGGGCCGCCTGAGCGGCGACACGTCGACGCGCCGCAGCTCTTTCATCGCCGGCAAGTCGATGATCGACAGCGTGCTCCCGGGCGTCTGCCCCCCATAATTCCCGACGAACGCCATCTTCCCGTCATCTGATACCGCGACTTCGTGCGGGCCCTCGCCCGTGGGCACGTGGCCGAGAATCTTCCCGCTGGTGGGATCGACGGTCACGAGCGTGGCGTCTTCCTTGTTCAGGACGACAAGGCGGGGTCCCGGGTCCTGCGCCCTGGACGCAGTCGGGAGGGTGGCGGCAAGGATCCAGAGCGGCAACAGCAGGCGTTTCATGGCGGTCCCGTTCCAACAAAGCCGGCCTCACTCCCTCGCGCCGGCACAGGCCATTTGAGGTTAGCACACCCGGACCGGGTGGTATTGGCATACTGGTACTCCTGTATATATTTGCTGTTGACGCACCCACTCACTGACTGTACACTTCGCCCAAACTTCGTCGTCAGCCGCGCCTTCATTTGATACTGACCCTCACCTGTAGTACGTACATCACGTCCGTCGAAGGAGGAATGTGATTATGCCGCGATGTTTTTGGGGCGGATGCCTGGCCGTGATCCTCGCCCTCTCGTGCCTTTCTGAGCACGCCTATGCACAAGCCACCGCGTCGATTTCCGGCGTGGTGCGAGATTCCGGCGGTGGCCTGGTCCC
>MELC01000018.1 GCA_001767455.1 Acidobacteria bacterium RIFCSPLOWO2_12_FULL_66_21
AGATTGGAGACGCAGCCGGTAGGATAGGTCAACGCAGCCAACACAATTAACCTGTCCACCGAATCGGATCAGGGCCAGTTGGACGGCAATAAGGCTATTGAAGGATCAACCATCGAAGACCTTGGTGTCGTCGGTGCCTTGACGATGCACATCACTGATGTGGCATCCCACGCGTGGGGTAAATGGCACTTCGACCGTTCTAAGGGGTCATTCGAAGAGTACCTGAGGGCAGCCCAAGCCTTGAAGAGCGCATGTGTATCCCGCATTCTCAGCGAGGGAGCAAGCTCGAAGGTCAAGTCTGACGCGGCTGGTTGAGCCGCGTGGCAACGAGCTCGAGTGCGTAGATATGCCTTCCAAGGCAGACGCTGCCCGCCTAACCGCGCGCTGGAGCCGACGGCCGACGTGGATCATGTCTATTGCGGTGGCGCGTCGTCCGCGGCTCAGCGCGGATCGGTAGGGCAGTTCATGTGAAAGTTTGGAACGAATGCGGCCAAAGTCCGGCGATCGGTACGGACCGTATACGCTCGTCCGGAAACTTGGGCGAGGCGGAAACGCTGTGGTGTGGCTCGGCCAGAATGAGTCGGGGGACACGGCTGCGATAAAGGTTCTGCATCGCTGTGGCACCGAACCCCTCGCACGCTTTCGTGATGAGATCCACTTCTTAAGATCTCTGGCAGGACGCCCCGGAGTCATCCCTCTGCTTGACGCCTATTCTCCGGACTTCCTTTCTGCTGACGACCATCCGTGGCACGCTACGCCGGCTGGTGACCCGCTAGATAAAGTCAGTAACGAGCTGTCGTTCACCGAAACCGTCGAGGTAATAGCGAATATCGCTCGCGTCCTGGAGGCACTTCACGAAGACGGCAGTTATCATAGAGACATCAAGCCCTCAAACATCCTCCGAATCGAAGGGGGATGGTTTCTCGGCGACTTCGGGCTGGCGGCGTTTTCCGGTCGTGCAGGTGTCACCGCCCCTGGAGACAAGTTGGGACCCCTGTTCTACATCGCCCCGGAGATGCTCAATCTCCGGACAGATTCATTTGGGCCGGCCGACGTATTCTCTCTCGCGAAGACTTTGTGGGTACTGGCTACCGGCCAGAAATATCCTCTTCCCGGAGAGCTACTCATTGAATACCCTGGGGCAAGAATCAGCTCGTACGAGCCGTCTCCTCGGGCGGCGCTTCTGGAGCGTCTACTGTATCAATGCACAAGAACTGATCCATCGCTTAGGCCATCAATGGGTCAGTTCCGCGCAGAGTTGGATCGGTGGATGTCTGACGTGACAGGAGCTGCGAATCAGGATGAACCTGACCTCTCTGATCTTCGCGCCCGCCTCGAAGCGGTGACCGAAGCCAGCGTTCGTCAGGCCGAGCATGACGAGAACTTGGGGGCTGAGTTTGAGTCCCTTGTCAGTCATGTCGACAGACTCCTCGAAGCGGTCAATCGTGCACTCATCCGCGCTGTTCCATTCGAGGTGGGAAAAGGTCGGCATGGATTGGGCCCGGGTCTGGCGACAGAGCCGTCCGCCCGAGTATTACGCACTGCCGGGATCCACGTGCGTTTCGGCAGCCCTCGACCAAGCCGGACGAAGCTTCAGGCCGACGTTACGCTCAGGTTGACCGAGGACGAACAGGTTGAGGTGGGTGCTGCGTGGGTGCTGCGTGGTGGCAGCGAAATCGTGGTGTGGCGCAGTGATCCGGCACGGCTACTCCTTGGGTCCGTTTCGACAGGACAGATCTTGTCGACGCTCGTCGGTCAGCTGCACGACCAGTTGCCCAGTGCCGTCCGGAAGTTCACTGAAACAGTTGAAGCCGCTCGAAGCTAACGGTGTGAACCGTCTGATAACGACTTCAAACCGGAGCACTGATCAGCAGGCATCATCGTGAGCCACCGCAGGTGAGCGCCCACGTTGCGCGGATTCGGATGATTCGGGCGCCAGCGAGAGAAAGAGGTTGAGCAGCGTGTCTGACCCGCCCAGTTCCACACTCGATCCCGTGCGTGGCCTGCTCAGTCGCTGGCGTGAGGACCCGTCGGGCACCTACCGCACGTGGTTCCTGTGGGAAGAGCGGCTCAAGAACTTCCGCTCCATCCGCCGCGGCATCTCGGCGGTGGTCGCCGAGATTGAAGCGGACACGTTCGGCAACGTCTACAAGGGTTCATCGCTCGAGACGGTCGTCGGGTCCATCGCGGAGCAGCGGCAGATCTTCCGCGGCGCCGACCACGCCTTCCTCTGGAAACCCAAGCTGCGCATCCCCGACATCTACGAGAACCGCTCGAATCAGCTCGCCTTCGCCCGTTTCCTCCAGACGTGCGCGTGCTGTGCCGGCGAGGAGACGCAGGTGATTGGGGCCATACAGGCGCTCGACCGCACTGCGATCAAGGGCCTCGGGCCTGCGGCCGCCAACCTCCTCTACTTCCTGCACCCGACCGTGATTCCGCCCTTCAACACCGCCATCGTGAAGGGCTACAACGCCCTGACGGGGGCGAAGGTGAAGCTGGGCCGGTGGAACGAGTACCTGGCGATGCGCCGCGGGATTCTCGAGTTGAACGCGAAGTACCGGGACCTGCTGTCGAACGACCTCGGCGCAATCGCTGGCGCGCTGTTCGACGTCGGATCGGGCAGGTATCCGCCGCCGCCGCGCGGCTCGGACGACGCGGCGCTCGCGCGATGGAAAGCGGATCTTGCTCAGGTCCGGGCCGAGTCCGACCGGGCCAACCGCGCGATCCAGGCCGCTCGCGACGAGGATCGCACGCACACCGAAATCCAGGGGTGGCTGCGGGATCTGGGGATCGCTCTGGGATTCGGAGTATGGATCGCCAGCAACGACCGGAACCGTCCCTGCGGTGGGGGGCATCTGGCTGACGGGTGCCTCGCGAGGCTTCCCGATGCGCTGGAACACGCGCCGGCTGCCGAGACGATCCGGTTGATCGACGTCCTGTGGCTCGAGCCGGCAACCGGCCGGGTCGCCGCCGCGTTCGAGGTCGAACACACGACGTCGATCTATTCCGGGATCGTACGGATGCTGGATCTTGCGCTCGGCCTGGGTCAGGCGGGGCAGTCCTTGTTCCTCGTCGCCCCCGACGCCCGCGAGGCTGACGTCCGCGATCAGTTGAAGCGCCCCGCCTTCAGCCGGGTGATCGATCTCAACGTCCGCTTCATCGCGTACGGCGAATTGGCGAAGCACCGCGAGGCCATCGCGCGATTCGGACAGGGCATCAAACCGGTCGAAGCCATCGCCCGGAGGTTATCGTGAGCATCGGCACGGGAAGGCCTGCATTCGGGGCACCCGCATTCCGGTTTCGGTGGTGCTGGCGATACAACCTGGCCAAGGGTCTCACCTCGGAGCAAATCGTGCAGAGCTACCCAACGCTGACGCCCGTCGCGATTCAGGCCGCGCTCGCGTATGCCGCCGACCTCGCCGAAGAACGGGTGATTACCGACAGGCTGGCGGATGCGCGCGAAGCTTGACGAGAACATGCCGACCGAGTCCGTCGCGGTTCTCAAGGCCGCCACGGCCGCAGCAGGCCTTAATCTTAGTTCAGGCTGAACAATGGGTGAGCCGCGGTCCGAACCGAAGGATTCCCGGGGCCAGTCCACGCCAGGTACCGAGACATACACCGAGGCGGGGTCCGTCAGAGGTCTTCCGGCAAAACGAAGCGCTCTTTCGGGGTGAGGTCCTTTGCCTGGACGAATCCGACCTGATGCCTCTTTGGATCAGTTCTCAGAATCCAGGCGATCTCCTCCATGTCGCGGACAGACGGGTGCTGACGACTGACGTGCTGGGTGCAAGAGGTAACGGGGAACCGGATCCGGTTGTGACCCGACGCGAGCATTCCGCATTCGACGAGGGCGTCCTGAAGGCGAGCGCCCTTCACGACGATCGCGTGCCGACAGCTCAGGCACAGGGATGGTTCGTCCGCGCGGGCGGTGCCACCTTCGATCCTGATACGCATGGCGTGCCTCCTACAGGTGCGTCATGCGACACCTCCTCTCCGGGAACATGGGACGACGATGCCATCGTCAAAGGCCGCGAGTCAAACCGACTGTGTTTCACGACATCCGCTGTGCCGCCCGCATCAAAACATGAACCGTGCTGCGGCGGCATCTTCAAGGTGAAGGGCTCATGCGGCTTGGTTCTTGTGCGCGGCGCGGGGCGACCGGAAACCTGCGAGAATGGTGGCGTGAGTCCGACCGTCCTGAGGAGCGGCCCGTACCGTTTCTTCTTCTTCGCGAGCGACCGGAATGAGCCGGCGCACGTCCATGCCGCCAGAGAACGCAAGACGGCGAAGTTCTGGCTGTCGCCGGTCCGAGTCGCGTACAACTACGGGTTCACACCGAACGAGCTGACCCGAATCCAAGGTCTCGTGCAGGAATACGAGGCCGAACTATTGAAGGCGTGGCATGAGTACTTCAAGCCTGGCGACTGAAACGGCTGCGAAATCCGCGCGGGTCACCGCACGGGCGTTGATCGTCGAGCTGCAGGACGGCCGAACGGTATCGGTGCCGCTTCAGTGGTATCCGCGGCTGGCGCATGGTTCTCCAAGCGAACGGCAACACTGGGAGTTGATTGGGCCGGGCATCGGCATCCACTGGCCTGCCCTCGACGAGGACATCTCCATCGACGGCCTGCTTCAGGGCCAGCCCTCCGGCGAAAGCAAAGAGTCGTTCAGACGCTGGCTGAATTCGCGACCCCGCCCGGCGAACAGGCGCTCGCATCCGACGAAGGCGCGTCGGAAGCCGGCGCAGAAACGCACACCGCGCAAGCGCCTTCGCGGCTGAAGCGCGATCGTCAATTAACGGCGTCCGATCGACGATGTCGCATTGGAGAGTCCGGCGCATCGACGAACCGTCGCATGTGGTGGAGCCCGAGCAGGAGAAGCGCCGCGCCGATACTCCAGCACATCAGCCCGAGCCACGGATACGCGAGTACGCTCAGCCGCTCGACCATCTCTGTGATGGCGAGCTGCGGCGGACGAGGCCCGCCCAGCTCGTAGAACCGCTGCGCCGACTTGGTCAGAACGCCCGTGAAGAGCAGCAGTTGCGCAATGGAAATGCCGGCTGCAAAGACCAGCGCGTAGGCGACGAGCCCGAACAGAAGCCGGCGGAACGCTGGGCTTCCCCACCATGTCGAGAGACCAAAGCCGAGCGCCGCCCCGAGCGGCCCAGCCAGGAAGTGAAGGTAATAGCCGGCGGCGAGCCGTCCTTCTCCGATGTATGCGATCCGCAGCCAGACATAGTAGGCAAGGACGGCCAGCATCGCGAGCAGCAGCCACCCGGGCAGACGGGCAACCGGCGGCCAGCCGACGCGGCACAACGCGGCCGCGTATGCTCCGGCGCTCACCAGCACGAGGACGCCAAGTGGCACGAAGAACAGATATGGCGGTCGTGCAAGCGACCACGATCCCGGCCAGGCCACGGTCGCCACGAGCGCGGCATGACCACGGATCAACGCGGCGACGGAGAAACGGCTCGTCAGCCCGTTGAGGAGCCCATCGGTCCGCCGGGATGCGGCCAGGTCATAGTACTGCTGCCAGTTCTCCAGATACCACCAGCCGGCAATCGCGCCAGCCGTTGCAAACATGACGGTTATGGCTGCCGCGCGGCGACTGACCGATTGGTTGGCGCCGGCGTCCAGACAGACATATGCCGCGAGAGCCGCAGCCACCGGGATGAAGAACGCTTTTGTCAGAAGACCCGCACCGACGAGGAGCCCCAGCATCAGCGCCGGTCCCATTCGAACGATCCGTTCGCGGCACCGAACCGCGATCAGCCAGATCCCGCTGACGAGGGCGGCGCTGAACGCATCGTTGCCGAGACGCGCCATGTCCGCAAACCAGGCAGGAAAGCAGAACGGCCAGACGGAGACGCCGAGGAGCGCCCATTGCCATCTGACGCGATCGATCCCTGCGGTCGCCCGGGCGCCGGTCGCACATGCTGCCGCGGCGACTGCCAGCGAGAGCCAGGCGACAAGGTACGCCGCCACACGCAGACTCCACAAGTGCGCTGCCCAGCTCAAATGCGCGGTTGCCAGATAGACGGGCGCAAGAGCCAGATAGGCCAGCGGCGGATGCTGCTGTTGCCAGTTGACCAGCTCGCCGGCGACATACCGACGGGGCGATGATGGAGGGTTGTGAATCGTGGCTCGCCCGGCGGCGACTCTGCCGGGTGGTGCCTCGAAGAAAGTCCGATACGTGAAGCGGGCTGGCCGCGTGTCGTACGGCAGCGGCGCCCGCTGCGCGTAGTCCTCCACGTCTCGCGAGAGAAAACTGGCCCCGCGCCTGGGGACCTGGTTGGAGTCGACAAGCTGCTGCAGATAGGAATGATGCGCCGTTTCATCGAATCCTTCCCAGGGAGGCAGAACGGAGATGTAGGCGATACCCAGTGCGAGCGAGGCTGAAAGGAGCAGCAGCGTCGTGCGTCGCAGGGCAGGCGGAACGGCGGGATCAGCCGACATGCCGGTCCATGGGGTGGCGTCTCGGTCCGGACGTGTTCCGTCGCGCGGCGAGTCGGGCGCTATCGAGATCGAACGCGCTCCAGCGATCCCAGTCGGCCGGGTGATCGATGACGTGACGCTCGAGCTGGTTGGCAAATGTCTGGACCGCCGCTTCCAGGCCGCTCCTGCGGTTGCCGTTGGTATCGACGGCCGCGACCGGCTCGATGACGACCGTATACCGGTTGGGCGCCCGCCGGTAGCTATGGACGGTCAGCAACGCCGCACCAGTCGATCGCGCAAGCGCCGGGGCTCCCGTGGCGAAAACGGCCGGGTCGCCAAGCACTCGGACTGCCACCCCCGTCTCACTTCTGTGTTCGCCTGCAATCGACACAACGGCGTTCTCACTCAAGCGGCGCTTCAGCGTGCCCACGTGCCCGAGCGACCAGGTCAGGGGCATGACCACGCGCTCGGCGAGGTAGCGATTCTCCGACTTCTGGGCCCATCGATTCAACACGTTGACGGCGACCCACGAATCGGAGAACCCGCCATGAAGAGCCGCGCTGAGATGCACAACCGAAAAGCCGCGCCGGCTGATACCCAGCTTCGGCACCACGTGACCGCAGAAGGACATCGTCCAGAGAATCGCGCCCCGCCCGCGGGCCAGCGCATCGGCGAGGTGGTCGCGGCCTTCGAGCTCCACCTCGGGGTGCCAGCCGCAGGGATGCATGTCGAGCACCCGACCCAGCAGGTGCTCGTAGCGTAAGGTGAGATGTTGCCGATACAGCGCGCGCGGGACGAGTCCATCGATTCGCCCTGCCAGCCGGCGTTCGATGACGGCCACGCGTTCCGCGGTCGTGCGAGGCTGCGCCCGGAGCGTGACCGTGGCGAGCCGTGCAGCCAGGGGTGGCAGTTGTTGGGCCCGGAGCACGCCGGTCGCCGCCCACGCGGCCGCCACTTCGGCCACGCCAATGAGATCGTTCGTCGTGGCCCACGGCCGTCCGCTAGCGAGCATACAGGGACACTAGGGTTTGGTCGCCGCGCAGGCGATGAGATAGCCGTGCCGGCGTATGGCGGGCAGCGTCCGTTCGCACTCCGCGTAGTACGACGTGGACGCCGCGCCCTTCAGCGACGGAAAGGTCTCACCGACCTCGTCCCAGAACGACCGGTAGCCGGGCGCGTCATTGGACATCGGCGATGATGGCGATTCGGCTCTGGCTGCGGACACCCCGGCCTTCCTCCGGATAGGTGTGGACGGTTTCGACGAGCAGGTCCTCGTTCGCGCACCAGCCGATACAGGTCAGCGGCGCGGATCCCCCAAAGGGCGATTCGTACGCGAACCGCAGGCGATCGGAAACGGGGAACGCGTGGGCGAACCCGTCGGTCCACCCGTCCAGCGCGAACGGCGTGACATCGCACTGGTAGCGCAAATCGTCGACGGTGGTTGAGACCGAGTAGGGAACGTCGACCCGCGAGGTGGCCAGCACCTCGTGGGCGCCAGCCACCGGCGTGCAGCTCAGGAGCTCCAGGACCGCCACGCGACTGCGACCTTCCACCGATACCGCATGACTGGTCCCGAGGATGTAGAAGACGGTCCGGCGGCCGCGCCAGAGAATCTGCCGCGAATCAAAGATTCGGAGCCGATGCAGGTCGGCTCGACCGCGAATCAGCAGGAAACACAGTTGGTCGGCGCGGTGTTTCACAGGGCGGTATCGTAACAGATGGGGCCGCTAAACCAGCCCCAATGTCTTGGCCAGACCGATTCGCTGGACTTTCCCGGTGACGCCCTTCGGAAGCTCGGGCACGAAGACGATCCGGCGCGGCACCTTGAAATCCGCCAGGCGCTCGGCCGTGAAGCGGCGGAGCTCGCGCGTGGTCAGATCGCTGCCGTCCACCCGCACGACCGCCGCCGCCACCTCCTCGCCGAGGCTCGCATCGGGCATCGCAAACGCGACCACCTGCTGGACGTGGGGATGTCCCCTCATGACCGCCTCGATCTCCAGCGGCGAGACCTTCTCTCCCCCGCGGTTGATGAGCTCCTTCAGACGGCCCGTCAACCAGAGGTATCCGTCCCGATCGAGGCGTCCCTGGTCGCCCGTTCGCAGCCAACCGTCGACATACGCCGCCGCATTCGCCTCTGGGTTGTCCGCATAGCCCGGCGTGACGTTTGGCCCGCGGATGACGACCTCACCGATCTCTTCCGGTGGGGCGGGTCGGCCTGTCTCGTCGAGGATCGCGACCTCGGCGCCCGCCGGGAGACCGACCGATCCCGCTTTACGTGGCCGCGGAGGCAACGGATTCGAGGCGATCTGGTGCGAGGCCTCGGTCATCCCGTAGCTTTCGATGACCGGCGCCTGAAACGTTTGTTCGACTCGCGTCATCAGATGCGGATCGAGCGGGGCCGACGAGGATCGGATGAAGCGCAGCCGGCTGCCGGCGACCGCATCCGCATGGCGCTCCGCGCGCGCGAGGATCGCGTAGTGCATGGACGGGACGGCGGTATACCAGGTCGGCTGCGTCTCCTTCATCCACTCGAAGAACCGCAACGGGTTGAAGGCGGGGGGACAAACCACGTGGCCGCCCGAGCCCAGCGTTGACAGCACGGCGGCCATCAGGCCGTGGATGTGAAACAGCGGCATGATATTCAGGCAGACATCGGACGCCGACAAGTCGAGCGCGGTGATGATGTGCCGGGCGCTGGCAGTGATGTTGCGCTGTGTGAGGGGCACGATCTTGGGCCGCGACGTCGTGCCGGACGTGTGGAGCACGAGCGCCACATCGTCGGCGGCCGCCAGACCCGGTGCCGAAGCTCCACACGAGTTGGCCGAGAGCGCCTCGAGGGTGAAGGTTCCGGCGCCGCGGTGGGACTCGGGCCGCACCTCCGCGATTGGCACACCGATATCGGTTGCGATCGAGCGGGCGGGCGAGGGGACGCTCGCCTCCACGATCAGCATCTTCGGCTGCAGGTCGGTCAGGTAGAAGTGAAACTCGTCGGCCCGATACGCGGGATTGAGCGGCGCGGCCGTCGCGCCGGCCGCAACGGCGCACAGCGCCGCCGCCATCTGCGGACCGCTTGGCAGCACGATGGCGACACGGTCATTCCGGCCGACACCCCACCTGTTGAGTCGCTGAACGGTCGCGCCCACGAGCGCGCGCAGGGCGTCGTAGGTCAGCGATGGCGCTCCAGGCGTGCCGAAGGCCGGCGCAGCACCGGAACCGTGTTGAAGCAGGGCATCGAGCGTCTCGGCGTGACCCATGCCGACGACATTCTAGACGGGGACTTGATGGATTCCAACGTCCGGCTGAAGGACGCCGCAGAGTGGGAGCGTGTCGATCACCGGATTCGGCCTGTGACGATGCCGGTTATCGGCCGCGGCTCAGGGTTAGAATCACTCGCGAGATGCGCCCCGCTCCGATCGTGCTGCTCCTCTTTCTCGGCGCGGCGCCGACGGCCGCGAACTGGCCGCAGTGGCGCGGCGGATCGACCGGCTGCTGGCGCGGCGAGGCCTGACGGCGACGTCGGAGGAGAGCGGCGCGACCGACACGTGGGCAGAGGAAGCGCCGACGCTCGCCGGCCTTGCCGCGGCAGGGGAACGCAGGGGCGGAGGCACACGGAGACCGAGGCGATCAGTTACGGTTGCTCAAGTGGTTTCATGCTGAGAGACTGAGTGTGGAGGCAGGTTTCGATGACCGTACTGAATCTGGCATGGCGCGGGAGCGGCTCGGTCGCGGCGTCCGCGCTCTGCACGGTGTTGGCGCTGGCGCAGTCGGGCGCTTCGCCTGTCGGCCCGCTCCGGACGGCGCCCAGGGAGACGCTCACCGTCAATCCCGGGTTCAGGGATTGGGGACCCGCGACGATCACGGGCACGACGATCCTCGCCGGCAACTCGTCGAATCGCGGCGGTCTCTTTGCCGTCGATACGCTCACCGGCAAAGTGAAGTGGACGTCGCGGCCTTCCGGATACGGGAACCCATGGGTGGCGACCGCGCCCGCGGTCTCGGGCGACATCGTCATCACGATCATGCATAACACGCTGGTGGCCTTGTCGCTCGCGACGGGCAGGGAAACCTGGCGCGGCCCAGCGACGATGCAGGAGGCGACGGTTGCCGTCAGCTCCGGTCTGGCCTATGTTCTCGGCGACGACGCCAACTTCTACGCGCTGGAGGTGGCCACCGGTCGTGAACGATGGAAAGTGGCGTTCCGTCGCGCAGGTTCCTGTCATGCTCTCCCGATCGTGCGCGAGGGCAGCGTGTACGTGTCCGCCATGGTCCTTGACCGGCCGGCCGACGCGAACAGATCCGCGGAGGCCTCCGAGCACCTCTTCGCCCTCGACGCGACGACAGGGCAGGAACGCTGGCGGTATCCGCAGGCGGGCTCGGGGAGTGCCTGTTTGGAACAACCCATCGTCACCGCCGACACGTTTTACGGGGTGCGAAGCCAGGCGCTCTATGCCGTGCACCTGGGGACCGGACGGGAGCGCTGGAAGCCCGTCGAGGTTCGCCGACCGGTGGAAGGCCGGGTCCGTGGGGTCGCGATAGCCGGTCTGGTGGATGCCGGTTCGGTCGTAATCGGCATGACGCCCGGCTCCCTCATCGCCTTCGACAAGTCCACCGGCCAGACCGCCTGGGAGATTGCCGGTCAGTACAGCGTCGGGTCTCCGTCGACGGCGGTTGCGGGTGGAGTTCTCTATTTCCAGGGACACCCAGGCGCGCCTCCGGCGGCGGAGGTTCAGGGCAGGGTTCTCTACTCCGGGGGCCGCGCCGTGAATCAACCCGCGGCACTGCCGCCGGGCACGTTGAACGCGCTCGATCTCGGCACTCGCACCGTCCTGTGGTCGTTCTCACGCCCAACCGCCGAGCCCAACTGGCCCTTCGGCTTTGTGACCCTCTTCGATGGCGGCCTGTGGGTGGATTCGTATCAGGCGCTCGTGAAACTGCAGTGACGACGGCCGGGCATTGTGAAGAGGCCGGGGAGATTCTCTCCTCCGCCGACGCGCGTCGTCTCGCGCTCAGCTCGCTCGGGTTCGCCGCGAAGAAGCCGCGCCGCGCCGGTGTGGCGCACGTGCGCGCCACGGCCGAACGGCTGGGGGCGATTCAGATCGATTCGGTGAACGTCCTCGCGCGCGCGCACTACCTGCCGGCGTTCTCGCGTTACGGGCCGTATCCGCTGTCCGCTCTCGACGGCCTCGTTCATGACAGGCGAGAGCTGTTCGAATACTGGGGTCACGCGGCGTGTTTTCTGCCGCTCGATCTCTACCCGCTGTTGCGCTGGCGGATGGAGAACCAGTGCGAGGCATGGGCCGGCGTCAAAAGGAAACAGAAAGACTTCATAAAGGCCGTCCACGCCGAAGTGGCCGAACGCGGACCGCTATCCGCAGGCCAGCTCTCGAACGGCGGCAGGAGCAAGGGACCCTGGTGGGGTTGGTCGGACGGCAAGGAAGCCCTCGAGCTCCTGTTTCGCATGGGGCAAGTCGCGATCGCCGGGCGCCGGAACTTCGAGCGCTTGTACGACATTCCCGAGCGCGTCTTCTCGAAGGCGCTGCTTGGGGCTGCGCCGGTCGCAGCCGCGGATGCCAAGAAGGCGCTGCTCGTCCGCGCCACTCGCGCGATGGGGGTCGGAACGGCGAAAGACATCGCGCAGTACTTCCACATCGACGCGTGGTGGGATCGCTTGACGGTGAACGGACGACGGGCGCCGGCGAAGACGGACGAGCTGTTCGACGAGCTCGTCGAGGCCGGCCGTCTCGAGCGGGTAAGTGTCCAAGGCTGGAAGCAGCCGGCCTACGTCGTCCCCGGCGTGCGCATCCCGCGATCCGTCGATGCGCGCGCCATCGTGTCGCCGTTCGACCCGCTGCTGTGGGAGCGGAAGTGGACGAAAGCGGTGTTCGATTTCGACTATCAGATCGAGATCTACGTGCCCGGTCCGAAACGCATCTACGGCTATTATGTCCTCCCGTTCGTGATGGGCGACCGATTCGCGGCGAGAGTCGATCTCAAGGCCGACCGGAAGACGTCCACGTTGATCGTGCACGCGGCGTTCCTCGAGGATCGTGTTGACCCCAGCGCGGTCGTGGCCGCGCTGGCCGGCGAGTTGAGGTCGATCGCGACGTGGCTCTCACTCGAGTCGTTCGCTGTTGGATCGAAAGGGAATCTGGCGAGTCCATTGAAGCGCGCGCTGGGCAAGTGACGGCGCGTCACAAAGAGGTGATCGCGTGCACGCTCGCATCCATTCAGGTTTCGCGGCCTGCCTCACGGCGGCACTGATCGCGGTTCCGTGCAGCATCCATCGCCCGCTGTACGCCCAATCCGCAGCCAACCCCCGCTTCGACGCCGTCGCCTCGCTCGCCGAAGCGAAGATGAAGGAGTACGGCGTGCCCGGGGTCGCCCTCGGGATCGTCGCCGACGGCGCGGTGACGATCCGGGGGCTCGGCATCACCAACGTCGAGGATCCGCTGCCGGTCACCGCACACACCGTCTTCCCGATCGCGTCCATCTCCAAGACCTTCACGGCGACCGCGATGATGCGGCTCGTGGAGCAGGGGAAGGTCGACCTCCGCGCGCCCGTGCGGACGTATCTGCCGGACTTCCGCGTGCGCGATGAAGCCGCGAGCCGCGACGTGACGGTGTGGCATCTTCTGACGCACCTCGGGGGCTGGGAAGGGCAGGTGTCTGGCCCGGACCGCGGCACGGAGACTCTCAAGAACTTCGTCGGCTCGATTACCGACCTGATGCAGGTCGCGCCGCCGGCAAAGGCGTGGAGCTACAACAACGCGGGATTCAGCATCGCGGGGCGTGTGATTGAAGTCGCGACGGGCACGTCGATTAATCGCGCCATGCGCGATCTCGTGTTTCAGCCGCTCGGCCTCGAACACGCCGGGACGACGGCAGGCGATTTCATCGTGCAGCGGTTCGCGGCCGGACACACGACGCGCGACGGCAGGACGACGCTTCAGCGGCCATTCGCGGCATCGACGAGCGTCACGGCCGGCGGCGTCGGCGTCTGCATGACCGATCTGCTGGCGTACGCGCGTTTCCACATGGGCGACGGCACCGCCGTCAACGGCGAGCGCGTCCTCCAACGGGCATCCCTGGAGCAGATGCGCACCGCGCAGCTAGGCAAGCAGGGGACAGACGACGACATCGGGCTCGCGTGGCACATGCGCCAGGCCGGACCGATTCGCACCTTCGGGCACGGCGGCACGTTGGGAGGCCACATCCTGCTGCTGGAGATCGTGCCCGAGCGGAACTTCGCTATCGCGATCCTGACGAATGCGAACACCGGCTGGCGCCTCATCCAGGACGTCGAGCGCGACGCATTGAAGTCGTACCTTGGCGCCACGTACGCGCTCAATCAGGCCATCGCGCACCGCGGCCTCGTGGAGACGCTCCCCTCGGTGCAGCCTCTCGCGCAACAACCGGACCCGGCGCCGTATCTCGGCACTTACGCGCGGCCGAACAATTCCTACGTGGTACGGGCCGACGGCGGGAAGCTGTTCGTGCAGGCTCGTCCGAACGGTGGGGGCACTCCGAGAGAGTCTCCCGTCACCTTCTACGGGCCCGACCGTGTCGTGGTCACGGACGGCCCGGATCGGGGCCAGTCCATCGAGTTTGTCCGCGACGACAGCGGCCGCGTGAACTGGATTCGTGTCGTCGGACGCGTCGCCGTGCGGACGCGCTGACCGGCGTCTGCAGTCGCGCGGCGCTGGTGATGCGCAGGCGTTGGGCCGACTAAGGACGATGGAAGGTTAGGAGAGCAGAATGACATCGCGCGAGAAGGCCACAACGGCGGCCATGCTCACGGTGCTTGTAGCTCTTCTTCTTGTCGGCCTGGCAAGCGGCACGATCATTCGCCACGCGGTGCAGGTGGTCCCAGTACTCCTTGCCACCGTGGTCGTCGTGGCTCGGCCGGCCTGGAGCCGATTTGCCGCGATGCCGGTATTCGCCTTCTGGCTCTTCATCATGCTACTGATCTGGTCGTATCTTCTCGGCTTGGCGAACGTGATTACCGGTCAGTTCACACCCGCCGAGGTAGGCCTAACAGTTGTTATCGGCCTCGCCTGTGTAGCCGGCTTGGCGGCGTCGGCACGCGAGACCAGGCGCTCACCCGTGTGGGCGTGCGTTGCCGCGTTCGTGATATTTGGGGCGCTTCAGGTTGGCGCCATGTGGTTGAGTCTGCAGCCTGCGCTCGCGATCCGCTGAGACGCAGCAATCCAAGCGGCGATTCGGGCGCGGGTGCGGTTAGCGGCCGGTTAGGAGCGTGGGCGTCCAGATACCGGTCGGATGGTAGAGGCGCACTGGCCACGGAGCGTCCATGAATGACACTGCCCTGATGAGAGAAGCCCTCCGTGAAGCGCAGGCCGCGGATGACCGCGGTGAATGCCCGGTCGGCGCGGTCCTCGTGCGAGATGGCACCATCGTCGCGCGTGCGGGAAATCGAGAGTCGGAGCTACACGATCCGACGGCACATGCCGAGATCCTCGCAGAGACATCTTCGTCCGATGGATCAAGAGAAGAGGCTTGACCTTCATCCTCGAACATGAGGGTCTCTAACTAATTGGTGTTCGTCTATGAGCAGAAGACTGCGTTACCAGGTTGCTGTGAGCCTGGACGGCTTCATCGCCGGACCCAACGGTGAAGCCGACTGGATCGTGATGGACCCGTCGATAGACTTCGGCGCCCTGCTCAAGGAATTCGACACGGCGGTGATGGGCCGGAAGACGTATGAAGTTGTGACTGCGCACGGTGGGCACGGTGCCATGCCGGGCCTCGAGGTCGTTGTCTTTTCGCGGTCCCTGCCACCCTCCAGACATCAGGGCGTTCGCATTGTCAATGATGATCCGCGTGAAGTCGTCGCGGAGCTGAAAGCGAAGTCAGGGCGCGACATCTGGCTCTTCGGCGGAGGCGCTCTCTTTCGGTCGCTTCTCGACGCGGGGCTGGTGGACACCGTGGAGCTCGCGGTCATTCCGGTGCTCCTGGGATCCGGTGTTCCGCTCCTGCCGCCGGGCGGGACGACAAAATTGGTACTGGCTGACCAGAAGACGCTCCCGACCAGCGGCATTGTGGCCCTTTCGTACTCGGTGCCCGGAGGAGCTGGCCCTGCACCGCGCATCCGATACATCAAGACACGCAGGTCCAAACCGAAGAAGAAGCAAAGCTCACACGTCGGCAAGTCGGTGCCGAGCCCGCGGCGGAAGGCTTCAACAAAGAGAGGCGGCGTGAGGTCACGGCCGCGCCGGGCTGGCTGACATCGGCGTGCAGTCGACGGATCATCCTGCCGGCGGCTGGATCGTTCCCTGAGCGCTATTTCTTCGGCGGTGCGTCCGCTCGCGCGCGCGCAAGCGAGAGATCGAGCAGCATCCGCAGATCGTCGATCGTCGTGTCGGGATGATTGTTCATGTCCACGAGCGGGTGGCTCACGATCCGCTGGCGCCATCGCTCAAAGACGACTGATCGCACAATTTCGAGCGCCGGCTGGCGATGATGGTAGCGCCCCATCCGTCCCTCGACCGCCGTGTAGAGCGCGCAAAAAAGGCCCGTCACCTCCGCTTCGCCGGGCGGGCAGGATTGATCTTCTTTGCGATTCCAGTGCGCCGGCGTCCTGAACTTCGCGAGCGCGGTGCCCAAGATCGCGATGTCGTCCTCCGTCGCGGGAGGAGACGCGGCCAGGTCGAGAACGAGCGACACGTCTTTCGCCGATCGGTCGCACGCGCTGCAGTCTTTCGGCGCCGTGTCCAGCTCGCGCCACTCCCGGATCAGCAGCCAGGCGAGGCCGGTCCGGAACACGAGCCTGCGTTCGACGCCGCGTTCTTCGGCAATCTCGAAGGAGGTCTCGACCTTGGGCAGGGAGAGATTGCCCCGCCATGGGGGCTGATCGCGCGGACCGGACGTGATCCAGATCTTGACGCCGTTCTCGAACGGGAGACGCATCCGCGTGCCTGGCGGGCCCGCTTCGACCTGGCATTCGCCGCCCAGGCCGTAAGGCCTGAGGGAGAGCACACAGCGGGCGGTCTGGGCTGCGGCAGTCCCGGCCGCGACGATCGTCAAGAGAGAAACAGCCACGAAGAGGCGCATGACAACCTCCTTGCGAGCTTTCGTGAGCGGAAAGCCAGCAGTGTATACCACAGGCTGGTATGCTCCATCTCGACTCCTCCTTGCTTTGACACGTGACGGCGGCCGGATTGGGGAACATACGCTAGGTTCGATGGTGTCGCCGCTTCTTGACGACGTCGATGGTGACGGGCGGGCGGAGCCGTGGTCGCTGAATGTCGAGCGAGTCAAGAGGTGATGGCGGTCGGTGCTAATCATGCAGAGGGTGTACGCTAGCTTCGCGTCCGGAGTCCTGCTGCTCGGCCTGGTGCACACGCTGTCCACGCCGAGAGCCCTGACGCCTCAGGCGCTGTGGTTTGCCAGCGGCGGCTTGACGATGCTCCTGACTGGAGCCTTGAACCTGCTGAATCGCGCGTATGGCGCGGCGGCTCCCGGGCTGCGCCGAACCTGCATCGGGACGAATGTCGTCATGACCGCGTTCGCCGCGCTCTCCGGAGTCGTCGGCGGCGCAACCGCACCGCAGCTCGTCGTCGTCGTGGGACTGTTCGCCGGCACCACGGCGCTTGGTCTGACGCGGCACGCGCTGCATCCGACGGTCCCGCCGAGCGTCTTCGAGCGAAAAGGAGCCTGATCGAGGCGTCGTACATCGGCGCAACGCTGGAGAGCGCGGTTGGTCTGGATCAGACGATGACACCATTCGGCCAGGAGGCTTGGGCGTGTCGATGCGAGTGGGGCCCTGCCGCCGTAGAGGCCCTCGCCCCCGCGGACGTCACCATCGTCGTGGACGTCTTCTCTTTCACGACGTGCGTTGACGTGGCGGTTTCGCGTGGTGCCGCGATTCTGCCCTATCCCTGGAACGATCCCTCGGCGGTGGAGTTCGCCCGGACCCAACGAGCCGAACTGGCTGGCCGCCGGCGCCAAGCGCGATACTCGCTCGCGCCGGAGTCGTACCTCGAAGCGCCCGAGGGCCTCCGCTGCGTCCTCCCGTCGCCAAACGGAGCGCAAGTGACGCTCGCCGCGGCCCGAACGGCTCCCGTCGTCCTTGCAGGTTCGCTCAGGAACGCTCGAGCGGTGGCGGAGGCGGCACAGCGGCTGGGAAGCAGCTTCAACGTTGTTCCGGCTGGCGAGCGCTGGCCGGATGGCTCGTTGCGGCCTGCACTGGAGGACTGGCTAGGGGCCGGAGGCATCCTTCGATGGCTCCCCGGCAGTCGTTCACCGGAAGCGGAGTCCGCCGCAGCGCTGTTCGAACGGCATCGCGATACGCTTGTCGCAATATTGGACCAATGTGGCTCGGGACGCGAGCTCGACGAACGGGGTCACCGCAAGGACAAGTTGATTGCGGGGGAGCTGGACGTCAGCTCCGCGGTCGCGCGGTTCGATGGCATCGCGTTCGTGGCTGCGCTGCGGGTGAGGTGACGTGCAGGACATCATCGAGGAGCTGATTCGCGGCATCGGTTACGTCGCGCTACGGGTCGTGACGTTCCTCCGCTACCGTGGCGGGCGACAGCGCGATCGTCTTCCGGAGGGCGCTATCGGGCTGGGCATCGTCGTGGTGGTGGCCTATGTGCTACTCCTCATCCGCGCCTGTCCAGTGGCTACCGTGTGCTCTTCGCGAATCGATCGCAGCTTCGCCTGTGATACGAGCCGGCGTCGGCTCTGAGACGAAGTCCGCCGTCATCTTCCCGTGGTCTTGCGCGCCCCCACCTCGAAGGCGACATGTTGCATTCCGAGTAAATATGAGTACACTCACGTTAGTTATGAGTGCACTCACCTTCTGATGCCATGGCCGCCCGCACACCTTCCGTCACTCGCCGCGCCAGGCGGCCTGCCCGGCCGAGGGGACGCCGCGCCGCCGCCAAGGCCGCCACCCGCGAGCGCATCACCGCCGCCGCGCTCCACCTCTTCGCGTCGAAGGGATTCGACGCCACGACCACCAGGGCGATCGCCGTCAGGGCCCGCGTCGCCGAAGGCACCGTCTTCAACTACTTCGCCACCAAGGAGGACATCGCCCTCCACTTCTTCGAGCAGGAGGTGGACTCGGCCATCGCCGCGGTCCGCAGGAACGCGCGCCTCCGGAAGGCGCCGCTCGAGGAAAAGCTCTTCGCGCTCATCCAGAGCCAGATCGAGTACCTCACGCCGTACGAGAACTTCATCGGCGCCGCCTTCGTCCAGGCGCTCCGCCCCTCGTCGACGCTCGCGTTCTCGCTGCGCGCCTTCGCGCTGCGCGCGCGCTATCTCGCGTTCGTCCAGGAGCTGATCCAGGAATCGCTGCCCAGGCACGGCGCCAACGCCATGGCCTGGGCCGCGCCGCAGGCGTTCTGGATCTACTACCTCGGCATGCTGCTGTACTGGCTGCACGACCAGTCGCCCGGCAAGCAGAACACGCTCGCGTTCCTCGACCGGTCCCTCGCGCTCGGCGTGCGCATGCTCCGCAAGGGCACGCTCGGATGACTCGACGCGACGGACCGGTCCGCCGCGCGCTGCGGATGGCGGCGATGGGCGCCGGCGTGACCGGCAGCTATCTCGGCTACATGGCGCAGAGCGCGTTCCTGAGCGGCGACCAGAGAGCCGTGCGTCTCAAGCGCGCGCACACGAGGGCGGCGCGGCGGATGAGCGACGAGCTGCAGGCGCTGCGAGGCCCCGCGATGAAGCTGGGGCAGGCCCTCAGCCTGCAGCACGGCGTCCTGCCCGACGAGATGCTCGCCGAGCTCGCGACGCTGCAGATGCGCGCGCCGGGAATGCATCCGGCGCTGGTGCGCGCGCAGTTCACGGGGAGCATGGGACGCGAGCCGGAACAGGTGTTCCGCTCGTTCGAGACCACCCCGTTCGCCGCCGCCTCGCTCGGCCAGGTGCATCGCGCGACCTTGAAGAACGGAGAACCCGCGGCGGTCAAGATTCAGTATCCCGGGATCCGGGACGCCATCAAGAACGACTTCACGTGGTTCCGGGCGATCTCCAAGCCGGCGCAACTCTCCAGGCACCTCCCGCCGGATGTCATGGACGAACTGGAGGCGCAGATCCTCGCCGAATGCGACTACGAGCGCGAAGCGAAGAACATCGCGTTCTTCAGGAAGGGGCTCGCCCCGCTCCCGTTCGTCGAACTTCCTGTCGCCCACCGCGCGTATTCGACCGACCGGGTGCTGACGATGTCCATGGTGCGCGGCGCGCATCTCGACGACTTCCTGGCGCGCCGGCCGTCGCAGGCGCTCCGCGACCGTGTCGGCGAACGCCTGTTCGAGCTGTTCTACTTCCAGATCCTCGAGCTGCATGCGCTGCACGCCGACCCGCACTGGGGCAACTACCTGTTCGGGAGCGACGGAACGATCGGGCTGGTCGATTTCGGGTGCGTGAAGTACTTCCAGGCGCCGTTCGTCGCCAACATGCGGAAGGTGTTCCTCTACGCAGGCTCGCGCGAGTCCGCGCATTTTCGTCAGATACTCGAGGAGCGGTACGCGACATCGGGCACGCGCCTCTCTCGTGCCGCGGTGCGCGCGCTGGCGCGGATATCCGTCGAGTTCTACGGCCGTGTGTATCCGGCCGATCCTGCCACGGACGGGATTCCGTTCGACTTTGCCGATGACGCCGTCATCAGGGACTACCTGCGCGAATCGACCAGGGTCGGACGCGCCAGGGCGACGCTGCCGGAGTATGTGTTCCTCGGCCGCGCCGAGAGCGGGCTGTATCAGACCCTGCATCGCCTGCGGGCGCGCGTGCACACGAGCGCCATCGTACGGAAGTACCTGCGATAGCCGTCGCCGCGCGGTATATCCTTGAACCGTGACCAGGCGCCTGCTTCCCCGTTCGGTCGCCGCGGCCATCGACCGCAGCAAGATCCTCGGCGTCCGCGCGGGACGCGGGTCCACGCATCGCTTCATCGGCGTCTGGCCAATCGTCCTCGACGGCCGCGTGTTCGCGCGATCGTGGACGGTGACGCGCGGCGGGTGGTACCGTACGTTCCTGGAGGATCCGCGCGGGACGATCCAGGTCGCCGAGCGGGAGATCCCCGTCCGCGCCGTTCCCGTCCGATCGGAGCGCCTCCGCGACAGGATGGAGCGCGCCTACGCCGAGAAGTACCCGACGCCAGGCTCGCGGAAGTACGTGCGCGGATTCCGCGCGGCGCGACGCCGCGAGGCCACCGTGGAGTTCCTCGCGGGCCGATCCTGATCCCGAAGCTCGACGCGGAGGCATCATGCGAAGCTCTGCTGAAATCGTGGGTGTGCCGGGAGTGGAGAGGGCAGCCGGGGTACGATGGCGACGGCCGGCGCCTGAGGCAGGGATATGACGGCGGCGGCCGCACAGGAGGCTGTTGTGAACGACGAGAACCTCGAGAAGCGGATGTCCGAGCTGAGCGACGTGGAACTGATCCGCCTCCTCACGACCGACAAGGAGGACAGTGCGCCTGGCGTTCTGACTGTCGCGGAAGCCGAAGCGAACCGTCGGGGCCTGCCGATCGACGAGGCTTTTATTCCCGCGGCCGCTGAAGACGATGGCAGCTCCGCGCAACTGGCGCGATTTGAAGCTGGAGGCCGGGCCGTCGCATGCGCGCATTGCGGGAACGACCGGTTCGAGACGCGCGAAACCCTCCTGAACACCCGCGGCCTGACTTTCATGAATCTCGATTGGCTCAACCGCTCCGCGACGGCGCTGGTGTGTGGCAATTGCGGTCTCGTTCAGCTCTTTGCTACTGCACCCGAGGCTCTCGACGAGACGGAGTAGCGGGAACATGCTGAAACCAGCCGCCCTCGTCGCCGTCACACTGGCCGCGGTGGCCGGATCCGCCGCAACCGTTCCACAGGCACTGCCGGAATGGTCCCTGAAGGTGGACGAGGTCCCCTCGCCGGCGGGACCCAACAGCGCACTCCCCCAGCTCACAGCATCGGGTCGCGGTCTGGTGCTCAGTTGGGTCGAGGAGAACGGCACGCAGGCGACGCTGAAGTATTCCGAGCGCACCAGCGGGAGATGGAGTCCCGCGCGCGCGGCGGCGTCCGGGACGAACTGGTTCGTCAACTGGGCCGACGTCCCCTCTGTGGTTCGGCTGGACAACGGGACGCTCGTCGCGCATTGGTTGCAGAAGAGCGCCAACGCGACGTACGCCTACGACGTGAAGCTGTCCCACTCCACCGACGAGGGCAAGACGTGGTCCGCGCCGTTCCAGCCGCACAACGACGGCACGAGGACTGAGCACGGGTTCGCGTCGCTGTTCCAGATGCCGGGCGGCGGGCTCGGTCTCGTCTGGCTCGACGGCCGCGCGATGGCTTCAGCCGGATCGTCTCACGCGTCCGGCGACATGTCGCTGCGGTTCGGGTCGTTCGGAACGGACTGGAGACAATCGGCGGAACGCGCGATCGACACCCGCGTCTGCGAGTGCTGCCCCACCGCCGTGGCCGTGACCAGCGAGGGGCCCATCGTGGCTTATCGGGATCGCAGCCCGAAGGAAGTGCGGGATATCTACATCGCGCGTCTCGAAAACGGCGCATGGACGGCCGGTTCGCCCGTTCACGCCGATGGCTGGCGCCTCAACGCCTGTCCCGTGAACGGACCATCGCTCAGCGCGCGCCGCCGTGACGTCGCGGTCGCGTGGTTTACCGGCGCCGGCGACAAGCCCCGGGCGTTCGCCGCGTTCTCCACGGATGCGGGGCGCACCTTTGGGCGGCCCATCAGGCTGGACGATGAGGCGTCGCTTGGGCGAGTCGACGTCGAACTGCTGCCGGACGGGGCGGCCGCGGCGGCCTACGTCGAGTTCGGCAGCCAGACGGCGCAGTTCCGGATCAGACGCGTGACGCGCGACGGCAACCGTTCCGCGCCTGTCACGATTTCCGGCATCGCCGGCAACCGCTCAGGCGGGTACCCGCGGATGGCGAGCACGCCCGGCGAGCTGGTGTTCGCGTGGACCGACCGGCAGGCGGGCTCACAGGTCCACACCGCGGTTGCCATCATTCGCTGACCGCTTCTCGTCCGGCGTTCGACACCTCTGTTACCATGCGCAGCCATGAAGAGACGAACGCTGCTGCAGTGGCTCGCCGCGGGCGCCGCCATTCTTCCGTTCGAGCGCGTCCGGCTGCTGGCGCAGCCGAGGGAACTGACGCCTGAGGCGCTGGCCACGCTGCGCGAGATAGCGCCGACGCTCCTGCCGTCGTCGCTCGGGACCGCGGGCGCCTCGGCCGTCGTGGACAGGTTCGCCGCCTGGGTGCGCGACTACCGGGAAGGAGCGCCGCTGGCGCACGGGTACGGCCACCCGCGGCTCGCACGGACCGGCCCCACACCGGCGTCCCGGTACCTGTCGCAGCTCGCCGACCTCGACGCCGCCGCGCGCGCGAAGGCGCCGACGTGGGGGGCGCTCGACCTCGAAGCACGGCGTTCGCTGCTCGACGTGTCGCTGACGAAGGCCGGCGTGCGCAACCTGCCATCGCGCCCAATGGGCCAGCATGTCGTCGCCGATCTGATGGCGTTCTACTTCCGCAGCAGCGCGGCGAACGACCTTTGCTACAACGCGCAAATCAGACGTGAGATCTGCCGGCCGATCGCGATCACCACGAAACGGCCGGCGCCGCTCGGGTGACAGAAGCAAGGAAGCAGGAAGACGAGCCTCCCCTTCTTCCGTGCTTCTGTTTGAGATACGGAGATGACCGATGCCCGTGCACGAATGTGACGTCTGCATCATCGGTGGCGGCATCTGCTCCGCCATGCTGGCCCGGAAGGTCTCGGAGCTGAAGCCAGGCCTCTCGATCGCCGTCGTCGAGGCGGGCCGCTCGATCTTCGACGTCGCCAACCGCGCGCGTTACCGCCAGCGTACGCTCGACTACGGCGAGCATCCGTGGCCTGACGACTTCGTCGAGGATCAGCAGGGCACCGGCACGATCTCGATGACGATGGCCGTGGGCGGGCTGGCGCTGCACTGGGGCGGCGCCTGCAACCGGTTTTCGGAGGAGGATCTCCGGCTCAAATCGTCATACGGGCTCGCGGTGGACTGGCCGCTCGAGTGGCCGGAGCTCGAGCGGTACTACTGCGAGGCGGAACGCCGGCTGAACGTCAGCGGCGAGCCGAGCCCATACCCCGGCGACCGCCGATCGGAACCCTATCCGCAACCGCCGATCCCGCTGTCCTACAACCTGCAGGTTCTGAAAGAGTGGGCCGAGCAGAGCGGCCTCAAGTTCAACGGCCTGCCCATGGCCCGCAATCTCACCCCACACGACGGCCGCGGCAGCTGCTGCGTGTTCGACACGTGCGGAGATGCGGAGAAGTATGTCCGACCGGCGCGCGATATTCGCCGGACTACACGTTCCGGCAACTGATCGGACCGAAGAAGATCGTGCTGCACGACCGCACGCTCGTTCGGCGGCTTCTGCTCGACGAGAGCCGCCCCGTTGTCGTCGCCGCGCAGGGCTACCGTCAGGACAGGCCGGAGCAGCCCATCGAATACCGCGCGAAGCGCTTCGTCGTGGCGTCTGGCTATTGCTGGAGCTCGCACCTGTTGTTGCTCTCGGCGAACCGGCGGTTCCCGAACGGCCTGGCGAACAGCTCGGGCCTCGTCGGGCGCTACATGAACGGCCATGCGTTCATCAGCGCGAGCGCGACCATCGACGCGCAGACGTATCCCGGGCTGAACATGACCCACAGCCTGATTTCGCGCGAGTTCTTTCGCTGTCCCGTGGACAAGCCGTTCGTCCGCCACGACACGCGCGTCTGGGAGAGCTCGTCGGGGCGCGATCCGCGCCTGCGTTCGGCGGAGGGCCGCCTGCTGCTCGGCAACGAGCTGCTCGAGGACTGGCGCGCGCGCACGACGGGCAGCTCCGTGCGGCTGCGCGCGTACGTGGACGTGCACCCGTCAGCCGACAGCGGGCTGACTCTCGACCCGCAGAAGACGAACCGTTACGGCGACCCCATGCCGAAGATCGAGCATCGCCTGGACGCGCCGTCCATCGCCCGACAGGCGGCGACGCGAGAGCATGTGCTCGCGCTGTTCAACACGATGGCGAAGGCGAGCAACGGGCGGATCGTGAGCACGGGCGCTGGAGACTATCTGGACCATCCGGGCGGCGGCTGCCGGATGGGGACCGATCCGTCCACGAGCGTCTGCGACAGCTTCGGGCGCACGCACGATCACGAGAACCTGTTCGTTGTCGGCGCGCCGACGACGCCGACGGCCGGGTGCACGAACGGCACCCTCACATTCGTCGCGCTGACGCTGCGGTCGGCCGGGGAAATCGCCCGCGCGTGAAAAGCAGGCAGCCGGCAGCATGCGGCAGGCAGTGAGTCGAACTGTCCAACTGGCCACGTGCTCAGCGCGACGGCGTGATCCACTGCCCGCTGCCTGCTGCCCGCTGCCTGCTGTTTTCGTGCGCTCGCGGCACTCCCTGGCTTAAGCTATCGTCACCATGGCCATCGCAATCGATCTCTCCGGACAGACCGCCTGGGTCACCGGCGGCGCATCCGGCATCGGCGCCGGGGTCGTCCAGACGCTTGTCGCGGCCGGCGCCCGCGTGGTCTCGCTGGATCGCAGCCACGTGCCGTCGGCCGACGACGGCTCGGTGATTCGAGTCCCGCTCGACGTGCGCGACAGCGCCTCGGTCGACGCGACGGCCGCGTCGCTCATCGAGCGCGGCTTCGCGCCCGACATCCTCGTCAACAACGCGGGCATCGCGCGCGATGCGGTCGTCTGGAAGCTGAGCGACGCGGACTGGTCGGACGTGCTGGATGTGAACCTGGGAGGGACCTTCCGGATGACCCGCGCGTGCGCGCCGTCCATGCGACGCCGGCGCAGCGGCACGATCGTGAACATCGCGTCGATCAACGCGATCCGCGGCAAGTTCGGCCAGTCGAACTACGCGGCGTCGAAAGGAGCCGTGGTGTCCTTCACCAAGGCGGTCGCGCGCGAACTGGCGCGGGAGGGCGTGCGGGTGAACGCGATCGCGCCGGGGTTCATCGAAACGCCCCTGACCGCCGCGCTCCCCGCAGACGTGCTCGCACAAGCCAACCGCGAAGTCCTCCTCGGACGCATCGGCCGCCCCGCCGACATCGGCAACGCGGTGCTTTTTCTCGCCTCGCCGCTTGCCTCTCACATCACCGGCCAGGTGCTCGTCGTCGACGGCGGCCAGTTGATCTGATCATCAGCAGAGGGACAGATACGTCAGCATCGCGAGCGGATCTAGAGCACCGCTTGCGCGTCCCGGTCCGGATGCGCGCGCCATCCGATCGCGACGAGGAGCACCGACAGCAGCGCGAACCATGCGAACGCCGCAACGACCGCGATGGAATGCGCCGACCAGGGCGCGGGCACGACGCCGGGGCCAATCGCGCGCTGGCCCCACACCGCGGCAGCCAGAGCCATCAAGGAAATGCCACCGAGCACGGGGCGCCTGATTCGAATCAGGCGAATCGCCAGGGTCAGCACCCACACGGCGCAGACAACCAGCCCGCTGTACTCGACGGCAAATGTCGTGGCGTTGTCGGTCGTGATGTCGTCGAACGCGGCGTAGGCAAAGAGGACCGCCGTCACCGTGAGCGCGGCGTCCCGCAGGAGCCCCAGCGACCTGCGCCGGGATTCATTCGTGTCCATTCACTGACTCTCCAGGCCCTCGGCCGTAGCATAGCAGCGAGACGCGGTCAGTTGATCTGATACGCCGCGGGCGTGAGGGGCTTCTTCGGAACCGCGGGCTTCTCGTCCTTCCACGGCGGCAGCAGGTAGATGAGCACGGCGAGAATCACGAAGGGCAGCAGCATGACGAGGATCGCCGGCAGCAGCCCTTCACGCGTCGCGAATTCCAGTTTGTAGGTCGTGTAGCCCAGGAAGCTCTTCGAGAAGAGCTGCCCGCCGATGACGACGTTCCAGCGCATCGCGAAGATGCCGATGAGCGTGAGCACCCCGGCCACGGAGTACAGCGCCGTGCGGATCCGCGCGGTGAACTTCGTCACCTGGATGACCGCGAGGATCGCGATCGGCACGAGCGTCCCGACGATGATCTGCAGCACGATCTGCGACAGGAAGAGCCGCGTGTGGACCATGAAATCGAGCGACCGGAACGATTCGTCCGCCTCGTAGATGCGGTGAATCAGGTCGATCATCTCCAGCGAGAAGTCGATCAGGAAGGCATAGAACAGGTACCGCCCCACGGTGTCGACGCAGGCCATGTCCACCTGCTTCCGCCGCCAGATCGTCATGATGATGTACAGCAACATGACGGCGGCGATGCCGGAGACAATCGCGGAAAACAGGAACACGATCGGCATCATCGGCGTGGACCACCACGGGTTGGCCTTGATCGATCCGAAGATGAAGCCGACGTAGCCGTGCAGCAGGAACGCCGACGGGATGCCGATGATCGTGACGAACCGGCCCACCTTGTCGTCGATCCGCAGCGCTTCTTCGCTGATGTTGTCGGATCCGAGCGCCAGCACCGTGTACACCAGCCGCACGAAGCCCGTCTTCGAGCGTTTGGCGAGCACGATGTCCTTCCGGTAGTCGAGCCAGATCTCGACGACCAGCACCACCATCAAGTACCACAGATACACGAAGCCGAACATCGCCATCGCGGACGTCGTATGCGGCGTGACGAGCATCTCCCACGAGCGCTCGGGGTGTCCCAGGTGGAGCTGCAGGGGCAGCGGCGCGACCAGCATGAAGGAGAGCGCCGTCAGCAGCGCGAGCCGGTACGTGGGCTTGACCGCCTGCACGTTGAAGACGCGCTCCAGTGAAGCCAGGATGAAGGCACCGGCCACCAGCCCGGTGATGAATGGGTAGAGCACGATGAGGATGCTCCACTGGAGCTCCACCTCGTTCGGATACATGAACCCCTGCACGCCTGGCATTACGACTCCTTGCTTAACCGGGGGGCTTCGCCCCGCCGGACCCCCCCCCCGCCGTCGCTCGCGGGGGCCCCACGCCCCGCTCCGCTCCGGCGCGCGCGCCTCACGGCGCGCGTCGCTCATCGGACGGCGCCGTCGAGGCCGTTGTAGTAAATCTTCGAGCCCGTCGCCATCTGCGGCTTCAGCACCTGGATGGCATGCGTCCGCAGGAACTCGTGGATGGGATCGCTCGGGTTCTTGAGATCCGCAAGCTGCCGCGAGCCGGTCGGGCAGACTTCAACGCACGCCGGCACCAGCCCCTTCGTGATCCGGTGGTAGCACAGCGTGCACTTGTCCGCGGTGTGCGTCCGCGGATCGATGTAGCGGCACCCGTAGGGACAGGCCTGGACGCAATAGCGGCACCCGACACAGTAGTCCTTGTCGATGAGCACCACGCCGTCTGGCGTGATGAAGGTCGCGCCGACCGGGCAGACCTGCGTGCACGGGGAATCCGCGCAGTGATTGCACATTTTCGGCACGAAGAAGGTCTTGCCCTTGCCCTCCTCGTACGCTTCGGGGAATCCGTCGTACGCGCCGTTCGGCGAGTCGACGATCGGGTGCTCCGCGTCGGTCGCCTCGATGTGATACCGCTCCACCCACGTGCGGAAGTAGAACGGCTCGTTGATGACGTCGTTCTCGGTCTTGCAGGCGCGGACGCAGCTTCCGCAGCCGATGCACTTCTCGACGTCGATGAGCAGCGCCCACCAGTGCTCGGCGGCCTTGTAGGTGTCGACCTTCTCCGGCGTGCCGGCCATCACGTGCTCGAGCGCGGCGGCGGTGGCGGCGGTCATGAAGAGCATCTTGCCGCCGACCATGATGAATTCGCGTCTATCCATTGATGCGTCCCTAGCTGATGCGCGGGTCGTGCGGCTTGTGGCACGACAGGCAGTTCTCGTCGCCCGCGTGCTCCTTGATATCCACGATCGGATATCGCTTCGGCTTGCCCGTCTTGGCTGCGTGGCACCGGACGCACAGCGTCCTGCCGTCGGGACGAACCGGCTTGGCTGCCTCGGTCCCGTCCGACATGGCCGTCGCGTGCGTCGCGAGCGGGCCGTGGCACGACTCGCAGGCCACCGCCTTGTGCCGCGCCTGCGCGCGCAGATCGACGACGTCGCTGTGGCAGTCGGCGCAGGCCGTCTGGCCGGCGTAGGAGATCGCGCGCGCGCGGATCTCGTCGACCGCAGCCGGTCGGTAGTGGCCGTCCTTGCCGAAGTCTTTCGGCCGCATTTCCGCTTTCGCCACGACGAACACCAGCGTGCCGGCGAGGAAGATCGCCGCCAGGCGGAACAGGTGTTCGACGTCTCTAAACCTCATAGATCCGGTCTCCGCGAGCTGTAAGGAATGCCGTGACTATCGACCCGCAAATTGCAACGGTACGGCCAGCAAATTCGACAGCATGGAATGTCTTTGATATCAACCACTTGCGGTGATTTTGCGGAGAACCGATGGCCTGGCGAACGCTGGCATGCCGATATTCCGCCAGCCCATCCAAACAGGATACTTCCGGGGTCTGACCCCCGTTTGACTCGGCACGGGCCCGTCCGGGGTCAGACCCCGGGCAACTTCGTCCGCAGCCTGCACGTCAAACCGCCGGAGACTTCGAGTGAATCACCTTCAAGAGGATCTTCGTCTGGCATTCCGGCGATTGCGGCAGCAGCCGGGGTTCACCCTGGTTGCCGTGCTCACGCTGACGCTCGGCCTCGGCGCCAATACCGCCGTCTTCACCCTCGTGCACGCGCTGATGCTCCGGTCGCTGCCCGTGGAGCGGCCGAGCGAACTGTACCGGCTGGGCGACACGACCGATTGCTGCGTGAACTCCGGTCTCCAGACCAGCTACTCCCTCTTCTCGTTCAGGCTGTTCGAGCACCTGAAGGCCAACGCGCCAGAGTTCAGCGAGCTGGCCGCCTTCCAGGCGAATACGACGTCGCTCGGCGTGCGGCGGACCGGCGAGGTGGCCGCGCGCGCGCTGCAGGGCTCCTTCGTCACCGGCAACTACTTCACAATGTTCGGCGTGAAGCCGGCCGCGGGCCGCGTGCTGGAGGCCGGCGACGATCGGCCGGGTGCGCCGCCGGTGGCGGTGATGAGCCACTGGGCGTGGGCCGGGCGATACGGACAGGATCCAACGGTCGTGGGCGACTCCTTCATGGTCAACGGCAGGGCGCTGACCATCGTCGGCATCGCCTCGCCGCAGTTTTTCGGCGACACGGTCCGGCCGGATCCGGCCGCGTTCTGGATTCCGATCGGGCAGGAGCCGGCGATGCGGGGCGCCGCCTCGGTCGTCGACCGCGCCGATCAGAACTGGCTCTACGCGATTGGACGAATCAAGCCAGGTGCGAGCCCGGGGCAGATCGGCGCGCGCGTGACGGCGGCGTTGCAGCAGTGGCTGTTGTCGCAGCCGTTCTTCTCCGACAGCGAGCGCGCAGAGATTCCCAGGTCGCACGTCGTCGTGACTCCCGCCGGCGGTGGCGTTGGTCTCGCGCGGGTGCAGTACGCGCGATCGCTCAACCTCCTGTTTGCCGCGTCCGCGCTGGTGCTCCTCATCGCCGCCGCCAACCTCGCGAACCTGCTGCTCGCCCGCGCCGATCGGGGTCAAGCGGCGATACGCGCGGCGCTCGGTGCGTCGAGCCGCCGTCTGATTCAGCAGGCGCTCACGGAGGGAATCGTGCTCGCGGTCATCGGCGCGGCTCTGGGTGTTGCGGTCGCGGTGGCCGCGACGCGCGCGTTGATCAGCGTCCTGTTCCCGCTCGCCGCATTCGTTCCGGTCGACGGCGCACCGTCGCTCGCGGTGTGGCTGTTCGCGCTGCTGCTCGGCGTGGTCGCGGGAGCGATCTTCACGGCGGCACCGGCCTGGGCCATGTCGCGAACGCCGCCGCTGGAGGCGTTGTCAGGAACGGGCCGCAGCGCGCACCTTCGAGCGTTCGTGCCGCGCGGCTCGCTGGTGATCGTCCAGGTGGCGCTCTCGCTCGTGCTGCTGTCGGCGGCCGGCCTGCTCGCCACCAGCCTTCGCCACCTCGAACGGCAGCCGCTCGGGTTCTCGCCGTCCCATCGGGTCGTCGTGCGCATCGATCCGCCTGCGATCGCCGGCCAAATCGATCGGCTCGTGAGTCTATATGCACGAATCGACGAGACGTTGCGGCGCGTGCCTGGCGTGGAGCGGGTCGCGTATTCGATGTACAGCCCGATGGAAGGCAACAACTGGTCGTCCAGGATCAGCCTCGCCGGCCGTGCCAACGACGGGAACGAGCCTGATGTTTCCTCGTGGAATCGCGTGAGTGCCGGGTATTTCGACACGGTGGGCACGCCGGTGCTGCGCGGGAGGTCGATCGACGAACGCGACACGCCCGCGGCGAAACGGGTCGCCGTCGTGAACGCGTCATTCGTGCGGCGATTTGTCGGGCAGTCCGACCCGATCGGCGAGACGGTCGGCATCGGCGACGCCGCCCACGGCACAGATTTCGAGATCGTCGGCGTCGTGGAGGACGTGAAATACACCGGAGCGACTCAGCGCGACGTCCGGCCGATGTTGTTCCTGCCCGCGTTTCAGACGGTGAAGTACGCCGACGCGACCGCGGGCAACGTCCAGGCGCGGTCCACGATCCTGCGGGCGATTGTCATCCGTGCCGCTCCCGCCGCCGGAAGCATCGAGGCCGGCGTCCGGCAGGCCCTCGCGGCCGTCGACCCGAACCTGACCGTCCTGCGTGTGCTGCCGATGACGACCCAGATGAGCGCGAACTTCAGGATGGAGCGGCTGATGGCGCGGTTGACGTCGCTCTATGGCCTGCTGGCGCTCGCGCTGGCGGCGCTGGGGCTGTACGGCGTGACCGCCTATGGCGTCTCGCAGCGGACGCGCGAGATCGGCGTGCGCATGGCGCTCGGCGCCGACCGCGGTCTCATCATCCGTGCCTGCGTTCGAGGCCCATTCGTCCAGACATGCGCCGGTCTGGCAATCGGAACGGTGGGCGCGTGGCTCGCGGGCCGCGCCATCAGCGCGCAACTGTACGATGTCGGCGGCTTCGATCCGGCAGTGATTGGCGCCGCGATGGCTGCGCTGGTGCTGAGCGCCGTCGTCGCGGCGGCGCTGCCCGCGCATCGCGCGGCGTCGGTGAATCCGGCCACGGCCCTCCGCGGAGAGTAGCCGCCGCGGAAGGTCACGGATCCTTTTCAACCACGGAAGGACACGGAATGCTTTGCTTCTCGGTGTCGTTCTGTGTTCTTCCGTGGTCCATGAAGCGGTGTTCATCCGCGGGCGTGGTTACCGCGAGTGCGGCCATCATCCGCGGATCCGATTTGATTCTCTCCGCGCCCGGCTGCTCGAACCACTGGGAATCGACTCTGGCCCCCGAATGCACCAGCAGCGCGATCAGCTGGTAACAGGATCTTCGTGATTTCCACGATGTTCTTTGGCGTCTTCTGACGGAAGTCCTCGCAGGCCTTCAGGCGGGCAGCCCTAAAGGGCTGCGCTACACCCCGGCCGCGGGCAGCCCTAAAGGGCTGCGCTACACCCCGGCCGCGGGCAGCCCTAAAGGGCTGCGCTACACCCCGGCCGCGGGCAGCCCTAGAAAGGGCTGCGCTACAGGTGATTTGGCAACGTGCCCTTAGATCTCGCGCAATCCGGCCACGGGACTCCGAGCCGCGGCGCGGCGGGCCGGCCACCAGGTGGCCACGAGCGCGGTGGCCAGGAGGAGCGAAGACGCGGCGGCGATCGTGGGCAGATCGAACGTCTGGACGCCGTATAGCTGGCTCCTGAGCACGCGGCCGACTCCCACGGCGCCCACCAGTCCTATACCCACGCCGGCGCCGAACACCGCGCCGCTGTCCTTCAGGAACATCCAGACAAGGGCGCCTGCGGGAGCTCCCAGCGACATACGGATCGCGATTTCACGTTCGCGCTGCTGAACGGCGTACGCCGTGACGCCATAAATCCCGACGCTCGCCACGAACGCGGCCACCACCGCGAAGGCGATCAGTAGAGACGTCAGGAATCGCGTTCCCGCGAGGCGCCGGTTTTCGCCGGCAACGGGCCGCGGCGCGTTGACAATCGCGTGCGAGTCGATTTCGGCGGCGACCTCGCGCGCGCTCGCCAGCAGTGACGAAGGAGAGCGATCCGACCGTATGTAAAACGAATTGAAACGGCCCGGCGATGCCTGGGCGAACGGAATGTAGACGTCGCTTGGATCCGTGTCCGAGTAGGTCTGCCGGACGTCCGCCACGACGCCCACAACGGTCCGCCAGACCCCCGGCCTGGAACGGGCGGGCGTCTGTTCGATAACGCGCACGTGCCGTCCGGCCGGGTCCTGCCGCGGCCAGAGCCTGTCGGCAAGCGCCTGGCTGATCACGGCGACCGGCTCGCTTCCTGGCGCGTCGGCCCGCGTGAACTCGCGGCCGGCCCGAAGCTGGAGACCGAGCGTCGTGAAATACCGGGCGCCGACGACCGTCCCCCCGGCGCTCAGGGCCGTGCCGGCTCCGCCGTCGGTGGCTTCAACCGACAGCCGTGGGAATTCAACAAACGGGGGCCAGTAGGCAAACGCCACCGGCGAACCTGCCACAACCGAAAGCCTCTCGGCGAAGGCATCGTAGAACCGCAGAAACGCGGCGGGATCCGGATAGTCCGAGCCGCGAAGCACCACACGCGCGCGAAGGAGACCCGCCGGCTCGAACCCGAGGTCCGTGCGTACCATGACGGTCACGCTGCGGATCATCAGCGCGCATCCGACGAGCAGAACGAGCGTGCCAGCGACTTCGAGCGCGATCAGCGCCGAGCGCAAACGACGCGCGGCGCGGCTCCCGCTGACGGCCGCGCTCTCTCGTCGCAGTGCTTCCGCAAGACCGCGCCGCCACGCCGTCAGCACGGGCACGAACGAGAGCGACAGCGCGATGAGAACGCCGGCGCCGCCGACGAGCAGAAGCACCGTGGCGTCGACCGCGATTGCCGACGTGCCGCCCGGAGCCGGGCGTCCGAGCTGCGCCTCGATCAGTGGCGCGAGCACGACGAGAACCGCCCTCGTCAGCGCAACGGCGAGTGCCAGCGACACGGCGCACAACAGAGACGCCTCGGCGGCGAGCATCCGCAGGAGTCGTGCGCGGCCGGATCCGAGCGCCGCACGCACCGCCATTTCCTTCTCGCGCCGCATCGTCCGCAGCACCACCAGCACCGCGACGTTCCCGCCGACGATGATCAGCACGAGCACCGATGCGGCCATGACGCCGACGAGCACCGGGCGGAGCTCGGCCACGTACCGCTCATGCGCGCCCTCCAGATGGGCTCCGCTCCAGTCCGGCGGGAGATCGATCGCTACCTGCTTTGCCGCTTCAGTAATCCGCCGTTCCGCGCGCGCGGGAGAGACGCCCTGCTGCAAGCGGACCATGTACGTGCGGACGGCAGACGCGAGCGGCACGAGCAGATCGACCTTCTGGCCGCTGTCGCGGCCGAAATAGAAGCCCGCTGGAAGGACACCAACAATTCGGACGACCTCGGTGCGCCCGTTCTGGTTCTCCGCTTCGGCGCGCAGGTAGCCTCCGATGATCGCCGGGTCCGAACCGTAGCCATCGCGCCACATGGAATACCCGATGAGGCCGACTTTTTCGGATCCGTCCTGAAAGTCGGCGCCCGTCAACGACCGGCCGGCGATCGATCTGACGCCGAGACCCTCGACAAAACCGCGTCCCACCCGCAGCCCCGTCGCAGACTGGCTGTAAGGTCCGTCCGTCAGGTAAAACGTCTCGCCAGAGGCCGTGATCGGGAACTCGACGACATCATCGAGGGATTTCCAGTCGAGCGCCGACATGCCGCGCGGCTCCCATGGGCCCGGCGGAGCGTACATCACGTGGAACAGGCGGTCAGCGGCGGCATATGGAAGCGACCGAATCAGGTACGCATTCATGACCGCCGTCGTCGAGGCCGTCAGGGCGAAGCCGACGGCGAGCGAGGCAATGGCGGTCAGGGTGAACCCGGGCGTGCGGCGCAGCGCCCGAACGGCGAAGCGGAAATCACGGAACATTCCCGGGCCGCCTCCACGGCCAGAGGTATCCATATTGCGCGGTCGGTCGCGACCGCCCGGACAGAGGACGGAAGGCCAGCGGCTCTTGTTAACAAACCTCGGCTCGGATGCATGCCGGTCAGCCCCGCCTCTTCTCCAGCTCCTCCAGCGTTCGCGGCCAGTCCTCCCTGAGCAACCTCGACAATGCCCGATCGGACAGGAGGCGGCCGAGCTCGCCGCCCGCGCGGGCCGCCGGCGTCCCGATCCACCGTTCGAGCGTTCCGCGGGTTGCGTCGTACAACCGCCGAATCTCTTCGTCGCCGAGCGACTGCGTCAGCTTCATCGGTGAAAGCCGCGCCGTGTGGAGGATCTCATCCGAGTAGGCGTTGCCGATTCCGTTCAGGATGCGCGGATCGGTGAGCGCGCGCTTGAGCGTGTGGTTCTCGCGTGTGGGCGCGGACGCGAAGGCAGCAAGGTCGCTGTCGAAGATCTCGAGCGCACGTATGTACAGAAGGATGTCCGGCAGTTCGGGCATGATTCAGCTCTCAGCTCTCAGCTCTCAGCAGAAAGCTGACGGCTGACGGCTGAAAAGCTGAAAGCTGAAAGCTGAAAGCTGAAAGCTGAAAGCTGCACGGTGCAACACCCCTACTGCCGGACTTCGGTCACCGACAAGGCCCGCTTCGCAGGATCGCTTTCCGAAACGACGGTCACCGTGACGCGGGCGGAAGCCGCACGGCCTGAGGCGCGGCGGACAAACACGGGCACACGCGCCGACGCCCCGGCCTGGATGGCGACGAGCGCGTTCTGCACGCCGGCCTCCCAGCCGGACCCTTCGAGCGACACCGACACGCGATAGATGTCGCTCGCAAACGCCGCCACCGCTGCGCCAGGGTGGCCGGCGACCCGGTCGGGAGCCGCGCCGGTGTTCGTCACCGTCACGCTGTAGCCCGGCGCGCTGGCATTCGCGCTCGCCGGAGCTGACGCCGGCGCCTCGGCCCGCACGCCGCGTGTCTGAGGGCCAGCGCCGTCGAGCGACCGGACGCCGACGACGTACGAAAGCACGCCACGGGGATCGGCGCGGCGATCGATGACGTAGAAGTGCAGCCGGTTGGCCTCGTCTTTCCACTCGTACTGGCTGCCCGACCGCAGTCCCGCATGAAACAGCGCGTCGTTCAACTGCCTGTAGTCTGCCATCGTCCGCATGACCCACTCGCCATTCGGCTTCACGAAGTCGACCCGGTTGATGTCCTCCGGATGCGCGTCGATCGCCCACGCGTGGCAACCGTACCCGCACGAGTTGGTCTGCCGATCCTTGTTCTTCGCGATGAGCACGCCGCTGTCGGGCGTGAACGAGTCGTAACCGATGCGCTGCACGACTTCGACGGAATAGTTGTTGAACACGGGGTCGCCGGCACAGACGGGGTCGGCAGTGCGATCGCAGGACGGCGTCCGATCCTGGGGCGCTTCGCCGTCGAGCCGGACGATCAGCCCGGCCCACGCGCCCGGCCCGGGCTCGACCGCCCGGGCCGCCAGGGTCGCGACGACGGGCCCGGAGGCGGCAAGCGCATTTCGATTCACCTGGACGACCTGGTCGATCGGGAGCAGCTCCATCGCGAGCCGGTTGCGCAGCATGAGGCCGGCCGGCATCGATGCTCCTTCGGCCGCAGGCACCACCCAGCGGCGATGCGGACCGCCGGGGCCGTTGAACGACCCCCTGTCCATCATGTCCCACGGGCCGGTGCCGACGCGCCGGTACGGTGTGACGTACGGATTGTTGTTGTTGTCGCCGACGCGGAAGACGAGGTGTCCGAGCTCGTGCGTGATCGTGCCGGAGCTTTCACCCTGCCGCACCGACGACAGGCCCCACTGCTGCGCGCCTGCGAGCCACGACGTCCACGGCACGTAGCGGGTCGGCACCCATCGCGGCTTCGTCCGGTCCGGGTTGCCCCAGATCTCCGGGATGTCCTCGCGGCCGGCGAACTTCATCTCGCCGAACTCCTGCCACACCGAGGTTTCGTCGTACCCGGCGTAGATGCGAAGCTTGATCGGATAGCTGTTCACGACGTCGGCGCCGGCGTCGGCCTGCCAGAGCGCATCCGCGTCGCGCTCCATGCGGCCGTCGCAGGTGAATCCATCCGGGCATCCGCTCTGCTGGCTGTGCTCGTTCAGGCCGTACTCGAAGAGCCTGCGCGGCATCCGGTATGGCCCGAACACATCGATCTGCGGGATGCCGATCTTTCCCCGCGACTGTTCCATCCAGTACTCGTGAATCGTGTGGCCGTGGTTGAGCGGGCCGGGCTTGCCCCAGAAGTCCGCGTAGAATCTGGCGACCTCACCGCGCGGCACCGGATCGACCTGCGGGTTGCCGAACGGGTCCGAGTGCTTCGGACGCGTGATGACGAATGGCTGGTCCTCGAAGTCAATCGCCATGAGCGCGACCTTGAGCGCGCGTCCGGGCGCCTTCGCCCGGTCCCCCCAATTCGTCCCCGGAATCGGCTTGTAGCCGGCCCAGGTCATGTCCTCCTGGTCCTGCCAGACCTGCGGATCGAGCGGCGCTGGAAACGCGGCCGTGGGAGTCTGCGCGAGTGACACGGTGAGGACACCGGCCGAGACGATCGCTGTCAGACCGGAGAGCGCCAGGGTCGTTCGGGATGAAGCCATGGAGCGTATTATGGACCGCCGAATCGGCTGGCGCCACCACGTCGAACCACGGGTGCCGTCACTTCGCACGCGCGAACACGGCCAGCGAGCTGCCGACCGGGCGTCCAGCCGGATTGTCCGACGAGGTGTTCACGAGCGACGCCCCGCCGGTCGCCGGATTCCGCATCGCGAGCGACGTCGAGCCGCCGCCGTCGAGGTTCAGCGCGTTCCAGACGCCGTAGTCGGCGACGAGGACGCGCGCCACTTCACCAACGGGCATCCCGGCGCTGCCGCCCCGCGCGTCGACCGTGAACAGCGTGAGCGTGGCGGCGTCGCGCGAAAGGCCAATCGCCGTCCGCGCGGCTGACACGTCGTACCACGAGCTGGCGTTCGAGTAACTTCGCGGGCCGCCGGGCAGGAGCAGGCCGGCGGGATGTTCCGCGTCCCGATAGAGCGGCACCGTCGCGGCGCCGTCGGTGACGATCTGCGCCGACCCCGACACGGTCGTCCACAGTTCGACGCGTTCGCGGACGTGACTGCCGTCGGCCGCGCTCGCGTCGCGATGCACGATCGACGCGCGATTGGTCCGATCGATGTTGAGCCCGGGCGCGTCGGCGACGATCGCGTACCGCGGGTCCGGCGTCTCGAACGCCGAAAAGACCCGTCCGTCCGAGGCGGCGATGCCCACGAGCCAGGCGGTCGTATCGGCGGACGGGAACGGGAGGAAGAAGTGCGCGTTGATCGCGATCTGCGCGCGCTCGGCCTCCAGGAAGTCGAGCGTCGTCTGCCGAACCGTCTCGCGGGGACCGTTCGGGGCCGACAGCTCGAATCGTACGCCGGGCGCTTCCAGCTCAATCTGTACCACGTGCATGTGCACTGGCCGGGGCGCCGTCTCCGTACGATCGACGTACGTCACGCCAGCGTAGGGATGGGTGACAAGCTCGCTGCCCGGAAGCGGCGTCCGGACCGTGCCGAGCGGCGCGAGCGCGACCAGGACGACGAGCAGCCGGCGAATGGAACGCACGATCACGATCCTGCTCGCGAGGCCCACCGGCGCGCGGCAGCCGCCGGTCGGCGCCTCGCGGAACTGCACATCTTACGGCCGCCTCACGACGGCGCCGCCCTTCATCACGAACCGTACGCGCTGCAGCGCCGTGATGTCCGCCAGCGGGTCGCCATCGACCGCGATGATGTCGGCAAAGGCGCCAGGGGCGAGCGTGCCGACCTGCTTCTCCATCCGCAGCAACTCCGCCGCGCGGGTCGTCGCGCTGCGGACCGCTTCGATCGGCGGCATGCCGTAGTCGGCCATGTGCACGAACTCGCGCGCGCTGGTGCCGTGCGGGAACGCGCCGACGTCCGTGCCGAACACGATCTTGACGCCCGCCTTCATCGCCGCCTGGAACGTGCGCTTGTGGCTTGCAATGACGCGGGCCGTGATGTCGCCGGGCGCGGGAAGGCCCGTCTCGGGCATGTAGACGGACAGCGTCGGGCACCAGAACGTGCCGCGCTCGGCCATCAGCCGCAACAGGTCGTCGTCGAGCATCATCCCGTGCTCGAGCGAGCGCACGCCTCCTTCGACGGCCGCGCGCGCCCCCGGGCCGCCATACGCATGCGCGGCAACGTCCTTCCGCCACCGCGCCGCCTCGGCGACGACGGCGCGGACCTCGTCCACCGACACCTGCGAGAGCGGCTCCAGCGTGACCGGATCGACGTGGCGCAGCGTACCGGTCGCATACAGCTTGATCCAGTCGGCGCCGTACTTCACCTCGCGGCGGACCTCCGCGATCATCGCCTCGCGCGAGTCGGTCAGCGCGGCGGGATCCGGCAGCGCGATGTCCGGGTTCATGCCCGACAGGTTCATGTGCCCGCCGGTAATCGTCAGCGCGTAGGTCGCGACGAGCAGTCGAGGACCCGGGATCACGCCCTTGTTGATCGCGTCACGGAGGGCGACGTCGGCGAACCCCGCTCCCTCCGAATCGAGATCGCGCATCGTCGTAAACCCCGCCTCGAGATCGAGCTTCACGGCGCGGACGCCTTCGATCGTCCGATACGCCTGCGACTTGGTCAGGACGGGCGGGGTGATCTCGTCGTCCGGCTGCAGCAGGACGTGGGTGTGGCCGTCGATGAGGCCGGGCATCAGCGTGAGGTTGCCGAGATCCACGACGTCAGCGCCGGCGGGGGCCGATGCCGCGACGGAGTCGATCCGATCTCCGCGAATGACGATGACGCCGTTCGACGTGACGCGGCCCGACACAGGGTCGAGCACGCGCGCGGCGCGCAGCGCGGTCAGACGCGCGGGAGCCGGCTGCGAGGCTTGAAGAGGCAGTGTGAACAGCAGGGCAGCGATGGCGATCGTTCGAATAGGCATGGCGGTGGCGGAGGATGGTAGCACGTGCGGGGGAGGACGGGGGACGGGCTCCGAACGTGCGACGGGGGAGGTGGGCGCGGTTCTCAAGCAGCCGTCAGGCAGGTCGTCGCGCCGTGTACAACGCAGGTATCTCCGGCCTCGTGTCTGTCGCGGCGCAGCCGCGTGATCTGCATCAGCCGGCCCGACATCACCGCCTGCCCGAGGGCGGCACCGAGTGTTTCATCACGGACGTCCTTCAGGGAGTAGATCGCGACCGGGATCGTCGGCAACGGGCGGACGTGCCAGTCGTTACCGGCTCGGGTGACCAGCAGTGTGAACCCTTTGCCGATGTTCGCCATCATCGCGGCCTTCATGGCCCCCGGCATGTTTTCTTTCATCGCGCCTGGCGGCAGTTTCGCCGCGCCAAGGTCGCCAAATCCCGACATCGCGCCCGTGAGCGGCACGAGCAGGCGGCCGCCGTCGCGGAGCGCGTCGAGCCAGGCATCGAGCACGTGGGTTGCGCCAGCGTGGACCAGCACCACGTCATTGTCGCGGGGCAGATTGGCGGCGCTGTTGCCCTGCTCGATCGCGACCCACGGCCAATCGGTCAGGTTCGCGGCCGCCTGCCGCGCGAGATCCGGATCGACTTCGATGCCGTGCACGTGTCCGGCCGGGCCGACGATGTGTGCGAGGAGCGCCGTGAAATAACCCGTGCCGGTGCCGATGTGCACGACGCGTTGGCCCTCGGCGACGCCAGCCTCCTGGAACCAGCGGGCGATCAGGCTCGGTTGACCGTTGTAGAGCTGCCGCGAGAGATCGATGGCGACCGCGATGTCGTGATGAACGTGCCGCGGATCGGCGTCGTCGGTGTAGCGCGGCGGTCCGAGGACGTCGGCCATGCCCCGGATGATCCACGGGCCCGGCGGCAGGAACTTGTCGCGGGGCACCGATCGAATCGCGTCCACGATCCGCGGCAATCGGATGTTGGCGGTGACGCGGATTTCCTCCGCCAGGGAGCGGCGCGTTTCGGCGGCGGTCATAGGTGCGGCTGTCATTCCTTGCGATCCTTCGGAGGACACAGGCCTTCGCCGGTCCGGCGCCTCGGCCACGGACGCGTCTTGCCGACCCGGGACGCAACGACATGGGCCGGGTATGCGTACGCGGCTTTCGCCTGCACGTCTTCGCCGCGGTCGCGCTCGGCGATCTCCCCAGACTCGTGCAGGCGCTTGAGCACGGTGTGAATCGACGCGAGCCCGTTGGAGTAGCGGTCCATGTCGAGGCCTACGGCGATCAGCCGGTCGCGCACCTCGAGCGCCGTGAGCGGCCGGCCCGAATTGCGGAGCACCATCCGGCAGGCGTCGGTCAGGCCCAGTTGGACCGTGGGCTCGTAGCCGCAGAGTTTCGTCAGCGTGGCAATCGATTGTTTGAGTTGAGCGAGGCGCGTCTCGAGCGCCGCGTGCTCGGCGCTCACCTTCTCGTACCCCCGCACGGCCGCGTCAAGGGCGCGCCTGTAGTCGGCTTGCGACACGCGATATTTATACATAGTATGCAAATATGTGTCACTTAGTATTGTGTAAGCCAACTGAAGGCGGTCACGCTCGTCAGGACGAGAACGCACGCTTCGCCGACGCCGTAGAGGTTGCGATTCGCCTGGCTGAGGAAGAGGACGCGGCCTGAGTATTTCCAGCCGCGGTCCACTCGTTGGCTGCGACAGCTCGTCCGCGATGTGTGTTCGATGCGGCGAGCTTCCGCGCTACGTCAGCATCGATAGAAGCAGCAGCGGAATCATCCAGACGACGATGCTGCCGAGCGAGCGGGGGACGGAGAAATGCTGCACCTCGGCGAGCGTGATGACCTGCAGCACGAACGTCCAAAGCAGCGCTGCAACATAGACGAGGGTCACGGCGAAAAGGAGCAGAGCCTTCAGAAGCATCGAGGCGCTCGGCGCGTCAACCTGTCCGGGGGCGACCGGTCCGCCGCCCGCGAGCATTACCGGGATCCAGCAGACCGCCGTCACCGCAAACGGCGCATAGCTCCAGGCGAGTGACTGACGGATCTCCTCCGGGTCCGCCTGGCCGCCGAACCAGCCGCCGCTGAACGCGAGGAGGAATGGCCCGATCAGCACGCCGAAGACCACCTGCAGCACGCCAATGATCGTCGGCATCGCCGCCATAGTGAACGACAGCTCGCCCTTCGCCGCGAGGCCGCCCAGCGTCGCGAGCGCGCCATGGAGCGCGGCCAGTCCCACCACCAGTGTCCAGCCGGGACGCACCTCGGAGGCGAGCAGCTCGCGCATCGTGCGTCGCGGGGAGAACCAGATCGTGCGCCAGGGCCGCGCCATTACGGGTGCCACCTCGAGGACTTCGGTGGTCATGGAGCGGCATGCTAGCACACCGCGTCGAGGATCTATTTCCGGCGCTCGGGCTCGAAATCGATGGCCAGTGTACAGCAGAACGGCGACTGCACCTGCTGAAGGTATCAGCTGATTCTCAGTCGCCGTCTGAAACTTGGTTGCGGGGGCAGGATTTGAACCTGCGATCTTTGGGTTATGAGCCAACGAGCTGCCGGGATGGTTTCAGCGAAGAGCGCCGCGTTGCACGGCGCGCGGCTCGATTGATCAATTTGGCGGTCTCCGTGGTGTTTGAGCCGTCCTTGGATTCGCGAATTGGAGTCTCTCAGTTCCCGTGGCAGGTGCATGCGCGCACGTTGTCCTTCGCACGTCCCCTTGTGACAAGCACGTCGCCCCGTCCCACCGTCTCCCTTACGCGATGTCCATCCGCGCGAGGCGCCGCATGGCCGTCCACGTGGGCACGACGATCCACAGGGAGAGGGACAGCGCAATGAGCAGGGCGGCGCCGCCCGGGCCACCCGTGAAGCGGAGCAGCGCCAGCGAGCCCGCGCCGAACGCGCCGGTTCCCTCGATCGCGAGGAGCGAAGCCGTGCGGACCGCGTCAATCGGGTTGACCAGCACCGAGCTGATGAGAAGGCGGGACGCATGGCCGGATCGCAGCAGCGACGCGGCGGCCAGCACGGCGACGTCGAAGAGGAGCGCAAGGGCGAACCACGTGACCAGCGCGATGGCGAGCGCACGGACGCGCTTGCGTCCATGCTGTCCGACCGACACGAGCGCGGCGATCGCGAGAAACACCGCGGTCAGCACGGCTGAACCCGCCGCGACCATGGCGAACCCCGCGAGACCGTCGGAGCCGGTGCGCGCGAAGATCACCAGGCCGGCGACGCCGAAGCCGAGCGCCTCGGCGGCGACGAGCGCCTCGAAGAGTCCGATCAGCGTGCCGAGCAGCAGGATCGGACGGGCGATCGGCTGCGCGTAGAGAATCTCCGCGCCGCCGCGCTCCGGCGTCAGCGCGAGGACGCCCATCACGAGCGACGTGAGCGGCACGAGCAGGAGGACGAGCTGCACGAGCGACGCCGCGGTCCGCGCGAAGTCCTGCAGGCCGCTGCCGCCCGACAGAATGTAGCCGGACGAAGCCACCGCCAGCGACAGCCCCGCGAAGACGACCGCAAAGAGCTGCGTCCACCGCGACCGCGCGGCCAGGAGCATCTCCTGGCGCGCGCACAGGATCAACGTCCGAACCGACTCACCGGCCACGGCTGGCTCCGGGAGGACCGGCGGGGCCGAAGACGTCGGTCGATGACAGAGGCACGCCGGATCTCGCGGCAGCATCCGCATCGCGCGAGGCCGGGCTCATGTGCGCGATGATGTGCGATCCCATCGGCGTCGACAGTTCCGGCACGCGCGTGTAGATCGCGTCAGGCGCCGCGATCCAGTCGCCCGTCCGATGATCCGCGACAAACGCCACGGCTTCCCCAGGTGCGGGGTGTTGGACGAGATCGCTCACCAGACAGCCGATGTCGTCGTAGATCCGAGGCTCCTCGCCGGGCGCGACGAGTTCGGCGGCGAAGTGCTTGTCGGACACGGCCATGCGGCAGAACGCGCACGCATCCGAATCGCTGACCGCAACGGGCTTCGGCGCGCCTGAACAGGACAGGAGCGCACTCGCGGCGATAACGAGAACAACGGCGCGTCTCATTCGGTGTGCTCCGCGCCTCGAGCGACCAGCTCACGGTACAGCGCCTCGAGCCGCCCATCCTCGGCCACCAGCCCGCGGATCTGCGCGCCAGACGACCGGACGAGGTCGAGCACCTGCGGGCGCAGCGATGCGGCACCCGCAATCACGATTTCATCTCCCACACGGGAGGCGGACGGAGCGATTCTCCGGATCGCCTCCAGTAACCCGGGGGTGTCGCGATCCAGCCGCACACGCATGGTGCCGCGCGCGGCAAGGCAATCGCGCAGCGCCGCCTGACTGAGCTCCGCGACGAGCCGCCCGTTCGCCAGCACCAGGAACCGGTCGGCAAGCCGCTCGACGTCGCCGACCTGATGCGATGTGAAGAAGATCGTCCTCCCGGCGGCCTGTCGTTGCTCGACGAGCGCGTAGAAGGCTCTAAGGCCGTCGGGATCGAGCGCCGCGGTGGGCTCGTCGAGCAGGAGCAGATCCGCCTCGGGCAGCATCGCGACGGCAAGACCGAGGCGCTGCACCATGCCGCCGGAGTAAGTGCCGACGGCGCGCTCGCCCGCCCCATTCAGCGACGCGAATTTCAGGACAGCCTGACTCCGCTCCGCGGGAATGCCGCGCAGCCGGCGATAGAACTCGACGATCTCGCGTCCAGTGAGCGCTTCCGGGAATGCGACCCGCTGCGGCAGGTACGACAGCACGCGGCGGGCCGAGGGCTCCCACGGCCTGAAGGCGGGTTCGCCAACGAGGACATCGCCGGCGTCCGGCCTGATGAGGCCGGCGGCCATCTTCAGCGTAGTCGTCTTGCCGGATCCGTTCGGCCCGAGCAGCGCGACGGCCTCGCCGCGCCCGATGCTGACCGTAATCGCATCCACCGCGGTCTGAACCCCGAACCGTTTGACGGCGGCGCGGTACTCGATCATGCGTGCGCCCCGCTCAGGACGACGCGACGCCGGCGCCCCGCCGCGAACGGCAACGCCCCGACAAGAGTGAGCGCCGCCGACGCCAGCAACCCGATTGGCGCACGCCGCACCTCGGCGTTGCGCCACTCCGTCGGCACGTCAAGCACCGGAGGATGCGAGCGCGGCGACGCGTCCACGACCGGAATCGGATCGAGCACCGGCAGCGCCTGCTCCGCCGCCGCCACGGCGGACGCCGCCAGGCTGCGCGACACCAGATCGGCCGCGGTCAGGTTGCCCCGCAGGTGATCGAACAGGCTCGACAGCCGGTACGGCTGATCCGATCGCCCGTCGCCGTCGAGGTCCGGTGATTCGTTGCCGGACCAGTAGTTGTCCGCGAAGATCGTGTCGGTGCGCCGCCCGCTCAGCGAGAGCGGCGTCAGATTGCCGACGAACGAGTTGCCCGTAAAGCGCGTGTCCGACGTCGAATCGTAGAGCACGATCGCGATGTCGGACGCGGCGATCAGGTTGCCGCGGAAGACGTTCCGGCTGGAGCCTTCGAGAAAGATCCCTCGCGCGTTGTCCGCGATGAGGTTCGACTCGGCGACGATGTCGTCGCAATTCTTGAAGAGCAGGCCAACCGAGGCGAAACCGCGGTTGTGAATGAACTGGTTGTGCCGGAACGTGATCCGCCGCGAATACATCAGGGTCGTGCCCGCGGCGCCGTTCTCGAAGACGTTGTCCTCGAACGTGTTGTCGTCAGAATACATGTAATGGAGACCGTAGCGCAGATCGCGCGCGACGTTGCCGCGGACGACCCCGTGCGGCGACGACTGGATGTAGATGCCGTCGCGGACGTCCACGATCTCGTTGTGCAGCAGCTCGAAACCGTCCGTGTTCCACACATGGAGGCCGGAGCCCTTCTCACCAGGGCTCTTGCCGGGGATGCCGTCGATGCGGCACCGCTCGACGCGGCTGCCGTTCGCTTCACGGAGATAGATGCCGAAAATCGAGTTCCGCACCCGGCAGTCCCGGATGATGGCACGGGGCGCGGCGATGTGAATGCCGGAGGAATCGCGGCCGAGGTCGCCGCCTGCGCGTCCGTCGATGTCAAAGCCCTCGACCACGACGTCAGCGGCGCGCACGAGCACGACGCTCCCCGAACCCGATCCGACGAGGAGCGGACGACCGTGCCCGACGAGGCGCACGGGACGATCGATGTAGAGATCGCCGGTATAGGTTCCGGCGGCAACGTCGATGACGGAGCCGGGCGCAGCCGCATCGACGCGCGGCTGAAGGGGCGACAGCCGCGCCGCCGCCGGCCGCTGCTCGAGCGTGGTCGATGCCGAAACGGCCATGTCACCCTGGCCCTGCGCAACGAACAGCGCGAACAGCACCGGCGCGAGCATGATCACACGGCCGCCGTGGCCGGAGCGCGCCGGCCGGCTCGCCACGCGAGCACGATGGCCGCGGCCAGCAGGACCGCCGTCCCCACGAACAGGTACGTCCCGATCGCCGGATACGAGTACACCTCGAAGTTCGCCATCTGTTTGAAGCCGAACATCGGAGGCATGAACGGCGGCACTTTCACGGCCGCCGTCGGTGCCAGGTCGTGCCCGTACATGTACATCTTGTGGCCGAACGACCAGAGCGAGAACGCCCCGAAATAGCAGAACATCACGGTGCCGTCGACCAGGGCCACCATGCGGCCGTGCGCCGCGGCGCGCAGCAACAGCAGCGCGAGCGCGCCGATGGCAAACGGCATCCACTTGAACTCGGTGAAATCCTCGTTGGCCAGATCCCGCATGCCGATGTAATGGTTCAGGAGGTTGATCTCTTTCAGGTCCTGTCCGTTGTTCCCCCCCTTGAGCCCCTCGGTGTAGATGTCCATCCGCAATCCGTCCTGGTATTGCGGCGCGAACATCGTCAGGTTCCACAGCGGCTGCGTCAGCGTGACCACCAGCAGCACGGCTGCCCCCACCACCAGCAGGCGCGACGCGAAGTTCAGCGGCAGATCGAGAAAGCGATTCGAGCGTTCGAGTATAGCGTGCATGAATAGCTCATTTGAGACGAGGCAGGGCTAAAGCCCTGCGCAACACGATGACACGAGGC
>MELC01000019.1 GCA_001767455.1 Acidobacteria bacterium RIFCSPLOWO2_12_FULL_66_21
ACGCGTTTGCTGGCGCAACCAGCGGACCGGGGTTGTCAACCAGCGTTTCGCGAGGTTGAGAACGACAGACCCCGCCCCCCCGACCTCTTGACAGCGGATGGACCGGGCGAAGTCACCAGGGATTGGCGGTGTTGACCATCGCCCTGGATGCCGATGCCATCGCTCGAGATCGACGCGAGGAGCACGAAAACTGCAAGGCCGATTCCAGATTGACCGCCGCGGGAGGGATTGGCGACGGAAGGAGGTGGGCGGGGCCGGCCAGCGGACCTCGGCGGAATCCACAGCGGAGGACGACGATGCGACGGCTAGGCTATCGGCTTGTTGCCGGTTCGCTCAGCGCGTGGCGCGTACGGCCCTGACGATGTCGGCCTCGGACGGGACGTAGGCGTCCACGAGAATCTGGCCGAATGGGACGGGGCTCCAGGGCGCTCCGACCCGCTGGATCGGCGCGTCCAGGTACCCCAGGGCCTTGGTCGCGACGACGGCCGCGACTTCCCCGCCGAACCCTCCGCGCACGGGCGCCTCGTGCACGATCACCAGCCGCCCGGTCTTCTCGACCGAGGCGAGGATCGTGTCCTCGTCCAGTGGCTGAATCGAGCGGAGATCGATCACCTCGGCGCTGATGCCGTCCGCCGCCAGGCTCCGCGCCGCACCCAGGGCCCGGTCCACCATCAGGCCGGTGGCGACGATGGTCACCGCGTCACCTGGCCGCTTGACGTCCGCCTTGCCAATCGGCACGACATACTCCGCCTCGGGCACGTCTCCCTTTTTGCCGTAGAGCAGCTTGTGCTCGAGGAAGATGACGGGGTTCGGTGTCCGGATGGCCGCCTTCAGCAGGCCCTTGGCATCGTACGGGGTGGCGGGCATCACGATGGTCAGGCCGGGGACGTTGGCGAGCCACGATTCCACGCTCTGGGTATGGTGGCACCCCCAGCGGGGACCCGCGCCGTAGGCCATGCGCACCACGAGGGGAGCCGAGGTCTCGCCGCCCGACATGTAGTTCACCTTGGCGGCGTGATTGACGATCGCATCCATCGCCACGCCCGTGAAATCGGCGAACATCACCTCGGCGACGGGCCGCATCCCCATCAGTGCGGCTCCGACCGCGGCCCCGACAATCGCAGATTCGCTGAGCGGCGTGTCGAAGATCCGATCGGGACCGAACTCCGCCAGCAGCCCGTCGGTCACCTTGAAGATCCCGCCGTACTCCGCGATGTCTTCACCCATCAGGAAGACGCTGTCGTCCCGGCGCATCTCCTCGCGGAGGGCCTCTCGGATCGCGTCGCGGCAGGTGATCTCCCTCACGATCGTCTCCCGACCACCAGCTCTGAGCTTTCCGCCGCGTAGACGTCCTTGCAGAGATCGTCCACGGCGGGGGGGAGGCTCTCCTCTGCGAACGCGATCGCATCCTCGATCTCCGCACCGACCTCGGCGTCGACCGTCGCCACGTGCTCGCCGGTGATGATCCCGCGCTGCAGGAGATCGTTGCGCATCCTCGCGATCGGATCTCTGGCACGCCACGCCTCCACCTCGGACATCTCCCGGCAGGTCGCGATCGGATTGTTCTCGCAATGACCGCGCTGGCGATAGGTCACGCACTCCAGCAGGGTCGGGCCCTCTCCGGCCCTGGCCCGCGCCGCCGCTGTCTGTACCGCATCGTACACGGCGAGGACATCGTTGCCATCCAGCCGGATCCCCGGGAAGCCGTACCCCTCGGCGCGACAGGCAAAGTCCGGGCCGGCAAAGTGCTTTGAGACGGGCGTCATCTCGGCAAACCCGTTGTTCTCGAGCACGAAGATGACGGGCAGCTTGAACACGCCGGCAAAGTTGAGACCTTCGTGAAAATCCCCCCGCTGGGCGGCACCATCTCCGAAGAAATTCACCACGAGATGATCTTTCCGCTGGAGTCTGAAGGCCAGCGCGGCGCCGACCCCGACAGTGATGGACGCGCCGATGATGCCGCTGCCCACCAGGACGCCACGCCCGGCGTCTCCCATGTGGTGCGAGGACGTCCGGCCTTCTGCCGCGCCGGTGCGCTTGTTGAACATCCCCGCCATCTGCACGCGCGTGGGAATGCCCTTCACGAAGAAGGCGCCCCGCGTGCGAAGGGACGGCAGGACCTGATCCTCCCGGCGCAATCCGTAGCACGCGCCGACCGCAATCGCCTCCTGGCCCTGGCTCCCGTGCGGCAATTCCATGATCCCGGCCTTGGCCCACAGCTCACACACCCGGTCCTCGAACGCGCGGATGAGGACGAGCCAGCGGTACATCTGGATCAGGTCTTTTTCGGTGAGCTGATCGGCGTAACTCACGACACCTCTCCTCCCTCTTTCCCGAACTCCTCCAGCCGGCGCTTCACGGCATTGAGGAACTGGACTGCCGGGGCGCCGTCGACGACCCGATGATCGTAGGACAGGCACAGATACATCACCTGGCGAACCACGATCTGCCCGTCCCGGACCGCCGGCGTCTCGGCCACCTTTCCCATACCGAGGATCGCGACCTCGGGCTGGTTGATGATCGGGGTGAAGAGCAACGAGCCAAAGGCGCCCGAGTTCGTGACGGTGAACGTGCTCCCGGTCAGCTCGTCCGGGGTGAGCCGGCCCTCCTGGGCCCGCACGGCCAGCGCGTCTATCTCCCGCGAGATCTCCTCGACGCTCTTGCGGTCCGCGAAGCGAACCACCGGCACGACGAGTCCCCGATCGAGCGAAACCGCGACACCGATGTGGATGTCCCGCTTGACCAGGATCTGATCCCCGACCAGCGACGCGTTCAGGATGGGAAACGCGCTCAACGCCTGCGTCACGGCCCGGACGACGTACGCAGTGTACGAGAGCCTCGAGTCCTTCCTGAGGTCCGCGATCTTTGTCATGTCGACATCGATCACCGTCGTCACGTCTGCCGCGGTGTGGCGACTCAAGGAAAGCCGCTCGGCGATCCGGCGCCGCAGGCCGGTGAACGGGATCACGGCGGCATTCGAAGGATCCTCGCGTGCCGGCGGTGGCGGCGTCTGTGAGGCGAAGCTGCGGACGTCGCCCTCGGTCACGAGACCGCCTGCCCCGGTCCCCTCGACCAGGGAGAGGTCGACGCCCAGTTCGCGTGCGATCCGGCGCGCCACCGGGGAGACGGGCTGACGCGCGCCGCTCCTGTCGGAATGGGTTGACTCATGCGAGGAGAGCTGGGGCGGCGTGGGCGCGACGACGATCTTCGAAGGCGCCTTGCCAATCGTGAGAAGCGCGTCGATGTTCTCCCCGGCGCCGGCCAGGATGGCGAGCGGCGTGCCCACGTCGGCGTCCTGGCCGGGCTCGATCAGCACTCGCCTGAGAATGCCGGAGCCGGGCGATGGCACCTCCATGACCGCCTTGTCGGTCTCGATGGAGACGAGCGGATCGCCTTCTTTGACGGCCTCGCCTTCCTGCTTCAGCCACTTGACGATGCGGCCCTGGGTCATGTCCTGGGAGAGGCGGGGCAAGCACACGTGTTCGGCCATCAGCTACGCGCCTTCATTCAGTTTCTCCAGCGACCACTGGGCGATCGGCATGGGGTCGAGAATCGGCGTGCCCAGATTCGGGCAGCTCAGAATGTACAGCCCGGTGTCGGCCGCGCAGTAGATGAGGTTCCGATCCCACTCGATGAACACGTTGTCCACCGTCCGGTTCCAGCTGTCGAACCTGGCCAGGTCGCCCCCTTGCGGGGGAATGAAGTACGCGACCTCCTCGGGCCGGTACAGATTCCCGATGTCGTAGCAGCGCAGGCCGCCGACGAAATACGAGTACGCGATGAAATCCTGACGGGGCTTGCCCGGGGCCTTCAGGTGAGGCGGGTTGTGGGGTCCGAAGCGCCCGCGCTTGAAACAGAAGTCGCTGTATGGAGCCTCGGGAGGGGGAACCGGCCGCGGCAGCTGGGACACGGGCACCGGGTTCCGCTCGTCTCGGACATCCACGACCCAGATGGGAAGGTAGATCATGTCGCAGTCGGGATTCGCGGTCTCGCCATTGGCGAGCACGAACCCCCGGTCGAGGACCCCGCAGTAGATGGTGTGGAAGCCGAAACCCATCCCGGCATACTGCGGTGGCGGCTCGAACTTGCCGACTTCTCTCTGGTGCGCGGGATCCGACACGTCGAGAATCCTCATGCCGTTGGACGAGAACCCGCCGTACCCCCGGGTGCCGCCGTCTTCGATCTTCTTGGGCACGTACACGGGCCCGTGCAGGCCGGCGACCGGCGTGTGCAACGGCGCAACGTTGGGAGGCACGAGCCTGGAGATGGCCCATTTCTCGTACTCGGCTTCTTCGCCCTTGCGGGACCCGGGTATCCACCAGTGCGAGACCTGTTTGACGTTGAGCGGATCGGAACAATCCACGATCATGTTGCCGTTGACCAGCACCCGGGTGTAGTACGGCTGATGGATGAACGTGTCATCGGGGGCCGTGTCGAGGAACGCGTATTTGCCGCCATCGTAGTAGTTCCGATGTGTGCCGCTCCCCGTGGCGCCCGTACTGAACTCCGACAGCTTGACGATCTTCGACGGATCGGTGGCGTCGTAGAACCGCACGCCTCTCAGCCCCTTGTAGTCCTTCTGCACGTTGACCCAGGTCGGGTCGTCGTACTTGGGAGCCGGATGCTCCGCGGTTCTGACCGGTTTGGCCGCTTCGGCCCCGGTCATCAGGATCCACTTCTTCAGGTTCTTGTTGTAGGCCAGCTGGACCTGGCCGCCCTCGAAGCCCTTCGCGTTGTACATGTGCGGCTTGCGCGCATCGCTGACGTCGATCACGTCGCCAGCCTGGAACATGTAGCGCCGATCCCCGATCGACATCATCTGCATCTTGCCACCGCGCCGAGTACCCGGCCCGAAGTGGGCGATCACCTCCATGTTGCGAACGTAGGTCCGCCGGTCCAGGTAGGTGAGACTCATCGGGCTCGTGGGACGCTGTTTCGCCAATGCCGGCACGGCCGCGCCAGCCACCGCCATTCCGGTGGCGCCAGCCACTTTTTTCAAGAACTCCCGCCGGCTCCGCCTGGGCGTCTTGTTTTTCATCGGTCGGCTCCTGTTCGGTCAGCCTTTGTCACGCGCCATCGTCCCCAGCGGTCCGCGGCGGCTGCGATGCCGCATGCGCAAGGGCGTCCCGCACCGTCTCCTTCTTCAGTTCACCCTCCCATCGGCTGACGACAATCGTGGCCACGCCGTTTCCCACTACGTTGGTGAGGGCGCGGCACTCGCTCATGAACTTGTCGATGCCCAGCAGGAGCGCGAGCACCTGGATGGGAATCTGCGGCACGACCGACAGGATGCCGGCCAGCGTCACGAACCCCGTGCCCGAGACCCCCGACGCCCCTTTCGACGCGATCATGGCGAAGAGCAGGACGCGCAGCTCCTCGGCCCACGTGAGGTGCGTATTGGTGGCCTGCGCCAGGAACAACACACAGAGCGTGAGGTAGATGTTGGTGCCGTCGGTGTTGAAACTGTAGCCCGTCGGAAACACGAGGCCGACGGTGGTCGGCGGGATGCCGAGGCGCTCCAGTTTCTGCATCATCGCAGGCAGCACCGTCTCGGACGAGCTCGTGCCCAGCACGATCAACAGTTCGTCCTTGATGAACACGATGAACCGCAGGATGGAAAAGCCGGCCAGCCAGGCAACCAGGCCCAGGCCGAGGAGCACGAAGAGGAGGGCGGTCAGATAGAAGGTGCCGATGAGGTAGACCAGGTTCGACAGGGACGCAATGCTGTACTTGCCCACCGTGAACCCGATGGCGCCGAACGCACCCACTGGCGCGGCCTTGGTGATCATGCGGATGATGCCGAAGAACACCTTGCCGGCGGCACCCACGGCACGCGTGATCCCCTCGCCGAAGGCGCCGAGCTGGGAGATGGCGAAGCCGGTCAGGATCGCGAGCAGCAGGACCTGGAGCACGTCCCCGTGCACGAAGCCTCCGACGAACGTGTCGGGAATGATCGTGAGCAGCCGGGTGACGAACCCGTATTCCCCCGACTGCGGCACGTAGGTCGAGATGATCTTCGGGTCGAGCGTCGCAGGATCGATATTGAGACCGACGCCGGGCTGGACCACGTGCGCCACCAGCATGCCCACGACGAGCGCCAGCGTGGACATGATCTCGAAGTAGATCAGCGTCTTCAGCCCGACGCGGCCGACCTTCTTCATGTCCCTCACCGACGCGATGCCCGACACGACGATGCAGAAGATCACCGGCGCGATCATCATCTTGATGAGCGCCACAAAGCCGTCGCCAAGGGGCTTGAGCGCGATGCCTGTCTTGGGGAAGAAATGCCCCACGAGGCTGCCCAGGACGATCGCCACGAGCACCTGGACGTAGAGGACGGCGTACCAGGGTCGGCGCGTTGCCATCAATACGCCCTGTTCAACGGCGCCTCGCCGTCGATGAGCACACGCTCGACGTTGCGCCACGCCGACCGGCACAGGAACGCGGCTGACTGGCGCGTCACGCCGGCGATGTGCGGCGTGAACAGCACGCGGCGCGCCGCCTCGCCGTCGAGCGTCACCAGGGGGTGGTCCGCTCCTGGAGGCTCCGACGAATAGACGTCGATGGCGGCGCCACCCAAATGCCCCGCGCGCAGGTGCGCCGCCAGCGCGAGCTCGTCGACGATGCCGCCGCGGGACGCCTGGATCAGGATCGCACCTGGCTTCATCAGCGCCATCTCGCGATCGCCGATCAGGTTTCTTGTCTCCGTCAGCAGGGGAAGGTGCAGCGTGACGACGTCCGAAACGGTCAGCAGTTCATCGAGCGACATCGACTCCGCGCCCAGCGCACGCGCGCCGGCGGAGTTGGGCGCGGGATCGTAGAAACAGATCCGGCAGCCCATGTGCTGGAACGCCTCGGAAACGGCGAGGCCGATGGTGCCGAGTCCGACGACGCCTACCAGCAGCCCGTCGAGGCCGCCGAGATTGTCGGCGATCATTCGCGCCCGGAACGCGCCGTAGTTCCCGCGCCGGATTTCCGCGTCAGCCCAGGCGAACCGCCGCAGGAGCGTCGACGCCACGGTCACCGCGTACTCCGCGACGGCGCGATTGCTGCCGCCGGGCACGTTCGCGACCGGAATGCCGAGCCGCTGCAACGTGGGGCGATCGAGGCGATCGAGGCCAGCACCGGTGACCTGGATCAGCGTAAGCGCTGTTCTCTCGAAGAGCGCCGAGGAAAGGGGCGGGCCGACAGCCGGTATGACGAGTGCGCGCGCCCCTTTCATCAGCGCGGGAACATCGGCATCGCCCGGAGCCCGGTAGGTCACGTCGAGCGCCTCCGGCGGCAGGGCGCTGGCCCGTTCGAAATCCGCCCTCGGACGCAGGCACAGCACCGCTGCTGTCATGAGTGTGTCCGGGAATCACGGACATCAGGCTCGACGGTGCCCGTTACGACATCAGGCAGAGGGTAGAAACAGAGCAAGCGGAGAGGCGTCGTGCCGGTATTGCGCGTGACGTGGTTCTCGCCCGGAGGAATCAGGATCGTATCTCCCGGGTTGAGCGCGTATTCGCCGCTGTCGGCAAACGTCCGGCCCGTGCCCGACAGGACGAAGATGCACTCCTCGCAATCACGATGGTGGTGGGGACCACGCCGCGGTCCGGCGGGATCCTCCGGAGGGATCTCCGCAAGCCTCAGCGTGACGCTCTTCGATCCGGTGTTCGCCGAGACGATCTCCAGCGACGTGCGTCCCGGCAGGCCGAGCCGGGTCGCGGACGCAAAGGTGAAGACGCGCGCCATCATCACACCCGATCGATTGTCCGGAGCTCGCCGACGCCCCCTTGAACGCGGGCCATCTGCCGGAAGATTTCCGTCGCATCCCTGGCGATCGCGTCAGCCACGCCGTCGATCACGCGATGACCGTTCTCCGCGGTCGCGCCCTGCGGACTGCCGTACCAGCCCGTCGGCGCGATGGATCGCACGTCGGTCAGCACCGGCTGATACGCGCGCGTGCGGCGGAGGGCATCCATGCTCCGTCCGTGCTGGTGATCCGACGACCCGTCGATGCGATCCAGGTGGACCAGATCCGGCCGGTGCGCGAGGACGGCCAGGGTTTCGATCTCGCCGCCGTGGGTCAGGCCGTTGAACTCCTTGCCGTACATCTCTTCGGCGACGTAGCAGGCCTGCACCGTCAGGACGGCCATGCCCCATTCCCGGTGAATGGCGTCCGCCGCGATCGCGAGCGGCGGGATGTTGCCTTCGTGCCAGTTGAGGATCAGCAGATGTTTCGCGCCGTGCCTCGCCGTCGAGGCGCACGTCTCGGTCACGAGCCGGACGTAGGTGTCCGGCCTCAGCGTGATCGTCCCCTCGTATCCCATGTGCAGCGGCGTGACGCCCAGCGGACCGCCCGGGAGCACCAGGCCGTCCATCCGTTCGGCCACCGCGTGCGCGATGACGCGGGCGGCGAAGATGTCGGTGCCCGCCGGCAGGTGCGGGCCGTGCTGCTCGACGCTGCCCGCGGGCAGGATCACCAGCGGGTTCGCCTTCAATTGCGCGGCGATCTCCGGCTGGGTCAATTCGATGAAGTAGCGGCTAGGCAACACGGCCGCTCCCCTGCGCCACGCGCGCTCGCGCCTCGTCGAGCACGTCCGCCACGCGGACGGCCTGTCCGTGACGCTCGATCGACCGCAGCGCCGCGTAGACGATGGCGAGCGCGACGTTGCCGTTGTGCGCGTTGAGGCTGCCCGCCCTGCCCGTGCGGCACGCCTCGGCGAACATCTCGAGCTCCGCCTGAAACATGTCGCTCGGGCGGGGCGCCAGCACCTCGCGGCTGGCGTAGCCGCTCTTGCCTCGCTGGATGTACAGGGTCGACGACTCGTGCAGCGCGTCGGGTGTGTCCCACGTGCCGAAATCGATCTCGTAGTGCATCAACCCCTTGGATCCGAACACCCGCACGGCGAAGACACCGGGAGAGGTCCAGCACGAGCCCACGTAGCCGACCTTGCCGTCGGCGAACTTCAGAAGCGTCATCGACTGATCGTCGACTTCGGCTCCGACCGGGGACAGCCTGGACGCGATCGCGCTGGCCTCGAGGATTTCCCCGCCGAGGTAGTGCAGGACGTCGAACTGGTGGATCGCCAGTTGAGACAGCGGTCCGCCGGGAGCCCGGTCCTTGTACCACCGCCACGTCGCGGGCGTGAGTTCGAGCGCGCGCTCGTTGGAGAAGTTCGCCTCGAGGAACGCGACGCGGCCCAGGTCGCCGGCGTCGATGGCCTCGCGGATCTGCTGGATCCCGGCCATGAGGCGGGCGCTGTGCCCGACGGTCACGGTCACGCCGTGCGCCTGTTCGAGCGCGGCAATCTGCAACCCGTCGTCGAGCGTGCTGGCAATCGGCTTCTCGGTGTACACGTGCTTGCCGGCCGCGGCGACCCGGGCGGCGACCGCCAGGTGCTGTTCGTTGGGCACCGTGAGGATGACGCCGCGGATCGCCGGGTCGGCCAGCATCGCGTCCAGGGTGGGCACCGAGGGGACGCCGGTCTCCCGCTGAAACGCGGTGCGTTTCTCGTCGGAGCGGCTGTAGCCGGCGACGATCGCGAGGGCGTCGGACGTGCGGGCGGCCCTGGTCAAGACCTTGGCCCAGCGGCCGAGCCCGACGATACCGACCTTCAGCGGGTGTGCGTCCATGTGCGCCTCGGGTCGTGAGCGGGCAGGGGGCGGCGGCCGGACGTTGCCAGGATCACGACGCGATGATACGGTATTACCGTATGATCGTAGTGTCAAGCCATGCGCCCGCGGGCGCCGACACCCGGCTCCCCGTCGAGCGGTCCGTCGCCCCGCTGCGACGCCAGGTCGCCGAGCGACTCCGCCAGTCGATCATCGCGGGGCGCCTGCCCCCGGGCGCGCGGCTGATCGAGCGGGAACTGATCGCCTCGATGGGCGTGTCGCGGACGGTCATTCGCGAGACCCTCCGGGAGCTCGAGTCCGAAGGCCTCATCGCGATGATCCCCAACAAGGGACCGATCGTGCGCGAACTGACGCTGGCGGAAGCGACCGACCTCTATTCGATTCGAGCGGTGCTCGAAGGCCTGGCCGCACGCCTCTTCGCCGCACGCGCGGACCCGTCCCACGTGGCCCGGCTGGCGCGCGCGCTCGACCTGACGGCGAAGGCGTACAAGAAGGGCGATCCCGCGCGCATCTTCGAGACCAAGGATGCGTTCTACGACGCGTTCTTCGAGGGCGCCGGCAGCGAGACGCTGTCCTTGATGATCGGCACGCTCCACGGTCGAATCTCGCGCTGGCGGTCGCTCGGCCTCGGGCATCCGCGGCGCTCACCCTCCCGCTCGCGCGAGACCATCAGGAACCTGCGTGCCCTGGTCGCGGCGCTCAGGAAACGAGACCCCGACCTCGCCGAGCGGATCATCCGGCACGAGGTGACCCGCGCCGCGGCCGAGGTGACGCGCCTGCTGGCGGGGCCGGACGAAGAGTCGCTGGTGGACAGCCGCTCCATGAGACGACGGTAGACGGTTTCGAGCCGGTGCAGCGGCGTCTCGGCTTCTGAGATCTGAACCTCCGCTGTCGCGAACCCGAGCCGCTTGGCGCGGTTGCGGCACGGTGCCACGGCGAAAGGGCGTCGACGACCTCGTTTCGGCGTTCGGGGCTGATCAGGTCGGGGATTGAACCTTGGTTCAGTCCAAAGTCTGTCAGGAGACGGCCGCGCGCCCGACCGGCGAGTCGGCGTGCCGTTGCCGTCGCGTTTCAGACCGGTGCGACATCTGCCGCGCGCGTGCGCGAGGCTCCGGCCTGTCGAGAGATTCCCGCCGCTGGCGGTAGGCGTCGGCGGACGCTCGGCTGACGACCGTCACGTTTCCAATCCGGATCGCCTCGAGCGCGCCCTTCTCGATGGCTTTGTAGATGGCCGCACGGGTGATCCCTATCACGTCTGCCGTCTGGGCGACGCTGATCATCGATGCATCCCGCGGTGCGGTGGGTCGCTCGTTCTCATGCTCCGGTGCGAGCACCAGACCCTGCCTGATGCCTGCGCGAGTCGCGATGTCCCGCGCGACGAGGTAGAGCGGCGATTCCACGACCCGGCGATCGATCCGGTCTCTGCCATGGAGCGCCGGCGACCCCGGGCCGATGGCGGCGCGGTACACCTCGAAGTAGCTCACGTCCTGCCGGGCCATCTTCTGGAGGTCGGCCAGGAACGCCTTCTGGCGCGCGTTGCACTCGACGAGGTCGACGCGGCGCCCATCAAGCAGGCGGTGACTCTTCATGCGCACACTCCTTGCCGACTCGACGGTTGACAATGTGATAGTACGTTTATGGTTGAATATTATCAACCGTCGTGGTGAGGAGCTTCACGATGTCCGCCAGAAGCGTGGCTGAATCGGTCATGAGGCGCCGAGAGCGCCCTTGACGGCGCGAATGGAGAGGAACATGGGCGTCGGTGCAGGCCGCGCGTCCGATCGGCCCTCGACCGCGTCGACCTTGACGAACCCGTACTTCGCGTAGAAGGCGGACGCGTCGGGCTTGGCATCGACGATGACGCCAACGCACCCGTAGTCGTCCGCCATCCCGAGGGTGAGCTGGAGCACGAAGCGAAGGAGCTGAACGCCGAGTCCCTGGCCCTGCGCCGGCTGATCCACCCCAAGCCGCGCGTCGCCGGACTTCCTCTTCACGACGAGCTTCGGATGAATGACGATGTCCGCCGGCAGTTCCTGAAGAGCCTGGAGATGGTGGCGGAGGGCCTGCTCGACAAGGTGGCCCTTCTTCACGCCTGTCGCGCGGACGTGCCGCTCGAGCAGTTCCTTGGTCGTCCGAGAGACGAGGGCCGAGATCTGCGTTTCGTCCTCCATGGTCCCTCAAAAATAATCTACAGTTCTGTATGGATGGCGTCAACCCGCAGGTCGCAGCTGGGCCGCGCTTCCGGTCGTGGGTGTTGCACGCGCCCCGGCAGACGATGGTAAAGTCAGGTCGTGAACCCCGACATCGAACCGTTGGACGTGCCGATGTACTCCCAGGCTATGGCGTCCCGTCTGGTGGGCCTGGACTCCGGCCGGGTCAGGCGCTGGCTCCAAGGGTATGAGTACACCTACGCGCCGAGGACGAGCGCAGCGAAGGGCCGCCGCCGGCAGCCTCCTCTCGTGCGCAGACGCGGAGCTCTCGGGTCGCGATATGCCTCCTTCGTGGATCTCATGGATCTGCTCTTCGTGAAGAAGTTCGTCGAGCACGGAATCTCCGTCCAGAGATTGCGCAAGGCCCTCGAAGAAGCCGTAGACCTGACCGGGGATCGCCATTTCGCACAGCGGCGGTTCTGGACTGACGGCCGGAAGATATATCTCCAGATCAAGGACAAGCCCGCTGAAGCGCTGCTCGAGCTCCTGTCCGGAGGGCAGTGGGTGATCGCCCCGATCATCAAGCAAGTTGCGCATCAGATCGAGTTCGATGCAATCACGGGTCTTTCAAAGAGGTGGTTTCCGCTCGGCAAGGACCGATCCGTGGTTGTGGACCCGAGCGTGGCGTTCGGCGCGCCAACGATCGCGGGACGGGGAGTCCAGACAGCCAACGTATTCGACCTCTACGAGGGCGAGGAACGCAACATCGGGCGCGTCTCGGCTTGGCTCGATCTTCCACCGGAAGCGGTTCGAAACGCCGTCGAGTTCGAACAGGCTCTCGCCGCTGCATGAGATTCTTTGTCGACAACAATCTCAGCCCGAAGCTGGCGCGCGGGATGGCGGCCTTCGGAGAAGACGTGACGCATCTGCAGGATCATTACCCTGTTGACGCGAAGGACACGGACTCGGTCGAGACGAGTGGATTCTGTTGACCCGCGACGATGTTGCTTGATGGCGCCGAGTTCGGCAGGTCTGAACCGGACCCTGTCGAGTCGGTGCGTTCTTTCTCGGAGGAAAAGAGCGCTCGCGCTGGGAACTCATTCAGCAGGTCGTCAGAAACTGGCCGCGTATGAATGAGCTGGCCGAGAAGACTGTCAGGCCCTTTGCCTTCCGCGTGCCTCCGCAAGGCACCGCGATTCACCGACTGACGCTTTGAGATTCTGGCCCTTCGAGCTTGATGCGCACACCCGGAGCGGAGCAGAACACGATCGGTTCGAGGAACGGCGACCGCTTGACCCGTGGCATGGCTGCGGATACAGTGCCGCCGTTCATACACTGGTGTACACGTGGGCCGCGTACGCCCCGTGAAGAGACCCTGACAACCTGGTGGGAGGCGATGACGCGCACGTATCGAGGTCTCGTCGCGTTGGCTTTCGGACTGTGTCTCGCGGGCGCCGGGCAGCCCCCGGCACAGGGCCGGCCGGGCGGCGTCGGACCCAACGGTGAAGTGGACGGACTCTCGGCCAAGTTCGTGGACGTCAACGGTGTCCGCACCCGCTATTTCGAGACTTTCATCGACGCATGGAACCGCCAGCCGGCTGCCGCGCGGCGCGGGAGGCAGTAATCCAGGCGAGCGCCGTGCCGGATGGAGGATTCAGGAACATGGCCAGGGACCCTCGCGAATTCCAGGTGTTCGCGAAACCGGCTGGCGCCCTCTGCAATCTGGACTGTCACTACTGCTACTACCTCGCAAAGCAGGATCTCTACCCCGACCGGCCGTCGCCTCGCATGCCTGACCGCCTGCTGGAGGAGTACATCGTCCAGCATCTCGACGCCTCCTCGGGCAGCCAGGCCGCCAATTTCTCCTGGCATGGCGGCGAGCCGACCGTCCTGGGGCTGGACTATTTCCGCAGGATCGTCGCGCTTCAGCGCAAGCACCAGCGACCGGGCCTGCCCGTCACCAACGGCGTGCAGACCAACGGCTGCCTCCTCGACGAGGACTGGTGCCGCTTTCTTGCGGCCGAGGGCTTCAGCGTCGGCCTCAGTCTGGATGGTCCAGAGGACCTGCACGATGGTTACCGCGTCACCAAGGGGGGAAAACCGACCCACAAACTAGCCGTCCGCGCGTTCAGGCTTCTGCGCCGGCACCGGATTTCGTGCGACATCCTGTGCGTGCTTCACGACAAGAACGTCGGGCATCCCACGTCGGTCTACCGGTACCTGAAGGACATCGGCGCTCGACACATCGCGTTTCTCCCCGTCGTCGAGCCGATGCGAGACGGGACGGTCGGTCCACACACCGTGGCGGCCGCCGCATACGGCGCGTTTCTGTGCGCCGTCTTCGACGAATGGGTGCAGCAGGATGTCGGGAAGATCACCGTCCAGATCTTCGAGGAGACCGCCAGGCCCGCACGCCGGATGGATCATTCATTGTGTATCTTCCGGAGGACCTGCGGCGACATCCCGGTCGTCGAACACAACGGGGATTTCTACTGTTGCGATCACTACGTGGACCCGCCGCACCGCCTGGGGAACATCCAGCAGACCCGGCTGGTCGAACTGCTCGAGAGCCCCGCGCAGCGAGCCTTCGGCCAGGCCAAGCTGGACACGTTGCCCCGCTACTGCCGGACGTGCGAGGTCCGGGCCATGTGCAACGGCGGGTGCCCCAAGGACCGCTTCATCAGGACTCCGGACGGCGAGGCAGGCCTGAACTACCTCTGTGCCGGATACAAGCGCTTCTTCAACCACTGCCTGCAGTACGCGCTCGAATCACGTCGCCCGCGCCACCCAGCCCGCCGCCCGCACGCCTGAATCGGCCAACCTCGACCCTCGCGCCGAAACGAACCTGGATCTACCCGCCCAGGTACTTCTTGAAGAAGGCGAGGGTGCGGCCCCAGGCAAGGGTGGCCGCCTCCTTGTTGTAGCGCGCCGCGTTCGTGTCGTTGTTGAACGCGTGGTTCGCCCCTTCGTAGATGTACAGCTCGTACGGCTTCTTGTTCGCCTTGAGCGCGGTCTCGTAGTCGGCGATGCCCGCATTGATGCGCTGGTCGAGCGATCCGTAGTGCAACAGGAGCGGCGCGGTGATTTTCGGCACGTCCGCCGCGGGGATCTGCATGCCGTAGTACGCCACGGCGGCATTGAGCGACGTGCCCGCGGCGGCCAGCCGGTTCACCAGGCCCCCACCCCAGCAGAAGCCGACGACACCGACCTTGCCGTTCGACTCCGCATGGCCCGCCAGAAACGGCACCGTGGCGGTCAGGCGGGCGGCGGTCTCGGCCGCGTCCAGCTTCCCGATCAGTTCGATGGCCTTCGCCTCGTCGGGCGGTGTGCCGCCGGAGGGCGACAGCATGTCGGGCGCCAGGGCCAGGAAGCCCTCCACCGCCAGCCGCCGCGCGACATCCTGGATGTGGGGGTTCAGGCCGCGGTTCTCGTGGATGACAATCACGGCCGGGTGCTTCCTGCCGCCCGTCGGCCGCGCCAGATAGCCGGACATCCTGGCGCCGCCGGCATCGTATTCCACCCGGCCGGTCACCAGGCGATCGTCGGTCTCGGCGATGGTCTGCGCGAGGGCGTAGTTGTTCTCGAGCAAGGGCAGCAGCGTCAGCGCCGCCACGGTGCTCCCGGCGAGCTTCGTCAGCCGGTCGAGGAACTCCCGGCGACTCGCGCCACCATGGACGTAGTCGTCGTACAGATCGATCAGCTTCTGGTCCATGCGGTCTTCCCTCCTCGCAATTAACCGTGCGTGGCGATCGGCACGATCGCGCGCGTGCCAAGACGCACCGCGCCTTTCTCCGTCACCAGGATCGACTCGCCCACCTGCACCGGGCGGTTCTTCTCGCCGACATCCTTCGTCTTCGCGCGATCGAGCGTCACGGCCGGCTTGAAGTCGAACGTGTGCCCCGGCTGCATGACGACGAGGTAGTCCTCGGCCGACTGCCGCGGCCGCGACAGGAAGCCCAGACCGCCGCCGTGGGTGTTGAGGCCGCTGCCCCTCTCGCCGAATTCCTTCATCGTCTTCTCGTTGTTCGCCAGGAAGTCGCCGTACGTCGTCTTGCCTGGCTGTATGAACGCAACGGCCCGATCGATCACCTTGGCCAGCAGCTCGACGGCCGTGTGGTAGTACTCGTACCCGGGCGTCGCGCGCGTGCCGACGAAGAACGCGTGGTTGATCTGGCTGCCGTAGCCCTGGCATGCCGAGCTGATTTCCTGGTTGCAGATCTGACCGGCGCGCACGGGGTGATCCGTCGGCTCGCCCAGCGTCATGTTGCCGCCGCCGTCGAGGCCGAGCGAGCAGCGAATGACATCCTCTCCGGCGCCGCGGTACATCGTCTCGAAGCACGCCCACCACAGATCCGCCAGGCGCGTCGCTCCGTTGCGGGCGGCAGCCATCGCCGCGGCGATCCCCTGCTCGTTGAGCGACACCGCCTTGCGGATGACGTCCTGCTCCTCGGGACCCTTCGACATCGACGCGTCCTCGATCGGACCGGTGTCGTTGCCGGCCTGCGGCGGAAACTGGTCGATGGGCAGGAAGACGACGCCGGACAGCGCGCTCTTGAGACGCTCGAACCACGTAGCCGACACCAGGCCCTCGGGATCGAAGCGGCTGCCTTTGAGCTTTGCCACGCCGATGCGCATGCCCGGCCGGTTGTAGCCCTCGGCCGCCAGCAGCTTCGCCAGTGCTTCCGACCCGGACTCGGCCTTGAGCACCAGTTTGCCGTCGGACAGCCAGTTGCCTCCCCTGAGCCGTCGCGTCCATTCCTCCACGTGCCGCGCACCGCTGATGTGGGCGACGACGGGTCTGGCCGGATCCCGGGGGAAGAAAAGTTCGGGCGCCGATTGTGAGTACTTCTGAATGACGATCTGGGTGAGATAGCGCGCGTTGTTGCCCAGCGCGTCGCTGCCGGCGGTGATGATGGCGTCGAGGTTCCATTGCGGCTTCGCCATGTTCGCGCGCACCGCCGCCCATCGCCGGTTGCGCTCGGCGAGCGAGAAGACAGGGGTGGGCACGGTAAAGGCCGCCCGCGCCACCTGCGGCTGCGCGTCGCTCTCGGCGGCTGTCACTGCGTGCTCGGGCGCCGTCGCTGCAGCGGAGGCGGCCGCCAACGGCAGGCCCACGCCCGCGGCCGCCGCTCGCTGCAACATCCGCCGTCGCGAGAAGCCCGCGTCGCCGCCGTGCTTCATTCGGGTCATGTGGTCTCCTGTCTTGCGCGGTCGCCACGCGCGGCGTCGCAGGCCTGCCGAATCACGTGCGTATACTACGCCTTCTGGCCTCGTATCTCCCTTGAAGACATCGGCCGCAGCGGCGATAATCAACCGGCCTATCGCCTTGCTCTATCTCCTGTTCCTTCTGTCGGGCCTCAGCGGGCTGATCTACCAGGTCATATGGGTCCGGGTGTTTGGAAACGTGTTCGGCAACACGATCTACTCCGCATCGCTGGTCGTCGCGGTGTTCATGCTGGGGCTCGGCGTCGGCAGCTACATCGTCGGAGCCTGGTCGGATCGCCGGTATGCCGCCAGACCCGAGTCCCTGCTGCGCGCGTACGGCTGCTTTGAACTGCTGATCGGCGCACTGGGGCTGGGCATCTCCGCCCTTCTGCCGCACCTCGTCCAGGTGTCCGCGCTGGTATCCTCGTACGCACGCGAAGCCTCCGGCTGGCACGCGCTGTCCACGGCCTCCTACCTGGCCCGTGCCGGCATCATCGTCGTCCTGCTCGCGCCGATCACGATGCTGATGGGCGGGACGCTGACGCTCCTTGTTCGACATCTCGTTCGACAGGACCCGGTGTCCGGCGGGTGGCGGATCGCCGTCCTTTACGGCGCCAACACGGCCGGCGCGGCCCTCGGCTGCTTCCTGACCGACTTCGCACTCGTGCCGGCCGTCGGGCTTCGCGACACGCAGATTGTCGCGGTGCTGTTCAACTTCGTTGCCGCCGCGGGCGCGTTCTATCTGGCCCGCCTTCGCTCGCGGAGGACCCCGGGCGAGCGTCGGCGAGGCCTCGCCGGAGCTCCGGGCACCGGACTTCCCGCAGCGGCAGCGCGGCCGGCCCTGCCCGAGCAGAGACGGTTCGCGCTCTTCTCCATCAGCCTGGCGCTCGCGATGTCCGGTTTCGCGGCGATGGGCATGGAGATCGTGTGGTTCCGCCACTTTACGATCCTGCTGGGCGGGTTCCGCGCGGTGTTCTCCCTGCTGCTGACAATCATCCTCATCGGCATCGGCGCGGGCTCGCTCGCCTCCGGCTTCCTCTATCGCCGCACGGTGCGACCGGCGCAGTGGCTGATGGGCGCGCAGGGACTCTTCGTCGCAGTCACTCTCGCCGGGTTGGCGATCGTCAACGGACGCGATCTCGACACGCTGGCCGCGGCAGACACGGCGTATCGAGCGGCCCTGGGGCCGGTTGCCGCGGGCGCGCAGGCGGGATTGGCGCGCGCATTCACGGAGCTGTGGTTCAACGCGAAACCGATGCTGATCGAGCTTGGTCTCCCCGCGCTGCTGATGGGATTCAGCTTTCCCCTGGCGAACGCGATCGTCCAGCGCCAGGAGCGCTCGGTCGGCCGGAGCGCGGGCATGCTCTATCTCGCCAATACCGCGGGCGCCGTGTGCGGCAGCCTGGCGGCGGGCTTTCTATTTCTACCGATGCTCGGGATCCAGGGCAGCGCGACCGTCCTGATGGTCGCCTCCGCGCTCGCGGTGGCGCCGCTCTACGTCGCGACGCGAACCAGCGCTCCACCGTGGCCCGCGGCATTTGCGTGCTCGTTGCTCATCGGAGGCGGATCGCTCACGCTGTGGCTGCTGTTGCCGGCCGACTACATCATCACGCGCTCGCTGCCGGCTCTCGTCGAAGGCGAACGGCTGCTCAACCAAAGCGAGGGCCTCACCGAAGTCATCACCGTCGTGGAGCGGCCCGGCTACGGACGGATACTGTTCACCAACGGACATCCGATGTCCTCGACCGCGAGATTCTCTCAGCGCTACATGCGAGCGCTTGCCCACATTCCACTGCTGTCGATCGACAACCCCGAAACCGTGCTGGTGATCGGCTTCGGCGTGGGGAACACGACACATGCGGCGACACTCCACCCTTCTGTCCGGCGCGTCGAGGTGGCCGATCTTTCCCGGGACATCCTGACCCGCGCCGACTACTTCAGCGACGTCAATCAGCACGTGCTCAATGACCCGCCGGTGGTCGTGTACATCAATGATGGCCGCCACCACCTGCAGATGCAGCCGCCGGCCTCGTACGACCTGATCACGCTGGAACCGCCGCCAATCGGGTACGCCGGGGTGGCAGCGCTCTATTCCCGGGAGTTCTACCAACTGGCGCGGACGCGTTTGAAGACGAGCGGTTATCTCAGCCAATGGCTGCCGGCCTATCAAGTGCCGACCTCGACGACGCTGGCCATGATTCGGGCGTTCGTCGATGTGTTCCCGAACGCGGTGCTGCTGTCAGGCGCGCAGGCGGACCTGCTCCTGATCGGCACGACCGGCTCGCCGATTGAGATCGACCCTGGCCGCGTGGTCGCGGCCCTCTCGAGAGCTCCAGCGGTACAGGCAGATCTGCAGCGGCTCGATCTTGGCAGTGTGCGTGAGATCGTGGGGACCTTCATCGGATCGGCGCAGAGGCTTGCCGAGGCGACGCGCGACACGGTCCCCGTGAGCGACGACCGTCCCATACAGGAATACGGCCCGAGAACGTTGCCGAGCCTTGGCGAGGCCGTCCCCGGGACGGTGGTCGACCTCAGTCAGGTTGCTGCCTGGTGCCCGCGTTGCTTCATCGACGGTAGGCCCGCTCCGCTCGCGGAGGGACTCGACACGTATCTTGGTCTGCTCGATCGTGCCTACATGGCGTCGCCCGCCGACGTGTTTCGCGCGCGCGGTCTCGCAGACCGGGAGGGGCGTCTCATCGACGGCAGCGCCTACCTCGGCGCGATTGTCCCTGAGTCCGTGGACGTGCATGACTACCTCGGCATCGCGCTCGCCGGGAAGGGTCAGTTGGACAAGGCGATCGCTCAGTTCCGCCAGTCTCTGCAACTGGATCCCGATTCGGCCAGGACCTACTGGCATCTGGGCGCCGCGCTGGCCGCGCGGGGCGCGACTCAGGACGCCATCGAGCATCTGCGCCGATCGGTCGAGCTCGACCCTGCCAACGCGCAGGTCCGCGCGGATCTGGCGAGCCTGTTCATCGACGCCCGCCAGCTCGATGCCGCCGTCGAGCAATCGCGCGCGGCGCTCCGGCTGACGCCCGATTCGGTCGAGGCCCACAACAGCCTCGGCATCGCGCTCGCCATGCAGGGCCATCTCGATGAAGCCATCGACCATTTTCAACGGGCGCTGGCACTCAATCCGGACCTGCCCGACACCCGCCGCCACCTGGCGATCGCGCTGCAGCAGCGGCGGCAGCTCACCAGGCGCCGCAAGCCCTGATACCGGACGAGGCGGATCGGTTATGCTCCCTCGGGCTGACAGTAGAAGCGACGACGATCATCGAATGAAGGAGGAGGCCGTGCCGAATCGCAGAGAGTTCTTCAGAACCGTCGCGGGGGCCGCAGCGGGACTCGTGGTCACCGACCGCGGGTTGGCGGGCGTTGGCCTTCGGCCCTACCAGACCGGCCCCGCCAAGCGCCGGGAAGTGTTCGTCGGAAGTCGACGCGCGAAGGTGGTCGATGTGCATTGCCACTGCGTCATTCCGGAGGCGGCCGAAGTCGTCAAGGGCACGCCGCTGGCCGACGCTGCGAGAGGGGGCGGGGCCAATGTCCTCGGGCCGCAGCGCCTGGAGGTCATGGACCGGCAGGGCGTCGATGTTCAGGCGCTCAGCATCAACGCGTACTGGTGGTACGCGGCCGACCGCGACCTCGCGAGCCGGATCGTCCGGGCCCAGAACGAAGGACTGGCCACGTGGGTCGCGGCCCACCCGGACCGTTTCGTGGCGCTCGCGTCGGTCGCGCTGCAGTATCCCGACCTGGCGGCCGAGCAACTGGAACACGCGGTCAAGCAGATGGGGATGCGCGGCGTGTCAATCGGCGGCCACGTCAAGGGCGAAGATCTGTCGCTGCCGAAGTTCGATCCGTTCTGGGCCAAGGCCGCGGAGCTCGGGGTCCTCGTCGTGATGCATCCTCAAAGCGGCGACAACATCGCCCGCGAAGGCGCGTTGGGAGGACGGGGCGATCTCGGCAACATCATCGGCAATCCGCTCGAGACCACCGTGTTCCTTTCGCGCTTGATCTTCGACGGGACGCTGGACCGGTTCCCGGGGCTGACGATCTTCGGCCCTCACGGAGGCGGCTACCTGCCGTCGTATCTCGGCCGGACCGACGTCGCCTGCGACGTGCGAGCCAATGCCAATTGCGCCAACAAGAGGCGCCCGCGCGACTACTTCAAGCGGGAGATCTTCATCGACACGATGGTCTTCTCGGAAGAGGGGCTGAGGCACCTGGTGGCCGAGGTGGGTGTGAGTCAGGTCCTGTATGGGACCGATGTTCCGTTCAACTGGCCGGTCACGGTGGACCTGGTCCTGAACGCGCCGTTCTTGAGCGACGCCGACAAGGCGGCGATCCTGGGCGGAAACGCCGCGAAAGTGCTTCGCATTCCTTCCTAAGCGCGTTTGCGCGGCGCGGGGGCTCGACAAGCCCCCGCGCCCGAGTTGAAGCCGCCGCCTAGAAGATCACCCGGAAGCCGATTTGCGCCGTGCGGTACTCGCCATCGGTGTGCTGCAGGTATTCGCTGCTGTTTTCCTGGACGCCGATTTCCCAGTTCGGCCGGTTGAACAGGTTGAACACTTCCGCGATGGCATCGACGGAGACGCGACCCTTGAGGGGGATGCGCTGCTGCAGTCGCAGATCCGTCCGGTTGTGCGCCGGCGCGAGGATCGAGTTGCGCGGGACGATAGTGCCGTCCGGACGCAGGCGCGGGATGAGCTCGTTCCCCTGGATGTCGCGGCGATCGCCACCGTACCTGTTCGACTGGCGAACGCCGGAGCCCTGATAGTGGATCGCGCTTGCCTGGAAGCCCTTGCCGACTTCCCAGATGACGGAGCCCGTCATGCGCTGGCGCTGGTCGCCGTCCGCCAGACTCCACTCACCGCCCATGTCCGGAGCGGTCGCGAACGGAACCGGCTCCCGGCCGCTGAACGGCCTCGGCTCGGCATCCCAGAAGTAGCGCAGCGAGTGGGTCGCCTGGGCCTGCCAGCGATTGGCGAACCGCTTCGTGATCGTGGTTCGCAGCTCCTGCACTGTGGAGCGGCCGTCCGACACGGTCGCGCTCACGACGCCCCAATTCGGATTGAACCTGCGGCTTCGGTCGCTGAACGGATAATTGGCGCCGGTCGCCGGATCGTAGGTCAAGTTGAGGTTGTCGACGAAGCCCTTTTCATTGTAGCCGTGGCTGTAGACGTAGTCGATCTGGAGGCCGACCGTGTCGCCAAACTGGTGCTGCAGGCCGATGGAGCCCTGCCAGTTGTGCGCCAGCTGCGCATACTTCGGGTCCAGGACCACTTCGATGGCATCCTGCAGGACGCATCCTGTCGCGTTGTTGTTGTTGTGGCAGAACAGCGGCTGGACCTGTGCGAAGGTCGGCAGCGGCTGGCCGTTCGTCGGGTTGGCGGTGAAGTCCGGCCGGCCGTCATTGACGTACCGGATGAGGCTGATCTGCACGTTGCCGTTCGACTGCGTCTCCCAGCCGGATGTCGCGCCGGCGATGTAGAGTCCGGCGCCGCCGCGCACTACCGACCGATCGCCCAGCTTGTAGGCAAAGCCGACCCGCGGCTGGAAGCCAGTCTTGTCGTTGTAAGCGCCGGGGTCTCCCTTCGACTGCCACGGCAGCAGGTCGACCTCCGAAAACGAGCCGATCTCCAGGTCCCACCGCAGCCCGAGATTCAGCGTGAGGCTATCGGTGACCTGCCAGTCGTCCTGGGCCCAGGCCGCGAATTTCTTCGAGCGGACCCAGTTGTCGAAGTCGCCGACGCCGATGAGGTAGCTGCGCGTGATGGGCGAGAGGGCCGCCAGGTTCCAGGTGTCGACGTCGTTCCACACGGGGAGGAGCGCTTCGATGTTGGCGGGTGTCGCGCCGCCCCGGGCGTCAATCTCGCCGCTCGCGAACCGCCGGTTCGCCTGGATGTGGTCGCGCTTGAGGAACTCGCCCCCCAGCCGCACGTCGTGCCGGCCCTTCGCGTCGTACGAAACCGTGAAGCTGTCGCGGATGCTCCAGTACCACTGGTCCTGGTGGCGCGGGAGGTTCTGGTTCGGCGTGATGTTGAAGTTGCTGAACCTGATGCGGGGCGACCCGTTCGTGACGCCCAACGGCGCCAGCCAGTGCTTCGACCACGTCGTGAGGCCCGCCTGGGCGAGACCGTAATTGGAGCGCCCGCCTTCGATCTCGTTCACCATCCGGTTGCTCAGGACCTGGGTGAACCTCCCGTAGGCTTCGTTGTTGTATTCGTAGTTCTTGGCCGTCCCGGACGGGTGGGCCGTCCCGCCTGTCCCGAACGGTTGGGACAACGTGCTCTTGGAGTACTTGCCCATCAGTCGGGTGTTCGCGGACAGCTGATAGTCGAAACGAATGCCACCCTTCTTCTGATTCGCCAAGCCGTCCAGCGTGATGTTGAACGACGGGTATCGGGTGTTCCAGACGCTGGTGGTCGGTTCGCGCTCGTACTCGAAGTTGCCGAAGTAGTGCAGCTTGTCCGTCTTGATTGGCCCGCCGATGGCCGTGCTCATCTGCAGGTTGTCGATCGGGACGACCTTTTCGTTTATCGGGTCCTTCGAACTGAACTTGCTGCTGCGGTAGTTCAACCGGGCCACGCCCGAGTGCTGGTTGGTGCCCGACTTGGAGATGATGTTCACCAGGACACCCGAGGACCGGCCCATCGTCGCGTCGAACCGGTTCGAGATGTACTGGAACTCCGCGACCATGTCCTGGCTGTACTTGGGCTGGGTGCCGGTCCCCATGTCCCTCGTCACCTGCTGTCCGTCGAGGTTGATCTGGAATTCCCGCACGTCTCCGGCCCGCCCGCGGTCGGGCAGCGGCTGCGTGACGTTCGACGTCTCGGTCCGGCTCCCCGGGGCCAGCAACGCGAGCGCCATGAAGTTGCGTCCGGACACCGGGAGCTCCGCGACCTGCTTCGGGTCGACGTTGCCGCCCAGGGTCGACGAGGTGGTGTTGACGAGCGGTGTTTCACCCGTGACGTTCACCGTCTCGGCGACGCCGCCGGGTGACATCGGCACGTTGACGGTGACCGTCTGTCCCAATAGCAGCTGCACGCCGGACCGCGGAGCGGCCGAAAAACCCGACAGCTCGGTGGCGAGCTTGTAGGTTCCGGTGCGCACGGAAATCCGGTAGCGGCCGGTCGCGTCGGTGACCGCCACGAACGTGTTTCCCGTCGCCTCGTTGGTCGCCGTCATCGTGACGCCGGGCAGCACGGCGCCCGAGGAATCGGTCACGGTGCCGTTGATTACCGCTTCTTGCGCATACCCGATGGCAGGAAGCGTCAGGATGGCGCAAACCAGAAGAAACCGCCTGATACCTGACATTGAAACCCTCCTCGTCTCAACACGGACAGGTTGAACGTTCCGCGCGTCAGCGGCACGTTGTGACCGTCTGCCGGTCAATGAGTGCGTCCACCCCGCTCGGTGCCACCAAGGGCATCCGGAGATGCGACGCCGAAGGGCCGGGGGCATCGTCTGCATGCCCTGTGAGAGACGCCGCGACCACTCCGTACGCGAGCAAGAACCCCACGACGTGACGGCAACGACCTGGATGGAACCCGGATTGGTTGGACCACCCTACCAGCGGGCGACCGTCAATGTCAAGCGCGGACTGCCGAGGATCCGGCGCCGGTCAAGTGACGCCACACCGGGGCGACATTCCAGGAATCCAGTTGTGTTATGTGGTATGGTGGTTGGACCATTCTCGCCACGATCTCCCGGCGCCTCGTCGGAGTTGCGTGTCGGTCGAGAGGTCAGCTCTTCGTGATGTCGCGCGACCAAGGTATGATGGTTGGACCAAATACCCCGCGTCACCAGGAGAACTCGCATGTACACAGCCGTTCGAGCATCCAGGCTCTACCAGCAGATCGTCGAACAGATCGAGCAGTCGATCCGCGGCGGCCAACTCAAACCTGGAGACCAGCTCCCGGCCGAGCGCGATCTCGCCGAGCGGTTCGGCGTCAGCCGAACGGCCGTTCGGGAAGCGGTCAAGGCTCTGTGCGAGAAGGGACTGGTTGAAGCGCTCCCCGGGCGGGGCACCTTCGTCATCGACGCCACCTCGCAGGTCATCAAGCAGTCGCTGGACCTGCTGGTCAACATCGGCACCGAAAAGGGCCTGGCCGTCCTCGAGGACGTGCGCGAGATCTTCGAGCCCGAGATCGCCGCCCGCGCCGCCATCCGCGCCGAACCGAAGCAAGTCTCAGCGATGCGGGACGCCATCGCGGTGATGGACCGCTCGATGGACGACCCGGACGCGTACATCGAAGCCGACCTCGATTTCCACCTGGCGCTCGCCGAGGCCGCGCAGAACCCGCTCGTGCTCACCCTCATCGACTCCATCGTGGGTCTGCTGCGCGTGCAGCGGACTCGCTGTTTCCACGCCCCCGAAGGCCCCGCGCGCGGGCAACTCCATCACCGGCGCATTCTGCAGGCGGTCGAGAATCGCGACGCGGCCGCCGCCCGGGCGGCCATGCAGGGCCACCTCGAGCAGGTTCGGGAGGACTCGCAGGCCGACGCCTCATCTGCCGCCGACGCGTGATCGAGAACCAGACGCCCGGAGTGATCCCCATGGCAAACCTTGGATACGTCGGACTTGGATTGATGGGCGGCGCGGTCGCCAAACGGCTGCTCGAAAAAGGCCATGCCGTGACCGGGCACAACCGCACCCGGTCGAAGGTGCAGTGGCTCGAAGCGGCGGGCATGCGCTTCGCGCAGACGCCTCGCGAAGTGGCGGAAGCCACCGATATGGTCTTCTCGATGGTGACCGACACGAAGGCGCTGCATGCCATCGTCGACGGACCGGACGGCATCCTGGCGGGGTTGAGGCCGGGCACGATCTACATCGACATGAGCACGGTCGACGCGGCCGCCAGCCGGGCACTGTCGGTCCGCGTGGCGGCGGCCGGCGCCCAGATGCTGGATGCGCCGGTGTCGGGCAATCACATCACGCTCAAACAGGGCACGCTTGCGATCATGGTGGGCGGCCAGGCGGAGGCGTTCGAGCGCGCCAGGCCGGTCCTTCTGGACATCGGCCCGAAGGTGACCCGCGTCGGGGCGAACGGGCTGGCGCTCTCGATGAAGATCGCGTCGAACCTCGGCCTGGCGGTGCAGATGCTCGCCTTCTGCGAGGCGGTCCTGCTGGCGGAAAAGAGCGGCATCGCGCGCAGCGTGGCGGTCGAGGTGCTCACCAACAGCGTGATCGCCTCTCCGATGATCAAGTACCGCGGGCCGTTCGTCATGACGCTTCCGGACGAGGCGTGGTTCAACGTCAACATGATGCAGAAGGACATGAACCTCGCGCTCGCCATGGGCCAGCAGCTCAACGTGCCGCTGCCCACGACCGCCACCACTAACGAGTTCCTCACGGCGGCCCGCGCCATGGGCCACGCGGACAAAGACTTCGCGGTGATCTTCGACGTGCTGGCGGAGATGGCCGGAGTGAAGAGGTGAAGGCGGCGCTCGGGTTCGTCGGCCTCGGTCTGATGGGCGGCGCGATTGTCAGACGGCTGCTCGAGAAGGGCCACGTCGTGACCGGGCACAACCGCACTCGGTCGAGGGCACAGCCGCTCGTGGAGGCGGGCATGCGCTTCGCGCAGACACCGCGCGACGCGGCGGAGGCCGCCGACATCGTCTTCTCGATGGTGACCGACACCCAGGCCCTGCGCGCCATCGCCGACGGCCCCGGCGGCATTGTGGCCGGGCTGAAGCCGGGCAGCATCTACGTCGAGATGAGCACGGTCGACGCCGACGCCAGCCGCGAGATCGCCGACGCCGTGTCCAGGGCCGGATGCGTGATGCTCGATGCCCCGGTGTCGGGCAGCGTCCTCACCATCCAGCGCGGCGAACTGTCGATCATGGTGGGCGGACCGCGCGAGGCGTTCGAGCGCGTCAGGCCGTTGCTCCTGGACATCGGGCCGAAAGTGACGCACGTCGGCGGCAACGGCCTCGCCGTGTCGATGAAGATCGCGGTGAACCTGAGCATCGGGGTACAGATGCAGGCGCTCTGCGAGTCCCTGCTGCTCGCCGAGAAGGCCGGCATCGCGCGCGCGACCGCCCTCGAGGTCCTGATGAACTGCGCGACGGCCTCACCGATGATCAAGTACCGGGGGCCGTTCCTGCTCGCGCCGCCCGATCCGGTGTGGTTCAACGTGAACATGATGCAGAAGGATCTCAATCTCGCCGTGGCCATGGGCCAGCGGCTCGGCGTGCCGCTGCCCTCCGCGGCGGTCAGCAACGGGATGTTCACAGCGGCCCGCGGCATGGGCTTCGCCGAAAAGGAAATGTCCGTCGTCTTCGACGTAATGGCCCGTCTCTCCGGGGTGTCCGCATGACCACCGAGACCCGTGCCGACCGGACCGACGAGGCCATCGACGCGGCCCGCGGGCTGGAGTTCTATTCGCAGATGGTCCACATCCGGGCCTTCGAGGACGTCGTCAACGATCTCTACAAGCGGGCCGCGATGCCCGGCCTGGCGCACCTGTACAGCGGCCAGGAGGCCGTCGCCGTCGGCGTCTGCCAGGCCTTGCACCGCGACGACTACATCACGAGCACGCACCGCGGCCACGGCCACTGCCTGGCCAAGGGCGCGGATCCGAAACTGATGTTCGCCGAACTGCTCGGGAAGGAAATCGGGTACTGCGGCGGCCGGGGCGGATCGATGCACATCGCCGATCAGGAGACCGGCAACCTGGGCGCCAACGCGATCGTCGGCGGCAGCACCGGCATCGCGACGGGCGCGGCGCTGTCGGCGAAATCGCTCGGCAACCATCGCGTCGCCGTGTGTTTCTTCGGCGAAGGCGCGCTCGGCCAGGGATTGCTCTACGAGGTCATGAATCTCGCCGCGTTATGGACGTTGCCCGTCATCTACGTCTGCGAGAACAACCTGTACAACGAGTACACGCATTTCCGCGAGACGACGGCCGGCGAGATCCTGGCGCGTCCGGCGGCCTTCGGGATCCGTGCGGAGCGCGTCGACGGCCAGGACGTGCGGGCCGTGTACGCGGCCGCGTCGGCGCTCGTCGCGCGGGCACGCGAGGGCGGGGGCCCGGCGTTCCTGGAGTGTGACACGTACCGGTACCACGGGCATCACGTCGGCGACATCGACCGCGCCTACTACCGATCGAAGGACGAAGAGCACGAGTGGATGACCACCCGCGATCCCATCGGCCGGTTCGGCGAGTGGCTGTGCGAGCAGGGGTTCGCCGCACCCGTCACGCTCGACGACATCCGGTCGCAGGCCGCCACCGCCATCGAGGCCGCGGCCCAGTTCGCACTCGACGCCCCGTACCCGGTGGCGGGCGATGTGTGGCGGCATGTCTATGCCTGAGACCCCTCAACGCGAACTGACATTTGCCGAGGCCGTCCGCGAAGCGCTGGCGGAGGAAATGCGCCGCGACCCGCGGGTCGTCATCCTCGGCGAGGACGTCGCGGAGGCCGGCACCCCGTTCAAAGTCCTGTCCGGTCTCGTGGAGGAGTTCGGGAGGGCCCGCGTGATCGACACGCCGATCTCGGAGGCGGGCTTTACGGGCGTCGCCGTCGGCGCGGCGATGACGGGCATGCGGCCCGTCGCCGACATCATGTTCGGGGACTTCCTCACCCTCACGATGGACCAGATCGTGAATCAGGCCGCCAAGATTCACTACATGTCCGGCGGGAAGCTCAAAGTACCGATGGTGCTGCGCACGACGATGGGCGCGGCGCGGCGCTCGGCGGCTCAGCACTCTCAGTCGTTGCACGTGTGGCTGAGCCACGTGCCGGGGCTGAAGGTCGTTCTGCCCTCGACTCCGTACGACGCCAAGGGCCTGCTCAAGACCGCGATCCGCGACGACAACCCGGTCGTCTTCATTGAAGACAAGATGATGTTCCGGATGAAAGGCCCGGTGCCCTCCGACGACTACACCATTCCGTTCGGCGTGGCGGACGTCAAGCGGGTCGGCACCGACGTCACCATCGTCGCCACGAGCAGCATGGTGCAGACCGCGCTCGGGGCGGCCCGGATGCTCGAAGACGCCGGGATCAGCGCCGAGGTGATCGACCCTCGGACGATTTCCCCGCTCGATCGCGGCACGATCATCGCGTCGGTCAAGAAGACCTCAAGGGCCGTGGTCGTCGACGAAGGACACCTGCAGTACGGCGTCACGGCCGAGATCGCCTCGATGATCGCTGATGAGGCCTTTTACCACCTCGATGCGCCGGTCAAGCGGCTGGGGGCGATGGACGTGCCCGTGCCCTTCTCGCCTCCGCTGGAAGACGCGACCGTGCCGACCGAGGAAGCCCTCGTCGACGTGGTCAGGGGGCTGTTCAAGAAGACCTGATTAGAGGGGAGCGCAGATGGGGATCAAGACATACGGGACGATGGCCGTCGACTGGGAGCAGCGGATCAACTTCGACCGGCTGCGGACCGAGCGTCTGGCGAAAACGCGCGCGGAGATGGAGAAGTCCGAGCTGGGTTCACTGCTCTGCTTCGACATGAACAACGTCCGGTACATCACCGCCACGCACATCGGCACCTGGGCGCAGGACAAGGCCAACCGGTTCACCTTGCTGCCGCGCGGCGATGAGCCGATCCTGTGGGACTTCGGTTCGGCCGCCCGGCACCACCAGCTGCATTGCCCCTGGCTCGGCGAGCGCTCACGGGCTGGCATCTCGATGCTGCGCGGGGCGATGTCCCCCGAGATGGGCCGCGCCGAGGACGTCGCGCGCAAGATCCGGATCGAGCTCGAGTCGCGTGGCCTGCACAAGGAGCCGGTCGGCGTCGACATCATCGAGCCGCCCGTGCTGTTCGCGCTCCAGAAGGAGGGCCTGACGGTCGTCGACGGCCAGCCGGTGATGTCGGAGGCGCGCCTGATCAAGACGCAGGACGAGATCGCGCTGCTCAACCACGCCGCCATGATGGTCGATGCGGCGTACGACGAGCTCTACCGCGCGATGAAGCCCGGGATGCGCGAGAACGAGGCGGTCGGGCTCGTGTCCAAGGTGCTCTACGACCTCGGGTCCGAGTACGTCGAGGCGGTCAACGCGATCTCCGGCGAGCGCTGCAACCCCCACCCGCACGTGTTCTCCGATCGCGTGCTGCGCCCCGGCGACCCGGTGTACTACGACATCCTCCAGTCGTACATGGGCTACCGCACCTGCTATTACCGCTGCTTCACGATCGGCTACGGTTCGCACGCCATGGTCGATGCCTACAAGCGCTGCCGCGATTATCTCGACGCCGCCATCGAGCTCATTCGCCCCGGCCGGACGACCGCCGAGGTCGCCGCGGTGTGGCCCAAGGCGACGGAGTTCGGGTTCCCGAACGAAGAAGCGGCGTTCGCCCTGCAGTACGGCCACGGCGTGGGCCTGGCCATCTGGGAGAGACCGGTCATCAGCCGCCTCGTGTCTCTGGACCATCCGGTGACGCTGAAGCCCGGCATGGTGTTCGCGCTCGAGACGTTCTGGCCGTCCACCGATGGCTGGAGCGCCGCGCGGATCGAAGAAGAGATCGTCGTGACCGAGAAGGGCCACGAGGTGATCACCAAGTTCCCGGCCGAGAAGCTGATGGTCGCCGGCGCGCACTACGTCAGCGTCGAAGGGCCGCTGCCGACCACGCGGGAGCACGAGAGCCCGCCGAGCGCCGATGTGATCGACATGATTAGCAAGAGCGCGCTGATCGAACAAATCTAGGAGGCCAATGGCGACCAGCGTCATCATGCCCGCGCTCGAGATGGCCCAGGAGACGGGCAAGCTCGTCACGTGGTACAAGCGCGAAGGCGAGGCCGTCACCAAGGGCGAGATCCTGATGGCCATCGAGACCGACAAGGCCGTCATCGAAATCGAGGCGGAGGCCAGCGGCACCCTCGCTGCCGTCCGCGCGCAGGAAGGCGACGTCGTCACTGTCGGGCACGTGATCGCGTGGCTGCTCGCGCCGGGCGAGACGGCTCCGACCGACGTGGTCCAGACGGTCTCGGGGCGCCAGACTACGGGCGCGCCGCCGCAGGCTCAGGCCGTGGCCGCCGCACAGAAGCCGGCCGGGACCGGCGAGCGTGCGCTCCTCTCGCCGAAAGCGCGCCGGCTCGCGGCCGAGCGCGGCGTGGATGTGCGTGCGGTGCACGGGTCAGGACCCGGAGGCGCCGTCGTGGCCGCCGATCTCGAGGCGACCTCACCCTCGTCCGAGCAACCGGGACAGGCCTGGCGGATGATGGCCGATCGCGTGACGGCCTCGTGGACCTCCGTTCCCCACTTCTTCCTGACCCGCGACGTCGACGCCACCGGCATGGCTGCGACACGCGCGCGCCTGGCCCTGCAGGGCCCGAATGAGGCCGGCGACAGCGTCACCTACACGGATCAACTGGTGGCGCTCGTCGCCAGAGTCATTGGGAAGCACCCGCGGCTCAACGCGAGCTGGGTTGACGGCACCATCCGGTACCACAACGAGATCAACATCGGCATCGCCACTGCTGTCGAACAGGGCCTGGTGGTGCCCGTCATCCACGGCGCCGATCATCTGTCGATTCACGACATCGCGAAGCGGCGACGCGAGGTGATCGCCAGGGCCAAGGCGGGCCGGCTCCAGCCTGCCGACCTGGCCCAGGGCACGTTTACGATCAGCAATCTCGGCATGTTCGGGGTCGATGCGTTCAGCGCCATCGTGAACGCTCCCCAGGCGGCCATCCTCGCTGTCGGCCGGATCGCCGATCGCGTGGTGGCGCAGGAGGGCCGTGCCGTCGTCTGCCCGCGGATGACCTTGACCTTGTCCTGCGACCATCGCGTCGTGGATGGCGCGCGGGGAGCGGAGTTCCTCCGCGATCTGGCCGATGGCATCGAACACCCGGAAAACGTCAGCGTCGCGGTTGGCTGAGCGCACGAAACGGTCCGGGCGGACAATCGCCACCGATCGGACGAACAACTCGAACCCCCAAGGAGGAACACGTGGCGCAAGGTCCTGCCAAACCGAAAGCGTTCTACAAGAAGCTCTGGGTGCAGGTGCTGATCGGCATGGGCATCGGCGTCGTCCTCGGCCACGTGGCCCCGGAAACGGGAGCGGCCATGAAGCCGCTCGGCGACGCGTTCATCAAGCTGATCAAGATGATCATTGCGCCGATCATCTTCGTGACCGTCGTCTCCGGCTTGTCCAAGATGTCGAACATGAAGGAGGTCGGGCGCATCGGCGTCCGCGCCGTCCTCCTGTTCGAGATCGTCTCGACCCTGGCCATGATTGTCGGCCTGGTCGTCGGCATCCTGGTCCAGCCGGGCGCCGGCCTGAACGCGGACCCGGCGACGCTGAACGCAGGCGCGGTGGCCGCCCAGACGAGCAGATCCGCCACTCCCCCCGGGAGCGTTGAGTTCTTCATGAACATCATCCCGGAGACGGTGATCGGCGCCTTCTCCACCGGCTCCATCCTCCAGGTTCTGTTCTTCTCGGTCCTGTTCGGCCTCGCCCTGCTCAAGCTGGGCGAAAAGGGCCGCCCGCTCCTCAACCTGATCGACAACCTCTCGACCGCCCTGTTCGCCGTACTGGCCTTGATCATGACCCTGGCCCCCATCGGCACGTTTGGCGCCATGGCATTCTCGATCGGGAGGTACGGGATCGGCGCGCTCGTGCCCATGGCGAAGGTCGTGGGCGCCGTCTACATCACGTGCATCCTGTTCATCCTCGTACTCTTCGGCCCGATCGCGCGGATCATCGGCTTCAACATCATGAAGTACCTCGCCTACATAAAGGAGGAGATCCTGATCGTGCTGGCCACCTCGACCTCCGAGGTGGCGCTCCCGCGGCTGATGACCAAACTCGAACACTTGGGCTGCAAGGGAAGCGTCGTCGGCCTCGTCGTTCCCACGGGGTACTCCTTCAACCAGGACGGGTCGGCCATCTACCAGATGATCTCGGTGATGTTCATCGCGCAGGCCATGAACATCCACCTGGAGTGGGGCGTCATCATGACTTTCTTCATGGTGCTGCTCCTCACGTCGAAGGGGGCCGCCGGCGTGTCTGGCTCGGCGTTCGTCGTGCTGGCGGCGACGCTCGCCTCGACCGGGACGTTACCGGTCGCCGGCATGGCCCTCCTGCTCGGTATCGAGCGCTTCATGTCGATGGCCCGCGGCACCACCAACATGATCTGCAACGGGCTCGTGACCATCATCGTCGCCGCGTGGGACGGGGCGCTCGACAGGGTCCAGATGGCGAAGGTACTGAACGGGGAGGTGGCCGCTGCGCCGGCCGCGACGAACGGCGTGGCGTGACGTTCTTCCAACCTGTCCGTTCACGGATTTGATATGGCCGCTGATTACGATCTGAAAGTCTGGCGCGTGAACGTTCGTACCCAGACGGTGACGAAAGAGCCCGTTCCCGCCTCGTGGGAACGCCTTGGCGGGCGCGGGCTCCTGGCCAGGATCCTCCTCGACGAGGTCGAGCCGACCTGCGAGCCCCTCGGTCAGAAGAGCAAGCTCGTCTTCGCTCCGGGCCTCCTTGTCGGGCACATGTTGAGCGCGAGCGATCGCCTGTCGGTGGGTGCGAAGTCTCCGATGTCAGGCGGCTTCCGGGAAAGCAACTCGGGCGGCAGCACCGGCCTGCACATGACATCGATGGGGATCAAGGCGCTGATCCTCGAAGACAGGCCGACCGACCCGGCCTTCTGGACGCTCTATCTGAGCCTGCAGGAGGTTCGCTGGTCGCGGGCGGACGACCTCGTCGGCGTGGGGGTGTACGAGACCGCCCCCCGCCTGCTTGCGGAATACGGCAACAAGGTCGCCATCTCCCTCCTCGGCCCGGGCGGTGAGAACCAGCTTGGCACAGCGGGCATCCAGAACCTCGACAAGGAGCGCATCCCCGGTCGGATCAACGCGCGGGGCGGCCTTGGCGCGGTCATGGGATCGAAGCGGCTCAAAGCCATCGTCTTCAACGATGCGGGCGGCCAGAAGCCGCCCATCAAGGACCCCGAAGGTTTCAAGAAAGCGCAGAAGGCGTACACGCAGGCCGTGCTGGCGCACCCGGTCTCGCAGACGTATCGCGACTACGGCACCGCGGCCAACGTGCTGGTCTGCGACGCGCTCGGAGCGCTGCCCACGCGCAACTTCTCGTCCGGGACCTTCGAACAGGCCGAGTCGGTCAGCGGCGAGCACATGCGCGATCTGCTCCTGAAGCGCGGGGGCGAGTCCAACACGTCGCACGCGTGCATGGCGGGCTGCACGATCCGCTGTTCCAACATCTTCGGCGGCGACGATGGCAAGACGATCGTGTCACCGCTTGAATACGAGACCATTGGTCTGCTGGGACCGAATCTGGGCATCGCCGACCTCGACGTGATCGGACGGATGAACTGGCAGATCAACGACATCGGCCTGGATACCATCGACGTCGGCGCGGCGCTGGGCGTCGCCTGCGACGCCGGGCTGATGACGTGGGGAGACAGCGCCCGCGCGTTGGAACTAATCGACGAAATCCGGCGGAACACTCCGGTCGGCCGCATCCTGGGCATGGGCGCCACCATGGCCGGCAAGGTCCTCGGCATCGAGCGCGTTCCAGCGACCAAGGGCATCGCCATGTCGGCCTACGACCCTCGCGCCATCAAGGGTACCGGTGTCACCTTCGCGACCTCGACGCAGGGCGGCGATCACACCAGCGGCCTGACGCTGCGCGTCAAGATCGACCACCGCGATCCGAAAGGCCAGGTGGCCGCGTCGCGGACGGCCCAGATCAACATCGCCGGCTACGACACGCTCGGCGCCTGCATCATGTCCGGCTTCGGCTACGCGACGTCCCCCGACGCCGTGCGGGATCTGCTCAACGCCCGCTACGGGTGGAACATGGGCGACGATGCGCTGCAGGTGCTCGGCAAGGAGACCATCCGGCTGGAGCGCGAGTTCAACCGTCGCGCGGGATTCACCAAGGCTCACGACCGCATGCCGGAGTGGATGACGCGCGAAGCGCTGCCGCCGTACAACGTCGTGTTCGACGTGCCGCAGGACGAAATGGACAACATCTTCAGCGATCTTGATTAGGCGGCGCGGCGCCACGAAAGAGAATCGACCTCATGGAGATCACCGTCCGGCTTTACCTGACGTTCCGAACCGGACGATTCCGCGTCGAGACGCGCGAGTGCCCGGCTGGCGCGACGGCGGCCGGGGTGGCGCGCGATCTCGAGATTCGCGACGCCGACATCGGGATGGTGCTCGTCAACGACCGCCAGGCGGAATTGGAGCAGCAGCTCCTCCCCGGCGACACGCTGTCCCTGTTCCCCGTTGTCGGGGGAGGCTAGGCGGGTGGGCTCCGGCCCACGCGCGGTCGCACACGGAATGCAGAACATGGACGCATTGCGCGCGTTGCTGGCCGAGCGGGCGGATGGGGACGTGGTGGCCTGGGCCGATCACGCGGAAGTCATGCGTCGTTTCGGGCTGGACTGTCCGTCAGCCGAAGAGGCGATTCTCTCGGCCGGGTTTCTGCCTGCGCGCTATCGCCGGAACCGGCAGACCATCTCGACCGAGCTGCAGTTACGGCTGCACCGCAGCACAGTGGCGGTGGTGGGATGCGGCGGCCTTGGCGGCTATGTCATCGAGGAGCTGGCCAGGCTCGGTATCGGACGATTGGTCGCTATCGATCCCGACGCCTTTGAAGAGCACAACCTCAACAGGCAGCTGCTGTCTTCCCCGGCGGCGATCGGACAGAGCAAGGCCCAGGCTGCCGAGCGCAGGGTGGCCGACATCAATCCAGGGATTGTCGTGCGCCCCGTTGAGGTGGCGTTCTCACCGGAGACCGCGGCCGACTCGTTCGGCGGCGTCGACGTCGTCGTCGACGCGGCCGACAGCGTGCCGATCCGGCTGCAATTGGCCGACGCCTGTTCGCAGTTGAAGATCCCGCTCGTGCACGGAGCCATTGCCGGCTGGTACGGGCAGGTGTGCACGGTCATGCCCGGCGACGAGACGTTGCGGCATCTTTACGGACGGGGGTCCGAACCCAAGGGCGTCGAGGTCGTGCTGGGCAATCCTTCCTTCACCCCGGCAGTCGTCGCCAGTTTCGAGGCGGCGGAGGTCTGTAAGATCCTGCTGGAACAGGGTTGTCTGCTGCGCAATCAGATCCTCGTCATCGACCTCTTGCACATGGAGGTGGACCACATCCGGTTCTGAACGAGGCCGAGGCCGGCCGAGCGAACCTGTTCGTCGATAACCGCCAACCCCGGAGACTGTCATGAGCCAGATCACCCGCCGGGAATTCGTGACGGGCGCGGCCCTCACCCCGTTTGCGATTCGCGCGCCGAATCGCGACGCGCAGCAGTCCAGCACCGATTCGACTCAGCTTGACATCGTCGTGGCGGGTGCCGGCCACAACAGCCTGATCGCCGCCGCCTACCTGGCAAAGGCCGGCTATCGCTGCGTGGTGCTCGAGGACCAGCCGCGGATCGGCGGCGGCGTCGGCACCGCCGAAGTCACGCTGCCGGGGTTCAAACACGATCTCGCCTCGAGCGTGCATGGCGGCATGCAGAGCAACCCGGCCATGAAGGACCTGGATCTGGCCAATTACGGCCTGTCGTACATCGTGCCGGATCCGGTGATGCACACCTCGTTTCCCGACGGCAGCTACCTCACGGTGTGGCGCGACTTCGAGCGCACCGCGCGCGAATTCGACCGGATCAATCCAAGGGACGGGCAGGCGTTCCGGCGTATCGCGGCGGAGCTCGAGGAGGTGCGGGCGCTGCTCGGCAACGAGGAGAAGCTCGCGCAGCATTCGTTGGGCAACGTCTGGCGCCGTCGCCTGAAGATGTCCGCCTACGACATGGCGTGCCACGTGTTCGAGGACAGCCGCTGCCGCGCCTTCGCGCTCGCAGCCGGCCATCTGGGCGGCGACCCGCCGTGCGAGCCTGGCAGCTACCGCTCGGCGCTCTCGGTCGTGAGCTCGGGCCGCAATGGACGGCCGATCGCGGTCGGGGGTTCAGACGCGCTCGCGCAGGCGCTCGCCCGGTTCATCACCGCGCGCGGCGGCACGGTCCTCACGAACAAGAGGGTGACGCGCCTGATCATCGAGGACAAGCGCTGTGCCGGTGTCGAGTGCGCCGATGGCACCAGCTACCGCGGCGGCAAGGCGGTGCTGTCCACGCTCCACGTGAAGCACCTGCTTGACATGGCGCCGCGGGCACTCTGGCCCGATGACTTCGTACAGAACGTCGGGATGTGGAGACCCGAGGTCGCGATGTTCATCGCGCATTACGCCGTGAAGGAGCCGCCGAAGTACCCGGTGGCCGGCGGCACGCTCTCGCCGTGCGAATCGGTGACGCTGGTCAACCCGGCGCGCCTGCTGCGGCTGGAGTTCGACGACGCGAACGGGCAGATCGACACGGAGGATCCGCCGCTGCAGATCGTCTGCCCGACGGTGGCCGATCCCTCCCGGGCGCCCGGGGGCATGCACACGCTGAAGATCAACGGGTTCCAGCCGTATGCGATTCGGCAGGGTCCGCAGCACTGGGAGCAACTCAAGCACCAGGTTGCCGACGCGTATCTCAACACCCTGCGGCGGCTGGCGCCGAACCTGACCGACGACAGGATCCTCGGCCGCTACATCGTCAGCCCGGTCGATCTCGAACGGCTGAATCGTCACTTCTGGCACGGCAGCGCGCACGCGGGGTACGACGGCCCGGGACAATCCGGCGATATGCGGCCGGTGCCCGGCTGGAGTGACTACCGGATGCCGATTGCCGGTCTGTATCAGACGGGTGCCTGCACGAAGCCGGGGGGATCGGTCAACGGGAATCCCGGCCGGAACGCGGCGGCCGTCATGCTGAAGGACTTCGGCGGCAGCATCGAGGAGGTCGCGAAGAGAATCGGTTGACAGCGTTCTCGTTCAGGTGGAGGTGAGACATGTGCGATGCCGTCAGGAGAACTCCCATTCGCCGCGCGCGCTCGTTGGGGTGGGGGGCGGCGACGGCCGCGGCCTTGGTCCTGTGCTTCCTCGGCGAGGGTCTGCAGGCGGCACGTCCCGCGGCAGGGCCCGATGGGTCGATTGACGGGCTCACGGCCAGGTTCGTGGATGTCGGCGGGATCCGGACCCGGTACTACGACTATGGCAAGGGCGAGCCGATCTTGATGCTCCATGGCGGCTCCAGGTCCGGGGCGAACGTCTTCTCCAGGAACATCCCCGGTCTTGCCAAGCGGTTCCGGGTGCTCGCCATCGACCGGCTCGGGTACGGACTGACCGACAATCCGAAGACCGCTGCCGAGGGCGGCAACGAGGGCCAGGTCAGGTTCGTACGCGCGTTCATCGAGACGCTGAAGCTCGGCCCCGTCCACATGGTTGGTCACTCGGGCGGCGGCGCCGTGGCGTTCTACTTCGCGGTGGAACATCCGGAACTCGTGAAGACCTTGAGCGTGCTGGCCCACGGACCGGGCATGCCAGCGCTTGGCGATGGCCCGAGCAAACTCCAGGCGGCGCTCGACAAGTGCCCACCCGTCGAGAGCTTCGAGCACCCGAGCTGCCGGCTTGCGGCGCTTGGGCACACGGCAGCCACCTTCCCGCCCGAGTTCTGGGAGGCCGAGCGTTTTGTCCTGAGCCAGCCCAAGTGGAAGGAACAGTACGAACGACAGCAGGCCGCAAGGAAACAGGCCGGCCCTGCGCAGGGCGCCCGAACGGACGCATACCGGGACAAGATGTGGGCGCGGGCCCGCGCCGAAGGAATGAAGATGCCGGTCCTGATCTACGGCGGCAAGCAGGACACCCTGGACTGGGACGCGCGCGACCCGCACGCGATGCTGAAAGGCGAGCTCGGCTTCTTCGACATCGTCGGGGCCAGGACCACGCGCGTGAAGATGATCGTGGTCAACGAAGGCGGCCACTTCATGTACCGGGAACATCCGGAGCAGTTCAACGCCGATCTGATGGCGTTCATAGAGTTCTGGAAGACCAACCCTTTGGCAAAGTGAGAACCGGGTCTTCCGAATCCAGAGACCACGGCCGCGTCTCTTCACGCATGAAGAGCGCGGCCTGCTCTCTTCTGCTGCTGGTACTCTCTGCGCCGCTGGCGGCGCAGGAGCTCCCGTCTGGCTACGATGGTCCGCCGCCGCCGGTTCTCCCGACAACGGTCTCGCGCGACGCGCAAGGGCGCGTCACCGTGCGCGCGGTCCGCTTGACCGCTCCCCTCCGCATCGATGGCCAACTCGACGAGGCGTTGTATCGCACGGTCACGCCGATCTCCGATTTCATCCAGCTCGAGCCGCAACCGGGCGCGCCGGCCACTGAAAAGACCGAAGTGTGGGTCGCCTTCGACGAGGACAACGTCTATGTCGGCGTTCGCGCGTCGGAGAGCCAACCCGGGCGCATGGTGGCGAACGAGATGCGGCGGGACGCCGCGGGCGTCTACCAGAACGAGAACTTCGCGTTCGCCTTCGACACCTTCTACGACCGGCGCAACAGCGTCAACTTCCAGTTCAACCCGGTTGGCGGCCGCATGGACGGGCAGAACACCAACGAGGGGCAGTACAACGGAGACTGGAACCCCGTGTGGGATTTCGCGGTCCGCAAGGTGGACGGCGGCTGGACGGGCGAGGCCGCGGTGCCCTTCAAGTCGCTGCGCTACCGTCCGGGCCGGGCGCAGGTCTGGGGCGTCCAGTTTCGGCGCGTCAACCGCTGGAAGAACGAGATCTCGTTTCTGACCCGCGTGCCCGACGGGCTTGGCACCAACGGCATTCAACGCACGTCGCGCTCCGCCACGCTGGTCGGCATCGAGGCGCCGCCCGGATCGCGGGCGCTGGACATCAAGCCGTACGTCACGTCGGACCTGTCGACCGACCTGACCGCGGACTTGCCCGTCCGGAACAAGGTCGGCAAGGACTTCGGCGCAGATGTGAAGTACGGCCTCACGCGGGGCCTGACCGCCGATTTCACTTACAACACGGATTTCGCGCACGTGGAGGCCGACGAGCAGCAGGTCAACCTCACCAGGTTCAGCCTCTTCTTCCCTGAGAAGCGCGAGTTCTTCCTCGAGAACCAGGGGATCTTCAACTTCGGGGGGGCCGGCAGCACCAGCCAGACAATCTTCGACACGCCAATCATGTTTTACAGCCGCCGCATCGGGCTCGACCAGGAGCAGGAGATTCCGGTCCGTGTCGGCGGGCGCCTGACGGGACGCGCCGGACCCTACACCCTCGGCTTGCTCAACATGGAGACCAAGGATGTTGACCGGCTCGGGGTCCCGGCCACGAACTTCGCCGTGGCGCGCGTGAGACGCGACATCCTGCGGCGCAGCGCCATCGGCGCCATCGCGACCAGGCGTTCGCGGCTTGCCAGCGGCACGGGGTCCGGGGAGACCTTCGGCGTGGACGGCTCGTTCGCCTTTTTCACCAACCTGTCCGTCACCGGGTACTGGGCGCGCACCCGAACGCCCGGCCTCCGGGACGGCGACACGAGTTACCGCGTCAATGCCAACTACAACGCCGACCGCTACGGCGTGATGCTCGAGAACATGATGACCGGCGGCAATTTCAAGCCCGAGATCGGATATGTGCGCCGCGACAACTTCCGCAAGAGCCGCCTGGCGCTGCGCTTCAGCCCGCGGCCGACGCGCATCAGGAGCGTGCGGAAGTTCACCTACGAGGTCCAGGGCGTCTATTACGAGACGCTCGCCGGGGTGAAGGAGACGCGCGACGTCGAGTTCACTTTTCAGACCGAGTTCCAGAGCAGCGAGCGCATCCAGGTGAGCTACCTGGACACGTTCGAGCTGCTCACGTCGCCGTTGCGCCTGGCGCGCGGCGTCACCGTGCCTCCGGGCGGCTACTATCTGCGCACGCTGACGGCCCAGACGACGATCGGCCAGCAGCGCGCCATCTCGGGCGACATTTCCGTCGAGCACGGCCCGTTCTACTCCGGCGATCGCACCGCGTTCGGCTTCACCGGCGCGCGAGTCAAGCTGAACGCCCACCTCGCGTTCGAGCCCGGGATCCAGATCAACCGCGTCACACTGCCATTCGGCTCATTCAACACCGCGCTGGTGAGCACGCGCACGACATACGCGATCACGCCGATGATGTTCCTCAGCGGGCTCGTGCAGTACAACTCGAGCAACAACGCGTTCAGCACGAACGTGCGTCTGCGGTGGGAATACCGGCCCGGCAGCGAGCTCTTCGTGGTCCTGAACGAAGGCCGCCACACCCGCCGTGGCGGTTTCCCGCACCTGGAGAACCGGTCGTTTGTCGTGAAGGTGAACCGCCTGCTGCGATTCTAGTTACTTCGCCCGACCCTGGTAACCCGGCGTCAGTAACTGAACCTTCCACGCGGCACCGCGCCCGACGATGTAGAGGGTCTTCTTGTCGGCGCCCGCGAACGCGATGTTCTGGGGCGCTCTCGAGACAGGGATCGTGCCGAGGTGAGCGCCCTTCGCATCGAAGACCTGCACGCCGGCGGTGGTCGCGGCGTAGACTCGCCCTTCCTGGTCGATCGCCAGTCCATCCGCGCCGCTGCGCACGCCCTGGGCGTTTGACGTGACCCCCTCGTACTTCGCGAAGTCGCGACGTCGGCGCACCGTTCCGTCCGGGTTGATGTCGAAGGCAATCATGTACTCGCCAACCGTGTTGTTCACGTACAGGGTCTGCTCGTCCGGGCTGAGCTGAATCCCGTTCGGACGTTCGATGCCTTCGGCAATCCTGATGGCCTTGCCCCCAGGAGGAATGTAGTAGACCGAGGGGGGCAGCGGTGGAGTCGCCGGCGGCGCCGGGACCGCCCCAGGCGCGATCGGCTGAGCGGCGTTGGGCCCGGGCTCGGTGAAATACACGCCGCCCTTCCTGTCGATAACGAGATCGTTCGGGCGGCCGAACGGCTTGCCGTCGAAATTGTCGGCAAGAACCGCTTCGCTTCCCTTCGGGTAGATCACACCGACTTTCGTGTCCCCCGGCGTGGTCTGTACCGCGATCAAACGGCCCTTCGTGTCGAAGGCCAGGCCGTTGGCGCCGTTCGTGTTCTCGAGGAAGGTGGACGTGCGTCCGTCCGCGTCGATCCTCGTGATGCGGTTCGCGTTGGTCTCGGTGAAGATCAGGCTGCCGTCCGAGAGCGCGATCGGGCCTTCGGTGCCCGTGAACCCGTCCTTGATCACCTGGACACGCGTTCCGGCGGTGACAACGCCCGGGATGCCGCCCGCCACGGTGTCCGCCGGGGGCGGCTGCGGCTGCCCGACTGCCGTCAGGCCGCAAGCCAGGCACGCCCCCACCACCAACGTTGCTGTTGACCTCATGCGCACATTGTACAGGGGTCGAGAGGTGTTGCGCTCTCCGGCGCATCGCAGTTACTCTCCGCAGACACAAATCGAAGGGTCTCCGAGAAGCACACCTCAGGGGGGTTCATGAGGATCGCGACACGCATCACCTGGCTGGCCGTTACGCTCGCGGTTTCCCTGCTGGGCGCCTCGGCGTCCGCGGAGAACTGGCCGCAATGGCGCGGGCCTGCCGGTACCGGCGCATCCAGCGAAACGCGGCTGCCCGAATCGTGGAGCGACACCCGGAACATTGCGTGGAAAACGCGGTTGCACGGCGTCGGCGTGTCGTCGCCGATTGTGTGGGGCGATCGCGTGTTCGTCACGTCGCAGGTTGGAAGCGGCCCCAGCCAAGAGGGACCCCGGCTCGGGCAGGGCGAGGAGGCCTCTCCCGCGGAGCGGTCGCTGGGGAGCGGCGCCGCACAGGGACAGGAGGTCAGGTTTCTCATCGAGGCGCTCAATCGCGCCAACGGGGCGCGGGCGTGGACGTTCGAGCTCGCGGCGGAAGGCACGCTGCCCTCGGTGCACGACAAGCACAACCTTGCGAGCGCGAGCCCGGTGGTCGATGGTGAGCGCGTGTACGCCGTGTTCGGCTCAGGACAGGTCGTCGCCGTGAACATGAGCGGCAGGCAGATCTGGACCCGTAATCTCGCCAAGGAGTACGCCCCCTTTGACATCAACTGGGGCGCGGCCAGCTCGCCGATCCTGCACCGCGGATCGCTCATCGTCGTGTGCTACCACGACAGCGCGTCCTACCTGCTGGCGCTCGACGCCCGCACGGGCAAGCCACTGTGGAAGACGGATCGCCCCAAGGGTGTGCTCTCCTACAGCACCCCCGTCGTCGTGCCCGGTCCCCAAAGCGACGAGCTGATCGTGAACTCCAGCGAGGGCATCGAATCCTACGACCCGGCGACCGGCGGGGCGCTCTGGCACTTCGACGAACCGAGCCGGTTTCCGATTCCGGTGGCGATGCATCACGACGGCGTCATTTATCTCTCTCGCGGGTACCGCAGCGGTCCGTATGCGGCGATCCGTCCGGGCGGGCGCGGCGACATTTCGAAGACGCACGTCGTGTGGCGCGTGCCGACGGGCGCCCCGTACATCTCGTCGCTCGTCTACTACGACGGGCTGCTCTACATGGCGGGTGACGTCGGCGTGATTACCTGTGTAGATGCCAAAACCGGTGCGCAGGTCTGGCGCCAGCGTCTCGGCGGCATCTACACGGCGTCTCCCGCCGCGGGCGATGGCAAGATCTACCTGCTCGGTGAATCGGGTGAGACCCTGGTTCTGCGCGCGGGGCGCACGCCAGAGGTGCTCGCGCGCAACAGGATCGACGGCCGTCTCCTCGCGTCGCCGGCGATCTCCGGCGGCCGCATTTTCCTTCGCACCGACGACCATGTGGTCGCCATCGGCCGGTGAGCGCGCCGACGGGTCAGCTCGCCAGGAAGACGCCGGCCGTTCTGTCACTTGTCTTCTGCTGTCTTCTCATCGCGCCTCCGGCCGTCGGCGCCCAGACAGCGAGCGCGAAGGATCATCTGCGGGCGACCGCGATGCGGTTGCCGTCCGGAGCCGCCATTCGCCTCGACGGGCGCCTCGATGAGCAGGTCTGGCGCGCAGGCACGCCGCTCACAGAGTTCGTCCAGAAGGAGCCGAACGAAGGGGCGCCTCCGACCGAGCGTATGGAGGTCCGTTTTGTGTACGACGACGGTGCGCTGTTCGTCGGCGCTCGCATGTACAGCCGGACCGGCGCTGCCGGAATTCAGGCGCCGCGCGGCCGGCGCGATGAAGTCGAGCAGACGGAGTATCTGCTGATTGCGCTCGACACGTATCTCGATCGGCGCACGGCGTACTGCTTTGGCGTGACCGCGTCGGGCGTCCGCCTCGACCACTATCATTCAACCGATTCCGAGTCGAATACCGATGCAGGGTTCGATCCGGTCTGGCAGGCGCGAACCCAGATCGATGGAGAGGGATGGACCGCGGAACTGTGGATCCCGTTTTCGCAGCTTCGCTTCAATGAATCGTCCGGGCAGACCTGGGGACTGAACATCCACCGGCGGACGCCGACGCGAAACGAGGACGACTACTGGGCGGTGATCCCGCGGACGGAACGTGCCTGGGCCTCGCGCTTTGGTGAACTGGTCGGCATCGACCTCATCAGGTCCCCGCGCCGGGTCGAATGGCTCCCGTACTTTGCTGGGGGGGCGACGGTGACCGGTCAGCCGGACACGCAGAACCCGTTTGACGATGGAACGAACCTGACCAGGAGCGTGGGTCTCGACGCCAGAGTGGGAATCGGCCCGAGCCTGACACTGGATGCGACGATCAATCCCGATTTCGGGCAGGTGGAGGCCGATCCTGCGGAAGTGAATCTCTCGAATTTCGAGACGATTTTCAGCGAGCGGCGGCCCTTTTTTACGGCGGGAAGCCAGTTGTTCACCGGGGGCGCCAACAACTACTTCTACTCGCGCCGTATCGGTGCGGTGCCCACGCAGTCTGCGTCGGGCGACTACGTTGACCAGCCTCGCACCGCCACGATCCTCGGCGCCGCGAAGCTCACCGGCCGCCTCGCCTCAAGGCGGTCGGTGGGGATCGTCGCGGCCGTGACTGATGAAGAGCACGCGCGGACCTTCGATCGTGCGACCGGCGCGTTCGGCAGCGTGGCCGTGGCGCCGAGGAGCGTATGGATTGTGACGCGCGCACTGCAGGAATTCGGGCCAGCCGGTTCGACCGCCGGGTTCATGTTCACAGGCGTCCATCGCGACGTCGGCCCCGGTGCGCCCTTGGCCGCGCTCCTGACGCGGAACGCGTTCAGTCTGAGCGCCGATTCGGTGTGGCGGCTGCGCGGAGGCGAGTACCAGATTTCGACCGACGCCGGGTTGACGCACGTGGATGGGGACGGCGCGGCCATCCTGCGGGTCCAGCGCGCAAGTCCGAGGTATTTCCAGCGGCCCGACGCGACGCACGTGAAGCTCGACCCGAACCGAACGTCCATGAATGGCGGCCGCGGGGACCTGACGGTGGAACGGCTCAATGGCAGGCATTGGCTATGGGCGGCTGCGCTCCGCATCGAGTCTCCGGAGCTGGAACACAACGACACCGGACGTTTGACAAGCGGCGACGGCATTCAGATTCGGGATCCCGGCATCACGTACCGCGAAACCCGGCCAGGACGGATATTCCGGAGCTACAGCATCACGGGCAGCACGAACCATGAATGGACCTTCGGCGGCGATCGGACGTCGAGCCGCGTGCGAACCGACTTCGAGAGTACGTGGAAGAACTTCTGGAGAACGACACTCTCCGCCACCCTGGATTTTCGAGGGTACAACTGGCAACTGACGCGAGGCGGACCTTTGATGGGAACGCCTCGAGGCTGGACGTGGCAGGGACGGCTCCAGAACCGGAGCGGCGCGCAGACCGTGTGGGACGCCACCGTTCAGTACAAGTCCGACGAATCCGGAGGCGTCACGCGGCACCTCGACGGCCAGCTCGCGTTTCACCCCCGCCCGAGTTGGCGGCTGTCGGTCAGTCCCGTGTACCAACGCGAGATCAATCCCCGGCAGTACGTGACAACGCGCAGCGGGGGCCGAACGGAAACGTACGACAGCCGCTACATCTTTGCGCTCATCGACCGGACCACGCTGTCCACCCAGGGGCGCTTGAACTACACGTTCAAACCTGACCTGACCCTGGACCTGTACGCGGAGCCGTTCGTGGCGAGCGGCCGCTACGACAACTTCGGGGAGTTGCTGGCGGCACGAAGCCGATTTCTGCGCGCCTACGGTACCGACGGTACGACGATTGAGACTCGGTCCGACGGCAGTCGAATCGTTCGCGACGGTCCCGAGACGTTCATGATGGGGAATCAGGACTTCACCATCCGTTCGTTCCGCAGCACTGTGGTTCTTCGATGGGAATGGCGGCCCGGCAGCACCCTGTACGTGGTCTGGCAGCAGGACCGCTCAGATTCGCGGCCAATCGGCAGTCACGTGAGCGTCGGCGACCTACTGGGATCGTTCGGCGCACCGGGTACCAACTTCTTCGCGATCAAGGCGAGTGTCTGGCTCGCGCGATAGACGGCGGCAGAGAAGCCATGACGGCGTCCCTGGCCGGTTGACCGTCCTGTTGTCGCCGACTCGATTTGCGCGTAGGCTGGTCCATCTCGCGGGCTGATGGGACGCCTGGCGGCGGGGAGGAGAGGCTCTGATGAAACGCCACGTTCTTGCGATTAGCGCGGCCGCGGCGGCCCTGGCGACGGCCGTGCTTCCGACGCGAGCGCAGCAGTCATCGATCCGGCTCAGGGATTTCGCGATGGCGGGCGGCCAGTACTACCTCAGGGTCCCCGAGTTCGTCGCCGCCGCGAAGGCCACGTTCCTGAGAGATGGGGATCGGGTGATCGGTGTCGTCGGCGACGGTGTGACCAAGGCGTATCCGGCAGCGGCCGTCACCTGGCACCACGGGGTGGAGGATCGCATTGGCAGGCTGCCCGTCTTCGTTACGTGGTGAAACCGCTGCAACACGGCCCTCGTGTTCAGGGCCGAAGTCGACGGCCGCGCGCTGATGTTCTTCCACACCAATATGCGCGGCATGAATATGACGTTCGCGGACCGCGAGACCGGTACGCGCTGGCAGCAGGAGACCGGCGAGGCGTTCGACGGCCGCCTCAAAGGCAAGCGGCTCGAGGTCCATCCGTTTCTGATCACGACCTGGAAGGCGTGGCGAGATCGCCATCCAACCACGCTCGTGATGGCGCCGGTGCCTGGTCTCGAGGAGCTGTACGCGAACATGTGGCGCGAGATTCTCGGGCGGACCAGGGACCGTCCGGGCCCTCCCTCCGATCGGACGTTCCGTCCGGTCGATCCGCGTCTCCCGGCGTACGAGCCGATCGTGGGACTCGAGGCGGGGGGCGCACGTCGCGCGTATCCGCGGGCACTGCTCGCGAGGGCACAGGTAGTCAACGACCGGCTTGGCGGCGAGCCGGTACTGCTCGTGTACATCCGGAGCAATGACACAGTGACCGTGTTTTCACGCGGCGTGTCCGGGCAGATCCTGACGTTCAAGCCGGGTCGGCGTGCTGGCCGCCTGGCCGATGTGGAGACGCGGTCGCAGTGGGACTCTTACGGAACGTGCCTGGAGGGGACGCTGCGCGGCAGCCAGTTGAAGGAGCTCACCGGCAGGCCGCAGTTCTGGTGGGGATGGGCGGCCTTCGGCGAGACAGACGTCTACTCGGTGCCGGGCCGCGGCGCGCGCCCGGGCACCGTCCACAGATAAAGGATGGCACGGGGCTTCCCGCGTGGATCCAGGAAGCGGTCGACCCGATCGGGCTTCCAGTCCTTCATCGAGCCCGCGACGAAGTTGGTGACGATACGGGCGCCGGCTTTCAGCCGTCCGGTCAGCAGCGGCTGCAGGAGGCCGCCGTTGCCCGTCAACCACGGCGCCGACTGCGGGATCACCATCGTCACGACGGTCGCCTCGGAGAGATCGATCGCGCCCTGCCGGACGAACCGGACCCGGTTCGACACGCGCGCTTTCTCCGCGTTCGCGTTCGCCTCCGCGATTCGTTTTGGGTCCGTGTCCACGCCGACGCTCCTGGCGCCGTACTTCTGCGCGGCGAGAATCGAGAGACGGCCGTTGCCGCAGCCCAGGTCGTAGACGACATCGCTTCTGGTGAGTTGCGCAAGGTCGAGCATGCGTTCCGCCACATCTCTGGGCACGAACATGAGGTGCCGGGGAACCGGGGGAAGCGGGTCGATGCGGGAACCGCCCTGCCGCGCGCCGGGAGTGCCCCGTGCGGGGCCGGCGACCAGAAGAGCCAGCGCACAGACGATCAGCTGCCAGGTCATCGGCGGAATGTTACTATTCTCGTCTGCGTCAGTGTCACCAATTCGCGAGGATTCACGTCATGTTGCCCAGTGTCACACCTGCCTTCCAGCTCACCGACCCGGCCTTGCTGCGCCAGCAGTGCTACATCGACGGCAAGTGGGTCGATGCCGACGACAAGAGGACCATTGCGGTGCGCAACCCTGCCGACGGGCAGCAGATCGGGACGGTGCCGAACCTGGGCGCCGTCGAGACCAGACGCGCGATCGAAGCGGCGAACGCGGCCTGGCCGGCGTGGCGCGTCAGGACCGCCAAGGAGCGCGCGGCGATCCTGCGCAGATGGTTCGACCTGATGATGGCGAATCAGGAAGACCTCGCGGTGCTGATGACGACCGAGCAGGGCAAGCCGCTCACCGAGTCGCGCGGCGAGATCGCGTATGGCGCCTCGTTCGTCGAATGGTTCGCCGAGGAAGGCAAGCGCATCTACGGCGACACCATCCCGCCGCACCAGAGCGACAGGCGCATCGTCGTCATCAAGCAGCCGATCGGCGTGTGCGCGGCGGTCACGCCGTGGAATTTTCCCAACGCGATGATCACGCGCAAGGCGGGTCCGGCGCTGGCGGCCGGCTGCACGATGATCGTCAAGCCGGCGAGCTCTACGCCCTACTCGGCGCTCGCGCTGTGCGAGCTGGGGGAGCGCGCGGGAATTCCCAGGGGCGTGCTCAACGTCGTGACCGGGGCGTCGGGCCCCATCGGCGGGGAGCTCACCACCAACCCGATCGTGCGCAAGTTCACGTTCACCGGTTCGACCGAGGTCGGCAAGCAGCTGATGGCGCAGTGCGCGGGTACCGTCAAGAAAGTGTCGCTCGAACTCGGCGGCAACGCGCCATTCATCGTGTTTGACGATGCCGATCTCGAGGCCGCGCTCGACGGCGCGATGGCATCGAAGTTCCGCAACATGGGCCAGACCTGCGTCTGCGCCAACCGGATCTTCGTGCAGGAAGGCGTCTACGACGAGTTCGCGCGGAAGCTCGGCGCACGAGTCGCCGCGATGAAGGTCGGGGACGGTCTCGAGGACGGCGTGGTGCAGGGGCCGCTCATCGACATGGCGGCCGTGGAGAAGGTCGAAGAGCATATCGCCGATGCCGTCGGGAAGGGCGCGCGTATCGTGACCGGTGGCAAGCGCCACGCCAAAGGGGGGACATTCTTCGAGCCGACTGTGCTGGTTGATGTCACAGCCCGCATGAAGTTGGCTCATGAGGAGACGTTCGGCCCGGTGGCGCCGTTGTTCCGGTTCAGGACGGAACAGGAGCTGATCGATCTCGCCAACGATACCGAGTACGGTCTCGCGTCGTATTTCTACAGCCGCGACATCGGGCGAATCTGGCGTGTGGCCGAGGCGCTCGAGTACGGCATCGTCGGTATCAACGTCGGCGTGATTTCCACCGAGATCGCGCCGTTCGGCGGTGTCAAGGAGTCAGGAATCGGCCGCGAGGGCTCCAAGTACGGGATAGAAGAGTTCCTCGAAATCAAGTACGTCTGCATCGGCGGCATCGACAAGTGATCCAGGTTCGTCAGCACGAAGTGTCTCGCGTCGTCGAGTTCAACGTGCGTCTTCGGATTGCGGACGACGTCGAAATTGTGCTCGCTGAAGTAGGCGGAGACCAGCTCTGCCAGCCTTTTAAGCATGCGTTCGCACGGATGTGATGATGATGGCGTCCCCGCCCACGTCGCGGCGAATCTTCAGCGGGGTCATCGCCGGATTGATTGCCGGCGCGACGGCCTTGCTGGCCCAGGCGCCGCCAGCACAGCAACCGCCCCGGTTCCGATCCGGCGTCGAGCTCGTCGCCATTGACGTGGAAGTCGTCGGCCGCGACGGCGAGCCGGTGCTCGGGCTGCGCGGCGATCAGTTCGAGGTGGAGATCGACGGCCGCAAGCGGCCGGTCGTCTCCGCCCAGTTTCTCCAGCAGGCGCCAAGGTCCGTCTTCGCGGGGCGCGGCAATCAACCCCTGACGCCGGGCAGCCAGCCTCCGGCCGTCCGCGCGCTGGCCGGTGAGTACACGGGCCGCATCTTCGTCCTCGGCATCGACGAGAACAGCTTCTGGGCGGGTCACGCGCGCGCCGCGAACGACGCCGCGCGGATCTTCATCGACAGGTTGGAGCCGGAGGATTACATCGGGCTGGCGACCTTCCCGGCCAGCACCGTGCAGGTCACCCCCACGCGGGAGCACTACAAGGTGCGCGACGCGCTCGACAAGATCGTCGGCCGCAAATCGCCGCCGATGCGTGGCACGACGGCGCTGAGCGCGTCGGAGGTGATGGACATCACCGCCGGAGATTCCGAGGTCCTCGCGCGGGTCATCGCGCGCGAATGCAGTCCGGCCGACCGGGCCTGCCCCAAGCGGGTGCAGGCGGACGTGATCGACATGGCGCAGGACCTCGAGATCCGCGCGCTCGTCAGCGTCAGCGGCATTCGGGGCCTGCTGGGCGCGATGGCGAACGTGCAGGGGCGCAAGACGCTCGTGATCGTGAGCGCCGGCATCACGCTGGGCGATCGGCCGGGCGCGCGTCCCAACGTCCGCGGAGAGGTCGCGGCGGCGGGCCTCGCGGCGGCCGCGGCGAACACCAATCTCTACGTCCTGCACGTCGACACGAGCTTCCTCGAAACGTTCTCCGCGCAATCGGGAGGGTCCGTGACGACGATGATGCGGGACTCCTCGGCGTCGGAGAGCGGGCTCGCGGCGATCGCGGCGGCCGCCGGGGGCCAACTCTTCGGCGTGTCGACGCGGGCCGACGATGCGTTCGATCGCGTGCTGCGCGAGACGTCGGCGTACTACCTCCTCGCGATCGAGCCGCTCGACTCGGACCGCGACGGCCAGACACACCGCGTCAAGGTCAAGGTGCGCCAGAAAGGCGTGACCGTCCGCAGCAGGTCGACGGTGGTGATTCCGAAGAGATAGAAAGACCGCCATACTTGTCGTATTGACTAGTTAACTTGACAGTATGACTAGTTTGCATATATACTTACCATCGAGGTAAGGGATATGCCCGAACAGCGGCTTGGAAATCGGCTGAAGGTGGCGCGGGCGGAGCGGCAGTTGTCGCAGGAACAACTGGCCACTCTGGCCGGGGTCACCCGCCAGACGATCAGCTCCATCGAAACCGGCCAGTACTGTCCGTCCGCCCTGCTCGCCTTCCAACTTGCGGAACGGCTCGGCAAACGCGTCGACGAGCTGTTCTTTCTCCAGGGAGACCAATCATGAGTCAGACATCCGTCGAACGCGATGAGCGCACGGTGAGTGTCGAGAATGCCAGCTACCGGTGGGGGTACCAGTTCCTGTCGTTCGGCGTCCTGGTACTCGTCGCCTACCGCAGCTTCGTGCGCCACGAGTCGAGCTGGGACCTGCTCGCGCTCGTAATCCTGGGCGGGTTCGTTCCGAGTCTGTATCAGGGATACCATCGCGTCTTGACGGCGCGGTGGGCCAGGACGCAGGTGATCACCTTCGTCGCTGCGGCGATCGTGGCGTTGCTGCTGGTGGCCGCGAGAGTGTGGTGGCGGTGACGCGATGTCCGGCGGGTCGTGTCCCGCTGCGCGAGGGGCCTCCGTGTCCTCCGTGTCCTTCGGGATCTTTCTGAAAAGCCGTGGCCCGTCTCAGCGTGGTTCCGGGGCTTTTGCCCTGGGTAGGTCTTCGAACTGTTCGCGGGCGAACTCGCGCATGGTCAATCCTGGGAGAACGTCGTTGAACAAGTACGGGCATTCTACGTTCCCGTTCTGAGTTCTACGTTTCGGCGGTCTCCACTCAGTATCTGCCTTGCTGCCTCAGAATGGCCGCGCGCAGCATCTGCTTCATCTCGTCGGAGCCGACGAACAGGTCGTCGGGATACTGGCTGTAGCGCAGCATGTCGGCGTAGATCGCCTCGCTTTCATACAGGTTGAAGCCCATGCCGGCGAGGTACTGCAGGCGCAGGTTGCGATCGCGGTTGATGATCGCGTCTTTCAGCCACGGGCCAAGATCGCTCTTCGTGCCGGCGTAGTTCGAGAAGAGATCGATCGCCGAGTTCATGCCGATCTGGGACAGCGAGTGGGCCACAAGCGCCATGTCCGGCTCATCGAGGTGGCGCTGCACCGCCGCGACGTCGATGCGCGTCGGCTCGACCTGTCCGAGCAGCACGAGATCGTACCCGGCGCCGTTGTTGGTGTTCCCCCAGACGACGCCGTTCGGGAAGGCCTCGAGGAACGTCCCGATCTCGCTCTTCACGGCCTCGGTGTTGCTCTCGTACAACTGCACGAACAAGGTGACCGCCCCGCCCGGGTTCAGGTGCTGCTTGACGGTCTCGAAGAACTCGCGCGTGTAGAGCATCGCGGCCCCTTTCACCCACGGATCGAGCGGATCCGAGGTGATCGCGTCGAACTTCTGATCGGTCGTCAGCAGGAAGTGCCGTGCATCGTCGAGGACCACGTGCGTCTTCGGGTTGCGGACGACGTCGAAGTTGTGCTCGCTGAAGTAGGTCGAGACCACGCGCGGCACGAGCGGCTCGATCTCGGCAATCGTCAGGCTCTTGACATTGGGATCCACCGACACCGCGCCTGCGGTGACGCCCGCGCCGCAGCCGATGACGAGCACGGAGGTGGGATTTTTCGGAATCAACGTCGTCAGGTGCCCGAGCATCCGCTGGAGGCGCATGTCCTGCGGCTCGCTGGAGGCCTGCACCTTGCCGGCGTTGTGATAGTTCAGGACGCCGTTGGACAGCCGCGAGACGGCCACCGACGCGTTCCATCCCTCACCCATGTAGATGATGTCGGCGTCGCCGAGGCGCGTGGCCGTGTAGCGGCCGTACGCGACGAAGATGCCCGGCACGGGCTGGATCGTGCGCGCGAGCAGGACCGCGCCGCCCATGGCGGCGGCCAGCAGCAGCGTGCCCGCGAGCTGAAGGCGGCCCTTCTTCGCCTCCGCATCCGCGCCGGCGGACTCCAGCATCACCAGCGCGGAGATGGCGGAAATGACGACGAGGATCTGCTGCGCGCGCTGGCTCCCGAGCCACACCACCAGGAACATGCTGGCCGCGACAGATCCGACGATCGCCCCGAGCGTGTTGGCGGCATAGACGCGCCCGACCAGGCGGGCCGGATCCTTGCCGCCGGTGGCGACCGACGCCAGCGCCAGGGGAAAACTCGCGCCCCAGAGCATCGCGCCGGGCAGCACGACCCAGATGCAGCGCACGAGATCGAGCTGCAAGTTGAACCACGGGCTGCTCGAGATCGACGGGTTGATCGGCCAGTACGGCAGCGACTGCGTGAGCATGTAGGCCGACCACGCAATCGCGGCACACAGCAGCATCTGGCACCAGCCGAGCGCCAGCCGCGGCCGCGCCATCCGTCCCGCCAGCGACGAGCCGACGCTGCTCCCGATGCCGAGGCCGAACAGGAACACCGCGAGAATCAGCGAAAAAGTGTAGACCGTGCCGCCGAACAGCAGCGAGAGCAGGCGCGTCCAGATGACTTCCGCGCCGAGCGCGGTCATGCCGGACAGGCCGATAGCGACGTACACCGCCCAGGCCCCACCCGACGCCTCGACTTTTCCGCGGGTCTCGACGACGGGCGTGTAGTCAGTACTTTTGGCCAGCAGCAGCGCCAGGACCGCGACAGTGGCGTTCAGCGCGACGGCCGTGTAGGTCGCCGTCGCGGCGTCGTGGACGCGCAGCAGGTAGAAACCGGCGAGCAGGCAGCCGAGCACGCCGCCGCCGATGTTGCCGCCATAGAAAAAGCCCAGCCACGAGACCCCTTCCGGCGTGGATTCGACCCACCGTGAGATCGCCGGGAGCGTGGCGCCCATCATGAGCGTCGGCGGAAGCAGGCAGATGCTGGCCGCGAGGCCGCGCATGAGGATGCCCGTGACCCCGGAGCCCGCCCATGCGAAGTACGCGCCACCGATGAGCGGCATCCCCCAGAGCAGCAGCAGGCCGATGATGCCGATGCCGATCTCGAGAAACGCGTAGACCCGCAGCGGATGCCGGCTGACACTGATCGTGCGCGCCAGCAGGAGGCTGCCGAGGCACATCCCCCCCATGAACGTGCCGAGCAGCACGCCGAGCGATACGGCCGACGAGCCGATCACCAGCTGCAGGAGCTGGAACCACACGATTTCGTAGATGAGCGCAGCGCAGCCACTGCCGACAAAGAGCAGCAACAGCGCCGGCAGGAACCGGCGCGCGGACATCGGCGATACCTCTCCTCGGAAAACGACTGCGAATCGTATCACGCCCACGGCAGCCCTGAAGGGCTGCGCAACAGGTCGAGAATGAAGCCGGTGTCGAGAATGAAGCCGGGTCGCGAATGGAGGCCGGGTCGCGAATGGAGGCCGGTGTCGCGAATAGAGGCCGGGGTTGCGAATAGAGGCCGGGGTTGCGAATAGAGGCCGGGGTTGCGAATAGAGGCCGGGGTTGCGAATGGAGGCCGGGGTTGCGCAGCCCTTTAGAGATGCCGCGACTTCAGGGCCGCCGAGTTGCGGCAAAACGATGGCAACCGGCGGCCGAGCTCCCGCGCGGCCGGTTCTGGCTCGACACCGTGCCGAGGGTCGTGTATCGTCTTGTCCCCGAAGGCCATTTCCATCCGCCAACCGCCGTAGCCGGCCCGAGTCGGGGCCTGCGTCATCGGAGGAATCATGAACGTACGCGTAATCACCTCGCAGGGTGTCACCCGACGCCTGGTGCGGTTCGCCCCCGCCCTGCTGCTCGCTTTGCTCCCGCTGACGCTGACCGCTCAGCAACAGCCCGCCGCGCCGGGCGGCGCGAAGGCGTCCTGGGCTGACGAGATTCTCAAGACGGAGTCCTACGTGACGCCGCCGCCCGAAGTCGCCGACGCCGTGCTGATCCCGCGCTATCTGAACATCTCGCTCACCAACGCCAGCCCGGACAAGAAATGGTTCGTGGACGAAATCAGCGACGGGCCGGTCCTGATGAAGACCTTCTCCAAGCCGTTCCACGAGCTCGGAGGCGTGTTCATCGACTTCAAGGCGAACCGCGCGCGGGCGCTGACCGTCCGCAACAACATCGGCATTCAGATCATCTCGGCGGCCGACGGGACGAAGAAGGCGCTGCAGATTCCGGCGGGCGCGCGCGTGTCCAACGCCACGTGGTCCCCCGACGGGAAGGCGGTCGCCTACCTGGTGCACACCGAGGAGGCGACGCACATCTGGATGACGGACATCGCCGCGAACAAGCCGGTCCAGATCACGAAGACGCCGGTGCTGGCCACGCTCGTCTCGAGCTTCGAGTTCACGCAGGACGGCAGACAAATCACCGCCGTGCTCGCGCCCGATGCGCGCGCGCCGATGCCGCAGGCGCCCGCGGCGCCGGGCGGGCCCGTCGTCAAGATCGCGGATGCGGACAAGAACCGGCTGCGGACCTTCCCGAGCCTGATGACGACGCCGCACGAGAAGGCGCTGCTCGAGTGGCACGCGACCGGCCAGCTCGCGATGATCGACGTGCAGACGCGCACGGTCCGCAAGGTCGGGGCCCCGGCCATGATCCGGTCGCTCGACGCGTCGCCCGACGGGAAGTACGTGCGCGTGACGCGCATGGTCAAGCCCTTCTCGTATGACGTGCCGGTGAGCAACGTCGGATCGATCGAAGAAGTGTGGGATCTCGACGGCAAGGCGCTGGCGAAGCTGAACGAGCGCCCGATCAACCTCGGGGTGCAGGACGACACGCAGCCGCCCGATCCCACGGCCGCCCCCGGCGGCGGGCGCGGCGGCAATCAGAATCAGGCGGGACCGCGCGAGCTGGCGTGGCGCACCGACGGGCAGGGGCTCACCTACCTCGAGCAGGAGCCGGCGCCCGCGGGTTCGGCGGAGGCTGCCGGCAGCGGACGCGCGGCGCGCGCCGGGCGCGGCGCCGGAACGGGCGACGAGGCGCAGGGCGGCGGCCGGGCCGCGCAGGGCCCGCCGCGCAAGGACCGCCTCGTGCAGTGGCTGCCGCCGTTCGACGCCGCCAGCAAGAAGGTGCTCTACGAGAACAACACCCGCATGTCGAATCACCGCTTCTCGCCGGACATGCAGATGCTGTTCGTGACGGAGCGGGCCGGACAGAACACCGTCGAGTACGCGGTCGCGCTCAGCGAGCCGGCGAAGCGCTCCACGCTCGCGCGCTACCGCGCCGACGATCCGGCCGCGAACCCGGGCACGCTCGCGATGGTGCGCGGCGGTGGCGGCGGCGGTGGACGCGGCGGCGGCGCGCCGGGCGGCGGACGCGGCGCCGCCGGCGGCGCCGGCGGCGGCATCGTGCTGCTGTCGGCCGACAAGTCGAGCGTCTTCTACCAGGGGACGCAGTACGACAAGAACCCCGAGCAGGTCGGGCCGAAGACGTTCATCGACAAGGTCGCCATCGCGAGCGGCGAAAAGCGCCGGCTCTACGAAAGCGACAACACCAATGTCTTCGAGCGCGTCACGACGATCGTCGACGCCGATGCCGGCAGGTTCATCGTCGCGCGCGAGAGCCCGACGGAGGTCGCGCAGCAGTTCCTGCTCGACGGCACGCGGCGCACGCAGCTCACCCAGAACAAGGACTACACGCCGGACCTGACCCGGGCGGTGAAGAGGCAGTTCTTCGTCGAGCGGCCGGACGGCTTCAAGTTCAAGGTGAAGGTGACGCTCCCGCCCGACTACAAGGACGGGACGCGCCTGCCGGCGCTCTTCTGGTTCTACCCGCGCGAGTTCACGACCCAGGACGAGTACGATCGGCCGGAGCGCACGTTCAACAGGAACACGTTCACGAACTTCGGCACCCGCTCGATGCAGTTCTTCGTGCGGCTCGGCTACGCGGTGATCGAGCCCGACGCGCCGATTGTCGGCCCGCAGGGGCAGATGAACAACAACTACGTGAACGACCTCCGCAACGACCTGGCGGCGACGATCGACGAGCTGGACCGGCGCGCGCTGGTCGATCGGCAGCGGCTCGCCATCGGCGGGCACAGCTACGGCGCGTTCTCGACGGTGAACGCGATGGTGCACACGCCGTTCTTCAAGGCGGGCATCGCGGGTGACGGCGCGTACAACCGCACGCTGACCCCGATCGGATTCCAGAGCGAGCGCCGCGATCTCTGGGAGGCGCGCGACGTCTATCTCTCGATGTCCCCGTTCCTCTACGCGAACAACCTGACGGGATCGCTGCTGATGTATCACGCGCTCGCGGACCAGAACGTGGGCACCGACCCGACCAACTCGATCCGGCTGTACCACGCGCTGAACGGCCTCGGAAAGACGACGGCGCTCTACATGTATCCGTACGAGGACCACGGGCCGGTCGCGAAGGAAACGCTGCTGGATCTGTGGGCGCGGTGGGCCGCCTGGCTCGACAAATACGTCAAGAACCCGCAGAAGCCCGACAAGACAGAGAAGAAGATCACGACGGAAGGGGTCAATCCGGGCGTACAATAATTGCGGATTGCTCAGTGCGGATTGCGGATCGTATTCGCGATTGAAGGTTGCGGATTGGGCTGACCAATCCCCAATCGCCAATTCGCAATACGATCGGCAATCCGCAATCCGCAGTCGGCAATGCCTATGCATCAGCGCGTCCATGCCCTTGTCTTCGCGCTGACGGTCTGCGCCGCCGCTCTACCCTGGGCGGCGGCGGTCCAAAACCCTCCCCCTACGCCCCCACCCTCGCAGCAGAAGCCCCCCGTGTTCCGCGGCGGCGCCAACCTCGTCCGCGTGGACGTGACGGTCACCAGCCCCGGCGGCGAGCCGGTCGCCAACCTGACCCAGGAGGACTTCGTCGTCACCGAGGACGGCCAGCCGCAGACCGTCGAGTCCTTCGAGTTCGTGCGCGCGACCGGACAGCCCGCCGACGAGCGCTCGCTCGACATCCGCTCGCGGGAGCACGCCGCCTCCGAGGCCAGCCGCGAGGACGTGCGGCTCTTCCTGATTTTCTGGGACGAATACCACATCGGCGAGTTCATCCCGGCCGTCAAGGGACGCGAGGTGCTGGAGAAATTCGTCCGCACGGCGTTCGCGCCGACCGATCTCGTCGGCATCATGGACCAGCTCACGACGGTCGATTCGATCCGGTTCACGCGCGACTGGAACACGCTCGCCGAGCATGTGCACAAGCTCAAGGGACGGATGGGCGTGCTCGTGCCGCCGCGGAGCCCGGTTGAAGAGGCGCACCTCCGGAATCCGCGCGATATCGGGCGGCTGCGGAACGAGGTCACGATGACCGCGCTCAATGCGGCCGCGGCGTTTCTCGGAAACTTCCGCGAGGGGCGCAAGGCGCTTCTCTTCGTGAGCCAGGGCATCCCGACGTTCGGGCGCTCCGGCGAGAGCTCGATGTTCAACGAGATCGTGCAGACGGCCAACACGAACAACACGGCCATCTACACGCTCGACCCCGCATCGCAGGTGGGCCGGACGCCCGACTCGCTCATGTCCCTGGCGTACTCCACCGGCGGCAAGCCGTTCGTCGGCACGAACGCGCCCGGGCCGATGCTCAACCAGATGGTGCGCGACGCGAGCGCGTTCTACCTGCTGGGCTATGCCTCCAGTCGCAATCCGATGGACGGAAAGTTCCATCGGATCAAAGTGCATCTGAAAGAGCGATCGAACTACGAGGTCCGCGCGCGCAGCGGCTACTTCGCGCCGCTCGCGGGGTCAATCGAGCGGGCGCGCTCCGAGGCCGCCGCGGCCGAGCTGCCGGCCGATGCCGAGCGCGCGCTCGGAGAACTGTCGGGGGTGTCCCGGCTGGAGCGATCGATCGATTTGTGGATGGGCACCTCGCTCGGGCCGGACGGCAAGACGCGATTCACGGTCGCCTGGACTCCGCGCCCCGCCCAGCCTCCGCGCGAGCGCGAGGCAGCGGCCAGCCTGACCCTCACGGCAACGAGCCCTCAGGGCGAGCCGTACTTCGCGGTCACCGATGCCACGGCGCACGAGCTGTCGTTCGACGTGCCGCCCGGCGAGATGGTGCTGAAGACGCTCGTGCACAACGCGAAGGGAGACGAGATCGACGGTGAGCTGCGCCACGTGAAGGTGCCGGCATTCGCCGCCGATCGCCTCGGGATCGGCTCACCGGCCGTCTTCGTCGCGCGCAGCGCGCTCGACGCGCGCAACATCGCCGCGGGCCACGGCCCCGCGCCCGTCGCCGTGCGGGAGTTCGACCGCACCGATCGCCTGTTCATCCGGTTCCCGGTGTACGGGGCGTCCGTGGCGCCCGTGATCCGGCTGCTCAACCGGCAGGCGAAGGAGCTGCGCAGGCTCGAGGCGGCGCCGCTCGGCGATGGGCGCTATCAGATCGATCTGCTGCTCACGACGATCGCCAAGGCCGATTACCTGATCGAGATTGAAGTGCGCGAGGGAGAGAAGTCCGAGAAGACGATCCTGCCGATCCGGATTCGATAGGCGCAGAGAGAACGTAGAAAGCAGAGTCGCGGCAACCGCCCGTGATTCTGCCTTCTACGTTTGGCCTTTGGCGTTTGGCGTTTGGAGTCTTTATCTTTGTCCGCCCGTCCCCGTCCCCACCGGGCGCGCAGCCGTACGACCCGCGTCCAGATCGTTCCAGTTCAGGATCGCGTTGAACGCGAGGAAGAAGTTCCCCTGCGTCTGCCAGCGCCAGAACGGCCGGTTCGCGAACATGACCACGTGCCCCTTGCCGATCGGCGAGTCGATCGCAACGGCACGCCCTGTGAGCGCGTCGCCGCCGACGAGCAGCCCTGACAGCAGCAGATCGTTGGCGCTTGTCGGGAAGGACAGCAGCACGCGCGGAGACGCGGCCTGTGCGCCACCGCCGCCAGGCCCCGCGAATCCTCCTCGGCCGGCGCCACCCTGACGTCCGCCACGGCCGCCGGCGCCCGGCGCCGCCGCCACCGGCGGACCATCAAGCGTCGTCAACGTCGACGGCGCCGCGTTGGGCTGCATGTTCGGAACGCCGGGAGCGCTCGCGCCTCCCCGGCCGCCGCGCCCGCCGCCGAATCCGCCTCCGCCGCCGACGCTCATCACGGGCGCCTGGTTGAAGTAGACCGCCAGCGCGTTCTGGTCGTAGCCATAGAGCACCGGGCTCGTCCGATCGCCGACGAGCGCCTTCAGCACCGAGCCGCGGACGTAGAGACCCTCAGGCGTCTCGACGTTCACGCCAGGCGTCAGGTTGTACTCCGGGAACACCGTCGAGGTCGCCCCTTCGGTGATGAACACACCCCCCTGCTGCACGAACTTGTACAGCTCCATCAGCCCTTCGATGCCGATGTTTCCGCGCATGTCGTCGGTCGAGTCGATCGTGCCGACGTTCGGCGTGAGGTCGGTCTTCTTGTAGGGCCGCGGCTCGTTGCCCGTGACGCCCCCGGTGATGAGGTCCGCCCCTCCTGCGCCGGCATGCGGGAAGACGATGACGTCGTACTTCGCGCGCAGGTCGCCTTCCCGCAGCTTCGGCGCGCCGAAGTACGTGTAGGGCACCTTGAAGGTGTCGAACGCGAGCCGCACCCAGCCCTCGTCCTGCGTGCGGTTCCAGGTGTGCACATAGCCGATACGCGGCACGTCGAGGTCGTGCATCGCCACGGCCGGCGCGGCATCGACCGCCCACGCGGACAATCCGAGCTCCTTGATCGACGGCTCCAGCGCGGCCCGGTTGGCGTCGGGGATGATGAAGGCGCCCGCGCCGAACGTGTGACCCGCCGCCTCGAATTCCTTCTCGGCCGCCGACATCTTCACGCCGGCATGCTGGAACCGGAACGTCACCAGCGTGTTGTCCGTGTTGTGATCGACGATGATCACCCGTCCGCTGCCCGTGATGGTGCCGGAGATCTTGAAGTCCGCCGCCGCGAGCGTCATCGGCTGCTGGAGGATCGCCTTGTCGTCGATCTTCTGCGCCTTCACGTTGCGGACCAGCGCGATCGCCCAGCCGGTATCATCGTAGGGCCGCGGGTTCTGCGGCGCGTAGAACTGCACGCCGAGCAGCGTCTCGACGATGGCGTTGTACGGCTGGTCCATGCGGACGATGTAGTCGCCCGGCGCGACCTGGACGTTCCCGACGCTGAACGCGGAGGTGGCCGTGTGGACTTCCGCGCCCTCCCGGCGGATCAGGTTCATCAGCTCCGCCGCTTCGACCGGCCGGCGCTGCCTCGCGGGGACCACGTAGGCGTGCGGCGCCTTCGTCTGGCCGCGCTCGACCGTGTGCTTGTTCTTCAGGTAGTAGTTCTCGAGGAACGTGTCCTTGTTCTTCGCCACGTGGTTCATGGCGATGAGGATGGCGCTCTGCTGCATGTTCACGTTGGCGCGCGGCCCCCACTGGATGTCGTTCGGCGTCGGGTTCTGACGGTACCATTCACGGCTCTGATTCAACGCGCCCAGGGCGCGGTTCTGCGCTCCGCCGTAGCTCTGGGTCTCGTAGAAGCGCCCGATCGAGTTGTGCGTCACGCCGATCCAGAACATGTAGTTCGGCACCCAGCCGTCGTAATAGTTGTAGGTCCACACGCCGGGCACGTTCCGCTTGGTCAACTCCATGACCTCGGTCTCGGCGAGCAGCCACCACTCGTTGGTCTGGATCGGATCGACGACGGTGTTGTAAGGCCCGGTCCCGGTCGAGGTGTACAGCAAGGTGGCCGACTCGTGCAGGTCGTGGAACACCGTCGGGTGCCAGTCCAGGAAGGTCTTCAGCATCACCTGCGTCAGCCGAAGGCCGACGCCGATGCCGTCGCGGTTGTTGTCGTGCTGGACGTACTTGCCCCAGTAGACCATCGACGGCGACGGCTTGCCGGCCTTGGTCGCCATGAAGTTGTCGACCTGCTTCTCGCGTCCGTCCACCTCACTCGCCGGGTTGATCACGACGATCGAGTTGTTGCGAATGGTCTGGATGAACGGCGTCTCCTCAACCGCCAGCCGGAACGCCAGCTCCATCAGCATCTCGGGGCTGCCCACCTCGGGGGAGTGGATCGCGCCGGTCGCGAAGTAGATCGGCTTGCCGGTCGCGATGAGCTGCTTCGCCTGCGCGTCGGTCAGCTTCCGAGGATCCGTGAGCTGCGCGGTGATCTGCCTGTACTTGTCGATTTGCTTGATCGTCGCCTCGTCGGCGACGGCAATCGCGAACATGTCGCGCCCTTCGTCGCTCACGCCGATCTTGAACATCGTCACGCGGTCCGACGCCTTGTCGAGCGCGGTCAGGTACCGCACGATGTCCTTGTAGTACGTCATCTGGTTGGGTTCGCCCGGGATGTACCCGAGGACCTTGAGTGGAGAGGGCACCTTGTCGGATGCCGGCATGTGATCCACCAGCTCGGTCAGGATCCGCGGATCGGGCGTCGCCTTCTTGATCTTCTCGGTGTACTCGGCGTCGAGCTTCTGCGCGGGCGGCTGCGCTTTCGACTGGGCGAGCACGGCCGCGGAGCCCGCGGTCGCGACCGCAAACAGCAGGGCGCCGGCCAGCCGGACGCCCTTCTGGCGTGTTATGCGGTCGGAGTGGAGCCGGCGGCGACGCGCCGGCGCAACGAAGGCCGCCAGTCGGGGTGCAGGGGTCCCCGACGAGTCAAGCGATGATTTCATCGTATCCTCCAGAAATGCTGCATGAAAGCAACCGACGGATGTTCGACCGGAAGTGTGGTTGGAAAATAGCACAGAAGTGGCGCGGCGGAGGCTAATCCCGGTGCGCCACGGATGAGGCCGGCGCCACCGCCTCGGGCGCGCCGGCCCGCTCGGCGGAGGGCACGGCACGTTGACGCATCAATCGCGGCGCGGCGATGAGGGCCACGCCGTATAGCGCCAGGGCCGCAAACAGTGTCTCCGGCCGGCCTTGAGGAAAATCGGCGAACAGCACCTTGCACCCGGTCAGCACGATCAGCGGGTATACCAGCCAGCCGGCCTCCCGCCCACTCTCGCGGCGCGCCGACGAGGCAGCCGCAAAGGTGGCCAGCACCAGGATCCCCGTCCGAATCGTCGCCGCCACCGCCGCATCGGCCCGCGCGGACTCGGGCAGCAGCAGGATCCCGACGGCGACAGCCGTGCCGGCCGCGGCCCACAGCGCGGTGGCGACCACCACCAGCCTCGGGATCGACGCAAAGACCCCCCACCGCTCCACCGGCCGTACGACCGGCAACGCGACGACGACGGCGATCGCGGCGAGTGCGACGATCGGCACCGCGGCCGGTGCCCCCCATCCCGCCGATGGCGGCAGCGCCATCGCCAAGGTTGCCGCCGTCAGCAGGCCTGACGCGAACACCGCCGCAAGCACGTACACCGAAGCCTGGAGGCTCAGCGTGAGGCGATGATGACGCCGCGCCAGCACCGCGGCGCCCGCTCCGACGACGGAGTACGTCAAGGCACCGGTGGTCGCGCCGGCGGTCAACGCGATGCCGACAACGCCGAACAGGAGCGCGAGCAGCGTGTAGAAGAAGAAGTTCTTGACGTGCCGGCGCCGCTCGACGAACGCGAATGCGATCACGTAGCCGGCCGCGGCAAGCAGCAGACTCGCGATTCCGACCGGCACGACGTTGGCGCCTGTCGAGTGAATGAGGGCAATCGCCCCGCCGAAGGCGACCGTGAGCACGCCGATCGACTGCACCACCTCGAAAGGAATGACTTCACGGCCAATCACCAGGGTCCGGATCGCAAAGCTGCCCAGATACGCGGCAAGCATCACGAGCTGCACGAGCAGGGCACCGCGTGCGGACCCGCCGACCATCGCACGGCCGGTCACGACGAGCACCATGCAGTTGGCGACGGCCGCCGCCGGCCACCGCAGCATCGTCCAGCCCTGCGTGTAGCCCAGCCACAGCGTGGCGACGCCCACGCCAATCGCCAGCACGGTGTACGCGGTCCAGCTGTCCATGGCGATGGAGAGGACGATCGCGGACACGAGCGCGCCGAAACTCACCACCCAGGCGAGGCCCTGGAGGCCGCGCGTTGATGCGAGCACGAAGGCGCCGGCTGTCAACGCGGCGAGCAGCATCGCGCTCTGAACGGGGTCGAGGACGCCGAACCGAAGCGTGGCCTCCCAGACGAGCGGATAGCCGATGAGCGCGGTCGTGAGCGCGTGGGTGAACGCGTCGAGATGCGAGCCCCGCATGCCGGCGCGCGACGCCAGCAGGAGCCAGGGCGCGCCGTAGAGCAGACCGAGCGCGACACCGACGTGCGCGGGAACTACGTGGGCGCCGGTCAAAGCGCGCAGCAGGTACGCGCCTCCGAGGATCACCAGGGTGCGTCCGGCCAGCCCCAGCCACTGCTGAATGGAGCCCGCCTGCAGGTCCGCCACGGCGAGAACGGAGGGCTGTGGCTCGAGATCGAGAGCGCGCGGGTCGCGGCCGGCGCCAGCCAGACGCTCCTCGAGCGACGCGAGGCGGTCGGTCAGATAGGCGACTTGCGATTCCAGTTGCGCAACTCTGTTTTCCATGGCGCCCCTAGGACCCGCCTGCGCCACGCGCTCGCTCAAGGCAGGTCCTTGCCGGAAATCCGCAGTTTGTGTCCGGATTGTCGGCAGTTTTCCCTGAAAGCAGTGCAACTGCCGGTGTGCCGGCAGCCGGATGCAAATAGAAGTCCGGTGAAGGGTACTGAAAGGTGCTGAGAAGGGCCAGCGTTCAGGAGCGCAAGATGTCGTTCACGGCCTGCTCCCAGTGCCGCAGCATGGCGTCGAAGGCGGGGGCGTCGAAGGCGGAGAGCGTGGCGTTTCCCGCGCGGGATATCGCGGTGAGCAGGTAGGAGACCTTGACGAGCGTGGCGGCGGGGCCGTCCTGATCGCACGCGATCGTGACGGTTCCGATTCGGGATCCGGGGGTCACGCGGACGTATTCGGCGGTTCCCACCGCCGGATCGAACCGGGTGACGAGCCACACGGTATGCTCGCCGTCCGCGTCGGTTGTGAAGACCAGGCCGGCGCCGGTGCTGCCGTCACGGGGGTGCAGATACTCAGGCGTCCAGCCGGCCACCCACCGCCGCTCTCCCTCGGGCGTGAAGAACTGAAAAGCCTCGCGGAGCGGCGCCCGGATGCGGATCCGGCCGGCGTGCTCGACATGCAGCGGCGTAAAGCCCATGTGGCTATGCGCCCCTTCGACTCGCCTGAACAGAACGCCCGCTCAGGGCAGCCGCGATCATGCGCTCAGACAAATGCGCTCGCCGCGTACTTGAAAAGGGAGGACTCGTAGTCCGACAGCGTCATGAAGCCGCGGACGTCGAGGACGACGGCATTGCCGGCGTTCCGGTCCGAGATATCCGTCCAGTGCATCGGTTACGGGACGTGCGCGCCAAGCCGGGCAATCTCGGCGCGCACGCGGTCGGCGAGCGCCGCAAACTCCATGTCGAACTGCAGCACGTTTTGCCAGCCCGTCAGCGTCCCCGTGCTCCACAGGGTCGCGACCGTCACGTGCGATCCCGTGCGTTTGAACATCCAGCGATAATCGCCGGCCGCCTCCTGCCACAGGCACTCGCCATAGCCGGTCACGGCCGCGCTGTCGATCGCGGCCAGCAGATCGGCGGCCGCCGCTTCCGCGTCGGACGAGGTCAGGACGACGGACCGCGGGCCTTCACGCAGCGTGCAGACCAGCCGGTCCGGGGTATCGCGTTCGATTGAGAGATCCACGTCTTCGCGCCAGTATACGCCTGCACGCGATCAGTCCTTGTGGTGCTCTTCCGGCTCCTGGGCGTACGATTCGAGACGGCCGCATCGCATGCAACGATAGGTGACCACGTCATAGAGCTGGCGCCCCTTCATCCGCATGCCGGACCATTTCGAGTAGCGCGGCTCACCCGACGCCCACTCGGACTTCGCGACAGCGCCATGCGCGTGGTCCACCACGAAGCCTGGCTCCATCGAGCCGCCGCAGCGCGCACAGATCGTTGAGTCCATGACTGTACAACTTATCAAAGAATAGAAGGGTGTACCCAGCACCGAGCACCGAGCACCGTGGCTGTTATTTGTCTTTGCGGAACCTGATGCCCCGCACGCGTCCCGCATCGACCAAAAGGGCCGTGACGCGACGGTCCGGGGCGCGCTCGAATGTCAGCGTCATCCCACGAGCGCGGAACGCATCGGCGCCGCCTGGCACGAGCGCCGCCGGCTCGGCATCCGCCTCCCGCCGCAGCACCAGCCGCGAGCCGTCGACAGCGATGGTGAAGACGCTGTCGATCTCGTCGCTGACGTACGAGCCGGCATAATCAGCCAGCGTGACTGAGGGCGCGGGCGAAGCGGGCAGCTCGCCCCGACCGCCCCGCGGCGCGGCGGACGCCGGGGCGGGCTTCTCCCCTGTCAGGATGCTGCCGAGCACCGCGTCGGCCACGCGGCGCGCCAGCGCCGAGGGAGCGATGCTGCCAAGGTTGCATAGGAGCGCCACGCTTGTATGCTGGGCCGGGAACCGGAGCAGGTGCGCGCGGTAGCCGCCGAGCGATCCGCCGTGCTCGACGATCCGCAGCCCGCGGTACGTGCCGACCTCGAGACCCCACGCGTAGGTGAGCGGCCGGCCGCCGTTCAGCGACCCGGGCGCCTGTAACTGCTCGATGATCGCCAGCCCGCCGACCTGACCCGTGTAGAAGTTCTCGTCCCAGCGCTTCAGATCGCGGATGTTCGTGAACACTCCGCCAGCTCCCGCGCGCTGGTTGCTCGGCGTGTCGAGCGTGACCGCCCCGTTCCCGGACCGCTCGTATGCGGACGCGCGCTTGTGCACCAGGCGCGAGGCATCGACGTGGTAGTGCGTGACGGTCATGCCAAGCGGTTTGAAGATGTTCGCGTCGGCAAATTGCGCGAACGGCGTGCCGGTGGCCCGCTCGACGATCGTCGCCAGCAGGGTGTAGCCCGTATTCGAATAGAGGTATTCGTCGCCCGGCGTGAAGTTCAGCGCCTTCTGGCGCGCCGTCATCCGGAGGACCGTCGCATTGTCGTACGCCTCATCGCCCCGACGTCCGGCGATGCTCAGGAGCGTGTTGTAGTCGCGCAGCCCGCTCGTGTGATGCAGCAGGTGGCGCACCGTGATCGGGACGGCATACTCGGGCAGCTCGGACAGGTACCGGCGAATCGGATCCCCGGCGGACAATCGCCCCTGCTGGATTGCCAGCGCCGCCGCCATGGCCGTGAACTGCTTGGACAGCGACCCGACATAGAAGACCGTCTCCGGCGTGATCGGCACGCCCTGCTCGAGGTCGGCCATGCCGTAGCCGCGCTCATAGGCGACGGCGCCGTCCTTGAAGACCCCGAGCGCGCACCCCGGCGAGTCCGGGCGGCTCCACGCTGCGAAGATCTGATCGACGTCAGCCGCCCACGGGGCCCGCGGCTGCGCGATCAGGAGGGCGTGTGTGGCGGCAACAAGTGCGACGGCGACCACGACACGAGATATGCGTTGCTGCATCGGTCACTCTCCAAGAAAATGGGCCTCCCCTACTCCCTTCCTCCTGTTTGCTTTTCTTGACAAGCCTCCCCTGCTTCCCTACTCCTGTCGGAGACCGGGCTCCCGCAGGACCGCATCCAGCGTCTCCGCCACCCGGTCCGCGTCCTCGAAGCCGAAGGGCATCGGCGGACGGATCTTCAGCACGTTGTCGAACGGTCCATCCATGCCAATCAGAATCCCCTCCTCGCGCAGGCGATTCACGACGTAGGCGGCCTCCGCAGTCGCGGGGGCCAGTGTCGCGCGATCGCCGACCAGCTCGACGCCGATGAACAGGCCGGACCCGCGAACATCCCCGATGAGCGAGTGGTCACGGGCAAGCGATTGGAGATGTGCGCTGAGGCGTTCGCCGACTTCGCGTGCGTGCCGCTGGAGCTGTTCGTCCTGCACGACGTCCAGCACGGCCAGGCCGACGGCGCACGAGACCGTGCTCCCGCCGAACGTGCTGAAGAACTCCATGCCGTTGTCGAACGACGCCGCGATCTCGGGAGTCGTGATCACCGCCCCGAGCGGATAGCCGTTTCCAATGGGCTTGCCGAGGACCACGATGTCGGGCACGACGTGATGCGCGGTGAACGCATAAAAGTCGGTGCCGACGCGGCCGTATGCGGTCTGCACCTCGTCGGCGATGCACACGCCGCCCGCCGCGCGCGCGTATTGATAGGCGCGACCGAGGTATCCGTCGGGCAACATGATTTGCCCGCCGACGCTTGGACAGGTCTCCGCAACGAACGCGCAGATGCTGCGCCCCGCGCCCCCGACGGCCTCCACGACCCTCTGGACATCGGCCGCGTACTTCTCGCCCGCGGCCGGATCCTCCTTCTTGCAGGGCCCTCGATAGACATCCGGCAGCGCGGCGACGTGGACCCATCGCGGCCGCCCTTCTCCTCCGGGCCCATTGAACTTGTACGGGCTCATCTTGACGAGCGTGGTGGTGTTGCCGTGATAGGCGGCATCGAGAACGATGACGTCGCGGCGGCCGGTGTGCGCGCGCGCCAGCCGCAGCGCCAGCTCGTTGGCTTCGCTCCCGGAGTTCACGAAATAGCAGACGCGCAAGGGTTCCGGCAGCGTCGAGGACAGCCGCTCCGCGTACCGCCCCAGCGCGTCGTGCACGTACCGCGTGTTCGTATTCAGCACGCGCAACTGCGCGGCCGCCGCGCCCGCGACGCGTGGGTGGCAATGGCCGACGTGCGGCACGTTGTTGTAGGCATCCACGTACTGCCTTCCGGCACCGTCGTACACGTACTGCATCCACCCGCGGACGAGCTTGACCGGCTTCCGGTACGCGACGCTGAGATTCGGCCCGATGCGGCGGCGGCGGTGCGCGATCGCGTGCGGCGTCTCGATCGCGTCCGAGGGGAATCTCGCGCCCTCCAACCGCAGGATCGCGTTCGGATCGGGCGAGAGCGCCTCCCACGCGTCGCGTTCCGACGCGCGGCAGACGCCGGGGAAATCGCGCCCCTTGTCGAGGAGGTCCGTGATGAGCTGAAAGTGCAGGTGCGGCGTCCATCCGCCGTTGACTGACGCGGCGCCAATCGCAGCGAATGATTCGCCCGCGGCGACGCGCCGTCCCGTCTCCAGGTTCAACAGCGATTCGCGCGAGAGATGCCCGTACAGCGTGAAGAACACGCCGACGTCATCGGTGACGTGTCGAAGGACGACCATCGGGCCGTAGTCGAGCGGGGCCGCGTTGTCTTCCGCGATTTCCACGGTGCCATCGAGCGGGGCGTGAACCGCGGTACCCACCGGGGCGAAAAGATCCACGCCAAGGTGAATCGTGCGCCGCTCGTCGCCCGCGAACAGCGGCGACGAGTAGAGAAGCCGCGGCTCACCGTAGCGCCCAATCCCGACCGATGCGCCGCTGTCCCCCATCTCCTGCTCGATCCGCGCCGTCAACGGCGGCTCGGCATTCTCCGACAGGTCGCCCGACACGAGCGGACTCGAGACGCTCAAGTCGAGCACATGCGCGCGCGATCCATCGACAGCGATCACCGGAGGCAGCGAGGTCTGCCCGGCGAGCCACGTCGAGATGGCGGTCGATCGAGGAGAGGGATCGAGGCCGCACGCGGCGCGCAGGCTCGCCTCCATGAACCCGGACGGCACGGCGGCCAGTCGCGGCAGGCTCCGCGCGATCGGCCCCTGGCTGATCGCGAGGTAGGCATCGCCGGGGCGCTCGCCGAGCTGCCGCGCCGCCACGCAGACGCTGGCGCACAGCCGGAGGCGCACGAACCCGAAGAGCGCGGCCAGCTCGTCATCGGTCAAGGGACGCGCCGCGTGGTAGCCCGCGCACACCGCGCGCGCGACCGCGACCGGATCCCTCTTGTCGAGGACCGCATAAGCAATCGCGATGGCGAGATCCGACGCCGCATAGCTGTGGACCATGTCGCCGAAGTCCACGAACCCCGTGACCGTCTGCCCGCGCGTCCAGACGTCGCCACCCATCGAGACCAGCACGTTGCGGTCGTTGGCGTCGCCGTGAATGGCGGCGCGGCGAAGGTGCGGCAGGAGCCGCGCGATCTCGGCCTCCGCGTCGCGCGCCGCCGCTTCTACGGCCGCGCGCAACCCCTTGTCACCGATCAGGCCGACGCCAGCCGCCACCTCGCGCGAGGCACGAGCGAGGTCCCAGTAGAAATCCCGATGGATGGCAGGGTGATCGAAGCTCTCCAGCGCCCGGTCCATCTCGCCAAGCCGCCGCCCGAGGTCGCCGAGGAGCGCCTCGGAATGACGGGGCACAGCCGCAAGCGGCTGACCCGGAATCCACGTGAGCAGCCGCACGAAGTGGCGGGCCCCCGACAGCGTCACGCGCTCGATCGCCTCGCCAGAGGTCGCGGGAACCGCGACCGGGCAGAGCGCGGTACGGACGGCGACGTGCGCCATCGCGGCATTCTGCGCCTCGAGCAGGGCACGCTCTTCGAGGGCATTCGCGATCTTGAGCGTGAACCGTCCACCCGACCGCGTCGTCAACAGGAAGTTCTGATCGCGTTCGCTGGCGAGTGGTGACGCGGCCGCATCGAGGCCGTAGAGCTCGCGCGCGAGCGCCGCGGCGCCGGCGGCATCGAAGGCCGGCGCATGCTGAAGCAGGGACATCGGCATCATCCTAACCTGATCGGGGCTCCGCCCCGGACCCGGGCTCGGTCGCTGGCGGGGACCCCTGTGCGCCGCTCCCTCGCTGCCGATGTGAGCCGCATTGACGCCCGTTCGCGCCTTACCTGGTGTGACGCTCTCTTCCGGGCTCAAACGCTGGGGCGTGTTCAACGCCGTCGGTCTTGGCGGCATCGTGGTCCAGCTCGGCGTTTTGACCCTCCTCGTATCCGTGGCGCGGGTGCATTACCTGGCGGCGACGGCGCTCGCCGTCGAGGCCGCGGTCCTGCACAACTTCTGGTGGCACCAGCAATGGACGTGGAAGGATCGCCCCTCCGGTTCGCGGCGTGGCACGCTGGGACGGCTCCTGCGCTTTCACCTGTTGAACGGCGCCATCTCGATCGCCGGGAACGTCGCGATTGTGGCCCTTCTCACCGGCACGCTGCACGTTCCGCCGCTCGTCGCCAACATGACCGCCATCGTCACCTGCGCCCTGCTGAACTACGCCGCGAGCGACGTCATGGTGTTCCGCTCCACGGCGCCGCTGGTCGTGTGGGCGTTCCTCCTGGCGCCATCGCCCGCCTCGGCCGGCCCGGCGCCGGCGACCCTTGCCGCCTGGCAGCGCTACGACGCGTCGATTGACGCGTGCCACGCCGGCGCACTTTCACAGTGTCCGTTTTTCGTCGAGGATCGCGACGGCACCGCGTGGCGCGGCGAGGTCATCCGGGGCGGCGTTCGAATGATGTCCCTGGGTCCGCCCGCGGTCCCCGGGGGGCGCCTGCATCACTGGGTGGGTTCGATCTTCGTGCCGCGTGCGACGCTGGCCGAAGTGCTGAAGCGGCTGGAGGACGGCGCCGGACACGAGTCGCGGTCGTACGAGGACGTGCTCGACTCGCGGCTGCTCGCGCGCGACGGCGATCGCCTGCGGGTCTTCATGAAGCTGCGGCGCACGAACATCGTCACCGTCACCTACAACACCGAGCACGACGTCGTCTATCGGCGTCTCGGCCCGACGCGCGCGACCGCACGCAGCGTCGCGACGAAGATTGCCGAGCTCGCAGACGCGGGAACGGTCAAGGAGCACGAGAAAGCAGCCGGGGCCGACAGCGGCTTTCTGTGGAGGTTGAACGCGTATTGGCGGTACGAGGAGACCGAGGGCGGGGTCTTGATCGAATGCGAGTCGGTCAGCCTCAGCCGCTCAGTGCCGGCGCTCCTGCGCCCGATCGCGAACCCGATCATCGATCGCATCGCCCGCGAGTCGCTCGAGCGCACGTTGCGAACGCTCAAGAAACTTCTGATCGCGTAACCGGCGCCCGGGGCTGGGCGCTCGGCGCCTCTCCACTCACCTTTTTATCCTGATCTCGAACAGCTTGGGCCAGAGTTTGCCGGTGACGAACAGGCGATCGCGCGCCGCATCGTAGGCGATGCCGTTCAGCACGTCCACACCATGCGCGGCATCGCGCGGGTCCAGCAGACCGCGCAGGTCGATCCACTGCATCACTTGCCCCGTGCGCGGCGAGATGCGGGCGAGGCGATCGGTCTGCCAGATATTGGCCAGGATGGCTCCCTTCACGAACTCCAGTTCGTTCAGGTTGGCGACCGGCGTCGCTCCATCCTTCACGGGGAGGCGGCCGGTTTCCTTCAGCGTGTCCGGATTCAGGAACCGCAGCGACGACGAGCCATCGCTCATGATGATCCGTGTGCCGTCGTGCGTCAGCCCCCATCCCTCGCCGCTGTAATTGAAGGTCCCCGTCCGGCGGAAGGAGGCGCGATCGTAGATGAACCCGAGGCCCGCCTGCCACGTGAGCTGCACGATCCGGTCTTTCCAGACGACGATGCCTTCGCCGAAGTACTGCGAGTCGACCTTCTGGATCTGCAGCACTTCGCCGTTCTCGAGCTTCACTTTCCGTAGCGTGGACCGGCCGTTCAGGCCGGTGCCCTCGTAGAGGTACCCATCCAGATAGACGAGCCCCTGGGTGAAGGCCTGCGGATCGTGCGGGTACACCTTGACGAGGTCGTAGCCCACGGTCGGGGCGCCGGCTGCGCCGCGCCGCTGCATGTTGAAGCCGGCGGACAAGGCGGCGGCCAGCGTCAGGAGGGCCATCACTCGCATGTGCTACTTGAAGAGATCGTCGAACGCCTTGCGGGCGCTCGTCGGGGCCGCGGACTTCGTCTCGCGTTCGACCGTCGTTCGCGGCTCGAACAGCCCGCACTGGTTGCGCGCGTCCTTTGGCGTGATGCGCGCCGGGATGGTCTGCTGGCATTCGAACGGCGCGCTGCTGTCGAAGTGGACGCACTGCGCGCAGGTGTGCAGATCCGCGCCGCACCGCGGGCACCTGCCGTCCGCCGTCCACGCGAGGGCCACGGTCAGCTCCGCCCCGCACGGCGCGCAGCGGACCACCTCCCGGAACCCCGGCATGTTGAAGGTCTTCGGCGCGAGCGGCGGCTGGCCGCGTGGCGTGAACTCCTTCTTCTCCGCCGGCCGTGACTCGCGGCGCGGCTCGTGCGGGTCATCCTGGTAGCCGCGCTGACGGTATTTGCGGTCGGACATCTCTGGGGAATTATAAGGTCTGAGGAATCAGAAGGCACGCGGAGAAAACGCGTGCCAGCTACACATCCGGCTGATCCGGCAGGCGCCCATCGGTTCTGCCTCGGATGAACTTGCCGGAACGAGGAGGGGGGTGACCCCGTATAGGCGGCTGAGGAGAATGCCCGTCATGTCCATTTCGAAAGCGTGGCGCCCCGCAGGACTCCTGGTGCTGCCGCTGCTTCTGGTCGCGGCCTCCGGGTGCGATCTCGCGCTGAGCGACGTGCGCGCGACGGAGACCGCCGAATGGCGCAGGACCTACGCGCTCACGCCAGGAGGCCACGTCGAAATCGGCAACGTCAACGGCCGGATCCAGATGCAGCCCTCGTCGGACAATACCGTCGAAGTGGTGGCCCGGAAGATCGCGAAGGCCGCCACCCAGGAGTCGGCCAGGCAGGCGCTCGGGCGCATCGAGATCCAGGAGAGCGCCTCGCCGTCGAGCATCCGCATCGAAACGAAGCTGCAGCGCGGAAGCACGTTCTTCGGCGGCGGCGGCCTGGAAGTGCAGTACACCGTGCGCGTGCCCGCCGGCGCCGGCGTGAAGGTCACGAACGTCAACGGCAGCGTCGAGATCGCGGGCCTGAGCGGACGCGTGCGGGCGGAGAACGTCAACGGCGGGATCAAGGTGCTGGATGTCTCAGGCGACCTGCACGCCAGCACGGTGAACGGTGGCGTCGTGGCGGAGTTCGCCCAGGTGCCGGAATCGGGCGTCCACCTGGAGTGCGTCAACGGCGGCATCAAGCTGCGCCTTCCGCGCGACGCAAAGGCGAACCTGTCGGCCCGCGTGATGAACGGCGGCATCGCCACGAACGGACTCGACGTCGTCACCTCCGGCGAGTCGTCGCGGCGCCGCCTCGAGGGACGTCTGAACGGCGGCGGTCCGAAGATCGAGCTCGAGGGGACGAACGGCGGGATCTCGATCGGCGCGCGTTAGAGGTCTTGACCCGAAAAACTTGCACTGAATGAGTCGAGTTTTTCGGTCAAGACCGTCCCCGCGTCAGCGGGGCGTTATCAAAGAATGCGCCCTAGCGAGGCGGAGCCTCTCGACGGTCTGAGGCGGAGCCTCGCTAGTCCTGAACACCCTGCCTCCCAGACCCGCGTCGCGGGCCGACCGGGTGGGATCGGCCAGGTACCGGTGCGTGCCATGGGGTGTGATAGAATCTGACGCGTTCCCCTGAGGATGACCGAATGAAGTGCCCGGCTTGCGGGTCGACCCGGGTGTTCCCGTCTCGCCTGCGGAACGCCATGGAACGACTCCGGCAGATACTGAGCGACCGCCAACCGTATCGCTGCCACCAGTGCGGGTGGCGGAAATGGCGGGATGTGGAAGTGCACCCCCAGAGTCCGGATGTGCGCCCTGACGATCTGCGTACCGGACACCAGTCGCCTCCGGTTTCGCCGAGCGACCTCGACAAGCTCGACACGCTCGAGACGCTCGACTCTTCGTCACCCCTCGTCTAGAAGCAAAAGGCTTCCCTGCTTCTGTCGAAGCCTCGGGTTGCCTCCCTCATCGAACCGGCTTCCCACGATCAACCGCAGCACGGCGTCGTAGCTCGCGATCCCCTCTTCAACGCGGTTGGCGCGCAAGTACGTGTCGTATACCTCGCGCGCCGCATGCCGCACGACCGGCGACGATCGCTCGTACCGCGCCGCAATCGCGCGCAGGTCGGCGCGTGGTCCCTCATCGAGCGGAGCGACCGTGACGCGATCCGCGCGCGGCAGCGCCGCCATGGCGCGCCCGTACGCGGCGATCGCGCCGCTGTAACGGGCGAGGGCGTCTCCCTTCGTGCATGTCAGCCACGCAATGAAGTTGGCTTCCGATTCGTCCGCGTAACCCGCAAGATGGGCCCACTCGTGCGCGAGGACGAAGGGCCGCTCGAACCTCAGCACGTCGGGGTTCAGGATGATTTCGAGGAAGATCGGATCGGTCATCCCGTCGATCGCCGCGCGCCTGAAATACAGCGACAGCAGCGATCGCTTCGGCACGCCGGGGACGGCCGAGTGCCGGGCGCCCAGCCCGCGTTGCGCCGACGCGAACGCCTCGGCAAGCAGCCGTTCGTCCGGCACAGCCGCACGGGCGGTGGGATATCCGCTGTTGGCGAGCGTCACCGATCGGTTCGCCAGATCGACAACCCCGGCGCGCGTGACGCGCGCGCGGGCGTAGTCGAGCTTCCGCTCCAGGGGAACGCGCCGGTAGTTCAAGCCCCAGACCGCGAGGAAGAAGAGGTACACGATCGCCGCCGAAACGATCAGCGAGCCCGCGGATCCGAGGAGCGCGGCGCGCCACCCCCGGCGTCGAACACGCGCCACGAGCCGCGCCGCGAAGAAAACGACGAGAACGGCCACGGCGGCGTCGAGCAGCGCGAACGGCACCCGGTTCGTGACGGGAGTCACGACGGCCTGGATGCGCGGATACAGTCCCGTCGAATACCACCGTTCGACGAGCGGTGGGGGCAGCGGCACGAGGGCCGCCGCGATCGCCAGCACGACGGCCGCGCCCTCTCGTCTCACGATGTCGGCTTATCGCGCTCTGGCGAGCCGGTGATCAACCGCACGGCGCGCTGGTAGCTGAAGTAGGCCCACGCCCACTGGACAAAGACGACGAGCCGGTTGCGGAAGCCGATCAGGTTCATGATGTGGACGAAGAGCCACGCCAGCCACGCGAACCACCCCTTCAGCCGGAGCCAGCCGAAGTCGGCGACAGCCGAGGCGCGGCCGATCGTCGCCATGTTGCCATAGTCGCGATACCTGAAAGGCGTGCGCGCCTTGCCCGAGAGATCGCGCTCGATGTTGCGCGCCGCGTGCCGGCCCATCTGGATGGCCACCTGGGCGACGCCCGGGAGCGGCCGCCCATCCGTTCCGTTCAGCGACGCGAGGTCGCCGATGACGAACAGTTCGCGGTGCCCGGGAACCGACAGGTCCGGATCGATGAGCACGCGGCCGACGCGATCGGTCGGCGCGCCGAGCGTGCGCCCGAGCGGGGAGGCCGCGACCCCCGCCGCCCAGAGGATCGTTGCCGCCTCGATCGACTCGCCCCCGATCTCGACGCGTCCCTCGCTGATGCCGGTGACCGCCGCGCCGGTCCGCACGTCGACTCCCAGCGACATGAGTTGCCTCCTGGCCGCTTCGGCGAGTGCCGGGGGAAACGCGGCCAACAGGGCGGCGCCAGCCTCGACGAGTACGATGCGAGCCGAGCCCGGATCGAAATGACGGAAATCACGCGCGAGTGACTGCCGCGAAATCTCCGCCAGGGCGCCGGCCAGCTCGACGCCCGTCGGCCCGCCGCCGATGACCACAAACGTCAACAACGCCTGGCGGCGGCGCGGATCCGTTTCCCGCTCGGCCCGCTCGAACGCCAGCAACACCCGCCGCCTGATCTCGAGGGCATCCTCGAGGGTCTTCAATCCCGGCGCGAACCGGCGCCACTCGTCCCGGCCGAAATACGCATGCGTCGCGCCGCTCGCGATAATCAGGTAGTCGTACCCAATCTCGCCGTCCGCCAGGACGACCGCACGGCGGCCGGCGTCTATGCGCTCGGCATCCGCGAGCAGCACTTCGACGTTCGGCTGCCGGCGCAGGATCCAGCGGATGGGAGAAGCAATGTCCCCCGGCGAGAGCGCGGCGGTGGCGACCTGGTACAAGAGCGGCTGAAACACGTGATGGTTGCGCCGATCGACGAGCGTCACGCGCACGGCCACGCGCTCGAGTGCCCGCGCGGCATACAGTCCTCCGAACCCGCCGCCGATGATGACCACGTTTGGTTGCATCATCCCAACAATAAGCGGCCGGAATATTGCTTGCAACCGTGAGCATGACGGTGAAGAACCGTGTCGTGTCGTGGGGCGGCGCGCGGCTGTCGCGCCGGGTCGGGCGAGCCCTGCCTTATGTGGGCGCCGCGATCGCGGTCGTGGCGGCCTTCTCGACGATGCGGCGCAAAGGGGTCATCAGCGGGGCGATCGACACGGGATTGAACCTGACACCGCTGGTGGGCACCGCCAAGAACGTGGCGGAGATGATCCGCGGCCGCGACTTCTTCCCCGACAAATACGGACTCGACTTACCCGCCGATGACCATCCAGCTCGCCCAGAAGACAGGCGCGCGGGTCGCTTCCTTCGCGCGCAGCGCGGCCGCGGCGGCGTGGAGCGCGGGTCCGGGTGCGTCGCCCGCCTTCACCCTGGCGTGAAACGCCTTCAATAGATCCGTCGACGTCTGGTCATCGGTGCCCCACCGCGACAGCACCATCGATTGCACGCCGGCCGCGCGCCAGCTCCAGTACACGATCGGCAGGGCCGCCGCGCCGTCGCGCCCGGTCGCCGCACTGCCATCGGACAGCACTGCCAGACTCGCTCCCAGCGTCAGGTTCACTATCTCCCGCGACTCGAGGGTGCCATCGTCGGCCGGGTCGACCGTCGGGTCGACGGGCGCGGGCGCGTGGCCCGGGCCTGACTCGGCCGGCGAAGACGCCGCGGCGGGTGGGATCGACAGGAAGACCCGCGAGAACAGAGGACTCGCGCCGTTGACCCGGAACGGCGCCGCGACGTGCAGGATCGCCGCGCCCTGCGCCTGCGCGCGGAACGCGCTTTCGGTGGCCTGCCCTCTCGAGAGGACCGCGGCGGCGGGAGTGTCGAAGAGGGCGGCCGCCTCGTTTGCTTCGCGTTCGGCGGCTTCGAGCGGACGCGGCGTCCATCCGGGCACCGTGGCCGCGATGCGCTCGATGCGCGGCGCGTCGATGTCGGGCGCAGCCACGGCAAGCAGCGGAACCGCTGGTTGCGCTCCGGCGGACGACGGCGCGGCGCCGAGCGATGCCGCATACGTCAGCGCGGTGCGATCGGCGAGGTACGCGTCCTTGATCGGGAGCGCCTCGAAGGGCACGCGCCACAGGATGCCGTCCGGCACCACGATTGCCCGCGGCGACGCCGCGAGGCGGGCGACTGCTTCCTCTGGGAGGAGGGCAAGGAAAGCGGCCGCCGCCTCGCGCCACGCTGCCGGGTCGCGCAGGGTCGCCGATTGTCCGAGCGCCGCGACTTTTTCGGCGAGCGCCTGACGCGGGCCCGCCTTCACGTCGGCGCGCACCTCCGTCCCCTCGCCGGTGCGCACCACGGTGAGGACGAGCAGATCGTCTTCGTCGACGACGAATTGCACGACGGCCGAACCCGAGGGAACCGCGGCAATCGCTTCGTCCTCCGTTGGCGCCAGTCCCAGCCCACGCCAGATCCGCAGCTCTGGAAGGCGTCCGAACAATCGCTCCTGTGCCACCGTCCGGGTTCTGGTCTGTTCAGCAAGCTTGAGCTCGAGACGCGCGATCCGCGCCTTGTCCGGCTTCGGCAACGCACGCTCCTGTTCGAGCTGCACCGACGTGGAGATCAGCGCAACGGTCAGCGTGTGCTCCTCCTCACGCTCGGCGGGCGTCATGCCGCGCCAGATGTCGCGCTCGTTGTTCGCCAGCGCGGTCCGCCGCGCCTGGGCGGCGCGCTGTTGGGCCATAACGAGCGCCCCTCGGGCGTCTCCCGCTTCCGCCTGGAGGATCGCCAGCAGCGCATAGGCGGACACCGCATCGGCGGCGACACGGTTCGTTGGATTCTGGACCGCGTCGCCGTAGGTCATCCGCTGCACGAGGCCGGCGGCTTCCCTGACGACGGCCATCGCCTTGTCGGCCTGTCCCAGCCGCCGCCACGCGCGGGCCGCCGCCACCTGTGCCCTCCACACCACGTCGTTGGCTTCCAGGGCCTTCGCCGGCTTCAACGCGCGATCCGCCGCGGCAAGGGCCGCCTGATAGTCCTTGCGTCCGAGGTAGGCCTGCGACAACCCGACTTCCGCGCGCGAGGCTTCCGTCGTCTTCTTCAGCGCCGTGAACGCGTCGATGCCCTTCCGGTACGACGCGATCGCGTCATCGAAATGTTCCTGCGACGACTGCGCGAAGGCGAGGCCGACGATGGCGCGGGCGACACACTCGCGATCGTCGACGGCCGTGCAGGCAGCCATGCTCCTGCCGTACTCCTGCTCCGCGGGACCGAACCGGCTCGCGACGAGATCGGTGATTGCGAGCGCCTGCCACAGCCGCCCGACCCCAGCCAGATCCTTGGTCGCCTCGAAGTGTCCGCGGCTCTCGTCGAACGAGGCGCGCGCGATATCGAGGTTGCCGAGCCTGAAGTGCACGTCGCCGATGTCCTGGAGCGCGTTGCCGAGCAGCGGCCGGTTGGTCCTCGCGCGGCCCTCGGCGAGCATGCCCGCGAAGGCGGTCAGCGCGGACGCGTAATCACCCTGCGCCGTGTAGACGCGGCCGAGCCCCTCGAGCGCGCGTGCCTCTCCCAGGAGATTGAATGACTTGTGCAGCAGCTCGCGGCTCCGGCTGTAGTCCCCGATCGCCCCTTCGTAGTCCCCTTGCAGGTAGAGGACGTTCCCCGTGCTGATCAGCGTCGTTCCGAGGCTCGAATCGTCGTGCGTCCGCTCCTGAACCGCGGCCGCTTCACGGTACGACGCGAGCGCATCGCCGTACTCGAACTGGGAGTACTGCACCGTCGCGACGCCGAGCAGGGCCGAGGCGATGCCCTCGTCGTTCGCGATTTCGCGCTCGAGCGCCAGCCGGCGGCGGTACGCGTCGAGCGCGGCGGGGAAGCTATGCTGGAAGTACTTGGCGTTGCCCATGTTCTGCAGCGCCAGCCCTTCCCCCTTGCGATCGCCGATGCGGCGCGCGATTTCCGCCGCCCGCTCGAAGATGGCATACGCGGCGGAGTACAGCTGCACCCCGACCGCGTTTTCGCCGCGCCGCGAGAGCGACGACAGGAGCATCTGGCCGATCAGGTCCGGCTCGGCGTCGAGCAGCGCGGCCCTCGCCTCGGGGGTGCCCGCCGCGATCAGGGCGGTCGCGAGATCGTCCGCGGGCGTGCCTTCGCTGACCAGTTTGAGCGCGCCGTTCTCGCGGATGAAGGTCAACGCCAGGGTCAGCCGGGTGTTGAACACCATGGGCGTCCCGTCGGGGCGTGTGTTGACCTTGGACGTGCGCTCCCGCGTCGCGGCGACCCGCACGCGGATGCGGTCGCCGACCGTCGTGACGCGGACGATCGAGATGTCGGTGAACTTGTCGTCGCCCGAATCGAAGATGTATTTCAGTTGCGCGGTGGTCGGCCGCTGGACCGTGCTGCTCCACAGGGACAGGTAGCCCTCCATGTCCTCGGCGACCTGCATCTCGAAGAACCGATCGACGGCCGCGCGGATCTCGGGGTCGTCGGTCCCCTGCGCGGACAGGGGACTGAACGCGGCAAGCAGCAGCAGCAGCGGAGCGATGAGCGCGAACATCAGTCGTGGACGCTGAAGGTGATGTAGATCGTCATGAGCACCCCTACGGGAACGCCGTTGAGCAGGGTCGGAGTGTATCGCCACTGCCTGACGGCGTCGACGGCGGCGGCGTCGAGCAGCGGAACCGACCGCAGCACCTTGATGCGCTCGATGGTGCCGCGCTCGTTGATCACCGCCTCGAGCACCACGGTGCCTTCGACGCGGCCGGCCTGTGCGAGTGGAGGATACACCGGCCGGACGTCGACCACCTTGCGCGGCTCGCGGATGTCCCCGCCGACGCGGACGATCCTGGGCGGCGGTGGCGGGGCAACCGGCGGCGGTTCCGGGACGGTCACGACGGTTTCAACACCGCCGGGCACCTCGCCCGCGCCTCCGACGCCACCTTCCACGGCAACTCCGGGCGGCACGTACGACGGCTGCACCGGCGGGTCCGGAGGGATACCGGATCCCGCCGCGATCGGCGCCGCTGTTGCCGAGGAACGCGCCGGCTCGCCGGTCCGGACGGCAGAGGGAGCGGGAGGAGCGGGCACGGCCTTCGCGGCGAGGAACTCAGGCCGCGCGAGCGGCGCGGGCACGGGGCGTTCCACCTCCGCCGCAAGCGGAATGATGAGCAATGCGAGGGCCGCGACCACATGCGCCGCGATCGACACCGGCAGCATTCTGAGTCGTCGCATCGCGCACCTCCTTCCGTGTTGTTCCGTGTGCTTCCGTGTGCTTCCGTGCCTTCCGTGTGTTTCCGTGCCTTCCGTGTTTCCGTGTTTCCGTGGCCTTCCGTGTGTTTCCGTGCCTTCCGTGTTTCCGTGTTTCCGTGGCCTTCCGTGTGTTTCCGTGGCCTTCCGTGTGTTTCCGTGCCTTCCGTGTTTCTCCGTGCCTTCCGTGTTTCCGTGTTTCGTTAGACACCACACACCTCTGCCAGTTCCTCGCCTCATGCGCACGCGTGCCTGGCATGCCGCTTGAACCACACGCGATGAGGCAGGGCTAAAGCCCTGCGCAACACGTGCCGACGCGCAGCTTCAAGCGCACGCCTGTTGCGCAGCCCTTCAGGGCTGCCTGGATCTCGGGAGGACTTATGGACAGATATGACGAGGCGAAGGACTGCGACGAGGGCCGCGACGATCACGTGAGCCGCGAGAGCGACACGCCCGCGCGCGAAGGCGACGTGCTCGGGCTCGGCGGATCGGCGGTGCCGAAGGCGCCCGGCGATCCGTCGGCGTCCGACGACGAGGAGTCGGTGCGCCGCCGGAGGGAACGGATGCGCGGGGAAGACGGCACGTTCGTCTCGACCGACGACATCGCAGGGCCTCATCCCGGGGCGACCGGGATCGACATGGGGTCGGGCGGCCAAGGGACCGACATCGAGTAGCGCAGGCCTTCAGGCCTGCCTCTCCATGCCGGGATCGTTCGGGTGGTACTGCGCCCGTCAGCCGACGAAGTGCTGGTCGAGTCCGCGGTGTTTCCTGACGTTGAGGGCCTTCCAAAGCAACCCGGGATGTCCTCGGATGGTGGTCTGCAACTTCTCATCGTCAGTGAGCATCTCAGCCGCGATTTCACCTTTTCGGTTCAGGCGCTCCAGAAACTCCCGTTCGTGATCGGCGAGCGGCAGCACCATGAAACTTGCTGTGTGTTGCGGTAACTCGCACTAATCGTGCGTACTCATGAAATCCAGAGACACATAGCTGACGGGGCAGCGGTCTGACTGGACCAGTGCGCCGACCTCCGACAGAGCCCTATGCTGTGCCTGGCCGATTGAGATGAGATGGGTCGCAGGTGATTGCTTTGGACTGCTCGTGTTCGACGGCTATCGCCCGTGGCGCGTCACCAGGCTGTTCTGGGACGTCACGCCGCCGGACAAGCGCGAGTTCGTCGCGGATCCCGCAAAGGGGTCGAAACACAATCGCGGCTGCGCGGTCGATCTCTCCATGTGCGAGCTCAAAACGGGACGCGAGGTCGAGATGCCAAGCGTGTACGACGAGATGTCGCCCCGCGCGTATCCGGACTAAGCCGGGGGGCGGCGGAGGCGCGCGCACGACGTGAAGTCCTTCGCGCGGTGATGGAGCGCGAAGGGTTCACCGTCGAGCCGAACGAGTAGTGGCAACACAACTACAGGGACTGGCAGCAGTATCCGATCCTCGACCTTCCGTTCAGCGCGATCGGCCGCGCGCTCGTGCGATAATTTTTCAATGACGCGTACGCCTGAGCTGAAGGCCTGGGGACGTTCCACCATCCGCACGGCCTGTCCCCTCGATTGCCCTGACTCCTGCACCCTGGAGGTCACCGTCGAGAAAGGACGCGTCGTCAAAATCGACGGCGGCGACGCGAATCCCGCGACGCGCGACTATATCTGCGGGAAGGTGCGCAACTTCGGCGAGCGCGTCTATGGCGAAGACCGCCTGCTCTACCCTGCCGTGCGAAAAGGGCTGAAGGGACAGGGGGTGTTCACGCGGGTCACGTGGAACGAGGCGCTCGAAACGATCGCCGGGCGGATGATCGCGATCCGCGACACGGAGGGCGCCGACGCGATCCTGCCGTTCAGCTACGGCGGCTCCAATGGCCTGTTGAGCCAGGATACGAACGACGCGCGCCTGTTTCGCGGCTTCGGGACCTCGCGCCTGGCGCGCACGGTCTGCGCGGCCCCCACTGGCGCGGCGAACCAGGCGCTGTACGGCAAGATGGCGGGCGTGACGTACGCCGATTACGTCCACGCCAAACTGATCGTGCTCTGGGGCGTCAACCCGTCGGCATCAGGCATTCACCTGGTGCCGTTCGTGCGCGAGGCGCAGAAGAACGGCGCCACGCTCGTCGTGATCGATCCGCGCGCGACAGCGCTCGCCCGCCTGTCGGATCTTCACATCGCGCCGCGTCCCGGCACCGATCTGCCGATCGCGCTGGCGCTGCACCGGCATGTGTTCGAGAACGGCCTCGCCGACGAGCGGTTCCTCGCGCAGCACACCCGCGGAGCCGGCGACTTGCGACGGCGCGCAAGCGAGTGGACGATCCCTCGCGCGGCCGAGATCGCCGGGGTGGACCCGGCGGCCATCGAGCGGCTCGCATCCTTGTACGCCGCGTCCTCGCCGGCTCTCATCCGCTGCGGCTGGGGGATCGAGCGGAACCGCAACGGGGGCAGCGCGGCCGCGGCCATCCTGGCGCTGCCGGCCGTGGCTGGGAAGTTCGGCGTGCGCGGCGGCGGCTTCTCCATGAGCAACTCCGCCTCATGGGGCATCAAAGCGGCCGCATGGATGGACGAGACGCCGGAGCCCGCCACGCGGCTAGTCAACATGAACCATCTCGGCCGCGCGCTCACGGAGTACACCGACCCGCCCGTCCGGATGCTGTTCGTCTACAACTGCAACCCGCTGGCGACGATGCCCGATCAGAATCGCGTGCTGGAAGGCTTGACGCGTGAAGATCTGTTCACCGTGGTGTACGAGCAGGTATTCACCGACACCACGCGATACGCGGACGTGCTGCTGCCGGCGACGACGTTTCTCGAAAACTACGACATCGCGAAGGGGTACGGCCCGATCAGCCTGCAGCTCGTCCAGCCGGCGATCGAGGCGGAGGGAGAGGCGCGGCCCAACGCGGAGGTGTTCTCGCAACTGGCGGCGCGGCTCGGCCTCGGCGGGGCGGAGGAGGAAACGGACACGCTCCTGCGCATCGCGTCGAAACTGCCGGAATCGGCGGCCGGACTGCTGGAGACCGGCATCGCGACTCCGCCGTTCGGCGGCGCGCCCGTGCAGTTCGTGGACGTCTTCCCGCTGACCCCGGACGGCAAGGTCGATCTGTTTCCCGAGGCGCTCGACACGTCCGCGCCCGCGGGACTCTACGGGTACCAGCCGGATCCGGCAACGCCGCAGTATCCGCTCGCGCTCATTTCGCCGGCGAGCGAGAAGACCATTTCGTCAACGCTCGGCGAGTTGCGCGCGCGCCCGGCCGCGCTGCACATGCATCCCGCCGACGCCGCCGCGCGCGGGCTTTCCCAGGACGATCCCGTCCGGGTCTTCAACGACCTCGGCGAGGTCCAGTGCCCGGTCGGCATCGACAGGAACATCCGGCCGGGGACGGTGTCGCTCGCGAAGGGGCTCTGGCGCAAGAGCACGTACAACAACACCACGTCGAATGCGCTGGTGCCCGACACGTTGACGGATCTCGGCGGGGGCGCGTGCTTCAACGACGCACGCGTCGAGGTCGCGCTGCTCGGACGGCACTAACAGGAGCAGGGAAGAAGGGGAGGCTCTCTTTCATAAAGACCGCCCCAACTTCCCTGCCGCTCAGAAAACGTTCAGAGCGCTAATCGATTGACAGGAGCAGGGGAGGAAGAGAGGCCTTTACGTGAGCCGGGATGACTTCCGCTCCGTTCACACGGAGTCACGAGCACACGAGGACGCACGGCGGGAAGAGTAGATCCGCATGGCGGGCAACGGGTCAGCCTCCCCTGCTCTCCTCCTCCTGTAAAACAAGCATGACCTCCCCTGCCGCCTGGTTCGGAAAGGATCAGGATATGGATGTCGCCGCCGCGACGCTTATTCCAGGGTTGGCAACGATGGAACCGCAGCGTGTCGCCGGTTGTTCGGATTTCGTTCCGTAGACGTTGTAGAACATCAGACGGTTGAGTCTTGCCAACACCGCCGCGGATGACGGGCGGCGGCGAATCTGGCGGTCTGTCCGTTCGAAGACCGCGGTATCGGGGAAGGAGTTCCAGATGGCGTGCAACAGCGACCGGATCTTCCAGTTCAAGGACGGCGCGGGGGCGGCGACGTACAAAGTGAAGGTGTCAGGTCCAAAGGGCGCTTTCACAGCAAGTGCCGACTTCCTTGACGTTGACTCACCGCCAGCGGAACACTGGCCACCCGCGGAAATCATCGCTCCCGCCGAGAAGGAGCACGCGCTCGAAGCCGGCAACGGCTACGTCGTCACGATCATGACGCAGTGTGTCACCACGAGGCCTGACCCGATAAAAGTCGAGGCCAGTGTGGACAATGAGCAGTACTGCCGGGAAATTCCCTGCTCACAGGGCAAATTCGAACGCGTTGTCCACTTCATTCGCCGGACGTAGCCATGCCAACCACGAATCGTCGTGTTTGGCATCTCGGTGCCCTGCTGCTGGCGGTGTTGTGCCTGCCATCGAGGGGAAACGGCCAGGATCTGTGTCAGCCTACCGAGACCATAGCGAAATGCTGGGATCGCCTCACGAGTGAGCGCCTGAAGCCCGTCAATGGTCAGGAGAAGAAGGCGCAGCAGGAAACTCCCAGGAAGACGGAGACCGGACTTGCCGATATCAGCGGCCTCTCGTCGAGCGTCAAGGATTTTCTGCCGCTGCTGCAGATGAGCGGCGTGCTCGGCGCCGTGCAGAAGGACGACCAGACCGGCGCCGTCACGGTGGCCCTCAACACGCCGTTCGTCGGAAGCTCCCGCTACGGGGACGACAGGGACAACGCCCTGCAGGTGAAGGCGGTGATCGAGACGACGGCCAAGCTGTTCGAGCCGCTGAAGAAGAAGCTGCCAGAAAAGGATCGCGCCGCTCTGGAAAAGCAGCTGCTCGGAAGCAATGAGAACGCCGACAACGTTACGCTGCACGCCAGCTACAACTTCTCGTCGCGACACCTTGGCCGGAACTTCGCGCAGCATTCCGACGCGCTCAACGCGCTGTTCGATGCTGCCACGCGGGGAGAGGTGGCGGCCCAGGAACAAGCCTTCCTGACTGCCGCGGGCCAGATCTTTCAGAAGCTGAAGTCCAACATTTCATCCACGCAGTGGAAGGACATGAGTCCGGCAGATCGGCGCGTGATTCAGGAAGGTCTGCCCGGTATTGTGGCAGCGGAGATCGACGCGACAGCCGCCTATGCAGCCCGCCTCAAAGCCGTGGGCTTGGATGTGTACGGGCAACTGGTCACGAACCAACCGCAGCTGCAGATCACAGCATCGAGGTCGTTCAGGGACGACCTGTTCGGTCCCGATCTCGTCTCCGGCCGGATCAGCTTCGAGATGGGGCTCGGCAACAGCCTGAACGCCGCGCTGGGTCCGTACAACGGCACGTGCGCCGTCAAGGCTGACGAGTGCCTGGCAACTTACGCCGCGTTCCTCAAGGACCCCCGCATCAAAGCGGCAATCAAAGAGGGCAGCCGGTTCTCGATCTACGTCGAAGTCATCAAGAACGAAGATTATCACTTCGTGTCCGCCGACCCGGCGCTCGACTTGGCGATCGCCGAGGGCACGGGATGGACGGCGGGCCTCGACTACGGCCGGCTCATTGCCGTGGACGATACCGGCACGGCCGGCGGTCGTGTCGACGCCTCGCTCAAATGGGAGGCTCCCGCGGACAAGACCGTCGACCGGCGCCTCGTCGCCTCGCTCACCATCACCAAGAAGCTCGGCGACATTTCAGTCCCCTTCGGCCTGGTCTACGCCAATAAGCCGAAGTACCTGACTGGGGTTGATCAAGGTCTGGGCGCCCATATCGGCCTCAAGTTCAATCTCTTTCCGGGCTTGAAGTGACGCGCGCCTGCAGAGCGACGAGAAAATGCTTTGAACGTCGAAGACCTGCAGGACGCAACCAGGTACAGCTGCCCCGCCACGTCCGCAACCCCAATCAGCGCGTATAATGTCTGCGCTCTAGGCTGGAAGAGGAGTGACGCGCATGCCGAACCCACCCAAGCTCACGCTCCGTCTCGTCGACGCTGCCGATCAGCCCATTTCCCAGCCATGTGACGTCATGCTGTGGAACCAAATCACTGGCGAACACCTGGTGGCGCATGCGCCAAAAAGCAGCGTCGTGAACATCCCTCTGAAGGGCGCGCCCGAGGGGATCTATCGGATCCAGGTGGACCCGGCCGCGTACCTCGCGAGCGGCGCCTTTGTCAGCGTGGCCGCCAGCGGTGCCACCAAGTTGACCGTCCTACTTGCGATTGACCCGGCGAAGGTCAAGAACATCAAGCGGCCGGCTTTCGATGCGCTCTCGGCGGATGCCCGGCGAGTGCTGTCCGAGACGAAGGCGCTGCCCAACTTCCCTTCGCTGTCCGGCTCAGAGCTCTTTGGTAATCTCGACGACATACGCTGCGCCGGTTTCCTGAATATCATCAAGAAAACCGAACACACCGCGCTGTTGAACGGCCGAATCGTCGCGACCTACATCAAGGGCCTCATCGATCTACGCGGCGACCGATTCTTCGCAGCAGTGTCCCAGGAGCTGCGCGACGAAGCCAAGCACGCTTCGGTCGGCGGTATGTTCGACGAGGTGTCGCCGCTACTCCACCATCAGCCCGCGGGCTTCACCCACGCCGGCAGCTTCAAGACGCAGGATCACTACGGCAATCTGCAGCTCACCTTCTTCACCAACGGTACCGACTGGGTGGCTGACATCGACATCGACAATGCGAACGGGCTCGAGCATGTCTTCCAGGTGCTGCATAACCAGCTCACCGGCAAGCCGACGCACCCGTACTCCATACACGACATCCTGGTCGCGTACCAGAAGCTCGACCCTGCATACGAACTGGAGATCTGACCCCGCCACGCGCGCCCCGCAGTCAGGCCGGCTGCATCGGTGCGAGCGGGTCGTACTCGTACTGGACGAACTGCGCCGTGAACGCCATGAACCGCAACAGCCCGTGCGTGCGCAGGAGCGGATCATCGGTGCCGGTCACCTGGAACGACTGGAGGAATGCGACCAGGTTGCGCGCGGCCACCAGATTCTCGAACGTACGGAATTTCAGTCGTGCGGCCCCCACCTGGCGCCGTTCGGTCTCCTCCACCTTGAACACGCGCCCGAAGAGCGTGGTGTAGTCTTCCAGGACTTCCTCCGCGGCGCGCGGCCCCGCGGGACGATCCTTCCGCATGTGTTTCCGGCCGTCGAGCGCAAACCGGGCTCCCTGGTCGGTCGCAAACTCCAGGCAGTACTGCATCTCCGCCTCACCGCGGCCCAGGTCGATTGTCAGGTATCGGAACCAGCTTCGCTGTTCGTCGACCGCGTGAGTGGTCGGCCCGCGTCCATCGAGATCGGCGAAGCGGATGCGCCCCTTCGCTCGTGCTTCGTGCGCGGGCGCCTCGATGAACTCGTTCAGATCGCGGACCGTCATGCGCAGGCGGAAGCTGCAATCCACCGCGCCCGCGGGCCTGCTCTCAGGCGCGTCGTCTGCGCCCGGCAGGTACCACCCGTCCATTTCCTCGTCGAACGTCATACCAAGCCCATCGGGCAGGTGCATGTCGAGGAATGGCCGCAGGATCGTGTTCGCCGGCAGGCGGCGATCATCCGAGCGAGTCAGCACGTAATAGCACCCGAACCGATGGTTTCCCTCGGCATGCAGCAGTCCGAGCGAACCGGGAATCGGCGCCACGCCGTCGGGAAGCTCCGCGACGTACTTGCCGATGAGCGCGTCCGCAGAGAGCGTGCGGATTTCGTCGTGAAACGGCGTGAAATCCCGCAGCTCGAAATGGTCCTGCAGGAACCTGGGCGTAACAAGGCCTTCGAGAAGGCCGCCGATCTGGTACCGGCTCTCCAGCCGGCCGTCCGGCTTCAGCTCGAACGCGAGCGTCGCGAGCGCACGAAGCTGGTTGGCATTCGAGATCACGTCCATGCGCCAGGCGCCCGCGAGGGTTTCGGGCGAGGGCACCGTGCCACCCTCGAACAGTTCGACGTGCTCGGCGACGGTCATCTCCGTCAGCCGGTACTTTCGCGTCATCGCGAACGTGAACAGTCTGACGCCGCTCGGGTAGGCGCCCAGGTACACGCGGCCGATGACGACGTCGCGGTCCACGATCTTGAGCAGGTCGTAAAAGCCCCGCCACGGCGGATCCACGTACCGGAGCAGGAGGTATCGCCCCGGCTCCAGCGTACCGATCCCCTTCTCGATGGTGACCTCCTCCAGCGTGTCCCGTGCGTGGATTCGGCCGTCGGTATCGCTCGTGACCCCGAGGTAATTGCCGCCCTCGCTCCGGAACTGCTTCCGGAAACCGGTGAACAGCGCCGCCGACATCGCGTTCAGCACATGACCCTTCGGGAAGAACCCTCTCCACCCTGTGTCGTTCTCGATGATGCCGCGGGCGACATCGATGGCGTGGCGGCCGCTGTTGACAATCGCTGCGATGTCCGCCGTGGGTCGGGAGCGGAACAGGCGTTCGAGTTCCGCCTCTTCCATGCCGACGATCTCGAGTGGATCGATCGACGGCACGACAACTTGCGTTGGCCGCGCCGGGTACGGTTCACCGGCAAGCTCGCGCACCTTTCGCTCCGCAATCTGCTCGGCCATCGCGCTGATCGTCAGGAACGGATTGACCCCGAGCGACCGTGGGAGGATCGCCCCGTCGGCGACGAACAGGCCGTCGTGCACGCTGCCGTCGCCGCTGAACACGCGTCCGAACTCGTCCACGGCCCCGTGCTCGTAGTCCTCGCCGACAGGACAGCCGCCGATTGGATGCGCGGTGAGCAGATGGCGGATCTCGAGGAACGACCACATCGGGTTGGCGATGTAGCTGGCGCCGAGCGTGCGCGCGTGCCGCCGTAACTCCTCGTGCATCATCGTGTAGAGCCGCTGACGTCCGGCATCGTCCCAGACCACCCGTACCCTTCCGCCGGGGTGCGGCCACGACGAGTCAAGCACCATCCGACCCCGCGCATCGTCCTGCCCCATGATCAGGTACAGCATCGTGTGGTTGAGCGCGCCATCGAGGTCGTGGGTGTCGCCCGCGCGCAGATCGAGGTTGATCCGCCTCTGCTCTTCCGCCTCGTCGCCCGTATCGCTGTCCTCTCTCTGGAGGGACGGGAAGACGCGTTGCGCCGCGGCGACGTACGCGCTCGGGATGGTCAAATCCTCGATCTGAAAGCGCTCCGCCAGCGGGCCTGTGCCGTTGTAATGAATGGCGCTGACGATGGCCGGGCCGGGCGCGTGCTTGACGGTCTCCTCGTTGTAGCGGTTGCCGATGCCGGAAATCACCGTGCGGAAATCGCCGTTGAACGCGAGGCCGAAAAAGTCGCCGTTGGAACTGAATCGTGTACCGAGCGCAGGGGAGAACGACAGTTCGCGCGACTCCGACCGAAGGAGGAGCTCGGTGGAATTGATGGACCCGGCGCCCAGGATCACGTTTGCGGTTTCCAGCGTGAAGCGCTCGCCGATCAAACTCTCGTCCCTGTTGTTTCCGTACACGCGCCAGCCGCCGTGCGGCAGCTTCTCGAGCCGATCCACGGTTGTCTTGGTGAAGATCTGCGCGCCGGCGTTCCGCGCCATCGGCAGATAGTTCATGTACAGCGCGCCCTTCGCGAGATGATTGCAGCCGCTGGTGCAGTCGCCGCACGCAACGCAGGGAGCATGCGGGACGCCGTGTTCGTTGACGCCGCTGCCCGTGAAGTTAATCGCGAGGTCGAGCGGCACGGCGACCGTACCCAGCTCCCGCGCCCGGCGGTCCATGGCCTGCACTTTCGGGAACTGCCACGCCCGCGGGTCCGGCCCCGCTCCGAGCGCCTTTCGCGCGCGATCGTAGTAGGGGCGCAGGTAGTTCCAGCTCAATCGGCGGGGCCAATCTGCCTGCGCGAAGAGCTCCTCGTCTGGAGTCGCCGCGACGTTTGCGTTGATGAGGGACGTGCCGCCCAGCCCGCAGCCCTTGAGGACGGAAATGTCGTGATACGTCAGCAGCTCGTACAAACCATCCGGGTTGAGATCGCTGCGGAACTCGCCCGACACTTCGCGGAGGGTGTCGGGGAAGCGGTGGTTCGGCGCCCACCTTTCCCGGCCACGTTCCAGAATGCAGACCGACGACTTTCTGCCGCCCGGAGTCGCGGCGGCAATGCGCGCCGCCGTGATCGCCCCGCCGTAGCCTGAGCCCACCACCACGAAGTCGTACGACTTTCTGTGCTGATCCCATTTCGAGGTAAACATGGGCACCCCCTTTCAGTCGGCGCTGTCCATCAGAGCGGTCGAACGCGCGAAAATGATGGCGAGGATAGGACGCAGCGCGGTTCGTGATCCGGAGCAGCAGGCGACCGTCGCACTTGGCACATCGCGACTCCCTCCGCTGACGCCGCAGCCGCGGATCGACGTCGTTGTTTCGATCTAAACGGACGTGGTCGGAAGCATGCACCTCCGTTCTGACGGTCGTCAATCTGTTTCTTCGCGTGATAGGACGCCATTTAGCGCCTCGGCCGTGAACAGGCTAACCCGATCTGCGCAGCCGATTGGCTGGGCGGAACGTGAATGAGATCCGACGACGTGTGTGCGCTACACCCGCACACGCTGGTTTGTACTTAGTGGTGGGTAGCTACTACTCGAACACAGATAGACAGGGCCGAAATGGTTTTTAGCCAGAGCCTCGGAGGCGTCCGCTCGCCCGGCGAGCGGCGAGTTTTCCAAGCGGCGAGTTTTCCATTGACATGCTCACCGCCGTCGCGATAATCAGCCCCATCGATGATCGGCCGGGCAGAGCATCGACGAGGGCACATTCGGCAAACGTGAGGATCGGCGGTCTCAAAGGTCCCTCTCTAGAGCGCGTTGTCGGGAAAAGAGACACTACAGGCCCGGGCGGTTAGCCCGACTCGAAGTGCCAGCATTACTGCGGCACAGCACACACGGGATGCGATAAGCGTGAGGTAACAATGGACGCAGACGCGCTTCTGTCGGAGTGGCTGACTCGGGCAAGAAGAATTCAGACCGCGCACTATGAGGCCGCCGCCTCACTCGATCGACTCCAGTATCTGGTGGGACTCCCACTGGTAATGCTGTCGACACTGGTCGGGACCAGTATCTTCGCTACGCTTGAGGCCAATCCGAACTTTTGGGTCAAGGTCGGTGTGGCTCTTGCAAGTGTCCTTGCCGCGATCCTCGCGGCGATCCAGACATTTCTCCGGCTCGCGGAACGATCCGAGAAACACAAAATGGCTGGGGTTCGATACGGTTCTTTCAAGCGAGAAATCGAGCAGACGAGCGTCTTTCCGCCTCAGGCTGTCGACGAGTTGAAAAAGTTCATTGATGGTCTTCGCATTCGTTGGGACAAGCTGGTCGAGGAATCCCCCACTATTCCAAAGGGTGTGTGGAATCGTGTCGGAACACACGAACCATCGCCAGCTCGAACGTGATCAGTCTTATTTCGCCGCTGCCGCGAACGCCTTGTCAGCGATCTGCCTGGTCTCCTCGAAAGAGAGCAGATCCCGAGCCTCGGAATATTGACACCAGCGTACTTCGCGGTTCTCCTGCGGTTTTGAAGAGCCGACGAACTCCAACAAGTAGAAGATGACATCGATGAGTGTGTCACCGATGTGAAACTGGAAGCGTCCGAGTGGCGCGCGCACGACAGCTTCGACTCCGGCCTCCTCTCGGACCTCACGGAGGGCCGCGATGTCCGCGGCTTCTCCAGCCTCGATATGACCCTTCGGGAACAGCCAGTTCTTGCCATCACTCGAGCGGACCAACAGACAAACAGGCGTCTCTCCTTCGTACCTCACAACTACGCCACCAGCCTCTCGAACGGGTTCACTCATTTAGGATCCTGGCCGCTTGAATACTCAATTGGCGCATCCTGTACAATCGCAGATCCGGTCGTGAGAGCGATCGCAGTTCAGCAACTCGCTCCATCGGATGCGACGATCCAGCGGCGTTCGTGGTTCGGCTGAAAGGCACCGTAGTGAGCCCGCGATATGTACCTGCCGCGGTACGGAGTGCAAGATACAGCTGCGGCTGCCGTGCGTCAATGACAGTGACGTTCCAGCTCGCCAGCTGTCAACGACCACGATGTCTCTCGGTTTGCTGGCTTTGCTGAGCGACGCGCGCTACCCTATTCCGCCGCCGTACGGAAATCCGGGCGGCGCGGGCCCGCCTGGTTCGACCCACTTGCGCATCGCCGCGTCGCAGACCGCGTATCCCCAGTTGATCAGGCGTTCCTGAAGCGGGGCATCGAGGCGCTTTAACCGTGTCGGCGTGTTCGCTAGCTCGATCGTCTTCGTGAAGTCGCAGGCAAGGCAGTCGGCGAGATGGTAGTCGCCAACGTCGGTTCGAATCCCCCAATACGTGCCCTTGCGCTCCCCAGCTTCAAACGCTCCAATGACCTGCCTTGCCCTGAGACTGCGCACTTGATTGTCGATGATGTCGTTGATGCGCATCGAGTGTCGCGCCCAGTCTCTGTGCGGTTCCTCTTCCGCCTGCATCTTCCCTCCGCCGTTGCTCACGAGAACGGTCTTGTACGTTTTCCAGGCCGTCTCGAGGCCCAGATTGTCGTACACGCCGCCGTCGGTCAGCACAGCCTCGGAGAGAAACGGCTCTCGATGGAGGTCTTCAGATTTCTTGCCGCTCGCTGGAGCCCAGGACGAAGGGTCCAGCTCCAGCTTCAATGGTGACAGAACCGGCGGGAACGCCGACGACGCCGCCACAGCGACTGCGAGCTCAATGGTCGGGTTGGAAATCATTCCGACGCGGTAATCCGCGACGAAAGGACGCGAAAATCGAAACAACGCACCCGTCTGCACGCTCGTTGCGTTGATAACGAAGCGAGGTGAATCCCCGGGCAAATCCTGGAGGGTGGCCTTTCCAAACAAGTACTTGCGGTACGCGTCCGTCACTTTGTCGGAGATTGAACCGGGCAGGAGAATACCACCAAGGACCGCCCCTTCATCAATGGTCTTGCTCGCGAGGCTCCGGATCGGCTGGACTACCTCCGCGTCGAACGCGGCCGAAACGCCGTTCGCGGCGAACGTTAGCTTGGCCCACTTCAGCCCGAGGACGCCAGCAGTGATGGACCCACCGGAGACTGATGAGATCCTGGCGAGCGTCGGCAGGTATCCGAGCTCGTTGAGTCGCCACAGCGCTCCCAGGTGAAAGAGCATCGCGCGATAGCCGCCACCCGACAAGCAGAGCGCGATTCCGTCTTGCGGCTGGCGGAGATCATCGTGGTCGGAGCCGGTGTCGACCGCATTTACCGGAACTCCGCGTTCGAGCTGGTTATCGTGACGTGGCATGCTAATCCTCAGTTCTGGCTCGGCGCCGTCCCGCGTCGATCGCTAACTCAGGTTGGCGCATTGGATGATGTCGGACCGCGGAGGAGCTTTCTTTCTGAAAGTCCGGCTCGAGTCACGGGAATAGACGAGCATGGGCTCAGCCGATGACTGGCACCACAATTCTTTATATACATCGCCCCTTGGATACTCGTGGGCTGGAGCTGGTTGTGAACGTATACGAGGACGATCAGTAGATACGCAACCACTCGAACGAGGGGCGGCATCAGTAGGAAGTACTTGCCAATAAACGACTCCCCCGACCCCACAGCCCGCCCTCCCGACGTCACAGCCCGCCTGATAGAATGTCCTGCCATTCCTGTTCTCCAACGCTGCCGTTACTGGTCTACATCCCATGAGCTGCCGGCCTTCGCTCTGGAGACGCGTGAAGGTGGCAACTCCGGCCGGGTGGACGTTCCTGGGGGGGCATTGGTGCCATTTCAGCCTGCGTTGTCGGCCTTGGGCTTACCGGCCGGCGCGTTCGCGGTCGCCGGATCGCCACTGTTGCGAGCCGGCGGATTGGGAGCGGCAGGCGACGGAGGTGCAACCGTGTTCTCAGGGATCTTGAATCCAAGGTATGTCCCAGCGCTGATGCCCATTAGCGTCAGGAGAGTGTCGCTGAACTTCGGCATCGCGAGACGGCTGAGGACTGAATAGATGAAGACGAAGCCAAGCACGACTGTCCAGACTGCCATCTGGAACCGATGGAAGTTCACGCCATTATCATCCGACAGCACGTCGAGAGAGAAGGTGGTGTGGCCGGGCCCGATCGCGTTCGGATATTTGTGTCTGATTTCGGCGAGCGTCTCGTCGTATGTCACCTTTGCCGCCTCGAGCTCCGGCGATTCGCTGCCGTGTAAGGCGGACAGCTGTTCCAACTCTTGTTCCTGCCTGCCCTTCCGAGCCAGGAGCGTCTCCAGGTCTGCAGCGGTCGAAGAAACACCGGCTGCGGGCGTGGCGCTCTTACCATGATCAATCACCGTCGCGCCGAGCGCCGTCCCGAATCCGATCCCGAGGAGAACGAGCACCGAGGCGGACAAATCGTACTCGCCGGTGACGGCCCAGATGAACACAAACGACATGATCGTGAGGACGAACCACCAGGCAGCTTGCGTGGCGCTGAGGCTGTACGGCTGGGACTCTCTCCAAGAGACCGGCTTGCGATCGCGCAAAACGCCGCTTTCCTTCGCGAGGCGCATCAGGATATATAGGAGCGCCGCAGCCAGGAACAGGAAAGCAACCAGAAACCTGCCTCGCATCCTACGGAGACGAAAGTTCGTAACCGTGCTGGGAATGGGATACTCGTTCTCCAGACCGACGCTGACGGTCACCTGATCGCGAACCAGCCCCCACTGTGACCCGCCGGGATCCAAACCAAGCAAATCAGCCCAATGCTCGTCCGACTCCGCCTTCGCGGTCGCAGACGTGCCGTCGTAACGTTTCAGGTGGTAGCGCAGCGTGCCCTCCCCGTCCGGTTCGATCGACGGGGCACCAGATTCTGGAAACAATCCCTTGATCGCGCGCCCATTGAGAAACAGCAGAATGTTCTGAGCTTGGCAATTCGCCTTTGGTGCAGTCGTCTTGCCATCCGTGCCAACGTCGAGGCACTTCGCCCGTTTCAGTAGCGGTTCAAGATTCGCGACCTTCACGTAAACGATGTCGTTGAGCCGCGCCGTCCTTCGATCGAGGCACTCGTCCCTGCTGGCGTCCTTGTTGCACTCCTCGCGTGTCTCCTTGACCGACCGGAACCGCCGGCCTTCTTCGTCGAAAGCGAGGGAGTGCTTACCTTCGCGGTACGCGTCAACCACTTCCGGTTGAGGAATCCGGGGCGTTGGCTGTGCCGCACCGGACCCAGCGGTTGACGGAGTCGCCACGCCTCCTCCGTTAGCTGACGCACCCCCGCCGCCGCCAGACTGGCTCGCGATTGCGGCGGGATCGGGCGCCGCTGCGCCATGACTGAGTTGCGCGCCTGCCCCAGCTGGTGGCTGTTGAGACTGACTGCCAGTGGCCTGCGCGTCAGTTCGAGACGTCAAGACGAGAGCGATGATAAAGGCAAGCGCGATGTGGAGGTTTGTTACTTTTCCAGAATGCATCGGTAGCCCCAGTGCTGCACGGAGGAGTTGGCGACACTTAGCGCCTGGCGTGCGGAACGCAGTCATAGCGCACAATAGGCAACCGGGAACTGCCGACACGCGCATGCGATCGTCATACGTGTTCACTCGTCGGTGAGATCAGTGAGAGCAACGTATCGTCAACGACGCCCGTCGCGCCACCCGCTCCCAATCCAGATGAAAGAGGTTTGGATCCATGGAACTCTTCCGGACTATTCAGTTGTTTCGGTGAGGGCCGGATTGTGCGTCCGCAAACAACTGGTGTCAACAGGGAAAACGTCAACTAGGCGAGAAACGAACACCGGACAATCAGTGGACCGCCGGGACAAGCCATTGGCCGAATTGTTGGCGAGTTTTCCATAGGTAGTGTGCTGTAGCCGCACACCAAGGGACTTGTCGCCTCGGGTAGCTGCTATGCGCGACGGGTAGAATGTCGTCGCGGAAAGAGGCCGATTTCAGCGTCCTGGGTATGCGATTCCCAGATCGCCCATAGGAACGGCCCCTAATTCGGCATCATCGCCAACATTTGGACTTCGGAGGTGCTTAGTTAAGTTAGGGCCACCATCGCTCGCGAAGTGCAGCTAGCACTGGGGTTCCTCGCTATCCTTACAGCCGCGTGGATCGGATTGATACTCATCCGGATCACCAAGGAGCTCCTCGGCCAGCCTTTGAAGAGATGACATGACGGCGTGATTACCGAATCAACCCCATCGGAGGAGCAAGGTCCATCAGTGAAAGGGCTGCTGGTAGTTAATAACTGAAGAAGAAGATCAGATCGATCCCCGCGCGCTCGACGCGGCGCTGGTTGACGCGGTTGGCGGAGCCGGTGGTCTCGGGCGCGCCGGTCGCCTGCAGGCGCAGGAACTTCGAGAGCTGGTATTCCAGCATGAACTCGGTGGTGCTGCGCTCGCCGAACTCCTGCCGCAGCTTGAGGAACGCGCGGTCGCCCAGTTGCTGGCCGAGCGTGATGCCCGCGCCCAGTTCCCCCGACTCCGTGTTCGTCGTAATCTCGAACAGATCCAGGTCGAGCGCCTTGCCGATCGACGCGCCGAGCGGCGCCGCGATGAACCCCGTCGCGATGCCGCCCGCCGTCGCCGCGAGCGACGACCGCTCGCCCGTCCCCAGCTCGTTCACCTGCCGGTTGAAGACGATGAGCGAGAGGATGTCGCTCTCGTCGAGCGGCGGCGTGCTCGACAGCGCCAGCTCCGGCTGCAGCAGACTGCCCGTGATGTGCACGCGCGCCACGACGCCGGTATTCGGGATCGTGCGGGTCGCGGCCACGTCGAGCAGCGGATTGACCGTGGGCTGTCCGATGAAGCGAATCGTCCCGCCCCGCTCGAGATCGAAGCGGCGTCCCTGGAACTCGTACGTGCCGCGGACCGTCTCGACGGTCCCGACGGGGATGATCCGGCCGCCGGGGTCCTTTCGGACCCGCAGGTCGCCGCCGACGGTGATGTTGATGCTCCCGAACGCCGTTCCCGTCGGCCCCGCCGGCCGGATGTCCTTGCCACGAAGGACGAGATTGTCGGGCACTATGACATGGACGTCGAGGGCAAGGGCCTCGGCCATCCCGCCTGGTGCCGGAGTCTCCGCGGCCTTCCTCGCTCCGGGCGCTGCCGCGGATTCCCTCGCCCGGGCCAGGGCGGCCTTCGTCGCGTCTTCCGCGCTGCCGCTCTTCTCCGCCATCCGTTCCGCCGAGACGACGTCGGGCAATGCCTCGACCGAGTACGGGTCGTAGAAGAGCTGCATCACCCGATCGACCTCGATGCGCCCCGCGTCGAGCCGCACGTCGCCGACGATGCGGGGACGGCGGAGCTCGCCGGTGATCTTGAGCGCGGACTGCACCTGCACGTCGCCAAGCTCGTTCCGCAGCACCTCGAAATTGTCCGAATCGATGCTGATGTCGATCGCGCCGACCAGCCGTTCGTGGAGCGCGAGGTCGCCGGCCACGGCGAGCTTCTCGCCGTGGCGGTCCAGGAGCTCGAATCGCCGGACGCTCACGCGGTCCCGCTCGAGGTGGATGCGCGTGGTCAGCCCCGTGAACGTCTCGCCGGCCGCCGGAACACCGAACGCGCCATTCTGAATATCGACATATCCGAGGAGGTGGGGATCCTCGCCGGATCCGCTGATCTGCACGTCCGCCTGCAGCGTGCCCACGACGTTGGTCACCTGGCTCGTGAAGCCCTGGATCACGCCGAGATCGAGCGCCGTGGACGTCACGTGGAGGTCGATCGCCTCGGCAGGCGCGGCCTCGACGTGCGCTCCGCTCGGGCTCTTCGCAAACAGCGTCGTTGGCACCGAGCCCTTCGCGGTGATGGATTGCGTCGGCGATTGCTGGAGCGTGGCATCGATGCCGACGCGCTTGCTGCCGTAATCGAGCTTCGCCGTGATCGAATCGTAGTGGTAGCCCTGGAAGGCGCCGTTGAGGATCTGCAGGGAGCCGTTCACGCGCGGAGCATCGGTCGAACCGGCGATCGAGCCGTCCGCCGTGAGCGTGCCGGTGAACCCGCGGTTCTGCAGCATCAACGCCTCGAGCTGCTGGAGATCCACGTTGCGCGCGTGCACGTCGATCGCACCGGAGGCGGCTCCACCCTTGACCGGCAGGATACCGGCGACGTCGAGCTGCTGATCGCCGCTCACCAGGCGCACGTCGGTCAACTCGACGCGCCCGGCGCCGTAATGAACCGCCGCGTGGCTGTCCGGCGCGGTGCGCCATTCGACGCCCTGCGTGCGAAGCGCGAGCTCGACCAGGTGCACCTCCTGGTGATCGGGATGCAGCACGAGCTGGCCTTTGGCGTCGAGCTCGCGCGTCCGCTCCTTGACGTTCGCGGTGAAATCGAGCGTCCGCCGGTCGTAGGCGGTCGTCGCCGTCACCGAATTCAGCTTCATGCCGCCGATCTGGAGGAACGTCGCATGGGTTTGTGCTTCGACCTTCGCGTCGGCGAAGCGGAGGTCGGGAACGGTCACCGTGTAGCGGCTGTCGAAATCCAGCGCGTTGTTGGCGCCGTAGGTGAAGTTGCTTCCGTCCAGCGTCCCGGTCATTTTCAGCGAGGCCGCGTTGCCGGTGAGCGTTCCATCGAGGATGGCCGATCCGGCAACCGTCTGCCGCCCCGCCAGCCGCGCCAGCTCAGCCAGATTCACGGCGTCGACGTGGTATTTGAGGTTCGAATCCGACGTGCGGTCGAGGGCGAGGCGGCCCGACGCGTTGGCCTTCACGTCCGGTCCGGTGATGTGGAACGCCGTGATGTCGCCCACGTCGGACGCGTACTTACCCTGGATGTCCGCGCTGTCGATGCGAAGTCCTCCGACCGTGGACGGCGCCAGCGTCACCTTCCCGTCCGCGGTCACCGATTCCGGCGTGATGGGAGCGGCGATGTCCGCGAGCGAGAAGTTCGCGTTCACCGTCCCGGTCACCCGTCCGTCGAGTTGCGGCCGGTTCGCGATCGTCGCCGGGTTGAAATCCTCGAAGCGCCCGTCGGCCCGCCCTGTCAGCGCGCCGCGATCCAGGTGCGCCTCGAATCCCATCTCCGGAACCCGTCCGCCCAGCACCTCTGTGTCCGTCAGCGTTCCCGTCGCATTCAGCGTCATCGCGGACGCCATCGATCCCGATTGCCCCGAGCGAGCCTCGGAGAGGCGAGTCGAACGGGGCACGCGGCCCGACACGTCGAAGGAGCCGTTGATGCGGCTCGCATAACGCGGCTGCGCGAGCGCCGTCACCTTCAGCGCCACTCCGATTCGCCGCAGATCGAGATCCGCGACGTTGCCGCGCGACTGATACGACACGGTGCGGGCATCGGTCGAGAACTCCGCGGTCGTACCCTCCGCGATCGTGGCCCCTTCGACCGTCGATCGGTTGAGCGATGCGGTTCCGCTCGTCGCCGGCCCCTCGCCGCGCACGTGATACCCGGCCACGGACAGGGTGGTGGCCAGGCGCGGCGCGCCGATGCGCGCCGGCAGGTCCCGCAGATCGACGCCGTTCGCCTTCCCCTGGAGATCGAATGTCAGACGGCGGCCCGGCGCGGGCGCCACGATGAATCCGCGCGCCGTGGCCGTCCCGCCGTACGCGGCACCCCGCGCGTCGAGCGTGATACGCGGTCCATCCAGCCGCCCCGAGGCGGTGACGTTCCGCGCTTCGTACCCCATGGCCACGACGTGCGGACCGGTGAACGCAAACGTCCCCGTCATCCGATCAGTGATTCGCACCGCCGCCGGGCGAGAGGCGATGCGCAGGTTCACCTTCGCATGACCGGTGATGTCGCTGCGCCGCTTCGGGTCGCGAAGCACGAGGGCCAGATTGAGCCGTTCGACGTCAACGTCGCCCCGCACGCCGAAGTCCGGCGCCTTGACGTCGGCGGCGACCGTCCCGCGCGCGTTCCCCGCCTCGGACCGGACGTTCACGTCGAGCGTGAGATTCTCGGCGGGTCCGCTCGCCTTCAGATCGATCGCGGGATGCAGCCCGTACCCCGCCATCGACGGCACCAGCCGGCCAATCTCCGGCAGCGACACGTTGCCGGTCGCGGTCAGGTTCAGCACCGGCGTCCGCAAGTACCTCTGGACAACGCCGTCGATGGTGACGGAAGTCTCCGCCGTCTTCAGCACGATCTGGTCGAGGTACAGATTGTCGTCGCGCACCGCGACCTTGCCCGTCAGCTCGCGCAGCGCCACGCCAGGCGACGAGCCGCGGAAGCTGACGTGATCGAGATCGAGGCTGTAGTGGACCGGCGCGTACTCGAACCCGGCCTGCAGGTCGAGGTCGTCGATCCGCGCCGGCAGCGCGTAGCCGTCGCCGGCCAGATGGTCTTCTATCGACAGCGACGCGTCGGAGACGTCGATCGCCGGCAGCGAGATCGGCCGCATGGGTCCTCGCCGATCCGCCTCCTGCCGTTCCTTCTTGATCAGGTTCGCCAGGTTCCATCCCGTCGAATCGTGCTGGATCCGCAGGACCGGCTGATCCAGCGTGATCTTGTCGAGCACGATGCCCTTCGAGATCAGCACGAAGATGCTGTAGTTCAGTTCGAGCGCCTTCACCGCGACGACACGCTCGCCCGACACGTCCACCGAGACGTCACTCAGATTCACGCCGAACAGCAGGTTGCCGCCGAGGCCGCCGATGGTGAGCTGGCCGTTCAGGTACTGCTTGGATTCACGAACGATGTAACGCCGCAGCCAGTCGCGGAACCACGGCGTCTGCGAGACGATGAGCGACACGGCCAGCACGCCGATGAGGATGGTACCGACCAGTGCGACGACCTGCAGAGTCCGCCGGATCGCTCTCATTCACGCGCCGCCCTGTCCGTGTGAGTCCGTGTCATCCGTGTCTTTCCGTTCCGTGCCTATCAGTGTCTTTCCGTGTCCTTCCGTGTTACCTAGAAGGCCTGCCCGATGCTGAAATGGAAGCGGAAACGGCGCTTTTCCGGCGTGCCGTTGACCAGCAGACCCGGGATCGGATTCAACTGGTATCCAAGGTCGACGCGAATCGGACCGATGCGCGTGTCGTAGCGCAGACCCGGGCCGACGTCGTACCGCAGATCGTCGAGGTTGAAATCCCAGGGGTCCGTCCAGACGTTGCCGCCGTCGAGGAACACGACGCCGCCGAGGCTGCCCCAGATCGGCAGGCGCACTTCGGTCGAGAAGTGCATGAACGAGTGGCCGCCGATCGGCAGGCCTTTGCCGCTCAACGGCGCCACATCGAACCGTCCCCACCCGCGCAGGTTGGTCGCGCCGCCGAGGAAGTACCGCTTGAAGAACGGCACGGCGCCACGGGCCCGGCCGGTACCCGGCTCCGGCGGCAGATCTTCGGGCCTCCCCAGCCCGTCGATCGATCCGGCCTTCGCCTGAAACGCCACCACGACGCGCCCCCCAATCGTCCGGTAGAACCGCCCCTCGGTGGTGGCCTCGTAGTAGTCGTACGAGCCGCCAAAGAGCTTCCCGGCCTGTTCGAGATGCAGCGCCGCGACGTAGCCCTGGCGGGCATCCAGGATGTTGTTCGTGGTGTTGCGTCCGGCATCCAGACTGAGCGCCGACCGTGTTCCGCTCCCCGTGCCGAAGCGCGGATCGAGGCCCAGCGCGATCAGCGTGGGACGGAACGAGAGATCCTCGAGCGCCGCGTCGCTGATCGCGTAGTCCTCGTGCTCCCTCGCATACGTGAGCGACAGGCTCATCGCCGGCCTGGCAGTCAGTACCGGACCGCCGGCCCGCGTGAACTGCCGCGTGACCGTCAGGCGGCCGCCGTAGGTGTCGAGGGTGAACGCCGGCTCGTCGTTGTGCCACGACTGGCCGCTCGCGCCGAACGTGTAGCGCGGGCTCAGGAAGTACGGCTCCTGGAAGTTCAGCCGCACGCCGCGATCGAGCGCCGAGTAGCGCGCCAGCACGCCCGCCGCCCTGGCTCCCCCGAAGAAGTTGACGTGGCGCCAGTCGATCTGTGCGCGCGCCCTCTCTTCGCTCCCGTAGCCGAGGCCGAGGTTGACCTTCCGGTGCTTCCCTTCCGTGACGGTCACGCGTGTCGGAACCAGGGTCGGCTGCCCTTCGGTTCCCACCGGCTCCACGTTCGCGAATTCGAACAGCTCCTGCGTGTACAACTTGCGCTGGCTGTCCTGCAGCTTGCTGCGCCGGTACAGCTCTCCCGGCTTGAACGCGAGCTGCCGCCGAATCACGTTGTCGCTGACGCTGGAGTTTCCCGCAATGTCGACGTCGCCGAAATGCGCGAGCGTTCCCGGCGTCGCATTCAACTCGACCACGCGCGTCCGCTCGCCGGAACCGGGATCTTCCGCGACGCGGACCGACGCATACGGATACCCGTGGTCCTTCAGCTCGTCGAGCGCCGCCTCGCGGCTCGCCTGCAGCAGCGCGCGATCGAGCGGGTCGCCGGGCTTCAGCGGAAGCTTCCCCTGCAGATTCTGCCTGTGCGCGTCCGGCAGCGCCTCGAATCCCCGCAAGTCGATCCGCTCGACGACGATCGGCTGCCCCTCGTCGATGGTCAACGAGATATCGACCGCCGTCTGCTCGGTATTCAGCTTCGCGTCGAACGAGGTGACCCGCGCATCGGGATAGCCGCGATCCTTATAGAACGCGACGATGCGTTTGAGGTCCGCTTCGAACTGCTCACGACTGAAATAGCGCTTCGTGCCCCACGGCAGCCAGGAGCTGGCGCCGGTCGCCAGCACCGATTTCAGCTGGCCCGCCTTCACCACCTTGGTGCCGTGGAAGGAGAAGCTGGAGACCTTGACGCCGCTTTCCTCTTTGCAGCCGGCGGCGGCCAACAAGAGCAGGCCCGCAATCGCGAATCGTCCGAAGGATGCGCCGTTCATTGGCCACAGGCTTTGTAATCACAAGCTGTGCCAGCGGTCATGGGGTGCTGAGGGGTGCTGAGGGGTGCTGACGGGTGCTGAGCGGCGCTGAGGGGTGCTGACGGGTGCTGACGGGTGCTGACGGGTGCTGACGGGTGCTGACGGGTGCTGAGCGGCGCTTCTCAAAAAAAAGCCAGCGGGTGCCCTCCCAGAGGCACGCCGCTGGCTCCCCTTTCGCGGGTTCCTTCCGAACTACTCGCGCGTGATCTCAGGCTTGCCGGACGACACCGACAGCATGATGCCGAGGCCGACGGCGATCACGAGGCCGATGACGATCCAGGTCGCCGAGATGTGGCGCAGCGCCCCCCCGTACCAGAGCGCCGCGACGGCGCCCAGCACCAGGATGAAGTAGCCGATCAGATAGGCGTTCACGAATCGCATGGGTCCCTCTATGGTTACCGTTGGATACGGACCACGAGCGCCGCGCGGCGGTTCAGCCGGCGGGTTTCCTCGCGGGCGTTGTCGTACTTGGGCCGCTCCTCGCCGTAGCTGACGGTATGGAGCCGGTCGGCGCCGATCCCGCGGCCCAGGAGGTAATCGCGCACCGCGGTGGCCCGCCGCTCGCCGAGCGCCAGGTTGTATTCCGCCGTGCCGATGTTGCACGTGTGCCCTTCGAGC
>MELC01000020.1 GCA_001767455.1 Acidobacteria bacterium RIFCSPLOWO2_12_FULL_66_21
GGCTATGTTGGCGGGATGAGACGGATAAACTCACGCACCGCGTCTGCCGATACATGACGCGTGAGCACGAGGCGTACGCGCGCCGTTACCTCAGACCAATGGGGTGTTCCGGACCGCAACGAGCAGGGGCAGCCGGTCTGCCGCTGGTGCCGCGTCGTCGTCACGCCTCCCCGGCGGACCTTCTGCAGCGACGCGTGCGTGCACGAATGGAAGATTCGCAGCAGCCCCTGGTACGTGCGCCGCGAAGTGAAGAAGCGCGACAAAGGGGTCTGCCAGTCGTGCGGATTCGACGTGGTCAGGGCACACCGCGAGTGGAGGCGCGCCAGACCGCCGGCGACGGATCGCGCCGGGCGAAAGCGATGGCGCGCCGCGCGGCCTCTGTGGGAAGCAGACCACATTGTCCCCGTCGCCGACGGCGGCGGCGAGTGCGGACTGGACAACTACCGGCTGCTGTGCCGTGCGTGCCATCTTGCCGTGACGACCGCCTGGCGTGCTTCGAAAAAGTCGAACCCGGCCCAGCGGGAATACCGAACGGCTTGACGAGGACTCAGTGGAATTTGCCCGGTGGCGACGGGATTCGGAGGTCCTGCCGCTTCCGCTCCCCGTCGGCGAGCGTGACCTTGAACGCCGACGCCAGCAGCGATTTGAGAAACGACGCATCGGCCAGGTCGATCGCGTCGATGTCTTCGGCCGCGGCAATGGCGTACTCGCCAGACGGGAGGCCGGCAACCGTGAACTTGCCGTCCGTGGCTGGGGCAGCGGATCGAATTCTTCGCGAATCGGGCAGCCAGAGCGTTCGGTTGGTGGGAAACACGACGACCGAATAGCGCGCAAGCGGACGGCCTGCCTCATCGATCAGTCTGCCCGAAATCTCCGCGGCGCGGTCAGTGAAGGTGATCGTCAGGCCCGCGATGTCGCTGCCTGGCTTCAACTCGAACGCGCCATCCGCCAAATCGCGGCCGTTCAGCACGGCCGATTTCAGAATCCACCGCGCGCCTCCCGCCGCCGCGGCCGGCGTCGCCTTGAGCGTGTAGATCCAGGGAACGACACTCGCAAAGGTGAACGCTCCATTGGCGGCGACGCTCACCTTGAGGGTTGAAAACAGTCCAAGCGATGAGCCCAACGCGCGAAGCGATAGGTCGATGCCGCTCATGTCGGCTGGCGGCGTCAGCGACATCGCTTCGAAGCGGATCGTGCCCGACAGCTTGACGCCCGGAACGAGCCGCAGAACGAGATCTGGTTGATCCCGCCCCTCGACCGTGACGTCGGTCACGCACCACAGCGCGGTCGTGCTCGGTGCCGGCTCGGCAGAGCGGCCGCGGCCGCTCGGTCCGGAGCGCGCGAGGATCGTGTACTCGCCAGGCGCGACGCCAGGGATCGAGAAGCCCGCAGTCGTGACGGTGGCCCGCGGGAGCGTCAGCGCGCCAGACGACACGATCGCGTCGGCGGGCGACGATCCGTCTCCGCGCCGCGGGTACAGGAACACCGCCGCGCTCGGTACCGGCTGCCCGCCGACGTCCACGATGGTGCCGGCGATCCGCGCTGTCGGGACAATCTGCAGCGCGAGATCGATCCCGGGTCGCTCCTCTCCAACGGCGACCGTGACCCTCGTTGCGGATCCGGCGTCCGCCGTGCCGGGGTAGAACACGGGCGCGTAGGTGACGGGTCGGCCTGCCGGCGGTATCGACGCCAGCCCAGCCGTGCTGCGCGCCCATCGCACCTCAGCCTCCGTTGTGGCGGCGACGTCGGACGCCATGCCGCGCCCCGCGGCTCCGCTCCCGAGGCTGGGCAGCGCCGCGACCAGATAATCGCCAGGCGCCAGTCCGAATACCCGATACACACCGCGGTCGTCGGTGACGCCGCGCGCCGGCCGCGCGCTTGCTGTCCGTGCGCCCGCGCCGAGGATCGCGAGGGGCACCTTCGCCGTGGGGTTGCCGCGCGCATCCACGATCGTGCCCGTGATGACCGCACCGCGGACGATCTCGAGCGCGACCTCGACGTGCTGTCCTTCCACGACCGCGACGGGCATGCCCGGACCGCGTCCCGGGTGCTTCGATCCGAAGAACGTCTGGACGTATCCAGGTTTTGTCGCTGAAAGCGTGAATGTTCCTGCCGGCAAGGCATCGAACACGAACCGGCCTTCATCATCCGTCCCCACGAGCCGCGTACTCGCGCCCGCACCGGACAGACGGATGGTCGCGCGCCGCACGGGTCGGGGCGGCGTATCCGTCGTGAGCACTCCGGAAACCACAGCGGCGCCGGAGGGCGCGACGGCGTCGCGCTGCACTGCGGCCGGATCCCGCACCTGCGTGTGCGCAGCAGCGGCGGCGACGACGGCAACGAGCGACGCGGCAATGGCAGCTCGCATCGATCACTTGTCCACAGGCGCGATTGTCCTCAGCGACACGGTCTTCGCTTCGCCGCCTGCAAGCGCGAACTTCGTTGCGACGGGCACCAGGCGCGCGAGGAAGGCGGGATCCTGCCAGTCCCGCACTTGCAGCGCCCTGACAGCCGCGATGAAGTAGTCGCCCGGGGCAAGACCCGAGAACTCGAACGACCCGGCCGATGTCGCGTGCATCATGCGCGTGCGCCGGTTGTTGAAGATGCCTTCGCGCCACAGCGTGCTGTCGGCGGGAAACACGATCACGTCTGCGTTCACGTCAGGCGCGCCCTTCACATCGCCGACGGATCCCGACACGCGTGTGGCGGATTTCGAAAAAGTGAGCACGACATCGGCGACGTCCGCCGTCTCGAGATCGATCACGTCGTCCGGAAGAGTCTTGCCCGCGCGCGTGACGGACTCGAGCGACCAGCCCGGCAGGGAATTCATCGTGAACACGATGTACCTGCCTGGGGGATCGCCGTGCGTTGTGTATGTGCCGTCAGGTCCGACGTCTCCCTGGAGGGAGCGCCAGAAGCCGGCTCCGACAGGCTGCAGCCCGACGAAAAGACGTTGGCCTGCCGGGAGCGGCGGTCCATTCGAGTCCTTGAATTCCACTCGACCGCTCACGCGAGCGCCGGTGTGAAGCGCGACTGTCAGACCTGCGATGCCGCGATCGCCAACGGCCAGAGGCAGCGAAACCGACAACGAAACATCCGGCCTGCCGGCGTCCGGCGCAGACCGGTCGATCAAGGCTGCCTGCAGCACGTACGATCCCGGCGAAACCGTGAGAAACCTGAATCTGCCGCTCGCATCGGTAATCGCGCGTGGAAGACCCACCGGCTCAATCGTCGAAACGAATAACCCCGTGCCCGTCGGCTCGACCTTCGCAATTCGCGTGGTGGCGCCGCCCGGCGGCTGGAGGTCGATCGTCAAATCGCTGACTGGGCCGTCGGGACCAACCGCGATGCCAGACACGTCCACGGTTGGAGCGAATCGGACCGGCACGTCGATCCCGGCGAGGGCTTCTCCGGAGCCAAGCGTGATGACCGTCGCTTCAGCAGGGTTGGGCGTGCCTGGATACATTGTCGTCTGATACGTCAGCATCCGGCCGTCAGGGGCGAGAAGCGGCGGCGGTCCCGGTCGTCTGAGCACGAAGTCACCGATCCGCTGACCATCTCCTGCGATCACCTGACTTCCCCCCTTCAGCAGCTCCCTCGTGAGCGCCCACGAGTCCGCGGCGTTCGAGGAGGAGGCGTCGATCGCCGCCGCCAGGCCCGCGGGCAGCGACAGACTCGACGAAAGCACCGCGACGGCGTAATTTCCGGGAGGCAGCTGCGCGATCCGGTACGCGCCGCGATCGTCGGTGTCGACGGTGGCGATGCCCGATCGAACCATGACGCCACCGGCGGCAGCGATGCAGCGAAACGCCGTGACCATCACGCCGACCACCGGTTCTCCCTGCTCGTCGATCACGTTCCCGGAAATCGATCCCGTTTTCCAGAGACGAAGCGCGACTTCGATCGGCGTATCGCGGTCGGCGAGCTCGACGAGATGCAGCGGGTAGGTCTCGTTCACATAGCTGAACGCATCAGCCGCCAGGGAGTAGCGTCCGGCGGGAAGGCCTCTGAAGATGAAGTAGCCGTCGGCGGTCGTCATGACGAATCGCGGCGCGGACGCGAGCGGGCCGGCGGCTGAGTCCGGCAGGCGGTCGGCCGGACGGCCTGACGCGTCGAAGTAGCCGACGAGCGTCACGACGGCCCCGCCGACAGGCTGGCCGGTGCCCATGTCGACGACGCGGCCGAAGAGGACGTTGGCGCCTTTGGGAATCGGTGGAGCGGGTCTTTGCGCCGACACGAGCGATGCAGCGGCGAGCACGAGGACTCCAGCCGTACGCATGACCGCGAACCGGCGGCGCAGGAAGTTGGAACTCGTAGCTGGAAAGTTTACCGCAGGCCGTTCTCAACGCAACAGGTGGCATACCATGTCGGTCGTGCAAACCTCCGAACCCGCGCCGCGCGAGCACGGACTGCGGCGTCAGCTCACCGCCGGCCAGATGGCCATGGTCGCCGTCGGCGGATCGATCGGCACGGGCCTTCTGCTCGGATCGGCCGCGGCGATTGAAGCGGCCGGACCTGCGGTCATTCTCACCTTCGGGCTCGCGGCGTTCATCACGTGGACGGTCACGCTCGCCCTCGGCGAGCTCGCGAGCCGCCATCCGGCCGCCGGAGCGTTCCGGCTCTACGGCGAACTCTATCTGAACGAGTGGGCCGGGTTTCTCTCCGGCGCCGGCTACTGGGCCGCGATCGCCATCTCGATCGGCGCCGAGATGGTCGCCTCCGCCACCTACATGGCGTTCTGGTTTCCGGCGGTCCCGGCCCTGGCGTGGGTCGCGCTGGCGTCGCTCCTGCTGCTCGGCGTCAACGTACTCAGCGTTCGCGCCTTCGGCCGCTTCGAGTACTGGTTCGCGATGATCAAGGTCGCCGTCATCGTCGCGTTCATCATGGTCGGCGCCGGGCTGCTGCTCGGCGGCGGGACGAGTCCGCAGTACACCGCGCACGGCGGTCTCTTTCCGAACGGAGGGCTGGCGACGCTGCTGGCGTTGCCCTTTGCGCTCTACACCTTCGCGGGTGTCGAGTTCGTCGCGGTCACGAGCGGCGAGTCACGATCCACACAGGAGGTCGCGAGCGCGGTGCGGCTGACGTTCGCCACGCTCACGATGGTGTACCTCGGCGCGATCGTCGTGCTCACCGGCGTGATGCCGTGGAACCATGCGGGCGTGAGCGAGTCGCCGTTCGTCACCGTATTCCGGACGGTGCGGATTCCCGGCGCCAGTCACGTCATGAACTTCGTCGTGCTGACCGCCGCCCTCTCGGGTGCGAACGCCGCGCTCTACTCCGCGTCGCGGACGCTTTTCTCGCTGGCGCGCAACGGATGGGCGCCCGCGGCGCTCGGCAGGCTCAATCGCGCTGGATCGCCGACTCGCGCCGTGATCGTCTCCTCGTTCCCGATCGTCCTGGCTCTCGCGCTCGAGCGGTGGGCGCCGCAGGAAGCCTTCGTCTCGATCCTCAACGCCGCGCTGTTCGGCCTGCTGCTGTCGTGGCTCGTCTCGCTCGCGTCTCACGTGCGGTTTCGCCGGGCGGCGAGCGCACGCGAGCTGGCCGCGCTGCCAATGCGGTCGCCGCTCGGTGCGGCGGGATCGGCGATCGGCTTCGTCCTCGTCCTTCTGGCAATCGTGAAGACGTGGTGGGACTCGCCCTTTGCCTTCGTGAGCGGGGTGGTATACCTCCTCATCCTCAACGCCGCATACCTGCTGCTGAGGAAATCCCACCGTCAACGCACCGTGGCGCGTTAGAATTGGCGCCCGTTCATGTCCGTCTCCTACGAGAACTCGAAGATCGTCTACCAGGGCATCAAAGACGCCGGGATCACGTCGCTGTCGGCGTTGCCCGAGACATGGTTGGGGCTGCTGCTGCAGCACGCCGACAGAGATCCCGACATGAGGCTGATCCAGGTCGCGAAGGAGGAAGAGGCGATTGGCATCGCGGCGGGTGCGTACTTCGCCGGCGAGCGGCATATCCTGCTCATGCAGAACCACGGGTTCCTCGCGGCGATGAACGGCATTGTCTCGCTCGCCCTGCTGTACGGAATCCCCTTGTGCATGCTGATCGCGCTCCGCGGCCACTGGGGCGAGCCCTATCCGTGGCACACGCGCGGTGGCATCGTCACCGAAGGCGTGCTGCGGGCGTTGAACATCCCATTCGAGTACGCACGCAGCCCGAACGCCGTCGGGCGGCAGATTCGCGAGGCCTACACGCTCTCGCAAAGCGCCCTCTCGCCGATCGCGCTGCTCCTCACGCGCGACCTGATGGAAGAAGCGTTATGACGAAGCGAACGAACGCAGCGAGTGAGCCACGCGGCCGGAGCGAGCCGACGAAGCGGCGAGCGAGGCGCGTGCAGGGGAGTCCGAGGGGCGAAGCGCGTCATGACGAAGCGAACGAGCGCAGCGAGTGAGCCACGCGGCCGGAGCGAGCCGGCGAAGCGGCGAACGAGGGCGCGTGCAGGGGAGTCCGAGGGGCGAAGCCCCTCGGTGTACAAATGAAGCGCGCGGAGTGCATCGGGATGCTGTACCCGGAGCTGGGCGACAAACTTGTCGTCACGATCATGGGCGCGTGCGCGCAGGAGCTCTACGATCGCGGGCACAAGGAGAACTTCTTCTACCTGCAGCACGCGATGGGGCTGGCGTCTTCGATCGGCCTGGGGCTTGCGCTGCATCTGCCGCACGAGAAGATTGTCGTCCTCGACGGCGACGGCTCGGTCTTGATGAACCTCGGCACTCTCGCGACGCTCGCGCGGTACAGGCCCCGGAACCTCGTGCACGTCATTTTCGACAACGGCAGCCTGCTGTCGACGGGAGGATTCGACTCGCACACCACGTCGGGCATCACCGATCTCGCGGCCATCGCGAGGGGCGCCGGCGTCGAGCACGTCGCCGCGGTCGATTCCGTGGTGGCCTTCGGCGAGGCGGCGATCGAGGCGTTCGCGCGAGACGATCTCAGCGTGATCGTGGCGAAGGTCGCAGCCGTGGGCCCGAATCACTACGGCATGGATCTGCAGCTCCCGGAAAACGCGTTTCGATTCAAGCGGTGGATCGCGGGAAGGAAACCATGAGCAGCGTGTTGACGCAACTGATCGATGAACTGAATCGCGGCACGCTGAAGGTGGTCGACTTGACGCAGCCGCTCGGGCCGTCGACACCGGTGATCGGCCTGCCGCCGATGTTCGCGCCGTCGCCCGGCGTGACGATCGACGTCATCTCGAAGTACGACGCCAACGGCCCGGCGTGGTACTGGAACACGATCCGGATGGGCGAGCACACCGGCACGCACTTCGATGCGCCCGTTCACTGGATCACCGGGAAGGATCTTCCGAACAACACCTGCGACACGATTCCGGCGTCGCGGTTCATCGGGCCGGCGTGCGTGATCGACGTCACCGACGACGTGTCGCGCGATCCCGACTTTCTGCTGACACCCGAGCGGCTCGAAGAGTGGGAAGCCGGCCACGGACGGATTCCGTGCGGGGCCTGGGTCCTGCTGCGGACGGGATGGAGCCGGCGGGCCGACGCCGCGTCGTTCGTCAATGCGCGCGACGACGGTCCGCACAGCCCGGGATTCGATGCGCGCACGTCGAAGGTGCTCGCCGAGGACCGGGACGTGCTGGGCGTCGGCGTCGAGACGATCGGCACCGACGCGGGCCAGGCGGGCACGTTCAATCCGCCGTTTCCGAATCACGCGACGATGCACGGTGCCGGCAAATTCGGGCTGGCGAGCCTGTGCAACCTCGACGAGCTGCCACCGACCGGTGCGGTCGTGATTGCAGCGCCGCTCAAGATCGTGAACGGCAGCGGCAGTCCTCTCCGCGTGATTGCGATCACACCACGATAGGCATCGTCGCGCAGCGCCTCGCGCGCATGGGCACACACCATCAGATCAGTGAGGACCGGTTGGCGATCGCGAACTTGACGAGCGCTTTGCTGCCGTCGAGGCTGAGCTTGCCGCTGATCCCGGCGCGGTGATGTTCAATGGTCCGGACGCTGTCGCACGGTGTCTCGGCGATTTCGCGGCTGGTCCGGCTTCAGCCCCTGCGGCGTGTCATGAGCACCGCAGCAGATCAGGGCTGGTGTACTGCCGACGGGCATACACCGCGCGCACGCAGGGGCCCGCGACAATTGGCGGGTGTTCAAAATTGAACAGAAGTGCCGTGGCCTCTCTGGGATACTGCGTTCCCTAAAAAGTGGACCAGGCCAGACGACCGACGGCGCTGGCACCAAATGATCATGTGATGGTGGCAGAGCGGGCGGTGCGCGACACAAACTGCGCAGCGGACCTGCTCTTATATCGGGGTCACGAAAGGACTGCTCGATAGCATGCCGTTCGGACCGCATGTCTTTGTCGACGCCGCACGGCGAACATTCGCTTCAGTCAGTTAGTCACGCGCCCTCTCTATTGCCTTCGGCTCGGTCGTTGAAACGGCGGCGGCGAGCACGCTTCTGGCTCTACGGGAGCAGTCATGGCAAATTCTGGCGTTGCGGGCATCATCACCGACGATGCGGGAGCTCCGCTCAGCGGAGCCTTCGTGGGCGCCTTTGACACTGACGGGCTCTTTGGAGATCGACTGCTTCGTGATTCGGGGGCACCACTCGCCGCCCCGTTTGCCGGGTTCGTCCGATCCGCGGCAGACGGCTCTTTTGTCATCTCCTACACGGCCGGCAAGTACACCCTTCAGGTTCGTGTTTTCAGCCACAACAAGCGTCTCCTCGGCAGCGCGCCGGTCGTGCCGGGAGCCACGAGTCCTCTCGTGACGCTCGCAGCGCCCATCAGAGTGAACGCGGCCGCGGTGACCGCGGCCGCGGCGACCGGATGGCTGGTTGCCGACGGTGCGTTCCCAACTGCAATTACCGGTTCGAACGTCGACTTCCGGATCGACAACCAGGAATGCTGGGACGAGGTCATCACGGCGGTCGATGCTGCGGCAACGTCGATTCATTGGATGCTCTTCTACCTCGACATCGGCAAGTGTGTCTTCAGGTTCGATGCCACGAACGTGCCCGCCACCGGCGGGCGACTGGAAGAGGCATTAAAGGCTGCCGCCCAAAGAAACGTGGTGGTCCGACTGGTCTGCAACGATCTGATTTATAGCAGGCCGAAGGTCGAGGCGGAAGGTCGCATCGTGCGCTCGCTTCCGTACCCCGTTCACACAGCGAAGCAGGTTGAAGCCTGGTTCGCCCAGAACGCGCCAGCCGTACAGGTTCGCCGGCTGAAGACTCCGGCCTACATCCCGATACACACGAAATTCGTGGTGATCGACAACTCCAAGGCATTCATCTTTGGCTCGCCATTCGTGCAGGACTACTACGACGATTCGCGCCACGCGATCGACAACCCCAGGCACGGCGATTTCTGCAACGTGCCGTGTCAATCCCATGGCATCAAGCAGCCGACACACGACGTCAGCCTGTTCGTGACTGGAGCAGTTCTCGGGCCGCTCAACGAGACCTTCGCATTGCACTGGAACGCCGCGAAGGCGTCCGGCGAGCCGGACCTGCCGCCGATCGCGCCGCCTTCGCCCGTGGCTTCGAACGGCACGGTGCAGATCACCCGGACGTTGGCTGGCAACGGGCGCTTCCCAGCCTTCCCTCGCGGCGAAACAACCATCCTCGATTCCTATCTGCGCGCGATCGGCAAGGCCTCGGACTTCATCTATCTCGAGAACCAGTACTTCACCTGTGAAGAGATCGCCGATGCACTCATCCTGGCGGTCAAAACGAAACCAGATCTCAACGTCATCTTTCTTACGAATAACGCGGTCGACATTCCCGGATACAAGAAGTGGCAGCCGGCCACCATCTTGCGGGTTCGTTCAGAGCTCACCGAAGAGGAATTCGGACGGGTGGGCTTCTTCACGCTTTGGAGCCACGAACCCCCCCTGACCACCGGCGGCAAGACGCGGATCTGCAGAAACTATGTGCACTCGAAAGTGGCTATCGTCGACGACTTGTGGGCCACCGTCGGTTCGGCCAATCTCGACGGCGACTCGCTCGCGTTCAGCCAGAATTCCGTCCGGGACAGCTACTGGTTCGTCGGGGGAGAGTTCGGGCTTCGGCAGGAGGGCACCCTCACCGAAAACCGCGAGAGCGAGACGAACCTCGTCGTCTACAACGGAGTCGACGGCCAGCCTTCGAGCACCCTTCCCGCCGAGTTGCGCCGCCGCCTCTGGGCCGAGCACCTGGGGCTGGCCACGTCGGCGACGGATGCGACTCCCAACCCGCAGCACCCGCTTCTCGCGACGAAACCCGACACCGGCTGGCTCAAGCTGTGGCGGATTCGAGCTACCGAGAAGGTCAACAAGTTGAAAGCCGCCGTCCCCACGGTGGGGGTGACTCGCGTGCTGCCGTATCCCACAAGGCTGGATATGGACACCGATTGGCCGGCCTTCGAGGCGCGACTGGATTGGCACGTAGAACTTCAAGACCCGCAGTCGTATCTCGAGGCTTTCAGCATCGACGTTTCCAAGCTTGCTCTGTTAAAGCACTATCGACGCTTTTCGTGGGACACGAAGACGTGGGTGGATGACGAATGACCACGTCCCTCGACAAGCTCGCCGAGACGGTTGCGCTCGCGCTGGTCCCGCTCGGAGAGATGGCCGGGCAGCCCGACACGGTCGAAAGTGCGCTCGCAAGCATGGGGTTCGCGCCACCACCTGGCGTCAATCTCGGAACGGTACTCGCGCTCAACCCCACTCCCGTCATCGACAAGCTCGAAATCCTGCTGCGCTCGACGCCGGAAGAGCAGAAAGACAGCTCGATCATGGGCGGGCGCGCCGCCGATCTGGTCCTGGCTGTCGCCGAGCTGCTCGAGGCCATCACGCAGTTCGCAAACGACTTGCCGACGACCCTGGCGGCGGCGGGCGACTACGTCACGAAGACCGACATCACCAACGAGCTGCCGCGACGGCTGCTCGATCTGCTCGTGGTCGGCGCCGTTGGACAAGTCAGTCCCACTGCCGCCTTCGTCTTTCGCACCCTCGGCCTCTTCGGGTACGACCCGTACCCGGCTGGGCCCTCCATCTACCAACTCGCGCATCGTCGAACGGTCGTCAGGTACGAGCGCCTCCAGGATTTGTTTTCGAATCCCGGCAAGCTTTTCGTCGACGAATACGGCTGGAGCACGGCGTCGTTCGACGCCGAAGCGCTGCTCACGAACATCGGGCTGCTCGTTCAGTCGCTCGGGATGCGGCCACTGGTCCGCGACATGCCTCAGGCGGTTGAGGAGGCGCTGACCGGCCAGCCGATGCCGGGTGCCGTCAGCGATCCCAGTTCACAGTTGCTCTTGCCGATGACGATTCACGGCGGCCCCTTGGCCGTCGATGTCGCCCTCTCTCTGCACCGGCTGCGGCCAACGTCAGTCAACGGCTCGGATGCCGGGCTCGAGCTGGCCGCGCTCGTCTCCGGTGCCGCAGACGTCAGCATCCCCCTCTCCACCAATCTGGCGCTGCGTCTCGATGCCAGCCTCGATCTCGGCGCGGGTGTCGGCGTCGCTCTCCGTCCGACGGGTGCCGAGCTGCGCACCGGGTTTCTCAGCGGGGGAATGCCAGGCGCAGGCGCGTCCGGACGTCTGGGAATCGGCCTGCATCGCGCACGCGCGGACGGCAAGCCTTCGCAGATTCTCTCCGCCTCCGGAGGGACCCGCATGGAGGCGACCGACATCTTCTTCGAGGTTGGATGCGGGCTGGCGATCGGAAAAAGCCCCGATCCGTACATCGTGGCGGCCGTGGTCGGCGGGCACATCGTCATCGCGCTCGGCGGCGCGGACGGGTTTCTCAGCAAAATCCTGCCGGCGGGAGGAATTGAATCGCGCTTCGATCTCAAGGTGCACTGGTCGCAGGTTCAGGGTCTGCGGTTCGAGGGCTCCGGGATGCTGGAGATTGCCATTCCGGTGCACGAGACATTGGGACCCTTCAAGCTCGACGTCATCACGATTGGCCTCGGCTCGATGCAGGGCGGGCTGCGGCTCACGGCCTCCGCAACCGGCGGAATTGCCCTGGGACCGGTGCAGTCGACGATTGAGAAAGTGGGCATCAGCGGCAATCTGAAGTTCGTCGCCGGCAATCTCGGGAATGCTGATTTTTCACTGGGCTTCAAGCCGCCGAACGGAGTCGGGCTCAAGATCGAGGCCGAGGCGGTGACAGGTGGCGGGTATCTCTATTTCGATTTCGATCAGGAATCGTACGCGGGCGTCGCGCAGGTCAAGATCAAGGACTTGATCGATATCAAGCTGATCGGACTGCTGACGACCCGGCTGCCCGAGCTCCCCCCGGGGCAGAAGGGCTTCTCGCTCCTGCTCATCGTGTCGGCCGAGTTCTCGCCGATCACGCTGGCGTTCGGCTTCACGTTGAATGGCGTCGGTGGGCTGATCGGCATCAATCGCAAGATGATGCTCGAGCCGTTGCGCGCCGGCGTCAAGAGCCGGACGCTGAACTCGATTCTCTTCCCGCAGGATCCGGTTGGACGCGCGACGCAGATCATCAGCGATCTCAAGACCATCTTCCCGCCGGCGCTGAACCGATTCGTGCTCGGTCCGATGGTCAAGATCGGATGGGGCTCGCCCTCCCTGCTCACGATGGAGATCGGGATCATGATCGAGATCCCGATGCCGGTGCAGATCGCGCTGTTGGGCATCCTCTCGCTGGAGTTGCCCAACCCGAAGGCGCCGCTCGTTGTCATCCACATGGACATCCTGGGCACGCTCGACGTCGCTCGGTGCGATGTCTCGATCGTTGCGACGGTGTACGACTCGCGCATCCTGGTGTTCACGCTCACCGGCGACATGGCGATGCGTTTGAACTGGGGCGAGAGTCCCGAGTTCATCCTCTCGATTGGTGGATTCAACCCGCGCTTCCCGGCGCCGGCGAATTTCCCTCCACTCGGGCGGCTCGCGCTGTCGTTGGCAGCCGGAGAGAACCCACGGCTCCGTCTCGAGACGTACATCGCGGTCACATCGAATTCGTTCCAGATGGGTGCCAAGGTCGACATCTTTGCATCCACCGACATCGTTATTGTCGGCAAGCTGACCGCCAGCGCGTATCTCGGGTTCGACTTGCTCTTCCAGTTCGATCCGTTCCATTTCATCGCCGAGCTCTATGGCGGCGCTGACATCCAGCGCAACGGCAAGTCCATCATTTCGGCCGACCTGCACCTCACGCTGGATGGGCCCGGACCGTTCCACGCCCTTGGCACCGCTTCGGTCAACTTCCTCGGCAGGCATGAGATCGCCTTCCAGGCGACGATCGGAGAGGCGCAGGCGCCAGAACCGCTGCCTGTCAGCCAGCCGCTGGCGCTGCTGCGCACGGCTCTTGCCGACGCGCGCAACTGGAGCGTCGTGCTGCCGGCGCAGCAGGGCGTACCCGTGACGCTGCGGGAGCGGGATCCCGCTGGCGTCGCGCTGCTGCATCCCTTCGGCGGCGTGAAGTCGCGGCAGACCGTGGTCCCGCTGAACACCGCGATCGAGCGGTTCGGCAACACCGCACCTGATTTCACCGGGCCATTCGTCATCGAGAAGATCGCGCTGCGGGGCACGTCCAAGGTCGTGCAGAAGCCTTCGAGCTTCGTGAAGGAACGCTTCGCTCCCGGACAGTACTTCTCGATGTCGGACGAAGAGAAGATCTCGCGACCGTCGTTCGAGGTGCGCGATGCCGGCGTCGAGCTGACGTGGCAGCACTTCGACACCGGTGACGCCTTCGATACCGGCCCTGCGATCGCGGCGGCGTGGGAATACGACACGATAGAAATCGACGTCAAGGACCGCACGCGTGCGAGCGCGATGACGACGGTGACGCCTGCGCTGGCGGGCAGCTGGCTTGCCGGCTCGGTGAGCCGACAGGCGCGGCTGGCCGAGCCGGGCAGCGCACGCTATGTCGGCACCCGACGCAGGATGACCGTCGCGGATACGGCATATGTCCTGATTGACGTGAGGACCGGCGTCATCGCGCCAGCCGTGAGTGCCGCGCCGGTCACGTACACCGATGCCCTGGCGGCACGTGACGGAGCGTCGAATCTGAAGGTCGTCGGCCAGCACGAGGAGCGCGCGAATGACTGATCTCGTGTTTCTGCCCTGGGCCCGGCGTGGATTCGCGCGCGCAATCGCGCCGACGAGAAGCCAGGCCACCCGCGCCAACCCACCCATTACCCTCGACGTCTCGCTGACCGCCGACTCCGCGGGCGCCGTCGCGACGTCGGCGCATCTGCTCGGACCGGGCGACGTGGTGGGCATCGACCTGCGGCAGGTCCTCAAGACCGATCCACCGTCCAACAGCTTCGACTTCGAGCCGAACTATCTCGCGTCGATCGAGTTCAAAGCGGCGGACCTTCCATGGATGTTCACGCCATGGACGCATGACAGCAATCGATTGGAGCCGTGGATCGCGCTGATCGTGCTGGAAAAACTCTCCGACGACCTGATCAAGTCCGACCCGACCCGCCCGCTCCCGTTCGTCACGATCGCGTCGGGCGCAGATCTGCCGAACCTGTCGCAGAGTTGGGCCTGGGCGCACGTGCAGGTCTCGGGGGCGATCGACCAGGCCGATGCGCGCAGGAAGCTCGAGTCCGCGCCCGAGTCATGCCTGTCGCGGGTGATCTGTCCGCGCCGCCTCGACAGCCGCAAGATCTACGTAGCGTGCGTCGTTCCCGCGTTCGAAGTCGGCCGGAAGGCGGGGCTCGGCATTCCGCTCGCGGTCTCTGACCTCGAGGGGCAGAAGAGCACACGCTTCGCGTGGACGGCTGCCGACAGCCATTTCGACGTGCCGGTCTATCACTCGTGGGAGTTCGGCACGGGTGCCGGCGGCGACTTCGAGTCGCTCGTCTGGGACCTGCAGCGACCAAGCGAGCCACACGCCGACGAAATGGCGGGCCTCGGCCGGGTGCCGATGAACGTCGTATCGCCCTCCTGGCCAGCCGTGCCGGCGGACGCGCCGCCGGTGTTCTTCGAAGGTGCGTTGCAGCCGGTGGCAGCGGTCGCGCCGACCGCGTCGGCACCAGCAGCCTTCACCGCCCGATTGAACGCCGCGCTCAACACCGCGGTGCCCGGAACCGCGGGCGGCGGCGATCCTGAATTGCCGCTGCCGCCTCCTCTGTACGGCCGATGGCACGCGGGCAGGTCCACTGTGCCGAAACCGACCGACACGAAGGCGTGGGTCGCCACGCTCAACCTGGATCTCGGGTTGCGCGCCGCCGCAGGGCTGGGTGCGAGGATCGTGGAGGAGCAACAGGAGTCGTTGATGGCGGCCGCGTGGCAGCAGGTCGGCGAGATCGAGCGTGCCAACCAACTGCTGCGTCAGGGTCAACTGTCGCGATCGGGAAGCGTGGCGCTGTTCAAAAGCCGGTTCGAGTCGATGGCACCGGCGACGCTGCTTCAGCTTGCAGCCCCTGTGGCGTCGCGGGTGGCCGACCGCTGGTCGAAGTCCGCGGTGCTCGGCAAGATGCCGAAGGAAACGCTGGCGGCTCACCTGAGCCGGTATGACGTGTCCGGCAGCGTGCTGAGCGCACAGTTCCGCCGCGCGACGCGGGCACGCGGTCCCCTGGCGCGTCGGTTCGGCCGCGCCGGCGCATGGTCCGCCGCGCTGATCGAGCGCTGGAACGAGGGCGCGATCTCGCCCGACCGCGGGAGACGCCAGCCGCCTGGAACGTTCACCATCGACGACGTGACGCGCGGCCGCAGCGGACTGCTGCGCGTGTGCCAGTTGAACACGTCGCGTCTCGGAAACGAGCGCGCACTCGCCTTCGGTCCATTTGAAGGGGTGAACGCGAAGCTCGCGCCGCTGCTCGAGTCGTTGCCGTCGACGATCGCGGCCGTGGCCCCGTACCCCGGCCTGGTGGAGGTCGTCAAACGGTTCGCAGGCAGTGCAACGAGGCTGCAGCGTGCGGCGCAGGGCCCGCATGTCGATTGGCGTGACGCGCTCGAAGCGATCCGCGAGCTGATTCTGCTGCAGGCGGCGCTGTTCTCGGCGCTCGGGCGCGCCAGCCTCGGCGTCGCCGCGGCCGCGGACGTGCGGGCGCGATTTGAGGCGTTTCGCCAATGGATTGCCGCGAGTCTGTTCCCTGCCCCTACGCAGCAGGAATCGCTTCGACTTCAGCGCCAATTCCTGATTGACCTGGCGCTCATCGACGCGCAAGCGGGAATGCCGGCCTGCGCGTCCAGACGGCCGTCGCGCAAGCCGAAGCTGGATCTCGAGCACATCGCGGCAGTGCTGCTCAGACGACTCGACCCCCGGCACACGATCTCAGCGCACGTGAAAGCGCGCATCGGGATGGGCGGCCGGACGTTCGAGTTTCACACCCGCAGCGACGGCGACGAGCTGGAGCCGGTGATGGCCGCGCCGCGCTTCGATTTGCCGATGTACAAGCCGCTAGTCGAACTCTCGCCGGAATACTTGCTGCCGGGCATCCAGGGTGTGCCCCGCAATTCCATCGGTCTGCTCCAGTCGAATCGCCGATTCATCGAAGCCTTCATGGTGGGCCTCAATCATGAGTTGGCGAGCGAGCTGCTGTGGCGGGAATTCCCGACGGACCAACGCGGCACGTACTTCCATCACTTTTGGGATACGACGGCGGCCGCGCAACCCGCCGCCGACATCGGCGAGATCAGCGAGTGGACCGGCCTTCCTCTCGGCGAGAATGTTCCAGCGCAGACCACTGCGAACCCGGCGGTGCTCGTGCTGCGTGGCGATCTCGCGCGCCGGTATCCGCGTGTCCTCATCTTCATGCAACAGGCAAAGTGGACCGGCACGGGCGCGACGGCGCGGCGCACTCTCGGCACGCAGACCGTACAACCCACCTTCCGCGGGACGCTGCCTCCGGACGTCACCTTTCTGGGCTTTCCGGCCCTCGAGGCCATTGCGTTGATCGGCTCGGAGGACCCCAACGCGAACGACCCGGGCTACTTCCTGGTGCTACAGGAACCGATCGGCGAGCTGCGGTTTGGCTTGAACGAGACGGCGCCCGACCTTCTCGAGAATACCTGGCGCGACCTCGCCTGGCCCAATGTCACCGTCACCAACCACCACCTCGATCTCGCCGGCCCGACGGCGCCCGCGGCGCCCACCACCGCAAACAAAGCCGCGTTCGGGATGACGTCAGATGCGGCGCAGATGGCGTACATCCTGTTGCAGCGTCCGGTGCGCGTGGCGCTGCACGCGAGCGATCTCATCATGGCGGGTGCCCAATGACGCTGTACGAGCTGCTCGAAGAGCAGCGGCAAATCCACGCGCTCGAGCAGCAGGTGCGCACGCTTGCGCAGCGGATTGCCGCGTGGACCGTGGAGAGCGAAGTGCTCACACTCCGCCTGTCCGCTGCTGTTGCCGAGGAGAACGCGGCCCAGGGCGCACTCGACCGCGCCTCGGCCGCCCGTGCGCGGTTCGACGCGGCCGGCACGGATGCGAAGTCGATCGGCGAGGCCCGCGCGACCGGCGCAGGCAAGATCAAAGAGCAGGATCGCCGGATCGCCGAGATCGAAGCGCTCGATGATCGCACGCGCCTTCGTTTCGCCCGCCAGTTGGCTGCCCTCCGCGCCGGACGCGCCTCGCTGCAAGCCGGCGTTGACGATTTCGACCGCCGACTCGCCGGGATCGAGGCTGAGCGCGCGAGCCTCTCGCGCGAGTTCGCAAGCCTGACTGAGCTGCAGGCTACCTTCGACGCTCGACGCGATAACCGACTGCGTCTCGAAGCGGAGAGGCAAGCACTGCGGTCGCGCATCGACAAGGCGAGCGCCGAGCTCCGGGCCGCGCAGTCCAGCCTCGCCATTCTTGTCGGCGCCCACGCCGCACACCTTGCCGGGCTGCTCGACCAACTCGTGCCCGGCGTCCCGCTTGCGCTTCTGCCGGTCAGGCTCGAGACCCGTTTCCAACAGCACAACTCCGAGCTGCTCGTGCGCGTGTACCCGGACGACGTGCACATGGACACGCACGAGTCCGAGCTCACGGCGCAGGAGGACGCCTGGGGACGTGATTTCTGGAATCGGGCCTGGTCATCGGGACCGGGGAAGAGTCAGGACCTCGATCGCGCGCGCCTCGCGCTCTGGCAGGTGCTGGCGGGAAAGTTCGGGCCCGTGCGCGCATCCTGGATCGTGTCGGCGGTACGCCCCACCAATCTCGAGCGCTGGGGCGACGATCCCACCGCCGTGCCGAGCTTCCCCCCGAGCGACAACCTGCGCACGGGCATGTGGACGCGCGCCGCCCAGGCCCGTTGTCTTCCCGACCGTTGGCTGGTGCTCGGCTACGTCGGAAACGATCGGGTGATCGAGCAGTGGGGCAGCGTGATCGAGGCGCCGCTGCATGCCGGGCCCGATCCTGGCGCGGCGCCCGGACAGATCGGCCACGTCGACGCCGGCATGCTGTGGATGGTGGACTTCGCCGCAGCCGAGCGCGCGGGAATGGGAGTCCGTGTGGCGTTGCCACCAAACGCGCGCGGTGGCCTCGATCGCCTCATCGTCGTGGGTACGCGAGCGACGCGCACGCCAGCGGAATCGGTTGACGATCTCGTCCAACTCCTGACGGCGCATCGATACACCTGGACGCTCGATCTCGTGGAACAGGGCACGCCCACCAACAACACCGAGAGCGCGCGCTCGGGCTTCGACTCGCGCGATCGCGACTACGAGCAGACCTACCGCGCGGCTGTCAGCAGACTCCTCGAGGGAAGCGCGGCCGCTCCGGGCGTCACGCGCGATCAAGAGATGCTGGCGGAGGCGCTCGGCGTGCCGGCCGCGGTCTTCGAGTCGGTCGCGCACAATCAGCTGACGGAACAGCACGATGCGGCGCTGATGCAGCACGTGCTGTGGCCGGCCACCTGGGGCTATTACCTGCGCGAGGGATTCGGCGGCGCGCTTCGGGATCGCAACGTCGACCTCGAGCCGTGGCGCGACTTCTACACACGGTACGTTCGCGCCCGCGGTCCGCTGCCGTCGCTCCGCGTTGGACGCCAGCCGTACGGCGTTCTGCCGGTGACGAGCCTCGACCTGTGGCAGCCGACGCTGCCCGAGCCCGAGATCCTGCTGTTGTACGCATCTGCCGGCGCGAGCGAGATCCTGTGCGCCATCGGTTGGGATCTGCAATCCGACGGTACGCTTGCCGGCGGGTGGTCGTCACCGCAACCGATTCCCTATGGCGGATCGGGCACCGTCGCGCTGGGGGGGGCGCTGACGCGCTTTCCCAGTCACAGCGCGCCGGATCTGTTCGTTCTCGTCGCGTCGAGGGCGGGTCCGCTCGCCGTCGCCGCCGTGCGGGCGCTCTCCCCTACTGGCGTGTTCTCGGCAGGCTTCGGCAGTCCGCAGCCGGTACCTGGCCGTGCCGGCGATAGAGTCGTCGCGGCCAGTCTGGACGTCGCGCCAATCCACGATGCACGGTCGCGAGACCTGATCGCGCTGCGACTGGTCGCCGCCGGCGCGTCAACCTCGTACGAGCTGCTGCTGGCCATCGGCCGCAACGCGAATCGCGACGGCGTGCCGCTCGATGGCTGGACGCGCGCGATGTCCGTGCCGGGCGTCTGGAACAGCAAGATAATCGATGTCGCGGTCGCAGCGGACGACATCGACGGAGACGGACTCGCGGAAATCGTCGTGGCCGCGTTGGTGGATACGGGCGTCGGCGTCGAAGTGCGCATACTCATTGCGTCGGATGTGCAGCGGGCAGCCACCCCAACCTGGTCTTCGGCAACCGTGGTCCAGTTTCCGCCAATCACTTTCAGCCAGTGTCGTGGCCTGGATCTGGCGTTCTACCGCACGGGTGCCGGCGCAGCGGTCAGCGCGCTCCTCACGATCGTCACCGACGACGGCGCAAGCAGCCTGGCACGGACGTGGTGCAGGCGTCAGTTCTCGAGCACGGACCTGCACAAGAACTGGGATCCGACGGGACCGCCGTATGCGTTGCCGCCGGGTGCGGTGAACATCGGGGTCGCCGCCTGGGATCTGGGCCGCCGATCGGACGTCTCGGTGCAGGGCGGCGAGGTGTCGCTCGTCAATCTGATGTCGAAGCTCCGGACAGCGTGGCGAGCGGCACTGCCCGCGCTGCCCAACTACGCCGCGGCATCCGGCAGCGGCGGAGTCGCAGACCCCGACGCAAACCTGCTCGGGTCGCTCGCCCTGACCCCGCTCGGCGGCGCCCTCGCGGTTCGCCCGGCGACCGGCCCGGCGTACCTCGAGAGTCTCTACCGGCTCGCTCGCACCGCGTTTCCCCCCGGCTTTCTCGACGCGTCGCGAGTGGATCTCGAGCACGTGCTCGCGTCTCTCGGGCTGGACGAGCTGCTGCAGACACACCCAGACGAATCCACGCGCTGGACGTCGATCCGGTTCACTCCCCAGGAGCTCAACGTCGACGAGCCGTGGGTGCAGGCCGGACCGAGGCCGGCCGGGACGCGACTGGCGACGCCGCTGGCCGGCGGACTGAACTACCTCGCCTGGCTCGCCACGGCGTCGCCGGAAGAGATACACGACTTGAACCTGCCACCCGGAGTCGATCCGAGTGTGCTCTTTCGCGTGGCGCGGCACGCGGTGCTGCAGGAGTACTCGGACGCAGCCCGGCAGCGTGAGTTCGGGTCGTCCTATCCCATGCGGGGATACCACGAGCCGGAGATCGTCGATCCGCCCGATATCGTCGAGAACATGTTGTTCGAGGCGCGATCGAAGACGCGCACGGCCTGGCGCATCCTGTCCGACCCGACGGGTACGCAAACCGAGCCTGCCGGCGCGACGATCCATCGTGAGCTCGCCGCCGGCGGCGCGCGCGACTTGCGGTTGCTCGAGCACAGCGCGGACGCGCTGCGGGCGCTGGCGGACCGCCCGGTCGATGCGCTCGAACGGTTGACGAAGGAAGCGCTCGACCTCGCATCGCACCGCCTGGATGCGTGGATTACCGCGATCGGGTGGCGCCGGCTGGTGGAGAGCCGGGGACCATCCGGCGTCACTGGCATTCACGTCGGCGGCTTCGGTTGGGTGGAGAACCTCAAGCCGCGCGCCGCGGACGGCATGAGCGATGGATACGTGCACGCGCCGTCGCTGAATCACGCCGTGACCGCGGCGATCCTGCGCTCGGGCTATCGGACGCACCAGGGCGACGGTACCGAAGGCCATCTGTCGATCGATCTTTCGTCGCGTCGAGTGCGCGCGGCGCTTCGCCTGTTGAACGGCGTGAGCGAAGGGCAATCGATGGGCGCGCTGCTCGGATACGACTTCGAGCGCAGCATACACGAAGGCTTTCCGGCGCTGGAGCTGGACGCATACATCGACGTCTTTCGGCAGAAGTATCCTCTCGTCATAGGCAAGCTCACGCCGCTGGCAGCAGTGGATGCAGCGGTGACCGGCGAACAGCTCGGCGCACGCAACGTGGTGGACGGGCTCGCCCTTGTCAAGCGATTCCAGGCAGGTAAGGAATCCGGACACTGGGACGCGAGCACCGTTGACTGGACCTCTCTCTTCGGACTGGCAGCGCCGCCCGACGGCGGTTTTCCGAGCTTCTATTCTCAGTCCGGCGGCTCGCGGCAGTCCGAGATCGCGTACAACGCGGTGGTCACCACGATCGTGCGACTCGAGGACACGCTCGATGCAGTGGCCGACCTGCTCCTCTCCGAATCGGTGTTCCAGCACGTGCAGGGAAACTACCTGCGTGCCGGTGCGAGCCTCGACGCTTTGGGGCGAGGCGAGGCGTGCCCGACCGAGTTCGACGTGCTGCGCACACCTCGCACAGGCCAGGCGGTGACGCACACCGTCGCGCTGACGATCGGCGTCGGCGAACATGTCGATCAGCGCGCCGTGCGGCGGTGGCTCACGGAAAAGCAGCTGGCCAAGGGAATGAGCCCGCGCGCGCTGGCCGAACCACGACTCGACCACTGGCTGGCGCAGGTGCTTCCCGACCCGGCGCGCGTGCGGTGCGACGTGGAGTATCAACACGCTGACGGGAGCGCCCTGCAACACCCGCGGCAGATCGTGCGGCTGTCCGACTTGCACGTGGCACCGCTGGACGCGCTGGCCTGGCTGGCCGACGGCGCCACCGCGGGCCTGGGCGACCTTGAGTTGCGCGTACTGCGCGCCGAAGCGAGCGCGCGGTCTTTCGTTCTCGAGGCCGAGGCCAGGCGCGCGATTCAATTCTCCCGAACGGCACGCTTCGGCCCCGATGACGTGAGCGTTCCGGAGTTCCTCGAGTTGACGCGGGCGATACGCGCCCTGCTGGCGGACGCGAGACCGTTGCAACCGGATGACTTCCGTGAGCTCGGCGTGCCGCCCGACAACATCGATCTCGCGGACCTGCGAACCCGCGCGCAAACCGCCACGCGCGGTTTCCAGGCTGCGGTCGACAGGCTCGTCCCCGACCTCGAGCATCTCGCGGCCGACGAACTGGCCGACCTGCTGACGACGTTCGCGGGTTACGGCGTCGGCGGAGCATTTCCGGCCGCCGGCAGCAAAGAAAAAGGCGCGTTGCGTGACCAACTGCGCTCTGTCGCGTTGCGCGTGCGCGCCACGGAACGACAGCTTCAGCGGCTCCTCGCCGCCGAACCGGCCAGCGACGCTCCCGCGGCAGAACAAGCGTCGCACTACGTCGCTCGCCTGAAGACACTGTTCGGAGACAGCTTCGTCGTGCTGCCGGTGCTCGCCACGGGCGCCGCCACGATTGAGAGCGCGTTCGTCACGCGTGACCACGCGGGCGATGCGTCGCGCGAAAAGGTGGAGGCCTGGCTCCATCGTGCCGCCCAGGTGCGACGCCCGTTGCAGGCATTTGAGAACGTGATGCTGTATGCAGAAGCGATGGGCGCGGAGGACACCCTCAATCTGCGTGTCGCGCAGAGCACGCCGGCCAGCGCCAGCGACGACGTGTGGGTAGGGGCAGCGCAGCGCAGCAGCAATGGCTCACGATTCGCCGGACGTGCCTCCTGGGTCACGCACGTGGCGAGTCAGGGCGCGGACGATTCCGTCTGTGGTCTGCACCTCGACCGGTGGGTGGAAGTCGTCCCTGCGCCGGTCGAAACCACCGGCGTCGCCTTCCATTGCGATGCGCCTCAAGCGACGGCACCGCAGGCCATCCTGCTCGCCATTCCGCCCAATCCGCGCAAATCGTGGGACGTCGCCTCGCTGGAAGCGGTGCTGCTCGAGACGCTCGATTTGGCCAAGCTGCGTATGGTGGATTCAGAACGCCGTCCCACGCTGGGACACTTCCTGCCGGCGCTGCTGTTTGCCCGCAACTCGGGCGATGCGCTGCGCGGCGATACGATCGCGACCAACTACGGAACCACGCCGGAGTGACATGACATCCTTCACGAACTGGCTCCGCTTCGAACCTCGGCCGCGCACGACGTCTCTCGAGGAGAGCTTCGAGGCGCGCGTGCACGATCCGCTTTGGCTGCTCGGCCGACAGTGGCAGCTCGGCGAGTTCCAGGGAGAGGACGTGGGGACGCCTGTGCATGTGCGGCTTTCGGTCGCCGATGCGCAGCTCGATGCCGTGGCGGTGGGAGCCGAAGTGCGTCCATACGACCCGGAAGTCCAGCCGTTGGAGATGCTCGTCGAACAGGAAGCGCTGCCTGAAACAGCGGCGGCGGCGTGGCGGCGTGGCGCGCTGCACGGCCTCCAATTCCTGCGCATGCTCGACGCGCCGTTGTTCGCGCGCTACCGCGCGGAGATCGTCAGGCGGTACGCTCTCGCGGTCGCTCCGGCCAACGCAAATGCCGACCATCCGCTGGACCAGGCCTTCAAGGCGGTGACCGCCGGTCGTCTGCCGGACGGGTTTCTCATGGCGGCCGAATGGAGGCCGTGGGTCAAGGGACAGACAGCACCGCCAGCATTCATCCTCACGGGCGACGTCGATCTCTTCCGAGGCATCGCCGAACGTTGGCTCGGCTGGCGACAGACGGTCCTCGCCCAGCCTGCGGATGCGGAAAGCGCGTGGTCGCCGGCGCGACTGAGCTATGCCGTTGCTGTGTCCGCGGCGAACCCTGACACGACGTCGAAGGCCACGCGCGTCGTCCTCGAGGCACCAGATTATCGCGGTGGCCGATTGGATTGGTATTCGTTCGATGCGGGTCAGCCCGGCCCCTTGTCACGACGACCGTCCGCAAACGTCCGCACACAGTCGAGTGTCCTCTTGCCGACCGCGCTCGCGTTCCGTGGCATGCCATCCCCGCGTTGGTGGGAATTCGAGGACGGCACCGTTGCGCTGGGCAACACGGATGTCGCGCCGGAAGATCTGGCGCGACTGCTGCTTCTGGAATTCGCCTTTTGTTACGCGAACGACTACTTCGTCGTTCCGTTGCAGTTGACGCCTGGCGCCCTTTGCCACATCACAGAGCTCGTGGTCACGAACACGTTCGGGGATTTGATACCAGTCGATCCGGCCTCATCGCAGGCATCGACCGGAAAGCCGTGGCGCATGTTCGTGCTCAATGAAGGCGTCGCCGATCAGTTGCCCAGCTTCTTCCTCGCGCCCGCGCTCCCGCCCACTGTCGATGGCGGGATCATGGAGGAGGTCTTTCTGACGCGCGACGAGATGGCCAACGTCGCGTGGGCGTTTGAAAAAACGGTGGAGAGTCCGACAGGGTATGCGCTTCACCTGCAAGAACGTGCGAGCGGGGACGCCGAGGCCGTTGCAGCAACGTCGCCCCCGCTGGACGCCTGGACGTATACGCTCGCCTCGCGGGTGCCAGACGGCTGGCTTCCATATGTACCCGTCCAGATGGCCCGAGTGAATGGCGTCCGGCCGCGCGCCGTGCAGTTGCAGCGGGTCAGCGCTCGAACGCCATCCAGTGTTCTCCTCCGGACGCCCGGCGCCAACCTCGTGAACGAAGAAGAGGTGCCCCGTCGTGGTGTTCGCATCACCAGGTCCTACCAGTTGGCACGCTGGATCAACGGGGAGACGTACGTGTGGAGCACTCGCGCCGTCGCTGCCGGCCGAGGCGAGTCCGCGAGCGGCCTGCACTTCGATGCCCTATCCGTGGCGACCAGAACCGAATCAGCCAAGTAGCACAGCGCGCGAGCGTGCGGGCGGATCGATTCGGTCGCGTGCGGCAACACATCGCACGGAGGGCGCCGGATGCATCGCTTCGCGGAGCCCAGGATTCCGAGTGGACGACCGTTACACTCGGTTACACGGCATGTACGGGACGCAGCCGTTCGCGCCGCTCTGTTGAACGAAACGGAAGCAGCGTCACCAAAGCCGCCCACCAGGAGCGAGAACGGCTCCCATCGAAACGCCGTAACAGCGATTCACCAGTCCCTAGCGCCACGCCGACCGGACCAACGTGATATGATGAAGATCCTTTCCTGAAGTTCCCGGCCGACACCAGTTGCCGACCTCACTAAAGTGACTGGCGGACTGGCGAATCCAGGTCCCCCTCCAGCCTTCGTCGCTTCGATGCCGTGGCCGCATACGGCCGTGGGGCTCGAAAACCGTGCTGACGAATGAGGTCGAGTTGCTCGGTCTCGTGTCGAGTGTCCCGCTTGCGGTGTTACTGGTGCGGACGCCGACCGCTTCGCCGCGGTGTCCAGCACTTCTGCGATCACTTTCGCTGCCTCGCCCGCGCGTCCGTTCGCGTTCGGATCGAGCTTGCCGGCCATGCGCTGGGCGGCGTCTATGCTCGCGAGGGCTGTCTGCACCTGCCTGTCTGCGGCGTCGAGGCCGAGACTCTTGAGCCGGTCGTCCGCGCGGCCGAGCAGGCCGCGGGCGCCTTCCAGATGTTGGCTCGCCTCGCCGAAGTTGACGCTGTAGATCGCCACGCGCGCATCGAGGACCGCGGCGCGCGCACCGAGCAGCTCGCCTCGCAGCTCGGAGGTCTGGAGCACGCGGTCAGCGTCCAATCGGCCCGAACGGCCCCAGAGCCACCCGGCCAGAAACGCGACCGCCAACCCCGCCGCTATTCCAAGAACCAGCTTCGCCATCTCGTCCATCCTGGAACGTCAAGTGCGTCCGGCGCGGCGCGGGCGCCCACGACGTATCGCCGAAGTCAGAGAACCGACCGCAATGGTCGCATTCGAAGATGGCAAACCCGCGGTCCGCCGTCCGTTTGAGCAGCCGGCCACAAATCGGACAGGCGAGTGCGTCCGGCCGCGCGAGAGGTCGTGCTGCATGCACAAGCCTCCTGCTCCCACAGGCTAGAACCGCCCCGCCGGCGCCGCTGTCTCATTTTGCACACCCGCCGCGCCGCACTCACGGCCGCCGATGTTCACAACGGTACAGCCTGGACCCGGCTCGACCGCTTATCGTGCGGCTATGCATTGCGACTACTGCGCCCAACAGGCTACCGCGCGAATTCCCAACCTGGCCGGCCAGGTATGTCTCACCCATGCCATCGCGTTCTGGACAGGGCTCCTGGCGTGCGCGAGAGACCAGCGACGTGCACAAGGGAACAGCGAGCATCGGTTCCGATCGGCTGGGAGAACCAAGGGAGCTCAGTCGCGCACGACGACGGTCAGGATGGAATGACGGCGCCGACTGGACGAGCCTCACAGGCATGTTCTCGCGCGGGTCGAAGGGATCCGCGATCCCGAACGCGCGGGCGACCTCAGGCATCAGCTGCATCAATCCCATCGCGCCCGCGCGGGAGATCGCCGCGGGATCGAAGGCGGACTCCGCCTGCATGACGGACCGAATCAGCGTGGGGCTGACACCGTAGACCACGGCCGCTTCGTGAATCAACCCATCGTACGCCTGCGAGAGCGGGGTCGCGATGGCCGTGTCGATCGACGGGGCCACGGGCAACTCGGGCGCGCGTAGTGCGTGGCTGAACGTCAGCGGACTGTGCCTGAGTTGATGCGGGACCGACAAGAGCATGGCGGTGAAGAGGAGGCTGCGGAAGTTCACGCGCCGGCGCGCGCGTTTGCGTCTGTCGCGAGTGCCGCGTGTGGCCGCGCGGCGCTCCCCGCGGCGGCGCTCCTGATCGCGCCGAAGGCCGAGTCCGCGACCGCTGATCGCCGGGACTCCATGGTCGTCAGTCATCACGTTCAGCGCATCAGCGGCTCGCCCGGTGTCGCCGATGACGGGCGGACACGTCTCGCCAGACCTGGTGTCCAGCAGCTTCACGAACTCGTCGGCAGCCAACGGCCGGCTGAAGAAGTAGCCCTGTCCCTCCCCGCACCGCTGGGCTTGAAGAAACGCGAGCTGCTCCCCCGTTTCCACGCCTTCCGCGATGACGCGATGCCCGAGGCTCTTGCCCATGCTGATGACGGCGCAGACGATGGAGGTGCCCGCTGGATCGGCGCTGATCTCGTGGACGAACGCCTGATCGACCTTCAGCACGTTGATCGGAAACTGCCGCAGATAGCTCAGGTTCGAGTACCCGGTTCCGAAATCGTCGATCGCCACCTGGACGCCCAGGTCCTTCAAGGTCTGGAGCGCGAGCGCGGTGGATTCGCCATGCTGGATGAGGGAACTTTCCGTCAGCTCGAGCTCGAGATAGCGGGCCTCCAGCCCTCTGTCGCTCAGGACCGCGCGCAGGTTGTCCAGGAAGCGCGGATCCCGGAACTCGACGGCCGACCCCGATCGTGAATGGGGGAGGCGGAGTCCTCGATCGCGGTTTCGGGGCCATCGCGCGGGATGAGGAGGCAGTTCGGGGTCAGGCCGACGGTCGTGTCGAGCTCCATGGCCTGGGCGATCGGGTTCCGCGCGGTTTCGCGCGACGTGGCGTCGATGATCTGGAAGACCTCGGCGAGCGGCCGGCCCCGCGCCTCCTGACGCGGCCAGCCCGTCATGCGTTCGGCCACGGGATTGAGATAGGTCACGTTGCTCTGGATATCGGTGCTGAGTACGGCGTCGCCGATCGAGTTGAGCGTGACATCGGCGCGCTGCTGTTCGAAGTACAACTCCTCTTCCGCCGCTTGTCGCTCGACGATCCGCTTGAGGGCTCGCGGCAACGTGTAGCTGTCGAGGCGGTCCCGCCGGAGAAAGTCCTGCGCGCCGAGCTGGACGGCTTGCGTGGCGGCGTCTTCGTCGTCCGGCGAGCTGATGACGAGGATCGGGACGTGCGGGGCCGCCCGCCAGACCTGTTCGAAGGCCTCGATCCCCCGGCTGTCCGGCAGGCACAGATCGAGCAGGATCGCGTCGATCCCGTTCTCACGCAGCCGTTCGAGCCCATCGACCAGCCGCGGCGCGCATTCGACGATGAACGAGCCGTCCCGACCGTCGGCGAGCGCCTCCCGAATCTCCCGGCCATCCGAGGGATCGTGCCCGATCAGGAGAACGCGCATCGCTTGGATGGGCCTGAATCGCTCGAGTCCGGCGTCGCGCTGGTTGTCCACCCGGCCAGTGTACCGAGCGCGCTGAGCCCGGCGCTGTCCGGTAGAGCACACCCGCCCGCCGCGCGCTACAGGTCCGTCCATCGCGGCGACGTTCCCCGCAAAGGGTGCGTTGTGACGGGCATAGCACGGTATGTGTGCTATAGTGCTAATGGATGATCCGGACGATCGCGGATGACGCGACCAGAGACGTCTGGAACGGGGTCAACAGCAAGGCCGCCCGCCGTGTTCCGCGCGCGATCTGGCCGGTCATTCGGAGGAAGCTGGATCAGCTCGACGCCGTCACCCAGCTCGACGACCTGCAGGTGCCGCCAGGGAATCGGCTGCATGCCTTGTCTGGCGACCTCGCGGGCTGCCATGCGATTCGCGTGAACGACCAGTACCGGTTTGTCTTCCGCTTCGAAGGAGACGACGCGTACGACGTGCGTTGCACGGACTATCACTGAGGGATATCGATGTTGCCGACCAACCGACCGCCGACGCACCCTGGAGAGATGTTGCTCGAGGAGTTTCTCGAGCCGCTCGGCGTGTCCCAGGTCGAAGCGGCGCGTCGAATGCACATCCCGTTTCAGCGTCTCAATGCCATCGTCAGGGGACGTCGCGGCGTGAGCGCCGACACGGCGATCCTGTTCGAGGCGCTCACGCGCTGGGACGCGCAGATCTGGCTGACGCTCCAGGCGAAGTGGGATCTGTGGCACGCCCTGCGAGCCAGGGGCCAGCGGCCCAGAGTGAAGGCCCTGCCGAAGATCGCCTGAAACCCTGGCGCGGCGGATGAAGTCTTGCGCAAGTTGGCGCGCGCCAGGTTCGATTAGCCCCTGAGACCGCCGGCCGGCGGCGCTTGCGCTCGGGCGACGGGAAGAATTACTCTCCTGTCACACATCGCGCCATGGTGGGGACCAACGAGGCGGTCGAGGAACGGAGCAGTCGCGGCGATCCAGGACGCCATCGATACACAGGCGACTCCGATTGCCAGCGCCACCACCAGCCACGCGTGTGCGGCGACGGCCGTGACGACTGAAAGAACGCTGGCGGGATTCGTGTCCGCTGCGCGCTGGACGATCGCCGCCGGGGTCGCGGCGCTGCCGCTGGCCTGCTGGCCGGCGGCGTCGCGACCGTTTTCGACGCCCAAGCTGTGGGCGATTGCCGCCCTCGATCTCGCGATCGGGGCGCTGTACCTGGCGGCACCAAGAAAGGCGCTCGCGTTGCCGTCCTGGACGTGGCTCGCCTGGATCGCGGCGGTATCCCTTTCCGCGGTGACGGCGCCGCTTCTCTCCCCGGCCGCATTCCTGCTCGTCGTGCTTCCGCTGCCGCTCGTCGTCGCGGGCGTCGATGCGCCGCGCGCGCTGTGCGCGGGCTCGGTCGTGGAGTCGGTGATCGTCGTGTTGCAGAGGTCCGGGCACGACCCGTTCGGGTGGATCGGCTGGATGCCGGAGGCATTCGGCAGCCCGCGCATGCGGATGTACGGGACGCTCGGCAATCCGGACTTCGTCGCGGCGTGGCTGTCGTCGACGCTTCCGCTGTGCGCTCTGGCGCCGCGCCGCGCCGTTCGCGCGGGCATCGCCGTCCTTCAGGTCGCAGCCATCCTGTGCACCGGATCGCGCGTGCTGCTCGTGGCGCTGCCGGCGGCCCTCGTCGCCTTCGCGCTCGCGCGGAAGCGATTCGAGCGATGGTGGCTGCTGGCCGTGCCGCTGCTGTGTGCCGTGGTATGGCTCTCGCCGGGCCGCTCGCTCGCCGCTACCGTCACAGGCCGGCTGCACTTCGCCGCGGTGACCGTCGCACACCTGCCCGAGGTGCCCGTCACCGGCTTCGGCCCGGGCGCGTTCGAGTCGAAGTTCGCCGCGTGGCAGCAGGCGTGGCTGCGCGACCATCCGATCGATCGCCGCTTCGAGGGGCCCGTCGATCACGCGCACAACGACTACCTCGAGTTCCTCGTCGAATACGGTCCGCTCGGGCTGGGCGCCTTTCTCGCTCTCTGCGGATCGTCGTTGTGGCGCCTGTCGCGGCGCCCGTTCCCTGGCGAGGTGGCCGCGGCGCTCGGCGCCCTGCTCGCGGTCGCTCTCGTGGACTTCCCGTTCCACCGTCCGGCGGAGTGGACCCTGTTCACGATTCTGGCCAGTACCAACAAGGAGACGTAAGCCATGACGATGCGGAGCAAGCGTGCCGTGACGGTGTCGATCCTGATCCTGCTCGCGTTAGCGGCGGCACGCGCCGCGACGCAGCGATACCAGCAGCGCGAGGAGGAATTCCGCAAGCAGGGCCAGGCCGAGCGTGAAAAATCTGGACTCTCGGCCACGGCGCTGAAGGAGAAGTACCCGACGCCGGAGATGCGTCTGGTCTCCGCCGCGTCGGTCCTGCCCGGGGCGACCGGGGAGGTCGCCGTCACGGGCACATTCGCGGCCGGGGCGAAGTTCTTCGTCGAGAACGACAACTTCGAGGTCGTGAAGGAGAGTGCCACCGGGAGCCAGTATCGCGCCACGGTGCGGGCGGCATCCGGCATCGGGCCTGAAACCGCGGCGCTGGTGGTGATGAACCCGGTGACGGCGCAGACCGCGCGGGTCGCTAACGCGGTGAGGGCCGGCGGCCGATTCGAATGGACCATGACGGCCGCGAACGGCTGGACGGTGATCGCGCGATCGCACGCGACGAACGCAGGCGGCGCGGCCGCGATGGCCAATCAGTACGACGTGTCGTTCTTCCGTCAGGGCCAGAGCGCCCCGTTCGAGACGATCGCCGGCACCCTGGGCTTCCTGCCCGCGAACCAGCGGAACTACCGTTTCGACCTGTCGGTAGCCGCCGCCGAGCCGCCCGGCATGGAGCCCTACCGGGCGCTGATGCAGCAGATGCTCGATCCGAAGTTGAGCAACGCCGAGCGCGAGAAGCTCGCGGCGAAGCTCAAGGAAGCCACGAAGGAGATGACGGCCGCGCTGATGAAGATGTCCGACCCGGCCTACGTGAAGCAGCAGGCGGAGGAGCATCAGCGCAGAGAGCAGGAGTTCGGCTGCCGGGCGCTCGAGTTGACGGCGGAGAATGGGAAGTTGACCGGCGAGATGTCCTGCTCCGACAAGGTGGGGCGACGCGTGCCTCTCTCCGGGACATTCGCGTCCGTGCGGTGATCCGTCGCCTCGCCGCCAATCGGGTGAGTTCTGGGCGAGTTCCTCACCGCCTGCCCACCTCGATTCCGACCCACGCGTGCCGGCCGTAGCCGTCGAGGCCCGAACCGTGGACGCGATAGGCTTCGTCGAGGAGGTTTCCTGCGCCGCCGACGACCTTCACGGCCGGCGCAATGCTCCACGATGCCCGCCGATCCAGCACGGTCCACCCCGGCGTAACCGGCGGGTCGATCCGGTGATCGTCCCTGTCGCCCGGCGTGAGCCGGTCCTGCGGGAGACCGAGCCGTTATGGAAACAAAAGAGTATGATCCGGCCGGCTTCAGCCCCGACAAGGAGGACCCATGTTCAAACTGCCCGTCATCGCACTTCTGGCCGCCGCGTTCGTCGTGGCGACGCTTCCCATCGCCGCACAACCGAAGACAGGGACGCAGTTCTACAACGAATACCGGGCGGCATACGCCAAGGCGAAGGGGTTCAACGACATGATGCCGTGGATGTCCAAGGCACAGAATGACAAGCTGGCGTCGATCCCACCCACGCAGCAGAAGGCGCTGTGGGATATCAACAAGCAGATGGACGTGAAAGACGTCAAGGTGGTGAAGGAGACAGCGACCGCCGACGGCGCAACCCTGGAGGTCACGGGGACGGGCCCGGACAACACGAAGTTCAAGGGGACCGTGAAGCTGGTCAAGGAAGGCGGCGCCTGGAAGTGGGACGGCGAGGACGTTGTGATGTGACCGGGTCTCTCGCTGCACGAGGAGCCAGGAAGCTGGGGAACCCGAGCCACGAGTTCGGGTACACGAGAGGATCGAAACCCGATCCCTCACGTCAGCGTACACGGCGAGATTGAACTCGTTGGCGACCTGCGATCGTCGGTCCTCGCGCCTCGGCATGGACGTCGATGTCAACTCCGAACACGAGCATCTTCGACGGTGCTACTTCACGGGCTCGAATCCCGACGAGTAAACCTTCCGAAAAAAGCTGCGCACAGCATCGCCACTCGCCTCCCCCACTGTTGTAGCCGAGTCTGCGCCCTGTTTTTGCATCATCGCCCCTTCGTTTCCTCCACCTGGTGGCCGTTGGCCAGCCTTCACCACCGCGCCGACCCTCTTTATCGCATACCTGTTGGTGACAAGTTTTCCGGTGTTCTTAACCATACCCCCGCCGGGTTCAACGATG
>MELC01000021.1 GCA_001767455.1 Acidobacteria bacterium RIFCSPLOWO2_12_FULL_66_21
CACACGCTGCCGCCCGCGCCCGTCGTCCGCCCCGGCGAGCCGGAAAGGGCTCAGCCAGCGGCCTGGGGCAGCGTTCGATGACAGGGATGACGGACTGGCGGTGGCCTTCAGGACGACGAGACGATCACGTGTCAGGAATGGAGTGGGGACAACATGAAACCTAGTCGCACTCTCCTCGCCACGCCGCTACTGCTGCTCCTCGCATGCCCACATCTAATGGTTTTGGGCCGTAACCCGCGTCCCACATCTACTTCGACGGCAGGTAGGTGCGCCGGGCGGGTGTTCTGACTGACGACAATGCCGGCTGGATGATGAAGCCATGAAGCGGCGCAGTTTCCGAGCCCAGAGGTTGCGATTGACGATCGCTCTTGCGATCATGTCGCTACTGTTGCAGCGGGTGGGCGCAGCGCAGCAAGGGGTACCCGCAGCGGCCACCGATTCATATCCCATCCTCTTTGTGCACGGGATTTGTTCGAGTGGCGACATTTGGAATGACATGGCTGCATGGCTCCAGCGTCAGCATCCCGAGAGATATGGCAGCTCGCCAAGTGTAACCCGACTCTATTCTGGGGACGGAGTCCGGCATTCTGAGACAGGGCTCAACTACCCTTCGTTTCTGACCCTTCCTTCAGGGATTGTGCCACTGGATTCGCCATCGGCGAGACTCTTCGCGATTGATTTCTATAGCGGCGACTTCTTTGATTTCTTCAATCCAGGCCTAGTCGCGCAGATCAGCATCTACGACAAAGCACGTGAACTCCAAGAGGTGATCGCCGCCATCAGCAACTACACCAACTCTGGGCAAGTAATCGTTGTCAGTCACAGCCAGGGCGGGCTTGTGACCCGAACGTATGTCGAAGGCCTGAGCATCGCTGCGACCGGTCATCTCCTCCCGTTCCGCAAGGATATTGCGCGAACAATCACCATTGACACGCCGCACCAAGGATCGGAACTATCAAACATCGCTAACGGGCACCCGTTCTTGTCCAGCCTCCTAGAGCCTTTCCTTGGTTCCTGCCTTGCCCAGCCGTCTGTCAACCGAGTCGAGCTTGAAGCAACTGCCAGTGGTTCTTTAATTGCTACTTTGAACTCTCGTGATATCCCGGCCGAAACAGATATCGTGAGCATTGCGAGTTGGTTCTCTCCACACAGGCTCGAACTGAGTGTGTTAGGAGGATCTGAAAAAAACCGCGGTGACATAGTAGTGCGTTATTCCAGTGAAGATCTGACCGCGGTGCCACGATATCGACAAAACGCCCCTGCTAACATCTCCAACGTGGACAACCACTTTGTGAACGCTCCGCAATTGTGGCCACCTTTCGAAATCCATACGACCGCTTATGGCAAAGCCCAGACAATCGAAATGGTGGATCGGCTGGTCGAGGAGACCCAATCTTCGGCGAAGAAGACAGATGGGGCCGTCTTGCTCACCGAGGATCCTCCGGATTACGTCCAGTTTCAGCCTGGCGCAGTGTTTGCCAAGACCTGGACACTGCGCAACAGCGGCCTGAGCACCTGGAACACCGGGTACCGCCTGCACTACGTGTCCGGCTCACTGGGCACCAACCGGTCGAACAAGTACATCACCGGGACCGTTGCCCCGAACGGGACGTTCGCGTTCACGGTCCCGATGACTGCGCCTGCCACGCCGGGCATACACCGCGAGGACTGGGAACTGCTGGCGTCATCTGGAGCGCGCATTCCGGTTGGAACATCCCAGACGGTTTACAGCATCATCTCCGTAGTGAATCCCGCATCGGGCAATCCCCCGAGCGGCTACTTCGATTCACTGTCGTGTGAGGGCGGTTACGGGTGGGCGTGGGATCCGGATATTCCCTCAACTCCGGTTCGCATCGAGGTGCGCGAGGGCAGCACGGTACTACTTTCCCTGGACGCAAACGAGTATCGCCCGGACCTTTCGTCATTCGGCAATGGCTTTCATGCCTTCAACTTCACGTTGCCAGCTGCACTGTTTTCTGGAACGAACCGGCAGATCAGCGTGTTTGCGGACAGTCAGAGCCAGACAACCCAACTGGTCAACAGCCCTCGCACGATCAACTGTTCGAGCGCTGCGCCAACGATAACGACAACGAGTCCATTGCCCGCGGGAACGACGAGCAGTTACTACAGCACGACGCTTCAAGCAAGTGGCGGGAGCACGTCTTACGGGTGGAGCCACGTGTCCGGGTCCCTGCCTCCTGGGCTCGGTTTCAGCGGTGGGACTATCAGTGGAACGCCATCAACTGCTGGCACGTACACCTTCCGGATAAGGGTCGCGGGCTCGAACGGCCCGACTTCGGAGAAGGACTTCAGTCTTACGATTAGCGCGGCGGTCCCCACACCCGCGATTGGGGACCTTTCACCGCTGGCCGTCGCGAACGGGTGGACGGCGTTCACCTTGACCGTGTATGGCACCGGATTCGTCCCCAGCTCTCAAGTGGAGTTCAACGGGCAGGTTCGCAACACGCGGTATCTGTCGAGCACCAGGCTCGATGCGGACATCCTCGCTACCGACGTGGCAAGTGCCAGCTCCTACAGCGTTGTGGTGGTGAATCCGAGCCCGGGCGGGCGATCGGGTGCCGCATGGTTCACCGTCGTGTCCGGGCCTCTCAACCCGGTGCCGACGATCACGTCCCTGCAGCCGGACCGCAAGGACGCCGGAGGCGGGCAATTCACACTCTCCGTGCACGGACGCGACCTGCGAAACGACGGACAGATCCTGTGGAATGGTCAGCCGCGACCGACGAGTTGGGTCAACTACGACACGGTTGCGACGATCATCACCGCCGCCGACATCGCGGCGCCCGGCGTCGTCCAGATCTCGTTCTCGAACCCACCGCCAGGCGGAGGCCCGTCGCTCAGCCTGCCATTCACGATCGCACCTGCGACGGGCCGGATCGCTGTCAGCCCCACCAGTCTCGCGGTCACACAGATCCTAGGCACGACGACGAGCACGGACCAACAACTGGGAATCACGAACGCCGGAGCCGGGTCAATCGAGTGGAGCCTGTCGGTCACCGGATCGAGCGATCTCTCCTGGCTGAATGTGACACCGCACAACGGACTGACGCCCTCGGACGTGGCGATCAGCATGAATCCGGTTGGACTGGCCCCAGGCACGTACCGAGCGGCCTTGAACATCGCATCAGGGGACTCCGACAATTCTCCACTCGTGGTCCCAGTGTCCCTGACGATCACCGCGTTGTCGGGCAATGACCTTGAATGGACCACCAGGCGACCGATGCCCGAAGCGCGGGAGTGGGGGGCGGCGGCCGTTCTCAATAACCGCATCTACGTGATCGGCGGAAACGCCCTGAGCAACTTTGCCTACGATCCCGCCACGGACATGTGGGAGCGGAGGGCCGATCCCTCTGACGGCAGCTACGAGGGGGCTGCAGCCGCCTGGAACGGGAAAATCTACAAAGCCTACAACGGCGGGTTCACACGAACGGTGGAGGCGTACGACCCGGCAACCGACACCTGGGAGAACGAGACCTCGTACCCCGATCCCCTGTGGCGCCGAGGCGTGGCCATGGTCGTGGCCGGTGGGAAGATGTATCTCATCGGCGGAACCGACGCGAGCCTGGAAGCGATCGCGACGGTCGATGAGTACGACTTCAACACCAAGACGTGGCGGACTCGCGCGCCGATGCTTACCGCACGGGGCTTCACGGTTGCGGCGGTGTACCAGGATCGATTCATCTACGTGGCTGGAGGATTGGATGACGCGAACTCCAGCTATGCCCTTCGAGCGCTGGAGGTCTTTGACACGGTTACCAATTCATGGACCCAGCTGTCATCGATGTCGACAGCCAGGTTCGGTGCGATGGGAGGATTCATCTCCGACCGGTTCTACGTCGTTGGCGGCTACGGAACTCACACGGAATTGCTCAACGGTGTCGAGGAGTTCGACACGGCTACACTGGCGTGGACTTCCAGGAATCCGATTGCTTCTGCGCGCGCGGGTCTCGTCGGTGGCATCGTCAACAACCGGATCTACGCAGTCGGCGGCCACGACGCCACTGGCACCTCTTCACGGGTCGAGGAAGGCACGGTCGCCACTGTCGTTGGAGCGCCGAGGATTTCCCTGCCGAGCTCCTCGTTGAGCCTCGTCGCGGCCGTCGGCGGAGCGCCCGCCACACAGGCGTTCCGCGTCTCCAATGGCGGCGGTGGCGCGCTCGAGTGGAGCGTCACAGCGAGCACCGCATCAGGGGGCAACTGGCTCCAGATCACACCGACTTCGGGCACCGCACCTACCAATGTCAGCGTTTCGGCTGGTTTGTCGAGTCTGCAGGCTGGTACCTACACGGGAACCCTGACGTTCCAGGCCAGCGGGGCGTCTAACTCTCCCCTCACCGTCCCGGTGACGTTCTCCGTAGGGTCGGTTACCGGCACAAACATCGAATGGAGCGCGTCGACGAACTTGCCCGCATCTTCGAACCCGGTGACTGCTGTCGTGAATGGAAGGATCCACGTCTTCAACGTTGGCAACCGTCTCGGTCACTACGAGTTCGACCACGTCGGCGGCCAGTGGCTACGTCGCGCGGACGTGCCCGGGTGCGGTGTTGACGAAGACGGAACGGCTGCGACCCTTGGGAGCAAGATCTACGTTTTGTACAGCCTGTGCGACTACGACTATCAGCTGAAGGTGTATGACCCAGCAACAGACGCTTGGAGCAGAGCGGCCGCTCTTCCGATCGGACGGGGCGCCCGTATGGCGGCAGCGAGCGGGCGGTTGTACGTCTTCGGCGGCGAGGCCCAGAACGGGGCGACGTTCGAGTACGACCCCATGACCAACCAGTGGCGATCCAGGCAACCAATGCCGACCGCGCGAGCCTGGACGAATGCGGTCACGATTGACGGTCTGGTCTACGTCGTCGCTGGCATGATCGAATCCGCGGGCGGTCAACGCTTCCGTTCGGTCGAAATCTACGACCCCGCAGCCGACCGCTGGACGACCGGCCTTTCCTTGATGAGGGATGCGCGAGCGCTCAACGCCGCCGTGACCTATCTCGGCAAGCTCTATGTAATGGGCGGCAGCCCCTACGGCGGCGACACAACGGTGGCATCTGTTGAGGAGTACGATCCAGTCAGAGACCGGTGGACGCTCAAGAATCCCTTGTCGTCGGGGAGGTTCTACATATCAGCGGAAGTCGTCAACAATTCCGTCTATCTGATTGGGGGCGACTCCAGCGGTCGACTCGTGGAAAAGGGAACCTTCGTAGTGACGACGCCCGCGTCGGTGAACGTTAGCAGCGACTTCGCGCAGAGTAGCACAGTGGGGCAACTCTATCCCAACTACATCAACGTGGTGGTCCTCGATTCGGCCGGCAATCCTGTTCCAAACGTCGCTGTCACCTACACCGCACCGGCGTCAGGAGCGTCGGGCACATTTGAAAACGGCACGAACACCATCGTCGTGATGACCGACTCCAACGGCAATGCCCAGGTGTGGGGCTTCCGGGCCAACGCGGTCGGCGGATCATTTCGACTCACCGCGAGCATCACGGGCGTTGGCCAGGGGGCCGTGTTCGAAATGCGCAACACTCCATCGGTATCGGAGAACACCTTCGAGTTGAAGGGGGTGTTCGCCGAATCCGTAAACGTGCGTCGAATGCAGGTATCGGAATCCACTCTGTACGTCCTGAAGAACTCGAATCCGCAGAGCCTTGCTGCCTATGATCTGACGACCGGGCAGGAAACGTATTCGATTGCCATTGACGGATATCCCAACGGAGGTTCCAACGATTTCTGCATCGCTGGAGACCATGCCTACGTGCCCATAAGCAATCTCGGGTCGAATGGTCAACTCGCGGTCTTGGATCTGGTGAACCGCAACGTTGTCACATACCTTGCCGCCGGAACCGATCCGTTCGCGTGCGTCGTCGTCCGCCGCACGCTCTACGTGAGCAACAGCGTAAACTACACCGATGGGCATCCTTCGACGGTTCGGATGTTCAATCTCGACACGAATTCGCTCATTGGAACCATGCCGCTCCAAAGTCCGTCGCGTATGGTCGTCGATCAGGCGTCGAACCGGCTATTCGTGACGAGCTGGGGTCAGAAGAGCATCACGGCCATCGATTTGGGCTCGAATGCGGTGGTCGGGTCCACGGTGTTTCCGCGCGCCCCCATCAGCATTCTCGGGTTTGGCGGCGAGGTGTGGGTGAGCTTCGAGAGCAGTGGTTCGGCTGGAGTGATGGCTGCGATGAATCCGGCCTCACTGTCGGTCAGGATGTACGTGTCCGGCAACGGCAGCGTTTACAGGATGGCTTCGATGGCCGGCAGAATCCTGTCGACTGGATGGTCAGTCGGTGCGAACTACAACGTTCAGGTAGTAGATCCGACCGTGGGCGCTGTGACCCAGCGGGTACTGTTTACTGACGAGCCGAGGGATATGGCGGTCGACGCGGTGCGTTCCCGAGTTCTCGTGGCCACCACCAATCAGTCGATCAAGATCGTGGGACTTTCGGTAACTGCTGGCATCTCCATCAGCGGTCGCGTGCTCACGAGCGGTCAGGGTGTGCCTGACGCCACCGTCACGCTGTCTGGCGCCGGAAATCGAACAGCGCAAACTAATGCGTCGGGGTCGTACTCCTTTCCAGGCCTGATGCCGGGGACTTACACGTTGACTGCAGCCAAGGGCGGATTCGCGATCACTCCGGCGCAGATTGCGGCGACCATCGGGACAGCTAGCCTGGCGAACCAAGACTTCCAGGCAACAGCCAAGACGGTGCCCTCAATCACATGGCCGAGCCCTGCTTCAATCGTCTATGGAACCGCCCTCAGCGGTACGCAGTTGAGCGCGACGTCGCTGGTGGCTGGGGCTTGGGCGTACACGCCGCCCGCGGGCACGGTCTTGAACGCGGGCGCGGGGCAGACGCTGTCGGTGACCTTCACGCCGACCGACACGGCGAACTACACCCCGGCCACCGCCAGCGTCACGATCGACGTGACGAAGGCGACGCCGGTGGTGACGTGGGCGAACCCCGCGAGCATCGTGTCGGGAACCGTACTCGGTGACACGCAGCTGAACGCGACGGCTAGCGTGGCGGGGGCGTTTGTGTACACGCCGGCGGCGGGGACGGTGCTGCCGGTCGGGACCGGGCACATCTTGGGTGTCACGTTCACGCCCGGCGATGCAGCCAACTACAGCACGGCGACCGCGACGGTGACGGTCGATGTGGTCGGTGTGGCGCCCGCGGTGACGGCGCTGACGCCTGAGAGTGGCCCGATCGGGACGGTGGTGAGGCTGACGGGGACGGGGTTCACGGGGGGGACGGCGGTCACGTTCAACGGCGTGCCGGCGGCCCACACGGTGGTGTCCGACACGCAGATCACGACGACGGTGCCGGCGGGGACGACGACGGGGCCGGTGCGGGTGACGACGCCCGGGGGGACGGCCACCAGTGCGGCGAACTTCGAGGTGACGAACCAGCGCGGGACCCGGACGCTGCCGGTGTGCTACGTGCCGGGGTATGCGCTGACGGTGACGGTGGACGTGGGGCCGGCGCCCGAGGTGCAGGTGCAGGCGCTCGAGGAGCAGCCGCCCGAGGGCTGGACGCTCGGCGCCATCAGCGATGGCGGTGCGTGGGATAGCGTCAACGCCAGGCTGAAGTGGGGGCCGTTCTTCGATGCGACGGCGCGGGCGATCACGTATGAGCTGACGCCGCCGGCCGAGACGACCGGGGAGGTGACGTTTGCCGGGGTGGTGAGCTTTGATGGGGCCGAGGTGCCGGTGGGCGGCGCGACGACACTGGCGCGGTGCGAGTCGCATCCGGCGGACGGCAACGGGGATTTCCGGCTGGTGATCGGGGAGGTGACCGGGTATGGGTCGGCCTGGAAGCGGGGGCTGACGTGGGCGGTGCCGCCGGTGCCGATCCCGATCGGGTATGTGACGCGGGCGGGGTATCTGTGGCGGCTGGGGGAGACATATTGGCGCGACGCGGGCGTGTGCCCGGCGTGCTGGGTGCCGCTGCCGACCGTGCCGCTGCCGCTGCCCGATGCGCTGCGGCTCCTCGACGAGATCGCGACGCCGCGCGGCGGGCCGTCGCTGGCGCCGGAGCCGGGGACGCCACGCCCGGCGCGGGAGACACGCCGGCCCCGAGGCGGTGTGGCGACGCGCCAGCTGCCGGCGACCTACACGCCGAAGGCGCCGCTGGCGGTGACGATCGCGGTGACGCCGCACGGGGACGTGCAGGCGTGGGCGGTGGAGGAGGTGGTGCCGGCCGGATGGCGCGTGAGCGACCTCTCGGCGAACGGGCACTGGGACGAGGCGGCGAGCGCGGTGCGGTGGGGCCCGTTCTTCGACGCCGACGCGCGGACGCTACGCTACACGCTGACGCCGCCGGCGGGAGCGACCGGGCCGCAGGAGGTGACGGGCACGGCGAGTTTCGATGGTGAGGACGTGCCGATCGGCGGCCGCCACACGCTGCCGCCCGCACCGGTTGTCCGCCCCGGCGAGCCGGGGAAGCAGGCGGGCGTGTGCCCGGCGTGCTTGGCGCCGCTGACGCCGGTACCCGCGCCAGACGCGTTGCTGTGGCTCGACGGGATCGCGACGCCGCGTGGCGGGCCGTCGCTGTCGCCGGAGCCGGTGACGCCCCGCCCGGCGCGCGAGATACGCCGGCGACTGGGGGGTGCGGCGACGCGCCAGCTGCCGGCGACCTACACGCCGAAGGTGCCGCTGGCGGTGACGATCGCGCTGACGCCGCACGGCGACGTGCAGGCGTGGGCGGTGGAGGAAGTGGTGCCGGCCGGGTGGCGCGTGAGCGCCGTGTCGGCGAACGGGCACTGGGACGAGGGGGCGAGCGCGGTGCGGTGGGGCCCGTTCTTCGACGCCGACGCGCGGACGCTGCGCTACACGCTGACGCCGCCGGCGGGGGCGACCGGGCCGCAGGAGCTGACGGGCACGGCGAGCTTCGATGGCGAGGACGTGCCGATCGGCGGCCGCCACACGCTGCCGCCCGCACCGGTTGTCCGCCCCGGCGAGCCGGGGAAGCTGATTCGCGCTCCGAGAGTGGAACAGGGGCGGACCATGTCCATCCTGTCCGCGGGGTCACCGAGTCGAGACCGCGCTGACGGAATCAGTGCCAGCTCCGCGGAGGGTGGCCACCGGACGTCCGCGCTGATCGGCCCCCAAGGATCACGAATAACGCCCGGCACGTTCACGTAACGGCCGTGGAGTATCCGGTTCCCGTGCGGCAGGAATCTGTTCACCTCGAAGGAGGGCGCGTGCGATCCCGACTCACTGGGCGACCGCTGATCAGATCCATCGGCGTTGGCCTTTACTGCGCGACGACGTGGTGCGCGATGGCGTCTCCGGCCCTGGCCGGCTCCGATCCGCCTGTTCGATTCGTGGTCTCAAGCGTCGCGGCGGCGACGGGTCCGCATGCGGCAGGAGCCGTGCCGGTCGTCGTCAGGGACGACGACCGACGGGTCGGCACGCTCGCCTCGGGCTTTACGAATCTCGATCTGGGCTCGGCGAACGCCACGATGCCGATTGGCTACACGCCTGGCGTGCCGTTGACGGTGACCATCGCCGTGACGCCGCCGGCCTCGGTCTCGGCGCAAGCGGTGGAAGATACGCCACCGGCCGGGTGGACGGTCACCAACATCAGTCACTCCGGCCAATTCGACAACGTCAACCACAAGGTGAAGTGGGGGCCCTTTTTCGACGCCGACCCGCGCACCCTGACCTACCAGGTGACGGCGCCAATGGGCACGATCGGCGTGCAGACGTTCTCGGGCCTGGCGAGTTTCGACGGCGTCGACATTCCCATCACGGGTGCGCGCAGCCTGACACTGGCGATCGTGCCGGCGCCCGCCGGGATTAGCCCGACATCCGGGCCGGCCGCCGGCAATACGGCGGTGACGGTGACGGGCCTCAACTTCGGCGCGGGAGCCACGGTGACCATTGGCGGCGTGCCGGCGACGGCGGTTACGGTGGCGAGCGCCACGTCCATAACGGCCACGACCGGACCACATTCGCCGGGGCTGGTTGACGTGGTCGTCACGAATTCCGACGGTCAGACCGGGACGTTGACGAACGGATTCACGTATGTTGCCCCGCCGGCGGCCACGAGCATCAGCCCGGCGAGCGGGCCGTCGGCCGGCGGAACGACGGTGACGATCACAGGCACGGCGTTCCAAGCGAACGCCACGGTGACGGTCGGCGGCGTGGCGGCGACCGGTCTGACTGTCGTGAGCCCAACGTCGATCACGGCGACGACAGGCGCGCACGCGCCCGGCATCGCGGACGTCGTGGTCACGAATCCCGACGGGCAGAGTGGCACGTTGACCGCCGCGTTCACGTACGTGGCGCCGCCGACGGTTTCGGCGATCGCGCCGGCGAGCGGGGCAACAGCCGGCGGAACGGTGGTGACGATCACCGGCGCCGCGTTCCAGGCGAACGCGACGGTGACGATCGGCGGCGTGGCGGCGACCGGTCTGACTGTCGTGAGCCCAACGTCGATCACGGCGACGACAGGCGCGCACGCGCCCGGCACCGCGGACGTCGTGGTGACGAATCCCGATGATCAGGCAGGTACGCTGCCGGCCGCGTTCACATATGGGACTGCGCCGGTGATCGCGACACACCCGCAGAGCCAGACGATCGTGTCAGGACAGACGGCCACGATGAACGTCGTGGCGACGGGCACTGCACCGCTCAGTTATCAGTGGTACGTCGGCGCCAGCGGAAACACGGCGAGTCCGATTGGAGGGGCGACGTCCAACAGTTACACGCCGCCGCCGCTCTCGACCACGACGAACTACTGGGTGAGCGTGTCGAATCCATACGGTACCGCTGACTCCGCGACGGCGACGATCACCATTTCTACACCGCCCGCGGCGCCGACAGGCCTCGCGGCGAGCCCGAATGGCTTCACGCGAGCCAGTCTGACTTGGACGGCCTCGGCGGCTGCGACGAGCTACACCGTGAAGCGTGGCACGACACCCGGCACCGAGACGACATTGGCGACCGGCGTGACGGGGACGAGCTTCGTGGACACGACCGTCGTCAAGGGCCAGACGTACTACTACGTCGTGTCCGCGGTGAACAGCCTCGGTGAAAGCCCGAATTCCACCGAAGTGAGCGTGACGATCCCGACGCGGGCCACGGCGCTCGATTTCGACGGCGACGGGAAGGCGGATCCGACGTACGTCCGCCCGACGACCTGGACGTGGAACAGCCTCGAGTCGCATGCGACCTTCACGACCCACACGGCGGTCCAGTGGGGCCTGCCGGGCGACGTGCCGGTGCCGGGGGACTACGACGGGGACGGGATCGCCGATCCGGCGATCTACCGGCCGT
>MELC01000022.1:0-80009 GCA_001767455.1 Acidobacteria bacterium RIFCSPLOWO2_12_FULL_66_21
ACGAGTGGATCGGAAGTACAAGAGAAAACTGCGGCGCTCGCGCCGCTCAGATGGAGACCTGCGGGCTACGACCCGCTAAACGGATACGTGCATTATAAGTATGCCATAAGACAATGCTAATTGCAAGGATATAATGGGCTTATAGGCTGGCGAACCTGCAAATAGGGCAGGTGGGCTAATGTGACCGGCACCTATTTGCGGAACGTGGGATATGAACTTGAGTCGGAGTGAAGACTCGCCCGCGCCTTACTTGAGCTTTGCAGCGTTGTCCTTCACCCATGCCTGAATTCGCCAGGCCAGTTTTGTTTCGGCTTCTATACGGCGGTCGCCGAGAATACCGCCACCAACAACCGAACTTGAGACATCAAGTTGTTCGGTGTAGTCACCAAATCTCAGAGTCGCCTGGACGTGGTCCTCCCGTCCGAGAATGCTCGTTCGTGTCTCGGCCGTCGAAATGTCTACACTTGTGGAACCAAGGATCTCCACAGTTAGCGCGGCATCGTTAGCCAATACGATGTCCTTCTTGGCTTTCTTCAAGAGTTCCTTGGTCACGTCCTTTAGAATCTCCTGTCTACCTTTCGACTCCGCCGTGACAAACCCGCCGTCGTCAGGTTTGGTGAACAGGTGGAGCTTTACCGGCTGCGCCGTTGCACTCGAAGCGAACAATGAGAGGGCCAGGAACGTGAGGGCTGTCTTCATCGGCGTTCTCCTCCGAAGGTTGGCTCGTGTTGGAGCCCTTGCCCGGATGTGAGTCTTGTGACGGAGTTAAAACTCACACCAAGCCACTGAACTAACGGACTATTTCCACGAGATAGTTCTTGTTCGCAGCTTCGAGTGTGTCCGAGGCTTTCTTCAACGAATCGAGACCATAGTTCTTCTTCTTGTTATTACGTTCCAGCAGCCCAAGCTCGAATTGAAGCTTCGCCAGACCATATGTACTGACGAACTCCATTTCTGCAAATGTTTTTGTCTGCATGTCTTGAGCGATTGAAATCTCGGTCTCGAACGCGAGCATGAGTTCCGAAAGCTGGCGCGCCGAGACATTCGAAGCCCACACCGCCGCGTCTACTGCCTTGCCTGCCGCATAGAGTTTGCTGAGCTTCTGTCGGTCGATGCTATAGGCACTTGGTTTCTTGGTGGTGGGTGTCGCTGCGGGCTGAAGCGTCGGAGTGCTTGTCCCAGGTTGGCGCATAACGTCAATGATGGCGGGTGATACTCCGTTGTTGACTAAAACCGTCATCGCTGTGCCGTCGGCGTCAAACTGTCGACCCTTAGCTTCCCTGATGACCGCAATGACTGTCGCATCAGACACTTTCAAAGCGACTAGGCGGATTACATCCGCATTCGTCATTGCTGTCGGTTGGGCTGGGACTGGTGCCTGCTGGCCGGAAGCTTGGACTCCCTGTGCCGCGGAGAAGATGACGACAAACGACGCGACGATTACTACACGAGCAACATCACGCATATGGCCTCCTAGCTTGACCCTTCAGTATGCCTCCCGCCCCTGGCCGTCGGCTGTACACAAACGCACACCCGTGTTCTAGCTCATCCGGCTCCCCGACACACGTCCCTTCTCTCAGTCACAGTGACCGTTTCCGCGTGGTGGGTTGGTGATTTGGGATGGCGTACAAAGGAAAGACGCCGAGCCAAATCCCATATGATGGGTTTGACTGGCGTCGAGTGCGTTTTCGCCTAGCTCGCGTCAGTCAGGGTGAGGCTGAGGAAGCCCTACTCCTGCCCACGCACTAGGAAGACTGTTCTACCTTGCGTGGTGGATGACCCTGATTTCCCGAGTATAGCACAGGTGAGGGACGCGAAGCTGAATTAATACCGCTAAGGCCAGTGGATGGGTAAATGGCCCCACACAACCCGGCCTCACTCAGCACTACGCGGCACAACAGCGCAGTTAAAAACTTTAAGAAATACTACAAATTGTTAGGCGAACGCAAGCCTGTTTAGGGCTCAAAATCCCGTGGGGTTCACTCCCCGTGTGGGTTCGATTCCCACCTCCGGCACCAACTATCTAATCGATTAGACCTGCGCGCATGTTCACAATACGGCCCGGAGAATTCAGGCCCTCACGCTGCTTAGCCTCTCCCAAAGCTCATGCTCGCGCTGATGTGGATCTGCGGCGAGCACTCGTTCATCATTCGTGAGTTCGGCAAGGAACGCGAAGCCGCGCACGCAATCGGCCGTGATGCGGCGGCGGTCGATCGCCGTTCTGCGCCGGACAAGCTGAGCGAGATCGTCCCAATCGAAGTCGTTGCCGCCCTCGAATTTCCGCATCAGGCGTTCGGGATCAAAGGTGTCGCGCGCCTGCCATAACTTGAGCACGACGAGCCTGCGGATCAGCCCCTGATCGAGGGGGCGAGTTGCGAACATCCCCACGTCGTAGATGTCGCGCGCCTTGTTGCGCTGGTAGCAGGCGCGGATCTTCTCCGCGATGATTTCGGCGAAGGCAAGGCAGTTGATGTCGGCGGGTGCGAACGGCAAGTGCTGGAAATAGCTTTGCTCGATCTGCCGACGGCTCTCGGTCGGCAGGGTGGGCGTTTCGCGCCGGCTGATCTGGAGCTTGATCTCGCTGGCGCCGCCATTCCAGTCGTGAACGTAGACGGGATTGACGCCCCAGGACAGGCCGCCCACCGTTTCGTAGTAGCTCTCGTCCGGGATTGAGAACTGAATCCCGTGGAATGGCTGCTCAAAGGCGGCCATCATGTCCAGGATGACGTCCTCGTGGTCGTGTTCGTCGATGCCCGTGAAATCGAGGTCCGTCGAAAACCGGCTCTGGCTGCCAACGAACATCTTGCGCAGGCAGGTGCCGCCCTTGAATGCGAGTCGGGCGAGAATGCCGCGCTCCGACAGGAGCTGCAGGAGATACGTGAGGACGATCTCCTCTTCCGCGATCATGATGTCGCGAAGTCCGGATTCAGTGGCGTAACGCTGGACCCGCGGGCGCGTGAGCATTCTCTTAACGGTCGTTCCTGATCGTCCTGCGCTGACCCAGGCCCACGCTGCCGCTCAGTTCTTCAGCGCTCACATTGACGAACAGGCGCCAGGTCTCGTTGAACCCGATCGGATCTTCCGCGCGAGCGCGCGCCGGATCCCGGCCGAGCCACGTCTTACGCGTCCGAGCCGCTAGGTCGAGGAGGTGCGCGCGCACATCCTGCGGAACATCAGCCTTGACGTGGTCGAGGAGCCAGCCGACACGGTGCGCCAACGGGCTTGAGGCGAAGCGGTCAATGTAGGTGGCGGCTTTCGTCCAGTCGAAGCGGCGGCTGGCGTTCGCGAATATCGCGGCGGCTTCGCCCACACCGCCGGCGAGCTCGGGATGGTCGATACAATCGAGCGCGGTCTTCTCGCGGTCGGACATCATGACCCTCTGTCCGAACACATCGACTGGTTCGAAGCCAAAGAACTTCTTCTGGGCTTGGTGGACGATCTTTAGGCGCGCCTCCCCGACGTTCCGGCTGCGGAGCTTTGAAGGAGTGACAAGAACGACGACATTCCGGTGCTGCGTGGTCAGTCCGTAGTGCGCGGCGGCGGTCCCGAAGCCGATGTAGTACGGGTCGGCGACCCGGCTTGCGAGCGCGAGTAGATTGCTGTCGCCGAGTGCGTCCGGACCCTGGTCAGGCGGGACGAGAAGGTACTTGCCCCAGGTCGCGCGCTCCAGCCAGCCCTTTTTCCGTAAGCCTTTGATCACCGCGTCGGCGGCTTTTGGCGTGCTCCCGAGCAGGCGGATGATCTCCTCGCGTGTGGCGTCCCGTCGTCCTTGCTCGGTGAGGGCGAGAACGACGCGGCTTTCCTGTGGCGATAGGGATCGGGTCTGGAATTCCATTACAATGACACCATCAAAACCCCATTTTTTCAGATGGTTTTGATGATTATTATGCACAAACCGAGCTGATGTGGCAACAATGTATACGCTAAAACCCCCTTTTTCGGAGGGTTTTGACGGTAAATTTGCATGATGCGGGCTCTGCGGTTTTCAGCGGGCCGTCGGCCGTCTCAAACCGCCATATCGCTGCACTAATCGGGCTTCTCCTTGCCCGATTCGCTCTGCACGTTCCAGCGATCAACGATGACCTGATTCAGGTCCGCGTCTGCCTGGAAGCGGATGGGCATTCAGCGCGTCAGCGGCGTGTGCTTCTTCGCGTCGGTGAGCTTCTGGTAGAACATTGGGTCGGCATCACGCGCGGCCTGTCGAGCGGCCTCGAAGTCTTGCTGCCGGCCGTCGCTTGACAGTCCGGCCGGGTCGCGGCATAGCATAGGCATAGGCAACTTATGCCTAGGGAAACTGGACTCCCCCCCGGAACACTCATGATGCTGGTGCTGCGCGTCCTGACGACGCAGCCGCTGCACGGGTACGCGATCGCGCAGCGCATCCACCAGCTGTCGGCCGAGGAACTCCGTGTTGAAGAGGGCTCGCTGTACCCCGCGCTCCAGAAACTGCTGGTCAAGGGCTGGGTGAAAGCCGCGTGGCGCGAATCGGATTCAGGGCGACAGGTGCGGGAATACCGGGTGACGGCCAGTGGACGGCGGCAGCTGAAGGCGGAGATGGCGGAGTACCGGCGGACGGCAAGCGCGATCGGTTTGTTGTTGGACGAGGCGTGAGGTTTCTCCATGATCATCGGTGAGTGGATCCGCCGTCTCGGCTACCTGCTTCGACGACGTGCTCGGGAGGACGAACTGCGCCGGGAGATGGAGGCGCACCGTGCGCTGCTGGAGGAGCCGCGGGCCTTCGGGAACACCTTGCGCCTGCGGGACGAGGCGCAGGATGCCTGGGGATGGACGTGGCTCGACGACCTGGTGCAGGACACGCGCGTGGCGCTGCGGATGCTGCGCCGCAGTCCCGGGTTCGCGCTCACGGCGATCGTCACCCTCGCGCTCGGCATCGGCGTCAACATCGGCATGTTCAGCCTCGTCAACGGCCTGCTGCTGCGGCCGCTGTACGAGCGCGCCGACGAAGTGGTGGGGGTGTACGGCCGAAGCACGGCGCCTGACGGAGGATCCCGCGGCACCTCCTACCCGAACTATCTCGATCTTCGAGAAGGCACGACCGACATCTTCGCGGACCTCGCGGCCTATTCCACGATCTTCGTCGGTCTCGACGCTGGCGAGGGCCCGCGGCGCACGATGGCGTCGGAGGTGACCGCAAGCTACTTCCAGATCTTTGGCGTGCCGCTGGCTCTTGGACGCCCGTTCACCGCCGAGGAAGAGCGGCCTGGCGCTGATATCCCCGTCGCGATCGTCAGTCATTCACTCTGGCTGCGCTGGTCGTCGGCCAGGTCGCCCTCTCGGTTCTCCTGCTCGCCTCCGGTGGACTGTTCCTGATGAGCGCGCTCTCGGCGGCATCGGCCGATCCCGGGTTCCGCCTCGACGGGGGCTTGCTCGTGGAGGTCGATCCGGGTCTGGCAGGGTACGACGAAGCGCGAGGGCGACAATCGCACCTGGCGCTGGTGGATCGGCTGGGTCCCGGGTGTGGAAGCCGTGAGTATCGGATCGGGCTTTCTTTTTTCAGGGATGAGCGACAGTCGCGACGTGGCTCCGTTCGGCGTCGCTGACACGCGTCCGTACTCGGACGGCGCAGTGTTCACTGTCGTCGGCCGCGACTACGCTCGAGTCCTCGGACTGCCGCAGCTTTCCGGCCGGGATTTCACCGATGCCGAGCTGGCACCCGGCTCCTCCTCGGAGCGAGTCGCGATCATCGATGACGCGCTGGCGCAACGTCCGTGGCCGGGAGAGAACGCACTCGGACGGCTGATCCAGTTCCTCGAAGAAAAGGGACCAGAAGCCAAGCAGCCTATTCGGGTGGTTGGCATCGTTCCGGCCGTGAAGCACTCGCTCGGCAATGCCCGGCCATCTCCCCACGTGTACGTGCCGCTTGGACAGCGCTACGAGAGTGCCATGACGCTGCAGCTTCGGATCGCTGATGAGAACGCCGAACAGGCCATGCTGGCAACGGTCGCCCGCGTCGTCCGAGATGTTGACGAGCGCCTGCCCGTCCTCCGTGTCGAGACGTGGCGAGATCATCTCGATGCGGGGCTCGACGTGTGGTTCTATCGAGCCGGCGCCAGGGTGTTCTCGGCATTCGGGGGAATCGCGCTGCTGCTGGCCGTCACCGGCATCTACGGCGTCAAGTCGTACGTCGTGTCGCGCCGGACGCGCGAGTTCGGCATCCGGATCGCCATTGGCGCCCATCCACGTGTACTGCTGTGGCAGGTGCTGCGAGAGGGCGGCCGCATCACGGCCGTCGGCATTGGGATCGGCCTGCTGTTGGCTCTGGGCGCCGGGAAAATCCTTCAGGGCTTCCTGTATGGAGTGAACGCCGTCGAACCGGTCGTGCTGGTGACCGCGCCGCTCATCCTGCTCGCCTCGTCACTCCTGGCGTCCTACATTCCGGCGCTTCGCGCGACGAAAGTCGATCCGACAGTGGCCTTACGCTCGGAGTAACGCCGTTCGCGCCGCTAACGGCCACACAGGCCGGCGTTCACAATCGCTGACGTATCCCCCCTTTTCACTCTTTTTCAGAGAAAACTCAGGACTTCTCGATGCTGCCGGGCCTATCGTGTTGACAGGAGGTGAGCGATGCACAGGGAGAATCGGCTGCTGAGGTGGGCGCCGCGTGTTCTCGGACTCGGGATGGCGCTGTTCCTGTCGGTCTTCGCGCTCGACGCATTCGGCGAGGGCGGGCTCCTGCGAAACGTCGCAGGGTTCCTGATTCATCTGATTCCGTCGTTTATCGTCCTGGCTGTCCTGATTGCGGCCTGGCGCCGTGCACTCGTCGGCGCCACGGGGTTCATCGCACTGGCTCTCATCTACGTCGTGATGACATGGGGGAGGTTCCCGCTCTCGGTGTACCTGGTGATTGCCGGGCCGCTGGCGCTCACGGGCGTACTCTTCCTGGCCAGCTGGTACGAGGAACACCAGTCGGCGTAACGCAGGAACGCCTCGAGCCTAGAACCGCAGGGTGAAGAAGACGCCCGGCGCCTTTCGCGACGATGCGCCGGCCGGCGCCTTGTAGAGAACGCGCGTCGATGTGTGGGCGGCGTCGATGAGACCACCGACGAGCATTCCTGTGGCGCCGCTCCTCAGCACGACTCCGCCAAGGTCGTGCGAGCTGTCGAGCCCCTGGCCGCATACCAGGAGACACCAGAGCGATGACACGAGGCCACCAACGAACATTCCGTCCACGGGGGAGTCCCGTCTCTTCGCGTCGATCCGCATCACACCGCTCAGCGCGAGCGTCCTGGCGGAGCCGTCGGGCAGCAGGATCCTGACGGAGTCCGCGTCGATATCCAGCAACCGGCCGCGCCATGTCCCAGCCGGGACTGACACAATCACCGCCGCCCTGTCGGCCTTCGCGCGCGCCTGCTCGGGCGTGAGTTGGGCGGCCGCCGGAGCGGCTGTCATTACCAGGAGACCGCACGCGATCAGTGTCTTCTGCACGTCAAACTCCTTCACGGTGAGGATAGACGTCGCGACCGGCGGAGTCGTGAGCGAACGGTGATAAACCCTGAAAAAGAAGCAGCCGCCCGAATAGGCGTTCCCGCGATTACGCCTTAGAGTTCCGGAAAGGGGTCCGTGAGAATGACGGATCCGACCGATCGAACATCCGCGCGCGTTGACCGCGAGGACCTTATCGCCGCCGCGTTGGATGCACACCGTCGAAGTCCGGAGACCGCGGCTGCGGTCGTGAACGGCATCGTCGGGCTGTTCCTGCCGCTGATCACAGCGACTTCAGGGCCGCGTCTTGAGCGGCCTTGTCGAAGTCGCTTCGCACACTGTGGAGCACGCAGGCCGATACGACGGGCCCTTCCTTGTTCGTGAGAAGCGTCCAGCGCGTGTACAATCACCATCCCCTATGCACACGTCCAGTATCCACATCCCGATCCTGATCCTGTTCGCCTGCCTGGTCGGCTGCGGGTCGGGTGAGCCTCTTCGCGTGGCGTCGATTCAGCTCGGTCGATCGCTGAATGCTGACGGTACCGTCGCCGGCCACACCACCAGTTTCGCTCGAGGCGACACGGTGTATGTGTCGATCGTCACCACCGGCGACTGAGTTCCATCTTCAGAGCGAGTCGGGCTTTCCGCCGGGGGATTACACGGTCGAGGCCTTTGTCGACGGGCAAGCCGTCGGCACGCGCACCTTCCGAGTAGACAACCGCCGCTGACGGCCGCCGACTCGGTTGTCGGCCGGAGCGAATTCACGCCAGGATCGCCGACCTTGGCGGCTGCAGGCTACCGTCGCACCGCCTCGATCGCGCGCTCGAGCCTTTCGTCGCGTCCGCCCCGCGCGCCCACGATCGTGCGGCTGACCGGAATCGTCGGCTGGATGCCTACGCCGTGGTGCCTCGAGCCGTCGTGCTTGAGCACCTTCATCCCCGTCCACGCGACCGTGTAGCCGCCCGGCAGCGTGAACGGGTTGACGTTGCCGTTCGTCCCGGCTGTTGCCGCGCCGACGATGCACGGGCGTGTCGATCAGGTGCCGGAGGAAGATCGGCGACAGTCGCGGTTAACCCACGGTTGACCCAACGCTAACGGCGCCCCGCGTCCATTGCGCGCTCGAGCAGCTTGTCGCGCTCTTCAGCGGCGATCGATCATTGTGATCGGATGGAGCTCTATGCAGTTCTGCGATCGGCCCCGTCGGCCGTGATTGAAGTCGTAACCGGCTTCCAGCTGAGAACTGGAAGCTGGGACGGCGAGTTGGAAACCGAAAGCTGGAAGCTGGAAGCTGGAAGCTCGAGCTGGTGCTCAGCTCACGTCTATGCCTCTCGCGTGTACAACAGCACCACCCGGGTGGCGCGCCCGTCGTTGAAACGGAACTCCGTGTCCACTCTCAATAGATCAGAGTCGAGCGAATACACGGTCCGCATCTCGCCACGCGGGCTGGCGGAGATGACAACAAGCGTCTCTCCTTCCCACGTCGCTGTAGCGGCGTCCGTGGGAGCGCCGGAGGCATGCGGCCCGCGGAGCCGATAGACGGTTGTCGACTCGAATCCGGCAATCGCCCGACGCGCGATCGTCGCGGCCGATTCGGGGCGCGAGATCGTGAGGGTGTCGGCATCCTGAGTGATGGTCATCCCCAGGGCCGTGATATCTGCGAGGCCGACGTCGAACAGGGCTCGATTCCGCACGGGGTCCGCCGGGATCCAGCGCCCCGCGAAGCTGGTGCCGGCAGGGATGCCGGACTCAACTGTTCCGTTCCGCGCAGGAGACAGCTGTGGCCTCGACCGGGTGACGTGGCGAGGAACCCACGCCGCCTTTGCACGCACCGCCGGAATGACTGTCGACGTTCGTTGTTCCCATGCGTGAGCCAGGGTCGGCTTCGAGAATGGCAAGTCGCGTGAGAGCGTCAGCGGCCGCACGGACGCGGTCGCGACCGCGGCCGGGATTGCGCACACGAAGAGAGCGGCGATGGTGGCATTCGAGACCTGCATGTTCCTGTTGCCTCTCCAGTCGAGAATGTGCCGCAGCCGCCGCGCAGGAGATCCGCGGCGGGCCATTGCGACGTGCCAGGCCACGCGGTGCGACCTTCGACTGACGACAGAGTAGAACGAGACGAGCGTCTCGGCGTATTCGGCGGGGTCGGCTCCCGCCGCCAGGACGGCTTCATCGCTCGCATATTCGCCGAGGTCAGCGAGATGCCTGTGCAGCCACCAGCTGAAGGGACTGAACCACATGAGGGCGCGATGAAGCAGAGAGAGAGTCAATGTCGCCGCGTCGCGACGCGCGACATGGGAGGCTTCGTGTGTCAGAACGACATCGAGCTTCTCCTCGGTCCACGTGCGCCAGTCACCGGGCAGCACGATGAGTGGACGCGTGATTCCAACGGTCATGGGGACCAGGGCTCTGGCGGACTCGGCCAGGCCGGGCGTATCGCGCAGCCCGAGAGCCCGGGCGCGCGCCTGGAGCCTTCGCTTGACGTGCGGGTCGTCGATGCGACGCGTCCGCTTTCGCAGCCCGAGAGCGGCGACCCAGCCGACGCCGGCGCGGATGAACAGGAGCAGCGCGCCGACGGTGTATATGCCGAAGAGAAAGACAGACCACGGGAGAGCATCTGCGTCGGTCGCCGGCGGCCGGGCGCCACTCGTCTGCGGTAAGCCAAATCCGTCGGCAATACCGCGCAAAGCCTGCGACGAGCGCGTGAGGAACGCGGACGCAGCGGACGCTTCAGGCAAAGGCACAGGTACCTGCCAGGCCCAACGTGGGTCCGCCCAGCACACGAGGGGAAGCGCCAGCGCGACATACAGGACGAGTCTCCACGCTCGCTGACGCGGCGCCGCGGCTTTGACTCGAAAGGCTGTAACGAGCAGTCCCGCGACGGCAGCGAAGGTCACCGCGCGGACGCCTGCCTCCACCAGAAAGGTCATTTCCGTTGTCTCTTGCGCTTCCTGACCGTCTCAACGAGGCGTTCGAGCTGCTTCGCGCTCAGCACGTCGTGCTGGACCATGCCGATCAGCAACTGCTCCGCCGATCCGCCGCAGAACCGTTCGATGATGTGCTTCACGGCCCGGGCAGCTACGCTCACCTGATTCTCAGCGGCCCGGTACAGATAGGCCCGCCCCTCGACGGTGTGGGTGACGTATCCTTTCCGTTCAAGGCGCAGGAGTACGGTGCGCATCGTGGAGTCCTTCATGGGCCAGGACGCATCGAGGCCCTTCCGGCACTCCTCCGCCGAAGCCGGTCCGTGGGACCAGATGTAATCCATCACGGCCTGCTCGGCTTCCCCCAATGAACGCGGTCGCTTCATGGCAATGCTACAATGTGTAGCGACTACATCTTGTAGCACTGCGGCAGGGTGGTGTCAAGTCAGCCGGCCTCAGCTCTTCACAAGTTCCGTATCGATCGAGATCTTGATCTCGTCGCCGACGACGACGCCGCCGGTTTCGAGGGCCTGATTCCAGGTCAGGCCGAAGTCACGCCGATTGATCTTCGTCGTGGCCGTGAAGCCGGCGCGCTCGCCGCCCCACGGATCCTTGCCGCGCCCTTCCGGCATGACCGACAGCACGACTTCCTTCGTGATCCCCTTGATGGTCAGGTTGCCGGCGACGCGGAGGCCGCCGTCACCCTGCGGTTCCACGCGCGTGCTCTTGAACGTCATCGTCGGATGGTTCTCGGCGTCGAAGAAGTCGGCGGACCGAAGGTGCGTGTCGCGGTCGGCCTGGCGGGTGTCGATGCTGGCGCTGTCGATGCTCGCCTCGACCTCGGCGTCCCGCAGGTCCTCGTCGGCTGTGACCTGTCCGGTCAGCTCGCCGAAGCGTCCGCGCACCGTCGAAATCATGAGGTGCTTGACGGCGAATTCCACGTGCGAATGGGCGGGGTCGATGGTCCAGAGGGTCTTCTTTTCAGGAACGGCGGATACGGTCATGACGCTCTCCTTGCAAATGCTCAGCAAATTACGTTTCTTTAGCTACTATACATAAGTAACAAACTATTGTCAAGTGGCTTACTTGTGGTAATCTACTTCCGTGAACAGTTCGTTCTGTCCGCGATACCTGCATGCGGTTGAGCTGGTTGGCCGCCGGTGGACGGGCACGATCTTGCGAGCCTTGCTTCGAGGGCCGACGCGATATCACGAGCTGCGCGACGCGATCCCCGACATCAGCGACCGCATGCTGTCGGAGCGCCTCCGCGAACTGGAGGCCGAAGGCATCGTGACGCGGTCGGTGATTCCCGCCTCGCCAGTGCGGGTCGAGTACGTACTGACCGAAAAGGGACGCTCGCTCGAAAACGCCATCGTCGCGATTGCCGCCTGGGCCGAGAAGTGGCTGCCCGCGCCCACCGAGGCAGAGGGCGCGAAGAAGAAATCGGACATCGTGGTGTCCTGACATGCACGGCGTCCACGGTCTTCATCACATCACCGCCATCTCCGGACCCGCACAGGAGAACGTCGACTTCTATGCGGGCGTGCTCGGCATGCGCCTGGTCAAGAAGAGCGTCAATCAGGACGACCCGGGCACGTACCACCTCTTCTATGCCGACGCGGAGGGGCATCCGGGCACGGACCTCACGTTCTTCCCCTGGAAACAGATGGCGCCGCCGCGCATCGGCCACGGCCTCGCGACCGAAGTGGCCCTGGAGATTCCGCCGGGGAGCATCGACTACTGGGGGACCCGGCTGCAGAAGTATGCGGTGCGCGTCGAAGGCGTCGAGACGCGGTTCGGCAACCGCACGATTGCGCTGACCGATCCGCATGGCCTGCGCGTCGCGCTCGTCGAAGGCGCCGACGGTTCGCGGCGGGCGTTCGCGCCGTGGAACGGCAGTCCCGTTCCGCCGGAACGTCAGGTCCGCGGGCTTCATGGCGCGCAGGTCTGGGAGCGCGACCCCGAAGTGACCGCCGCGTTTCTCACGGGCGTGCTGGGGTTCGTCAGGTTCGGTGAAGAGAACGGCTGGACGCGATTCGGCTTCCCTGATTCAGCGGGGGTTGTCGACCTGCGTGAGGCGAAGGACGCGCGCCGCGGCGCCTGGGGCGTCGGCAGCGTGCATCACCTCGCGTGGCGCGTGGCCGACGCGGGCGAGCAGCTGGCCGTGCGCGAGCAGATCGAGCAGGCCGGCGCCAACGCCACACCGGTGATCGATCGCTTCTGGTTCAAGTCGGTGTACTTCAAAGAACCGGGCGGCGTGCTCTTCGAGATCGCGACCGACGGTCCGGGATTCGCGGTCGATGAAGATCCGGCGCACCTCGGAGAAGCGCTGGTGCTCCCGCCCTGGCTCGAGACCGCCCGCGACCGCATCGAGGCAGTGCTCCCGCCGCTCACGCTCCCCGCGCTGACCTCGCATTGAGGCAGCCCTGAAGGGCATTGAGGCAGCCCCAAAAGGGCTGCGCAACATCGCCGACCGCGACGATCGCGGAGGCGCGGTCCGCGGCCGCGCGAATCAGAGAGTGTCCTGTTGCGCAGGGCTTCAGCCCTGCCCCCCAGCGCACGGTCGAGCCGGCGGGCTTTGCCGGGATCCACACCGCGCTGTATCATGCCGAGAACACCCTCATGGTCTTCGGCGACGCCAAGGCTGAAACTTAACCCTTTCTCCGTGAACCCCGCTTGCACCAGCTGATCGATCTCTTCCTGCACTTCGACGTCCACCTGGCGGACTTCGTCGCGCGCTACGGCACGTGGGTCTACGCGCTGCTGTTCGCGATCATCTTCGCCGAGACGGGACTGGTGGTCACGCCGTTCCTGCCGGGGGATTCGCTGCTCTTCGCGGCCGGCGCGCTCGCGGCGACCGGAGGCATGGACATCCGGCTGCTCCTCGTGCTGCTCGCCGCCGCCGCGATCCTGGGCAACATCGTGAACTACTCGATCGGCCGGTTCATCGGACCGCGGGTGTTCCACGCGGAAGCCTCGAGCGGACGGTTCTCGCGCCTGCTGAACCGGCAGCACCTCGATCGCGCGCACGCGTTCTTCGAGCGCCACGGCGGCATGGCGATCGTAATCACGCGCTTCGCCCCGATCATCCGGACCTTCGTGCCGTTCGTGGCAGGAGCGAGCGCGATGAGCTACCCGCGGTTCCTGGCGTACAACATCGCCGGCGGGGTGCTGTGGGTGGGAGTGTGCGTGGGCGGGGGGTACGCGTTCGGCAACGTCCGCGTCGTGAAGGAGAACTTCTCGCTCGTCGCGCTCGGCATTGTCGCGGTCTCGCTGATCCCGATTGCGGTCGAGTGGTGGAAGCACGCGAGACGAAAAAAAGGGCAGCGGGAGTGATCCCGCTGCCCTGGGGCGTTCGCTGAAACCGCGGCGTTACGCGAGGCGGACGTTCTCGGCGCGCGGACCCTTCGGGCCCTGCCCCTTCTCGAACGTCACGGCCTGGCCTTCACGCAGGTTGTCGAACTGGCAGCCGTTGCAGGCTGACTGGTGGAAGAAGTACTCGTTGCCGTCGCCGGCGGCGACAAAGCCGAAGCCCTTCTCGCTCACCAACCGCTTGATAGTGCCGGTCATCGATGCCATCTCTGTCACTCCTCTGTTCGGGTCCCACCGTGCACGGCGTGCACGATTCGGACCCACGTCTTGTTGTGGCTGGGCCAACCGCCAACAGAGGCGGCCTGCGGCTCAACCGTCTACCCTGGGTACGCAGCTTTGTGAGGTCTGGAGCGCAGATACCCGGGACATCGGGCCGAGCGACAGGCGCACGAAAGCAGAATATGTAGTATATCACAGCGGTTGACGTAACATGCGGCCCATGACCGCGTGGGTCCGCGACCTCGGCCGCGCCGTGACCGGCCGCTGGCTCAACCTCCTGCTGCTGGCCGGCCCGGCCAGCCTGTTCCTGGCGTGGACCCGTGGATACTCTCTCTGGGTATTTGCCACCGCGGCCGTATCCCTCATCCCGGCTGCCGGCCTGATCGGAACCGCGACCGAGCACCTGGCGCGCCGGTCGGGTCCGACCCTCGGGGGGTTTCTGAACGCCAGCTTCGGCAACGCGGCTGAGCTGATCATCGGCACGGTCGCGCTCCGCGCGCACCATACCGAGATCGTCAAGGCCTCAATCACCGGGAGCATCATCGGCAATCTGCTGCTCGTTTTCGGCCTGTCGTGTTACGCCGGCGGGCTGCGCCATGGCACGCAGAAGTTCAACCGGACGTCGGCGGGATCGGCGACGGTCATGCTGTTCCTGGCCGTCGTCGCGCTCGTGATGCCCGCGGCGGTCGATCTCGTCAGCTTCGGCTCGCTGCAGGCACACCCCGAGCAGATCGATCGGCTCAGTTACTGGACCTCGCTCGTGCTGCTCGGCGTGTACGGCGCCGGCCTGGTGTTCGCGTTCAAGTCGCACCGCGATCCGCTCCGCGTCGATCCCGGCCACGAGCACGGCCATCGGCTGAGCACGGCGTCGGCGATGACGCTGCTTGCCGTGGCCACCGTGTTCACGGCGGTCGAAGCCGAAGTGCTGGTCGCGGCGCTCGAGCCCGCCCTGAAGGGCCTCGGCATGACGGAGCTTTTTGCAGGCGTGATTATCGTCGCGCTGGTGGGTAACGCGGCCGAGCACTACAGCGCGGTCACGGCCGCGCGCAGCAACGAGATGACGCTTGCGCTGGAGATCAGCGTCGGCAGCAGCGCGCAGATCGCGCTGATGGTCGCGCCCGTGCTGGTGCTGTTGTCGTACTGGTTCGGCGCCCCGATGTCCCTCGTCTTCAATCCATTCGAGATCATCGCGATCGGACTGTCGGTGCTGGCGGTGGCGCTCGTGTCGATGGATGGAGAAAGCAACTGGCTCGAGGGGCTCCAGTTGCTGGGCATCTACGGCATCATGGCGATTGCGTTCTACCTGATTCCCGGATGAGGCGTACGTGGCACTTCGCTTGCTCCATTGACAGCGACACGAGAACAGACTTCAGCAGAGCTGTTCAGGAGGAGCAAACGATGAAGCGTTCGACGACCCCATGGACGACAGCCCTGGCCGCCGCGGCGCTGCTGGCGCTGCCGGTGAGCGGCTGGGCTCAAACGTCACCACCGTCGCAGCCGCCCACGACGCAACCGCCGACCACGCAACCCCCACCCGCACCGCCACCAACGACGCCGCCGCCAGCCACGCAGCCGCCAACCACGCCGCCGCCAACGACGCCGCCGCCAACGACGCCGCCGCCAACGACGCCGCCGCCAACGACGCCGCCGGCGCAGGTCGATGCCGAGGCGGCCCGCCGTCGCCTGACCGAGGCACGCGACACGTTGAATCAGCTCACGCAGCTTCCAGCCGCGGCGCAGTTGAGCGGCGAGGCACGGACCCAGGTCTCGCAGCTCATCACCAACTTCAACGAGTTGATCACCACTCCGACCGACTGGCGTGCCACCTATGCCAAAGTGGACGCGAACCTGACGATGCTTCTCGGGCCCGACAACACCGATGCCGAGCGGACAGGGGTTTCGACGGGCACCGCCGGGACGACCGGCACCGCCGGCGCAACCGGCTCAACGGGCACCACGGCGGGACTCACCACCCTGGATCCGGCGATCCGCGCCAAGCTCGTCGAACTGCGGCGCCAGTTGAACGAGTTCGCGAAGGGGTCGGGCGGCGTCCCGACGACCGCGGCGCCCAAGACCGAGGAAATGGGGCACCAGGAGGCCATGCGCCACATCCAGGCCATCGAGGGGCTCCTTGGGACCGGGACGGCCGCACCGCTGACGTTGACGGCGGCCCAGGTCGAGCAGCTTCGCACGCATCTGGCCGAGCTTCGAAAACTGGTCAGCCAGGCTGAAAAGCGGTGATCTGAGAAGGCTCTTCCCTGTGGAATAAGATGGACGCTCCCGGGGTTATCCTCGGGCACGCGTCCATTTTTTTGCGGCCGGAATGGAGCCGGCGGCGAAGCGCCGGCGCAATGGAGGCCGCCAGTCGGGGTGCCCGCCTTCGCGACCGCGGGCAGAACGGTCGCTTCGGCGAGGCAAGCAGGGGACCCCGACGATCAAACGAAGAGAGGGAGGAAGCATGAAGAAGGTTCTCGCGTGTTTCGGGATGGCGCTGCTCATCAGCTCGACGGCCTTTGCGGACGAGTGGACGGGCAAGATCAGCGACTCGATGTGCGGCGTGAAGCACGGCAGCGGCGAGCACGACGGCAAGAAGATGACCGACCGGGACTGCACCGAGGCGTGCATCAAGGGCGGCGCCAAGTACGTGTTCGTGTCGGGCGACAAGGTCTACAAGATTTCGAACCAGGACTTCGCGGGACTGAAGACCCACGCGGGGCACGAAGTCGTGCTGTCCGGGGACATGAAGGACGACGCGATCACCGTCAGCAAGATCGAGATGCCGAAAGAGACCAAGAAGTAGCTGTTCACGGGGCCTGTCCGCGGCTAGAATGCCGGACGGGCAGGCCCTCATATGAAAAAATCGACCGCGCTGACCGCCGCGTTCCTCGCGGCGCTGTGGATCCCCGCGTCCGGCCATTCCCTTGAATCTCCGCTGCAACGCGCCGCGCTCGCCTGGGATCGCGGCGACTACCCCGCCGCGCTGACCGCGTATCTGCAGGTGCTCGACTCCCCCGCCGCCGACAGCGCGCTCGAGACGATCGCGCTGCAGACGGGCGAGCTCTATCCCACGACCGAGCTCACCGCGAACGGGGCTGCGCCGCAATTCTCTCCCGACGGCAGCCGCCTTGTGTACGAGACAGGGCCGGTCCTGAAGCGGCTGACGCGGCTGCTGCCGTCGGATCTCGCGTCGCCCGCGACCGAATGGACCGGAAGCGCCGCCGCGTTCTCGCCCGACGGCCGGAAGCTCGTTTACCTGAAGCTGGCGGCCACGCCGGAACTCACCGACGCCCAGGCCGCGCTGGAGCGGGCAGGACCCGAGGAGCGCGCGCTCCGCCAGGCCGCCTTCACCCAGTTGACTGCGCTCCGATCGACGCTCGTCGTTCGCGATCTTGCGAGCGGCGCCGAGAACACGATTGACACGGCGGACCTGCGGAAGACGGCGCCCGCGTTCGGCCGGGACGGGACGATCCTGTTCGCCGGGGGACCGGCCGGCGCGGAACCGGTCCAGATCTACACGGTCGCCGAGGGTCGCGCCGCGGCGCCGCTGACGACCGGCGCGGGCGACAAGGCCATCATCGACATCAACAGCACGGGGACGACCCTGCTCTACTCCGCCCGCGCTGGCGGGGCCGGTCCCGGGCGGGGTGGGCGGGGAGGCCGGAGCGGACCTGGAGGCGGCGCCGCGGCGACCTTCGGCGTGCTGTCGCTTGCGGACGGCCGCGCGGCGACCATCACCGGCTCCGCCCCGTCCTTCTCGCGCGACGGCGGAATGCTCACGTATGTCGTGCGCGACGGCGCGGAGAGCCGGTTGATGCTCGCCGATGTCGCCAATCCGTCGAAGGGCGTCATCCTGCACAAGGGACCCGCGCGCCTCGACGCGCCGGCGATCTCGCCGGACGGCGCGCGCGTGGCGTTCCAGATGATGCCGAACCTCGACTGGGAAATCTACGTCGTCGATCGCGAGGGGGACGCGGTGACTCGCGTCACGCGCGAGATCCAGCACGACATCGTGCCGCGCTTCCTCACGCCAAACCAGCTGCTTGGCGCGATCGGCGAGCCGCGGCACCGCCGGTCGTACCTCTACAACCTGCCGTCGATGAAACGCACGCGCCTGTTTCACAACAACACGGTGCGCACGATCGCTCCGGAGTACGACTGGGTGCCCAGCCCCGACGGCACCAAAGTCCTGATCGTCTCCGAACGCGACGGCGACACCGTCTCGCCCGAGCGTGGCGTGTATCTCGTGGATCTGGCGCGGCGGGTCACGCGCGACGAAGTGCGCGCGCGCGTGAAGGCAAGCCTCGAGGCCGAACAGGCGCTCGTCACAAGGGGAAAGCACATGTACGCGCCGATTGCCGCCGAGGTCAGGTCCGTGGTGGCGGGCGCGTCGGTCGAACGTGTTTACGGCTACGAGAAGACGCTTTTCGACTTTGACTCGAAGCACGTCTCGCAGCCCGGCAACAAGCTGGCCGCGGCGTACCTGTTCGATCGCTACACGTCATTCGGCTACGAGCCCGAGTATCAGCCGTTCGAATACCGCGGCAGGGGCGGCGCCGCCGGCGGACAGACCGCCAACGTCGTGGCGACGCTCAAAGGCACCGTCAACCCCGAGTTGATCTACGTCGTCAGCAGCCACTACGACTCCGTCGCCGGCGGCCCTGGCGCCGACGATGATTCGTCAGGCACCGCCGCGCTGCTCGAAACGGCGCGGATCCTGGCGGGGCACCCGCAGCCCGCGACGATTGTCTTCGCGTCGTTCACCGGCGAGGAAGCGGGCCTGCTGGGCAGCCGCGAGTTCGTCCGGCGCGCGGTCGCCGGCAAGCTCGACATCGTGGGCGCGCTGAACAACGACATGATCGGATGGTCGAACGACTACCGCCTCGACAACACGATCCGCTACTCGAACCGCGGCATCCGCGACGTGCAGCACGCCGCGGCGATGCAGTTCACGAACCTGATCACGTACGACACGCTCTACTACAAGAGCACGGACGCCGCCGCGTACTACGAGGCGTACGGCGACATCGTCGGGGGCATCGGCTCGTATCCGGTGCTCGGCAATCCCCACTACCACCAGTCGCACGACTTCCTCGAAGGCATCAATCACCAGCTCGTCACCGAGGTGGCCAAGACGACGGCCGCCTCGCTGATGCTGCTCGCGTCGAGCCCCGCGCGTGTGAAGAACGTGACCGTGGACGGCTTCAGCCACGGCACGGTGAAGCTGTCGTGGGCGCCGAGCCCGGAAAAAGGGGTGACCGGGTACATCGTGGCTTTTGGCCCCCCGACGAAACCCGAAACCGGGCGCGTTCGTGTGCTGAAGCCGGCGGCGACGCTCACCGGCATCGCGCCGGGCACCATCATCGCGGTGAAGGCGGTTGACGCCAGAGGGCTGGAGGGCTGGGATTGGGCCTCACTGACGGTGACAACGCCCAACTCCCAACGCCCAACTCCCAACGCCCAACTCCCAACTCCAAACCTCAAACTCCAAATTCCAAACCCCACGCCCAGACCCCACGCCTCCGCGCCCCAAACTCAGAACTGGAAATAGATGAAATCCAATGACGTGCGGCTGCGGAGAACGAGGATCGCCGCGAAGGCCAGGCCGCACGCGGCGCCTTGCAGCACGACGCGTGGCCACCCGATCGTCAGACGATCGTGACGGCCCGTCAGCTCGACCCAGATGCTCTGCGCCCAGAGCGGGACCGAGTACAGGAACGTCAGCAGGAACAGATACGCGGCCGCCTGACGGTCCAGGGAACTTGCCGCGCCGGGCGAGAGGCGCAGGTCCCGCACGATGGCGTGGAGATCCGTCTCGCGAAACAGCAGCCAGCCGATATTGATCAGGACGAACATCCCCGCAATCTGCAGCACCTTCACGAGAGGCGAGAGATAGCTGGCGCCAGGCAGCCAGGCGGCAGGCCGCCGCGAGGCGGGACGCAGCATCGCGTGCGCTCTCGTCGCGATGAGCAGCAGGCCGTGATAGAGCCCCCACAACACGTAGTTCCAGCTCGCCCCGTGCCACAGGCCTGACAGGAGGAACGTCGCCAGGATGTTGCGCGCCCAGACGGCCTCGCCCGCGCGCGAGCCGCCGAGCGGCACGTACACGTAGTCACGAAACCAGGTCGAGAGCGAGATGTTCCACCGGCGCCAGAAGTCCGAGGGGCTCCGCGCCATGTAGGGATGGTCGAAGTTCTCGGTCAGCTCGAACCCCAGCCAGCGCGACGTGCCGCGCGCGATGTCGGTGTACGCGGAGAAGTCGGCGTAGATCTGAATCGCGAAGGCGAACACGCCCGCCCAGAGCAGCGGGAACGACGGATCCTCCAGCGCGAACACCTTGTTCGCGATGATCCCGACGTTGTCGGCAATCACGAGCTTCTTCAGGAACCCCCAGCAGATCAGCAGGAAGCCGGTCCTCGCCTTCTCCGGCGAAAAGCGGCGGACCGACTCGACCTGCGGCAGCAGGTACGACGCCCGCTGGATCGGCCCGGCCACGAGGTGCGGAAAGAAGGAGATGAACACGGCCACGTCGACGAGATTGCGCCGCGCGCGCAGCTCGCCGCGATAGACGTCGATCGTGTAGCTCATCGCCTGGAACGTGTAGAACGAGATGCCGACCGGCAGCACGATGCGCAGCAGCGGCGGGCTGATCGCCAGTCCGGCCGCCGCCAGCACCTGCCCGACGTTCTCCGCGAAGAAGTTGAAGTACTTGAAGAAGCCGAGCATCCCGAAGTTCGAGACGATGCTCATCAGGAGGAAGCGCATCCGGTGGGCCGGCCACGCCTCCATTCCCCGCGCCGCGCAGTAGTCGATCACCGTGGAGGTCGCGATCAGGATCAGGAACCACGGGTGCACGTAGCCGTAGAAGAAATAGCTGGCGGCGAGGAGCAGGATGTTCTGCCCGCGCTGCGGCAGGCGCCAGTACAGCGCCGTGACGAGCAGGAAAAAGACGACGAAGTCGAGACTGTGGAAGATCACCGGAAGATCGACGGGAGGCGCTCGTACAGGATCTCGGTGTAAACCCTGTGCTCGGAGCCCTTGAGGTGGTCGCCATCTTCGTACATGTCGAGCGTCAGCGCCAGATCGCCCGTGTCGTCGCGAAAGATTCCGCCGTTTGCTTCGATGTAGCGCCTCAGGTCGCGAATGTACCGGCGGAGCGCGGGCGATTGGTACGGCGGACGCCCGCCGACCGGACGCCGCTGGACGCGCACGAAGCAGAGAGTGAGACCCGCCGCGCGCGCGTCGCGCAGCATCAGCGGCAAGGCCGAACGGTTCACGAACCGTCCGAAGTCCGCCTCGCGATCCTCGGCCGCCTGGAGGTCCGCCGCGTCCATCGCCCGCAGGTGATCGAGCCCGAAGCGCGCGTTCATGCTCGTCATGAACGCCCCGCGGCGCCGGCGGCTCGGCACGATCGTCCGCCCGACCTCCGCGGTGAGCGCCGGTTCGATCCACCGGCGCGCGGTGTCGGCGCCGTACATCGCGTCGATCGTGCGGTCCACGCGGTACCACGGCCCTTCCATGGCGGAGAGGATGACGGCGTTCAACTCGTCCTCACGCTCGGCCGCGGCCGTGTCGAGCATCCAGCCATCGTCGAGCCGGAACGTGACGTTCGTCAGGTTCGTGTCGCGAAAGAAGATCAGGACGGCGCGCGGGTGGATCCGGGCGGGGATGACGAGGTTCTTGAGGACGAGGTACCACCAGGCGGACCCGGACGCGGCGTGCATCATCGGCGCGATCGGCCGTCCCGTCAACTGCGCCAGCACCAGCGGGTCGATCCTCGATCCCGCCATCGAGTCGCCGATGACGACGTAGCCGGGGTTCAACCGGGCGAGATCGCCGATCGGTGTCGGGTCGAACGGCGCGCGCACGCGCGATCCCTGGACCGCCGGGAGGTAGGAAGACGCGGCGTCGGCCGGCTGCGCGCGCCAGGCGCCGGCCAGCCGCAGACCTGCGGGAGCGAGGAGCGTGAGGACGACGAGCGCGGCAAGCTGCAGCGAGGGCCGCAGGCGGCCGCGATCACCTGGCACAGGCTGCGACCGGATAGCTCACCTCGTACCGGATGTCCTTCGACGTGGGCCGCGTGACGTTGTAGAACTCGTGATCGTAGCCGGAGGATTGCGACACCCAGTAGACGTGGCCGTTGGCGTGGATGAGCCCGAGCGGAAGAAAGAACGACACGCCCTTGCGATCGCAATAGGTGATCTGCGCGACAACGCGCGTCCACTCCTTGGTCGGACCGATCACGACCCAGCCGCTGGCCGAGGTCACGAGGCCGCACCCGCGGTCCTCCGGTGCCGGGGCGTACTTCTTGACCGCCTCGACCCAATACGCGGTCCAGCCCTCCTCTTCCATCGGCGCGCGGTAAACCGCCTCCACCTCGACGAGCACCTTGCGCCTCGCGGCCCGCTTCACCGGATGGTCCCACTGCGTGAACTCGTTCACCGCCTTCTGTTCGGCGACGTCAACGGGATCCAGGAGCGACACCGCGAGCTTCGCGCGCTGCTCGCTAGCGGTCACGTCCTCGACAGCGCCGATCCGCGGAGTGCCCGAGACGACGAGGCCATCCTTCGGGTACGGCTGGACGAAGGGCGGGGGCGCCATCTCCGCCGGGCGATAGTTCGATTTGACGGCGAGCCGGCTGGTGCAGGCGACAGGGAGGACCGCCGGACGTTCGAGCCGCAGCGTGCCGGCGCGCACGCCGTTGCTCCAGATCGTCATCTCGCCGGGCGCGGCCGCCTTGCCCCACCACTTCGAAGGCACGACGTCGAGCGAGATCGGCAGCTCGATGCCCCGCAGCCCCCCCGGCCACGCGGCGTCCCAGTCCTTGCCGTCGAACGAGGTGAACGGAATGACGTCGCCGTCGCGGCGCAGCACGCCGACGACGAACGGTTCGGGCGACGGCGTCGCGCGGCTCTGCGCGCGCGCAGGGCTCTCTGCCGGGGACAGCCAGGCGGACGACACGCACCAGAGGAGGAGGGAAACGAGGTGCATCCCGCCCCTGATTCTACCCCCGGTCGAGCACCTCGCGGATCTTGTTCAGCAGGTCGTCGCGCGAAAAGGGCTTCGCCAGGAAGTCAGAGGTCAGACCCGTGTCGATCGCGCCCGGGTACCCGGAGATGCAGATCAACTTCAGCGAGTGCCGCCGCGCGCGGAGGACCTGCGCGAGCTCGGTCCCGCCCATGTAGGGCATCCGGATGTCGGTCAAGAGCAGGTCGATGCCGTCACCGTGTTCGTCGAAGATCTTGAGCGCTTCCTGGCCGTTGCGCGCCTCGTGCACGCGGTAGCCGGCGCGCAGCAGCGCCTGGGCGAACAACTGCCGGACCGCCGGCTCGTCCTCGACGAGCAGGATGGTCTCGCGCCGCTCGCGCGGCGTCCCGGCGTCGGCGGCGGTGGCGCGACGTGTCTGACTTGCGCTCAATTCGAACATCTCTCGCCTCGGTGTGTGCACGCGAGGGGTTGCAACTTCCCGGCCCATGACGACCTCGTGATTTTCGAACGTTTCCAGGGTTTGTGGTGTGCGCTCGCGCACATTCGCGTGCGTCTTATCCGCACACGATGTGCGGTCGCGCCCATTTCGGTTCACCCGTCTCCATCCGCCTGTGCCTGGCTCCGCTCACGCTTCAGGCCGGCGCGCGGTTCGATCGCGCGCTCGATGACCCAGCATAGCAGCGCCCACGATAATCCGATCAGCCATCCCGCGATGACATCGGTTGGATAGTGTACGCCGAGATAGACCCGGCTGGCACCCACGAGAAACGTCGCCGCCATCGCGAGCGCCATGATGTAGAACTTCACGAGCCGCCGCGTCGCCACCCGCATCAGCAGCGCCCCGAGCGTCAGGTACACCACGGCGGAGGTCATCGCGTGACCGCTCGGAAAACTCATGGTCATCACCTCACGCAGGTGAGGGACGACATCCGGGCGGGGACGCTGAAAGAGCTGTTTCAACGCGCTGTTGATGAACCAGCCGCCGAGGCTCGCGACGCTCACGAAGAGGCCGGTGCGCCACATACCCTGAAGCATCAGGAACCCGGCCACCGCGACGACGGTCAATCCAAGCACCGCGGCGCTTCCGAGCGCGGTGATGTCGAGCGCGCCGTTCACCAGCCAGTGCGGGCCGATCGGCCGCGAGGGATCGGCCGGGTCGCGCAGCGCGACGAGAAACTGCTGGTCGAACTTCTGCGTGTCTCCCTCGAGCACTTCGCTTGCCAGCTTGGTGAACGCGACGAGGAGCAGGAGGACGGCGATGCCGCTGACGAGCAGCGTCAGCTCGCCGCGCTCGCGGCGGCTCACCCGCGCCAGCAGCCGCCGCCAGATCGCTGTCCACTCCGGAGCCATGCAGCGATTATTGCTTCTTTTTTGCCGGTGCCTCCGCGGGTTTCGGCACGAGCCTGATTTGTCCGGCCGCCTCGCGCGCGCGCAGCACGGCCATCACGGCGGAGAGCGGCACCGGCTCGAACTCGCCCGTCAGGAAGTCGCGGATCTCGAGCGCGGTCTTCTTCTTGCCGAGCAGGATCGTGAGCTCCGCGCCCATGTGCTGCGGCAGCGACGGCCCGGCCGCGCCGCGGCCGCCGCCCGGCCCGCGGCCGCCGCCAGCCGCGGCACCGCGCGCGCCGGCAGTGCCGCGCCCGCCGCCGGCGCATCCGGAGAAGGTCGCCCCGTTGACGCACTCGACAAGAAGGGCGGCCGCCTCCTTCTCCTCCGCCGTCATGGGCGGATCGAACGCCGGCTGGGTGTTCAGCCGCTGCGCATGAAGCACGTAGGACGCGCGCGCCTCCTCGAGGACCGCCGCGCTCGTCTTGTCGATGGCCGCCGCGATCGCCGCGAGACGCTTCGACGCCTCGGCGGGATCCGGATAGAGAACGGCCGAAGACAGGACGACAGCCTTCTCGACCTCCGCCTGATGACGGATGGTGGCCCGGGCGTCCTTCCACGCCGCGTGCAGCGCCTCGGGAGTCGCGGCATCCGCCAGATAGTTGATCCCCTTGCGCTCGGAGTCGCCGATGCGCTCGGTGCCGCGGCCCAGGTTCTCCGTCGTCACACGCCCCGCGAGCGTGTCGCCGCCGGTCGCGATCACGGCGAGCGCGCCCGTGCCGACAATCGCCGCCCGTCTGTACTGCGTCGGGTCCTGCTTGTCGGGCGTGTCCTGCGAGGAGTGGTACCACATGTCGGGCCAGGTGATGAACATGACGGCCGGTATGCCGTGCTGCATGTAGGTGACGTGATCGCTCGCCCCGTAGTGCTTGTCGATCTTGATGTAGAAGGCGTCGCTGCTGCCGTTCGGCGAGGTGATCTCCACGCTCGGCGCGTACCCGTTGCCGCGGTAGCGCACCCGCTCGCGCGTCAGCTCGGAGACGTATTCCATCATGCTCTGCGCGACGTCGTTGATGTACGACGGGAACGTGTCGGGCGTGCGCTGCAGAATCCAGTAGCTCCGGCTCATGGTGAGGCGGATGGCCTCCATGTCGAAGTTCAGGTCGCCGATGATGGCCTTCGCCTTCTCCGGGTGCGCGTTGAACCACGCGTTGGTGCCGCTGATCTCCTGCACCCAGTTGAAGTTGATCGTCCGCTTCGGCTTCGGCAGCTTTCCTTCGTTGATCAACTTCAGGTACGCGCGGCCGATCTCGAGCGTCAGCGCGCAGCCGGAATTGTCGTCGTTGGCGCCCTGCTTGATGTAGCCCTCGAACAGGTGCCCGCCGATCGCCACTTCCTGCGTCGTGCTGAGGTCGCCGGGGATCTCGGCGTGGACGATTTCCTGCTTGTTCGGCACCTGCTCGCTCTTCGTCACGGAGCGAATCGTCACCTTCTGCCCGCGAGTGAGCTCGGTCTCGAGCAGCCGGGCGGTGCGGGGCGACAGCGCCCACGCCGCCGTCCCCGGCTGCGCCGTCACGTTCGTCGAGACGATCGCGGTCGGGTAATCCACCGCCCGGGCGCCCGGTCCGATCGCGGCGATGCCCAGCGCGCCGATCGCGCCGGCCGCCACCGCGCGGGCGTAGATGCCGCCGAGGCCGCTCGGGGCGAGCGACAGCACGAACTTCCCCTTGAGGTCCTTCCCCTCGAAGTCCTGCGCCGTGCCCTGGCCCACGCCGACAAGCTCCCCGGTGATGTCCGCGTTGGCATTGCCGGACGCGAGCGACTCGGGGATGTCATGGATGTCGTACAGCTTCCGGCTCGACGGCGCCGTCATCCACAGCTCGCCCACGACGGGCTGCCACGTCTGTCCCGTCGGGTAGTCCTCGATGGCGACGTTGCTGAAACCGTACTCTTTCGCGAGCCTGGCCATCACCTCGCTCTCGCGGAAGTGTCCCTGATACTCGGATGGCGGGCGCACGAACTGGTACGGCACGAGCTGCAGCACGTGGTGCATCGCGCGCTCGCCCGACGCCTCGTTGATGATCGCGCGCATGTCCTCGGACGACAGCAGCGTCCGATCCTCGCGCTCCTGGGCGGGTATGACGGCGGTCGCGGCCGCGCAGGCGACGGCGGCCAGCATGACTCTTCGGAATCGCATCACCTTCTCCTCATCGGGCGGTCAGCGTCGCCCGTACCATCAGCACCGGGACCGTGACGTTGTGCCGGACGCGGTCGGCGGTGCTGCCGTGAATCAGATCGTTCAGGAACCGGTGGCCGTGCGTCGACATCGCGATCAGGTCGACCCCTTCCTCGGCGGCCACCTTCACGAGCTGGGTGGCGGGGTCGCCCATGGCGAGCCGCGCACGCGCCTGGAGCCCGCGATCGACGAGCTCCCTGCACACGCGCTCGAGATAATCCCGATCCTCGCGCATCTCGTCCGACTCCCGGAGCTGGAGCTCCTCGAAGTTGCGCGCCGCCCACCCGTCGGCGACGTGCACCAGCAGCAGCTCGGCGCCGGTCAGCCGCGCGAGCTGCTCGATGTGCGCGAGCACCGTGCGATCCGCTTCCGAGTTCTCGATGGCGACGAGGATGTGGGTATACATACGCTCTCTAGAGGAAGGTCTGCCAGAGCAGCCATCCGTTGAGTGACGCGATGAGGACCGCGACGGGCCAGGCCAGCGCCATCATCCAGCGCGGCGCGGCGAGCGGCCCCATCTTGCGCTTGTCGCCGGTGAAGAGCACGAGCGGAAACACCGCGAACGGCAACTGGAGGCTGAGCACGACCTGGCTCAGGATGAGCAGCGATCCCATCCCGCGCTCGCCGTAGAGATACACGGTGATCAGCGCGGGGATGATCGCGATCAGGCGCGTGATGAGGCGGCGCAGCCACGGCCGCAGCCGGATATTCAGGAACCCCTCCATCACGATCTGGCCGGCGAGCGTGCCGGTCAGCGTGGCGTTCTGGCCGGCGAACAGCAGCGCGAGCGCGAACAGCGTGCTCGCGGCCTGCGTGCCGAGCAGCGGCGTGAGCAGCTTGTAGGCGTCCGAGATGTCCGCGACGTCCTGGTGTCCGCTGCCGTGGAAGGTCGCCGCCGCCATCACGAGGATCGCGCCGTTGAGGAACAGCGCGAACATCAGCGCGACGGTCGAGTCGATCGTCGCGAACCGCACCGCTTCGCGCCGGCTCTCCGCCGTGTCCTGATACCTGCGCGTCTGGATGATGGACGAGTGCAGGTACAGGTTGTGCGGCATCACAGTCGCGCCGAGGATGCCGATCGCGATGTACAGCATCCCCGGATCCGCGACGATCCCACCGGCCGGAACGAACCCCTTGAGCACGCCGACGAGGTCCGGCCTCGCCAGGCCGAGCTGGATCGCGAACGATCCGGCGATCCCGAGAATGAGCAGCACGACGAGCGCTTCGACGTAGCGGAACTGGTACTGCTGCATGTAGAGGACGAGCAGCACGTCGAGCGACGTCAGGCACACGCCCCACATCAGCGGCAGGCCGAACAGCAGGTTCAGCGCGATCGCGGACCCGATGACCTCCGCCAGGTCGCACGCCGCGATCGCCACCTCGCAGAGCAGCCACAGCACGATCGTCGTGGGACGCGAGTAGTGATCGCGGCAGGCCTGCGCGAGATCGCGGCCGCTGGCAATCCCGAGCCGCAGGGCCAGGGCCTGCAGCAGGATCGCCATCAGGTTCGACATCATGATCACGCTGAGCAGCGTGTAGCCGTAGCGCGATCCGCCGGCCAGGTCCGTCGCCCAGTTGCCGGGATCCATGTAGCCCACCGCCACGAGATACCCCGGACCCGCAAACGCCAGCAGCTTCTTCCAGAAGCTGCCGGTGAGCGGGATCGGGACGGTCCCATGGACCTCGGGCAGACTCACCATCCTCCGTTTCTGCCGCCAGCCGTCCTGCTGCGTTCCGCCCGGACCTTTGCCGTCTTCCGCTGTCTCCATCAGCCGCTTACGTTACACGACGCGTAACCCTTTACAGAAACAGAAAGCACCGGTAGTGCGAAGTCCTGAATCTACTGACAGTTAGCAGGCGGCGGATCCGGCGCGGCGCTTGCCACATGCGCTGGCGCGGGTAGGCAGCCCTGAAGGGCTGCGCAACACGCACGCGCATGTTGCGCAGGGCTTCAGCCCTGCCTCACTCGAGGAGGAAGGACCGATGAAGCGAATCGCCGCCCTGACGTGTGCCGCGGCCCTGCTCGGTGGGTGCGGGAGCAGCCCGACCACGCCGACCAACACGCAGCCAAACACCATCGTCTTCACCGCGCAACTGAGCGCCGCGAACGAGGTGCCGCCGATCACCAACGCCGACGCCAACGCGCGCGGGACGGCGACCATTACGTTCAACCTGACGCGCGACGCGGCCGGCACGATCACCGCGGCCACGGTCAACTTCGTCTACAACCTGAATGGCTTCCCCGCGGGGGCCCTCATCCGCCTCTCGCACATCCACGAGGGAGCCGCCGGCGTCGCTGGCGGCGTCAGGATCGACACGGGTCTGACCCCCGCCACCGCGATCACGCTCGCCGATGGCACCGCCACCAACGTCACCTTCTCGAACGTATCCGTAAAACCGGAGGATTTGCAGCTCGTGGTGGCGATTATCGCCAATCCGTCCAACTACTACTTCAACGTCCATTCCGCGCTCAACCCGAGCGGCGCGGTCCGCGGACAGCTCGTGAAGCAGTAACGCTGCAACACGGAAGGCCACGGACGGCACGGAAGGACACGGAGGACGACTTTGTGTTGACCGTGGTGCGGCGTGCAAGACGGTACGATGAGAAGGGCCGGCGCAGACAACCTGCGCCGGCCCTTGTTTTTTCACAGGAGGAGGAGAGAAGGGGAGCCTGCCTCCCCTTCTCCTGTCAGTGCGTGCCGATCTTGCCGGTCTTCCCCTTGCCGACGCGCGGCCCCTTGTTGTCGCGCGCCGGCGCGTGATCGAGGTTGGCCACCCGCACGCCTGTCGAGTACACGAGCTGCGTGATCTGCGCCAGCTTCGGGAACTCGATCTTGCTCACCTCGTCGGTCAGCCCGTGATAGTCCGGGTGCAGGCCGGTCGTGTAGAAGATGATCGGGATGCCCTTCAAGGCGTAGCTGTAATGATCGCTGCGCGTGTAGATCGACTCCGGGTCCGCCGGATCGTTCATCTCGTAGTCGAGCGTCATCGGCTTCGCCATCTTCGCGTTGGCGTCCTCGCTGATGTTGTGCAGCTCGGTGCTGATCCGGTCCGAGCCGACGACGTACACGGTGTTCGCCTCGGTGGGCTTGTCGTCCCGGTTGCGGCCGATCATGTCGACGTTGAGCTGGGCGACGATCTTGTCGAGCGGAACGACGGGGAAATCCGCGTTGTAGCGCGACCCGTAGAGGCCCACCTCCTCGCCGGTGTGCCAGACGAACAGCAGCGACCGCTTCGGCTTCGGCCCGAGCGCGAACGCCTTGGCGAGCGCCATCTCCGCCACCGTTCCCGACCCGTCATCGTCGGCGCCATTGCTGATGACGTCACCCGGCCTCGGCGTCGGCCGCGTGGACTGCCCGCCGCGACCGCCGCCGCGGCCCGCCGGCGCCGCCGCTTCGCGGTAGCCGATGTGGTCGTAGTGGGCGCCGAAGGCGACGTAGGTGTCCTTCAGTTTCGGATCGCTGCCGGGAACGATTCCGACGACGTTGTGCGACAATCGCGTGCGAACGATGGTGTAGTCGGCGGCGACGTTGACCGTGACCTTCACGCCCTTGAGCGCGAAGGGCGGGAGCGCTTCCTGCCCGGTCGCCTTGTCCTTCAGCTCGGCGTATTTCACGTCGGAGCCGCTGAACAGGAACTCGAAGAAGTCGTCGGTGGCGGTCAGCGTCGGGGTGACTGGCTGGTCGTACCGCTGCACGGTCGTGAAGTCGCCGTTGTCGGGCTGCGCGGCGGCACCGCCGCGCCCCGCGGGCGGCTGCGCCGCGGGAGCGCCCTGGCCGCGCCCACGCGCCGCGTCCGGCGCGGGCGCCGCTGCCGGCGCGCCTGGCGCACCTGGGACAGCGGCACCGGGCGCACCGCGTCCACCTCGCCCGCCGCCAGGCGGGCTGACGACGGCGATGGCCCCCTTCTCAATCGCGTTGCGGCTCCGCGCGCCAAGCAGGCGACGCGATTCCGGACCGACGGTCTTGGGCCCCTGGGGTCCGAGCCAGATGACGATCTTCCCCTTCGGATTGACGTTCGCGTAGTCGTCGATCTGCTTGTCGGGAATCTGCAGCCCGTAGCCGACGAACTGGATCTGGTCGCCAGCGATCGTCTGCCCGCCCCCCATGTTCCTCGGGAACGTGATCCCTTCCCCATCTTTGAAGGTGCGCTGCTGGCCGTTCACGTCCACGGTCACCGAAGCGTTGCTCGTCGTGCGGACGCCGAGCACCTTCACGGTCTGGAAGTAGGTGCCGTTGTCGCCGGCCGGCTTGACGCCCCATTCCTTCAGATGATCGGCGATGTACGCACCGGCGAGGCCGAGGCCCTCGGTGAAGATCTGGCGTCCCTGGAGTTCGTCGGACGCGATATAGCTCAACCAGTCCTTCAGCTCGGCTGGCGTGATCGAATTGACGCCGCCGGCGGCGGACCGGGCCGGCGCGGCCGGCTTTTGCGCGCCCAGCCCGGCGACGAGGGCAGAGACGAGGAGCGTAGAGACAAGAAATCTGCGGGATCGCATAGAGGGCTGTCCTCCAGAAAACTGACAGTGCGTCGGATACGGACGGACCCGGACGGAAACCGCCCGAAACGAAGGCGATACACGGGGATACGCCGCGCCGCGCGCGGCCGCTTACTTGCGGAAGATTTCCCTGGGCATCTTCACATGGACCCCGACCTTCTGGTCCACCAGTTGGGTGACGATGACGTTGCCCGCGATGCTCGTGAGTTGATACGCCTCCTGCTTGTCGAGGCCGCGCGTCGCGACGAGAAAATCGATCATCTCCTGGATCGCGATCTTCGTGGCCTTGGTCAGGTCTTCGTCGGTGCCCATGGTGATGTAGTCGGTCGGCGTCTCGGCGCGCGGCCAGGCGAGCGTCATCCCCTTGCGCACGACGAGCTGCAGGCGCCCCCGCAGCGATGTCTCGATCGCGGTCTGATCGACCTCGCCGTCGCCTTGCGCCGCGTGTCCGTCGCCCACTTCGAAGAGCGCCCCCGCCACGTGCACCGGGATGAACAGCGTGGTGCCGGACACGAGCTCGCGGTTGTCGAGGTTGCCGGCATGCGTGCCCGGCGGCGTGCTGCTGACGCGACCCGCCGAGGCGGGCGGCGCCACGCCCATGCTGCCGAAGAACGGCTTCAGCGGCACGACGATGCCTGGCGCGAACGCCGCGGTCATCTTTTTCTTGTCGAGCGGAATGATCTTCGTGCCGCCGGTCGGCTTGCAGTTCTCGCGAAGAAAGCCGCTGCAGCCGTTGTAGCCGTACGGGATGGCGAGATCGATCGCGAGGATGCGCACTTCGAGCGCATCGCCGGGCTCCGCTCCCTCGACGTACACCGGGCCGGTCAGGATGTGACCGCCGGGGCCTTTGTCGGTCACGGCGTCCACAACGGCGCGCAGTGAGGCTTGAATATCGTCAGGCTTCACTCCGGCTGCCTCGAGCCGGCGCGGCGTGTTGGTCAGGAGCGTATCGACGTCGATGATGTCCCCCGACCTGATGCGAAGGACCGGTTTCGCCTCGGACCAGTAGTAGCCGTAGGCGACCGTTTGCGGCGTCGCCTCGAGCCGATGCGTCACGGGCTTTCCCGACTGCGCCCCGGCGCGGATCGGAACGAGCACCAGCGCCAGCGCCGCAAACAGAATCGTGATTCGCGTCATGGGTGCATTCTACAATTCACCAACCCACCAATTCACCAATTCGCCAATTCGCCAAGTTCTGTCAGGCCCCCGCCGAATGTGTAACGCAGCGGAATGCAGCACGGGGCGCGCGGAGGCCCAAGACGCTGCGATTCAATCACTTCGCGGCCTCACCGCTTGCGGCATTTCATTTGCGGGTGGCCCGGTCACCGGCGCTGCATCACCGAAGGGGGAGGCGAACCATGAGGCTCAGCGTAGGGTGGACTCTCGGCGCCGCGGTCGGCGTCATCGTCGTGATGCTGTTCTTCGCTATCGTCGCGGCGCGGATGGTCCAGACGCCTGCGGCGGCCCAATCACCGCAGGCGACCGAATCGCGCCGCTGAGGCTGCCGGTTGCGAGCCGCGAGGCTCAAACGTCCCTCTTGACTCGGGGCGGCGGCGGATCCATGCTGTGGCCAACTCGCCCCGTCAGGAGGCTAACCGTGGACGCACCACCGGACGGAGAGCGAGCCTGACGGGGTTCTGCCGCACCGCGCCGCACGGCTTCCGGATCGACATCCGGGCACGCGGTCCCAACCATTCCGGCGACAGGACCCCGGCCAGGCTCCTCTGACCCTTCCTCCCGCCCGCGCCGCCGATCCTCCTCGATCCTTGCATCCGCATGGGCTCTCGGAGCACACTATACACATGAAACGTACAAATCTTGTGCTCAATGAAGATCTGCTCGAGGAGGCCGTCCGCCTGGGCGGCGAGCGGACGTACTCGCGGACTGTCGAGCGCGCGCTCGAGGAATTCGTCCGGCGAAGGAAGGCCCGACGGATTCTCGAGCTGACGGGCAGCGGGTTGTGGGAGGGCGATTTGTCTGTCGTGCGCGAGGATGCCGCCACGTACCGGCCCCGCGGAAAGTCCCGCCGTGGTACTCGTTGACACGTCCGTGTGGATCGACGTGTTCCGGAAGCCGGCGCGCCTCCGGCTGGCCGACCTGGTCGACGTGGACGAGGTGGTGACGGTACTGCCGATCGTGCAGGAGGTGTTGCAGGGGTTTCGCGAGGAGCGGGCGTTCGCCGTCGCGCGCGAGGCCATGCTCGCCTTCACGATCCTGGAATCTCCGCTCGACGCGGACGTGTTTCTCGAAGCGGCCGGCCTGTATCGGGCGGCGCGGCGCGCGGGCCTCACCGTTCGCTCCGGCGTGGACTGCCTCATCGCCGCGTGCGCGTTGCGGCACGACGCGACGGTCCTCCATCAGGATCGCGACTTCGACGCGCTCGCGCGCGTCTCCCCGCTCAAAGCCCAATCGGTGACCCTCACCGCGCGGCACTAGCGCATCATTCCGGCCGGTGCCCGCTGTGAAGCAGCCGCTCGATCTTCTCGAGTCGGATGGCCATGGCTTGCTGGCCGGTACGGATCTGGTGCAGCGTGACGAGCGCCCACACCGCCGCCCCTGCGGGCACCAGCCAGAACAGGCCGATGAGCAGAATCACCAGGAGTTCGGGCAGTCCAATGGAACCGAGCATTCAGGCCTCCCCCCGCGCGACGCGCCGCGAGCCGCGGCTCAGGCAAGGCTCGCGCCGCGTTCGCGCAGCAGCGCCCGCGTGGAGGCCGTCGCACGGTCCCGAGGCGCAGCCCCTCGCCGCGTTCCCTGGGGCTTCCGAGCCGTACTACTCGAACCGCCATCTCGAAATCCCTGAAGAATCCCGTCGTCCCCGCGACGCGCTTGCCGCGCCTATTTCGTAATCCGCTTCACAGTGTAAGCGAACTGCACGGCCTTCCACTGTCCGTCGACGCGGACCACAAGCTCTCCTACCGGCGCGTCCCCTCTGCGCCCGTGCATGCGGAATCCGATGTCGGCTCCCGAGAGCACCGTGGGCTCGATCGGTTGTGTCGCGACAAGTCCTTGCGTGTAACCCCATGCCGCGGCGGCAAGAAGCGCGATGATGAACACGCCGCCGGTGAGCAGATGACGGAATGCGAGCTTCATATGTCCTCCTCGACAGACTCTCAGTGATCGGACGGCGCGGAGGACCAGGTGGTTGTCAAGGAAATTGCGCCGGCGTAGCGACGCGGACGAACACGGCGACGGTTTGCAGCGCGCTTCAGCGGATTGGCTCAGCCCCGAAGATCACGCCTGCGTTGTTGCTGATGTACGCCAACCCGCAGGGGTCCGTCCTGTCCTTGATCTTCATGAAACAACCCGGAAATTGAAGCCATCTCTAACGCTGCTCGAGATGGAGATCGAGTCGGCTCACGCCTTGAACGCCTCGACCCACCACCTGCGAACTCGGCGCGTAGTTCGGATGCGTGACGTACAGAAATGTCGTGTTGAAGCCGATCGTCCCTTCCGAAGGGCAGCCGAGATCGATGCGATACCAACCGTCCTGTCCGCTGGTTGTGGTTACGCCCGCGACAGAAACGGTCGCGCCGGCGACTGGTTGCAGCGTTCGGGCATCCACGAGCGTTCCATAGCGCGAAATGCAGGTGCCGGTGTCAACAAGGAGATCGCCGCGATACGTGGATCCCGTGACTCGCGCCATGCCGGCATGTCTGCCGTCCATCCAGACAGTAAACGAACCGATACTCGGCATCGACATGAGGTAAACGCCACTGGCGTCCGTCGTCGCGCGTGCCTCCTGTGCTCCGCCGGTGAACTGGACCACCACCCCTGGGACCGACGCGTTCGTGCCGAAGTCGAGTACCCGTCCGCGGATCCCATTCGCCGCGGTCAAGGCAATCGAGGCTGACAGGGACTTCCAGGTTCCAGTGATCGTGGCGCGGCCTTCATTGCGCACGCTCACGACACCGTCGGGCGAAACATCACATACGGTTTCGTCGGAGGTGCTCCAGGTGGTACCGGCGGAGGCATCGACCACCCAGCCGTTGTCGTACGCCACGAGTGCACGAAGCCGTGCGGATTCTCCGAGAAGCAGTTGCGTCCGGTCGGCAGAAATCGAGAGGGAGCCCGATCCGGGAGGAGCCGAACTCGGACTGGTCGTCGAGGGAGACGAGCCTCCGCATGCCAGCATGAATCCCAACGCTGCGACAAGAACACCTGCACGAGACATGTCCATCCTCAAAAGCCCGATTCCGGGCCATATCAACGGCCGCGTCGCGGGCGCCGCGGACCAGTGTGCAGCGGTTCGAGCACGACTTCCACGCGTGCCGGAAGCTTGTACGCTGCGCCCGTTAGGAAATCGATTCCCACGCCCACCGCCGGGAACACGAACGTGTACGCCACCTGCTGAGAGTGAGACCACGGATTGTCCGCCAGACCCTTCGGCCCGCTCAGCGGGTTCCAGGCGAAGAGCGCAAACGGGAGGTTTCCAGCCACCGCGCCACTGATCGATCTCTTCAGCGGCACGTCAACGGGCACATACCCCTCTTTCACGACGCGCAGAACGTGTCTGTCGCCGTTCCTCTTCAAGACCACCCGAACCGGCGTAATGCCCACGACCTGGCCCGCAAGAAGCACTTGCGCGCCGGTCGGCTCTGAGACGACTTCGACTGCCTGCGTTGCCGTACCCCGGCCAGGCGACGGAGCCTTGTGGACCACCGACGCACACCCGCCCAGCAGCAGTCCGGCTGCTCCCAAGCCAATCGCGAGCCCGCGCAGCGACGGCGATTGATCTGCTCCCGGTTGCGGCTGACCCGAATTCACAGTACGCACGCTCGTGCCACCGGCCTCTCAAGTCCCCGAACCACGCAGCGCGGGCAGGAGGAGCAGGATGATCTGCACGATGCTCAGCAGGGTGCCGAACGGAAGATACCAGAGACCGAGTGCCGCGCAGGCGAACATCCCCCACCAGGCCCACCGCCACCCCAACGCAAAGCACACCACGACCGCGAGCCATGCAACTCCGAGCACGAGATGAACGGATTTCATCAGAGTCGATCGCGGTTCGATCCCTGCCGCCGAAACGAGGCCGGCCCACGGCCCGAGCTGCCCGGCGTGCGGTCCCGTCCCCGGTGTCACGTAGTCCCCGAGCACGAGCGCACGACCACCGTCGAAGGCCAGCCAGCCAGCCTCGATACAGGCCAGGACGACGACGACCCATGCGAGCCAATGCATCCTTGGACCTGATACAGGCTCTTCGGTTTCTTCGATGATTCTTTCGTTCAAGAGGCCGTCTGACGTGCGGCCTGGGCTACAAGCCGAAAAACCCGAGCGCGGCCCACGTCTGCAGCTTCGAGGCGAGCGGCAGCGCGAGGCGCTGGTTCTGCTCGGGGACGCGTTCCCTGGCCTCGAACCGGCGCACCACCACGGTCGCGTCGGGCACGCCGGCGAGCACCTCTGATACGTCCACCTGGGACAAGCGCAGCCCCGCTGCATAATAGAGTTGTTTGCGAACCCACTCGAACTCCTCCTTCGAGAAGTTCGCTCGATTCATCGCATCGATCTGCGCCACCTTGGCATTCAGATAGACACCCTTGATGTCTCCGAACGCGAGCAGTGCGGTCTGGACCGACAGAGCGTGTGTTTCGCGCGCCCGCTCCAGATCCGCCTGGCTCCGCGCCAGGACTGCGATTCCGGCCGCCAGTTGCTTCTGGACTTCTTCCTCCACGACAGCGAACTTCGCGGTCTGCTCCGCGGTGAGTTCCCCGGAGGCCGGCGCCAGAAACTCAGCGCGGTTCTGCAGCCGCCGCTCTTCGAGCGTTTTCCCGCCAGCCATGGCCATGAGCGGCGAACCGAGGGGCCGGTACACTTTCACGTAGAAGGCGGTTCCCGCCGCGCCGACGACCAGCAGGAGCACGCCAGCCCCAATCAGGAGAGCGACTCCGGTTCTCTTCATGTCGCGCCTCGGCTTCAAACAGTCGCGGTCCAAAACCCGCCAATCGGCACCCTACGCCAGTCAGACTCTTTACTTTCATTGGCTTTGGCATGTTGCTCCTCCAACCATGCGCCGATGGGTACCGTTCGTCGAACTCGCTCCATCGTTCGCCGGCGCCGTCAGATGCATCTGGCTCTGATGTGGCGCCGCCTCAAGCGGGCTCTACGCCCATGAGACGTCGAATGGGCAGGTTGTCTGCGTACACTCGCCACATCGCCACTTGGCCATCACGTATCTCTGCCAGCCAGGCGGCAGGGACCTCCCACGTGCCGGCCTGCCTACCGGAACTTCCGCCGGCGAATGTTCCTCCGGCTGCGCCGAACAACGCGACGACTCCGTCGGCCTGAAGCGTCCTCTCGACCTTGATCCAGTAGTCCGGGACCAGGTCGAAGTAGTGCTTCCAGCCGGCCCGCATGGCGGCACGGCCGGCAACGTGATTGTCGAGGGCATCGATGAACACGTGGTCGTCGGTCATCAGCTCGCTCAAGCCGACGAGGTCGTGTTCGTTGATCCGGGCCACGAATGCGACCGCTACCTCCGCGGGTCGCATCCCTCCTCCTGAACTCCACATGACGTCGGGCGTCTCAGCCGCAGCGGCTCATGATCGCACCGGCCGCCGTCGACTGCAAACCGATGTTCGCCGGCGTCGCGCTGTCTACCACCTCGACGCTCACATCCGGCAGCACCGTTGACTGACCATCATCCCGCAAGACGCTGATCTGGGCTGTCGGATTGATCGGCGATACGAACGTGACGACAAAACCCGGTGCAGCCGCTTGTTCGGCAGCGCCGGTGTGATTGTGTCGAAGCCCGTGTCTCCACCCCTCATCGACTGGCGGCCTGATACCAGCGCCGCAGGCCCAGGGCGACCAGCGCGCCCGCGCAGAGACCCGGCAGTGTCGCCGCCACGTCGCGCCAGTCGAACGTATATATCCTCCGCACGAATGGCAGAATCTGCGCGAATTCCAACCCAAGCGCGACGGTCCCGGCCAGCCGCGTCGCCCGAGCGATCGTGAGGCGCGCGAATCGGCGCTCGCTGGACAGGATCACAAGCAGCAGTCCCGCCGGACCGATGAGGCTCGGTGCAATCCCGAAGACCACCGGATCGATGCCCAAGTCAAGACGGCGCGCTTCTTTGACCGGCAGGATCAGCACCCAGCAGATTGCACCGATGTACCCGTACATGCGCTTCAGCCGCTGAGACGCGCTAACAGTAGGTGCCGGCTGCATTCTGAGTGTCGGTCGGAAGAGGTGATCCAGCATTACTGAGCCGAGAATCGCAGACGGTACCGTCGCCGGTCGATCAGGTCCCTCCGCCAGCCAGCACCCTGGCGATCGCGGTGATGGTATTCCAGTTGCGCGTGGTGACCGGGACCCCAAAAAGCCGGTCGAACGTGCCAAGGTAGCTGATGACCTTCATGTGGCGCCGGTACACGCCGAAGACGAACCGGTTGTCCCTCGCGAGGATCTTCAGCAGCCACCTGCCGCTGGAAGGAAAGCTCATGGGCGTCAACGGCGCCGAGCGGGGGCGTTTGGACAGGACGCTCACGAAGCGGACGATGTCGTGTCGAACGGGCTGGTCCGCGAAATGATTCTGAGACATCAGTCTGACAATCTCGCGGCCCTCGCAGATCATGATCTCGGTCTCAAAGGGAAGCCTGCGTGCCAATTCGGCGCGGAGTTGCGCCCGGGTGACAGGCCGCCGGATCACGAAGGTGCCCGCCGCGCCGATGTTGACGGCATCGAGGTGCTTCAGTTGTTCGGCGAGCGGGCCAGGTCGGAAGATCCTGTGACCGCCGACGTTGACCCCTCTCAGAAGAACCACGAGTGCCACGCGTTTCCTCTCGATGTTGTTGACCAGGCTGACCAGCGTTTCACCGCACGATCAGGGCGCCGCGGGCTTGTCCCACAGAATCGTATAGCGCCACAACGCGTGGTCCAGGACGCGTGCGCCGGGCAGGATCCGATCGGCGAGCGCCCTGGCTTCATCGAACGAGAGGTATGTCTCGCCGGCGCCATGGCGGGCCCATGCCTCTCGCACGCGACGGCTCGACCGCAGACGGCCGGTGCGGACCAGGCAAATCAGGAGGGTGTGCGCGAGCGCGCTGCAGGACCGCAGCGTTTCGCGGAGACTGCTGTCGCGCCGAAGGTCCTGGACGATCAAACGGCCTCCAGGCCGGAGCAGCGCAGCCATTCGCGCGATCGCCATGTCGTAGGGCATGTGGTGAAGCACCGCGGCGGAGACGACGCAGTCGAAGCTGGCTTCGGCGAGCTCGGCCTCGAGAAAATTGCCGCAGATGAAAGACACGCCCGGGGCATTCTCCGCTCGGCGCGCCCGTTCGATCATCACAGGGGACAGATCGATGCCGACCACTTCCCTGCCGTCGGAGGCAATCGCAAACGCAAGACCCCCAAGACCGCAGCCGACGTCGAGCACGCGGACCGTCCCGGCGGGCACGAGAGAGGCCAGGAACCGATCGCAGCGATCCGAGCCGCTCCCCCGCGGACCGGCGAGCCGCGCGATTTCGTCGAAATCCGCCCGGACGCGTTCGGCGTCGTGCATCGCGTCAGCGCACGTCAACAGTCAAGGTGAACGGAGGGACCCCGAGCTGCGAGCAACGAGCAACGAGGCACGAATTATTCAGTGCTGAAGGCCTTGCGCGCATGTTGCGAGTGCAGCTCGTGCAGCAGGCGCATGACGTTGTAGGCGCTCATCTCGACGAGCACCGACGTCACATAGGTGTGCACATCGTCGCTCAGGAGCGGCTCGAGCTGCTTCATCGCCGCGGTGACGCGCTCCTCCTGCCGCTTCAGCTCCTCGCGCGAGACGACGCCGTCCTCCATCGCGTTTGTGAAGGATTCGAGCTTGGTGATCTGCTCCTGGATCACGGGATGCTCCGCCCTCTCGTCGAACCAGCTCGTTCGCGCCACGTGCCGCCTCCTTGTCATTCAGAGTGCGTTGACCAGTTGTTTGATCGCCGTCAGCCGCTCCTGCAGCTTCGCGCGGCCGCCGTCCGCGTCGATGCGCGCTGCAATCTGCGGCGGCAGGAACTGGCGATCCGTGCACTCGAGGATCGCCGCCGTCTCCTGCAGATCCCGCTCGAGCCCCTGCGTGGACGGCATGAACTCCGCCACGACCTGCGCCAGCGCCTCGCGCGTGATGTGATCGCTTCCCGCGATCAGCGACCGCCGCCACGCGCGGCCGACCATGCCCTCGATGTCCGCTCCCGACAGGTGCCCGCGCTGCGGGATCGGCGGCACGTCTTCCGGCGCGAGCCGCGATCCCATCTTGCCCGCCAGGATCAGGAACATCTTCCTGATCTCCTCGTCGTCGGTCGGGTAGAAGAGCGGAATGTGCACCTCCGCGCGTCCCTGGCGCTTGAGGTCGATCGGCAGCAGATCGGGGCGCGCCGTCAGCAGCATCCAGATGATCTGGCCGCGATACCGGGTGTCGCCCATCTGCGCCGCGATCATCCCGAACACGCGGCTCGACGTGCCGGAGTCCCCTTCCGCCTCGCGGCTCCCCAGCGCCGCGTCCGCTTCGTCGACGACGACGACGACGGGCCCCATCGCGCGCAGCACCGCGAGCACGCGCTCGAGGTTCCCTTCGGTCTCGCCGACGTACTTCGACCTGAAGTTCTTGAGGACGACGCAGGGAACGCCGATCTCGCCGCTGAGGCACTGCGCGATGAACGACTTCCCCGTCCCGACCGGCCCGCAAATCAGATATCCCATCGGCAGGCTGTCGAGCGCGCCGCGCTTGAGCAGCGCCGCGTCCTCTCGCAGCCGCGCCTTGGCCGCCTCGTGGCCGACGACCGTGTCGAGCGTCCACTTCGGCTCGATGAACTCCAGCAGCCCGTGGCACTGGCGCTCGAGCAGCCGCTTCTTCAGCGCGCGGAACACGACCGCGTCGAGTCGTCGCCCGGCCTCCCTCGCGGACCGGACGAGGACGTTGAGGTCCGTGAGCGAGATGCCCGCGGTCAGCTTCGCCAGCTCGGTCGCGTTGAAGTCCGAGAATCGCTGGAGCTCCTCAGCGGGCACCGTCGTCTCGAGAAACGCGTGGCGCTCCCGCTCGGCGGGCAACGGCACCTCGATGGAGGCGACGTGCGGGTTGCCGGTCAGACGATCGTTCAGGTCCACGAGCTTCTCGTCGATCAGCACGAACGCCATGTTCAAGCGCTTGACGTGCGGGCTCATCGCCCAGTTCAGCATCGTCACGAGCTGCGACGAGGACTGGAGGCTGAGCCGGCCGGGCTCGCCCGACGGGAACACGTAGGACGCCTGGTCCATGATGAGGGCGAGGCTCAGGCGATCGTCCTGCGGCGCCATGATGTTGTTGCGGACGAACCGGTCGATCGCGGCAAACGTCGCGGCAGGATCCTTGGACAGCGCGCTGAGATCGCCGACCTTGCGGTTGGCGAGCGGCACGATCTCCTTCAGCCGCTTCTCGTCGCGCCCCGCGAAGGCGCGAAGGCCCTGGCCGAGGTCGTAGTGCAGCACGATCGACCAGCGCCCGAACACCTGCTCGGTGAGGAACTCGGCGAGACTGCCGGTCCGCGCCGGCTCGGATTCGCTGATCTTGAAGAGGTCGTAGGTGTTGCCATGGAGGATGAACGCCGACGTGGTGCCGGAGAAATACAGGTCCGCGAGCTGCGACGCCCACGCGGGAAACCACTCAGGGAGCGTCTCCGGACGCCGGGGCGTGGCCGACTCAGGCGTCATTGCGGAGGACCTCGCGGAGATCGGTCTCGAGGATCGCCGGCGGCTCTTCGAGCTGGTCCGCGAGTCCCGTCAGGTGCTGCAGCTCGCTGACCGCCTTTTCCGTCTGCCGCATGCTCTCGGCGGCCGAATCGACCTGGCTGCTGAGGAAATCCGGATCCTGGCGATTGACGGCCATTTCGGCGAGCGCCTGGATCTTCCCCTCGATGCGATCCAGCTCGATCGACACGAACTCGCCGTTCTTCTTCGCGCGCGCGAAGTTGTCGAGCCGCAGCTCCGCCATCGCGATGCTGTCCTGGAGCGACCGCACGATCCGCTCGTCGCCCCCCGTCTGCGCGGCGGCGAAGTTCTTCCTGAGCTCCTCCAGCCGCGACGTGATGTCCTGCCCGTCCATGCTCTGTAGGAACCGATCGAGCGCGGTCTTCGACACGAGCAGGCGAAGGAACAGCCAGAGCAGCCGATCGAGTCCCGGCGTGCGGATCTCCTCCGCCGAGTTCGCCTGGACGCCGGTCGCGCCGCGCACGCCCGCCGCGATGCCGCGCATGTCCACGCACCGGGCGTGCAGCCGCTCGAACCGGCGGCGCGCGTCCAGCGGCAGTCCGCCCAGCATCGTGACGAGCGAGACCGGCGGCGCGGCCGGCGCCTGGTCGTCGCCGCCTCCCGTCCGAGCCGCATGCGCCTTCGCATCGATGGCCGCGCGGAACCGCGGCACCGAGATCAACCCGGTCAGGTACGTGACTTCTCCAGCCGCCACGAGCGGGAGCAGCACCGGCGCGAGCGGCGTCAGCGCGGCCGCGGCCGTGCCGCCGACAAAGAACAGCAGGTTCCAGCGGAAGAGGAACGCCTCCCGCAGGTACTCCTTGAGGCCGGCGCCTTCCGGCGTGGTCCCTGCCGTTGTTCCGAGAGGATCTCTGTTCATCAGTAGTCGCTAAAGAACAGTGTCCATCCGTGTCCTTCCCTGGTGATAGCTCTGTGTGCGTCCGTGTTTCAATCTCCGGCCTTGGTGGACGTTTCGAGCTTCTCGATCAAATCCCGGATCTCGAACACCAGATCGACGAACGATCGCTCGCGCTGCATCTCCTTCGGCGGCCGATCGGGGGGCGGCACCTGCATTTCCCGCAGGATGGTCCCCGGCGCCGACGAGAACACGTACACGCGGTCACCAAGGTACACCGCTTCCTCGATCGAGTGTGTCACGAAGAACACGGTCGCCTGCGCTTCCCGCCACAGGTTGACGAGCAGCTCCTGCATGTTCAGGCGCGTCGTCGGATCGAGCGCGCCGAACGGCTCGTCCATCAAGATGATGCGCGGCGAGAGGATCAGCGTGCGCGCGATGGCCACCCGCTGGCGCATGCCGCCGGACAGCTCGTGGGGATACTTCGGCGCGTCGCGCGTGATGTCGAGGCCGACCTTCGCGATCCACTCGCGGGCGCGCTCCCGCCGCTCCTTCGCCGCCACGCCGCGGCACTCGAGGCCGAACGCGACGTTGTCCTGCACCGTGCGGTTGTCGAACGACGTGTAGTCCTGGAAGACCATGCTGCGATCGGAGCCCGGGGGCCCGACCGGCTTGTCGGCGACGAGAACGGCTCCCTCGCTGGCCGGGTGGTGCGGCGGCAGCCCCGCGATGAGCCGCAGCACGGTGGACTTGCCGCAACCCGACGGCCCGAGGATCGCGATGAACTCCCCCTTGCCGGGGCGGTCGTCGACGGTGAAGTTGACGTCGCGGATCACCGTCGTCGCGCCGAAGCGCTTCGTCACGTTCTGGAACTGGACGACGTTCGGCATCACTCCTCGACGACGCGGTAGGGGAACAGGCCGCGCTGGAACCAGAAGAGGAGGCGGTCGATGCCAAAGGCCAGCAGCCCGATGATGAGCAGGATCAGGATGATGTGCTCGGACAGTCCGCGGCGCTGGCTCGTCATCAGCAGGTAGCCGAGGCCGTGCTTCGCGTTGATCAGCTCGGCGAGCATGATGTAGCCGAACGCGAGGCCGAACAGGTGGCGCAGGCTGTTGTAGATGTCGGGCAGCGCCATCGGGACGAGCACCTTCCGCACGATCTGCGAGGAGCTGGCGCCGAGGGTCTGCGCGGTTTCGACGTAGCGGTCCGGCACCGCCGTGATCGCGGCCACGACGTCCGAGTACACGAACGGCACGCACGCGATGAAGATGAACATCACCTTCTGCGTCTCGTCGATGCCGAACCAGAGAATGGTGAGCGGGATCAGCGCGGCGACCGGGAGGTTCCGGCCGAAGAGCGCGAGCGGCGCGCCGGCCGCCTGCACGACGCGCCACGAACCGGCGACGATGCCGATGGGGATCCCGACGGCGGCGGCAAGCCCGAAGCCCACGAGGACGCGTTGGAGCGTCGCCGCGATGCTCTCGACGAGGCCGCGGTCCTTCCACAGCGACGGAAAGCTGCGGAACACCTCGAGCGGGCTCGGCAGGATCACCGGAGACACGAAGCGGTTTTCAGGGCTGGCGCCGTAGGTCGCGAGCCACCAGAGCAGGAGTACGAAGGCCACTCCGCCCACGCCGACGAGCCGCCGCGCGGTCGGCCTCGGCGCGACCCTGAGCGCAAACAGCGCCCGTTTCGGTGCGGCGGCCATCTACTTGGGGGCCGTCGCCTCCGCCGGATACACCTTGATCTCGACGCGGCGGTTCTTCGCGTGGTTCTCCGGATCGGACGGATCGGCGGGACGATCCCACCCCATGCCCGCCGTCGAGAACTGGTTGGGCTGCAGCGACGAGAACTTGCGCACGATTGCTTCCTTCACGGCGTTCGCGCGGTTCAGCGACAGCTCCTGCACGAGGCTCTTCGGCACCTGGGCCTTCATCGACCCGTCGGTGTGCCCTTCGATCACGATGCGCGCCGCGCCGTACTGGCCGGCGAGCTTGCCGACCTCCTCGACGACGAACCCGACGTTCGGATCGTAGAGCTCCTCGACTTCCCTCCCCTCCGCGTTGCGCGTGATCTTCTTGGTGAGGTCCCAGGAGTTCGGGAAGAAGTGGATGACGACCGTCTTCGTCAGGATCTCGGTGCTCTCCCCCTGGATCGACCCCGCGGCCGACGGCGCGAACTGGATGTCGTACTCGTTCTTCTGCGAGGCGTACTTCTGCTCGCTCGCGAGCTTCTGGATGATCGAGAAGTCCATCACCTGGTCGAACGGCGTCTGCTGCGTGACGGCGTTGATCTTCTTGTAGAGGAAGTACGCGGTGTTCCAGGTCCGCTCGAAGTTGGTCGGGTTGTTCTGGTTCAGGAAGAACTCGCGGTTCTCCGCGTAATTGGTCGAGTGCGCGTCGCCGAGCATCCCGAGCGTGTCGCTCTCGGGGATCGAGTAGCCGGCGGCCATCAGCTTCGCGACCTTCTGCCGGTTCTCCTGCGTCTTCAGGTCGATCATCGCGTCGAAAATGCCGCGGACGATCCCTTCCATGATGTCCGGGTTGTCCTTCGCGAAGTCCGCCCGCGCGAACCAGATGTCGGCGATCAGCTTGTTCGCGGTGGCCGTCGTGACGATCAGCTTGTTGCCGCGGACCTTCTCGAGGTTGTAGATGTCGGGCGCCCAGGTGACGCATCCGGCGAGCCGCTTGTCGGCGTTGAACGCGGCGGCGGCCTGGAAGGCGTCCTGCGTGAACTTGAAGTCCACTTCGGCCGGCTGCACGCCGGCGTTGATCAGCGCGTTGAGCACGAAAAAGTGCGACGGCGAGTTCTGCGCGAGCACCACCGTCTTCCCGCGCAGCTCCGCCATCGTCTTGATCGCATCGCGGACGACGATGCCGTCGCCGCCGTTCGACCAGTCGACCTGCTGGTAGACGCGCGGCATGACGCGCGAGTCCTTGCGCAGCCCCTCGAGGAACAGCGGCACCATGTCGAGCGTGGCCCAGCCGACGTGCAGGTTGCCCGCCGCATACGCATCGCGCATCGCGATCGGGTCGTCGATCAGGACCAGCTCGACCTTGAAGTCCTTGCCCGAGGGGCTCTTCCACAACTTGCCCGGCTTGAACCCGTTGTTCGCGTAGATAATCGGGCCCCAGCCCGCCCACACGTTGATGGCGAAGCGGACGGTGCGATCCGCCATCGCCGTGTAGTTCGAGATGCCCTTGACCTCGGGCAGCTTCGCCGCGGCGACGTAGTTGTATTCCTTGACCGTCGTGATGCCCGAGGTGTCCGGCGCCTCGGCGCCCCCCTTCATCTGCTTCAGCTCTTCCTGAGAGAAGGTGCCGGAATCCCGCTTCGGCCCGATCGCGCCGTACCGCCAGAGCGCGAGGCCGACGAGCGCGAGGACGACGACGAGCACTGCGACGTAGAACGCTGGTTTCGGCTGTCCGTTCGCCATAAGTGCAGACTCCTGTCCGCGTTAAGAATTCGTCTGTTTCTCGGCCACCGGCTCGGTGGTCGCGGGACCGAGGTCCTTCGCCGTCTGCGCGACCGGCGTGGTTTCGGGAGACTTGAGGCCGAGCTCCACCTCGAAGTCCGTGAGCGCCTGCTCGGCGAGCTGCGCCTGCATGCGCTCCTCGGCATCGATCGCGGCGATGCCTTTGGCCGAGAGGTCCGCCGCGACGCGCACCTTGCCGCGGTTCTGATCGATCTTCTGCTGGATGACGGCCTCGATCTCGCCGAAGTCGGTCGTGAGGTTCATGTCGAAGGTTTCCGACAGCTTGGCGATCTCCGCCTCGGCGCTGCTCATCTTCAGCTCGGCGTCGTACTTCTGGATCTTGTCGCGCAGCTCGATCAGCTTCTCGTTGGCGTGCTGGATCTTCTTCAGGCTGTTGCCGTAGGCGGTCTCGTGCATCTGGAGCTGCTGCTCGTTCGCGGCGTGCTCCGTCTTGGCTTTCTGCAGCTCCAGGGCGAACTTGGCCGCCGTCACGCGATCTCCGGCCTTGAGGTACGCCTTCGTCTCCGCCTCGAGCTTCTGCACGTGCGAGCGGTTGGCCTGGACCTGGCGCGTGACGCGCTCGACGAGCCCGCGATATTGCTCGAGGCCGACGCGGCCTTCCTTCAGCTGGGCGACCGCCTGGTCGTACTCGTAGCGCATCTGCGCGACGGGATCCGCTTCCCAGAAGAGGTTGGCGACCTTGTTGATCTGCGCCATCATCGCGGACCAGAACTTGTGGAGGATCACGGGCGTCTCCTTGTGCCAGTTGTCCGACGTAATTACTTCTTGACGGGTTCCCGCTCGCCGGCGTCGATCGCCTCGGCCAGGATCTTGCCCTGGTAGACCCCTTCGAGCGCCGCCTGCAGCTCGCCGCCGGTGCCGGCGCCCAGGACGTCGCCGCCGACCTGCTTCAGGAACGCAAACTTCACGGGGCTCGTGTCGAACGCGACGAAGTAGATCTGCACCGCTCCTTCGCTCTTCCTGTAGATGTCCCGCGCCACGTCGTCCGGATCCCGGCCCGTCGTGTTGTCGCCGTCGGTCACGACCAGAATGTACTTCCGGAAGACGCCGGCTCGATAGAGCGCGGGCCGGGCCTCGCGCAGCGCGTCGCCGATGGCCGTGCCGCCGCCCGGTCGCGGCAGATTGGCCAGCGCGGCACGGACCGTCTCGCGATTGTAGCGTTGAATGGGCAGCAGCTCGCGCGGGCTGCTCGCGAAGCTGTAGATGCCGATTTTGATCGGAAAGTCAGGGCGCTTCGCCACGAACGCGTCGGTCGCGTTCAGCATCGTCTCCAGCGCCTCGCGCGCGATGACGTGCTTCGGCCGGCTCTCGCCGGGCGGGTCTTCCTTCATCGAGCCGGAGGTGTCGACGAGGATGGCGACCGCGGCACCCAGACCCTCTTCGACCTCCGCCTGATACGGCGCGGACTCGCTGGCGCGCGCCGGTGTCCCGGCCTGCTCGGGACGGTCGGCTCGCCGGCTGCTCTGATAGAGGCTGAAGGCGAGCACCGCCGCCAGCACCAGGTAGCCGACCGGGCTCCCTCCCCTACGCGTGCTCATGGCTCTGTTGCCTCGCTCTTGCGCAGCCTCAAACGCCCCCCGCCGCCGTGTTGCGCAGCCCGCCAGGGCCGCCCGACAGGAGCTGCTGAAACGGGCGGAAATGCGTCTTGCAGTCTAGCGTCGGGTGCCGGCCGAATCAAGCCGGCCCCGGCGAGTTGCGGCTGGACGGCGGTGAGCGTAGCCGCACGAAGACAGCCCTGTGCCGGGTGTCCCGCCGTCCCGCCGTCCCGGCCGTCCCGCCGTCCCGCTGAGACGCACCCACGGTTTTCACCGCACGAAGACCACAAAGCACACGAAGGACACGAAGACAGCAAAGCTCTTTTGGATCCCTTTCTCAGTCTTCGTGAACTTTGTGAACTTCGTGCTCTTCGTGCTGAAAAGCCGTCGGCTCGTGCATCGTCGGGGTGTGTATCGGCGGGATGTGTTCGATGGACTGAGCGGCGATCTTCGAGTGTTAGAATCGGCCGCATGCCTAAGCTCACCGCCCTCCTCCTCGGCGGCGTCGTGTGCGCGGCGCTTGGTATTCATACGGCCGCGCAGACTTCCCCCTACGATCTGCTCCTGAAGAACGGCCGCATCGTGGACGGCACCGGCGCCGCCTGGTATCGCGGCGACGTAGCCATCACAGGAGACACGATCGCGCGCATCGCGCCGGCGATTGGCGCGCGGGCGGCGCGCGTCGTGGACGTGCACGGCGCGGTGGTGGCGCCCGGGTTCATCGACATCCACACGCACGCGCGGCGCGGCATCTTCGACGTCCCCACGGCGCCGAACTACGTCCGGCAGGGGGTCACGACCGTCATCGAAGGACCTGACGGATCCTCGCCCGTCCCGCTCGCGCCCTTCCTGGCGAACCTCGAGAAGCTCCAGAAGTCGCCGAACATCGGCAGCTTCATCGGCCAGGGCTCGGTGCGCTCGGAGATCATCGGCAACGTCGATCGCACGGCGACCGCCGAGGAAATCGAGAGCATGAAGGCGCTGGTCGAGCAGGGCATGAAAGACGGCGCGTTCGGTCTGAGCACGGGTTTGTTCTACGTGCCCGGCACGTTCACGCCGACGAGCGAAGTCATCGAGCTGGCCCGCGTGGCCGGGCGTTACGGCGGCGTGCACGTGTCGCATCAGAGAGACGACGCGTCGCGGGTGATCGACAGCGTCAAGGAGACGATCGCCATCGGCGAGGAGGGGGGCCTGCCGACACAGGTGACGCATCACAAGGTGGTCGGGCAGGCGAACTGGGGCAAGAGCGTGGAGACGCTCCGGCTGATTGACGACGCGCGCGCCAGGGGCGTCGACGCCACGATCGATCAGTATCCGTACACGGCATCGAGCACGAGCGTAGCGGCGGCGCTGCTGCCCGCGTGGGCACTGGAAGGGGGCCGCGAGGCGCAGGCGGCGCGGCTGAAGGACCCCGCGCAGCGCGCGAAGATCAAGGCCGAGAGTATCGCGATGATTCGCGACGAGCGCGGCGGCGGCGATCCGAAGAACGTCCAGTTCGCGAGCTGCGGCTTCGACGAGTCGCTCTCGGGCAAGACGCTCGCCGACCTCACGGTCGCGCGCGGCATGCCGCCCACGATCGAGAACGCGGCGGAGACGACGTTATGGCTCGTCGAGCGCGGCGGATGCCAGGGCATCTTCCACGCGATGGACGAGAAGGACCTCGAACGGATCCTGCGCCATCCGGCGGCGATGATCGCGTCGGACGGCGAGGTGCCGATCTTCGGCCGCCGGAACCCGCATCCGCGCAGCTATGGCACCTTCGCGCGCGTCCTTGGCGTCTACGTGCGCGGGAAGAGGGTGATAACGCTCGAGGACGCGGTCAGGAAGATGACCTCCTTCCCCGCCACGCGCCTGCGCCTCGGCGACCGCGGGATCCTGCGGGCGGGCATGAAGGCGGACATCGCGGTGTTCGACCCGGCCACGGTGCGCGACACGGCCACCTACCAGCAGCCGCACCAGTACGCCGAGGGGTTCTCAATGGTCATCGTCAACGGCCAGGTGGTTTACGAGAACGGCGCGATGACCTCCGCCCGTCCGGGCCGGGTGCTCTACGGGCCTGGGAAACAGTAGCCGCGATCCTCGCAGAAGGATGTCCAGATGGGATCCGCCGACGTCCCCGGCTCCACGCGCTGTCGGACGGTCGACGTGTTGCGCGGCCTGACGATCATCTGGATTACCGCGTTTCATTTCTACGCGGATACGCGCGGCGGGCCAGGGCCCATCACCGCGTCCATGTTCAGGCGGGCGTTGGCAGAGATGGACGTGTGGTCCCTGACGGACCTGGCCGCGCGGACCTTCGTCGCGCTCCCGTCCTACCGCCTCGACGTCTTCCTGGCGGTCACCGGCCTGGTGCTCACGCTGTCGCGGCCCGTCCCTGCGATGACGTTCTGGCGGGTTCGCGCCCGAGCCATCCTTCCCAATTACTGGTGCGGAAGCATTGCGGCTGCCGTGCTGCTCGTTGGCCTCGCCCTGCTGCGCTCCAGCCTCAAGGGCACTGCCGGAGCAGTGGAAATATCGGATGGAACGCTGCTGGCCCGCGGACTCTATCACTTCGAATGGGGAGACCTCGTGAGATCCCTGTCAGTCGTGGGCCGGCTGCACGACACGCGCGCGATGCAAGTCGTCGCGCCGTCCCTTTGGTATGTGCTGCTGGCGATGCAGTTGTACCTCGTCTTTCCGCTGCTCCGATGGCTGATGGAGAGACTGGGCAGGTGGACGTTCCTCGGACTCTGCCTGGCGATCATGTGCATCGCGCGGCACTGGGTGCTGAATGGTTGGGCACTGCGCGGCTTCGGCATATCCGGCACGCTGATCTACTTTCTGCCGTTTCGCCTGGTGGGACCTGCGCTGGGAATGGTCGGGGCCACGTGGCTGCGGCAGCGCCGCACGCTTCAGCCGACGCGAATGGCGTCGGTGGTGCTCGCCGGCCCCGCTATTGCGGTCGTGCTCGGTACTCTGTGGTACGGTGCCGATTCGGCGCGTCACGGAATCCTCGGCGCGACGATCCCTCTCGTCATCGGATTGCCGGCACTCTGGACCATTTCGTCGGGATTGCTTCACGTGCCGAGGGGAGCCACGCTCGTCACCGGGATCGGCAGACATTCCCTGTCAGTTCTGGTCGTTCAGGACTTCCTGCGTCTGATCACCGGAACCGCCATCGCGCTGTGGGGCCGCCTCGACGCGCTGACGTGGTACCTGCTGCCTCTCTATCTGGTGACCGCAGTGGCCCTGACGCCACTCTGGGGGCCGATCCCGGAGAGGGCCGCCGCTCTGGTGGGGTGGAATCGGCAGCGGCGAGCCCCAGTTGGAGTTTCTTGATGCGCCCGACGTGCATCACGGGGGCCGCCACGCGCAGCGCATGGCGGACGCGGGCTGAAAGTATGGCTCCAGGCCCGCACGGCACTATATTAGGAGGTCGGACATACATCGGAGGGTTCATGCGTGCATTACGCGCGACAGGCGTCATCATCCCGCTCCTTCTCACCGCTTCCCTTTCCGCCCAACCGGCACGGCCGGCGGCGCCATCCGGCAGCGTCCTCCCCTTCAAGGCGTCCGAGACGACGCTCCCGAACGGCCTGAAGGTGATCGTCGTGCCCACCGGATTCCCGAATCTGGTGACGATGCAGATCCCCGTGCAGACCGGTTCGAGAAACGAAGTCGAGCCCGGCAAGTCCGGGTTCGCGCACTTCTTCGAGCACCTGATGTTCCGCGGCACGCCGAACACGCCGCCCGAGAAGTACCGGCGGATCATGACGAACGCCGGCGCGCGCGAGAACGCCAGCACCGGCGACGACTTCACGCGCTACTACGCGACGTTCGCGAAGGAGGATCTGCCGACGATGGTGGAGACCTACGCGGACATGTTCCAGAACCTGTCGTACGCGGAGGGGGATTTCAAGACCGAGGCGCGCGCGATCCTGGGCGAATACAACAAGAACAGCGCCGAGCCGCTCCAGAAGCTGTTCGAGGTCCAGCGCGAGCGCTTCTATCAGGCGCACACGTACAAGCACACGACGATGGGCTTCATCAAGGACATCGAGAACATGCCGAACGAGTACGAGTACTCGAAGCTGTTCTTCCAGCGCTGGTACCGCCCGCAGTTCACCACGCTCATCGTCGCCGGCGACGTCACCCCGGAACAGGTGCTGCCGCTCGTTGAGAAGTACTGGGGCGGATGGACGGCCGGCGCGCCCTCCGCGACGGAGATCCCGAAGGAGCCGGCGCCGAAGGCCGCGCAGTACGTGCACGTCCCATGGCCGAGCGACACGCTCCCCTGGGTGACCGTCGGCTACCTCGGCCCCGCGTTCGACGAACACAGCAAGGAGACGCCCGCGATGGACATCCTCGCGGCGCTGTACTTCGGCCCCACGTCCGATCTGTACAAGCGGCTCGTCGTGACGGAACAGAAGGTGGACGACCTCGGGGTGGACACACCGACGGGCGTCGACCCGTCGCTGTTCACCGTGCTCGCTCGCGTCAAGAACCCGAGGGACGCGGTGTACGTGCGCGATCAGATCATGGCGACGCTCGCCGAGTCGCGCGCCGCGCTCGTGCCGGCCGCGCGGCTGGCCGACGCAAAGTCCTTCAACAAGTACGGCTTCGCGCGGTCGCTCGACAGCACCGAGCGGATCGCCGCCGTGCTGTCGTCGTTCGCGCCGTACCGGCGCTCGTTCGACACGGTCAACAATTACTACCGCACGCTCGACACGCTCACGCCGCAGGACCTGCAGGCGGCCGCGCGCACGTATTTCGTGGACAACAGCCTCGTCGTCGCGACGCTCTCGAAGGACCCGCTGCCGGCGGGCATCGAGCCTCTGCCGTCGCTCGACGCGATCAAGCCGGCGGCCCAGGCCGCGACACCCGAGTCGAAGCCGGCGGTCACCCCGGTTCCGATCGCGGCGGAGGCCGGCGCGGGCGCCGGGATTCCGCTCGTCGAACAGAAATCGGCGATGCCGCAGCTCGACGTCAAGCTGCTCTTCAACGTGGGCTCCGCGCACGATCCGGCGGGCAAGGAAGGACTGGCGGCCCTGACCGCCGCGATGATTGCGGAAGCCGGCTCGAAGGCGCTCACCATCGACCAGATCCAGGCCGCGCTGTACCCGATGGCCGGATCGCTCAGCGGCCGCGCCGACAAGGAGATGACGACCTTCACGGCCGTCATCCATCGCGACAACTGGCGCCCGTTCCTCGCGGTCGTGCTTCCGCAGCTTCTGGAGCCGGGATTCCGCGACCAGGATTTCAAGCGGCTGAAGGAAGACCAGCTCAACGCGCTGACGCAGGACCTGCGCTCGAACAACGAAGAGGAACTGGGCAAGGAACGGCTGCAGACGAACATCTTCCGCGGTACGCCGTACGGACACGTCGCGCTCGGCACGGTGTCCGGCATCAATGCGATCGCGCTCGCCGACGTGCAGGACTTCGCGCACCGGATGTATACGCGCGCGAACCTGACGCTCGGCGTGAACGGCGACGTCCCGGCGGAGATGCTGCGGACCGTCCAGGCGAATCTGGCGAAACTGCCGGAAGGGCCGGCTGCGGCAAAAGCGACGGTGCGCGTGGAACGGGCGTCGGGCATCAACGTCGAGATTCTCGAGAAGGACACGCGCGCGACGGCCATCTCGTTCGGTTTCCCCACCGGCGTGACGCGGGCGCACCCGGACTTCGTCGCGCTGTCGGTGGCGCGCGTCTGGCTCGGCGAGCACCGGGCGTCGTCAGGGCGGCTCTACGACCGCATCCGGCAGGTGCGCGGGATGAACTACGGCGATTACGCCTACATCGAGGCATTCCCCCGCGGGATGTTCCAGTTCTTCCCGGACCCGAACGTCGCGCGCCAGCAGCAGATCTTCGAGATCTGGATCAGGCCGGTCGTGCCGGTCAACGCGCACATGTCGCTCCGGATTGCCATCTACGAGCTGCAGAAGCTCGTCGACAAGGGGCTGACGCCGGCCGACTTCGAATCGGCCCGCATGTACCTGATGAAGAACGTCTACGTCATGACCGCGCGGCAGGACCAGCAGCTTGGCTACGCGCTCGACTCCAGGTGGTATGGCATCGGCGAATTCACCAAGTACATGAGAGATGCCCTCCAGAAACTGACCGTCGAGCAGGTGAACGCCGCCGTCAGGAAGCACCTGGCCGCGAAAGACCTCTCAATCGTCTACATCACGAAGGATGCCGCCGCGCTGAAGCAGGCGCTCGTCAGCGACGCGCTCTCGCCCATCAAGTACGACGCCGACAAGCCACAGGAGTTGCTGGACGAGGACAAGACCATCGGCGCGATGAAGCTCAATATCGGGGCTGAGAACGTGAAGATCACGCCGATCGCCGACGTTTTCGTGCGCTGAACAGGAGAAGGGGAGGAGGGGAGGACGTCTCCCTTCCTCCCCTACATCTGTTTGTTCTTGGAAGGCTTCCCTGCTCTCCTTCTCCTGTTTCGCTTCTCCTCCGCAAGATGCAGTTTGTGGAGCATCCGGTGCAGGACGGGCGCGATCAGGAGCGCGGCGGCGCCCAGAAAGACGATGCCGGCGTAGAGGGCGTACAGCCCCGCGAACAGCTTGCCCGCCGTGCTGTCGAAGGACCCGACCGGGCCCATCCCGCCGAGCAGCATCGTCGAATTGACAAAGGCGTCGACCCAGGACTCTTGCGAAAGCCAGTGGAAGCCGGCCATGCCGATGGCCAGCGACAGCAGCAGGACGCCCAGCGCCCATAACGAATGGCGGCCGAGGCGTCGGAAGAACTGGGCGCGTGGAAGGAGCGGTTCGTGCCGTGGCTCGTACATGGCGGCCGCACTTTAGCACGAGCTCAGGACGCAACCGGGACAGTTCCCTGCTACCCTCTGCTCTTCCCGCCGTCAGAAGCGGAAGCCGCGCCGAACGGCCAGGTGCCGGCGATCCGCCGGACTCTCGTATAATCGCGCGCACCTGGAGACTGCCCTGATGAAAACACTGATTCCCGCCGTTGCCGTCACGATCGCCCTCTGCGGAGCCGCTGCCGCGCAGCCGCCCTCGGCCCCGGCCGGCGCCCCGCAGCCGGCCTCATCCATCGCGGCCCGGACGTCCGGCCTGGAGCGGCACGACGGATACGTGCCGTTCTATGTCGATGCCGCGCGCGGCCGCGTGCTGCTGGAGGTGCCGAAGCTGGACGAGGACCTGCTCTATTTCGTGCAGGTCGCCAAGGGGATCGGCAACGTCGATCTTGGCGTGGACCGCGGCGCGGGCGGCGCCTCGAAGGTGATCGCGTTCACCCGCCAGGGCAACCGCGTCGTCATCGTCGAGCGCAACCTGCGGTTCCGGGCGACCGGGGGCAATGCCGCGCTTCAAGAGGACATGGAACAGTCGTTCGCCTCCTCGATCCTGGCGTCGCTGCCGATCGAGGCGGACGAAGACGGGCGGCTGCTCGTCGACGCGACATCGTTCGTCTTGCGGGATGCGATGGACCTGGAGGGTCAGTTGCGGCGGCGCAATCAGGGCGCCTACCGGTTGGACGCGGCGCGCAGCAGCGTCTACATGCCGCGCACGACGGGGAACCCTGACAACACGGAAATCGAGACGACCGTCACCTACGCCGGGGACACCCCGGGACCGCTGGTGAGCCGCGTCACGCCCGATGCGCGCGCGTTGACGATCCGGCTGCACCAGTCGTTCATGCGCGCGCCGGCCGGGTATCGTCCACGCGTGGCGGACCCGCGCATCGGCGCGATGGGTCTGACGTTCCGCGACTACTCGACGCCGTACAACAAGCCGCTCGACGTGCAGTGGGTTCGGCGGTTCCGGCTCGAGAAGAAAGACCCGGCGGCGAGGGTGAGCGAGCCGAAGAAGCCGATCGTCATCTATCTGGACGCGGGCATCCCGGACCCGATCAGGCCGGCGATGCGCGAGGGGATTCTGTGGTGGAACCAGGCGTTCGAGGCGGCAGGTTTCCGCGACGCGATCCAGGTGAAGGATCCCACGCCGGACATCGACCCGCTCGATCCGCGCAACTCGTTCGTGTTCTGGGTGAACCGCGACGATCGCGGGTTCTCGGTCGGCGGCAGCCTCGCGGACCCGCGCACGGGAGAGATCCTCGCGGCGCGCGCGCGCCTGGACTCGCACCGCATCCGGACGATCGCGGACTACTGGCGCAGTTACCGGATGGGGCCCGCTTCGGACGCCGGTCTGGCCGACGGCTTTCCGGCCGCGGAGTGTGCCGAGTTCCTCGCGCCGTTCGACGCCGTGCTCCTTCAGGCCGCCGCGCAAACACCCGGCCCGATGGCGCGCACCCAGGAGGCGCTCGTCGCCACGCGCCAGGCGCTCGTCACCGCGCACGAACTGGGCCACACGCTCGGCTTCGGCCACAACTGGGCGGCCAGCATCAACAACAACGCCTCGGTGATGGAATACCCGTCGCCGCGCATCACGCTGACGGCGAGCGGCGACATCGATCTCAGCGACGCCTTCCAGCGGGCGATCGGCGAATACGACAAACTCGCGGTGCGCTACTCGTACACCGAGTTCCCGGCGGGCCAGGAGGCAGCCGGCCTCGAGGCGATCATCGCCGAGATGCGCCAGCGGAACATCCTGTTCACACCCTCCGCCGATCCGCGGTGGAACCGCTACGACGATCTGGCGAGCCCCGCCGACTACCTGCGCGAGACGCTGCGACAGCGCAAGGTGCTGCTCGAACGCTACGGTCCCGCCGTCCTCGACACGGGGGACCCCTATGGCGATCTGCGCGGCATGGGGCTGTGGATGACCTACCTGCACAACCGATGGGCGATCGACACCGGCGTGCGCTACATCGGCGGGCTGTACGACAACCTGGCCGTCAAGGGAGAGTCCATCGCGCCGACAGCAATCGTGCCCGCGGCGCTGCAGCGCGACGTGCTCAAGCAGTTGATGGAGGCCATTCAGCCGGCGAACCTCGCGATACCCGAGCGGCTGCTCGTCGATCTTGCGCAGCCGGTGGGCCGCGAGATCGAGGAATTCAACATGCCGACCGGCGCGGCGTTCGACCATCTGGCCGCGGCCCGCACGCTGTCGGCCATGGTGCTCGAGCAGCTCCTCGAGCCCCAACGGTCCGCGCGGCTCGTCAGCTTCGCCGATCGTCAGCCGAACGCGCTCACGCTTCCCGAGGTGCTCCGCCAGGTGATGGCGGCGACGTGGACGGCTCCCAGGGACGCGGACGCGAAAGCGCGATCGCTCCGCCGCGTGACGCAGCGCGCCGCCCTCGACGCCATCATGATTCTCGGCGCCAGTCCGCAGGCAACGCCGGAGGTGCGGGCCGTCGCGCTCAACGAGGTGTCACGGCTGAAGACGACGCTGACGGGCATGCACGACGCCGACGCGGTGACGGAAGCACACTTCAGGCAGGCACAGCGCGACATTACGAAGTATCTCGAGAACCCGACGGCGTACGCGCCGAAGTCGTTCGCGCTCCCCCAACCTCCGGGAGCACCGATCGGGAGTCGAGACTAGTCAGCCCCTAATGGGCTGACCCACAGGGGTCCTGTGCGGATTGGAGGCTAAGGAGACTGGATGCGGCAGCACCGTGGCGAGCGGCTGTGCTCGCTGGTCGTCCTCGGGGCAGCGCAGCCGGGCTCCTCGTGACGGTCCTCTCGGCCATGCTTGCACGATCGACTGTCCTCCACGGATGGGTTCTTCCACCCTTCCTTATGCTTGCTCGGCTACTGGGGCAGCGGCTGGCTGTTCGCCGGGCCGATGCTGCGCGCGGAGCGGGCGCTCGCCGCGTTCGACCGTGCGGCGCGGGTGCGTGAGATCGCCGGACGTACGCGCCCGCGCTCGTCGAGTTGCTGGAAGTCGCGTACGGCGTCGTGTATCCGTCCATCCCGACCGCGTTGGCGATCTACATCGCCGTCAGCGCCGTTCCGAATCTCGATCGCTTCTGGGCCGTCATGGTGATCACCGACTACATCTGCTTCGGGTGCCTGCCGTGGATTCGGACGCGCCCGCCTCGCCCTCGAGCCGCACGCTCCCTGGCACTCGAGGGTGCGCCGCTTCAACGAGTGCCTGCTCGGCGTCGCGAGCATCCACGTGAACACGTTCCCGAGCGGCCACGCCGCCGAAGCGCTGGCGGCCGCGCTCATCGCCGGCGCCTCTCCCGCTGCTTTTGGAATGATGCTGGTGTGTGCCCTTGCAATCAGCGCGGGGCCATCTTCGGCCGCTACCACTACGCACTCGACGCGCTGACCGGCCTGGCCCGTCGCGCTCGTGGTGTGGCTCTCGCTGCGGTGAGACTCGTGGACCTTGTGGAACCGTGATCGTTGCTCACTCCTCGCGCAGGGCGGCGAACGAATCACGCCGGCCAACCCGATACGCGATGGCGGCGAGGGTGACTCCGGTCGCGGCCAGGAACAGCACCACAGGCGCGATATAGGGTGAAGGATCCACGGCAAATGGGGCGAGCATCAACAATCGCTGCGACTGGAGCACCCGGAGGCCAGACCATGACGCGAGAACGCCGCACGATAGCCCGATCGGCACCAGGCGAAGGCCCGAGAGGACGATTCGTCGCCTGACGGCTGACGGTGTGGCTCCGAGCGCAAGCCGGATCGCGAACTCCCTCCTCCGGCGGTTCGCCTCCGAGGTGATGACTGCGACGAGTCCGATCAGTGCCAGCATCATTGAAGCCGCGCCCGATGCCAGCGACAACGACTTCAGCCGGCGAATTCCTGCATACCTCTCGGCAAGCCGCGACTCGAACGTGGCGACCGGGGCTGCGGAGCCCGTGAGATCGCGCAGGCGCGCGCGCACAACATCCGCCGTCGCAGCGCCACGATCGCTCGCTTTGATCAACAGGAATCCGAATTCAGAGGACGGGTCCATCGGTTCGTACACCATTGATCCGTCGGCGATCGCCTTCGTTGTTTCCTGTCCCGTGCTCCGGTCCTGCGCGACCCCGACTATCGTCATGGATACGGGTCCGGAACGGTCCTCTGCGGCGATCCGTTCGCCGAGAACATTGTCCTTTCCAAAGAAGCGCCGTGCGAACTGCCGGGAGACGACCACGGGCTCCTGTGCACCGGTCCGCCCCGCATCCTGGCGGTTCAAGGCCCTGCCCATGAGGATCGGTATTCCGAGAACACGAAAATAGTCAGGCGAGACGGAAACCGCCGGTGACGAGATCCATTCCGGCCGGGTGCCAGAATGCACCTGCACCGCACTTTCGCCGAGGAGCGGAAGCGCTTTCGCGTACGCGACGCCCTCCACGCCGGAGGAAACGGAGAGACCGTCCGCGATCGCTCCGAGCGGCGCGCGCCGGCTGCCATCGTCGGGCAATTCCGCGACCAGGAGGTCCGTCGTGCTGAACCCCGGTTCCGCCGTCCGGGTGGCCGTCCGGACGAACGCCGCTGCCGTCACGAGCAGCAATGTGCTGGTCGCGATCTGGATACCGACGAAGAGTCGCGCCGCGCGGCTTCCCCGCGGCGTTTCGAGACCGCGCCCGAGGCGCAGGGATTGCGCCAGACGGGGGTTCAGCGACTCGAGTGCCGGTGCAAGACCAGAGAGGATCGCGGCTGCGACGCTGGTTACGGCCAGAAACGTGAACGCTCGCCAGTCGGGTCCGAGCGATCCCGCGCCGACCCACGATTCGGCATTCAGCGCGCGCACGAGCAATCGAGGCAGGCTGTAGACGAGAAACAGGCTCAGCAGCGCCGCCAGCCCGCACACGATCGTACTCTCGATGAGCAGCATGCGGATCAGCGCGGCCCTGCTCGCCCCGAGCGCCAGCCGCACGGCCATTTCAGGAACACGTTTCGCGGCTCGCGGGATCAACAGAGCCGCCACGTTGACGCACGCGGTGATCAGGATGAGCACCGGCAGGGCAAGCACGATCATGGAGAGGCGCAGAATCTTGAGCGGCATGGCCGACCATCGCGAACCGTCGGTCACCACAACGAGCGAGGCGGGCCAGGGGCTTGGACGTGCATGTCGAGCCAGAATCACGCGGAACTCGTTCGCCGCCGTGCCGCGCGATGTCCGCGGCTCGAGAAGCCCGGCCAGCTCGAGCCACGGCACGGTACTGTCCTCGCTGAGCAGATCGCGTCCCCTGAACAACGACTCGACATTCTTGAGGGCGTGCTGTGTCGTATAGGGCAGACACAGATCGGCGACGGAATCCGCATCGCTGAAATGCCCGCGTACCTGAATCGCGGGCGTCGCTGCGATTCCCACGACGACGACCGGCACCCCGCCGTAAGGGAACGATCTCCCGACAACCGACGGGTCGGCTCCGAACCGGCTGCGCCAGCAGCGTTCGCTCATGACCGCAACGGGCAATCGGCTCGTACAGTCCTCGGGCGTAAGGAGCCGACCTGCCACCGGCGCATCGACACCGAAGGCCGAGAAGAAATCGCAGGTCACGAGCAAACCCGACGCCGGGCCACGATCGCCGCCGATCCGTGCGGTCAGGAGGGCGGAAGACCAGGCGGTGAGCCGTCGGGCGGACCGGTTCTCGTCGGCGAGCGCCCGGTACTCAGCGAGCGTGACTACGCCGCTCGAACGGCTCGGCTCTCGAACGACCCTGAAGAACGAGTTGGGATCGTGGCTCGGAGGTGTCCGAAGCGCCATCGTGCTGAGAAGGCTGAACACGACCGTCGGACTTCCAATGCCGATGGCGAGAGTGAGAACGACGGCCGCCGTCAGCCCCCACTGGTTGCGGACCTCCCGCCATGCGTACCGTAAGTCCTGCGCGGTCATCGCGATCCATTGCCGTCCCGTCGCGCCAAGATGAATGTCCATGGTCTCCCGCGCCGCGCTGCCCCTGCAGCAGCGCCTCGATAGACGTTCTGAACAGAATTGCCGGCTGGGCCCCTCGGATGGATTTCAGCGCGACCATGCGTCCGGGGGCCTGGATCCGTCCTGGCACGAACGCCGGAGTCGACACGAGTCCCAGCCTGCGCGCGACCTCGATATCCCTATTATCGCACGATCGACGGTCGCCGTGTCGAGCAGGCAGCTCAAGAAGTCGTCAGGCCTGAGACCGACCTGGGCTGCAAGGAAAGGAATCTCCTCGTCGCTCTTTGTCAGTGAATCACGCCATGCGTTCACAGGGCTCCTCCACGACGGGAAATCACTTGGACAATTCCGGCACCATGTCGAATCCGTTCACGTTGGTGATGTATCGGCTGATCTCCTTGATCGACTTTCCCTGGTCCACCGTTCGCTCGGCACTGAGTGCGGTGATCACGCAGATCGGACAAGTCTCGGCGTGCTCGGTCTTGAAACAGTCCAGGTTCGAAGCATGCGGGTTCTTTGTCCTGTCCATGCAGCCGCAGAGGCACGGGATCTGCGAGAGCACCTGTGGCATCTTCCTGGCCACCGCGTAGGCATTCTGGACTCGTGGGTCCGTGCTCGTCGTCGCATACGGTCGTGTCCTGTTGGCCCACCAATAGCCCGCTGCGCCTGTCGTCGCGAGAATGAAGAGAGCCAGGGACAACATCAGGAATCGTTTTGAGAGCATGTTCGTACCAGCGAGCAGGGCGCCTTCTATTTGTGCCCCGCGAGAAAGACGTCATCGGGAATGGCCTCCATACGAAACAGCTCGTACCCGTACCACACATGCGGAAGCACCATTTTCAGTTCCTTGATCCGCTTCGGGCCGAGTTTCATGGCCGTTTCGTACGCGGTGGCCTCAGGGCTGCCTGGGAACACGCGCGCGTAGTAGATCCTGACGAAGTCTCCTTCGTGGATCCCCTCGACGACTCCTGGGGACACGTAGATTCCAGTGACCATCGCCTGCTTGAAATAGGGGATCGCGCGGTGTTTCAGGTTGACCCTGACTAGTCCGCCAGGGCCAGGCAGAAGGATCTCGGTGATGACCCCCTCCCCGACGAATGGGTCTTCGCGGGTGCCCGCAGGCCGCCGTCCGATTGAATCCTGCGGGACAAAGTCCTTCAGGGTGGACCGGGTCCGCGGGCGTGATCTGTTCTTGCTGGCGACGGTGACAGGCGCCGGCGCAGAGCATTGCTGCGATCAACGCCGCCGTGACCGAAGGCTTACGCATCGGCATGTCGGCCTGTGGCGGAAGAGTGAGTCAGCCGGGATCGGATTCGCCCACCGGGGAAGCGAGGCTGCGACAGGCGGCCCCGGCGCAGCCTCGCCCGGCGTCGGCTACTGAATCTGCTCGCAGAGATGCGGGTCGGAGATGCACTCCGTCCCGGACATGTCTTACCGTTCGCTACAGGATACGGTCCGTTCAGCGAGACTGCGACAGCACGCTGAGGAAGGCACCGTCGTCAGGAGCGCGCAGCCGGTGTCGCGGGTCCCGATCGAGACAGCGCGCCAGCAGACGCCGGACAGAAGGCGGGGTATCGGCCGGCAGCACCCGCCAGTCGGGGTCGCGCGTCAGGATGCCGGCGAGGACCTCCGACACCGTTTCGGCGTTTCAGGGCTTTATGCCCTGACTCACATTCCATCGATGATGACGAGCTCGCTCTTCGAGGTGGCCTGCCGGATGGTCTTCGCCGCCGCGTATTCCGGAGATTCCCACCACTTCCGGGCCTGATCGGCCGACGGGAATTCGAGCAGTACCAGGCGCTTCGGGCGCCACTCTCCCTCGAGGACGTCGGGCTTCGGCCCGCGCGCCAGATAGCGCCCACCGTAATGCTTCACCGTCTCGAAGGCCAACTTCTTGTAGTCCTCGTACCGCTCCGGGTCCGTCACGTCAACGTGTGCGATCACATAAGCGCTCATAGGTCGGCTTCCAGCTTCCAGCTTCCAGTTTCCAGCTTCCAGTTTCCAGCTTTGTCGAGCTGCGAGGTGCGAGCCACGAGCCAGCCGCCTTCGCGCTTCCGCGCTACGGCGCGCCAGGCGAGCTGCGGCAAATCTCTTCGACGAACCGCTCTCCCAGCGTCTCCGCCTTCTTCGCGCCGACGCCGCGCACCTGGTGCAGCTCGCCGACGCTCCGCGGCTTGAGCCGCGCCATCTCGCGCAGCGTCGTGTCGTGGAAGATGACGTACGGCGGCACGCCGCGCGACCGGGCGATCGCGAGCCGCAAGGCCCGCAGCCGCTCGAACAGGTCGCGATCGACATCCTGCCACGACTCGGCCTCGATGCGCGAGCGCTTCGGGAGGCGGTCCTTGACGGGCCGGCGCTGCCGCGCGAGCACGAGGTCCAGCGCCCCCGACGCATCCTTCAGCAGCTCGACGCCCGGCGCCGTGAGCGTCACCACTGGAAACTGGTCGTCGGTCTGGCGCAGAAACCCGTGCGCGATGAGCTGCTCGATGTACCCCCGCACCTCCGCGACCGGCATGTCCTGCAGCAGCCCGAACGTGGTCAGCTCCTGGTGGCCCCTGCCGGTCACCTGCTCGTTGTCGCTGCCGCACAGGATGTTGGACACGTGCGCGACGCCGAAGCGCTGCCCGACACGCGCGACGCACGACAGGATCTTGCGCGCGAGGACGGTGGGCTCGCCGACCGTCTCGAGTTCGTCGAGACAATAATCGCACGCGCTGCAGTCGGCGCGGCGGTACGCCTCGCCGAAGTAGCCGACGAGATGCTTGTGCCGGCAGCCGACGCTCGCCGCGTAGCGCTCCATGTCGCGCAGCAGCTTGCGGCTCGCGTCGCTCAGCTCCCCGTTGCGCTCGAGCATGACGCGCCACTTCATGAAATCGGCGGTCGAATAGAGCAGCAGGCACTCCGCTTCCAACCCGTCGCGGCCCGCGCGCCCCGATTCCTGCTGGTAGTGCTCGACCGAGCGCGGCGCGCCTGCGTGGACGACGAACCGGACGTCCGAGCGGTCGATGCCCATGCCGAAGGCAACGGTCGCGACAACGACATCGGCGTCTTCCTCGAGAAACGCGTCCTGGTTGCGGCTCCGTTGGTCGTCGGCCAGTCCGGCGTGATACGGCAGCGCGCGGACGCCGGATTCGCGCAGCCATGCGGCGAGCGCGTCAACCTCCCGTCGCGACGTGCAGTAGATGATGCCGGCCTGCCGCTCGTGGCGGGACAGGACGTCGAGGAGCTGGCGCTTCAGGTTCGCGCGCGCCAGCACGCGGTAGACGAGATTCGGCCGGTCGAACGAGCCGACGAGCTCGATCGGATCGGTCAGCCCGAGCTGCGACACAATGTCGCGGCGGACCCGCGCCGTCGCGGTTGCCGTGTAGGCGTGAAGGCTGATCGAGGGCAGCAGTGCGCGCAGCCGCCCGAGCTGCCGGTACTCGGGACGGAAGTCGTGTCCCCACTGGCTGATGCAGTGCGCCTCGTCCACCGCCACGAAGCTGACGTCGCACTGCGACAGCATGGCGACGAAGCCGTCGCCGCCTTCGCCGACGAGACGCTCCGGCGAGACGTAGATCAGTCGATAGCGCCCCTCGCGCAGGCCCGCGGCGACCGAGGCCTTCTCGTCAGCGGCGAGCGAGCTGTTGTAGCACGCCGCGGGGACGCCGTTGCCGGTCAGCGTGTCGACCTGGTCCTTCATCAACGAGATCAGCGGCGAGACGACGACGGCCAGCCCGGAACGCACGAGCGCGGGCGCCTGGAAACAGAGCGACTTGCCGCCACCTGTCGGCAGGACGACGACCGAGTCGCGGCCGTGAAGGATGGCATCCATCGCCTCGCGCTGCAGCGGACGGAACGAGGTGTAGCCCCAGTACCGCTCGAGCGCTTCGCTGAGGTCAGAACCGGTGGAAAGGGTCACGGTGGTGTCCATGGTACACCGTGACACGCGTGCCGTGGCTCGTTACTCGTGGAGCTCCACCCCAATCCCCAATCTCCGAGCAACGAGCAACGAGCAACGAGCACAGGAGAAGGGGAGGAAGGGAGACGGTCTGTTTTTTGACTGAAGAACGGGAGGCAGGGTGGGACGTGCGGGTCGCGCCGTCGTCTCCGGAGACCCTCCCCTGCTCTCTTCCTCCTGTGAAGCTAGTATGATGTCGTCAACCAAAGGCACTCATGCGTCCAACCCTGCGACTGCTCGACGATGGGCTGATCGAGCGGATCCTGTCGGAGGCCCGCGATCTGCTGGGTTCGCTCGGCGTCGAGATTCATAACCCTTCCGTCCTCGAGCTCCTCGGCGCGCACGGGGCGCGCGTCGAGAAACAGACGGCGCGCGCGTTTTTCGACGCGGCCATCGTCGACCGCGCGCTCGCGAGCGCTCCGCGCGAATTCCGGCTCTACGACGTCCTCGGCGCCGAAACACATCACTTTCACGACAACGCGGTCCACTTCACGCCCGGATCCGCCGCCATCAACATTCTCGACGGCGACACGGGACAGATGCGGAAGCCGGCCACGGCCGATTACATCCGGTACGTGAAGGTCGTGAGCGGGCTGCCGCACATCGAGTCGCAGAGCACGGCGTTCATCCCGGCTGACGTCCCCAGCCGCATCGCGGACTCGTACCGGCTGTATCTCAGCCTGCTCCACGGCGAGAAGCCCGTGGTCACCGGCGCGTTCACGATCGACGGCTTCACGATCATGCAGGACCTGCAGGTCGCCGTGCGTGGATCGGCTGAGGCGCTCGCCGGCAAGCCGCTGACGATCTTCTCCTGCTGCCCGACGGCGCCCATCAAATGGAGCGACGTCACCAGCCAGAACGTCGTCGACTGCGCGCGCCACGCGGTTCCGGTCGAGTTCGTCTCGATGCCGCTGTCAGGGTTCATGGCGCCGGTCACGCTGGTTGGATCGCTCGTGCAACATGCCGCCGAGACGCTCAGCGGCCTCGTCATCAGCCAGACGGCGCGGCCGGGGACGCCCGTCCTGTGGGGCGGCTCACCCGCCATCTTCGACATCCGCCACGAGACGACGCCGATGGGCGCGGTCGAGACGATGATGATGGACTGCGCGTACAGCGAGATCGGGCACTCCCTCGGGCTGCCGACGCAGGCCTACATTTCGCTGAGCGACGCGAAGCAGCTCGACGCGCAGGCCGGGCTCGAGACCGGCATCGGCGCGACGCTCGCGGCGCTGTCCGGCATCAACAGCGTGTCGGGGCCCGGCATGCTCGACTTCGAGAGCTGCCAGAGCCTGGAGAAGCTGGTCGTCGACAACGAGATCTGCGGCATGACCAGGCGGCTGGTGCGTGGCATCGAGCCCAGGGACGATTTCCCGGCCCGTCCGATCTTCGAGGAGCTGCTGCGCGAGAAGCATCTCCTCATCGCGCCGCACACGCGGCGGCACCTGCGAGAGGAGATTCACTTCCCCGGTCCGGTGATCGATCGCGCCAACCATGCCTGCTGGATCGAGGACGGATCGTTGACGCTCGGCGATCGCGCGAGGCACGAGGTCGCGCGGCTCGTGGACGCGTATCAGCCGTCACGGCTGCCGGACGAGATCAAACGCGAGCTGACACGCCTGATGGAGTCCGAGGCCCGTCGCTCCGGGATGGACCGGCTGCCGTAGGAGCTTTCAGCTATCAGCTCTCAGCTGTCAGCGTCTGTGAGCTGATGGCTGATGGCTGATAGCTTCTCCGACTACTTCACTGAATCGATCCGCTGGGCTTCGCGGCCGTGTCGCCGATCGGCGGCACCTTGCCGGACATCGTCTTGTTGAACGCCGGCAGATCCGTGGCAACCAGCTTGTCGAACCCGGCCTTCGCGGCGGCCAGGTCCTTCTCAATCACCTCGAGCACCTGCATCTGGGTGTCCGTCGGGCGATAGTCGATGCTGCCCGCCTCGTCGCTGGCTCCCTGACCGACGCCCCCGCTCAGCCAGATCAGGTTCATGTAGACCTTGTAGGCCTCGGGGAAGTACTTGTCGTCGCTCAGCACTTCGGACTTCGAGACGAGCTTTTCTTCCACGTTCCAGATGGCCGTGTTGAGGTCGGTCAGCGACTTCACGATCTTCGGCTTGGCCGCGTTCGCCTTGATCTGATCCTCGATCTGCTTGCGCCAGATCTCCATCCGGTTGACCATCTCCGAGGTTTGCGTGATGTCGTCGCGGATGCGCATCTGCGTCGCGGTTGACAGTTTCAGATCCTCGTCGGACGCCAACACCGCGGGGTCCTTCAACACCTCGAACGGCTGTGTGTACTCCTTGCCATCGACCGTAAAGCGCACGTGGTACTTGCCGGGCGCCGCCATCGGGATACCGGTCTGCGGCGTGATCCCCCAGTGCGTGATCCGCCGGACGTCCGTCCCCTGGAAGCGCGCTTCCTCCCAGATGTGCGGGTTCTGCGGCGGAGTCGTCCGCAGCTCGACGAGCTTCGGCGGATCGAGCCGCAGGTTCCAGGTAATGCCGTTCATCCCCGCATGCGCGGTCACCTGCTGCGTGCGAATCACCTTGCTGTTGCTGTCGAGGATGTCCATCCTGATCGGCGCGGACGGCGCGTTGGCCAGCGCCAGCTGGAAGTGCGGCCGGTTCGCCTGCTGGAAGACGTCGCGCGCCTGCCGGAAGATCGGCGCGGGCTGATAGAGCCGGGACGTGCCCGGAGGCGGCAACTCGGTCCGGCCGGTCTGCTCGAGCAGCGTGAGGTTCGGCAGGATGTAGAGACCGCGGCCGTACGTCGATACCGCCACGTCGTGGAACCGCGGCTCCACCGTGATCCAGCTCACGGGCGCAGGCGGCAGGCCGGCGTTGAACTTCGTCCATGTCGCGCCGTCATCGAGCGTGTAATGGAACGCGTGCCCGCTGCCGGCAAAGAGCATGCCCTTGCGGTTCGGGTTGCCCGCCAGCGACAGGATGTAGTCGAGCGGATGGCCGCTCGGGATGTTGCCGTTGATCTTCGTCCACGACCCACCGAAGTCCGTCGTCTTGAAGACGTAAGGCTTCCGATCGTCCATCAGGTGGTACGACACGGCGACATATGCGGTCCCCGCGTCGAAGGTGGACGGCCAGATCTGCGTGAACGTGCCCCACGGCGCGAGGTCCTTGAAGTTCGCCGTGACGTCGTTCCACTTCGCGCCACCGTCGCGCGTGTTCCACAGCTTGCCGTCGTTGGTCCCCGCCCAGATCAGGCCGCGCTGGATTTTCGAATACTCGATGTCCCACAGGACCTCGCCGTTGTACTGCCCGAGGTTGTCGCCGACGAGCCCGCCGTTCGACACGATCCGCGAGGGATCCTTCGTGGACAGATCCGGGCTCAGCTCGGTCCAGGACTGACCGCCGTTGGTCGTCTTCAAAATGAGCTGGCAGCCGTAGAGCACCGTGGTGTGATCGAACGGATCGATCGCCATCGGCGCCGTCCAGTGGCAGCGGTACTTCACCTCATTCGGCGGCGAATCGAGCGAGATCATCCACGGCTCGATCGATCGCGCCGTGCGCGTCCGCGCGTCCCACCGCGTGACCTTGTTCCCGTAACAACTGGCGTAGACGACGTTCGCGTCAGTCGGATCGGGGATGGTGAAGCCGGACTCGCAGCCGCCGATGTTCGGCTCCCACGCCAGTGCGGCACCGCCACGTCCGCCCCTGCCCCCGACTTGCGCCGCCGCCGCCGGCGCGGCTCCCCGTGCGCCCGGCTGGGCCGGGGCCTGCCCCGCCGCCGGCTGGTTGCCGCGTCCGCCGCCGCGTCCGCCGCCGAAGCCGACTGGTCCGGACGGCATGACGCTGCCGTCAGGCAGAATCCCCCTGCCGGTCTGCTCGGATACCGTCGAGGGTCCGCGCATCGTGCCGTCGTCCTGCCGATTGCTGTAGATCCAGTACGGCACCCGGTTGTCCACGTGCACGTGATACATCTGGCCGTTCGGCAGGGAGACACGTTGCGGGCCGTTGGGCGTGTTGATATTCGCGCCGCCGTCATCGACCGTGATGTAACGCTTCGGGTCCTTCGGATCGATCCAGATGTCGTGGCAGTCGCCGCAGCCGGCCTGCCCCTGCGTGAAGGCGAACTGGCCGCCGTTGCCGCTGAAGTTCTTCCCGCCATCCTGCGAGCGGTGCATGCTGCTGCTCATGATGAACACGTCGTCGGGAGTCTGCGGATTGACAACGAGGCGGATGTAGTAGCCGGCGCGGCCGATGAGCGATCGGTCCCAGCTGATCGTCTTCCAGGTCGTGCCCGCGTCGTCGGAACGCCACAGCGATCCCTGGTCGGCCGTCTGGATCAGCGCGTAGATGCGCTTGCTGTCGGACGGGGCAATGGCGACATCCACCTTGCCGACGGGCGATTTCGGCATCCCCGCGGTGATCCGCGTCCACTTCGCGCCGCCGTCGTGCGTGATGTAGACGCCGCTGCCGGGGCCGCCGCTGCGCTCGACCCACGTGTACTGCTCGGCCTGCCACGTGCCCGCGACGAGCGTGTTGGGATCCTTCAGGTCGATCGACAGGCCGGAGCAGCCGGTGTTCTTGTCAACGAACAGGACCTGCTGCCAGTTCGCGCCGCCGTCGGTCGTCTTGAACACGCCGCGTTCCTGCTGCGGCCCCGTCAACCGTCCCTGGGCGCAGACGTACACGATGTTTGGATCGGTTGGATGGATGAGGACGCGCGCGATGCGGCCCGTCTCGGTGAGCCCCATGTGCTTCCAGGTCTTGCCGGCGTCTTTCGAGACGTAGACGCCGTCGCCCATCACGTCGCTGTACCGAATCACCCACGGCTCGCCGGTGCCGACCCACACGATGTTGGGATCGGTCGGCGCGACGGCGATCGAGCCGATCGCGGCGACCGGCTGGTCGTCGAAGATCGGCACGAAGGACGCTCCGCCGTCGGTCGATTTCCACACGCCGCCGGAAGCGGATCCCAGGTAATAGACATTGGGGTCGCCGGGCACTCCGGCGACCGAAGCAATCCGGCCGGCCGGGGCGGGCCCCATATATCGGAATGTCAAGGCCTCTGGCGTGGTGGCCTGCTGTGGGCCGGCGGGACCGCCGCCCCGCTGTGCAGAAGCGATGCCCGCGAACGCCAGCACGAAACACGCGGCGACCGAGATGTTCTTGCAGCAGGAATTGATGCTCATGGCGGGTAACTATAGCGCACAAGCGAGGAGGTGGAAGCGCGTACATGCCCTGTCGGGCGTAAGATGGCGAAGGCCAAAAACCGCCGCGCAGTGTCAAATGAGCCGGAGGGTCCCGTGCGCGTTACCGCCATCGTCCTGTCCTTCTCAGCCGTGGTCGCCCCGCAGGTGCTCCCCCCGCCCCCGCCTCCGCCACCGGCGATGCAGATGCCGCCGCGCGACGTCACGCGTGCGCCTGAGCCGATCGGCGCGGGCGTCATCCGCGGGCGGGTGGTCGCGGCCGACACGGGAAACCCTATCCGTCGAGCGATGGTGAACCTGTCACCGGTGATGACCGCCTCTCCAGCCGGCGGGCGATCGGGAGGGAGTGGCACATCCGGCGGGACGGTTGGGGGTGTGGTCGGCGGCGTGCCCGCCGAAGCGACTATCCAGGTGTTGTCGTCCGGACGGGGCACCGCCCAGGGCCCAATGATGCAAATGGCCCGGCCGCGCCAGGCGACGACCGACACCCAAGGGGTATTCGAGTTCACCGCGCTGCCGGCCGGCTCGTATCGCCTCGTGGCGCAGGCCAGCCAGTCTTCACCGCAGTACCTCGGCATCGCCTACGGCGCGAAAGCCCCGCTCGGGCCTTACCAATCCGACACCGGACAGCCGATCCAGTTGAGCGATGGACAGACGTTCGGCAAGGCCATCATCTCGTTGCCGCGAGGCGCCGTGATTGCGGGACGCGTCACCGACGAGAACGGCGATCCGCTCGCGCGCGTGCAGGTCTACACCTTGATGTACCTGCCCGGCAGTTCGCGCGGCCAGCGATTCGGCAGCGGTGCGCAGACCGACGATCTGGGGCAGTACCGCATCTTCGGGCTCCAGCCGGGCGAGTACGTCGTGGCCGCCGAAGCCCGCAACGATACGTACGTGCAGCCGAACGCCGTACCGCTGCGCGAGGAGGACGCCATCGGGTACATGACTACGTACTACCCGGGGACCGCGGACGAAGGGGCGGCCGTACGCGTCCGCGCCAGGGCGAGCACCGAGTCGTCCGGGATTGAAATCCGCCTGGTGGAGGGCCGGCTGTTCCGGCTCTCCGGGTTCGTCACCGATTCGCAGGGACGGCCGCTCGTGCGCACGAGCGGACAGCTGATGCGCACCGTCGGCGCAGGGTCCACGTTCGGGGCCGGCTTCTCGACCGACGAACAGGGCCAGTTCCGGATGAAGAACGTCCCCCCGGGCAACTATCGGATCGTCGTGCGACAGATGCGGCCGTTCGTCGGACCCGTCGGTCCCAACATGCAGCCGGAGATGGGCGAGATGGCGAATATGCCGCTCGTCGTCAGCGCCGATCTCGATAACCTGGCGATTGTCACCAGTCCCGGCGTCACGATCACCGGCAACGTCGTGTTCGAGCAGGGCACCCCCTCGCCCATGCCGAGAGAGATACGCGTCATGGCGACCGTTGGCAGCCAGGAGGACATGATGGGTGTTCCATCGCCGCAGCCCGCGGTGGTGACGCCGGATCTGACGTTCACGATGAAGGGCCTGATGGGCTCGTACCTGCTGCGCGCGTCCGCGGCGAATCAGTATGTGAAGTCGATTACCGCCAACGGCGAGGACGTCACGGACACGCCGCACGAGTTCAAGACGAACGAGCGGGTCACCGTCACCCTCACCTCCCGTGTCTCGATGCTGGAGGGGACCGTCACCGACGCAGGCGGAGAGCCGGCGGCCAACACCGGCATCATCCTCTTTTCAGAGGACAAGGCCTCGTGGCGCGGGAACTCGACGCGGATGAGAAGGACGACAGTGGATGCCACCGGCCACTACCGGTTCCCGGGCCTGATCGCCGGCCGGTACTATGTCGCCGCAGTCCCGCGCGACCGTCTCAACATCTCCATGATGAACATCGAGACCGCCTACTTCGAGCAGCTCGCGAAGGAGGCCACGCTGGTCGTCGTCGGAGAGGACGAACAGCGCAGGGTGGATCTGAAGGTGATTGGTGAAGAGTAGACAGTCGAACTGAGTACTGCGTTTCTGCGGCGGTCACCCCCATGCCCTTACGGTTCACGCTCAACGGTACCGACCGCGAAGTGGACGCCCGGCCGGGTGAGTCGCTCCTCGACGTCCTGCGTGAACGCTGCGGGATCCTCTCGGTCAAGGATGGGTGCCAGCCGCAGGGACAATGCGGCTGCTGTCTCGCGCTCGTCGATGGGCAGCCGAAGGTCACGTGCGCGATTGCGGCCGAGAAGGCTTCCGGCAGGACCATCGTCACGCTCGAGGGCATCGATCCCGCCGACCGCGAGCTCGTCGCTTCCTCCTTCGCCGCCACGGGTGCCGTCCAGTGCGGCTTTTGCATCCCGGGCATGGCGCTGCGCGCCCTCGAGCTCATCCGCAGGAACCGTACCCCCACCCGCGACGACATCGCGCGCGCGATTGACGTCAACCTGTGCCGCTGCACCGGCTACGTGAAGATCGTCGACGCCATCGAGCTGATGGCCGCCACCCGGGGTCAGACCGGGGTCGCACCAGGGTCGGACCAGGGTCGCACCGGGGTCGCACCGGGGTCAGACCCCGGTCGCACCGGGGTCGCAGCGGGGACGGAGCGAACCCCAACAGATGGTGTCGGGGCGAGGCTGGCGCGCTATCAGGCGACGGATATCGCGCTCGGCGCGCGGCCGTACGTTGACGACATGACCCGGCCGGGCCTGCTGCACGGCGCGGTCTCGCTTTCACCCTACGCGCGCGCCAGGGTCCGCCGCATCGATACGGCGCGCGCGCGCGCGCATCCGGGGGTCGTCGCCGTCGTCACGGCCGCTGACGTGCCCGGCGACCGCTGGTATGGCCTGATCGAGAACGACTGGCCGTGCTTCGTGGCCGAGGGAGAGGAAGTGCGATGCGTCGGCGACGTGCTCGCGGCGGTCGCCGCCGTCGATCGGTACACCGCGCGCGAGGCGGCCGCGCTCGTCGACGTCGATTACGAGGTGCTGGCGCCGGTGCTCGATCCGGAGGCGGCGCTCGCGCCCGGCAGCCCGCAGGTCAACCCTCAACACGAGAACCTCCTCGAACGGTCGGCCATCCGGCGCGGCGATGCCGACGCCGCGCTCGCCGCGAGCGCCCACGTCGTCAGCGGCACGTGGAAGACGCAGCGGATCGAGCATCTCTATCTCGAGCCGGAGAGCGCGATCGCCGAGCCGCAGCCGGACGGCACGCTGCGGCTGTTTACGCAGGGGCAAGGCGTGTTCGACGATCGCCGGCAGGTGGCCGGCGTCCTCGGGATCCCCGAGGACCAGCTCGGCGTGGAGCTCGTCGCCAACGGCGGCGCATTCGGCGGCAAGGAAGACATGTCGGTGCAGGCGCAGACGGCGCTGCTCGCGCACGTCGCGAAACGTCCCGTCAAGATCACGCTGAGCCGGGAGGAATCGATCCTTATCCATCCCAAACGACACCCGATCACGATGCACTACACGGTCGGATGCGACGCGGACGGACACCTCACGGCCGTCAAGGCGCGGATGATCGGGGATTCCGGCGCCTATGCGTCGGTCGGCGGCAAAGTGCTCGAGCGCGCCGCGGGACATGCCTGCGGCCCGTACCGAACGCCCAACGTGGACGTCGAGTCGCTCGCCGTCTACACGAACAATCCGCCGTCGGGCGCGATGCGTGGATTCGGCGCCAACCAGGCGCACTTCGCCATGGAAGGCTGCATGGATCTCCTCGCCGCGAAAGTCGGCATCGACGGCTGGGAGATGCGCTGGCGCAATGCGGTCGAGGTCGGCGACCTCTTCTCCACCGGGCAGGTCCTGGACAAGTCGGTGGGGATCAAGAAGACGCTTGCCGCCGTGAAGGACCGCTACTACGAGGCGAAGGCGCAGGGCCGCGCGGTCGGCGTCGCCTGCGGGATGAAGAACAGCGGGATCGGCAACGGCGCCGTCGAATGGGGCAAGGCGCGGCTGGTCGTCGAGGCGGACGGCACGGTGTCGCTCTACAACGGCTACACCGAGATGGGCCAGGGCCTCTACACCGTGCTGACGCAGTTTGCCGCCGAAGTCACCGGCCTGCCCGCGGCGGTGTTCCGCCCGAAGGTGGACTCCACCTTCGCGCTCGGATGCGGGCAGACGACGGGATCGCGCGCGACACTCTTCGGCGGGCGCGCGGTCGTCAGCGCCGCGGCGAAGCTCAAGGCGGACCTCGCAGGTGGATCGTCACTCGCTGATCTGGCCGGCCGCGTCTATGGCGCCGATGTCGTGGTGGACGACACGACGTCGCCGGGGGGACATGCTCACTCGGGTGGACAGCAGGTGCCTGTCCCCCCGGCGGGCGAACAGGCCAAGCCACGCCCCGTCAAGACGCACACGGCGTTCGGCTATGCCACCCAGGTGTGCATTCTCGACGAGCAGGGGCGGATCGAGCGGATGGTCGCCGCGCACGACGTCGGCCGCGCCGTCAACCCGGCGCTCTGCGAGGGTCAGATCGAAGGATCGATCCACATGGGGCTCGGCTACGCGCTGACCGAAGAGCTCCGGCTCGCGGACGGCATGCCGTCCACCTTCAAGCTGCGCGACATCGGCGTGCTGCGCGCGCGCGACATGCCGAAGCTCGAGGTGATCCTCGTGGAGGAGCCGGAACCGGAAGGACCGTTCGGCGCAAAGGGGGTCGGCGAGATCGGGCTCGTGCCGACCGCGGCCGCCGTGGCAAGCGCGCTCGAAGCGTTCGACGGCGTGCGCCGGTACACGCTGCCGATGCGCGACTCGCCGGCGGCGCGCGCGATGAGCGTGGGCCGGGTCCGCTGATTCAGTGCTTGCGCCGCTCCTGGCCGGTCCGCCGCTGCGCGACCGCACGGCGTTCGAGCGCGAGTGGCAACGCCATCCCGATGCAACGTCGATCGGCTCCCGACCGTCGCTCCCTCCTGCGCCGCTCCTGGCTGGCCACCGACGAGGCCCTCGCCAGTTCGCGCTGCTGGCGCAGCACGCGCCGCGTCGGGTCGATGACGTCGAGCAGGCCGTCGTGCAGCGCCCGCACGCGCAGGTTGTCCGGTTCACGCGTGAGAATCTCGCGCATGTACGACGCCGCCGCCATCACGTTCGAGCGCTGCCAGACCTGGTGACCGAGCCGGAAGATGCCCGTGTCCGCCACGATGACCATCCTTTGTGAACTGATCAGCCGGGTACGGCGGGATGATACTCCTTTCTCCCCCTCGGCTAATCGTGTAAGATCTCATGCACCCCCGTAGCCCCGATTATCCTGCGCGCGATCGGCGCGAATGGCCAAGTGTGTGCCCAAAGGAACGGTATGTTCCGGTTTCTGCTGAACTCGGCCGCCTCGCCCGACGCCGCCATCGCCGAAGAACTCTTCGACAGCCTCCCGCTCGGCGTCGCGCTCCAGGACGCGGACGGACGCATCCTGGCCGTGAACCCCGCGGCGGTGCACATCCTGGGTGTCCCCCGCGAAGACCTGGTCGGCCGCTTGACGTACGACCCGAGCTGGCACGCGCAGCGCGCCGACGGCTCTCCGTGTCCCGACGAGGAGCACTCCGCGCTCGTCGCGCTGCGAACGGGCAAGCCGGTCACCGGATTCATCCTGGGGGTCCACAGCAAGGCGGACGAGCAGCGATGGCTTCGCGTCACGTCGGTTCCGGTCTTCAGCGGCCGCAACGACCCCGCGGGCGTGTACTCGTTCTTCGAGGACGTCACGGAGGGACGCCTGGCGGAGCGCGCGCTCGCGTCGCGCATCCGCCAGCAGCAGGTTGTCGTCGAACTGCAGCGCCTCGCCCTGACGGGCGCCTCCCAGGCTGCCCTCTCCACACGCGCCTGTGAGCTGTGCGCGGAGGTGCTTCATGCGGAGACGGCCGGCGTACTCGTACTCGAGCCCGACGGCCTGCTTCACTTCGAGGCGGGGTGCGGATGGTCGTCTGAAGAGCGCTCGACCACTGTCCCCTCCGGCAAAGAGGACTCGCAGTCCGGCTACACGCTGTATACGAACGATGTTGTCGTGGCCGACTTCGCGACCGAGACGCGATTCCGCGTGCACCCCCTGCTGAAGGATCGCGTGCGCAGTGGCATCACCGCTCCGATACCAGGGCTCTCCGGGCCTTACGGCATCCTCGGCATCCACAGTGCCGCCTCCCTGCACTTCAACGACGATGACGTGGATTTCATGCGCGCGGTCGCCGGCGTGCTCGGCGCCTCGGTGCGCCAGGCGGCGGCTGACGCGGAGCGGCGAGGGACCGCGGCGCAGCTCGAGGCGGCGCACGCCCTGACGACGGCCATCATCGAGAGCAGCGGCGACGCGGTGTTCGTGAACGATGTCGACGGCCGGTACCGGTTCCTGAACAGTGCCGCCGCCGCGCAGATCGGCGCGCCGATCGAGGAGGCGGTCGGCCGCACCGCGGCGGAGCTGATGCCGCCCGCTGTCGCCGACGAGCTGAACACCGTGCACCGCGAGGTTGTGAACACCGGCGAACGTGTCGTCCGCCAGGAGGAGGGCTGGGGCGCAGCGGGCGGCCGTCAGTTCGTGGTCACGCGCGCCCCCCACCACGACGCCAAAGGCCGCCTTGCGGGTGTCATAAGTTTCGCGCGCGACGTGACCGAGCAGCGGCGCCTCGCCGAGCACCTGCGGCAGACGCAGAAGCTCGAATCGATCGGCCGCCTGGCCGGAGGCATCGCCCACGACTTCAACAACCTGATGACGATCGTCCTGGGCTATGCCGACGCGCTGGAGAGCGGCGGCGGGCCGGAAGGATCGGCGCCGGGTTACATCACCGAAATCAAGCGCGCGGCGGAGCGCGCGGCGCTGCTGACGCGCCAGCTCCTGGCATTCAGCCGCCAGCAGACGCTCCGGCCCAAGGTCCTCGATCCGAACTGGGTCATCGCCAACATGGACCGGATGCTCCGCCGCGTCATCGGCGAGGACATCGAGTTGCTGACGCGGCTGTCGCCCGAGGCCGGCCACGTCCGCGTCGACCCGAGCCAGCTGGAACAGGTCCTGCTCAACGTCGTGATCAACGCGCGCCACGCGATGCCCGACGGCGGATCGTTGAGCATCGAGACGGCGAACGTCGAGCTGACGGCGGATCTGCTGAAGCATCAGCCGGATGCGCGCGCCGGCCGGTACGTGCTGGTCTCGATCTCCGATACCGGCTGTGGGATGGACCGGGAGACGCTCGCGCGCGCGTTCGAACCGTTCTTCACCACAAAGGGCAGCGCCGGCACGGGCCTGGGCCTTGCGACCGTTTACGGCATCGTGAAGCAGAGCGGCGGCGAGGTGTGGGCCTACAGCGAGCCGGGCTGCGGGACGTCGATCAACGTGTATCTGCCGCGCGTGGACCTCCCGGCCGACACGCCCGCGGCCGATTCACCCGTGCGGCCGAGCGGAGCCGAGCGTATTCTCCTGGTCGAGGACGAAGCGCCGGTGCGCCAGCTCCTCGCGCGCACGCTGAAGCGATTCGGCTACGACGTCACGGAAGCGGAGGACGGGCGCGAGGCGCTGGCGATCCTGGAGGATCGCAAGGGGGCCTTCGCGCTGCTGATCACCGATGCGGTGATGCCGTACATCGGCGGGCGCGAGCTGTCGGAGCGCGTGACCCGCACGTGGCCGGACATCCGCATCCTCGTCATCTCCGGATACGCGGGGGGACAGGAGAGCGACGCGGACGGCGCCATCAGCTTCCTGTTTCTCCAGAAACCCTTCACCGCGGCCGCGCTGGCCGCCAAGGTGCGCGAGGCGCTCGACTCGCCGCGTGCGAGCGGGTCGTAACGCGGTGGCCGCCGGCTTCGTCAACGCGCACACGCATATCTACAGTGCCCTCGCGCCGCTCGGAATGCCGCCTCCGCGCCGGACGCCGGCGAATTTTCTCGAGATCCTGCGTGAGGTCTGGTGGCGCCTCGATCGCGCCATCGACGAACGCACGCTGGCCGCGGCCGCGCGCCTGTACGCCGCCGAGGCGCTGCTGCACGGCACCGCCGTCCTCGTCGATCACCATGAGTCGCCATCCTTCATCGACGGATCCCTCGACGTCATCGCGGATGCCTGCCAGGCGCTCGGCATCCGCGCCGTGCTGTGCTACGGCGCGACCGAACGCAACGGCGGCCGCGCGGAGGCCGCGCGCGGGCTTGCCGAGTGCCGGCGCTTCATCACGTCCAACCATCGCCCGCTCGTCCGCGGCGCCGTCGGCCTGCATGCCTCGTTCACGGTGTCGGACGAGACCATCCGCGAAGCCGGGGAGTTGTGCCGCGAGCTGAGCGCGGTGCTGCACGTCCACGTGGCGGAAGACGCCGCCGACGTGGAAGACGCACGCCGGCGCGGCTACCAGGGTCCGCTGGAGCGGCTGGAGGCGCTGAAGGCGCTGCCGCACGGGTCGATACTCGCGCACGGCGTGCGTTTGAGCGCCCGGGAGGTGCGGCACGCGGCGGGCCTCGGCTGCTGGATTGTGCAGAACCCGCGGTCCAACCGGCATAACCATGTCGGGTATCCCCCCGCGCTCGCGGAGAGCACCCGCGTCGCGCTGGGCACCGACGGATTCGTCTCGGACATGGCGGAGGAGACGGCCGTGCTGCGCGCCGAAGCCGCCGCACGCGGCGAAGATCCGGGTGTCGTCTCGCGCCGCGCCGAGGCTGGCAATGCGCTCGCGGCGGAGTGCTTTGGAGACGGCGCACTCTATCCCCCTCCGGCGGATCTCGAGGCGGTCGGTGGCGCGATGGCGGACATCCGCGCGAAAGCGCGCGAGGCGGCCGCTGTGTTGTGGGGGAGAATGTAGACAGCTCGCGGTTCGCAGTTCGCAGTTCGCAGCTCGCTCGTTGCTCGAGGGAGTAGATGGCCCGACTTGGACTTGAAACGGATATCGTCGACAGGAACATCTACGCGCGCACGGTGCAGCGGCTGCGGGACGCCTCGGTCGTGCTCCCCACGTTCCGGGAACTCGCGGAACCCGTGTCGATCCCGGCGGCGGCCCGCGCGGCGCTCGACGCGGTGGATCCGGACGCCGCGCACCCGCTCAACCTGTATCGCGTCCACTGGTTCAACGACGCGACGCGCCGGCGTCAGACGGACGTCCCCGGCCACCTCGTCCTCCCCGAAGCGCTGACCGGCGTCGCGGCCCCGATCATCGTCGTCCTCGGCGACCGCTTCCCGATGATTCGCGCGCACAAGGTCCTCGCGGCGTATGCGTGCCTCGCCCCGCGGATCGTCACGGGGCAGTTCGATCCGACCGTGCACAAGGCGCTCTGGCCCTCGACCGGCAACTACTGCCGGGGCGGCGTCGCGATCTCGCGGATCATGGGCTGCCGCGGCGTGGCGATCCTGCCGGCGGGCATGAGCGAGGAGCGCTTCCGCTGGCTGGACGACTGGGTCGTGGATCCGGCGGACATCATCCGTACGCCAGGCACCGAAAGCAACGTCAAGGAAATCTACGACGCGTGCGCCGCGCTCGACCGCGATCCGTCGAACATCGTCTTCAACCAGTTCTGCGAATTCGGCAACTACCTGGCGCATTACGCGTGCACCGGACGCGCGCTCGCGTCGGTCTTCGACCGCGTGCAGCAGGCCCGCCCCGGCCTTTCGCTGCGCGGGTTCGTCTCGGCCACCGGGTCGGCGGGGACGCTCGCCGCCGGCGACTACTTGAAGGAGCGGTACGGCTCCGCGATCGCCGCCGCCGAAGCGCTCGAGTGCCCGACGATGCTCGAGAACGGGTTCGGGGAGCACAACATCCAGGGCATCGGCGACAAGCACATCCCGCTGATTCACAACGTGATGAACACGGACGTCGTCGTCGCCGTGTCCGACCGCGGCACCGATCAGCTCGGCGTCGTCTTCAACTCGGATGAGGGACGCCGGTATCTCACTGAAACGCGCGGCGTCGATCCCGCCATCGTCCGGCAGCTCTCATCGCTCGGCCTGTCGAGCATCTGCAACGTGGTCGCCGCCATCAAGATGGCGAAACGGCTCGGCATGGGGCGAGGGGATGCGATTATCACCGTCGCCACCGATGGCGCGGAGATGTACGCGACGGAACGGACCAAGGCGATCGAGAAGCATTTCGGCGGCCGGTTCGATGCCACGCGTGCGGTGGCCGCGTTCGCCGAACACGCGCTCGGCGCCGGCGCCGACAACGTGATGGAACTCTCGGAGCAGGATCGGCGCCGCATCTTCAATCTCGGCTACTTCACCTGGGTCGAGCAGCAGGGCGTCACGGTCTCCGAGTTCACGGCGCGACGCGATCAGCGGTTCTGGCAGGGCCTGCGGTCGCGCATTCCCGTGTGGGACGAGATGATCGCCGAACTCAATCGGGAAGTCGGCGCGACGGCCGCCTCGGCATGACGACGCTCGCCTCGCGGATGGTGTGCGCCGGGTGCGGCGCGGAGGCGGCCGACCCCTATCCGTTCCGGTGCCCGCGCGCGGACGCCGGTGATGACATCGACCACGTCCTCACGCGTACGTTAGTCGGCACTTCCGCGGCGGATCCTGTTGCGCCGCCCTTCACGGCTGCCATCAGCGCCCTGGCACAGCCTCTGGGCACCACCGGCGCGGCCCCTGTTGCGCCGCCCTTCACGGCTGCCATCAGCGCCCTGGCACAGCCTCTGGGCACCACCGGCGCGGCCCCTGTTGCGCCGCCCTTCACG
>MELC01000022.1:80022-120244 GCA_001767455.1 Acidobacteria bacterium RIFCSPLOWO2_12_FULL_66_21
GCGCGGCCCCTGTTGCGCCGCCCTTCAGGGCTGCCCCGCCCGAGTCGCTTCACTTCCTCACACCCGTCACAGGCCCGAATCCGTTCCTCGAGTTCCGCACGCTGTTCCACTCGTACCATCTCGCGAGCGCGCACGGCATGTCCGACGCGGACTACGTCCGGATCGTCGAGGATCTGAACGAGGCGGTCGCGCTCGTCGATGGCCACGGCTTTGTCATCACGCCGTTCGCGCGCCATTCCGGCCTGAGCGCGCGGATCGGATCGACTGCCGCGGGTGGCGTGTGGATCAAGAACGAGACCGGCAACGTGTCGGGCTCCCACAAGGGCCGGCACCTCATGGGCCTGATGATCTACCTCCAGGTCATCGAGCGCCTCGGCATCGTCGAGCCGCCGCTGCCGCCGCTCGCGATTGCGAGCTGCGGCAACGCGGCACTGGCTGCGGCGATCATCGCGCGAGCCGCGCGGCGTCACCTGCGTGTCTTCATCCCGACGAACGCCCCCGCGCGCGTCGTCGATCGGCTCGTGCAGCTCCACGCCGAGCAGACCATCTGCCCGCGCGACCCTGACGTCGCCGGCGATCCTTGCTATCTCTCGTTTCGAGAGACGATCGGAAGCGGGGCCCTGCCCTTCTGCTGCCAGGGGAACGAGAACGGCCTGACGATCGAAGGTGGCGAGACGCTCGCGTACGAGATCATCGCCAAAGCGACCCCGCTCGATCGCGTGTTCATCCAGGTGGGAGGCGGCGCGCTCGCCAGCTCGGTCATCCAGGCGTTCGGCGACGCGCTCGCGGCCGGCGTACTCGAACGGCTCCCCCGCTTTCACGCGGTACAGACTCGCGGCGCGTATCCGCTCGCGCGCGCGTACGATCTCGTCGCGGATCGGGTCGCGCGATCGGGCGACGCGGGACGCGAGCTGCGGTATGCGGCCGCTCACCGGTCCGAGTTCATGTGGCCGTGGGAGGAGGAGCCGCACAGCATCGCGCACGGCATCCTCGACGACGAGACCTACGACTGGCTGGCTGTCGTGAAAGGGATGCTGGAGAGCGGCGGCCACCCGATCGTCGTCGACGAAGCCGGGCTCGCCGAGGCCCATGCGCTCGCGCAGGCGGCCACGGGGATTAACGTCGACCCGACCGGCGCTGCGGGCCTCGCCGGCCTGCTGCACCTCCATCGACAGGGGCAAATCGCACCGAACGAGCGGGTCGCCGCGATCTTCTCCGGCGCGGAGCGGTGACGACCACGGCGTACTTGCGTTCCCGGCGCAACGCGGTATTCTGAAATCGCCACGCCATGCCTGCGCGGGAGGCTCCCATGAGACTCTCTGTTCGTGTCATGTCCGCGGCCGCCCTGGCGTTCCTTCCTTGCGCGTGCGGCGGCCCCGATCCGCTCGGTCCGACAGCGCTCGACCAGGGCGTCATCGTGTTCATGCACTCCGGTTTCCGCGGCACCTCGCAGCAGGTCGGGATCGACGTCAGCGATCTGACCAAGGTGCAGGGCCCGTGCGGGACCGACGAGAACGAGTCGTCGCGCACCTGGAACGACTGCATTTCCTCGGTGCGATTGCTGCCCGGCTGGAGTGCGACGCTTTACGGCGACAGCAACTTCCGCGGCGCGGCGATCGAAGTGACCGAGGACATTGCGGATCTCGCGTCGCGCGCCGGTTCCTGCTCCGGCAGCTACGACGACTGCATCTCGTCGATCCGAGTGTATAAGCGCTGAGAAGAGGGGATGAACGGATTACGTCGTCAGGTGTGGTTCCGTGCGGCGCTTCTCGTCGGCATCGTGTACTTCGCCGTCGGCAGGTTGTTTGCCCTTCCGGCCACGAACGTAGGCGCGTGGCGACTCGCAGCGTGGGTGGTCTGCGGCTTTGCGTATGGGGGGCATGTTGCGTACGAGCACTTCAGCCTGCGCAACCCCCCTCGAAGGACAGCGGTGCACGCCGCCGTGGCCGTCGCCATCGGGGCGCTCGCTCTTGCCATCGCCGGGATGGTTCATTCGCTGTCGACCGAGGCAGGGATGAGGCCTGCGTGGCTCGTCGCCCTCGTTGCGTGGCCGGCCGTTACCGCTGTTCCGGCGTTTCTTGGAGCCCTCGTGGCGACGGCAGTGCTCGCGCGTGCATGTGCACGTCGATGACCGGCTCGCGCTGTTGCGCGGGACAGGGATCAGGAGGTGGCAACGACCGCGACTCGGCAAGGGATTTCACGGCCGCGCTACGTCGGGCGGCGCCGGAGGACGGCGTTGCGCAACCCGGCGAGGGGCAGCGACGGAACGGTGCGCAGCGGTCTGTCATCCACGGCGTTCAGAACGGCGGCCATCAGCCGCGAGCGGCGCACCGCGCGTTTGATTTCCGCCACCAGGTGCGACGGCATGCACGGCTTGGCAATCACGGCCGAGAGTCCGGCCGCCACGGCTTCCTTCTGCATCTCGGCGTTCCAGCGCCCGGTCATGCCCACAACGGGCACCGCCCGCGTGCGGTCGTCGGCGCGCAGCGCCGCCGCCAGGGCGAACCCGTCCAGCCCCGGCATCGCGATGTCCGTCACCACGATGTCGGGAACCGTCTCGCGCGCGCACGCAAGCGCGGCCGTGCCGTCCGTCCGCCCGACCGCCACGAAACCGGCGGCGGTGAGGAACTCCACGTACCCCGCCAGGGCGTTCGGCTCGTCCTCCACGACCAGCACCACGGTCTCGGTCCACTCAGGGAACATACGCCGTACGGAAGCGCAAACGGCGCGCCAGCCTGAAAACCGGCCAAAATCACGCACGGAGGGTCGCCGAGCCGTCCGGCGACTCACAGATTCGTCGTCGCTCGATCAATTCGAGCCATGATCCAGCTCACCTGGCCTCGTTCGGTGAGCCGCTAATCTTCAGGCGTCCCTGCCAGCAGGGGCTCCAACTCCAGCGTCTGCGCTCCATTTTCAGTGCATACGGCGTATTTGGCTTCGCCGCTGTGATACATCGCCAGGCCGGCGTACTCGCCGCGCTTGTTGAGCACGAAGAATCGCACGTTGAAGGTGGGGTTGCCCTTTGAATTGAGCAGGCGCTTCTCGATCGTGTTCGCCTTGATTCGCTTGAGCGCTTCCATGCCGGCGTCTTTCGGCGACATGCCGCGCCGCATCGACTCGACGACGAGGAACGAGGAGAGGTTGTAGAGATTCGCCTCGCCGCGGCCGGTGGACCCCGCGGCGCCCACTTCGTTGTCGACGTAGAGCCCGGCGCCGAGGATCGGCGAGTCCCCCGTGCGCCCGGGGATCTTCCAGGCGAGGCCGCTCGTGGTCGTCACGCCGCAGATGTTCCCGTTCGGCCCGATCCCATCGCAGTTGATGGTGCCCCAGAAGCTGCCCTCGCGGATCAGGCCGTCCCGCACCATGGACCGTCCGGCGTCGTAACCGGGATCCTCTCGGAGAACGGCAGGCGCCGTTCGCGAGCGGCCCCTGCCGTTTCTTTTTGGATCGAGATAGTGCTCGGGATCGACACGCCGCTTCCATTCGAGCCAGAGTCTGCGCGAGTTCGGTGTGTTCAGGTCGTCTTCAATCTTGAACCCCATCGCGCGCGCGAACGCCGTGGCCCCCTGGCCGGCGAGCAAATGGTGGTCGGTGTTCTCCATTACGGCCCGTGCCACCAGCGACGGGGTCCGGACGCCTTCTATGCACGCCACGGCTCCTGCCCGCTTCTTCGGACCGTGCATGCACGATGCGTCGAGCTGCACGACGCCGTCGGCGTTCGGCAGCGCGCCGTAGCCGATGCCGGTCTCGAGCGGATCGTTCTCCGGGATGTTCACGCCGGCGACGAGCGCGTCGAGCACGTCCTTCCCCTCGGTGATCAGACGAAAGGCGCGCGATACGGCGTTTTCGGTGCCGCCGTTCGTGAACTCCCATCCGGAGTAGTCGGAAATCACCACCGGCCGCACGGTACGCTGGATCAGGATCTCCGGCGACCGTGCGGCGGACGGAGCCGCCGCGAGGAGTGCGGCGCTCTTCACGAAGTCGCGTCTGGTCATCATGGCGCCAACCTCACTTCTTCCGCGGTTCCAGGGCGCCGCGGAGCTTGTCGGCGAGCGAGCCGAACCCCTCCCCCGGCGCACCAGTCTCCCGTTCGGCGTACTCGCGCATGTCCTCGCGCGCCTCTCCGGCGCGGGCCGAGCCCTCCGGAACGAGCGCGAGGCTGATCCGCTTCTTCTCGAGGTCGATGCTCAGGATCTCGAACGACGCGGTCGTCCCGGGCGCGACCAGGCTGGACCATCCCCCACTGCTCGCGGGTCCCCACCCCCGCTCGCTCGCGCTGCGGCGCTCGGGAGACCTCGCTGTCCTCGCGCGGGCCGCCGGCGCTCCCTCCGATCGCCCGGTCGAAGCGAACGTGGACGCGTGCGCCAGGCCCTCGACACCCGGCTCGAGCTCGACGAACGCCCCGAACTCCGCGAGGCGCGTCACGCGGCCGGTGCGCACCTGGCCTGGCTCGTACGTGCCCGCAACGGTGGACCACGGATCGGCGGTGAGCTGCTTCAACCCGAGCGAGATCTTCTGCGTGTCGTCGTCCACGCGCAGCACCTTGACGGCGATCTCGTCGCCAGGTTTGAGCACCTGCGACGTGTCCGACACGCGGGACCAGCCCATCTCCGACACGTGCAGCAAGCCTTGCACGCCGGCGCCCAGGTCGACGAACGCGCCGAACTCGCGCACGGAGGTCACGCGTCCGGTCATCACCGCGCCGGCGACGATCGATCGCCGGATCTCGGCGGCGCCAGCCCGCTGCTCCTCCTCGAGAAGCGCACGGCGCGAGACGACGAGGTTCTTGCCGCCTTCCTTGAACTCGGTGATTCGAAATCGGTAGACGTGCCCTTCGTGGGCCGAGGGGTCAGCCGTCCGGAGGATGTCGATTTGCGAGAGCGGGCAGAACGCGCGCTGCCGGGCGATGCGCACTTCGTACCCGCCCTTCACCGCCTTTTCGACCTTGCCTTCCACCGGCAGGCCGCTGTGGAACGCGTCTTCGAGCTGCCGGCTGGTCGCGGCTCCCAGGGCCAGCTTCCGGGAGAGTGTCAGCCCGCCGTCGGTTGACACCACGACGGCCTGAATGCGGTCACCGACGGCGACCTCGATGTCCCCTTCGTCGTCCTTCAGTTCGCCGACGTCGATCGTGGCTTCCCCCTTGCCGCCGACGTTGACGAACGCCACCTCCGGGCCTATCGCGACGATCGTGCCCTCGATGGTCTGACCATTCCTGAAGCGCTTCGCTTTGATCGAAGCCTCGAACATCGCGGCGAAGTCTTCGTCGGGCTCGCTCATGGCGCGCTCCTCGTGATGGTCACAGTCCGTTCGAACTGGTTACTCGCCGGCTCTCGGCTGCCTCGCCGACGACCTGGTCCGGATCGAGTCTGGGTGATTATACGGGGAGGCAGTGCCGAAGGACTGCTCATCGCTGATCGCTGCACTGACGACCGACCGTGCACGACGAATTGCTCGCCACGCTAGCGACTTCTCGCGAGCTATTCCGGTTCCGAGGAGGAGGCGCGATCTCGGAGGTCCCAGGACACACGTCAACCCTGCCGCAGGGCCTCGGTCGGTTGAACACGCAGCGCTCGGCGCGCCGGTGCGGCGCACGCCAGCACGCCCACCGCCGCCATGATGACGGACGTGATCACCGACGAGGCGAGGAGATCCGCGGTCAGGCTGTCGGCGCGCCACGCGAGGAGCAGGATGAGGCTGTTGCCGGCGATGATGCCGCCGCCGAGCTGACGACCGGCACGAGCGAACACGCTGCCGAGCACGTGCCGGGGGTTGGCGCCGAGTGCGAGACGGATACCGATCTCGCGGGTGCGACGCGCCACGGCGACGGCCATGAGCGCGTACAGACCGGCCGCGGAGAAGACCAGCGCCACGAGCAGAACGCTGCCGAAGACGACGCTGCCGCCCACCATCCGTGTTTGCTCCTGTGCGACGATGTCGTCGAGGGTGACGATATCCCGGAGGTGCAGACCCGCATCGACCTGCCGCGCAAGGGCGGCGACGCGGGGCGCAAGCGGCGCCGCGTCCCCCGCGACGTGCACCGCGACCACGACAGGATCGAGCTCCGCCGCGGAGGCTGCGCGATAGATGTACGCTGCCGCACCCCAATCGGCGGGGAACAACATCTCCAGATCGGTGACCACGCCGACGATCTCGTGCCAGGGTCCCAGCTCGCGCTCGCTGCCTCGCTGGAGCGTGCGAACGCGTGCGCCCACGGGATTCCTGCCCACCACGCGCATGAACGCCTCGTTGACCACGACGGGCCCGTTCGGCGCCCCAGCATCAGTGGCATGCAAGGCGCGGCCGGCCACGATCCCGGCGCCGAACACGTCGTGATAGCCGGCACCGACAGCAGCCATCGCGAATCCGCCCTCGAAATTGCCGAGCAGGCGAGCCGGAGGTGCACCGTCCTGCTCCATTTCCACCGCTACCCATTCCGGGGACATCGTCGGCAGGCGATCGCCGTGTGTCACGTGCGTCACGCCAGGCTCTTTACGCAATCGGCCCGCGAATTCTTCGTATGCGAGCGCGCGACGCGCGGCGATCTGCCCATCGTCAGGCACACCATGCTCGCCGGCCAGCGCCTCGTTATCCATGCTGAGACGGAAGGTGAGGTAACGCTCGGCCGGAAACGCGGCCCGCCTCGACTGGTCGGGGAGGGAGTTGGTGAAGATTCCCACCGCGGCGGGCACGAACAGCAGCGTGCAGGCCACCTGCGCGCCGACGATGAACGACCAGATGCCGCCGAACTTCATCGTTGCGCCGGTGCTGGTGATCCCCTGCAGTCCCTGCTGGACGGACGCGCCCGTGGCCTTCAGTGCCGGCAGCAGGCCGATCAGTGCCGCGGCGACGAGCGCGAGCAGCAGCGCATACGCGATGGTGGCAGGCTCGAGCGTCAGATCCACCCAGAACGGAAGGTCGTCCCCAGTGATCTGACTCGCCCGGGCCCAGGCATAGCGCACTGTCGTCCGGGCCACGACGAGCCCGAGCACGGCGGCGGCGAGGGCCAGCACGAGCCCTTCGGTGACGATCTGCGCGATCACGCGGGCACGGCTCGCCCCCAGCGCGTGACGGACGACCATCTCCGGCTCGCGCATCGCCGTGCGCGCGAAGATCAGCGTCGCGACGTTCGCCGACACCGCCCCCAGCAGCAGCAGGACGATGGCGTGGACCGCCAGATCTTCCAGCCGCAGCGGATCACCCGGCGTGCGCCCGGCGAATGCGCGAACCCGCGTCCGCAACTGCGCGTGGGTTGCCGGCTGGTCGGCGGCCAGGCGTGCCGAGACGACGTCGAGCTCCGCCGCGGCATCCTGCCAGCTCGCGCCGTCGGCGAGGCGGCCGAACACTTGCACGGCCGGCCCTTCGCGCGGCGGCGCGTCCTGGACCGGCAATGGCACCCATGCCTGCTGATTGCGCGGGAAGCCGAAGCGCGGCGGCATCACGCCCACCACGGTGCGAGCCGTGCGACCCACCGTCACGACGCGGCCGATGATCGCCGGGTCGTGCAGGAACTGTCTCTGCCAGACGTCGTAACCCAGGACCACGACGGGCTCCGCACCCGGCATTTCGTCCGTCGGCTGCAGCGGCCTGCCGAGCAGCGGCGGCACGCGGGTGAGCGGAAACGCCGATGCCGTGATCTCCGCCACGCGCAGCGATTCGACACGGCGTTCGCCCGTGAGCACGTTGCGCTCGCTCACGCGCGCGGCGCCGAGTTCCGCCACGGTCTTCAACGACCGCCGCCAGATCGCGAAATCGTGGAGCACCCTCGGCTCCACGCGTGACGCCGCCGTGTCCTCGGTCTCGAGGCGCACGACTCGGCCGCCTTCATCGAACGGCAGCCGTTTGTACAGCAGTTCGTCGGCGACTTCGATGCCGACCGCCCCAATCGCGATGGCACCCGCCAGCGAGAGGCCCCCGATGATCGTGAGCGCGGGATATTTCAGCAGCAGACGCGCGCCCAGCTTCCAGTCGAGCCATGAGACCGCCGTCATCGGGCCTCGCCCCGCAGGCGCCCCTGAGCCTGCTGACCGCGAACCAGGCCGGCATTCATGCGCTTCGCTCCTCCAGTCCGCAGATGTCTGTGCATCGGGCCATGCTCATCGAGCCGGCGGATGGAAGCATACCCCCGCGGATCAGCCGGTGTCTTCACATAGAGGTGAGCATCCCGTGAGATTCCGGTGAGCGGGGCTCAGGTGATGTTTCCACTGGCCAGCGGCTTTGCGGCGGGCACGCGACGGACAGCTCGCGATGCACGCCGCAGTGTTTACCGACGCCGCCAACAATTCGAACGCGCTACTGACCCCTCTCGCGTGGTCCGCGGACTGCGGGAGGCAACCGGGGAACACCAACGCATAGCCACCCGTTCAGGCGGGGACGATGGCGGTCCCTGCCGTGCCGTTCAGCGCGTCCTCCAGGTCTTCCGGGCACGTCACGATCGCCCGCCGCGGCTTGCTCGACGGGCTTTCCAGAAACCGGACGATCGCCTCGATCTTCGGCGCCATGCTGCCGGCGCCGAACTGACCCTCGGCGAGGTACCGCTTCGCATCACCGAGCGTCATCGTGTCGAGTGGCCGCTCGCCGGGCTTCCCGTAGTCGAGGCACACCTTGCGCACGTCGGTGGAGATCATGAAGAGGTCCGCGTCGAGCGCGGTCGCCAGCAGCGACGACGCGAGGTCCTTGTCGATGACCGCTTCGACCCCGCGCAGGTCGCCCTCCGCGTCGCGCACAACCGGTATGCCCCCTCCGCCGACGGCGGTGACCACATAGCCGTCCTGCACGAGATGCCGGATCGCGTCCAGCTCGACGATCCGCAGCGGCTCGGGGCTCGGCACGACCCGGCGCCAGCCGCGGCCCGGCTGCTCGGCGATCGTCCAGTGGTTCACCGTCGCGCGCTCTCGAGCGGTCGCTTCATCCATGAACGACCCGATCGGCTTCGTTGGATGGGTGAACGCGGGACTGTCCGCCGCAACCTCCACCTGAGTGACGACGGTGAGCGCCTGCCGGCTCATGCCGCGCTGCCTGAATTCGTTCGTGAGCGACTGCTGGATCATGTAGCCAATCGCCCCCTGCGTGTCCGCGCCGCACGAGTCGAGCGGCACTTCGTGCAGCTCGTGCCGCGCCAGCTCGGATCGGCGGACGATGAAGCCGACCTGCGGCCCGTTGCCGTGGGTGATGACCACGTTGTGGCCCGCTTCGATGATGTGGGCGATGTGATGGCACGTCTCGCGGGCGAGCGCCCACTGATCCGCGACGGTGCGGTGCCGGTCGTCGCGGATGAGCGAGTTGCCGCCGACCGCCAGCACGATGAGATCGCTATCCGGCATGTCCGCGCCTCGGGCGGCCGTCGTCGAGGATATGGGTGAGCGTCGCCGTCGCGCCGGGGAACCGCGTGTTCAGGATCATCGACGCGATGATGAACGGCTTGTAGCTGGCCTCACGATACGTCTCGAGGCGCGCGGATTCGAACACCGCCTGGCTCACCTCCCCCGCCGGGCAGCTGACATCCGTGACGTCGGCGGGCAGGCAGTGCATGTAGAGCGCGCGCCCGCCGCGCGTCCGCCGCATCAGCGCGTCCGTGCATTCCCAGTGCTTGAACCGTGCATTCTGCGCGAGCGCCTGGCGCTCCAAATCCGCAAGGCCGGCGCGCTCGCCCGCCCGGATCATCCGCGTGCGCTCGTGCATCACCGCCATGGGCGCCCAGCTCTTGGGGTACACGACGTCGGCCGCCTCGAAGGCCGCGTCCATCGAGTCGGTCGTGGAGAACGAACCGCCCGTCTCGCTCGAGAACCGCCGCGCCACGGTGAGGCAGTCGTCCACCAGCTCGTAGCCCGGCGGATGCGCCAGCACGACGTCCATGCCGAACCGCGTCATCAGCCCGATGACCCCTTGCGGCACCGACAGCGGCTTGCCATAGCTCGGCGAGTACGCCCAGCTCATCACGAGCTTCCTGCCGCGGAGCGCCTCCACGCCGCCAAAGTGCTGCACCAGGTGGCGCAGATCCGCCAGCGCCTGCGTCGGGTGGTCGAGGTCCGACTGCAGGTTGATGACCGCGGGACGCTGCAACAGGATGCCGGCTTTGTGGCTCTCGTCGAGCGACGCGGACACCTCGGTCATGTACTTGTGCCCTTCGCCCAGAAACATGTCGTCGCGGATGCCGATCACTTCGCTCAGGAACCCGACCATCGCCGACGTCTCGCGAACGGTTTCTCCGTGCGACACCTGCGACGTGGACTCGTCCAGCTCCTCGGTGGCGAGGCCGAGCAGGTTGCACGCCGCGCGGAAGCTGTAACGCGTCCGCGTGGACTTGTCGCGAAACACCGCGACGCCGAGCCCGCTCCTGAACGTCCGCGTCGAGACGCCCGCGCGCGCGAGATCCTCGAGAATCTCCGCCGTCAGCAGGATGGCGCGCAGCGTCGGCTCGCTTGCCTCCCAGGTCAGCAGGAAGTCCTTGTTGTACAGCTCGTGGCCGAGCGCGGCCAGCGCGGCGATCTTGGGGCGCAATTGTGCATGCATCAGCTCCGCCTTCCCGCCATGGTGACGACAAACGCGCCGGGAAACGCGGCGTAGAACTGCGCCGCCTTCGTGAGGTGGTCGACGGGACACTGATCGTCAGGTCCGTGAGCGTGGATCTCGTCGCCGGGCCCGAAGCCGATCGTCGGCACGCCGAACATGCCGCAGGTCGCAATGCCGTTGGTGGAGAATCCCCATTTCCCGACGCGCGGCGGCGCGCCGAGCGCCTGCTCCGCCGCCCGCACGCCGGCGACAACCGCCGGGTGGCTCTCTTCGAGCAGCCACGTCGGAAAGTACTTCTTTGTCGGATACGTCAGCCCCGTGTAGGCCGGGCGCGCGTAGTCGAGCACGGTGACCGTCGCCCCCGCCCGCCTCACGCTCTCGAGCGCCAGCACCTCCGCGACGGCGCTCTCCATCGTCTCGCCCTGCGTGAGCCGCCGATCCAGGTGGATGGTGCTGCTGTCGGCCACGGCGCAGAGCGACGGCGAGGTCGAACGGATCTCGGAGATCGTCACCGTGCCCTTGCCGAGGAACGGATCGGCCGTCGCCGCGAGCCGCTCGTTGAGCCGCTCGATGTCGGAGATGATGGGCGCCATCGTGTACACGGCGTTGACGCCTCGCTCGGGCGCGGAACCATGGCACGCCAGGCCCTGCGTGCGGACCTCCATCTCCATGCGGCCGCGATGGCCGCGGTAGACGCCCAGCTTCGTCGGCTCGGTGATGACGACCACGTCGGGACGAAGCACCTGCTCCCGGAGGATGTACTGCCAGCAGAGGCCGTCGCAGTCCTCCTCCATCACGGTGCCGGTCACCCAGAGCTGGCAGTCGCCGTCGACGCCGAGCTCCTTGACGATGCGTGCGCCATACACGGCGGCGGCAAAGCCCGCCTCCTGATCGCCGGCGCCGCGCCCGTAGATCACGCCGTCGCGCAGCTCGCCCTTGTACGGATCGCGGGTCCATGTCGACGGATCGCCGACGCCGACGGTGTCGAGGTGCGCGTCGAGCGCGACGACGGTCTTCCCGCTGCCGACGCGTCCCAGGATGTTCCCGAGCCCGTCGATTCTGATTTCGTCGAACCCGGCCTTTTCCATCTCGGCGCGAGCGCGCTCGACGACCGGGCGCTCGCCGGCGCTTTCCGACGGAATCGCAATCATGTCGCGCAGGAACGCGACCATATCGGGGGTGTATTTCTCAGCCAGGCGAGCGATCTCGCCACTGCGCAGGTCTGTCATCGGCGCCTTCACCTCTCTCCTGAGGTTCTATGGGTTCTAAAGGTTCTTAAGTGTTCTAAAGGTGCTGAAGGTTCTGCGCGCAATTGTATTCCACGTTCGGCGCGCGACGGCGGAGGGTGTAAGCTGGGCGCATCATGAGACGGCATTTGATCTCGCTCGCCATGGTCGCGTGTTCGGCGGCGCTCGCCGCTCAGGCTCCGGTGCAGGAGCGCGGAGCCAACAGTCTTCTGATCGACGCCGTGGCGGTGGATTCGCACGGCATGCCGGTGATGGATCTGAAGCCGGCGGAGGTCGAGGTCTGGATCTCCGGCTACCGGGTCCCGATCGAGGCGCTCACGCCGATTACGTCCGCCACCGACCCGCGCAGCAACCGTCTCGTCGTGCTGCTGCTCGACGATGTGACGCTGCCGCCGGCGATGGTGCTGCGCGTCAAGGAAGTCGCGCGGCGCTTCGTCACCCGAATGTCGCCCGGCGATCGGATGGCCATCGTGACCCTCAGCGGCACGGCGGAGACGGAGACGACCGACGATCCCGCCCGGCTGTTCCGGATCATCGACAGGTACAACGTGCAGGGCGGCCCCATCCGGCAGGACGTGCTGGTCGCACAGGTCTTCACGACCATGGAAGCGATTTCGCGCCAGCTCTCGGAATCCGCGGAGCGCAGGAAGACGATTGTCGGAATCGGCGGCGCCTGGCTCCTCGACAGGCCCGTGATGCCGCAGTCGGTCAGCGGCGATCTGCGCGACGAATGGACGCGCGCGATGAGGGCGATGGCGTATGCGAACGCCGCCTACTACGTCATCGAGCCGGCGAGTGTCGGCATGGCGACGACCGTTGGCGCGGCGGGCGGCCTCGCGGAAGCCGCCGGGGGTTACGCGTTCCTCAACCGGAACGACCTCACCGGGACAGCCGATCAGATCATGCGCGAGGCGGCCAACTACTACTTGATCGAGGTGGCGGATCCGCCGATCCAGCGCAAGGCGGACCTGCGTGAGCTGCAAGTCAAGTCGCTGCGGCGCGGAGTGAGCATCCGCGCCCGCCACGCGATCCCCGGCACGCCGGGCGCGTGACGCGCGAGACGCCAGATGCCCCTCCGAACCGCCGCCGTGCTCGCGTTCGTGGCCGCGCTCCTGCAAGCGCCCGCCGGCGGCCCACCCGCCCGTCGTTTTGGTGTCCATGTGGGTGGAGTACCTGAAGCCGGTCAGGTCGTCCGGGCGCTACAGCAGCTCGACTCGTCATGGGCACGAGTGAACGACCATCTCGACGGGCACTCGCCGGATCTCACCGCCTACCTCCGCTCCGGCATCGACCTCGTCGTGACCTTCAATAATGCGGACCCGCAGAATTCCGACTCGACGTACGGATCGCCTTCGCGGTTCCCGGGCGCGGGATTCCCGTTCCGCTCGCGCGAGCGCTATCAGACGCGCGTGCGCGAGGCGCTCGCGCCGGCCCTGCCGTTCCTCCGGCGGGGACGTCAGGTGTGGGCGCAGTGCGAGAACGAGATCATGGATGCGAAGCTGAACCCGCGCTCGCGGTTCTGGCGCGGCACCCTCGACCAGTACGCCGCTCAGCTTGAAGCGTTCGCTGCCGCGGTCCACGCGGTCGATCCGTCCATTCCCGTCGTGTTGACGAGTGTGGCCTCGCGCACGCTCGACGCCCTGATCGAACCCTCCAACCCCGGTCACGCCGATGCGACGCGGTTCGTCACGCGGCTGCTCAGCAGCCCCAGGTATGACGCGGTCGATCTGCACTTCTACGGGTGCGTCGAGGACATCCCGGCGAAGGTCGCGTGGGTACAGTCGCATCTGCCTGCAGGACGGCGATGGATCTCGACGGAGAATGGCGGGCCGGACGACAGGTGTCGCACGACGCCGCATGCCTACGCCGACGACCCGTCCCGTTTCGAGCAGGCACAGGCGCGCCAGGTGCCCGCCAGACTCGCTGCGTGCGCGGATCGTGGCGGCGCCGTCTGCCTCTGGTTCTCGCTGTTCGATCTGCGGGGTGAGGAAACGGCGTTCGCGCATCTCGGTCTCGTCGATATCGCTGGAGCGGCCCGCGGGCCGGCGCGGGGCCGCGGGAGGATCGGACGCGGCGACGCGCGCCGCAAAGCGGCGTTCGACAGCTTCCGTGAGTTCGTCGCGGCGCACCGGGAACCTTGATGACTTCCATCCGTGTGGCGGGATTGCTGATGGCGGTGATCGCGCTCCCTCAAGAGCGCCCGCCAACGCCGGGTAATCGCCTCCACAACACGAGCGCGGAGCTCGACACGTCGGCGTGGGTGACGGCGGGTGCCGCGCGGGTCGAAGAGTACGACGGCACTCGCTGCTTCGTCGTCAGAAACGGCGGGTCATTCGAGCAGGCGGTCATGCTCCCGCCGTATGCCGAGGCGGAAGCGTTCGCGCGGCGTTACGGCAGATAGAGCATCTCCTGCTTTCTCACAGGAGAAGGGAAGAATCTGACTCCTGTTGGATTCACGGTTTTGGATGCCCCGCATTCACATAGTTGACCTCCGGCGACGCGAGAATCGCCTTTCGCAGCGCGTTCATGATCTCGTAGTAGGTCAGGTCCACGACCGCGGCCGCATCCCCTGACAGCGTGTGAACCGGGTCCTGCTCGTCGAAGCGCAGCAGGAACCCGTCGCCTGAATACGCGACCCTTCCCCCGCGTATCTCCACGGTGAACGGCTGGCCGGCAAAACGTCCCAGGACGATCTCGGCTCCATCGCGGCGTTCCAGGAAGAAGCCGTCGCGCACGGAATCGCTCTCCCAGTCGTCGCGCGACCCGAACAGGCGCGGCTTCAGCACGTACGGCCCGCCGTCCTCCGGGCAGAACACGTCGCAGTTGCCGCAGTCGTTGCAGAAGTCCACGAAGTTGCCGATCTGGTGCTTCTCGTCGATGGTGAGGGTGCCGTCTTCCCACGACCGCCAGGATCCGTTTTCACGCCGGAGCTTGACGATCGGAACGACCGACGGCGGGAGCACGAAGGTGAAGTTCGCGTCGTTCGGGCAGACCGGCACGCACTTGTCGCACGTGATGCAGTCGAACAGCCAGAGTTTGCGGCCGATCTTTCTCGGCGTACGGCTGTTCTCGCGGCGCGTGTATCGGGGATCCGCGGTCGCGCGCTCGACGTAGATCTCCGTATTCCGCAGCTTCGCGTCGGATAACGAGCTTCCCGCGTCCTGCGTCCAGCTTCCAGCGCTTCGCAAGCGGGGTTCTGGCACTCCATTGATCCGGTCGGACGTGCCATACGCACGAACGATGAACTCGTCGATAGTGGTGGCGCCGACCTCAGTCATGCGCTCGGTCAGCGAGTGCACGTATCCGCGCGCGCGGGCGTAGCCGCCGGGCTTCAGCAGATCCGTGCACACCGTCACCGGCACGAGTCCCAGCGCCACGGCGTCGGGGAAATTGACGCGATCGATGCCGCCGGAGAACGAGATGGGAAACCGGTCGCCGAACGTGCGGCGGAACCGCCGCACCAGGTGCATCGCGAGGACGTGCAGCGGCGGTCCGGAGAGGTACATCTCCTTCTGGTCCCCCGGGAAGAACGACCGGTGGTTCTCGACGATCAGCGTGTTCGTGAACTTGACGCCGAACCCGAGCCCCAGAGCCGACGCTGTCGCCCCCAGCCTGTCGGCCAACCCCACGGCCTGCTCCCACGATGTGTCCCGCTCGAACGCGGAGGCCGGCACCGTCACATCGTCGTACCCCAGCACCTCGTGCAGGAGCCGCAGCGTCTCGTCGCGCGCGAGCAGCATGGGGTTCAGCTTCACCGACACGTGCAGGCCCATCTCGTGCAGGAGGAACTCGACGATGCGTTCGATCTCGGTGGACGGGCAGCCATGGAACGTGCTGAGCGTCAGGGTGTCGGACAGCCGGGTGGGAAAATCGAGATCGCGGAGCGGCGCGTACTCGTCTGGAATCTGCCGGCGAAGGCGATCGACGACCGCGGTCGCGTCCAGCATGCCCCGCATGAACGCCGTGACGCGCCCGCTCCGGATGCCGGCGAGATCGTAGCCGACGCTCATGTCGTAGACCGTCCGCGCCGCGGCGGGCGAGACCGGCACTTTGCCGCTCGCGGCCAGCATCGCGATGAGCATCGAGGCCTTGACGTATTCCTCGAGCGACTCGTCGAGCGTCAGCTCCTGGGACCACTCGATGTTGTAGCCGATCGTCTGGATGTCGATGCAGGGACGGGGGATGGTCAGCGTGTCGTTGATCTGGACGGTCTTCAGCTCGATGACCCGTCCGCCACCGAGCCACGACAGCACGATGTTCTGCGCGAGCTGTGACTGGGGACCGGCCGCCGGGCCGAACGGCGTTGACGCGTCATGACCGTGCACCCGCACGGACAGGTCCTGGCCGGATGCGCCGCGGAAAAAGGCGCGCGCCGGCAGGTCGAAGATCGCCTGCCGTTCCTCCAGTTCCCGGAACATGCGCCGGACCAGCGCCGGAAACGGATAGGGACGGAGACGCGCCATGACCGGTCAGCGCGGCGCGGCTTCGCGCTGGCGCGTCAGGGGCGGCACGATCCCGAGGATCCGCTCGATGATCATCAGCTGACCGCGGTGGTGCATCTCGTGCTCCTTCGCATCATGGGTCCTCCCCCAACGCGCATCCCTCCTCGACCGGCAAACACCAGAGTCGGCCAGTGTAGCATCGGCGCCGTGCTGACGTAAGATAGCGCCCGTGAAGAAGACGATCCTGACGCTGCTGTTCATCACTCCGCTGGTCGTTCAGGCGCAGCAGCCGACGCGCCGGCAAAACGCCGCGCCGGTGCGCGCGCGGGTCGACGTGCGCGAAGCGAGCATCGCCGGGCTCGAGGCGCAACTGAAGACGGGGCGCCTGACCTGCCACGCGCTCGTCCAGCAGTACCTGCGCCGCATCGACGCGTACGACAAGAAAGGACCGGCGATCAACGCGATCGTGGTCGTCAACCCCGACGCGCTGCAGCAGGCGGACGATCTCGACCGTCGCTTCACGGCATCCGGCCCAGTCGGACCGCTGCATTGCATCCCGCTCGTCGTCAAGGACAACTTCGAGACCATCGGTCTGCAGAGCGCGGACGGATCGCTCTCCCTCAAGGGCTTCGTCTCGAACACGGATGCGTTCCAGGTCCGGCGCCTCAAGGAGGCGGGCGCGCTCGTCCTGGCCAAGACGAACATGGCGGAGTTCGCCTTCAGTCCGTATGAGACCGTCAACTCGATCCTGCCCGGCTACACGAAGAACCCGTACGCGCTCGATCGCGTGACCGCGGGATCGAGCGGCGGGACGGCGGCAGCGGTCGCCGCCAGCTTCGCCGCGGCAGGTCTCGGGAGCGACACCGGCAACTCCATCCGCGGGCCGTCGTCTCACCAGGCGCTCGTCGGCATTCGATCGACCATGGGGTTGACGAGCCGCGCCGGCGTCGCGCCGCTCAGCCTGCTGGCCGACATCGCCGGCCCGATGGCGCGCAGCGTCGAAGATGCGGTCGCGTTGTTCCAGGTGGTCGTGGGAGAGGACCCGGACGATCCTGTCACGCTTGCGAAGGACTACGTCCAGCCTGGTCTTCGGCCGTCGGGCCATCCCGCGGCCATTCCGGACTATCGTGCGTCGCTCGTGCGCGATGGATTGAAAGGCGCGCGCATCGGGATTCTCCGCCAGGCTTACGAGCGCGATACGACGGACCCGGAGATCGTCAAGGTGTTCATGGCCGCCGTGGAGGACCTGAAGAAAGCGGGAGCGACCATCGTCGATCCGGCGGCGGTCGACCTCGCGCAGGTGCGACGGCCGCAGGGGTCGGGGCCGTGCGGCGGGTTCAAGTACGACATCAACCGCTATCTGGCGGCGCAAGGCGATCGCGTGCCGGTGCACTCGCTCCAGGACATCATCAAATCGCGTGGCTTCCATCCGTCGGTGCAGCTGCGGCTTCAGAACGCACAGGAGGGATCGGAGAACGGCCCCGAATCGGCGCCGTGCAAGGCGGAAGCGGACTACCGCGAGCAGTTCCGCGCGGCCGTCCTGAAGACGATGACCGCCCAGCGGCTCGACGCCTTCGTGTATCCGACCTGGAGCAACCCGCCGCGACTCATCGGCGATCTCAATACGACGCCGCACGGCGACAACAGCCAGGTCTTCTCGCCGACGACCGGCTTCCCCGCCGTCCAGGTGCCGATGGGCTACACGCGCGAGAACACGCTGCCCGCGGGGATCACGTTCTTCGGGAAGGCCTGGGACGAAGCGGCGCTGATCAGGTTCGCGTACGCGTACGAGCAGGCGACGCGTCATCGCCGGCCTCCCGCCTCGACGCCGGCGGTCCGCTGACGCCGCATGCTCGAGATCATCGCGGTCGCCTTCGGTCTTGCCAACATCTACCTGACCGTCCGCCAGAACATCTGGTGCTGGCCGGTCGGCGTGGTGATGGTGTCGCTCTACATTTACATCTTCTTCGGCGCGCGCCTGTATTCCGACGCGCTCCTCAACGTCTTCTTTCTCGTGATGCAGTTCTACGGCTGGTACTGGTGGACGCGCAAGCCGACCGTGCACGCCAAGTCGCAGGTCGAGATCCACAAGCTGCACGCGCGCGGTATCGCGCTGACCGCGGCCGGCGTCATCGCGGGCGCCGCGGTGCTCGGGACGACCATGCACCGGCTCACCGACGCGTCGCTCCCCTACTACGACGCGACGACGACGATGCTGAGCGTGTTCGCGCAGTTCCTGCTGACGCGGAAGATCATCGACAACTGGACGCTGTGGATCATCGCCGACGTAATCTACATCGCGATGTACGCCGTGAAGCACCTGTACTGGACGAGCGGCCTCTACGTCGTCTTCCTGATCCTGTGCATCGAGGGCTATCGCGAGTGGCGGCGCGACCATGTCGCGGGAGAGCATGGGGTTGTCGGAGGTCACGGACCATAACACGGAGGCACGGAGGCCACGGGGACGCGCGGAGAAGACAGCTCACGAGCACCGGTTGCCGCACTGGGGATGATACCGGTCTGGCGCCGGCCGGACAAAATCTTCGGCCGGCATTCGAGATGATCTGAGATCCACAGATGCAAGCACGCGGCGCACATGGCGTGCTTGCATCTGTGGATCTCAGATCATCTCACCGCGCGTAGCGCGGCCAGACCGTCGGAGCCGACGAGCGTCACACAGCTCCGTGCGTCCCCGTGTGCTCCGTGCCTCCGTGTGAGGTTACCGGGCGCCCTCCGTCTTCCCCGCGCCCTCGGTCTGCCGTTTGAAGCGCAGGTCGAAGACGCGCTCCTGGGTGACGCCCAGCTCCGTCACGCGCCCGCCGGCACGGTGGAAGCGGATCGTGCCGAGGCCGCCGGCCGAGAACGCATCTTCCGTCGTCGGACGCAGCGTGAGCTTGGTTGCGGGCCGGCGCTTCAGGACGAGCGATTCTCCTTCGACCGCGATCGTCAACACCGTCTCGGCTTCATCGCTCGCGTAGGTGCCGGCGAACGCCGCGAGGTCCGCGGCGGTCGGGTGGAAGGTCTGGGGAGGCGGCTGGCGCCGCGGCGGCGCCTCCGCTGTCGTCGTACTGATGGCGCTTCCGAGATAGAGATCCGCCACTGCACGCGCGTACTGCGTGGCGGCGCCGCTGCTCACGTTGCACAGGACCGCGACCGACACCCGCCGATCGGGATACCGCACCAGGTGCGCACGGTAGCCGGCCGTCGATCCACTGTGCCCGACTTCGCGCACGCCCTTGTACTGCCCGACCATCAGCCCGAGCGCGTAGCTGCCGGGCTTGCCGTCGTTGAACTTGCCCGGTTCCTGCTGCCGTGCGACGAACGCGGCGTCGCCGACCTTCGGGCTCTCGAAGTTCTCGTTCCAGAGCAGCAGATCGCCGACCGTGGTCAGCAGCCCGCCGTTGCCGTGCACGTTCTCGAACGGCATCGCCTGCGAGTAGCCGGACGCGTCGCTCCGGTATGCTATCGCACGGTGCTTGACGATGCGGGTGAAGTCGTCGCGCCAGGACGTGTGCGTCATGCCGAGCGGCTTGAACAGGCGCTCCTGGCAGAACTCCGCGAAGCTCTTCCCGCTCAACCGCGACACCATGATCGCCGCCAGGTTGTACCCGGAGTTGCTGTACGAATACTGCGTTCCGGGCGTGAAGTTGAGCGCCTTCTGGCGGCTGACGATGTCGAGCACGTGCGCGTGGGTGTAGACGCGCGTCGTCCGCGGCCAGCCCGCGATGGCCTCGACCGAGCCCCAGTCGCGCAGGCCGCTCATGTGGTTCAGCATGTGGCGGACGAGCAGCGGCGATCCGTAGTCGGGCAGCTCCGGGATGTGCTTGCGGACCGGATCGTCGAGCGAGAGCTTGCCCTCGCGCACGAGCAGGAGCAGGGCGGCGGCGGTGAACTGTTTCGAGACCGAGCCGGCCTCGAAGATCGTGTCCGGCGTGTTCGGGGCGTCGTGCTCGAGATCGGCCATGCCGTAGGCCTTCTGCAGCACGCCCTGCCCACCCACGCCCACACCCACGGCGCACCCAGGGGTCTGCCCGTTCCAGCGTGCAAAGACCTGGTCGACCTTCGTTTCGAGCGACGCGGCCGGCGCCTGCGCGCCAGCGACGCGCCCCGCGGCGCCGCCGGCGAAAGACAGTGCAAGACAGAGGAACGTCAAGAGAAGGCGTCGGGATTTCATGATCGCGGATGATAGCAAACAAGACGGTTCTTGGTTATCGGTTTTGGTGGTTGGTTTCGAGTTGTAGATTTCGCGTTGGACGTGCAAGCGCGCTTGTCGTCGCCCTGGAGCGGATGCACAATAGGGCGAACGATGCGCCGCATCCCCGCCGTCCTGACGGTGCTGGCCTTCAGCGCGCCATTCTCCCCTGAGGGGCAGGCCATCCCCATCGCGCGGGCGCCCGCGGCGGTCCGGCCGTTCATCCAGCGCGCCGACGCGGCGTTCACGCGGATTCGATCGGCGCACCTGACGGAGCTCGCCGGCACGATGCGCGCCAACGGTGCCGCCGGCGCGATCGGCGTGTGCCATCTGTCTTCGGCCGCCGTCATGGATCGGATCAGACGGGAGGAACAGATCGCCGTCGGGTGGACGAGCGATCGCCTGCGGAATCCCACCAGCACGCCGCCCGCGTGGGCAGCGCCCATCGTCAGGCAGAAAGCGGGAGCACGCGCCGCGTCGGTAAGCGGTTTCTACGTGGATCTGGGCGATCGCGTGGGCGTGCTCCGTCCGATGCCCGAAGTGGCGCTGTGCGCCGGCTGTCATGGGCCGGCGGACAAGCTCTCGCCAGGTGTGCGGGCGGTGCTGAAGGATCGGTACCCCGCGGACCGCGCCATCAACTTCAAGGACGGCGAGATCCGCGGCTGGCTCTGGGCGGAAATATGGAAGGTAGAACGTAGAAGGCAGGTCTACCTTCTACCTTGCGAACTGGATCGAGCCCGCAATCCTCCGGAAGACCGGCTCGTACTGCCGGAACTCCTCGTCTGGTGAGACGCCAATCAGATAGAACAGGGTGCCGTCCTGCAGCTGGGTCGTGAAGATCGCGATCCTCTCAGTGCCGCCGGTCGCCTCCGAGATGTTCGACAGCGTGGTGACGATGCCGCTGCGGCCGCCGATGGTGGCCCGCTGGTATCCCGGCGGACGGCTCATCCGCGGGTTCGCCTGCGCGAGCGACTGGATCAGCTCGGTCGTGGCCGTCTGCAGATCGTGCGTCTCGTTGCGCGCGATGCCGGCTTCGACGCCGTGCGTGAAGACGCTTTGCTGGCCGACGGTGCCGTAGGCCCCCTCCGGCGCAAAAGTGACCGAGTTGTTGCCCGGGATCTCGCGCCAGTTCGACGGCACCTTGACGCGGAACAGGTTGCCTTCGTCGTAGGTCGTCGTGCGCGACGCGGGGCCCTGGACGCGCCCCGCGCCGACGGGCGACCCCGATCCGGTCGTCGGCGCCGGGCGGTTGCCCGTATTGCCGGCATTCCTCGTGACTTCCTCCGTCGTGGGTGCCGGCGACATCGCCTGCAGCCGCCCCTTGACGTCGTTGAAGGCGCGCGTGTTGTGAACCGCGTTCTCCACGCGCAGCATCTCCGCTTCCTTCGCGATGTACGCCTGCCGGTTCCCCGGGTTCGGATGATCGCTCATCCACTGCGGACCGCCGGACTTGCCCTGCGCCTCGATGGTCTTGAACATGTTCGCCATGTCGCGTGGGTCGTAGCCGGCGCGCGCCATCATCTGCGCACCGAGCAGGTCCGCCTGCTTCTCGTATTCGCGGCTGAAGCGGAGGAACGCCGTGCCGAATCCGATCTGCGCGCCCTGCGACACCACGCTGCCTGTCCGGCCGCCGAGAATCGAGCCCAGGATGGCGCCCGCCATCTGCCCGATGGCGTACGGCGTCGCCTTCGTCGCCTGCGCGGTGCCGTGACGGAGCGCGACGTGGCTGAGCTCGTGCGCCATGACGCCCACGATCTCCCCTTCAGTCCTTGCCGCGTCCATCATCCCGCGGTTGACGTACATCGGCCCGCCCGGCAGCGCGAACGCGTTGATCTCGCGGACGTTCACGACCTTGAACGAGTACTGGAATTCCGGGTGACGCAGATCGGAAGGGATGACCTGTACCAGCCGGCGGCCGATGTCCGCGATGTAGGACGTGACGTTGTCGTCGCGCAGAATCGGCAGCTGCTCCTCGATCTGGCCGGCCGCCTCGCGGCCGAGCTTCACGTCATCCTGCGGCGAATACTTGTTCTTCGGCGGCGTGATTGTCGTCTGGGCCGACAGAATCTGCGCGGCCATGACAACGGCAGCCACCGCGGACAACGAACGAGAGCGCATAGTCATTTCAGTCCAACCTCATCAACGCGGATCCGGGGAGGCAGCCCCAAAAGGGCTGTCTCAAGCGTCGCTTATGCGGGATCCGTGCCGCCCGCGAGCCCCTGCAACGCCGGATTTCGCATTACGGGTTTGAAGGCCATCATTTGCAGCCTCTGCAAGGAGGGATTATGCACGTCAAGACGCTGGTACACGCGGCCGTGACCGCTGCTGCGGTGCTGACCACTGTCGCGGGCGGACGCGGTGTCTTCGCCCAGACGACCGTGGCTACGCTCGACGAGATGCGGCGCGACCTGCGCGCGGGCGACACCGTCCTAGTCACCCGGACGAATGGCGAACAGGTCAACGGGCGGCTGCTTCATGTCGGTGAGAACGATCTGGAGATCCGGGCGAGGGTCGGCCTGATGTCGGGCTACGTGAACAACGCGGTCCTGAAGTTATCGAACGCCGAGATCCGTTCGCTCGAGCGGCCGCGTGACTCGGTGCGCAACGGCGCCCTGATCGGCATTGGTGTTGGCGGAGGATTCAGCGCGGTCATGTTCATTACGGCCATGGCGGTCGACCGGAACGAGATGGACGAATGGGGCCCGGGGTATGCCGCCGGTGCGGTCGCGTTGACGGCAATCGGCGCGCTGATCGGAGCGGGCATCGATGCGGCGCGTTCGAGGCCGCACATCAGGTTCGACGCGCAGCCACGCGGCGGAAGGCACGTCAGCCTGGCTCCTCTCGTCGGCCGCCGCCGTGGAATGGCCGTCGTCGTCTCCTTTTGATCCGTTCCGCCTGGAGGCCGGCGGGGCCCCCCTCCATCAGCCTTCTGGCTGGACCAGCAGGCGCCCGGCGTTCCCAGTGGTGGCGGCGTATTGATTGACGATATGCGCTGCAGCGGTCCGGGCTTGCGCGGCGTCGGCCAGCACCACGACCGATCCGCCGAATCCGCCGCCGGTCAGCCGCGCACCGTACACGCCGTCGGTGGCTTGGGCGATAGCGACAAGCCGGTCGATCTCGGGTACCGAGATCTCGAAGTCGTCGCGCATCGAGACGTGCGACTCGTTGCAGAGCCGACCCGCTGCGGCCAGAACGCCTCGGCCGAATGCATCCACGGTGTCGAGCACACGCTGGTTCTCGGTGACGATGTGGCGGGCACGCCGGTCGAGCGGCGACGGAAGCTGTGACACACGATGCAGGTCGGCGATACCGACGTCGCGCAACTGCCGAACGCCCAGGCGCGACGCCGCCTGTTCGCATTCGGCGCGGCGTTCCGCGTAGGCACCGCCGGCGTTGCGGTGCGAGATGCCGGAGTCGATGACGACGACCGCGGCAGAGGCGGGCAACTGGACGCGAGCATACGCGAGCGTGCGGGTGTCGACGAACAGCGCGGTCGCGGTGTCGGCGAAGACGGACGCCATCTGGTCCATGATCCCGACTGGCGCGCCGACCAGCTCGTTCTCGGCACGCTGCCCCGCCATCGCCAACTGCAGATCGGTCAGCCGGAGGTGAAAGCGCTCGCGAAGCGCCCGGCCGGCGGCAATCTCCAGCGCGGCGCTCGAGGACAGCCCGCTGCCCACCGGCACATCGGAATCGACCCGCATGTCGAATCCGCCCAACGCGCCGTGCTGGGCGAGGGCGCGGGTCATGCCTTTCACGTAATCGGTCCAGGTGCCGTCCCGGCGTTCCTCGCCAAGCGTGTAGGAGGCGACTTCGCCCTGCGACTGCGCGCTCCACAACCGGACGGTTCCATCCGGGCGCGCGGCCAGTTCCACGCGAGTCCGCTGCGGGACGGCCGCGGGAAGGACGTAGCCGCCGTTGTAATCGGTGTGCTCGCCGATCAGATTCACGCGCCCGGGTGCGTCGGCATACACCTCCGCGTCTCGGCTGAAGAGTGCTCTGAAAGTGGGCATGGAAGAAGACATCGTATCGCAGCTCGCAGTTCGCAGCTCGCAGTTCGCAGTTCGCGGCTCGCAGTTCGCAGTTCGCAGCTCGCGGCTCGCAGTCGCAGTTCGCAGCTCGCGGCTCGCAGTCGCAGTTCGCAGCTCGCACCTGGGGGCGCTATCATAGCGGCAACATGACACGACCTCTGGCCGCGGCTGCGGCGCTGTTCATCATGATGACCGCATCACTTGCGTTCGGACAACCGACCGCCATTCGCTTCGCCCGCGTGTGGGACGGCACTCGCGTCATTCCCAATGCGGTCGTCGTCGTCGACAACGGCCGGATACTGTCGGTCGAACCCGCCGGGAAGGAGCTGCCGGCCGGAGCGCGCGTCATCGATCACCGGCGCTACACGGGACTGCCCGGGCTGATCGATCTCCACACCCACATGACCTACTACTGGGATCGCCAACCAGGAACGCGGCCGCTCGGCCAGCGGCGGCGGCCGGCCGTGACGGTGTTCCTCGCGCGGGACAATGCACGGCGGACGCTCGAGACAGGCGTGACGACCGTGCGCGATCTGGGCGCGTCGAACGACACCGACTTCGCGATGCGCGATCTGATCAACTTGGGTGCGATGGAGGGGCCACGCATGGTCGTCGCGGGCCAGGGGATCTCCGCGCCGCGCCAGGCCAGCGGGCCGGATCCGGACACGATGCGCAAGGCGGCTGAGGATCGGATCAAGTCAGGATCGGACTGGGTCAAGGTCTACGCGTCACGCGGGAGCTTCGACAGCGTCGATACGACCCAGACCCTGACGTTCGATGAAATGAAAGCGATCGTGGACGCCGCGCACGCCCAGGGACACAAGGTCGCGATCCACTCGTACGGCGCGTCCGGCGTGCGGGACGCCGTCCGCGCGGGCGCGGATTCGGTCGAGCACGGCGTCGATCTGGACGACGAGACGCTCGCCGAGATGGTGAAGCGGGGCACGGTGTGGGTCCCGACCATCGATCACAATCGCTACTACGTCGACGCGAGGGACGAATTCGGTTTCAAGCCGGAAGCGATCCCGCCGCTGCGGGAGTACCTCCAGCGCAACCTGGAATCGACGCGCCGCGCGGTCACGGCAGGCGTGCGCATCGGCATGGGATCTGACGCGGTCTACACGATGTTCGGACAGAACACGCGCGAGCTGGGATGGCTGGTCAAAGCCGGCATGACGCCGGCGCAGGCTCTGGGCGCCGCCACGACGACCGCCGCGGATCTGCTCGGCATGAGCGACCGCCTCGGCCGGGTTGCGCCCGGGTTCATCGCGGACATGATTGCGGTCGAAGGCGACCCGCTCCAGAACATCGATGCGCTCTTCACCGGTGTGAAATGGGTGATGCAAGACGGCAGGGTCGTCATTGACAGAGTGGGTGACAAGTAGAATGTAGAAAGCTCGCAGTTCGCGGTTCGCGGTTCGCGGTTCGATCGAGAGGTCACGTATGCGCACGATTGCGGTCGGGATGGTGGCCGTGCTCCTGGGCGCCACCGGCATATCCGCGCGGCAGGATACGGAAGCGGCGCGCCGGCTGGCCGAGGCGCGACAGGCGCTCGGCGGCGAGGCGGCGCTTGCGGCGATCGCATCGTTCTCGGTCGGTGGAACATGGTCGCAGAACCTGGGGTCGCGCACGCTCGAACGGAACGTCCAGTTCGAGTGCGTGCTGCCGGACAAGTTCGTGCGGACCGCCACGCAACGCACCGGGCCGGTCGAGATCACGATGAGCGACGGGTTCAACGGCGACGACCCCATTCGGGAGATCCTCTCCAGCATCGGGACACCGCCGCGCGATTTCACCACGGGGCCGCAGACGCCGGAAACTATCGCCGCGGCGCGGCGGGAGAAGACAAGGCGCAATAAGCAGACGTTCCTCCGCCTTGCCCTCGCGCTGTTTGCGAAGTCTCCCGAGGCATACCCGATCCAGTTCACCTATTCCGGCCTCGATCAGGTCGGCGGCACGACCGTGGACGTGCTCGAGGGAAAGGCCGCGGACGGCTTCGTCGTGCGCCTGCACCTCGATGCGAATACCCACCTGCCTGTCATGGTCGGATGGCGTGCGGACACAGGGGTGATCATGACGACCAGGTCAACGGTAACGACACGCACCACGCGTCAGGGAACAGAGATTGTCGCGGCCACGCCTCCCGTTCCGACACTCCCCGGCGGCGAGGCGCCGCCCGGAACGGTGATTGCCGGCAGCCCGGGCGGCGGCAACCCGGCCGCGGGCATGCCACGGGTCGAGCATCAGCTCTTCTTCAGCGACTTTCGCGCCGAGGGGGGCGTGACGTGGCCGCATCTGTTGAAGGAGTACGTGGACGGGCAGGTCAGCGAGGAGCTGCGCCTCGGCAAGTTCAAGCTGAATCCGAAGATTAGTCTGTCGAAGTTCAACGTCGAACGCTCTGATCGCTGAGGCTCGTCAATTCCAAACTCCAAAGTCCAGACTCCAAAGGCACTCCAAACGGCAAACTCGAAACAACTCCAAACGACCTTCGGAGTTTGGAGTTTGGAGTCCGTTTGGAGTTTGGAGTTTGGAGTCCCTTTGGAATTTGGAATTTGGAATTTGGAGTTGTAACCTCTCGCCCCCGAAGTGCATCCTCTCATACGGAGGCTCAGGATCCGGTAATGCCCTTATTCGAGTTCACCTGCCGCGGATGCGGCCATACGTTCGAGACGCTGGTCATCGGTAGCCGCCAGGCGGCGTGCCCGAACTGCCGCTCCACCGATCTGGAGAAGCTGTTCTCGACGTTCGCCGCCGGCGGATCGGCGGGGGCCGGCCGTCGCGCCGCTTCCTCGCGCGTCACCTGAGTGCCCGGCCGCGGGCCGGGTGCCTGCTGATCTCGGGTCGTTTGACTGAATGTGACTGGTCAATTAGACTGGTCACATGAAAGTGGCGGCCTCTGAATTCAAAGCGAAATGCCTGGCGCTGATTGACCGCGTTCGCGAGCGCGGCGAGCCCGTCACCATCACCAAGCGCGGCCGCGTGGTGGCGCGGCTGGTGCCCGCCGACGATGAGGACGACCGGCCGTGGCAGCGGCTTCGCGGCCTCGCCCGCTGGAACGGAGACCCGCTCGCGCCGGCGATTGACGAATCGGACATTGAAGCGCTGCGATGACCCCGCCCCTGCTGGATACGCATGCCTGGATCTGGTGGGTAGATCAGGATCGGCGACTCGGCTCCGCCACGATTGCCGCTCTTGACGCCCTTCCCCGCGACCAGCGGCCCTTTCTCGCGGATATCAGCCTGTGGGAAGTCTCGATGCTCGTGGAGCGGGGACGGCTGGAGCTGGACCTGCCGCTGTCCGACTGGCTGGAGGCCGCCGCACATCCCCGCTCCGTGCAGCTCGTGCCGATCTCGCCGGCAATCGCGGCAGAGGCGGCGGCGCTCCCCGAGAGTTTTCACCGCGACCCGGCAGATCGTCTCATCGTCGCGACCAGTCGAGTGCTGAAGCTCCCGGTGCTCACGCACGATCGGCTCGTCATTCGGTCCCGGTTGATCACGCGGTGGCGCGCGTCGAGCGCCAGGCCTTCATAAGGACATCACCCATGAGACACATCGCCGGTTGTGGCCTTGCCCTGCTCGGTGCGGTCGCGATGCTGGTGGACGTTGATGCCGTCACGCGCGTGCCCTCCGCTGACGGGCAGTTCTGGGACATTCAGGACACCTCCGCGTGGGCGCAGGACAGCGGCGGCATCGCGACCGGCGGCCGCGCCTATCCGTTCAACGGCTTCGGGTATCTGAGAATCCAGATCCGGCGCGGAACCAACGCGCCGCTGCTGCGGAACCACTATCTTCGCGGGTTCGGCCTCGCCTATGACGGCACCGCTGATCGGTTCGACTCCATCACGCCTGTTCTGAACGACGGGGTGCTGGTCGCGCGCGCGATTTTCGCGCCGCGCGACACGAGCTACCTGCGGTACTTCGACTCGTTCACCAACACCTCGGCCGAGGAGCGCGGCGTCGAAGTCGCCTGGGGCGGCGCCGCCGGCGCGTTCGAGGACGGAGGGAAGATCGCCGTCGCGATGACCTCGAACGGGGATCGACGCATCGATCTGGCGGACAGCTACGTGACCGTGATGCAGAACGCGCGGAACGTGGCCGATCCGATGATCGGCCCGTCCGGGCACGGGCCTTCGGCGCACGTCCTCGGCTCGAAGACGGCGGGTCTGCTCGCCTCCGTCGGCGACATGTACGCGGATCCGTTCACCGACAGGTGGCCGGGCTTCGATCCCGCGCACATCGGATATGTCTTCAGGCTGCGGCTGCGGCCCGGCCAGACCGCGGCGCTCGTGACGTTCGTGGTGAAGGGGCTCAGTGAGGTGTACGACCCGCGCGGCGGGTTTCCGATCGCGGTGAAGGACGGGCTGATTGGTGGAGAGTCCGTGTACTCGGGCGCGGATGCGAAGATCCCGCCCCCGGGATCCGAGATTGCGCGCGTGACCGACGTCGCGCGGCAACTCGTGAAGAGTCCGGACCTGCGCGGCCTGACGCCACGGCAGCGCGCGCAGATCGTCAACTGGAGCCTGCCGCCCGACGGCCACCCCAGGCCGTTCACGGTTGTCGAGAAGACCGTCACCGATCTCCAGGACGCCATGACGCGCGGCGAGGTCACCTCCGAGGATATCGTCCGCGAATACCTCGCGCGACTGTCGCTGTTCGACCGGAACGGGCCGACCTACCTCGCGCTGCTCTCGCTGAACCCGCACGCCCTTGCCGACGCGCGCGCGATGGACGCGGAGCGCGCGGCGGGCCACGTGCGCGGACCGTTCCACGGCGTGCCGGTCGTGTTCAAGGACAACATCGACGCCATCGAGCTGCCTACCACGGGAGGGGCGCGCGCACTCGTCGATCACCGCCCGCGCCTCGATTCGCACATTGCCGCAGGGATGCGGCGCGGCGGCGCCATCGTCCTCGGCAAGGCCAACCTGGACGAGTTCCCGTTCGGAGACTTCGGGATCAGCACCGTCGGCGGCACGATTGGCAACGCCTACGATCCATCGCTCAGCACGGCTGGATCGAGCGGGGGGAGCGCGACCGCGGTGTCCACCAGCATGGCCGCGCTCGGGTTCGGCACGGACACCTGCAACTCGTTGTCGAACCCGGCGGCATTCGCGTCGCTCGCGACGATTCGCGCGACCCTGGGGCTCAACAGCCGCGCGGGCGTGATGCCGCTCAATACGTTCAACGACGCCGTGGGACCGATGGGACGAACCGTGCGCGACGTCGCGCTCGCGCTCGATTGGGTCGTTGGAACCGATCCTGAAGATCCCTTCACGACGGACGCGGCTGCTCACATCAACGGCTCGTTCGCGCAAGGACTGGACGGGGCGACGCTGAAGGGCAAGCGCGTCGGACTCTTGCGGCAGCGGTTCATCGGCATCACGGGCGAGCGCGAGATCGCGGACGCGATGGAACGCGTGGTCAAGGAGTTCCAGGCAGCGGGCGCCATTGTCGTCGATGTCGCCATTCCGGATTACGACGCGAAGTACCGCGCGGTGCGTGGCAGCGCGCCAGGATCGCTCAAAGCGGCGTGGACCGCGTATCTCGCTCGAGGGGCGAAGCCGGGCGACAAAGTCCTGACGATCGAGGACCTGCTCGCGTCAGGAAAACTGGCGCCAATCGGCGCGCGTCGATTCGAGGATGCGCTCAGGCCGACCGCGACCGGCGCGGCGCTTGACGAAGCCGTCAAGCGCTTCTATGCGGGCCGCGAGGGGTTCCGCCAGATCTTCGTGGACCTGATGGAACAGCAGCATCTCGACGCGATCCTCTACCCTGCCAACCAGGCCCGGCCGCACACGCACGAGGGCGGACTCGAACGCTACGGCGGCGAGCCCGGCACATGCGTGGAGAGCGCGGCCACTGGTCTGCCGCAGGTGACCGTGCCCGCTGGCTTCATCGGCGGGCGCTATCCCGTCGGCATCTCGCTGCTCGGTCGAATGTGGGATGACCGCCGCCTGCTGGAAATGGCCGCCGCCTACGAGCGCGCCACGCACTACCGGCGCCCTCCGCAGATAGTAGGCAGTAAGCAGTAGGCAGTAGGCAGTGGATCACGCTGTCACGCTGAATCGACTCACAGCTTGACAGCTCGACTCGCTGTCTACTGCCCGCTGCCTGCTGCCTGCTGCCCGCTGCCCGCTGCCTGCTGCCTGCTGCCCGCTGCCTGCTGCCTGCTGCCCGCTGCCCGCTGCCTGCTGCCTGCTGCCTGCTGCCTGTATGGTGATAATCTATCCACATGAAGCCTATACAGGTCATGATCGACGAGCCGCTCCTGAGGCGCCTGGATGCTGACGAGGAGGTCCGAAAGCGCGGACGTTCGGCTGTGTTGCGGCGTGCTGTCGCGGATTATCTGCGCCGATCCAGCAAGAAACGGATCGCCGAGGGGTACCGCCGCGCCTATGGGACACACCAGCCAGACGCGGAATTGTCCGGATGGGCGGATGAGGGCGTGTGGCCCGAAGCATAAGCCGGGGAGAAATCTGGCGCTACCGGTTCAAGCACCCGGACAAGCTGCGACCCGTGCTCGTCCTCAGCCGCCAGGAAGTCATCGAGCTGCTCGACACGGTCATGGTCGCGCCCATCACCTCCACGATCCGCGGCGCGCCGAGCGAGGTCGTCGTCGGCGTGAATGAAGGCTTGAGGAACGATTCGGCGGTCAATCTCGATCACGTGCAGACCATCGAGCGTGCGCGACTCGTCGGGTATGTTGGCAGCCTCACCGATTCGCGCATGCGTGAGGTCTGCCGCGTGCTCGCCATCGCAGTGGACTGTGGCGGCTGAAGCGGTTGCGACTCGTCAAGGCCGCTTGTGTGGTTTCAGTACTGAGCGCGCCCAGGCCGGCCGACACGCGCCGCGCCTCACGAGAGCGCCGTCCGCAAACTCCGCGACAAAGCGGAAGGGCTCGGCCGCCAAACTGTTGTCGAACAGGAATGCGTGGTCGACGAATTCGAGCGCCTGAAGCAGGTTGTCGAGCGTGCGAGGAAACCGCGAGAGGATTTTCTCGTCCGGCACATCATGCCCGCCGGCTTCGACACGCTCGACCACGCGCGCGACGGCGAGGTCCGCCGTGTCCAAGCCGATGAACACGAGCAGCACGCTGTACCGCTGCTCCCGGGCGCGTTGCAGAAACCCGATCTTCGCGCCTTGTGGATCGGACAAGACGGTTTCCATGCAGAATGACACGCCGCGCGCGATCAGATCATGGCGGACGGTATCGGCCGCCTGTGCCGCTTCGTACGCGACCGCGCCGGGATCATCCGGCGCCAGTGCTTGCGCGATCTGATCGGGATTGACGATGCGAAGGCCGGTCGGCCTCAGGAACGTGTCGACGAACGTCGATTTCCCCGCGCCGTTTGGACCGGCGACGACGATGAGGAGGCGGTCGCCGGACGTGACACTGCCGCCAATCGACGTGATGTCATCGGCCCGAGTCATCCGCGAGCGCGTCGGCGCTTCATCGCGACCGGCACGAACGTGCGATTTTCAAACCGGCCACGCGTGCGGGTCCCTTCCGGTGCGATGCGCGCGACGGCCCCGGACGGATCGCTCTCGTACACGGTGCGCCCGCGCGTGAGTGTGCGCGCCAGCGCCGAACGATCCATCGCGCCGGCAATGTCTCCAAGCAACTGGTAAACCGCCTGCCGTGTCGTGGCGTTGCCGAAGGCGACGTTCAGAACGCCGCCACTGCCCTTCAATGCGAGCGCGTCCTCGTGGCGAAGGGCGGCTTCGACCGATCGCCCCAGCTTGGCCCAATGCTCGATTTGCGCCGTAATCGAGCGGTCCGCCGCGGCAGCCTCCTTGCGAGCGACCTTGACCAGTTCGTCCGACAGCTTGACGGGCATCCCCACGCTGCACCTCTTGGTAGCATTTTACTACCCGCGTGCCCTGCTGACAATGTCTGCCTGCTGATATCCGGCGGACTAGCGTGCATGGCCCGGAGCGTGATTACTCGATCAGTTGTACAGCTCGACTCACTGCCTACTGCCTACTGCCTACTGCCTACTGCCTACTGCCTACTGCCGGCTACTCTGCAGCCGCAGCAACAGCACGGCGGCGCGCTTGGTCTGTGACGGCAGCGTCGAAAGATCCGCGGTCTCCTTGGCGGTGTGATCGTCGGTGCCCATCAGGCCGACGCCGTCGATGATTGACGTGATCTCTCCCGCGACGAACGACACGTCCGCGGCTCCGGCGCGGTCCGGCGTCACCGCGGTCACCGCACCGAAACCGAGATCCCGGCTCGCCTGGTCGTACATCGCCAGCAGCTTCGCGTTCCCTTCTGCCGGCGCCATCGGCGGATAGCCCTCGTCGAACGTGATCGTCGCTTCCGTGTGCGGCAGCGACGCCGCCACGACATCCTGCATCGTCTTCATCGCGTGCTCGAGCTGCGCGGGCGACAGCGTGCGCAGATCGCCCGACACGACCGCATGTTCGGCGACGACGTTCGTCTTGCCAAAGGCGGTGCCCCGCGTCTGGACAGCGTCAAACTCCACACTGGTGCCGCCGAGGACGACGCCCGGGTTGAACGTCAGGTGCTCCTCGCCCGCCATCTTCTCGCGGAAGGCGTTGAGGATGCGCGCCATCTCGAACACCGCGCCGGAGCCGATGTCGGAGCGGAAGATCTGTGACGAGTGCGCGGGCGCGCCCTTCACGCGCACTTCCCATCCGGTCGTGCCGCGCCGCGCCGTGACGCCAAGCTTCGGATCGCCCGGCCCGTCCTCGAAGCCGATGGCGGCGGCGGCGCCCTTCCCGGCTGCGATGAGCGGCGCGCGCGCGAGGCTCAGCGGATCGCCCGAATCCTCCTCGTCGCCCGTCATCACGACGACGACGTTCATGTTCTTCAGCGCGCCGGCGGCGTTGAGCGCCTTCAGCGCGTGGAGCATCACGACGTCACCGCCCTTCATGTCGATGATGCCGGGGCCCCGCGCGTGAGTCGCGTCGATCTTCTCGAACTTCTGGAAGGGACTGTCCTTCTCGAAGACCGTGTCGAGATGGCCGATGAGCAGGATCTTGGGGCCGGGGCCGGGATGCTCGGCAATCAGGTGTCCCGCGCGCTTGAACGGCGCGCCGTCGATCCAGTGCGTCTTGAACCCGAGCGCGTCGAACTCCGCGCGAAAGATCTTCCCGACCGCACGCACGCCGTCGAAGTTCTGCGTGCCGCTGTTGATGTTGACGACCCGCTCCAGCAAGGCGAGCGCCTCGCCATTGTGCGCATCGACGTGCGAAACAATGGCAGCTTCCTGCGGGGACAGGCCGGAAGAAGGCTGTGTGAGGATCATCATGAGCAGGGTCAGGAATGTCATTTGTGGTTCTATAGGTTCTATTGGTTCTACGAGCGCGCTGCAAAATCAGCCGCGGCCGCTGGTAGCGCAGGCCTTCGGGCCTGCCAAACGGCCGCGGGCAGCCCTAAAGGGCTGCGCTACCACCTCAAAGGGCAGCCCTAAAGGGCTGCGCTACCACCTCAAAGGGCAGCCCTAAAGGGCTGCGCTACCACCTCAAAGGCGGCACGCGGCGTCTGGTGGCCTGCTCGAAGGCGTACGCGATCTCGAGCAGGCGCGGCTCGCTGCAGGCCATCCCGGTGAAGCTCACGCCATACGGCGACGGCTTTGCTTTGAAGCCGGGCGGGAACGGCGGCGTGGGCGCGTTCGGCACCAGCGCGAACGGCACGATGACGGTCGGGTAGCCGGGCCGCGCGGCCAGCGCCGATCCGCTCGCGCCGGGAAACAGCAGCGCGTCGAGCCGCTCGGCCTTCATCACCTCGTCGATGCCGTGCGTCCCGCCGAGCGCGATGTCCTTCGCGCGATCGGCCTCGTAGCGCGCGCGATCCTTCTCGACGTCCATCTCGTCCGAGATGTCGAGCTGCGACTGGCCGTACTTGATCGCGCCCGCGTTCTTGTGCGCGAGGTTCCATTCGCGCAGCTCCTTCAGCGTCTTGACCGGTGCGGACGGACCGAGCGACGCGAGCCACTTGTTGAAGTCCCGTTTCATCCCGTACTTCAGATCGACCGAGCAGTTCTCGTCCTTCCCTCTCGCGCTCTCCACGCCGGAACAGATCGCCCAGAGGACGAAGTTGTTCTTCGGATCCTTGTCCACGACGCTCGGAATGTTCGCCGGATCGACGATGACCGCGCCCTGTTCCTCGAGGACGCCAATCGCCTCAGCCATCGCTTTGGCCTGATCGCCGTTCAAGCCGCCGCGCGGACGATCCGAGCCGGGCACCGCCGTGCGCTCGTAGAAAAGCGCGCGCGGAATACCGATGCGCGCGCCTTTGAGTCCCTCGCGGCGCAGGAACCTCGTGTAGTCGTGCCCCGGCGGGGGCGTGCACGTCGTGGTCGCCGGATCGTTCGGATCCGCGGCCCCTTCCAGCACCCCAAGCATGATGGCGGCGTCGGTGACCGTGCGTGCCATGGGTCCCGCCGTGTCCTGATCCGCCGTGATCGGAATCACGCCGTACCGGCTGATGCGACCGACGGTCGGCTTCACCGCCGCGAGCATGTTCTGGTTCGACGGGCTCAGGATCGATCCGGAGGTCTCGGTGCCGACGTTGGCGGCCCAGAAACTCGCCGACGTCCCGATGCCCGAGCTCGATCCGCCGGTCTGCATCGCGGGACGGCCGTCGAACGTCGCGTCGCGCGGATCGCGGCGCGGATCGTACGGGTTCATGCCGTAGCCCGCCACGGCGTTGTAGTTGCCGGGCATCGGCGTCGGCCCGCCCGCGACCCAGTTGGCCAGCTCCGTCATGCCGGTCTTCGCGATGATGATCGCGCCCGCCTCGCGCAGGTGCTTCGTGATCGTCGCTTCGTACGGCGGCACGAAGCCGTCGAACACCAGCGCGCCGCCGGTGGTCGGCATGGTCGTCGTGTGGATGTTGTCCTTCAGCGCGACCGGAATGCCGTGGAGCGGCCCGCGCGCCTTGCCCTGCGCGCGCTCGCGATCGCGTTCGTCGGCTTCCTTCAGCGCGTCCGGGTTCACCGTAATGACCGCGTGCAGCTTGTCCTCGTAGGTCGCGATGCGCACGAGCGATTGCACCACAATCTCGCGCGACGTCAGGCGGCCGCTCTTCATCGCGGCCTGCATCTCCGGAATCGTGGCCTCCACGACGGTGAACGGCACGCGCGGCGGCGGCGCGGGACGGATGGAGCGTTGCGCGCGCGGCGCGCCCGCGGCGACTGTCATGAAGAGGACCAGCACAACCAGCAGGCGTTTCATGGCGCAAATATTAGCAGAGCCCCGATCTACGGCAGAGGCTGGGCCGACTCATCCGCGGGAAATCGTTGACTTGACGTGCCTCTGCTTCTTACCATGCCGGTCCCGGGACGGACAGCAATCGGCTGTCAGCTGTCAGCTATCAGCTGTCAGCTGAGAGGCGTGAAAGCTGAAAGCTGAAAGCTGAGAGCTGAGAGCTGAAAGCCAAAAACTGAGAGAGGAAGGACATGCCCACAACGAACGTGCGAAACCTCGCGGGAATCGACATCACCATCACGCAGGAGGACCTCGACGGCCTGACCGCTTCGGTCCGCGGCCAGGTGCTCCTCCCCGGGTCGACGGCCTACGACACGGCGCGCACTATCTGGAACGCGATGATCGATCGCCGCCCGGGCCTGATCGTGCGCGCGGCGAGCGCCGCGGACGTCGTCAAGACCGTGCAATTCGCGCGCAGGCACCAGCTCCTCCTCGCGATCAAGGGGGCGGGGCACAACATCGCCGGCAACGCCGTCTGCGACGGCGGCCTCATGCTCGATCTGTCGCTGATGAAGTCGGTCCACATCGACCAGCAGCGTCGCGTCGCGACCGTCGAACCGGGCTGCACGCTCGCCGACTTCGATCACGACGCGCAGGTGTTCGGCCTCGCGACGCCACTCGGCATCAATTCGACGACGGGCGTGGCGGGACTCACGCTCGGCGGCGGGTTCGGCTGGCTCACGCGCAAGTACGGCATGTCGGTCGACAACCTGATCGCCGCCGACGTCGTGCTCGCCGACGGCACGCTCGTTCGCGCGAGCTCATCGAGCAACGACGATCTCTTCTGGGCCATCCGCGGCGGCGGCGGCAACTTCGGCGTCGTCACCTCGTTCGAGTTCCAGCTACACCCCGTGGGGCCGGAAGTGCTCTCGGGCCTCATCGTGCACCCGTTCGCGGACGCTCCGAAGCTGCTCCGGCAGTATCGCGACTTCATCGAGAAGGCGCCCGACGAGGTGGTCGCCTGGTTCGTGATCCGCAAGGCGCCGCCGCTGCCGTTCCTTCCGGAGTCCATCCACGGCAAGGAGATGCTCGCGTTCGCCTGCTTCTACGCCGGCGACATCACGTCCGGCGAGCGCGCGCTCGAAGGGCTGCGCCGCTTCGGGCAGCCGATTGCCGACGTCGTGCAGCCGCATCCGTATACCGGCTGGCAGAAGGCGTTCGATCCGCTGCTCACGCCCGGCGCGCGGAACTACTGGAAGTCGCACAACTTCACGCAGCTCGAGGACGGATATCTCGACACGCTGCTCGACTACTCGACGCGCCTGCCGTCGCCGCACTGCGAGATCTTCGTCGGCGCGCTCGGCGGCGCGGCCAACCGCGTGCCGCGCGACGCGACCGCGTACCCGCAGCGCGACGCCAAGTACGTGATGAACGTCCACGGCCGGTGGGAAACCGCCGCGGAAGATGAGACCTGCATCCGGTGGGCCCGCGAGCTCACGGCGGCCACGGCGCGCTACGCGACCGGCGGCGTGTACATCAACTTCGTCACGGCCGACGAGACCGACCGCATCCAGGCCGCGTACGGCGAGAACTACACCCGGCTCGTGTCGCTGAAGCAGAAGTACGACCCCACCAACATGTTCCGGATGAACCACAACATCCAGCCGGTGGCCGCAGTCTAAGGTGCTGATGGGTGCTGACGGGTCTGTACCCTTCAGCACCCTTCAGCACCCTTCAGCACCCCTCAGCACCCCTCAGCACCCGAGTCTGCTATCCTCCGTCCATCCTCCCCGTTTCGGGGTCTAAAGCAGCGTTCCTCCACAGGAGGCCTGCAGTGCCGAAAACCCGCCATTTTCTTGTGCTCGTCCTCTGTGCGTTCGCCGCGGACGCACACGCGCAAACCGCGCAGCCGCGTGCCGAAGATCCCCGCACGGCGCTCATCGTCGGCCAGGTCGTCGATGCGACCTCCGGTAAACCGATCGCGAACACCATAGTCACACTGACCCCTGGTGCGGTCGCCGTGAATGCGATTGCTGCTTTTCCGGTAGCCCCTCCCGGAGTACCTGGCGTGCCGCGCGTCATGACGGGGCCGGACGGGCAGTTCACATTCCGGGGACTGCCGAAAGGCGTGTACGGCGTGTATGCGACGAAGCCCGATCACGTGGACGGCGCCTTCGGACGCCGCAGCCCCGGCGGCCTTGCCCAGCAGTTGGTGCTCGCCGAAGGAGAAAAGGCGGGCGACATCGTCGTGCCAATGTGGAAGTTCGCGGTGGTTTCCGGAACCGTCGTCGACGAGGCCGGTGAGCCGATCGTCGGCGCGCAGGTGCGGATGCTGCGCCGGACGTATGTCGGGGGCCGTCCGAAGTTCACCGCGATCTACGGATTCATGGCCACGATGCGGGGCGCCGTGGCGACCGACGATCGCGGGCAGTACCGGTTCAGCGGTCTGACACCTGGCGATTACGTTGTCGGCATCGATGCCATGCAGGGATCGATACCGCTTTCACTGGCCCAGGCGTCCTCGGATCCCACAGCGCGGTCCGCCCAGCTCTCGCAGATCTTCCAGGTTCGAGGTCCCACGTCGCTCCCGGGCGCGTCTTCCGGCGCGCTGCAAATTGGCGACGCCGTGCTGGCACTTCCCCCCGGCGGCCTCACGCCGCCTCCGCCGGTGGATGGACGGCTGGCTGTCTACCCGAACGTCTACTATCCGAACGCGGCGACGGTGTCCCGCGCGACGGTCATCACGATCGGATCCGGCGAGGATCGGTCGGGCGTCGACTTCCAGCTCACGCCCGCGCCGACCTCGCGGGTGGCGGGCTCACTCGTCGGCGACCCGGATGCGGTCGGCAACGTCCAGGTCTGGTTGAATCAGCTCGACTCGCAGGACTCGTCGGTCGGCATCGACACCGTCGCGGCCACGATCACCGACTCGAGTGGCGCGTTCGTCTTTCCAGCGGTGCCGATCGGCCAGTACACGCTGCGTGCGTTGAAGACCCCGGCGTCGCCAAGGTCGGGCTCAACGACGATCATCCAGGCCGGCTCGGGGGTGGTGTTCTCGACGTCAATAGTCGGATCGGGCACGCCGACACCAGTACCGACGGAGCCGACGATGTATGCGCTTGCGCCGGTAGCGGTGGGGCACCGCGATCTCACAGGCATCACGATCCCGCTCCAGGCGGGACCACGCGTGACGGGTCGGATCGAGTTCGACGGCAGCGCACCAAAGCCCACACCGGACCAACTCGAGCGCCTCACGGTGCAGCTCGAAGGCGTCGTCCCCGGTGGCGGAACGGGCGTGCCGTCCGGCCACGCCGACAAGACAGGCGGGTTCTCGACCTACAGCGTGCCGGCTGGCAAGTACTTCGTTCGGCCGTCCGGGAGCCTGCCAGGCTGGACGTTCCGCTCCGCGACGTACAACGGCCGCGACCTGTCCGAAAGCCCATTGGATCTGGAAGGCGCGGATGTGACGGGCGTGGTGCTCACCTTCACCGACCGGCCCGCGGACCTCTCCGGGACGGTGCGGTCGGCCGATGGACGCGCCGACGCGGACGCGACCGTGCTGCTGTTCCCCTCCAGTCCACAGGCGTGGGCGAACGCCGGACCGCTGCGGCGGTTCCGCGCCGTGCGGGCGACGAAGACTGGCGCGTTCACCACGAGCGGTCTGCCACCCGGCTCGTACTACGCCGTGGCCGTCGCCGCCGATGCGGTTGGAGAGTGGACCGATCCACGAACGCTCGAGGCACTTGCGAAGGTCGCAACGGAGGTCCGCCTCGACGAGGGGGACAAGAAGACACAGGACCTGCGGACGAAGGAGGTGCGGTGATGATCCCGCGAGCGATCGCTCTCCTCCTCACGTTCATCGCCACGCCGGCTCTCGCCCAACAGCAGGCGGCGCGCGACGCGACCCGCCCGGCGACCGGCACCACCGCAACGATTGCCGGCGTCGTGCTGGCCGATGACACGGAGCATCGGCCGATCCGGCGCGCACGCGTGACGCTGACGAGCTCCGAGCTGCCGGTCGGCCAGACGGCGATTACCGGCGACGACGGGGCGTTTGCCTTTCACGGACTGCCGCCCGGCCGGTACATGCTCGCACCGTACAAGGAGAGTTACGTCTCTATCGCGTATGGCGCGACACGTCCGTCGCGCCCCGGCGCCGCGCTTGTCGTTGGCAACGGGGAGACAAAGCGCGTCTCGCTGCGGCTGATGAAGGGCAGCGTCATCACGGGTACCATCCTGAACCTCGATGGATCGCCCGCGACAGGTGTGTCGATCAGGGCGATGCGTTATGCGTTCATGACCGGCGAGAGGCAGCTCGTGCCGGCCGGGGCACAGACGTCCACCGACGATCGCGGCACGTACCGGCTCTACGGACTCCAGGCGGGCGACTACGTCATCTCGTGTTCGTCGCGATCGGGAGCGCTTGCCAGCGCCGACGTCCACCCGATCACCGCCAGCGAGATGCAGTCGGCGCTCGACGAACTTCGCGGCGGCCCGTCGCAGTCGCGCGCCGCAGCCTCGGGCGCCGGGGCTGGCGATCCGCCGCGGGTCTTCGGCTATGCCGCGGTGTATTATCCCGGCACCACGCAGCTCGGGGAAGCCGCGACGATTTCGGTCGCCCAAGGGGAGG
>MELC01000023.1:0-41402 GCA_001767455.1 Acidobacteria bacterium RIFCSPLOWO2_12_FULL_66_21
CCGCTTCTTGTTCGACCTGCATCGGTCCTCCAGTAGCGTTAACGCCGGCCTAGCTGACCCTTGTTCTTCCGCGCTGTCTAACTTCTCACTGATTAGACCGGCAGGCCCTGCTTGCAGCCATCGCGGGCGACTGCGCAGGCAGTCTTGCTCGAACGCGCCCGGAAATCAAGGCGCCACGCCTCCCCGCGGCCCCCATCTGACAGGCTTGGCTGCAGGCCGCGTGTGGCACCTGCGTCCGGTTGCGGCCAACGCCGGACAGGAGACCAACTGGACAACGTCGCAACTCCCATGATGTGACTCGGATCCTCGGCAAAACCGCTGTGCCGTGCGCCAGCGATCGCGGCTCCCGACCTGCGGCCACCGCTCGAGTCCCCCCAGACTGCATCTCGCGTCGATGGGCTGAAGAATCAGAAGCTACGCGGGATTCCGATGGTGCAGGCGTGGGTGGCGTTGGCTGCGAATTGTGTGGTTCGCCGCGGCCGGACGCGGCGAACGCTGAACGACGGCCAAGCCGACAGACGCGGCATGTGCCGTAGCCTCAATCGGTTGGAGATTGAAACAGGGGCGGTGACCCTGGCGCGGTTGGCCGCAACGACTCGCGGCTCGCCCCGGCGCCCGACCGTCACCGCCGGTCAAACGGACTGCGAACGCCAAGCCCGCCGCGGTTCAGCACGTGCAGGGGGTCTGTCGGCCGATCGCCATTTCCGTGACGAACCCCCGCTAATCGCTGCTCTTCGCGTTCCGGCGATACACCACTTTCCCGTCGAAGATCGTCACCGCGACCTCGGTGGACGCGAGGCGGGATCGAGGCGCCGTGAAGATGTCCTGCGAGAGGACGACGAGATCCGCGAGCATGCCGGCCTCGAGCGATCCTTTGCGCTGCTCGTCGAACGACGCGTAGGCGGCGCCGGACGTGTATGCGTCGATGGCGGACTCGAGCGTGAGGCGCTCCGCCGGATTCCATCCTCCCTCGGGAACGCCGGCGGGAGTCGTTCGCGTCACCGCCGTGTGGATTCCCTCGAGCGGGCTCAGCGCGCCGGACGGCCAGTCGCTGCCGAACGCGAGGCGGCCGCGCCCGGCCGCGATCCTGTGGAAGGGCCATGCGCTGAGCGCGCGCTCCTCGCCGAGGTACTTCGTCCAGACGTCGAGTCGCGGCCCCTCAGGGCTGGCGAGAGCCGGCTGCATCGACGCGATCACGCCAACCGGACGGAGCCGCGCGAGGTCCGAGGCGCCGGCGAGCTCCACCCCCTCGACGCGATGACGGCGCCCGCGCGAAGGTGCCGGATTGGACCGCACCGCGTGCTCGTACGCGTCAATCGCCATGTGCACGGCGCGATCGCCGCTCGCGTCGCTCATGACCTGCCATCCGCGCGCGTCGATCAGCCGCACCATCCGGTTGAGATCGTCGGAGGCGACGAGCGGTTCCGCGGACACCGTCGTGTCGGCGTACGGCTCGAGCAACGCCGCATGCCGCGACACCACCGGACCATCGATGCGAATGGCCAGCGCGCCGGTCTTGAAGAACGGGTCGTCCGGGTACTTGCTCCAGACGGCGTCCAGGCGGGACAGCTCGGCATCGCTCGGTGCGCCATCGACCGCCAGTGCGGCGTAGACGCGAAGCTGGAGATCGCCGGCGCGGCGAAGCTCGTTGTACAGCTCGAAGTCGCCGAGGCCCGCGCCGACATCGTGCACGCTCGTGATGCCGTTCTGGTGCGCCTCGGCGATGGCCGCGCGCAGCGCGCGCGCCCTGCGGTCGCGGGTCTGCGGCGGAAGCGCGGTCGCCAGGAGCGCGAGCGCTCCCTCGCCGAGCGCCCCTGTCGGTTCGTCCGTCCGCGGCGCACGGACGATCGCGCCGTTCTTCGGGCCTCGCCTCGTGATGCCGGCCGACCGCAGCGCCTGGCTGTTCACCCAGGCGACGGTTCCGTCGGCGGACCCGAGGTACGCGGGACGGCCGCCTGCGAGTTCGTCGAGCCACTGGCGCGCGGACTGCGGGGCGGTCGCGAGCGCGGCGTTCAAGCCGCGGCCGACGATCCACGGCTGGTCCGGGTTCGCATCCGCCCACGCGCGGATGCGCGCCGACACCTCGTCGATCGTGTCCGCGCCCGACAGGTCGATCTGGCCGAGCGCGAGGCCGCCGTCGATGACGTGCACGTGCGCGTCGTTGAACCCCGGGAGAACCGCCGCGCCTTTCGCGTCGATGACCTCGGTCTGCGGCCGGCGCAGCCGGTTGATTTCGCGGTTGCTGCCCACGCGCAGGATCTGGTTCCCACGGATCGCCACGGCCTCGGCCGTCCGCTCGCCCGCCGCGGTGTACACCTTCGCGTTGTTGACGATCAGATCGACGGGCCCCTCGTTGTCGTCGCGCTGCGCGCCGACGATCAGGCCGGCGATGAGCGTGGCGGCAACGATGCCGACGACAAGATAGGTGGTGAGGCGGGCGGCCATACGACCTCCGGAGCGGCGCCTATCGGCCCCGCAATCGGCTGGAGCGGGCATTCTAGCACGCGGACCGCGTGCTTTTCAGGACGCTTTCCGGCCGGCGAATGCTACAGTGCGCGGTCATGGCGGCTGGCAAGCTCCCCACGGTCCACGGCCCGGCCGGCGACGCCGGACTCGTTCGCGCGATAGGCCTCGGTTCGGCCATCCTGTTCGTCGTCGGCAGCGTCATCGGGTCGGGAATCTTCCTGACAACGGGCGGCATGGCGGCGGTGATTCCGTCCGCGCCGCTCCTCCTTGGCGCGTGGGTACTCGGGGGGGCGCTCGCCATCACGGGCGGTCTCACGTACGCCGAGATGGGCGCCATGTTTCCGCATTCGGGCGGGGTGTATGTCTTCCTGCGTGAGGCGTACGGGCCCCTTCCGGCGTTCCTCTACGGGTGGGCGGCGCTGTTTGTCGTCATCAGCGGCGGCATCGCGGCCGTGGCCGTCGGCTTCGCCGAATACCTGAGCTATTTCGTTCCCGTCCTGTCCCATTCGCGCATCGTCGTCTTCGTGCACACCCCGTGGCTGGCCGTTTCGGTGTCTGCCGGCCAAATCGTTGCCGCGGTTTCGATCGTGATCCTCGGCGCCGTCAACTACGTGGGGGTGCGCAGCGGCAACATGGTCAACGCGGTGCTGACGGCGGCGAAGGTCGCGGGACTCGCCGCGCTGCCGGTGATGGCGCTGTTCGCCTGGCGCGTGCACCCCGCGCTGTCGCCGATCGTGCCGGCGGGGCTCGCCCGGCCGGCCGTGTCGTTCGGCATCGCGATGATTGCGGTGCTGTGGACCTACGAGGCGTGGTACTTCGTCACCTACGCCGCCGGCGAGATCAAGGACCCGCAGCGCAACGTGCCGCGCGCGCTGGTCGGCGGCATTCTCGTGCTGACGACCGTCTACCTGCTCGTCAACCTCGCGTACTTCTTCGCGCTGAGCGTCGACGAGATGCGCGGGGTCACGCGCATCGCCGAACGCGCGGCGAGCGCGATGGCGGGCCCGCGGGGCGCGACCTTCGTCGCGCTCACGGTGGTGGTCTCGACCTTCGGCTGCAACGCGGCGGCGATTCTCGCGGGATCGCGGCTGCTCTTCGCGATGGCGTCGGATGGCGTGTTCCTCCCCGCGGCGAGCCGCGTCCACGAACGGTACCGCACGCCGCACCTCGCCATCATCGCGTTGACGGCCTGGTCCGCGATCCTCGCGCTGTCCGGGACGTACGAGCAGTTGTTCACCTACGTGATGTTCGCGTCGATCCTGTTCAGCGTGGCCGCGGGCATCGCGCTGTTCCGGCTGCGGCGCACGATGCCGGAGCGGCCGCGGCCGTACAGGACGTGGGGATATCCTGTCGTGCCCATCATTTTCATCACGGGATCCACCGCGTTCGTGCTGAACACGCTCGTCGAGCGTCCCGTCCAGTCGCTGGCCGGCCTGGGGCTGCTCGCGCTCGGGCTCCCGGCGTACTGGTACTGGAGGGTGCGGCGTTGAACGGCGGTCCGCACCCGAGGTACGGAGGAGACGGAGGACACGAAGAAGCTCGACACGGAGGCACGGAGCACACGGAGACGCACGGAGAAGAGGCCGGTCTGGCGCCGGCATTCTGCCGGCGTTTGGGACGATCTGAGATCCACAGATGCAAGCACGTGGGCGTGAATGGCGTGTTTGCATCTGCGGATCTCAGATCGTCCAATCGCGCGAAGCGCGGCCCGACCGGCCGCCCGTCCGGTGTCCCGGTCCGCCTCCGCGCGTCTCCGCGATCTCCGTGCCTCCGTGTGAACGTTCCGTGCCCTCCGTCCTCTCCGCGTTCGGTCATAATTGCTCCCCATGCGGATAGCGATTCTCGGTTCGGGCGCGGTTGGCGGTTACTACGGCGCGCGGCTTGCGCGCGCAGGACATGACGTCACCTTCATCGCGCGGGGCGCGCACCTGGCGGCGATCCGCGAGCGCGGCCTGGAAATCCGCAGCCCGATGCTCGGTGATTTCACGGTGCGCGCCGCCGCGGAAGAGGACACGTCGAAGGTCGGTCCCGTCGACCTGGTCGTCGTCGCGGTGAAGGCGTACGACAATCCGTCCGCCCTGCCGATGGTGCGGCCGATGATCGGTGCAGGCACGACCGTGCTGACGCTGCAGAACGGCGTGGACAGCGTGAACGAGCTGGCCGCCCTGGTGGGAGAGGATGTCGTCATCGGCGGACCGACCTATGTCGCAACCGCGCTGGCGGCTCCCGGACTGATCGAGCAGACCGGCACGCATCGCCGCATCGTGTTCGGTGAAGTGTTCGGGGCGTTGCCCAGGATGAGCGATCGCGTCCGGCGAATCCACGACGCGCTGGAGGGCGCCGACATTCAGGCCGAGGCCGTGCCGGACGGGCGGATTCCGATCTGGGAAAAGTTCGTTTTCCTGGTGTCGCTTGCCGGGTTCACCGGCGCATCGCGCCTGCCGATCGGGCCCGTGTGGAACGACGAGTTCATCCGCGGCGCCTTTCTCGACGGCTGTCGCGAGGTCGAGCGGCTCGCGCGCGCAGAAGGGGTGCAGGTCGCTGCGGACGTGATCGATCGCGTGTCCGCGTACATCTCCGCGATACCAGGGTCGATGCGCTCGTCGCTCCTGATCGACCTGTCGCAGGGCAAGCGGATCGAGGTGGAGGCGCTGCTCGGCTCCGTCGTCCGCCGCGCCGCGCGCGCGGGCGTCGACGTGCCGATCACGTCCACGTTGTACGCGGTCCTGAAGCCCTACGCCGACGGTCCGCCTCAATCGTGATACGACAGAGGGCGGACGGCGCGGTGGAACACGCCGTCGGGTGACGGCTCGTACACGTGGCAATGGTCCATCTCGCCGCCGTAGACATGCAGCGTCACTGACGGGCCGTCGCCGCGCAGGTTCGCCAGCGTGTGGTACTCGAAAGGCGGGATGAGGCAGCCGGCGGCGCCTCGATCCGCCGTTACGCGCGTCTGCGGCGTGAAGCGATACTCGCCGTCCTTCTCCGAGACGAGGTCGTACTGCGTGACGGCCATCCGGCCGTCGACGACGCACTCGACGCACCAGATGCCGGCATGATCGTGCAGCGCGGTCCCCTGGCCCGGCCCCCACGCCATCACCACGACCGTGTAGCGCCCCTGCGGGTCGCGGTGCAGCCGCCGCCGCGCGTATGTGTCGGGACGCGTGCCGTAGAAACGTGGATGCAGGGTCAGGAGGCCGGTGCGGATCGCCTCCTGGAGTGTCGTCTTGACCTGCTCGGTGATGGCGGCGGCGGCGCCGGTGGCGACCGCCTCGTCGAGGCGGGATCGGGTGGTCTCGAATCCTGGTTCGATCATGAGCGGGTCCCGGAAGGAAGCGGCCGGACTCGACCGGCCTCGGGATACAATTGGCTGCGGCCCGAGCGCCGCATCATGGCACCTTCAGTTGCCGCTCATCATCACTCCCGTCCTCGTGTTGATCGTCATGGCCGCCGGCGCGGTCGCGGGTGCTCTCGGCGCGCTGCTCGGCATCGGGGGCGGCGTCTTCCTGGTGCCCTTCCTGAACATCGGGCTCGGGCTGCCGTACGAGATCTCGATTGCCACCAGCCTCATGACGGTCATCGCCACGTCGAGCGCCGTCTCAGCCGGAACGACCGGGAAGAACCTCATCAATCTGCGGCTCGGCATGCTTCTCGAGGTCGGCTCCGCCGCCGGCGGACTCATCGCGGCGCTCACTCTGGAGTATCTGACGAAACGGCAGCTCTACTTCATCTTCGCCGCCGTCACGGTGGCGATCTCCGCAATCATGGTGAGCCGTCTGGACCGCCGCAACGTCATGCCGCCGAGCGTCGACCCGGGTGTGCTCGGCGGCCGGTTCATCGACGAGACCGGCCACGAAGTCGTCTACAGGACGAAACGGCTGCCGGTGGCGCTGGCGGCCTCGTTCTTCGCGGGGAACATCTCGGGCATCCTCGGCATCGGCGGCGGGATCCTGAAGGTGCCGGCGTTGAACGCCTGGTGCGGCGTGCCGATGCGCGCGGCCGCCGCGACCAGCGCGCTGATGATCGGCGTCACCGCTGTATCGTCCGTGCCGGTCTATTACGCGAGAGGATTCATCAACCCGCCGCTCGCCGCCGCCGCGGTCCTGGGCGTGCTGGCGGGTTCGCGCGCGGGCCTGCATTTCGCCGGGCGCTCGAGGGCGCGCTGGCTGAAGCTGCTGATGGCCTCCGTGCTCCTCGCCGTGTCGGCGATCTACTTCTTCAGGGCCTTATGAAGACGACCGACTCCGCACTCAGCCGTCTGGAGACCCACCTCGGCCGCCTGCTCGTGGCCGGCGTCGCGGTCAGCGCCGCGTCCCTGTCGATCGGCCTGGGGCTGTACCTGGCTTCGCCCGGGAGCAACGACTCCCATCTCCTGCTCGTCGGCGGGTTGTTCGTCCTGATGGCCACCCCCATGGTCCGCGTCATCGTGTCGTTCGCGGAGTACGTGCGGATGAAGGACTGGTTCTTCATGGCGACGACGATTGTCGTCCTGGGCGTGCTGGCCGTATCCGTGCTGATGGCGATCCGGAGACTCTAACTAACTGGACTGGGGCTCCGCCCCAGACCCCGGTTCGGTCGCTCGCGGGGGCCCCACGCCCCGCTCCGCTCCCTCACGGGCGCGCCGTGCGCGCCGCCGTTATGCGGCAACGAGAACGAAATTCTCGTCGCGCGCCGCATAACGGTCTAGACTCACCACCGACTATCGACTAGTGTCCCGTCCCAGTGGATCGTGGCATAAGTCCCGGGCGCGGCGCCCGGATCGCAAGGCGCGACGAGCGAGCATACAGGCCGTATGTGAGCGAGGAGCAACGCCGCGAGGCGGGATGCCCCGCCCGGGAATTGTGTCGCGAACCACTGGGACGGGACACTAGCGACTATCGACTATATTTCGCTGCGTGCCGGTCCCCCCGCTTGCGTTTCAGGGTCGCCGTAAGCTTCGGGGCTGGACGGAATCCCCGCCTGATTCATCTTGTCGGTCACTTCCGTCATCCGCTCGTGCGCCGCGAGGCGCAGTTTCTCGAGCAGCGCCGAGACGCGCTGCGCCTGCCGCACGACGGTGGCGAGATCCCGGTGGAGGCTCGTGTCGGGGTACCCGCGTTCGATCAGATCGCAGTGGCCGATGATGGCCTGGAGCGCGCTGTTGATTTCGCTGGAGGTGACGATCGTCAGCTCGGACATCGCTTCCATCAAGCGGTACCGTCCGATGGCGACCTGGAGCTGCTGCGCGACAAGCGCGACGGCGAAGAGCTCCGCGATCGGCATCAGTGCGTCGGCATGCTCCTGGCCGAACGCGCCGCGCTTGCGCGCCACCGCGTTGAGCGTGCCGACGGTCCGTCCTCTCGCGACGAGCGGCACGATCAGCGCGGACGCGAATCCCGACGTGTGGAGAACGTTGAGATCGAGGAACTCCGCCGCCGCCACGCTCGTGTCGGCGATGATGAGCGGCTCGCGCGAGCGGACAACCGTGCCGAGGGCCGTCCGGTCCGTCGTGAACACGATTTCCGGGCGCGGGCGCGACCGGCGCTCGATGCGGTCCACGCGCGCGGTATAGGTCTGGAACTCGCCGCCCTGCTCCGACAGCAGGGCGAGGCCCACGCGATCGCACGGCACCACCTTGCCAATCCGCAGCGCGAGCTCCTGGAACGCGAGCGGCACGTTCACGGTCCGAGCCACGATTTCCAGCATCTCCGTGCGGATTTGGAGCTGCGTGACCTCGCTGACCGCCGCGCGGTGATCCTGTTCGGTCCGCACGAGGTTGCGGGACAGCCACTCGATGCGGGCGCTCGCCAGTGCCGCGAGCACCACCATGACCAGCCAGGCGCCGATGACCTGCGCCAGCACCGTCGGCCGCCGCGGGAAGCCGCCCGCGGCCATCCAGATCGCCGCCTGCATCACCAAGAACAGGCCAATCAGGCCCCAGATGCCGAACACGGCCGCGCGCGGATGGCGGAGATTCATCTATTTCGTGGTTCTACTTTATACGCTTCGGCCACCGGACGGAGCGGCCGATCGAACCACAGGGGGCGACGGAGGCCCTCGGGGCCGGGGGCCGGCCGCGTCCCCCGCATCCACTCGAGGTACGCCGTATGGGCCTCGTTCGTATCCACGACGATATCCCCGTAGCTGTCTTCCTCGGCGGCCTTTTCGAGGTGAACACGCTGGTGCCAGCAGTGCATGCCGCTCACCGGATCCGGCTGCACGGGGAACGTCAGGTTCTGGTGCACCCCCACCTCGCTCCACCAGATGCGGCCGCTGTCCGGGTCCACGCTCTCGAATCTCTGCGCGCCGTGCACCTGCTTCATCACGTAGCGGCCGCGATCGTCCCGGCTGATGCGAACCAGGGCGGACGCCACGCGTGGCGCCCCCCGGTCCTCGTTCAGGCGCCAGCGCCCAAGGTGATGCGACATCCCGAGGACGCCGGGGCGGATCCCTTCGGTGACCCAGGCGCGCGTCACGAAGTAGCCGATGCGCGTGCGCACCTTCACCAGGTCGCCGGTGAGGATACCGTAGGTCGCCGCGTCCGCGGTGGAGATCCACAGCGGATTGCTGTGGGAAATCTCGTACAGCCATTTCACCGGCGAGCGCGTGTGAATGAGCGTCGGCAGGCGAAAGTTCGGCAGGAGGTCGAACTCGCCGCCCGCACGATCGAGATCGCGCCAGTGGACGTGTCCGGGCACGTACCGCGGGATCGCGTGCTCCGGCCAGCCCCAGTCCACCATCGTCTGCGAGAAGAACTCGAGCCGCCGCGACGGGGTGTTGAAGCCGGCGACCGCGGCGCCGTCGACGACAATGCCGGCGGCTGCGCCGGCGCCGTCCAGCACGGTCTCGCCGAGGCTGTCGCGGCTCGTGCCGGCCAGCTCGCCGGCGGTGAGGGGACGCTCGTGCGCGCGGCTGTACGTCTTGTCGGACACCTGGAACACGCCGTACTTGCGCATGTACGCCAGCGGCGCCAGGTTTTCCTTCGCCGCTCGCTCCGGCAGCCCGGGCACGGAGTTCTCGAACATCCACCGGTAGTACTCGTCGACGGTGACTTGTGCACCGGGGCGATAGGGGGACTCGAAAAAGCGGCGGATGCCGAGCGATCCATCCGGATCGATCTTCCAGCTCAGCGCGATCCAGAATTCGTTCTCCTCCCAGACCTCGCCGGGATTGGCCTCGTAGGTCGCCTCCACGTGCTCGCCGCGTTTCTCGCGCGCGACGCGAAGGACCGGCTGGCGGAAGCCGAGCCACTGTCCGGCGTGGGTCTCCTGGCTCATCGTGTCGTGCCGCTCGGTGCCGAGTCCCATCGGCAGGATGTAGTCGGCGAACCACGCGGTCTCGCTCCAGGTCGGCGTCAGCGCGACATGCAGCCCGATCTTCTCCGTGTCCTGCAGGACCTCCATCCAGGAGAAGCCATCCGGGTTGGTCCAGAGCGGGTTGTAGACGCGCGTGAAATACACGTCGAGCTTGCCGCGCCCCTCCTTCAGGAAGTGCGGCAGCAGAAAACTCATCTCGTGAAACGCGAGCGGGAATTCACGCGGGAACAGCAGCTCGTTCCAGTACTCAGGGGGCGGCGGGGGATTCGGATGTCTGGGCACGAACTTGTTCGTGACGTGCATGTTCATCCCGCCGACTTCGCCGAGCGATCCGGTGAGGACGACGAGCAGGTACAGGCAGCGGGTGATCTGCCAGCCCCACAGATTTCCGGCGGAGGCCGCGCGCCAGTTGTGCGTGGCGAAGCGGGTGCCCGCCCGGCCGATCGCGCGTGCGGCTTCGACGATTTTCGACGCGTCGACCCCGGTCTCGGCCGCGGCGAACTCCGGCGTGAAACGGGCGTACTCCTCTTTGAGCGCGACGATGAAGCTGTCGAACTCCTGCGGGAGGTCGGGCCGGAGCGCCGCGAGGTACGCGCGCCAGTTGACCCACTTGCGGAGGAACTCGCGGTTGTAGAGACCTTCCTCGAGAAGGATGCGCGCCATCGCGAGCAGCAGCGCCCCTTCGGTGCCTGAATACGCCGGCAGCCACAGATCCGCCTTCGCGGATGTGTTCGAGAGCCGCGGATCGACCGTGATCAGCGTGCCGCCGCTCGCCATGGACTCGACGATGCGCTGCGCGTGCGGGTTGAAGTAGTGGCCGGTCTCGAGATGCGACGAGAGCAGCAGGATCGTCCTGGCGTTCGCGTAATCGGGCGACGGGCGATCCGCGCCGCACCACAGGAAATGCCCGAGCCGCCCGGAGGACGAGCAGACATTGGTGTGGCTGTTGTGGCCGTCGACACCCCAGGCCTGGAGCACGCGGTTCGCGTAGCCGTCTTCCCCCGGCCGCCCCACGTGGTACATCAGCTCGCCGCGCCGCCCTTCGACGATTGCGCGGCGGATCCGGCCGCCGATATCCTCGAGCGCCTCGTTCCACGAGACCTGCTGCCACGTCCCCTCGCCGCGCGCGCCCGCGCGGCGCATGGGATAGAGAATCCGGTCGGGATCCTCGAGCTGGTTCGGGGTGACGACCCCTTTGGCGCACGTGCGGCCCCGGCTGCCCGGATGCACCGGGTTCCCCTCGATCTTGCGCACCGCAAGGGTCTCCTGATCCACGTACGCGAGAATCCCGCAGGCCGACTCGCAGTTGAAGCAGATGCTCGGGATGATCCAGTAGCGCCGCCGCTCCTTGCGCGGCCAGCTCGTGGACTCGTAGTCCACGTAGTTGTCCCATTCAGACGGATCGGGATGACTCTTGAAGTCAGACATCGGTTTGCCAATTGTGCATTGCGAGTTGTGAATCATGTGGCGACGAGCTGGAGTCGTCCGGACGGCCGACTTGACCACGGTGCCCACAATTCGCAACTCACCAACTCACCAACTCACCAATTCACCAATTCACCAACTCACGAATTCACCAACTCACGAATTCACGACAACGGTACAGATTGCCCCGCCTCCACCCAGATGTACTCCCACGCCGCGCCGCCAGCGAGCGTGAGTAGCGCCGCGAGTGAGGTCACCAGCGGATGCAGCGTCGCGCCGAATATGACCAGGAGCGCCAACGGGAGCAGGCCGCCGCCAATCATGGCGACCCCCCAGAAAAGCCTCGCGTAGGCGCCGGTCCGTATCGTCGCGGTCGCCAGCTCGTGGTGCTGCGTGGGGCTCGGCGCGAGCAGGTGCTCGAAGATCAGGATCAGGAGGTGCGCGGTCACCGCGATCGCGAGCGTCGCGCCCAGGACGGGTAACGCGCCGGCGGCCGGCGCTCCCCCGAACGACGCGGCGATCAGGAGCGCGGCCGAGCCGGCGGCCGCCGATTGAGCGAGGAGGTCGATCGCCGCCGAAGGCCCCTGCCAGAGATCGCGCGCGAGCCCCTGCGCGAACAGGAAGCCGGTATACGAAGTCGCGAGGACGGCGACCACGACCGCCGGCGCCACCAGCCAGTCGAGCACGCCGTCCCAGCCGAACCAACCGGCGGCAAGCCACACGGCGCTCAGCGCGCCGTGCGCCGTCAGGAAATACGCGCCCCACACCATCCACGACCGCCAGTTCGATCGGGTGAGGATGTAGTAGAACCGCTCCGGCCGTTCGAGGTCGATCACGAGCACAATCGCGGTCAGCGAGACGAACACAATGGACAGCGCCGGCCCCGCGATTGTGGCGAGCGGCCCGTCGATGCCCAGCCGCCACAAGAGCGCGGCGACGAGCATGGCGCCCGTGGAGATCGCCTTGAACAACAGATACAGGACCATGTCCGTCCCCCAGGGTTTTCCGTGGGGCACGTCGTAATCGACGCGAGGCTCGCCGGGGTCCTCGACGTCGGGCATCGGCGCGCCGACCGGACGCAGATGGACGGAGCCTTCCTTGAAGTACAGCGGCCGGACCGACGCTTCGGGACGGATGACGCTCTCTTCGGCGCCGAGGTACAGCACCTTGGGCCCCGTGCCCTTCTCCGGCTTGCGAACCATGAACGCCTCACGCTGAAAGATCCTGGCGACCTCGCTCGACGGATCGTCCAGGTCTCCGAAGACGCGGCACTCCGTGGGGCACACGCTGACGCAGGCGGGCAGCAGCTGATTCTCGACGCGGTTCGCGCAGAAGTTGCACTTCTCCGCGGTGTGCGTGTTGGGATCGATGAAGAGCTGATCGTACGGGCACGCTTCCATGCACGCGCGGCAGCCGATGCACGACGCGCCGTTGAGGTCGACAATGCCGTCGCGGCGGCGGAAGAGCGCGTTGGTCGGACAGATCCGCACGCAGGGCGCCTCGGCGCACTGGTTGCAGAGCACCGGGAAGAAGAAGCGCCGCGTCTCGGGAAAAACGCCTTTCTCGACCGTCTTCACCCAGCATCGGTTCACGCCGACCGGAATCTGGTGCTCCGCCTTGCACGCAATCGTGCACGCGTGGCAGCCGATACATTTGCGCAGATCGACAGCGAACCCGTACGTGGGCATGGGCGAGAGGGTAACTATATCGCATGCCGCGGACCGGCCCCCGCCGACCGACGCGGTTCTCTTCACCACGGAAGAACACGGCTCTCTTCACCACGGAAAAACACAAAAGAACACGGAATTGCATTAGTCAGTTCGGTGTTGTTCCGTGTCCTTCCGTGGTTACGCCGGGCCGTGTTCGTCCGTGGGCCGCGAACGCTTCGGCCGCCGCGTGGCGGTCCGAAAGGTCGATCAGCGGAAACGTGTCGAGGACATGCTCGAACTGGACGCGGTCGAGCCCGTAGATGCCAGCCGCGAGTGCCTGGAGACGCGCACGATCGACGGCGTCGCCGGCGCCCCGGCCGAGGCGATCCGCGATTGAGGCGATCTCCCTGAATGCGTCCGAGGCTGTGTCAGGCCTCGGGACGCGCAGCGACTCGACGATGGCCGCCGTGACGTGCGTGCCGACGCGCAGGCGCACCAGGTAATTGGCGACGAAGCTGTTGAACATGCCGCACAGGAACTGCCGGAGCTCTTCGCCCACATCCTGCTTCATGCAGAACACCGTGTGGGTCGTCACCACGCCCGCCGGCACGATGGCGGCAATGAGCGTCAGGCGATTGGTCGCCGCCGCCACCTCCCGATAGCCAAGCCGCGGGCGATCATATGGGCGATTCGGCCGCAGAAGACAGGCAGCCGTCTGTTCCGCGATGTAAAAGCGCGCCGCCGCAACATCGACACGAAACGGCTGCACCTGCTTGCCCTCGATCACGGGGCAATGGCCGGGGCACGGGCCGGAGACGAAGTGACGCCGGTCGTCCGTCGCGTTGAGCTCGCGGCCGAACGTCGCGTGCCAGCCGGCCATCCCGCCGAGTGGCGGAATCGAAAAGGCAATCCTCGACGTGATGTCGACGTCGGCGGCGGTCCGCAGGTCCGGGATCGCCAACTGCCCGCCGCTGATCTGCTCGACGAGGCCGCGCGCGATGGTGATCGCCTCCGGGTCGTCGCCGCGATCGGGCACACGGTCGAGGGTTTCCGACGACTGCACGCCGAATCGGCAGCGCAGCCTCGTCGTAGTCCCGCCGCGTGTCGCCGCCAGCAGCAGGAACTTCAGGCCGCGATGGATGGGAAACAGCGCGCGCCGATTGTCGATCGAAAGAAAGGTGTCGATGTCGCACCGATCGAACAGGTGATGACGCAGCGCCGCGCAGCCGTGATCCGAGCCGAGCCCCGAAGGAACGACGAAACCAATCCTGCCGCCACGCCGCGCGAGCGACAGCGCGCGCTCCAGGAAGACCTGGTAGAGGTTCGCGTGGCCATCGCCCTGGAGCGCATACACACCGGACGTTCTCGTGAAGGCAGTCAGCCCGACCGTGTCGGACAGCCCGGCCCGCTCGCCGCGGAGTGTCTCCCAGGGCGGATTGCCGAGGATCGCATCGAAGCCGGGATTCTCCTGCGGCTGTCCGTCCTCTTCATAAAAGACCTCCGGGAACTCCATCGTCCAGTGAAAGAAACGCTGACGTCCGGCGGTGGCGCGCGCCTCCGTCAGGATCGGTGATGAAAGGTGCGGCGGGAGCAGGGCGGCCCCTCCGAGGATCTCGTCGAGCAACGCTCCGTAGGCGCGGCTGAGCGAGCGTCGCCGATCGCCATCCGGATGGATCCATCCCGCGCACCACAGGTCGGCAGCCGACTTCCAGCGCGCAAGGGGCGCCCGTTCGAAGAGGACCGACGCGAGGAGCCGCTCCTTCGTGCGCACCTGGTCCAGCGTGTCGCCGGGATCCTCCGAAATGGACTCGCGGACGCCGACAGACGACGCGAGCGCTCCCTCCGCCGCCGTCCAATCGAAAAGAGGCAACGCCGCCGCGCGGCAAGCCCGATGCGAGGAGGGCGGGGGCTGGCGCGCCAGATCGGCAAGAGCCGCTCCGACGAGGCTGTTTCCGGCCCGCAAATGATGATCCAGGAATGTGAGCGGCCGGTCGCTCGCGAGGGTGGCCAGCCACAGCGACAGCCGTCCGAGCTGCACCGCCATGGGATTGATGTCGACGCCGAAAAGGCATCGCTGGGCGATATCCCTGCGGAACACGGCCCGATCGGCCTCCGTGATGTCGGAGGCGCTGGCGCCGCCGTGCTCCACCAGCGCGGATTCGTACGCAAGCGCGAGGTACCTGCAGGCGGCCACGAGGAAGGCGCCGCTTCCCATCGCCGGGTCGAGGACGCGCAGCGAGAGAATTCGTTCGGGCGCCATGTCGCGAACGATTGGCGCAAGGGTCCGGCGCGTCAGACATTCGGTCAGTGCGCGCGGCGTGTAGAAGGACCCGGTTGCCTTGCGCCTGCCGGTCGGGAGCAGCGACAGCTCCCGGCCTCTCACCACGGGGTCCAGGTCGAGGACGCGCTCGTACACGCTGCCGAGGTGCTCGACGCCGAGATCCGCGTAGGAGATCCGCTCCCGTCCGGTCTTGCCGCCGCGGGTCGTCAATGCGAGCAGCGCGTCGCGCACCGCGCCGTCGTCCAGCGACACCGAGTCTGCGAGCGGCGCATGCGCCGGCGAGAACAGGCGGCCGTTGAAAGGCGGTACGCGCAGCCGGCCGGCGTGGCAGCCGCGGTGCGCGAGCCGGGCGATGGCCTGCAGCGACTCCCAGAGGCCCCGCGGACGCGCCGATTTTTCGACCGAGCGTCGCAGCGATTCGATCGTGTAGCTGTCGCGGTAGACCGGGTGCCACCGGGGCACGAGCCCGCGCGCCTCGGCGAAGAGAAGAAACAACACGCGGTAGACCACGACGAGTGAGTCGTCGAAGAACGGACGCTGATCGGGCTGGCCCCGGTGTCCGCGAACCGAGAGAAACGCGCGTCCCAGATGCACCAGCGCGTCCCGGACGCCGCGCTGCAGCGAATCCCGCACCTGCGACCGGTGCTGTTCCGAGATCGACACGGCCCGGTCGAGCAGCGCTCCGTCACTCGCGGTGAACGCGTCAGCGCGAAGGAGGCCCCAGAAGATCGCGAAAGCCGCTTCGTCATCCGGCGCCGCGTCGAGATCGAATTCGATGAAGCGCCGCGAATACGTGCGCCGGGCGTCGAACACGCGCAGGGCCGGCCCCGTAACGCACAGGCACCAACGCGAGAGGCTGCCGATGCCGTAGCGCACGGAGTCACGCCAGGCTGTTCCGGCGTCGCAGCCCCAGGGGGTCACGAGCAGTGTGGCTGCCGTCGTGCCGCCGGCGCTGAGAATGGCGCGGACCAGCCGTTCGCCGTCTCCACTCTCAACAGCGGTCTGGAAGCCGAGGGCGGCGACGAGCGGACAGGCGAGACGATCGAATACGGTTCGTGCCCCGGATGCGGGCCCCAGCTCCGCGCGCGCGGCCTGTTGGCGCGCGCGCATGCCACGCCGTGCGTCGATCGCCTCCCGGCTGTTCGCGGTGAGGCCGAGCGCGGATGGAATCGGTCCTGCGAGCGCGTCGTGTGAAAGCAGCGCGCCGGCAATGCCGGGAATCATGGCGGAGGACCACCGGGCGAAAACAGGATCGCGACCAGGTCGAGGCGCGGCACCAGGGCACGCCTGCCTCCAAGGGCCGCCACACGCCGCTCCGATTCGCCGGTCGTGACTTGCGCCCGCAGTTGCCGGGCCGTGCGAGCACGGATCGCGCGATCGTCGAAGAGCGCTGGCTGCAGCGGTCCCGCTACGCCCTGGTTCAGAAGCGAGGCCGTCGCCACCTCCCGCGCCTCCAGAGTGGACGCCGCGCGGCCGGCGAGCTCACTGACTGCCCGCAGGCGCGGCTCGAGCCAGTCACGCACCGCCGATCTCAGCGCCGGCTCACTTGCCAGAAACGACCTCGCGTCGGCGCGCGCGCGTCGTGCGGTCGGCGGCACGCGGCCGGCCCGGCGGACCCCCACCGCGATCAGTTCTTCGTGAAGAACGCTCGCTCCTGCCGCACCGATCCGGGCCCTGTAAATGCAGGTGATCGCGCTCGATCGGGTGGAGCGGCGCCGGCCGACGGCGCTGACGGCGATCGCCTTCGGGAGCGCTGCGCCCCGCTCGGCCTTCAGCCACACCCGGCACGTCAGCCGCCGCACCTCGACCTTCGCCTCAGCCGTCAATTCAGCCGGAGGCGCGTTGGCGGGTGACGAGGGCCTGAACGCCTCTTCCGGCAGTGCCGTTCCGTCGAGAATGGCCCCCGCGACGAGCGACTCCGTGATCAACGTGAACGTCGATCCCTGTCCGAGCCTTGCGCGGCGTGCATTGGCTGCGCGACGGACGAGCGCCGCGAGCACGAGTCGTTCGGCGGTGTCGTCCGCCACGAGCGCCATCTCGTGAACGCGCCGTGCCTGCCCGATACGATCGACCCGGCCGGCCCGCTGTTCGAGCCGCGCGGGATTCCACGGCAGCTCGTAGTGCACGATGGTCCGGCAGCACGCGTGGAGATTCAGTCCCTCGGCCGCCGCGTCGGTTGCGAGGAGCAGGCCCCCGCCGGCATTGAACGCCCGCTGCGCGGCGGCGCGATCGGCGAGCGACAGGCCGCCGTGCATCAACACCATCGGCCGCCCCGTGCGCGCGAGAATGCTCGCCAGCCGCGCGAGGGTGTCCCGGTATTCCGTGAAGACGATCGCGGGCTCGGTCATTCGCGCCAGCAACCGGAGAAGAAACGCCACCTTCGACTCGGCGGCCGCGGCCTGTTGCGCGGCCTCCCCGATTTGAGCAAGGAACCGGCCCTCACGATCGGGATCCGCCAGGCCGGGCGCCGCAAGGACGGCGTCCGGCTGCGCGTCGGGGGGCGGATCCTCGCCGTCGAGCGGGAGGGCCAGCTGTCGAGGGTCTCCCGCACCTTCCGCGGCGCGCCCCGCGAGCAGCTCGGCCCGGCGGGCCACCGACACGAGCAGCGACGCGGCGCTCGACAGGGCGCGCTTCCTGAGAACCATGATCGCCAGACGCGCGCCCGCATCGCGCCTGGCTGCCGCTTCCCGACAGACGCACGCCGCGTAACGATCGAGAAGACGGTGCATGCGCTGCTCGGAAGGTGTCGGCGTCACACGCAGAATGGCCGTGCGACGGGAGGGCAGTTCATTCAGCTCGCCGCGCGAACGGCAGAAGATCGTGACGGGCGGATCGCCGTCACGCCGCCCGAGGCCACAGAGCGTGTCGAATTGCGCCGCGTCGCCGCCATGCGGAGTCGCTGTCAGCAGCACGACGGCGCGCGACCGGACGGCGACGGCATGGACCGCCGTCCGCCGCGCCGTTCCAAATCCGACGGCATGCGCTTCGTCGACAGCCACGACGTCCCATGCGAGATCCTCGAGCGTCCGCAGCACTTCGGGCTGCTTCAGAAAATCAACCGACGTGAGGTAGATGCCAGGCAATCCCCACGGATTCACCTCCGGCGGCAGCTCGCGCGCCGTCCGCGCCAGCCACGCGGCGTCGGCGACGATGGCGTCCAGCCCGAAGTGGCGGGCGAGCTCGCTCGACCACTGACGGCGCAGGCCGGCGGGCACGACGACGAGGCCGCGGGCCTCGTCGTCGCGCGACGCGATCTCGCTCAGGATGAGGCCGGCCTGGATGGTCTTGCCGAGGCCGACGCCGTCGGCGATGAGCAGGCGCGTGATGCCGTGCCGAAACAGCGCCAGCGCCGGCTCGAGCTGATACGAAAGCAGGTTGATGCTGCCGGTTGCGCCGGCCGACATGCCGCCGAATGGAGTCGCGCGAAGCGCCGCTCGTTGCAGCTCGTGCAGCCATCGGCGCGGCCTGAGCACATGCACGGCGGCGGGAGAGTCGAGGCGACGGGGCCGGTCGAATGGCGTCAGGATCGTGCGCGACGACCCGTAGTTGCTCCGCCCGGCGCCAATGAGCCCGAGGAGCTCACAATCCCCGTACCGCACCTGCCTATCGACCGTCCATGTCTCGCCGCGCACGGCGATCGACTCCCCGCGCAGGTCGCGGGCCTCACCGTTTTCGGGATCCACGCGTTCGTGTGATGGCAACGGCAATGCCGCCCCCCGGCGTACACGGTGGCGGCGGGCAGGCGGCGGCAACCCGCATCAGATCAATGATGTGTGGGAACGCAGGGATTCGACGAGGCACGGTCGAGGACAGCCGCGTTGCAGTCCTTGCCCGATCTCCGAGGCCGCGGATCGCAGGAAGTGCGCGGGCCCTATCGGCGCTCCGCGGCGCGCATTTCTTCGAGCGTGCGACGCGAGACGATCACGGGGTGCGCCGCGCGCGTGCGGGGCGTGGCCGGCACGCGGACCCGCCGGATGCGGCAGCCGCGCGGGAATGTCACCCCCGCGACGTATGGCGAGAGAGCGAGGCTGGAGAGCAACGCTCTTACTTCGCCGCCCGGCTCGGCCTGTGGAGGAGCTGGTACTTTCGGCAGTTCGCGTCGTGCCCACAGCGACAGGGGCAGGAAGCGCAGCATGCCCGCGCGCTCTTCGTCCGCGTCCTCACGGAAGGCCGCGAACGGATCGCGCCGCGATTCGGTCTGTGGCGCTTCGTCCTCCGTCACTTCCTGGACTGGCGCCGCCGCCGTCACGGCCTCCGGCCTCGGCTCGTCTTGCGCCGGCAGCAGTGGCTCGGCTTCGATCTCCGTCAGCCATGCCGTGGGCTCTTCCGCCTGCGGCGGTGGCGTGTAGTCCTCCACCGTCACCGGTGGCGTGAAGTCCTCCACCGTCACCGGCGGCGTGAAGTCCTCCACTCGGGCAGGTTCCTCCGGCTCGAGGAGCAGCGCGGGTTTCTGCACCGGCATGACTGGTTGCGCGGGTTCTTCCCGCGGCGCCTGTTCCTTCTGCTCCTCCGCCGGCCGATCCTGGCGCAAAACCGTAGCCGTAAGCTCCTGCACCGCAGCAGGTTCTTCGATTGGGGCCTGGCCCCGCAAGGGGACTGACCCCCTCCACTCGAATGGGGAGGCCCACGTGGTCGGGGCGGCGGGTGGCGCTTCCTCTACCCGCGCCGGAGGCTCTTCCATCCGGGCAGCCGCGACGTCATCCTCCGGCTCGGCCGCGCGAAGCACGAGCGGCGGCGCCGATTCCGACTTCAGCTCCTCGGCGCGATCGAGAAAGGCGCGCACTTCCGTCGCGAACAGCGTCGGATCGCAGCCGGGCATCGGCTGGGCTTCCTTCTTCCTGCGGAACTTCCCGAGCAAGCCGCCGCCCGCGGCCCGCCCATCGTCGCTCGCCGGGGACGAAGCGAGCTGCGGGATGGTGTGCGTCTGCAGGTGCTCGGCGCCGGCGAGCGATCGCAGATGAGCGATGAGCTCCTCCTCGTCGCGCGGCGAAAGCAGCGCCGTCAGAAGAACGACGTCCGGAACGCGCGCCGACAGCGCGGCAATCGCGGCGTCGCGCGAGTCGACCAGCACGAGCTCCGCCCGCACCTCTCGCTTGATGACGCGTTTCAGGATCGCCGCCTGCCGCAGATCGGGCTCGAGAGCCAGGACGAGTGGCACGCTATGTCCTCAACATGAACATCACGAGCACCGCGCCCACGGTGCCGAAGATCAGCAGCGGAGCGTTTTCGATGCTCTGATGGCGGACGGCGCTGGTGAGCGCATCGCCCAGATCCGCCGCCCGCGCGCCCCACGGCGCGAGACCGTTTCCCCCGGAGAACAAATCGTTGACGCGGTCGCGCACCCGTTCGTCAACGGAAACGAGCGTCAACAGGATCGCGACGAACACCGCTGCCGACGCGACCGCCTGCCGGATTCCAAATTTCATGGGCAACCCCCTGCTTCCCAGTGGTCCTTCCCGACGTTGTCGCCTTCGCAGGGCGCAGCACCATCCCTTTCGCAATCGATATGCCGATCGCGATCGCGGCGGGATCTCCCTCTAATTACAGGCAAACACTGAGGTCTCTCGAACCGCCACCCGATCCCGCCGCGCCGCCTCACGCCGCGCGGTCACGAATTTCGCGGCGCGGCTTACGAAAGTGACGAGTCGCCGTCGGCCGCCGGCGCGCTCCACACGACCTCGCGCGGAGGGCGCCCGCAGCGGTGAATCGCTGCAACGAGAACAACTTGCCTGCCTCCCGCACATGCCCGGACTCGAGCGTGGCATACCCGTTGCGATATGGCCCGCCGTGGCGCGGCGAACTCGCCGCGCAGATCAACTCAAACGCGGCCGCGCCGCAACACACGCACCGCCACGCCGCAACACGGCGGTGCACACACTGGAGGATCCGATGTCTCAGCTCGTCACGCTCGTCAAGTCGCTCGGTCGTCAGGAAGAAGGACAGGACCTGCTCGAGTACGCCCTGCTCGTCGCCTTGATCGCGCTCATCGCGATCGGCGCGGTGACCGCGGCGGGCGGTGCCGTCAGCGGCATCTTCAACGCGATCGCGGGCGCGCTCGCCGGCGCGGCGTAGTAGCTCCACCGGGTCCCGGGTGCCAGCCGACGGCGCCCGGGGCCGCTCGTCAGGCCGAATGACGTTGCAGGAGATGCCGATGCAGTCACCGACCGCCGTGCTCGCGTTGAAACGGATCTCGCTCGCGCGCTTCCGCCGATCCGAGGACGGCCAGGATCTCCTCGAGTACGGACTCCTGGTGTCGCTCATCGCGATCGTGGCGCTCGGCGCCGTGGCGGGGCTCGGAACCACGATCGTCAACGTCTTCTGGGGCGTCATTGCCGCCGCCAGTGTCTAGCGCCGCGTTCGCGGCGCTCGCGGTTGGCACGCTCGCCGCGACGGTCGTCGACATCCGTTCGCGACGCATCCCGAACGGGCTGACCGCGACGATGTCGGGCATCGGCATCGGGCTGGCGGCCACGGGCGCCAGCGGCATCTCGCTCGGCGCGGCGACGTTCGGGTTCGTTCTCGGGTTCGCGCTGATGCTGCCGGGGCATGCGCTCGGCGCCACCGGCGCAGGCGACGTCAAGCTGATGGCCGCCGTCGGCGCCATCCTCGGCCCGGCGACCGTCGTCACCGCCTTTTTGTTCACGGCGATTGCCGGTGGAATCCTGGCGGTCGCCGTCGCGGCGCAGAGACGCAGGCTCGCCGCGACGTTCGCAGGCACGGGACGGCTGATCGCCGCCCCCGCCGGTGTGAAGCAGCAGATTTCCGCCGCCGACATGACGCGGCGGTTCGCATACGGTCCGGCCATCGCGGTCGGCAGCGTGCTCGCGGCGCTGGTCGGATAGGGGCGCAACTCGCAGCGGAACAGGGTGACGCGATGTTCATGAAACGTTTTCGCAATCAACGCGGCGCGGCGCTGCTCGAGACCGCGATCACCATTCCGATCATTCTGCTGATCTCCGTCTCGATTTTTGAATTCGGCCGCGCGTACCAGACCTGGCAGGTGCTCACCAACGCCGCCAGGGAAGGCGCCCGCGTCGCGGTGCTGCCCGCCACGACCAACGATGAGGTCGTGTCGACGGTCACGAGCTACATGACGAGCGGGCGGCTGACCGCCGTCGGCACCGCCAGCGTCAGCGTCGTGCGCAACGTCCCGTTCGGCAGCACGACCGCCTCTCGCGTCACGATCAACTACCCGTTCACGTTCATCGTCCTCAACCCGGTCGCGCAGCTCGTCTCCCGCGGCACCACGACCGGCGCGCCGCTGACGATGCAGGCTGCCGCGCTGATGCGGAACGAATAGGCAGGGACAACTCATGCGCAACCGAATCTTCGCCGTGTTGGCCATCGCGATCCTCGCCGGGGGCGGGCTCGCGTACGGCACCTACAACTTCATGCAGAACCAGCCGGTGAAGTCGGTCGCGATGGCGACCGAGCCCGTCGTCGTGGCCGCCGCCGATCTGCAGCTCGGGTCGGAGCTGAAGAAAGAGGACCTGCAGGTCACGTCGTTCCCCGCGGGCCAGACGCCCGCCGGCTCCTTCAAGGCGCCCGCCGAGATCCTCGGCCGCGGCCTGATCGTGAGCGTGGTGAAGAACGAGCCGATTCTGAGCGCGAAGCTGGCGTCGAAGGAAGCGGGCTCCGGCCTGCCGCCGGTGATTCCTGAGGGCATGCGCGCCGTGTCGGTGCGGGTGAACGAAGTCGTCGGGGTCGCCGGGTACGTGCTGCCCGGCACCCGCGTGGACGTCCTGGCGACGGCGAGTCCGACCGAGGCGCGCGCCGACACCACCTCCCGCCTGATTCTCTCGAACGTGCAGGTCGTCACGGCGGGCACGCGCATGGAGCAGGATCAGGACAAGAACAAGCCCGTGCAGGTGACGGTCGTCACGCTGCTGGTCACCCCCGAACAGTCGGAGCGGCTCGCTCTCGCCAGCACGGAAGGCAAGATCCAGCTCGCGCTGCGCAACCCGATGGACCAGGGCGCGCCGGAGACGCCGGGGATCAGGACCGCCGGCCTGATGGGCGCCGCGCCCGCCGTGCCGGTGCGCCAGGTGGCCTCGTCGGGCCGTCGCCGCGCCGCGCCGCCGGTGACCCAGACCGCGCCCGTGCCGCCGCCACAGCCCACCGTCGAAATGATCCGTGGCGACAAGCGCGCGGCCGAAGTCATCCGTTAGCCGGAAGTAGAGGAGATCCCATGAAACCCCGCGCACAGGCATTTCTCCCGGCGGTCGCCGCCTTCATCATCGTGATTCTCGTCGCGGCGCCCGAAGCGCGGCAGCAGCCGGCATTCGCCGGGTCGCCCGCGCCGGCCGCGCGCCCGGCGGACAAGCCGACGGACATCGACCTGCTCGTCGGCCGCTCGACGATCTTGAATGTCGGATCCACGATCACGCGCGTGTCCCTGACCGTTCCGGACATCGCCGACGCGATGGTGACCACGCCGACGCAGCTGCTGATCCACGGCAAGCAGCCCGGAACAATCTCGTTGTTCGTCTGGGACCGCGCCGGCGCGATCACGTCCTACGAGGTGAACGTCCGCCGAGACCTCAGCGCCCTCGTGGACCACATGAAGCAGCTCTTTCCGGGCGAGTCGGTGACGGTGACCGGCAGCGGCAAGGACGTGATCCTCTCGGGGATCGTCTCGAGCAAGTACGTGATCGAGAAGGCCGCCGATGTCGCCTCCGGCTACGTCGAGAAGAAAGAGAACGTCGTCAACCTGCTGAAGCAGCAGGAAGGCGTCGCGTCGAACCAGGTCATGCTGCGCGTGCGGTTCGCCGAGGTCAGCCGCAACGCGCTCCAGGAAGTCGGCGCATCGCTGTTCTCCGACGGCTACAAGAACCAGTTCGCGCGGACGACGACGCAGCAGTTCGCGGCGCCCGTCTTCGACAAGAACCATCCGAGCGCGGCACTCGGCGACACGCTGGTGTTCAGCGATTACCTCAACCTGTTCCTGTTCGACGCGAAGAACAAGCTCGGCGCGGTGATGAAGGCGCTTCAGGGCAAGGGAGTGTTCCAGAGCCTCGCCGAGCCGAACCTGATCGCGCTCAACGGGAAGGAAGCCAGCTTCCTCGCCGGCGGCGAGTTCCCGTACCCGGTGCCGCAGGGCAACTTCGGGTCGTTCACGATTCAGTTCAAGGAATATGGCGTCCGCCTGTCGTTCACGCCGACGGTCCTCGGCGGCGACCTCATCAACCTGAAGATTGCGCCGGAAGTCAGCTCGCTCGATTTCAACAACGCCGTCGTCATCGAGGGCTTCCGCATTCCCGCGCTGACGTCGCGCCGCGCCTCGACTGAAATCGAGATCCGCGACGGGCAGACGTTCGCCATCGCCGGCCTGATGAACAACACCGCGCTGTCGTCGATGCGCAAGGTGCCCGGCATCGGCGATATCCCGGTGCTCGGCCTGCTGTTCCGCAGCCGCGCCTACCAGAAGGACCAGACGGAGCTCATCGTGATGGTCACGCCGCAAATCGTGCGGCGCGATTCGACGGGCGTGTCCGAAGGGCTGCCGTCGCTCGTCGAACCGTTCCTGGGGAAGCCGTCGTCCGCCATCGCGCAGCCCGCGCCGTACGTCGGGTCGCCGCGCTACCCGGCGGCCAAGCCGAGCGGCGGAACCGCAGCGGCCCCGCAGCCGGCTGCTCCGGCGTCGCCGGCCGCCGCGGCGCAGGCTCCCGCGCAGACCCCCTCGCAGCCACCGGCCGCGGTCATCGACTCGCGCCCGATTTCCGGCGCCGCGAGCGTGCCGGCCGCCTCGGCCACGCAGCCCGCGCCGCAGCCGGCGGCCCCGGTCGCGGCTCCCGTTCCCGTCAAGCCGACGAAACAGGAGATCGACGCGCAGAAGCGCGAAGCGGAGCGCCAGAAGGCTGCCGACAAGGCCGAAGCGAAACGCCGTGCGGAGCAGGCGAAGAAGGACGAGCAGCAGCGCAAGCAGAGCGCGAAGCTCGAGCAGGAGCGCGCCAGGCGCGAGGCTGACGCGGCGAAGAAGAACGCGGAGGCCTCCCGAAAGAAGGCCGAAGAGGACCAGAAGCGGCAGCGCGCGCTCGACGATGCGGCGGCGCGTCTGAAGCAGGCGCAGGCAGCCTACCAGGCGGAGATCGAGAAGGCGAAAGGGGGCAGCAATGACAAAGCCAAAGGTCCGGGCCGGAACGACCAAGCGCCCTCGCCCCGCCACTAAGGTCACGTGGGGAGGATAGCGATGGACAGAATCACCCGCCTTCGCCGCGACCAGTCGGGCATGAGCCTGGTCTTCGTCGGCCTCGGGATGATGGCGATGCTCAGCGCGAGCATGCTCGCCATCGACGTCGGCATGTTGATGACCGCCCGCAGCCAGGCGCAGAACTCCGCCGACGCCGGCGCGCTCGCCGGCGCCACGGCGCTCGTCTACGACAGCTTCACGGATCATTCCGCCGGCGGTCCCGCCGTGACGAGCGCCGTCGCCGCCGCGACCGCGAACCAGGTGATGGGCGGCAACGTGGCGGTGGGCCCCGCGGACGTCGAGTTCCTCTACGGCCCGAACGGCCAGATGAACCGGGTGAGGGTGACCGTGTATCGGCGCGCCGATCACGGCAATCCCGTCTCGACGCTCGTCGCGCGGTACTTCGGCGTGTCCACGGCCGACATCGCGGCGACCGCGACCGCCGAGGCGGCGCCCGCCAACGCGATGACGTGCGTGAAGCCCTTCACGATTCCCGACAAGTGGATCGAGAAGCAGACGGCCCCATGGGACGGCGACGACACGTACGACGCGTACGACAACAAGGGAGTGCCGCTCGCCAACCCCGACATCTACGTGCCGGCGACCCAGAGCGGCTACACCGGCTACAACCAGGAATCCGAACGCGGTCAGCCCCTGATGATCCGCGCGAGCACGGGCAACAACATCACGGTGAGCTTCTACTTCTCGATCGCGATCGGCGGGCTCACGGGCGGCGCCGCGTACGACTGGAACATCGCGAATTGCAACACGACCATCATGCACTTCGGCGACCCGCTGGTGTCGGAACCCGGCGCCATGACGGGCCCGACCATCTCGGGCGCCGAGGAACTGATTGCAAAAGACCCCGGCGCGTACTGGGACGAGGGGACGAAGACGGTCAAGGGCAGCAACGGAAGCTGTTCGACATGCGGCAGCCGCAGCCCACGCGTGTTCCCGATTCCGCTCTACGACCCGATCGTCTATGACAGCGGCAAGCGCAACGGCCGCACGGCCGACCTGGTCCTCGCGAACTGGATCGGCTTCTTCCTGGATCACGTCGACGGCAACGGCCTCTACGGGCGGATCATCCCGATCGGCGGCATCTACGATTCGTCGGCGGAAGCCGCGCCTTCGGGCGCGTTCCCGCTGGCGATCCGCCTGGTGAAGTAGCGACGGTGACCTGTGGACCGGCTTTGACTATCGACTAACGACTAGCGACGACATGGCCCAACTAGCAGCATCGATCATCACGCACGACGACGAATTCAAGCGGCAGGTCGCCCAGATGCTGCGCGCGTGCGGCGTCCCGGTCGGTATCGTGGAAGGGGCCCGGGTCGCCACCGAGGGCCCCGGACCGGATCTGGTGGTCGTCGACATACGCGGAGACGTGTCGACCGGCATGGCGGCGATCGAACGGCTGCGCGTGACGCAGCCGTCGGTCGCCATCTTCGCCATTGCCGCGACGGCCGAACCCGACTTGATTCTCCAGGCGATGCGCGCGGGCGCCAACGAGTTCTTTCCCTGGGTTCCCGGCGGCGCGTCGCAGGCGTCGCGCGCGATGGAGGACTCGTTCCAGGGCGCGGTGCGGCGCGCGGGCGCTCGCCGCGAGGCGGCGACGGCCGGCGCGCGTCAGCCGTGCGTGACGCATGTCTTTCTCGGCGCCAAGGGGGGCGCGGGAACGACGACGGTGTCGGTCAACTGCGCCGTCGAACTGGCGCGGCTGACGAAGCGGCCAACCGCCATCATCGACTTGAAGCCGTGCCTCGGCGAAGTGGCGCTCTTCCTCGGCGTGCGGCCGCGCTTCACGGTGCTGGACGCGATCGAGAACCTGCACCGGCTGGACAGGGACTTCCTCCGCGAGCTGATGGCCCGTCACAAGTCGGGTCTCGACATCCTCGCGGCGTCCGAACAGTTCGATCGACCCAACGCGCAGGACGCCAGCGCGATCGAGGAGCTGCTGCGCGTGCTGTCGCGCCTCTACGACTACATCGTCATCGACGCCGGCAACATGATCAACGCGTGCGCCGTCTCCGCGCTGTACGCGGCGGACACGATCTTCCTTGTCACCAACCCCGACGTGCCGTCGATCCGCAACGCGCAGCGCCTGGTCGATCGCGTCCGCCAGCTGGGGGCCGGCAGCGAACGCGTCAAGATCCTGCTGAACCGCGTGTCCGATCAGCACCTCATCGCGCCGAAGCAGATCGAGACGGCGCTCGGCTACGGGATCCATCACGCGTTCCCGAGCGATTACCGGACCGTATCGACGGCGCTCAACTCCGGGGTGCCGCTCGCGTTGACGAACCACTCGGAGATCTCGGCGCAGTTCGGCAGCTTCACGCGCCACCTGCTCGGCCTCCAGGACGACGCGAAGCCCGAGCCGGAGAAGCGCAAGGCATTCCTGGGCATCCTCTGATTCGGGCCAATCCTCATGACTCTGTCGCTCAATATCCCGCAGCCGCAGCCGACATCGCCAGCCTCGGCGGCGCGTCCGCGCGTGGAAGCGCCGCGGCCGCAGTACCTCGAGCTGAAGGCCAACGTCCACCGCAAGCTCCTCAACCGCCTGAACCTCGAGGCGCTCGCCTCGGCCGAGCGGTCGCGCGCGGAAGCGGAAATCCGGACGCTGCTGTTCGATCTGATCGCGGAAGAGGGGATGCCGCTCAGCATGACGGAGCGCGAGGGGATCCTCGGCGACGTCATCGACGAGGTCTTCGGGCTCGGTCCCCTCGAGCCGCTGCTGCGCGACCCGACGATCAGCGACATCCTGGTGAACACGCACAAGCAGGTCTACGTCGAGCGCGCCGGCAAGCTCGAGCGGCTGCCGACGACGTTCCAGGACGACAAGCACCTGATGCGCGTGATCGACCGGATCGTCAGCGGCGTCGGGCGCCGCGTGGACGACAGCTCGCCGATGGTCGACGCGCGGCTCGCCGACGGATCCCGCGTGAACGCGATCATCCCGCCGCTCGCGGTGGACGGCCCGCTGCTCTCGATTCGCCGCTTCCCGGCCGAACGCCTCAAGGCCGAGGATCTGGTCACCATCCGATCGCTGACGCGCCAGATGCTGGAGTTCCTCGAGCACTGCGTGCGCGCGCGGCTGAACATCCTGATCAGCGGCGGCACCGGCGCCGGCAAGACGACGCTGCTCAACGTGCTGTCGTCGTTCATCTCGGAGCGGGAGCGGATTGTCACCATCGAAGACGCCGCCGAGCTGCAGCTCCACCAGGAGCACACCGCGCGGCTCGAGACGCGCCCGCCGAACGTCGAAGGGAAAGGCGCCATCCGTCAGCGGCAGCTCCTGATCAACGCCCTCCGCATGCGGCCGGACCGCATCGTCGTCGGCGAAGTGCGCGGCGAGGAAGCGCTCGACATGCTCCAGGCGATGAACACGGGGCACGACGGGTCGCTGACGACCGTCCACGCCAACACGCCGCGCGACGCGCTGTCGAGAATCGAGACGATGATCGCGATGGGGGCGACCAACCTGCCGGAGCGCGCCATGCGCCAGCAGATTGCCGCGGCCATCCACGTGGTCATCCAGCAGTCGCGCATGAGCGACGGCACGCGCAAGGTCACGAGCATCTCGGAGATCACGGGGATGGAGGGGGACGTGATCACCATGCAGGAGATCTTCCTCTTCGAGAAGCTCGGCGTGACGCAGGACGGCAAGGTGATCGGCCGGTTCCGCGCGACGGGCGTGCGGCCGAAGGCCTGCGAGCGCCTGAAGGCCTCGGGCATCCACCTTCCGCCCGACATGTTCGAGGGGATCACGGAGGTCAGGTGATGCTGGTCCTGGTGTTTCTCGCGTTCGTGCTCGGCGCCGGCCTCGTGCTCGGCGCCTTCGCCGCGATCAACAAAGTGCCGGGGGCGATGGCGCAGCGCCGGCTCGAAGGACGGCTGGCGGAGTTGTCGGCGCCGATCGACGAGCCGGACAAGACGCAGAAGAAGCTCGTCAAGGCACAGAAGGTCGGGCCCATGCCCGCCCTCGACCGCATCGTCGGCGACACGACGCGCGGGTCCGCGCTCGGCCGCTGGATCGAGCAGTCCGGCACGAAGGCGACGATCAGCGGCATGCTGCTGGCGGGACTCGGCTGCGCGATCGCGATGATGCTCGTGGCCGGCGCGGCCACCCGGGCACCGTGGTCGCTGCCGTTCGGCGCCGCCGCGGGGTTCGCGATCCCCTTCATGGTCCTGCGCTTCAAGCGGACGCGCCGGATGCGCGCCTTCGAGGAGCAGTTCCCCGAAGGGCTCGACCTCATCTCGCGCGCGCTGAAAGCCGGGCACGCCTTCGCCACCGGACTGAAGATGGTGGCCGACGAGCTGCCCGAGCCGGTGGGCCCCGAGTTCCGGAAGACCTTCGACGAGCAGAACTTCGGGCTGCCCCTGAAGGACGCGCTGGAGAACCTGACGGCGCGCGTGCCGCTGCTGGATGTCCGCTTCTTCGCGACCGCGGTGCTCATCCAGCGCGAGACGGGCGGCAACCTCTCGGAGATCCTCGAGAACCTCGCGCACGTTGTGCGGGAGCGCTTCAAGATCCTGCGGCAGGTTCGGGTCTATACCGCCCACGGACGAATGACGGGCTACGTGCTCCTGGCGCTGCCGGCCGTGCTCGCCATCGCGCTGTCGTTCATCAACCCGGACCACATGAACATGCTGTTTCGCGAGCGCATGGGACAGATGCTGCTGGTGACCGCGCTCGTCATGCAGACGCTCGGGTTCCTGTGGATCAAGCGCGTCGTCAAGATCGAGGTGTAGCGTGGTGATGCTGCTGCCGCTTCTGGCGTTCGTGTTCGGCTCGCTCGTCGTGGCGGCCGCGGCCGTCGCGCTGATGCCCAGGCGCGGCGCGGCCATCGACCGCCGGATCGAGGAGCTGACGCTCGGCCGCGCGCCCGAGGAGGACGGCAGACCCCGGCTGCAGAGCCTGATTGGCCTGTTCAAGAGGATTGGCGAAAAGGCGCCGCATTCGCCGAAGGAGATGGGGTCCCTCCGGCTGCGGCTCGTGCAGGCCGGGTACCGCCGCACCGAGGCACTGACGATCTTCTTCGGCATCCGCGTGATGTTCGCGCTGGCCTTGTTCGTGTTCTTCTCGTCGGGGATCGTCGCGCGGCCGAACATGACGGTGGCGCTCGCGGGCCTGGCGATGGGATACGTCCTGCCCGGCATGGCGCTGGCCCGCCTGGCGAAGCGGCGCGCCCATCAGATCCGCCTCGCCCTGGCCGACGCGCTCGATCTGCTCGTGGTCAGCGTCGAAGCGGGGCTCGGCCTGGACCAGGCCCTCACGCGCGTCGGCAGCGAGCTGGCGTTCGCGTACCCGGCGCTCTCGGACGAGCTGCGGCTCATCAACCTCGAGCTGCGCGCGGGCAAGCCGCGCGCCGAGGCGCTGCGCAATCTCGCCGACCGCACCGGCGTGGACGACCTCAGCTCGCTCGTCACGATGCTGATTCAGACCGACAAGTTCGGCACCAGCGTTGCGCAGTCGCTGCGCGTGTATTCGGAGACGCTGCGGACCAAGCGCCGGCAGCGCGCCGAGGAAGCGGCGGCGAAGACCGGCGTCAAGATGGTGTTCCCGCTGGTGTTCTGCATCTTCCCCGCGATCTGGGTCGTCACCATCGGACCGGCGGCGATCAAGTTCGTCACGGTGCTCTTCCCGATGATTGAAGGGATGAAGAAGTAATGCCCCTCATCGCCCGGAACGTGGACACGGGGGAGGTCGTCGCCGACCGGGTCGGCGTGGCGGCCACGCGCGCGACGCGCGCCGTCGGCCTGCTGACGCGCGCCGCGCTCGACGCGGGTGAGGCGCTCTGGATCGTGCCGAGCCGCGGCGTGCACACGTGGGGCATGCGCTTCGCGATCGATGTCATCGCGCTCGACCAGCGGGGTGTCGTCATCGACTGCGTGTTCCGGCTCAAGCCCTGGCGGATCCGGCTGCCGCGCCGCGGAACGGCCGGCGTGCTCGAACTTCCGGTCGGCGCGCTGGAACGGTCGCGGACCGCCATCGGGCATCGCATCGAGTTCCAGAGCGTCGTGCCCGCGCCCGCGCTGCGGCCCGGGCGCGGCGTTGCAGCCGCCATTCCGGCGGTCGCCAGCGATCTCGAGGAGTTGCGTTCATGATTTCCGCCGTTGCGACCGCGCCGTCGGCGGCCGTCCGGACGCATCCCGCGCCGCCGCCGCCGCCGTCCACCATCGAGGAGTCCGGCCTTCATCCCGACACGCTCGCGCAACTGCTGCTGAAGACGCTGATCGCGGGAGAGGCGAGCGGCACGGGTCTGGCGGATCGGCTGCGACTGCCGTACGCGGTCCTCGAGGCGCTGGTGCAGCACGCGCGCGTCGAGAAGCTCGTTGAAGTGCGCGGCGCGACCGGAGCCGGCACCGCCGGTTATCGGTACGCGCTGACGGACCTCGGGCGGGATCGGGCGACGCAGTTCCTGGACGTCTGCCGCTACATCGGTCCGGCGCCGGTGCCTCTGGCGCAGTACAACGCCTACGTGCGCGCGTGCATGTCGGCCCGGCCGTACCTGGACCGCACCCGCCTGGCGAGGGGGTTCGAACACCTCGTGGTCAACAAGCCCATGCTCGATCAGCTCGGGCCGGCCGTGAATTCGGGGAAATCGCTGTTCCTCTACGGAGCGCCGGGCAACGGCAAGACCGTCATCGCGGAGGGAATCGGACACGCGATCGGCGACGACATCCACATGCCGCACGCGATCGACGTGGACGGCCAGATCATCACGATGTACGACCCGGTGAGCCACCAGCGCACGGGATCGGACGCCGCCGGCGGCAGCGTCATCGCGAGCGCGGTGCACGACCGGCGCTGGCAGTCGATCCGGCGTCCGATCGTGGTGGTCGGCGGCGAGCTGACCCTCGAGATGCTCGACCTGACCTTCAACCCGATCGCGAAGTTCTACGAGGCGCCGATCCAGTTGAAGGCCAACGGCGGCGTCTTCGTCGTGGACGACTTCGGGCGGCAGCGGATCCCGCCGAGGGACCTGCTGAACCGGTGGATCGTCCCGCTCGAGAGCCGGGTCGATTTCCTGACGCTGCACACCGGCCGCAAGTTCGAGGTGCCGTTCAACGTCCTGATCGTGTTTGCGACCAACCTCGAACCGGCCTCGCTCGCCGACGAAGCGTTCCTGCGCCGCATTCCGTACAAGATCGTCGCGAAGAACCCGACGGTCGAGGAGTACTGCCGCATCTTCGAGCTGAACTGCCGGAAGCGAGGCCTGCCTTTCGATCCCGTGATGGTGGAGTACCTGAATCGCAAGTACTACCAGCCCAGGCGGCTCCAGATGCGCGCCTGCCATCCGCGGGATCTCATCGAGCAAGTGGTGGACATGTGCCGCTACCAGGAGCGTGAGCCGGTCATCACGCGCGACCTGCTCGACGCGGCCTGCGCGAGCTACTTCCTCGAAGAGGCGGAGTCGCAGGGGGCGCCGTCATGAAGCGGGCGGCCGTCGCCAGTTTTGGCATCGAGCTCACGCAGCCGTGGCGGGGACGCGAGACGTGGCGCGTCGACGCGGAGCGGCTCAGCGACATTGCCGCGCGCGCCGTGGTCATCGTGCTTTTCTCGATGATGGCCATCCGGTTCGGCTCGGACTTCGTCGCGACGGGACGCGTGACCGGCCTGCTGCTCCTCGTGAGCGAGGTGCTGGTCGTCGCGCTCACGATCATGCGCCGATCGGCCGCCGCCGTCGACCGCAGCACGCGGGCGCGCATTCTCACCGCCGTCTCCATGCTCGGCCCGCCGCTGCTGCGCCCCGGCCACATGACCGCACTCGCCCCTGAGACGCTGACCGCCTGCCTGTCGATTGCCGGCCTGGCCGTCGTCATCGCCGGCAAGCTCACGCTCGGGCGCAGCTTCGGGCTCATGCCCGCCAACCGCGGCATCGTGTCGTCGGGCATCTACGGTTTCGTCCGCCACCCGATCTACATGGGCTATCTCGTCACGCACGTGGCGTTCCTGGCCGCGAATCCGGGATTGTGGAACATCGCCGCCCTGCTTGCGGCGGATGCCGCGCTCCTCTCGCGCGCGGTCTGCGAGGAACAGACGCTCGCGCGCGACCTGCGCTACCGCGCGTACCAGCAGCAGGTCAGATGGAGGGTTTGTCCGGGCGTGTTCTGAGCCAACCTTCGTGGCTCGTGGCTCGTGGCTCGTGGCTCGCAGCTCGGAGTTCGCAGCTCGTCGCGTGTGGCTCGTGGCCCGTGGAATGGCGCGGTGAAGCGGGCTGAGAGTTGCGGGTTGCGAGCTGCGAGCTGCGAGCTGCGAAGTCGATTCAGCGGCACGTCAACGCACGTCGAGCCTGACCGATCCCCTGTCGTGCACGGTGGCATCGAAGACGACGGATCGGCATCCCGCATTCCACACCGGCCGTGCGAGGCAACTGCGATTGTCGGTCTCGATCATCGCCCGGCCCAGCGAGCTGGCCGCGAGCACGCGTCCGGTCGTCACATCAGCCACCCGGACCCTCAGCTCGGGATAGGCGTCCCCATCTTCACGGCCGAAGGCCCAGAACGCGATCCGCTCACCGCAGAAGGACGGGTTCGAGAGCCAGTTCCAGCCAGGCAAATCGAGCCGCCGCAGCGCGAGCTGCGGCTCGGAGGCAGGGCCCGCCAGCGTCGCCTCGAACCACCACTGGCTCGCCCCTCCGTACGTGGCGCCGCGCGACACGATGGCCGTCGTCGCATACGGCTCGCACGGTTCGACGAACAGCCGCGATGCGGCGCGGTGCGCCCGGTGGATCCAGGCCAGCACGCGGCCGGACGCCCGCACCGGAAAACACTCCGTGCTGTCGATGTCGTTCTCGAACGTGCGGGGCGCGCCGAGCGCCGCGCCTGCGAGCGCCGCGAATGGCCCCTCAGCGAGCCGGATCTCTGCCTCCGTTGGTTCTGGCGGCGTGGGTGCCCGCTGATCGTCGGCCGTGGCCAGCGACCACGTCGCGGCTGACATCAGCAGGATGATGGCTCGCACAAGCACGTCCTTCCGCCTCCGTTCCGCTGCGGCCAAGTGGTCGCGCCCTCTATCGCCGGCGTGCTGCCTGCGCGATCGCCACCCAGCGATCCACCGGCAGGCTCCGGACGATCTCGCCGATCGCATCCAGCGCCAGATCGTCCGCGGTCTTGAAGCGGATGCACGCTTTCCCCATGTCGAGTTTCTTTCCCGCGGTCCCGAAGGCATCCTTCAGACGGCCGGCGAGCGCACGGTCACCGTAAACGGGCATCAGGTGCAGCGACAAGCCCGTCTTTTGCGACGCGAGCGCCGCGTACCACAGCGGCTGGCCGTTGTAGGTGTCGGGATAGCGCTTCAGCGGGACCTGGTACACGAGCTTGTTGCCGCTGATGACCTCCTCGTACCCGTCCGGGAGGTTCCGGCGGATCACGTCGCGCACCCGCTCGACTTCCCGGCGGCGGTCCGCCGGCAGCTTGGCGAGAAACGCGGTGACGGTTGGTGAGCCCGCCTTCGGAGCCATGACATCTCCTCGAGGAAGACGCGTTGGGCCAATCGACGCTCATCCGACATCCCGACTTGCACGAGCCGCATCGACGACTGTTGACAACGCGGACTGATCGCTCACGTTAGCGCGACCGGGCGGCGAGCTGCAAGTGACGGCATGGCAGTGGACTCGGAGCCCACTACCCCGGTCGTGAGTAGTGCAGTCCGCTCGCGCCGGGCGGCACGAATGCTGTGCCAGCCTCGAACCGGTGGCGGACGTCGCGCAGCCCCTCAGGGCCGCCTCCGCGGGTGCTCCGCGCTCGAGCGGCCTGCAGCGGCCGGGCACGAGTGTTGTGCCACGTCGAGCTCCGTCCGGACGGAGTTCCACGACAACATGCGGACGTTCGTATCATGCGAATCGTGCGCGCCGCCCGATCGAGTCGACATCCGGGCGCAGCTACGACCGCGAATAAAGTTGTGCATTCGCCAAGAAAGTACTTGACAGGTTTCCCGACGATCGCCGCGGCACCTGTCGACTCGCGCGTGGATGCCGCTTCGCGCGCGTTGGGCGCATGCCAGCGCTGATTTCTGGCGTGCCCACGCCGAAAATCATTCCTACCCGCTCGATCGTTCGTCGTCGTCCTTCATAGAGCGATCGAAAACGACGATGTTACAAAGGTACATGACGACACTGTCTCTCTTCACAACTTTGTCTGACGCGGATCTTCTGTCGCGAGTCGTGGTGCTCGCAGGCACCGAGCGCGCTGCAACCGCAGAGTTGATTGCTGCGCTCGCCGAGGTCGATGGACGGCGGTTGTACCTCGGCGCCGGGTGCTCGTCGTTGTTCACGTATTGCACGCAGATCCTGCACCTCTCGGAGAGCGCCGCGTACGCGAGGATCCAGGCCGCCCGCACCGCGCGGTGTCATCCTGCAATCCTGGAGCGCCTCGTTGCCGGTTCGCTGACACTGACATCTGTCTATCTGCTTGCGCCCGTCCTGACACCGGCGAACTGCAGCGAACTCCTCGATGCCGCGGCGCACAAGAGCAAGCGCGACGTGGAGCAGCTCGTGGCGCGCGTTCGTCCGCAGCCGCCTGTGCCCTCGGTCGTTCGTAAACTGCCGGCGCGAGCGACGTCGGCACCTGTCTTACTCGCTGAGCAGGAGCCCACAGGCCGCGCGGCCATGATGTGCGGGACTACTACCATCCTGCCTGCGCGCCAACCGACGACGCCACGGTTTGTCGTCCAGCCGCTGGCGCCTGAGATGTACAAGGTGCAGTTCACGCTGTCTCGCGAGGGCCATGGCACGCTGCGCCGCGCGCAGGACCTCCTGCGGCACAGCGTACCGACGGGGGACGTGGCCGCGATCTTCGAGCGCGCCCTGAAGCTCCTCGTGGAGGATCTCGAGAGGAGCAGGCTGGCCGCGACCGCGAGGCCGCAGCGTGAGCGCCAATCGGACCCGCGCTCGCGGCACATTCCGTCAGCGGTGAAGCGTGCGGTGTGGAGGCGTGACCGTGGCCGCTGCGCATTTGTCGGCACGGAAGGGCGGTGCACCGAGCGAGGCTTGCTGCAGATCCACCACCTCGTTCCGTTCGCCGACGGTGGAGAGACTACCGAGGGGAATCTTCAGCTCCGCTGCGCGGCCCACAACCGGCACGAAGCGGATTTGTGGTTTGGACCAGGTGGCGCCGGATCGGTCAGGGAGCAGTCACAACCGCATGGGTGAACGCGATAGTGGTGACGGAACTTGGCCCTGCCGGGCCGCAGGAGTGCTTTGCTTGCGTCTGCAAATCTGCCAGAGTCAGAACGGCATCATTCTCGAATGTCATTCAATAGGACATCCTCGTGGAGTCACCTGGCTGTCTCGGCGGCGAACCGCATATCTCGTGGAGGGGAAATGGGCGCAGATAGCGGCATTCCAACGGTGGAGCAGGCGTTCGCGAACATGTCGGTGATCGGCCACGACTACAAGCTGGAAGGCTTCACGCGTCGAGCGGCGGAGCTCAACGCAGTCGTGCAGCTCGAAAGCGCGAAGGTGCTGAAGTCATCCAGTGACGGCCTCCGCGAGAGCATCGATCGCCTGACAGACGCGAGCAATCAGAACACGGAGGTTATGTCGCGGTGGGCCATGTCGACGGCGCGGTGGACGATGGCGCTGACGTGGGCGACGATAGCGCTCTTTGTCGCCATGCTCGCGCAGATCGCGGTAATGATCTGGACGGCGACGAAGTAGGAATGCAAATCAGGGATCACCTTGTGGTCGAGCGAGAACGCTCGCGTCATTTACCAGGCCAGCCGGGACGCTTCAACCATGTGGGCAGCGGTGTCGCGGTCGGCTTGATCGTGTAGCGATAGGCCTCGATCAGCCAGTTGCCTGCCTTGTGCAGGACCAGCGTGCACTGTCCTTCGTAGGTGGGCAGAGGCTTTCCGCCGGGATCGTTGACGCCGCGCAGCTCCCATTTGCCATCGGCCACAGCGACGTCTCCCGTGACGCAGCGGACCGCCCGCAGTGTGAGCGGGTGCTTCGACGATCGGTACTCCCGGCGATTGAACATGTCCATCCGATTCTGCCTGATCGTATCGCGCGTCCGCTCGATCGTCTCGTCGGGATGGACGATGTCGCCCTCCTCCGACCAGAGCGCCGCGAGCTTTTCCGCGTCGTAGTTGGACCAGTGCACGGCATACGCGTCACCGATCTGGAGGATGGCGCGCAGGTCCTGAGGCGTGCAGCCGGACGCGAAGTCGACGCCTCCAGGCGATCCGGCCGGCCGGAAGCGCGGCGCCGTTGCCGGTCGTGTTCCGGGCGCCGGCGGAGTGGCCTGGCGCAGCGCGTCGATGTCGGAGACGATCGCGTCCACGAGCCCCTCGACGACGACGCGGCCTTTGGCCGCGGTCGCCAGCGAGGGATCCCCCCAGACGCCGCTCGCAGAGAAGATCCCTCGAGCGCGCGGGTTGCGTGTGAGGCGCAGCTCGGCGGCCGGCGGCGAGAAATCCTTCGCCGCGCGCGTCATGTCCACGGACGCGGGGTCCACGTACAGCATCATCGAGGTTTCGACTTCGTCGGCGTGCGCGCCTCCCTCCTGGCGGCGGACCCTCGCCGAGAGCACGTTGAGCTGCTGCTGGATGTTCGTGTAGCCGAGCAGGATGCCGTCGGCGGCGAGCGACGCGACCGCCGCGTCAAGGCCGGCGGTCGTCGTCGTTCCGGCGTTGAGCACGTAGAAACGGCGCGGCCCGAATCGCGACAGGCTCCGCGCGACGTCCACGGTCAGCGATCTCGCGGTGTCGAGGGAGAGAGTCGCGTTGCCCGGGTACTCCTCGAACGCGGGTTCGAAATGATACGGGAGCGCGGGCGCGACAGCAACCAGCGTGCGATCCATGACCCGCCGCGTGAGGTACTCCGCGAGGATCGCATCGGTTCCCAGCTTCAGGTGAGGGCCATGCTCGATGGCGGCGGACCCGAGCGGAATCAGGACCACCGTGTCGGAGCGGAGCGCGGCTTCCGCCTCGAGCCAGGGGATATCCGCCAGGCTCACGCTTTTCGGCGCGGGCGCCTGCATCGGCCCGAGAGCGACCGCGGCGAATGCGGCAAGCGACAGCGTGAAAACGCGCATAATGGCTCCGTTTCCGAGAAGCGGACTGTACACTGAATCAATGGCTGACTGGGATGCCGCGCGCTACCACCGGCTGTCCGACCCGCAGGTGGGATGGGGACGCCGGGTGGCCGCGCGGCTCGCCGCGGCGCCCGGTGAGCGCGTCCTCGACCTCGGGTGCGGCACAGGACGTTTGACGGCCGAGATCGCCAGCCGGCCGGGAATAACCGTCGTCGGGCTGGACCGGTCCGCCGCGATGCTTTCGCAGGCCCGGCCGCGGTCTTCGTCGCGAGCGGACGAGGGAAGAGCCGCGGCATACGTGCGGGGCGAAGGCGTGGCGCTGCCGCTCCGGGCGGGCATCTTCGATGCGGTCTTCAGCACGGCCACCTTCCACTGGATTCCCGATCACGAAGGGCTGTTCGGCGAGGTCTATCGCGTCCTGAAGCCGGGCGCGCGCCTGGTGTCGCAATGCGGCGGCGGGCCGAACCTCCAGCGGCTGCTCGAGCGGACCCATGCGCTGATGCGCGACGGGCGTTTCTCGCGCTGGTTTCCCGACTGGAGGGATCCCTGGCGCTTTGCGGGCGTGAGCGAGACCGAGGCGCGGCTCGCGCGGATAGGGTTCGTCGATATCAAGGTCTCACTGGAGGCCGCGCCGACGAGCCTCCCTGACGCGGTTGCGTTCGCCGAGTTCATCTCCACGGTGTGCGTCCGGCATCACGTCGACAAGTTGCCTCCGCGGGAACGCGACGGGTTCGTCGCGGAGCTGGCGGGGCGCGCGGCCGCCGACGATCCGCCGTGGACGCTCGACTACTGGCGTCTGAATATCGACGCGCGGAAACGCGGCGTATGACTTCGACATACGCCGAGCGCGCCGCACGGCACGGGGCTCATGGCGACGCAGAGCGGCGGCGGTCGCGGCTCGTGTCGTGGCTGCGCCTTGCGACCATTCTGCCGGGGCTCGCCGCGCTCGTCTGGGGCCTCGCCCACGTCGCGCACGGCGGGTTGCCCGCCGTCGCGGCGGGGATCGTGCTGCTCCTCGCGTATGGCGGGCTCGTCGTCTGGCACGCGCGCATTGAAGACCGCGCGGCGTGGTTCGACGCGCTGCGGCTCGTGAACGAGCGGGCGCTCGCGCGCACGGAGCGCCGGTGGGACGCGCTGCCGCCCGCTGAGGCCCCTCCATCCATCGATCTTCCGCATCATCCGTACGCGCTGGATCTCGATCTGTTCGGCCGCGCGTCGCTCTTCCAGTTCCTGGGTCCCGCCGCCACGCCGCAGGGCAGGGGCACGCTCGCGCGCTGGCTTGTCGGGCCGGCCCCTCCCGCCGAGATCCTCGAACGTCAGGGGGCGGTGCTCGAGCTCGCGGCCAGGCACGAGTGGCGCGAGCGGCTTGCCGCGCACGGCGTCCTCGCCGGCGACATCCGCCGCGCCGAGATCGACCCATTCCTCGAGTGGGCCGAGGGCCCGAACCCGTTTCCACGAAGCCGTGTGGCGCTCCAGGTGCTGGCGATCGTCCTACCGCTGACCACCTGTATCCTGCTGGCGCTGTTCTTCGCTGACGTGATGGACGCCGCCGTCTGGCTCATCCCGCTGACGATCGGCATCGTGCTGTCGTTCGTGACGTCGAAGACGATCGCGCACGAGTTCGATCGCGCGGGCGTGGGACAGTACGGGCTCTCGCGATACGCCCACCTCTTCCGGCACGCGACCGGGGAACCATTCGACGCGCCGCCGCTCGGTGCGATTCGCGAGCGCCTCGGCGCGGAGGGGCGAGCCGCTCCGCTCTGCATGGCGCGGCTCAATACGATCCTGAGCTTCGCGGCGTTCAGATACAGCGCCGCGCTGCTGCACTTTCCCGTCCAGGCGCTCACGTTATGGGATTTCCACTGGCTGTTCGCGCTCGACCGGTGGCGCGCGCGCGCCGGCCGCCACGTGCGCGACTGGATGGATGCGCTCGGCGAGATCGACGCGCTGGCCGCGCTGGCCTGCATCAAACACGACAATCCGGACTGGGCGATGCCCGACATCGACCCGCAGCTCTCTCTGGCGGCAACCGCGCTCGGCCACCCGTTGCTCCCCGCCGAGCGGCGTGTGGCGAACGACGTGGAAGTCGGTCCGCCAGGAACGCTGCTGCTCGTGACCGGCTCGAACATGTCGGGCAAGAGCACGCTGCTTCGTGCCGTCGGGCTCAATACCGTGATGGCGCAGGCGGGCGGCTGCGTCTGCGCGTCGCGGCTGCGGATGCCACCCTCCGACCTTCAGACGAGTATCCGCGTCCAGGACTCGCTCGAGCTGGGCCTTTCGTACTTCATGGCCGCGCTCGCGCGATTGAAAGGCGTCGTGGACGCCTCCGAGCACGAGCGGCCGGGGCGCGTGCTCGTGTATCTGCTCGACGAGATCCTCCAGGGCACCAACAGCGTCGAACGCGGCATTGCGGTGCGCGCCGTCGCCGGCCACCTGCTCGATGCGGGAGCGATCGGCGCGATGACGACCCACGATCTGGCGCTCGCCGGCGAAGAACCGCTCAAAGGCGCCGCGCGCCTGGTCCATTTCACGGAGCTCGTGGACGACGACGGTGCGATGTGGTTCGATTACCGGTTGCGCGACGGTCTCGCGACGTCGCGCAATGCGCTCCGGCTCATGAGCTTGATCGGGATCAGTAGACAGTAGGAGCAGGCAGCTGGCAGCAGGCAGCTGGCAGTAAGTCGAGCTGTCAAACTGCAGCGTGACAGCGTGATCCACTGCCTGCTGTCTGCTGCCCGCTACTTCGGCACGCCGCTTGCTGAGTTTCCCGAAAAGGAGGACTCAGTGAGCAAACGAACCTACGGAATTCTTGCCAGTGTGATTGGCGGCGCCCTCGGCGCATGGTGGTGGGCCCGCAAGCGCTCCGCTACGTCGAGCGGCACCGAGCGGGGCGAAGTGATCTTCCACAACACGCCTACCTCGTCACCACTTTCCCCTGAAGGGATCATCTAACCGCTCAGGCCAGCCGTGGCCTTCGGCTTGCAACTCTCGGCTGCGAGGAGCGGCGCGGGGCGTAGGGGCCCCGCAAGCGACGAGCCAGGCGGGGTGCAGGGGACCCC
>MELC01000023.1:41530-75818 GCA_001767455.1 Acidobacteria bacterium RIFCSPLOWO2_12_FULL_66_21
GACGAGCCAGGCGGGGTGCAGGGGACCCCGCCGATAAAGAGCCGAGGAGCGGCGCGGGGCGTAGGGGCCCCGCAAGCGACGAGCCAGGCGGGTGCAGGGGACCCCGCCGATAAAGAGCCGAGGGGTATGTGAAGGCACTGCAGTTCCATTCGTGGCGCCGTTCGCTGGCGTTCTGGGTCGTCGCGCTGACCATTGCCGCGGCGGCGGCGATGGCGTGCCGTCGAGGTGTGCCGGTGATTGACGTCGGCCCGAAGCCACTCGAGGTGGATGGAACGATCAGCGGGACCGTTCGCGGTCCCGAAGGAACCAGCGCCGTCGCCGGCCGAACCGTGGCCGTCGTGAACGTCGAGACCGGCGAACGTCAAACGGTCGCGACGAGCATCACCGGCGGCTTCACCTTCAAGGTGAAGCCGGGGCGATACCGCGTCGAGCTCGCGCTCCAGGATGGCGAGAAGGTGGTGAAGCAGCCGGGCGTCATCAAGGTGAACAAGAGCGACATCGACGCGCACGCCGACTTCATCATCGGCGCCTCGTTGCATCCCCGCCTGCGCGCCCCGCGCTCCAACGACGGCCTGGGTTCAGCCATCGCCTAGCCGGTCAGTCGCGCCGAACCCCGAGCCCCGAGCGCCGACATCGTCAGTTATACTCCGCAGATGCCATCGGCCGATGCGTCCGACCGGCGCATGAGTCGCGTGTATCTCCTTGCCATCGTCTGCGAGGCGGTGGTCATCGCCGCCCTCTGGGCGTTCGGCCGCGTCTTCTCTTCCTGACCTCACCGCCCAGCAGATGCGCACATTCGACTGGCTCGTCGTCGCCGCGTACCTCGTCTGGATCGTGTACGACGGGTTGAAGCGGACGAAATCGGCCAACGAGGTGGAAGGCTATTTCCTCGCGAACCGCAGCCTGCCGTGGTGGGCGGTCGGACTCTCCGTGATGGCCACGCAGTTGAGCGCCATCACTCTGGTCGGCGCGACCGGGCAGGGGTATGCCGACGGCATGCGCTTCGTGCAGTTCTACTTCGGGCTGCCCCTTGCGATGGTCATCCTGTCGGTGACCCTGGTGCCCTTCTTCTATCGCGCGCGCGTGTTCACCGCGTACGAGTATCTCGAGCGGCGGTTCGACCTGAAGACCCGCACGCTGGCGAGCGTGCTCTTCCTGATGTCGCGCGGGTTGTCGTGCGGCGTCATCATCGCCGCGCCGTCGGTCATCCTGTCCATCATCCTCGGCTGGAACCTGACGCTGACGATCCTGGCGATCGGCCTGCCGACGGCGATTTACACGATGCTCGGCGGCGTGCAGGCGGTCACGTGGACCGACGTCAAGCAGATGGCGGTGATCGTCGGCGGGCTCGTCGCCGCGGTGATCGCGCTCATTGTCGGCCTGCCGCACGAGGTCGGCATCAGCCAGGCGCTGCACGTCGCGGGGGCGGCCGGACGTCTCACCGCCGTCGACTTCCGCTTCGACCTGAACCAGACCTATACATTCTGGTCCGGGCTCATCGGCGGCCTCTTCCTGATGCTGTCGTACTTCGGCTGCGACCAGAGCCAGGTCCAGCGGTATCTCACGGCCAAGTCGGTCGACGAGGGGCGCCACTCGCTGCTGATGAGCGCGTTCGTGAAGATCCCGCTGCAGGCGCTGGTGCTGCTCACCGGCGTCCTCGTCTTCGTCTTCTACCTGTTCAACCAGCCGCCGATGCTGTTCAACCGCGAGCACGCCGACAAGGTCCGGAAGAGCGTGCGCGCCGGGGAGTACGCGGCGCTCGACGCGGACTTCAGCCGGGCGTTCGAGAAGCGGCGGGAGGCCACGACCGCGCTCGCGGCATCGAACGAAGACGAGCGGGCCGCCGCCAGGCAGGCATTCGACGCCGCCGGCGCGGAAGTGAAGGGCATCCGCCTGCGCGCGGCGGAGATCGTCCGCGACGTGACCGGCGACGACAGATACAAGCAGGTCACCGGCGACACGCCCACACCCGACGTCAACTACGTCTTCCCGACGTTCGTGACGACGAGATTGCCGATGGGGCTGGTCGGTCTGATGATCGCCGCGATCTTCGCGGCGGCGATGTCGAGCATTGCCGCCGAGCTCAACTCCCTGGCGACGTCCACCGTCATCGATATCTACCGGCGCATGATCAGACCGGAGGGCACCGACGCGCACTACCTGCGGGTGTCGCGGCTCGCGACGGGATTCTGGGGACTCTTCGCCTGCGCCGTCGCGACGTTTGCGACCGGCCTGGGGTCGCTCATCGAGGTGGTGAACCGCTTCGGGTCGTTCTTCTACGGCTCGCTGCTCGGCGTGTTCGTCCTCGCCATCGCCGTCCGGCGCGCCAACGGCACCGGCGCGTTCGTCGGGCTCCTCGCCGGCATTGCCGCGGTCGCGACCTTCGCGCTGCATCCCTCCACGAAGGGCGTGTCCTTCCTCTGGCAGAATCCTCTCGGCGTGATCGTCGTCGTCGCCGTCGGCACGGTCGCGAGCCTGGCGGCGACGGGCGGGAACGTAGAACGAACGTAGAATGTAGAATACCGAGCACCGAGTGCCGACCATGTCCCAAACACGTTATGGCTTACTCGTCGTTCTTCTGATCGGCGGCGCGCTGTCGGCACAGGCCCCGCGGTACGACGTGCTGATCGTCGGAGGGACGATCGTGGACGGGTCCGGCGGCCCGGGCCGGCGTGGTGACGTTGCGATCAAAGACGGGCGGATCGTGGCCGTCGGAGCCATCGACGCCGCCAGGGCCGCGACGACCATCGATGCGAAAGGGATGGTTGTCGCGCCGGGCTTCATCGACGTGCACACGCACGCCGACGACATCGCGGAGCGCCCGCAGGCGGAGAACTTCGTCCGCATGGGCGTGACGACCGTCGTCGCCGGCAACTGCGGCGGGTCGGCGCTCGACATCGGCGAGGCGCTGGCGAAGATCAACGCCACGAGGGTCTCGGTCAACTACGCGACGCTCGTCGGCCACAACACGGTGCGGCGCGCCGTCATGGGCACGGCGGATCGCGATCCCACGCTTCCGGAACTCGCGCAGATGAAGTCGCTGGTCTGGCGGGCCATGGCCGACGGCGCCGTGGGGTTCTCCACCGGCCTTCAATACGTTCCGGGGACGTATGCGAAGAGTCCAGAGATCATCGAGCTGGCACGGGTGGCCGCGAACGAGAACGGCATCTACGCGTCGCACATGCGCAACGAGGGCACCGCGCTCGAGGCATCGGTCGAAGAGACGATTCGCGTCGGCGAAGCGACCGGCGCGCGGGTCGAGATCTCTCACCTGAAGGTGGACAGCCCGAAGAACTGGGGCGCCAGCGCCAGGGCGCTCGCGCTCATCGACGTGGCGCGGACGCGCGGCATCGATGTCGAGGCCGACGAATACGCGTATACCGCGGCCAGCTCGAGCCTCGGCATCAGGTTTCCGGCGTGGGCGCTCGAGGGAGGGCAGGAGCAGATCGCCGCGCGCCTGAACGACGCCGCAACCTGGGAGAAGATCAAAGGCGAGATGCGCGGACTGCTCGCGGAACGCGGCCTCTCCGATCTCTCGTTCGCCGTCGTCGCCTCGCATCGGGCCGACCCGCTGCTCAACGGACTCTCCATCAAACAGATCGCGGCGAAGCTGAAAGGATCCGAGACCGCCGATGCACAGCTCGAGACCGCCCGCGCGATGATGCTCGCCGGCGGCGCGTCCATGGTCTATCACTTCATGTCGGACGACGACGTCGAGCGGATCATGAGACATCCGCAGGTGGGCGTCGCGTCCGACAGCGGCGTCCTCGCCGCGGGGGCGGGCGTACCGCATCCACGCGGCTACGGCAACAACGCCCGCGTGCTCGGCGAGTACGTGCGCAAGCGGCACGTCATCTCCCTCGAGGAGGCGATCCGGAAGATGACGTCGCTCCCCGCAGAACACTTCCGCTTCGCGAGGCGCGGGCTGCTGAAGGAGGGCTACGCGGCGGACGTCGTGGTCCTCGATCCCGCGAAGGTCGCGGATACCGCGACGTTCGACAAGCCGCACAGCTACGCCACTGGGATCCCGTATGTGCTCGTCAATGGAGTGGCCGTGGTCGGCGCCGGTGCTCATACCGGCGCCCGTCCGGGCCGGACTCAGTCGCTCGTCGCGAAATAAAGAGCGACTGGCGCGACGACGAGGCAGAGCACGAGCGTCGTCCATGCGAGCACGCTCGTGGGCGCCAGCGACTGCAAGGCAGTGAGGCCGGCGGGCGCGTGGACCGCGAGATCCTTGACGTCCGGGAGCGATGCCGCCCAGCCTCGCAACAGCGGCAGCGCGAACCCGCCGAATGCGGCAGCGAGCCCTGCCACGCAGGCGAAGGCGAGACCCTGGGCGACGACGATCGGACGCGCGGCGGAGCGGGCGGCGTCCTGGCGCGCGCGCATCTGGGCGCGCCACCACATGACGGCGGACGTGGGGACCTCGGCCTCGACGCTCGCCGCTTCGTGTTCGCGCAGCAGCGGCAGCGCCACCGCGAGAACGTCCGCGCACACCTCGCATGACGCGACGTGCGCGCGCAGCTCCCCGTCCGAGCGATCCGGCCATCGATCGGAGGCGAGCGCGTCCAGCAGATCCCGTTCCCGCGCGCAGTCAGTTCTCAGGGCGCACTCCCTCGTCGGGCGCGTCGGCCCGCAGCAGCCCCGCCAGCTTCCGGCGGGCCCTGAACAGCAGCAGCTTGATGCTTCCCGTCGTCAGTCCGAGCGTCTCGCCAATCTCCCGGTGCGACGACCCCTGCGCGTACGCGAGCCAGAGCAGCTCGCGCTCGCGCGGTTTCAGCCGGCCGAACGCGCGCCGCAGATCCACGCGCTGCTCGGCGTGGCGCGCCACGTTCTCGTGCGACGGCAGCGCCGCGCAGTCGGTGTCGTCGATCCGGGAGTCGGTGGAGGCGGCGCGGCGGCGGTGCCGGTCGTGCACCAGGTTCGTCGCGATGCGGAAGAGGTAGTGGCGCCGGTGCGACTCGGATTCGTGCGCGACCCTGGCGCGCAGGAACCGGTAGTAGGTTTCCTGCAACAGGTCGTCGGCGACCTGGCGGTCGCCGGCGACCCGTGAGAGGTACACCCAGAGCGGTCTGGCGGTGCGGTCGTAGAAGGCGCGGAACGCGTCTTCGTCCATCTCAAACGCAACTTCTCCGTCGTCGGCCTGTGCCTCGAGCCGTTCGAGTTCGGAGATCGTCACGTCACGCATTGTCGGTAGTGGGCCGTTCCAGCAGCCCCAGCTTACGCGAGAGACCGTAGGCCGCGCCCGCGGAAACGATGAAACCGACACCGAGCGCCATGGTCACGATACCTACTACGAAGAAGAACTGGGCCGGTTCATCGACGAACCGCAGGCTGACCAGCAGGACCCCAAGGCCCGCGATGGCCAGGACCACGCCGGCCTGCAGCGACACCAGGATGCGCGACAATGGCGCGCCGAGCGGCCGCGCGTCGTCGTGCACCTGGATCGGCGCGGATTCCAGGAACTTGCGGCCCGCCGGCGTCTGGATATAGGCCATGAGCTCCTCGCTGGAGGCGAACCGATCGAGCAGCTTCGTGTGCACGTCGAACTGCACTTTCGACAGGCGGCTCCAGCGCCGGGAATCCACGACCATCCGAATCAGCCAGATGAGGACGCCGGTCACCACCAGGAACACCATGAAGGCCGTGAAATCGCCGATCAGTCTGTCCATGTGCTGCACCTGCAGCTCTCTCGGGTCCCTCGTGCCGTAGCCCGAGGACACGTTGACGCGCTCCAGGAAGTAGCCCGGGTTGTGGGCGACCTCGGGGTGTTGCGCGAGGAACGCGGCAAGGGCCGGGTACGTCGCCAGGTAGGCGTCGTTCGACAGCAGCGATGGATCCAGCTTCAGCACGCGGCCGAGCGAGGGCGGGTACTTGCCAAGCACCTCGTTCAGCTTCTCGCGCGTCTGTTCCGCGTCGGTGTCGGAGATGAGTCGAGGAGCCGGCTGCTCCGCGGACGGCTGACTCGCGGGCGCGCCGGCCGGGCGCTGGGCTGCCTGGGCCGCCGGCGGCAGCGACAGCAGCGCGGCAGCGGCAATCACGAGGACGAAAGATGGGCGAAAGGCTGCCTGCCCCGAGCGAGCGGCGCGAGTCGAAGGTGTACGAATCATCAGTATCAGCTCCTCACACAGCCATTACGCAGGGGTCGGCGAGCGGTTAACCCTTCGACTCGCTTTCGCTCGCTCAGGGCGGCTCGACCAACAGGGTGTCATACACGGAGATGCCGGAGGGAGACAGCGTTGGCGATGATGGAGGGATTCGATGTGGCACGCGTCGTTGCGACGAGCCGTTTCATCGGTACGGCGATTGTTGGCGCGTTCGCCGATCGATGCCTCGGCCGATGAATCAGTGGCATACTTCCGCGCATGCGCCTGACTACGCTCTTCGCCGCACTGATTAGCGCGACGCTCGCGGCGAGCGACACCTATCCGCCGCCCCGATTCGCAGACCCCGGCCGGGTGGCCAAACTGCAGTCGGCGATGCCGGAGATCGACCGCATCTTCCGAGCCTATGCCACCGACAAGAGAATCCCGGGGATGATCTGGGGCGTGGTGATCGACGGCCACGTGGGGCATCTGGGGTCCTTCGGGGTCCGCGACCGCGCCTCGCAGGCGCCGGTCACGCCGGACACCGCGTTCCGGATTGCGTCCATGACCAAGAGCTTCACGGCGCTCGCCGTGCTGAAGCTGCGCGACGATGGCCGGCTGTCGCTCGAGGATCCCGTGTCGCGGTGGATCCCGCAATTCGCGCGGATGGAGCGTCCCACGCGCGACACGCCGCCCCTGACCATCCGCCAGTTGCTGAGCCACAGCGCGGGCTTTCCCGAAGACAACCCGTGGGGCGATCAGCAGTTGAGCGCCACCGACGCCATGCTGGACGACTGGCTCGCCAAGGGCATTCCGTTCTCCACGCCGCCCGGCACGCGCTACGAATATTCCAACTACGCGTTCGGACTGCTGGGCCGGGTGGTGACGAACGCGGCCGGCGTGCCCTACGAACAGTACGTCCACGCGGAGATCCTGTCGAAGCTGCACATGGACGGATCCACGTTCCGGTTCGCGGACGTGCCGTCCGCGCGCCGCGCCATCGGCTACCGGCTCAAGCCGGACGGAACCTATGCGGAGGAGCCGCCGCTGCCGCACGGCGTGTTCGGGGCGATGGGCGGTCTGCTGACCACCGCCACCGATCTCGGGAAGTACGTCGCCTTTCACCTGTCGGCGTGGCCCGCGCGAGACGATGACGATCCCGGCCCGGTGCGCCGCGCCTCCGTGCGCGAGATGGCGCACTTGTGGACCCCGTCGAACCTGACGGCGCGACTCGTCAATGGCGAGCTGAAAGCCTCCGAGACCGGCTACGGCTTCGGTCTGCGCGTGACGTCGGACTGCCGCTTCGAACACATCGTGGCTCACGGCGGCGGGCTCCCGGGTTTCGGGTCCTACATGGCATGGCTGCCGGAGTACGGCGTGGGAATGTTCGCGATGGCGACGCTCACGTATTCGGGCCCGTCCGAACCGATCAGCCAGGCGTGGGACGCGATGCTCGCGACTGGCGGGCTGCGCAAGCGCGAGCTGCCGCCCACGACCCTGCAGACCGAGATGCGCGAGCGCATTTTGAACCTGTGGAAGCGATGGGACGACGCGGAGGCGAAGAAGATTGCCGCCGTGAACTTCTTTCTCGACGCGCCGTCGGCCGAGCGACAGGCGGAGATCCGCGTGCTCAAGAACGAGGTCGGCGAGTGCACGGACGCCACTCCTGTCACGCCGGAGAACTGGATGCGGGGACAGTTCAACGTGGCCTGCGCGAGGGGCACGGTCGGCGTGTTCTTCACGTTGGCCCCAACCGAGCCCCCCACCGTGCAGCACCTGGCGTTTCGGAAGCTGGCATCGCCGGCGGTACGGATGGGTGCGCCGACCGGCGCGCCGGCGGGCGTGTCCTGCACGCGGTAGCGATGGCGCGTTCGCACGAAACCGCCTGCAGCATTGTCGTCGCCGCCGGCTGGAAGATCCCGGCGATCAGGGTATTCGGGGAACAACGGCGTCGTCACGGTGTCTGATCCTATGGAATGTCTCGCGAGGTGCGATGTGACTGCACATGCTTTGACCCATGAGGGAGAGGAACAGTCGACACGCAGGCGTGTGAGCAGGAACGGGGTGCTTCAGCTGAGCTGGCCCCACTTCTGGTTGCTGATCGGCATCCTCGGGATGATGCTCGCGCTCGTGGGCCTGGTTTTCTTCGCCCATCTATCGTCGTCCTGATCGACGTCAGAGCTGCTTCAGCTCCTTGCCGATCCGCCGGAGGCCCTCGCGCAGGAACTCCTCGGTCCCGCCGAGCCAGATGCGGAGGTGTCCCTCGAGGCCGACGTGCGATCCCGGGACGATCAGCGTCGATTGCTTGGCGCGGATGCGCTCTGCGATTTCGACGCTCGGCGTGCCGCCGCTGTACTTGAGCAGACCGATCGCGCCGGCTTCGGGCTCGCGCCAGGTGAGGCGCCCGCCGAAGCTCTCCACCCATTCCCTCGCGATCGGAAGGTTCTGCTTGAGGATCTTCCGCGTGCGCGCGTAGCACTTCTCCCGGTTCTTCTTCATGACCGCGACGCGCGCGATGCGATCCGACATCTTGTTCGGACCGATCGTCAGGTAGTCGTGCTGCGTCCAGCAGGCCTCCGTCAGCCCCTTCGGCGCGACGATCCACCCGATGCGCACGCCGGGGATGCCGTACGCCTTGGACAGTCCGCTCGTGACGATCACCCGATCGCTCATGCCCCAGAACGTCTTGGTGCGCGGACGATCGATCTCGGCGCCGAGATACACCTCGTCGGACAGCAGCCAGGCGCCCGTCGCCTCGCAGCGTTTGACGATCCGCGCCATGGCCTCGTCGGACAGCACGGATCCGGTCGGGTTGTTCGGGTTCGACAGGTAGAGGAGCTGCGTGTGCGGCGTCACGGCGCGCTCGAGCTCGTCCCAGTCCGGCTCCCACCCGGTGTCCTGGCGAAGGCGGAAGGTGCGGACGTCGGCGCCGAGACTGCGCGCGACGCCGGGCATCTGCATGTAGTTCGGCGCTTCCATGGCGAAGCCGTCGCCCGACCGGAGCTGCGACAACGCGATCAGGTAGTTCGCCTCGGACGTGCCGTTGGTCACTTCCACCTGATCGGCGGAGGCGCCGGGATACAGCGCGGCGATCCGCTGGCGCAGCTCGATCGTGCCGTTGCTCTGGCTGTAACCGAGCGGCTGGTCCAGGAACTCCTCGAGATCGAACCCCATCGCGACCAGCTCGCGCAGGGTCAGCGGCCGCACGCCGCTCTCGCTCATGTCGTAGTCGACGACGTTCTCCCACGTCGACTGCATCCGCTCCATCGCGAACAATTCGATTGGCATTATTTCGCTTGCCCTGAGCTCGTTCGACTGGACGATCCTGAGTGCGTCGACGGGCGTCGCAGCTCTTCGAGCCTCTCCATGGCCATGTTGCCGCCGCTGACAATCGCGACGACCGGACTGCCGGCGGCGAGATCGTCGGCCATCCCGGCGAGCGCCGCGGCCACGCTGGCCGCGCCCGACGGCTCCGCGACGATCTTCGCCTTCGAGAACAGCCAGAGGACCGCGTCGACGATCTGCGGGTCGCTGACGGTCACGATCCGGTCGACGTATTTCTGCACGTGCGCGAAGGTCAGGTCCCCCGGCCGTACCGGCATGAGGCCGTCGGCAATCGTCTCCGTCTTGTCGAGCGTGACGGCGTGGCCCGCATCGACCGACGCTTTCATGGCCGCCGCGCCCGCGGGTTCCACGCCGACCACCTTCACGGCCGGGCGCAACTGCTTGATTGCGGCCGCCACGCCGGCGATGAGGCCGCCGCCGCCGATCGGCACCAGCACCACCCCCACCGACGGCAGCTGATCGAGGATCTCGAGCCCCGCCGTACCCTGGCCCGCGATGATCCACTCATGGTCGAACGGCGGCACCATCGTCAGCCCGCGCGCGGCCGCTTCCGCTTCCGCGCGCCGGCGCCGATCGATGGACGTGGTGCCGGCGAAAATCACCTCGGCGCCGAAGCCCTTCGCCCCTTCGACCTTGATGGCCGGGGCGGTCGTGGGCATGACGACGACGGCGGGCGCGCCGAGATGGCGGGCGGCGAGTGCCATCGCCTGCCCGTGGTTGCCCGACGAGAACGTGATCACGCCGCGCCGCCGCTGGTCGCCGGTCAGTTGCGCGACCATGTTGTACGCGCCGCGGATCTTGAACGCGCCCCCCGGCTGCAGGCTTTCGCACTTCAGGAAAAGCGGGGCGCCCGCCGCCTCCGAGACGTCCACGAGGGGCGTCACGCGCGCGACGGGCTTGACACGCTCCGCGGCCGCGCGGATGTCATCCAGGCTGACCATCAGCACATCACCTTTGAACGGTCGTTGTCTTCGCGCCCGCGTTCTTCACGTACCTGTCGAGCCAGTTGACCATCTCGGAGATGACGTGAAGGTTGGTCTCGCGCGCAGCGTACCCGTGCGCCTCGTTCGGCAGCGTCACGTAGCGGACCGTCGCGCCGTGCCCCTTGAGCGCCATGTAGAGCCGTTCGGACTGGATCGGGAACGTGCCGGAGTTGTCGTCCGCCTCACCGTGGATGAGGAGGATCGGCTCCTTGATCTTGTCCGCGTAGTTGAAGGGGGACATCTTCAGGTAGACCTGCGGGCTCTCCCAGTAGGTGCGCGTCTCGCTCTGGAACCCGAACGGCGTGAGCGTCCTGTTGTACGCGCCGCTGCGGGCGATGCCGGCGGCGAAGATGTCCGAGTGCGCGAGCAGGTTCGCCGTCATGAACGCGCCGTAGCTGTGGCCGCCGACGCCGACACGCTTCGGATCCGCGATCCCGAGCTCGACGGCCTTGTCGATCGCCGCCTGCGCGCTCGCCACGAGCTGCTCGACGTAGGTGTCGTTTGCCGTTTCACCGGGGCCGACAATCGGCATGGTCGGGCCGTCGAAGATCGCGTACCCCTGCGTGAGGAGCAGCAGGTGCGACGCGCCGCCGACGGTCGTGAAGCGGTTCGGCGATCCCTGCACCTGGCTGGCCGCCGCGGCGTCGACGAACTCGCGCGGGTACGCCCAGACGAACATCGGCAGCCGCTCGCCGGGCTTGCGGTCGGCCGGCAGATAAATGGTGCCGCTGAGATCCACGCCGTCCTTCCGCTTGTAGGTGACGAACATCCGCTGGGCCGCGGTGACCTGCGGATGCGGATCCTTGAAGGAGGTGACCGGCTGCGTCGATCCCGCGGTGAGATCGCGGATGTAGTAGTTCGGCGGATCGGTGCGCGTCTCGTACCGGGTCAGCAATTGCTTCGCGTCATCGGTCAGCAGTCCGGCGACCGTCTCGTAGCTCTTGTCGTCGGAGCGGAACAGCCGCTCGGTCGCGAGCGTGCTGAGGTTCAGCCGATCGAGGAACGGACGATCGCCTTCCTTCGACGCGCCCGCGCCCGCCAGGTAGATGGCGTCGCCAGCCTGCAGGATGGTTCCCTTCCCGGGACGCATGAGCGGCGACCCCGGATTCGAGTACGCGTCCTGCTGCTTGCGATCCCACAGCTTGCGCGGCTCCGCCCAGTTCGCGTTCAGCACCCACGTCCTGATCGTTCGTGTCTTCCTGTCCGTCTCGCTCAGGAGGATCGTGCCCTTCTCGGTCCAGCTCGCGCCGGCGTAGCGGTACTCGGTCTTTGCCACCTCCGAAGGCTCGCCCGTGAACGGCGCCTTCAGCGTCAGGACGCGGTCGCGGTTCGGGACGACGTTCTTGAGATCGCCCTTGTCGAGCGCTTCGACCCACGCCAGCGTCGCCGGCTCGACGGGCACCCATCGATAGGAGCGCGGCCCCGCGACCACGCCGTTGATGGGCACGGTGTCGCCCATCGGCACGTCGGCAATCGTGCGGACCTTCTCGCCGCGGCGGTTCCAGACTTCGACGTCCTGTGGAAAATCGCGCCACGGGACGAGGCGCGAGAAGGGCCGCTTCACCTTCTCGACCAGGAGGAACTGGCCGTTCGGCGAGACGCTGGAGCCGCCAATCATCGCGGGCTTGCCGACGGGGGTGTGCACCAGCGTCGTGGCATTCACAACCGCGAGCTGGCTCGTCATGTAGTACTCGAACAAGGCCTCGTCGTGCGCGCTCTTCAGCATGTCCTCGTAGGTGGCGACCGGTCCCGGCTTCCCGTAGTTCTCCTGGATGTTCGGCCCGGCCGGGATCTTCGGCTCCGGCGGCGCGGCGGCGCGCGGGCTCGGGACGAACGGACACACGAGCGCGCTGCTGTCGTCGAGCCAGTCGCACCCGCCGGCCAGTCCGTTGATGGCGGCGCGGGGGACGCTGCGCGCCTGAGCCGTGGCGACGTCCACGATATAGAGATCGATGCCGGTGTCGCGCGTGTTCGTGAAGGCGAGTCGCTTGCCGTCAGGCGAGAAGCTCAGCCCGCCGACCTTCGCGCCGGCGGGCAGGGCCACTCGACGGTCGGCGCCGCGGTCCATATACACGCGCACCGGCACGGTGCTGGTCCGGCCCATGTTGTCGTAGACCTGCTGATCGCGCTGCACCATTTCTCCGCCGCGAATGCCCTTGAGGATCAGCCCCGTGCCGGCCTGCATGCGGTGCGGCCCGTTCGTGCGCGGGTTGACGCGCATGCCCGCGAGCCGCAGCATCGGCTGGGCGATCTCCGCGATGGGCGGCATGCTGTGCCGCGACATCATCGCGATCGTGTCGTGCTTCGGACTGACGACGACCGTCGGCAGCAGACCCGCGTCGAGGATATCCACGATCGCCTGGGGGGGCGTCAGATAGCTCGACTTTGCCGGGGTTTGCGCGTAAAGGCCGGCGCCAAGGACGAGAAGGGCGGAAGTCGCCGCCGCGAGGTGCCTGGTGTGCATGTTGCCTCCTGAGGGAACGGCTGATTCTAGCCCAGTTGGAGGAATCAGGCCCGGGCGCGGCTATCGCACCACGTTGGGGCAACGACCCTGGACGGGGAGGCTTGTCTCACAAACAGGAGAAGGGGAGGCCTAGTTAAGTTCAGTCAGTCAAAGGGCTGCGCTACAGGGAATTTGACGGCGTGCTGCCGGGCAGAACCCCACCGATCGGCAATCGACAATCCGTCACTCGGCAATCGGCAATCGGAACTCGGCAATGACAGCCGCAGCGTCAAAGCTTCTCTTCGACGCTGCGCACCTTGTCGTCGAGGCTCTGATCGCGGTCGGCGCGAGTGCCCAGGCGGATCGTCGTGCTGACGCGCGGAGCCCCCATGGCGTGGACCGCCTCGTGGCACCGCTTCACCGCCGCGAACACCGTGTCCCACTCTCCCTCGACATTGGTGCCGAAGGCATGGAGTTGCGGGCTCAGTCCCGCCTCCCGCAGCACGCGCTCGCACGCCGCGACATAAGCCGACAGCGATACGCCAACGCCAATCGGCACAATCGATACGTCCATCAGTACTTTCATCGCTCGGCGCTCCTGGAGCGATGATAACTCGCAGTTCGCAGTTCGCAGTTCGCAGCTCGCAGCTCGCGGGTCGGGCCTCGGAGCTCCGGGGGCATATAATCGTCTTTCCCCCGGTACTACGGAGACACCATGCTTATCCGCCGTCGCCTGCAGATCGTCATTGTTGCGACCCTCCTGATGGGAGGTCCGGCGTGGATCGCCGGCCAGGCAGCCGCGCCCGCGAACCCGCAGACCGCGCCGCTCAACGAGATCATCCCTGTCGATCCCCGGATCACCACCGGCAGGTTTGCCAATGGACTCCGCTACTACATCCGGAGGAACTCGGTTCCGGTGAACCGCGCGGAGCTGCGACTGGTCGTGAACGCCGGCTCGATCCTGGAAGAGGACGATCAGGTGGGCCTGGCGCACTTCGTCGAGCACATGGCCTTCAACGGGACGAAGCACTTCCCGAAGCAGGACATCGTCACGTTCATGGAGTCGATTGGGATGCGGTTCGGTCCCAGCGTGAACGCCTTCACGAGCTTCGACGAGACGGTCTACATGCTCCAGGTGCCGGCCGACAAGCCCGCCGTGCTCGATCGCGCGTTCCTGATCCTGGAAGACTGGGCGCAGGACGTGTCGTTCGACCCGGTGGAAATCGACAAGGAGCGCGGCGTCATCACCGAGGAATGGCGTCTGCGCCGCGGCGCCGCCGCGCGCATCCAGGAGGCGCAGCTCCCGGTGCTCCTCAAAGGCTCGCGCTATGCCGAGCGCATTCCCATCGGCAAGATGGACGTCGTCCAGCACTTCAAGCCCGAGCGGCTGACGAAGTTCTACGCCGACTGGTACCGGCCTGAGCTGATGGCCGTGGTGGCCGTCGGCGACTTCGATCCGGCCGCGATCGAAGCTCTCGTGAAGACGCATTTCGGATCGATTGCACCGACCGCGGTTCCGCGGCTCAGGCCCACATACAAAGTGCCGCCGCAGCCCGGCACGCTGTACTCCATCGCGACCGACAAGGAGATTCCCGGCACCAGCATTGCCGTCTTCGCCAAGGGTCCGGCAAGAGATCAGGCGGCGGTCGGCGATTATCGCCGGCAGATTGTCGAACGGCTCTTCAGCGGCATGCTGAACGCGCGGTTCTCGGAGCTCGCGCAGAAGCCCGACCCGCCATTCCTCGGCGGAGGGACCGGCCGCTCGAACCTCGTGCGCACCGCCGAGATGTCCGCGCTGACGGCCGCCGTCAAGGAGAACGGCGTCGAGCGCGGCCTCGAGGCGCTCTTCAGCGAAGCCGAGCGCGTGGCGCGCTTCGGCTTTACGGCGACGGAGCTCGATCGCGAGAAGCGCGACAACGCGCGCGCCTTCGAGCGCGCCATTGCCGAGCAGAGGAACCAGCAGTCAGGCGCGCTGGCCGCGGAATACATCCGGAACTTCCTCCAGGGAGAGCCGATTCCCGGCCTGGCGTACGAGAACGCCCTCGTCCAGCGCTTCCTGCCGGAGATCACGCTGGCGGAGGTCAACGCGCTCGCGACGGACTGGCTGCCGCGCGACAATCGCGTCGTCCTGCTCACGGCGCCGCAGAAGGACGGCCTCGTCCTTCCCGACGAGGCGAAGCTCGCCGCGGTGATTGCCTCCGCCGCGGCGAAGGAGCTGAAGGCGTACGTCGACTCGTCGGACACCGAGCCCCTCATCGGCACGCTGCCGGCCCCAGGGACCGTTGCGAAAACGAAGGCGAAAGACGGCTTCGGCATCACGGAATGGGAGCTGTCCAACGGGGTCAAGGTGGTCCTGAAGCCGACCGCGATCAAGGACGACGAGATTCTGTTCCGCGCGACGAGTCCAGGAGGCACGTCGCTCGTGAGCGACCAGGACTGGGTTCCCGCGAGCACGGCGGTCCAGGCGATCGCCGGCGGCGGGCTCGGACGCTTCAGCAACATCGAGCTGCGCAAAGCTCTTACTGGCAAGGTCGCGACGGTCCGCCCGACGATCGGCCTACTGGAGGAAGGGCTGTCGGGCAGCGCGGCCCGCAAGGATCTGGAGACGATGTTCCAGCTCATTCACTTGACGTTCACCGCCCCCCGCGCCGATCCTTCGTATTTCGGCGTGATCACGTCGGCGATGAAGACGGGACTCGCCAACCAGAAGGCATCGCCCGAGTACGCGTTCGCCGCGACGTTGCAGTCCACGCTGACGCAGAACCACTTGCGAGCGCGGCTGCCGACAGCGGAAACGATTGACCAGATGAACCTCGAGAAGTCGTTCGCGTTCTACAAGGATCGGTTCGCCGACGCGAGCGACTTCACGTTCGTGTTCGTCGGCAGCTTCGATCTCGAGACAATCGAGCCGCTCGTGAAACGGTACCTGGCCACGTTGCCGTCGACCGGACGCCGCGAGACGTGGAAGGACGTCGGCATCCGGCCGCCGAGGGGCGTCGTCGCAAAGCGCGTCGAGAAAGGGCTCGAGCCGAAGAGCCGGGCGGCCGTCGTGTTCACGGGGGAGTTCAAGGATGACCTGATGCAGCGGATCGCCGCTCGCGCGATGGCCGACGTGCTGCAGACCAGGCTGCGCGAGAGGCTGCGCGAGGAGCTGGGCGGCACGTACAGCGTGACCGTTGCCACCATCCTCTCGAGGCGGCCAGCGCAGGAATACAGCGTCGGGATTGAGTTCGGCTGCAGCCCCGATCGGACCGACGAGCTGGTCAAAGGTGTGTTCAAGGAGATCGAGGCGCTCAAGGCGAGCGGGCCGACCGAGAAGCAGGTCAGTGACGTCAAGGAAGCCATGCTGCGCGACCAGGAGTCGAGCGAAAAGCAGAACACATACTGGCTCGGTCAAATCGTCCAGCGTTACCAGTACGGCGAGGACCTGGACACACTCTTCAAGATGGCGGAGTACTACAGGAAGATCGACGCGTCGAAGATCCAGGATGCGGCGCGCAAGTACCTGAACACGTCCAACTACGTCAAAGTGGCGCTCTTCCCGGAGGCAAAGCAGGAGGCGAGGAGCGGCGCGGGGCGACGGTGATGCACGCGCGGTACGCCGTAGGCACGCGACGTTCTCGTGCTCACGAAGACGCGTCGGTGATCTCATTCAGCATCATTCGCTGACGCGCCGTCCCGCTGCACGTGCCGACGGCCTTTCACACGAAGACCACGAAGTGCACGAAGGACACGAAGACAGCCTTCTTTCCTGCACCACGAGCGCGCCGCAAGGCAGGGCTAAAGCCGGCTAAAGCCCTGCGCACCACGAGCGCGCCGCGGGGCGGGTTGCGCAGCCCTTTAGGGCACCTTTAGGGCTGCCTCTCGTCAGCGGAGCGCTTTGCTGTAGAACAGATCGTGATCTCCAGGCGGCTCGAAGCCGGCGAGCCTGACCGCCAGCGCGATCTGCGCCCAGTGGCGGATCTCGTGCACGAGGATGTGGAACAGCAGCTTGCGCGGTGTCATCGGCCACTGCTGCTCGCGGACTTCGAAGGTGCGGACCTGGTCCGCGACGTCGTCGTCGAGCTCGCCGACGTACTGCTCCAGCTCGCGGCGGACCGACGCGCCGTAATCGAACAGCGGCGGGACGTTGTTGGCGGTCAGGCCGGTGCTGTCCGACAGCCGATCGCCGGTGAGGCGCTGCAGGTGACGCCGCTCGACCAGGAAGATGTGATCGATCAGGCGGCCGACGGTCGGCAGGCGTCCATCCGGCTGCACCGGCGCCTCCATGGCCGACGGATTCGTCGTCAGCCATCGGCGCCACTTGTCGCGCTCCGCGCTGGTGTAACGCAGCAGTTCGTCGTACGCGAGGTTCATTTCATGACCTCGTCAATCGTGACCACGCGGATGGGTCCGAGCTTCAAGGCGGCGATCCCCGGCTCGATCTGCTTGCGATCCCCGACGACGACGATCGCGAACTTGTCGGGCTGGATATAGCGTTCGGCGGCGCGCTGGACGTCGGCCGCCGTCACGGCCTTGACGCGGTCCGTGTAGGTGGAGAAGTAGTTCTCTGGCAGGTCGTAGACGAACATCTGCTCGAGCGAGGCCGCGACGCTGTCCGTCGTTTCGAACGCGCGCGGCAACTGCAGCGCGAGGTAGTTCGTCGCCTTCTCCAGCTCCGCGGTGGGGATCGGCGTGCGGATGTTCTGCAGCTCCTTGAAGAACTCGGTGAGCGATTCGGCGGTCTTGTCGGTCTGCACGCCGGCGGTCGCGGCGAACGGCCCGGCCCCCGCGCGCATGTCGAACGACGAGCGTGCGCCGTACGAGTACTGGTGCTCCTCGCGGAGGTTCTGGTTGAGCCGCGACGTGAACGCGCCGCCGAGCACCGTGTTGAGCACGCGCAGCGCGAAGTAGTCCGGTGTCGAGCGCGGCACACCCACCCAGCCGATCGCGATCTGCGACTGCGCGGCGCCCGGCTTGTCCACGACGAATATCTGCCGGGCCGTCAACTGCCGCGCGGCGGATGGCGCTGCTGACGGAGGCGCGGCGCCGCTCCATTTGCCAAACGCCGCCTCGAGCCGCGGGAGGAGCGCGTCAGGAGAGACGTCGCCCGTCACGATCAGCACCGAGCTGGCCGGCACGTAATTGCGCGCGTGAAACTGGCGCAGCTCGGCGGCGGTGACACCCTTGAGCGCCGCGGCGGTGCCGATGGTCAAAGTCCCATACCGGTGCGACGGTCCGTAGACGAGCCGCGGAAACGCGAACTGCACGAGCGCCTCGGGATCGTCCTGCACCTGGACGAGCGAGGTCAGCAGCTCCTCGCGCACCCGCTGCAGCTCCTTGTCCGGGAAGGTGGGGCGGAGCGCGACATCGGACATCATCGCGAGGGCGTCGTCCAGCCGGGCGACCGGCACGTGCAGATCGACGGACGTCTCGTCGAACGAGCCGGACGTCGAGAGGCTGGCCCCGAGGTACTCCACGGCATCGGCAATTTCAAGCGCGCCGCGCGTGCCGGCCCCTTCGTCGAGCATGTCGGCCGTCAGGCGCGCGAGTCCGAACCGTCCTCCGGGATCCGCGGACGCGCCGGCCTTGATCGCCAGCGTCACGCTCGCGACCGGCACCTTGTGCATCTCGACGATCCAGACCGGCAGCCCGTTCGAGAGCTGCCGCTTTACAACCGTCGGGACCTTGACGGCAGGAACCGGGCCGATGGGCGGCGGCGCGGAGCGGTCTGGCGCCTGCTGCGCGGCGAGGCCGCCCAGGACGGCAAGAACAGCGATTAGCGTGACCGTCACACGTGCGCGCATAGAACCTCTGGAACCCATAGAACCTACTTTTGCGGCTCGACGACGAGCTCGACGCGGCGGTTGAGCGGCAGCCAGGAAGCCGCGGCTGCCTGCACGTCGCTTGCGCCAAGCGCGCGATACCGTGACAAATCTTCGTTGAAGTAGTCGGGGTTGCCGGTGGAGAAATAGTAGGAGTTGAGCTGATCGCCTTTCCCGCCGAAGCCGCCGACACGCTCCATGCGGTTGTAGAACGACGCTTCGATCTGGTTGATCGCGCGCTCGAACTCGTGCGCCGCCGGCGCCGTCGTCTGGAGCCTGGCGATCTCCTCGTCCACGATCCCGCGGATCCGATCGACCAGCGCCTGCGTGGCGGTGCCTGCCTCAGGGGGCCTGGCCGTGACGACGATCTCGAATTGCGAACCGAGAGCGGACGAGGCCTGGAAGGCGCTGACGTCCTGCGCGATCCGGAGATCGTAGACCAGCCGTTTGTACAGCCGCGAGTTCTTCCCGCCAGCCAGCACCTGCGACACGACGTCGAGCTCGGCGTCGCCCGGCGTGAAGAACGCCGGCGTAAGCCAGGACAGGTACAACCGCGGAAGCTGCACGCGATCCTGGATGCTCTTGCGCTGGACGCCGGTCAGCACGGGGCGCGGATAGGTGATGGGGGTGACGGGTTCGGTCCCCGGCTTGACGTCCGCGAACCATTTCTCGACGAGCCGCCGTGCCCCGGCCGGCTCGATATCGCCGGCCACCACCAGCGTGGCGTTCGACGGCTGGTAGTACCTCTTGAAGAATTCCACGACGTCCTGATAGCTCGCGGCGGTCAGATCTTCCATGTACCCGATGGTGGGCCAGCGATAGGGATGCCCTTCCGGGTACAGCATCTTGTCGATTTCGATCTGCGCCATGCCGTACGGCGCGTTCTCGTAGCTCTGGCGCCGCTCGTTCTTGACGACATCGCGCTGACCGTTGACGCGCTCGGGCGACATCGCGTCGAGCAGGTAGCCCATGCGGTCCGACTCGAGGAACAAGGCGAGCTCGAGCGCGTTCGACGGCACGTCGATGTAGTAGTTGGTGCGGTCGGTCTGGGTCGAGCCGTTGTTCGTGCCGCCGGCCGTCTCGAGGAGCGTGTCGAACGCCCCCTCCTTCACGTGTCCCGAACCCTCGAACATCAGGTGCTCGAACAGGTGCGCGAACCCGGTGCGGCCCGGCTTCTCCCTCGCCGAGCCGACGTGGTACCACACGTTGACGCTGACGAGCGGGACCGTGTGGTCCTCGTGCAGGATGACGTGCAGGCCGTTGGCGAGCGTGAACTGGGCGAACGGAACGGTCAGCGGCGCCGGCCGTGTGGCCGCGGGCGCCTGCGCCCTCGTCGCCGTGGCCGCCAGCAGGACGAAAGAAGCCGCCAGCAGCGCCGGGCGGCGGGTCATCGTGGATCGGAAGGGACGCATACGGTTCCTCCTAGACCGGGGCTCCGCCCCGGACCCCGGCTCGCGGGCGCGCCGTGCGCGCCGCCGTCATGCGGTAATGAGAACGAGACTCTCTCAAGCACCGCACAACGGCCTGAGGTTCCTATAGTCTATCAATCGAGATGTTCTCTTCCCGCGTTCCCGGCGAGCTGGCTCCCAATCGCCTGACGCTTGCGATCGCGCGCGCCCGGGCGGCGGAACGGACGATCCTCGATCTGACGATCGCCAATCCGACCGTCGCGGGCTTCGAGTATCCCGGATCATTGCTGAAGACGCTGGCGGATACGGCAGCGTTACGCTACGAGCCGCGGCCCTTCGGCCTTCCGCCGGCGCGCGCAGCGGTCGCGCGCGACTACGGGCGCCGAGGCGTGGCCGTGAACGCGGATCGGATCGTGCTGACAGCCAGCACGAGTGAAGCCTACTCCCATCTATTCAAGCTGCTGTGCGAGGCGGCGCGGGACGCGGTGATGATCCCGGTTCCGAGCTACCCGCTCTTTGAGCATTTGACGCGCCTGGACGGCGTGGGGTGCATTCCCTATCGGCTGGATTACCACGGCCGATGGACGGTCGAGCTGGATGGCATCGACAGCGCGTGGACGGATCGCGTCCGCGCGGTGTTGGCGGTGAGTCCCAACAACCCGACCGGGTCGGTGCTGTCCGCACTGGAGGCGGATGAGCTTGCGCGCCGCTGCGCGGCGCGTGGCGCGGCGCTCATCCTCGATGAGGTCTTCGCGGATTTCCCGCTGGACGCCGGGAGAGCGGCGGACGCTTTGCAGCCGTGGCCGTGCCTCACGTTCCGGTTGGGCGGGCTGTCGAAGTCCGCCGGTCTCCCTCAGGTCAAGCTTGGATGGATGGCCGTCGAGGGACCGGACGCGCTCGTGTGCGAGGCGCTCGCGCGGCTCGAATTGATCTGCGACACGTACCTGTCGGTGTCCACGCCCGTGCAGGTCGCGGCGCCGGCGTTGATTGCCGGCGGAGCCGCCGTGCGGCAGGCGATCCTGGCACGAGTCCGGGCGAACTACGCGGCGCTCTCGCGGCTGGCCGGGGCGTACCCCGCCGTCGACTTGCTGCACGCCGACGCGGGCTGGTCGGCGGTCATTCGAGTTCCCTCCACGCGTTCGGAAGAGGATCTCGTCCTCGAGCTGCTCGAGCGGGACGGCGTGCTCGTGCACCCCGGCTTCTTCTTCGACTTTCCACACGAGTCCTTCATCGTCGTCAGCCTGCTCGCCGCGCCGGCGGCATTCGAGGAAGGCGTCCGACGCCTGCTGGAGCGTGCCGTTGCCTGAGCCCCTCGGCTCCGGCCGCCACGCCGGCGTGCTCGTGCCGCTGTTCTCGATCCCGTCGCGGGCGAGCTGGGGCATCGGCGAGATCCCCGATCTGCCGCGGTTCGCGCGGTGGCTGCGCTCCGCGGGCCTCGACATCGTCCAGATCCTGCCGGTGAACGAGATGGCGGACGGGCAGAACTCGCCCTACTCCGCGCTGAGCGCGATGGCGACCGATCCGATTTACATTGCCGTCGGGGAGATCGAGGAGTTCAGGGCGGGCGGCGGCGAGGCGTCGCTGTCCGGAGAAGAGCGCGCCGCGCTCGCCGCCGTGCGGGGCGGAACGCGTGTCGACTACGGGCGCACGCGCGCCCTCAAGTCGCGCGCCCTGCGCGCGGCATTCGACTGCTTCGAGGGACACGAGTGGCGGACGAGATCGGCGCGAGCGGAATCATTCCGCGGCTTCATGCGCCGCGAGGCGTGGTGGCTCGAGGGGTACGCGGTGTTCAGGGCGCTGCATCGCGCGAACGACTCGCGCTACTGGATCGAGTGGCAGCCAGGCGAGCGCGAGCGCTCGCCCGAGGCGATCGAATCGGCGCGCGCGCGCATGGGGCGCGAGATCCTCTACGACTCGTGGCTGCAGTGGATCGCCGATGAGCAGTGGCTGCGCGCCCGCGCGGAGTCGGCGCCGGTTCGCATCCTGGGCGACTTTCCGTTCATGGTCAGCGGCGACAGCGCCGACGTCTGGTGGCGGCAGGACGAGTTCCGCATCGACGCGTCGGTTGGCGTGCCGCCCGACGCGTTCTCCGAAACGGGGCAGGACTGGGGACTGCCCGCGTATCGCTGGGACGTCATCCGCGAGCGCGGCTACGAGTGGCTGCACCAGCGCGCCAGGCGCTCGGTCGAGTTGTACGACGGCTTCCGCCTCGATCATCTCGTCGGCTTCTACCGGACGTTCATGCGGGAGGGCGACGGCCGGGCGCATTTCGAGCCGGCCGACGAGCCATCACAGCTCACGCAAGGCGAGCGCGTGCTCGGGGTCGTGCGCGAGACGGGCGCGTTCATCATCGCGGAGGACCTGGGAACGGTCCCGGATTTCGTCCGCGCGTCGCTCGCCCGTCTTGCCGTGCCCGGCATGAAGGTCATGCGCTGGGAGCGCGAGTGGGATGCCGAAGGACGCCCGTTTCGCGCACCGGCCTCGTACCCCGCGGTCTCGGTGGCCACCAGCGGCACGCACGACACGGAAACGCTGGCGGAATGGTGGGAGGCGGCCGATCGCGACGAGCGCCAGAAAATCGCCGAGCTGGCGCCGCTTCGCGACGCCGGTCTGACCGCCGACGAGCCCTACTCCGACCGCCTTCGCGACGCGCTGCTCGATGCGCTGTTCGGCGCCGGCTCCAATATCCTTCTCCTTCCACTCCAGGACATCTTCGGCTGGCGGGACCGCATCAACATCCCGGCCGTCGTCGATCGCATCAACTGGACCTGGCGGCTGCCCTGGGCGGTAGACGACCTCGCTTCGGAGCCGCAGGCGTCTGAACGGGCGCGGTTTCTGCGCGAGCTCGGCGAGCGGCATGGGCGGGGGGAAACGTAGAAGGCAGAATGCGGAGTCCCAGCTATGGTCCGTGATTCTGTATTCTACGTTCTACGTTCTGCGTTTCCGGCGCCCTTCCCCCACCTGACTGAAACATCCGGCGCGCTCCTGTGTTCGTCCAGTAGTGAGCGCAGGCAGCCGACCACTCGGCAATGACCGACACCGATCGGTTTGAGGCCTTCGTCCGCGAATTCCAGGACATGGTGTTCGCGACGGCCGTCCGCCTGCTCGGCGGCGCCGCCGAGGCGGAGGACGTTGCGCAAACGGTGTTTCTGCGGGCGTTCGAGCGGTTCGACGCCGTCGGGACGAGTCCGCAGGCGGCGGGCTGGCTCAAGACCGTCGCCACGAACCTGTGCCTGAACTACCTGTCGCGCTACCGCGCGCGCTGGCAGTTCTTCAGCGAGCTCGATCCGCCGGCGGCCGGATCCCGCGCCGGCGTCTCGGACTCGTCCGGCTCGTTCGCGGCGTCGCTGGCGTCACCCGTGACGGCGATTGATCTGGACGAGGCGGATCGCCACGCCCGCCTGGAGCGGGCGTTGCGCGGACTGCCGGATCATCAGCGCGTGCCGCTCGTCCTGTTTCACTTCGAGGCGATGAGCTACGACCAGATCGCGGCGGCGCTCGGCGTATCCCTGGGAAAGGTGAAGACGGACATCCATCGCGGCCGCGAGGCGTTGAAGAAGGAGTTGTCGATCCTTGATCGATCCCGTTGACCTGGAGCAGGTGCTCGATCGCGAGCTGAAGCAGCTTCCACGGCCGCAGGCGCCACGGACGCTGCTGCCGCGCGTGATGGCGGCGGCGGGCCGGGCGCCCGCGCCGTGGTATCGGCGCCCGTGGATCGCGTGGCCGGCGGTCTGGCAAGTGGCTTCGGTGATCCTGATCGCGGGATTTGCCGGCGGTCTGGCATTTGTCCCCGTACCGTCACGCCTCGTCGATATCGGGCGGACGCTGAGCGGCGCGGCCGCGCTCATCCGCGTCGTCTCGCAGGTCTTCCTGCAGCCGATCGCCATGTATGTCCTGGTGCTGGCGATCTCGCTGTCGGTGGCCTGCGCCGCGCTCTGGTCCGCTCTCAATCGTTTCGCCTTTGGAGAGGCCTCACATCAATGAGATGCAAACCGTCGCTCGCCGTCGCGCTCGCCTTTCCGCTGCTCCTGGCACTGAGCGGCAGTCTGTCGGCGGCGCAGCCGGAGGGCAAGATGCAGCCGGTGCGGCCGGCACGCCCGCCGTTCAAGGCGGTGGAGCCGCTGCCGCTCGAGCAACCGGATCGAAACTCACAGCGCGAGCCCGTGTTCCGAGTGCACCGTCCGGTCATCAGGGTCGGGCTGGACTACGTCGTCCCGGCTGGCACCGCGGTGTACGAGGTGCAGGATGTCCTGGGGGATGTGACGATCGACGGCCGGGTCGACCACGACGTGGTCGTGACCCTCGGATCCGCTCGCCTTGGCAGCACCGCTGTCATCAACGGTTCGCTCGTCGTGATCGGGGGAACGGCGACGATTGCCTCCGGCGCCCTGGTCCATCGCGATCTCATCGTGGTCGGCGGCGCGCTCGAGGCTCCCACGGATTTCTATCCGGACGGGACGCAGATGGTCATCGGCACCCCCGCCGTCGGGCGGGCGGTGAAGAGCGTGGTGCCGTGGTTGACGTGGGGCCTCCTCTGGGGACGCCTGATCGTGCCCAGCCTGGCGTGGGTGTGGGCGATCGTCGGGATCGTCTTGCTCGTCGGCCTGGCCGTCAACCTCGTCTTCAATCGTCCGGTGCGGGCGTGCGCGGACGCCATTCTGCAGAGGCCGCTCAGTTGCTTCCTTCTCGGGCTGTTCGTGCTGTTGCTGACGGTACCTGCGCTCGCGATCCTGGGCGCCTCGGTCATCGGCCTGGCCCTCGTGCCCTTCGTCCTGTGCGCCGTGATTGCCGCAGGCCTTGTCGGGAAGGTAGGGGTCGACCGGGCGATCGGCGGCACGGTCGTGACGGAGTCTTCGCCGGATAGCCGGTTCCAGTCCTTGCGATCCTTTCTGATCGGGTTTGCCGTGCTGTGCCTCGCGTACATGGTGCCGCTCGTCGGGATCGTGACCTGGGCGCTCACCAGCGTGCTCGGCCTCGGCGCGGCTGCAATCACGTTTCGCGTGGCGCTCAGAAAAGAGCATCCCGCACGCGCGCGAGTGCCGGAAGTCCGCGTGGCGCAGCCCGCCCCCGCTGCATATGCACAGGCTGTCTCAGCCGCGGAATTCGACGGGTCCGGGGTGCCGGTGGAGGCGGTGCCGGCGGAGGACGCGCCGGTCTCCGCTCCGCCGCTTGCGGCGGCCGGCCTCGCGGCATATCCGCGCGCGACCTTCCTCGACCGCGTTGCGGCCTTCGCGCTCGATTGCATTCTCGTGGCGATCGCGATCCAGGTGCTCGATCTCGATCATTACGGCGGCGCCTTCTTCCTGTGGCTCTTCGTGTATCACGCGGGCTTCTGGGCCTGGCGGGGAACGACGATGGGCGGGATCATCTGCGGCCTGCGGCTGACCCGCACGCAGGGAACCGATCTTCGCGTGATCGATGCCGTCGTGCGCGGCCTGGCGAGCGTTTTCTCGTTCGCCGCGCTCGGCATCGGCTGCCTGTGGATGCTGCAGGATCCCGAGCGCCAGATGTGGCACGACAAGATTGCCGGCACGCTCGTCGTGAAGGTGCCGCGACAGGTGCTGCTGGGGTAGGGCCCGTACTCTCCTCGCCCGCGCAAATGCGCTAGACTGCGGCTCGCCATGCGCATTCTGCAGCTGACCGGCGGCGCCGGGCGGATGTTCTGTGGGAGCTGTCTGCGCGACAACACGCTGGCGGCGGCGCTCTCGGCGCGCGGCCACGACGTCGTGCTGGTTCCCATGTACACGCCGACGCGCACCGATGAGCCGAACGTCAGCCTCGACCGTGTGTTCTTCAACGGCGTCACGGTGTACTTCGAGCAGCATTCCTCGATGTTCCGCCGCGCCCCCGCGTTCCTCGATCGCCTGTGGGACGCGAAATGGGTGCTCCGTCTGGCCGAGTCCCGGCAGATCGAAGTGGACGCGCGGAGCCTTGGAGCGATGACGGTGTCGGTGCTTCGCGGCGAGCGCGGATTCCAGCGCAAGGAGATCGTCAAGCTGGTCGAGTGGGTACGCGCGCAGCGCCCGTTCGACGTCATCAATCTGCCGTACTCGCTGCTGCTGGGGCTTGTCGGGCCGCTCAAGCGGGCGTTCGGGGTGCCGATCGGCTGCACGCTGCAGGGGGAAGATCTCTTCATCGATCGGATCGGCGAGCCGTGGCGGAGCGAGGCGCTCGCGCTGATTCGCGACGCGAGCGTGCATGCCGACCGCTTCATGCCGGTGAGCCGCTTCTACATGGACCGCGCGCCGGGATACTTCGGCATTCCACGCGACAAGATGCGGCTCGCGCCGCTCGGCATCAACCTGGCCGGGCACGCTCGTCCCCGGTCCGCTCCCAACCCGGGGCCGTTCACTGTTGGGTACCTCGCGCGGCTGGCGCCGGAGAAGGGGCTGCACATCCTGTGTGAGGCGTACCGCCTCCTGCGCGCGTCCCCGGCCGCCGGCGCGTCGCGGCTCGTGGTGGCCGGGTATCTGGCGCCTGAGTACAGAGCGTACTTCGAGCGTATCAGCGCCAGCATGCGGGCATGGGGCCTGGGTGGACAGTTCGAGTACATTGGCGAACTCGATCGCGATCAGAAGATCGCGTTTCTGCGCAGTCTCGACGTGCTGTCCGTGCCCGCCACCTACGACGAACCCAAGGGGATCTTCCTGCTGGAGGCGATGGCCAACGGCGTGCCGGTCGTGCAGCCGCGACGCGGCGCGTTCACCGAGATCGTCGAAACGACGGGCGGCGGCATCCTGGTCGAACCGGACAATCCGGAGGCGCTCGCCGACGGCATCGCGACGCTGTGGCGCGATCCGGCGCTTCGATCGCGACTGGGCGAGATGGGCGCAGCCGGCGTGCGCGAGCACTACAGTGCCGAGCACATGGCGAAAGCCGTCGAGGCGGTGTACGCGGAAATGGCGGATGTCCGGCGGCCCGCGCTGAATGCTGAAGGCTAGTCATCTCACGAAGTCATACCCCACCCCGCGTGGTGAGCTGCGCGTGCTGTCGGATGTCTCGCTCGGGCTGCAGCGCGGAGATGCCGCGTGCATCATGGGTCCGTCGGGGAGCGGGAAGAGCACGCTCCTTTATCTGCTCGGCGCGCTCGAGCCGCCATCCTCCGGCACCGTGACGCTGGACGGGCAGGATCCGTATGCGCTCGGCGAGCGCGAGCAGTCGGCGTTCAGGAACCGTCGCATCGGGTTCGTGTTTCAGGATCACGCGCTGCTCCCGCAGTGCTCCGTGCTCGAGAACGTGCTCACGCCGACGCTGGTCGCGCCGCCGGCGGAGCGCGAGGCCGCGCGGGACGCCGATCGTGCGCGCGAGATCCTCGATCGCGTCGGCCTGTCGGATCGGCTGGACCACCGGCCCGGTGAACTGTCGGGGGGCGAGAAGCAGCGGGTCGCCCTCGCGCGCGCGCTGATCCGGGATCCGTTGCTGCTGCTGTGCGACGAGCCGACGGGCAACCTCGATAGCGCCTCGGCCGACGCCGTCGCCAGCCTCTTGCTCGACCTGCACGCCCGCAACCAGACCATTCTCGTCGTCGTCACGCACAGCGCGCCGCTCGCGGCGCGTTTTGCGAGCCGGTACACCATCGAGGGCGGCCGGCTGACGCGCGACAGCGCCCGTGCGCAATGACGCCGCTTCACCTTGCGCTCCGGAGCGCGGCCTACTACTGGCGCACGAACGTCGTGGTGATGTCGGGCGTCGCGCTGGCGGTATCCGTGCTGGCGGGAGCGCTCCTCGTGGGCGATTCGGTCAGAGGCAGCCTGCACGACATCGCGGTCGGCCGGCTCGGGCGCGCCGACTACGCGGTGTCGTCCTCCGGGTTCTTTCGCGAAGGGCTTGCCGGTGACGTCGCCGGCGCGGATCTGCGCTCGGCACCCCTGATCGTCGTCCGTGGCGCCGTCACCGCCGACAAATCCCAGCGGCGTGCCGGTGACGTGCTCGTGTACGGCATCGACGCGCGCTTCTGGACTTTCCACGGTCTCGCCGCGGTGCAGGGCACGGTCCTGTCGCCGGCGCTCGCTTCCGAGCTGGGACTCAGCCCCGGGGACGACCTGTTGATTCGCCTGCAGAAGCCGGCGGCGATCCCGATTGAGTCGCTGTTCGGGAGGAAAGAAGACATCGGCCGCACGCTGCGACTGACCGCGGCGGCGGTCGAACCACGCGAGCGGCTTGGGGAATTCGCGCTCAGCCCGCAGCAGTCGGAGGTGCGCGCGGTGTTCGCGCCGCTCCGGCGAGTCCAGCGCGATCTCGGCGTCGCCGGGCGCGTGAATACGGTTCTTCTCGCAAGCGGGTCCGGAGACGCCGCGGTGGAAGCGCAAGTCGGCGCCGCCCTCCAGCTCGAGGATCTCGGCATCTCGGTGTCTGTGAGCGAGGATGCCCGCGCAGTCATCATCGAGAGCGCCGCGGGCATTCTCTCGCCGTCCATCGAATCGGCCGCGCGTGCCGCGGTGAGTGCGGCGGGCGCCCGAGTGGTGCCCGTGTTCACTTACCTTGCGAATACCCTCCGGCGGGGCAACCGGCAGATCCCCTACTCGCTGATCACGGCGATCGACGTCGCCGCACTTCCGGCTTCAGCCAGTTCGTCGCAGCCCAGTCCCCCGGATCCGATCGTGCTCAACGAGTGGACGGCGCGCGAGCTGGGTGCGGGGCCAGGCGATCGGGTAGAAGTCGATTACTACCGATGGGATGCGCAGGAGGGACTGACGACCCACACGGCGTCGTTTACCGTCGATCGCGTCATCCCCATCGCGGGTGTCGCCGCGGACGTGCGGCTCGCTCCCATCTACCCCGGCGTCACCACCGCGGCAAGCCTGGCCGACTGGGATCCGCCATTCCCCATCGATCTGTCGCGGATTCGTCCGGCGGACGAGCGGTACTGGGGCGAGTACCGCACGACGCCGAAGGCCTTCATTCCGTTCGAGCGGGGTCGGGACCTGTGGCAATCGCGGTACGGCGCCGTGACGTCCATTCGCGTGCCCGTCGATCCCGAAGCGGCCGCGCAAACGGCCGCTCGCCTGGACGGGGATATGCGGCGGTCGCTCGGTTCACAATCAGCGGCGATCGGCGTGTTGCCCGTGCGACGGCTGTCGATCGCGGCATCCCGGGGCTCCACCGACTTCAGCGAGTACTTTCTCTATTTCAGCGTGCTGCTCGTCGTCTCGGCGATCTTGCTCGTGGTCGTGTTCTTCCGGCTTGGGATCGAGCAGCGGCTGCGCGACATCGGCATCCTGCGGGCGACCGGCTTTTCCGCCGGCGGCGTGCGGCGGCTCTTCCTGGTCGAATCCATCGCGCTCGCGGTCGCCGGATCCATCATCGGGATGGCCGGCGCGGCCCTGTACGCGTGGCTCGTCGTGCACGGGCTGCGCACCTGGTGGGCCGGCGCGGTCGGGACAACGCGGCTCGATATCCACCTGTCGTGGCTGTCGGTCGTGATCGGCGGCGCCGCCGGGACCATCGCCTCGGTCGCGTCGGTCGGGCTCTCGCTCCGGACGGTCGCGCGCATGTCGCCGCGCGCCCTTCTGCACGCGCGCAGTCTGGAGTCGCGCGGCCCGGGAGCGGCCCGGCAGACCCGCCGCGCGCAGCTCGCCGGCGCGATCCTCGCGGCATCCGCCGCCTCGATGATTGCCGCGGCATTTATCATCCGCGGATACGAGACGGGCCTCTTCTTTGGATCCGGCGCGGCGCTCGTCGGCGCGTGCCTGTGCTTCCTCTCGGCATCGCTCGGTTCGACACGCAGACGGGCCGCCGTGGGACGCGGCGCGTGGGCGCTGTGCCGCCTCGGGTTCCGCGGCGCCGCCTTTCGCCGGACGCGAGCCGTTTCCAGCGTGGCGCTCATCGCGTCCGCGGTGTTCGTCGTTGTTTCGGTCGGAGCATTTCGTCATGGCGCCCGCCCGCCTCAGGGCGACCGCGCGTCGGGGACCGGCGCGTTCGCGCTGCTCGCACGATCCGGGCTGCCTCTCGTGCACGATCCGAACACCACGCAAGGCCGGCAGGCGCTGGGTGTCGGCTCATCGGATCTCTCGCGCGTGCGGTTCACCCGGTTCCGAGAGCGCCGAGGGGACGATGCGAGTTGCCTGAATCTGTACCGGCCGGCAAGTCCGACCATCGTCGCGCCCGAAGGGCGGTTCATCGACGAAGCGCGGTTCTCGTTCGCCGCATCCGTTGCCGCCACGGAGGAAGAGAAGAGGAACCCGTGGATCCTTCTGCGCGGGGCGAATCGCGCCGATGCGATTCCGGTCATTGCCGACGCGACGTCGCTCGAGTACGTCCTGCACGCCTCGGTTGGCGACACGCTCGCGTTTGACGCGGCTGACGGCCAGCCGCTGCGCCTCCAGGTCGTGGGGGCCCTGCGCGACAGCGTGCTGCAAGGGGAGCTCGTGATGTCGGAAGAGCACTTCGTGACCCGGTTCCCGGCCGTGCAGGGCTACAGGTTCTTTCTGATAGAGGCGCCGGACGCGCGCGGTGAAGCTGACGAGGCGGCCATTGCGGAGAGAGTCGAGCAGGAGTTCGCGCCGTTCGGGATGGACGCGGTCGCCACTGCAGACCGCCTCGCGGCTTTCCACCGCGTCGAAGACACGTACTTGTCCACTTTCCAGGCGCTCGGCGGGCTCGGCCTGGTTCTCGGGACGTTCGGGCTCGGCGCGCTGATGTTCCGCAACGTGCTCGAGCAGCGGCGCGAGCTGGCGGTGCTCGGCGCCGTCGGCTATCGCCCGCGGGACATCTCACTCGTGATGCTGGCCGAGGCCGCGCTGCTCGTATTCGCGGGACTCGGGACAGGCACTCTGTGCGCCGCGATCGCGGTCGCTCCGGCGTGGCTCCATCGCGGCGCCGTTCGTCCCGGACTCGACCTGGCGCTGCTGCTGGCCGGCGTGGCCTGCGCCGGGCTACTGTCATCGCTCATCGCGACGCGCGCCGCGCTGCGCGGCAAGCTTCTAACCGCGCTGCGAGAGGAGTAGAAGGAGACGGTGCTTTGCCAACTCCCAACTCCCAATTCCTAACTCCCAACTTCAAACCTTGGGCGCTGAGCGTGGGAGCTTTGGAGTGTGGAGTTGGAAGTTGGGCGTTGGGAGTTGGGCGTTGTTCACCCTTAGACCGTTATGCGGCGCGCGACGAGAATTTCGTTCTCGTTGCCGCATAACGGCGGCGCGCACGGCGCGCCCGTGAGGGAGCGGAGCGGGGCGTGGGGCCCCCGCGAGCGACCGAACCGGGGTCTGGGGCGGAGCCCCAGTCTAGTTAGTGATACACCTGCCGCACCTTGCCACCCCAGACGCGGTAGATGTTCACGAGATAGACCGCAACGAGCGCGATGCCGCCGAGGTATACCCAGAGCGCGGTGCGCAGGCTTCCTTCGGGTGACGCGGAGTTGTAGATGTCCAGCGCGGGATGGGCACTGCCGGCCCGCGCGGGCAACAGCTCTGGATAGAGGCCCGCCGCGACCGAGGCGAGAATCGCCGCGATCAGGGTGGCGCCGGCAAGGAAGGCCCCCCGATCGTCGCCGCGCGTCCGGAAGTACGGGACGGCGATGGAGGCAAGCAGCCCGACCAGTGGCGCGATGACCAGCACGGGATGTGCCGCGAAGTTGTGCGTGAAGTCAGGCCGGACGACGAAACTTGCGGCGACCATTGCGGCGAGGAGCGCCACTGCCGGCCACCACAGGAGCCGCGCCGCGCTTCGTGCGCGCGCCTGCAGCTCTCCTTCGGTCTTCAGCGCAATCCAGTTGGCCCCATGCAGCGACAGCACGGACACGCTGAGCAGGCCGCCGAGGATCGAGAACGGATTGAGGAGCAGCGCGAACGTCCCGCGGAACTCCCCGCTCGCGTCGAGCGGCACGCCATGGAGGACGTTGCCCACCGCGACGCCGAAGAGCAGCGCCAGAAGAGCGCTTGCCACCGAGAAGGTCACGTCCCACGCGTGCCGCCAGAGATCCTGCTCGATCTGGTGGCGGAACTCGATCCCGAGTCCGCGCAGGAGCAGGAGCCACAACACGAGCATCAGCGCGAGATAGAAGCCGCTGAAGCTCGCCGCGTACAGGTGTGGAAAGGCCACCACCATCGAGCCGCCCGCCGCGAGCAGCCAGACCTCGTTGCCGTTCCACACCGGCCCGATCGCGTCGATGAGCGTGCCCCGCTCGCGCGTGTCGCGGCCGAGCAGCAGGTGAATCGTGCCGACGCCGAGATCGAACCCGTCGAGCACCGCGTAGCCCGCCAGCATCACGGTCAGCACCACGAACCAGAGTGAGTTGATCATGACCGCGCCTCCGCGACCGCCGCGCCCGTGCCGACGCTGCCGAGCGGCTCGTGCTCGTCTCCAGGCCCGCGGTTCACGATGCGGGCGAAGAGCAGGAGATACAGCAGTCCGACGACCAGATACAGTCCCAGGAATCCGAACAACGTGAAGTAGGTCATGCCCGCCGTCACATTGCGGGACGTCCCCTCGATGGAACGCTGCACGCCGTAGACGACCCACGGCTGCCGTCCGACCTCGGCGACCACCCAGCCTGCGTGATTCGCGATATACGGGAACGGCACGGCCAGCATCAGCACCCACAGCGTGCCGCGCGATTGAAAAAGCCGGCCACGCCACAGGAGGAGCGCGCTCAGCACGAGCACCGCGATGAAGATCGTGCCGAGCCCCACCATGATGTGGTACGCGTAATAGACGATCTCCACCGGCGGCTGCTGGTCTGCCGGGATGTCGTTGAGCCCGACGACGCGCGCGCGGAAGTCCCCGTACACGAGATAGCTGAGCGCGCCCGGCACCACAATCGGATCCATCAGCTCGCGCCGCTCGCTGTCGGGCATGCCGACGATCGCGATGCCCGCCCGTTCGGTCGATTGGAACAGCCCTTCCATCGCCGCCATCTTCGCCGGCTGATAGCGCGCGATGTTCTCGCCGTGGAACGATCCGGTCGGAAAGAGCGACAGGCAGGCGAAGATCGCTCCCGCAATCACGCCGACGCGGACGAACAGGCGTCCGGACGCCTCGTGCCGCCGCGACAGCAGGTAGTACGAGCCGATGCCCGCCATCACCATGGACGCGACGATCAGCGAACCCGAGATCACGTGCGGGTACTGCCACCGCGCGTACGGATTGCTCACGAGCTGCCAGAGACTGGTCAGCTCCGCGCGCCCGCCGTTCATCCGGTACCCGACCGGATGCTGCATCCAGGCGTTGGTGGCGACGATGAAGAAGCCGGAGACGACCGCTCCGAGCGCGACCATGATCGACGAGAGCCAGTGCAGGCCGCGGCTCACGCGTTTTTCGGCGAACAGGAACACGCCGAGGAAGGACGATTCCGCGAAAAAGGCAAAGACGCCTTCCATGAAGAGCGTCTGTCCCACCACGGGACCGGCGAGGTGGGAGAAGGCGGCCCAGTTCGTGCCGAACTGAAACTCCATCGGGATCCCGGTCACGACGCCGGTCGCGAAGGTGATCGCGAAGATGCGCGCCCAGAACCGGGCGGCGATGCCGTACGCGGGATCGCGCGTCCTCAACTCCAGCGTCTTGAGGACCGCTATCAGCACGCCCAGCCCCATCGTCAGGACCGGGAACAGATAGTGAAACATGATGGTGAACGCGAACTGCCAGCGGGCAGCCACGATCGCGTCAGCCATGGGCGAGCCAGCCTTTCGGGGCCTTCGGCCAACAGTCTACTGCCACCACGGATTCCGCGGAAGCCGCCCGCCCTCCTTGGCTCAGCACTCAGTCGGGAGGATGTGGCTTCGGTGTTGTCACACCTGGAAGGCACGATGTGGATCATCGGCGTGTTGCTCTACGGATCGGGCCTGCGCTTGGAGGAATGTGTCGAGTTGCGGGTGAAGGATGTTGACTTCGATCGGAATCAGATCACCGTCCGGCGCGGCAAAGGGCAGAAGGATCGAACGACGATGCTGCCGGCCGCGCTGGTCGACCCGCAGGGGACCGCTGGGCGTGAGAAGCCCGCTCGATCGCCTCTGAGTGTCGATAGCTGCGAGCCCCGGCGCGTATCCGCTGCACCGTTTTGGATCGCGGTCCCGCAACTGCTGCTCCCACGCCGGTTGCCGGCGTGAGGCTCGCCGGGCGCCGCATTACGCCGACCGCTGCTCCACGGAAAGTTGCGCGTAACCGCGTTCCGAGGGAATTCTGCAGATCGTGCTAGTGTCCCGTCCCAGTGGTTCGCGACACAATTCCCGGGCGGGGCATCCCGCCTCGCGGCGTTGCTCCTCGCTCACATACGGCCTGTATGCTC
>MELC01000024.1 GCA_001767455.1 Acidobacteria bacterium RIFCSPLOWO2_12_FULL_66_21
TGCACGGCGACACGGTTCATCGCACGAAGACCACGAAGGACACCAAGGACACGAAGACAGAAAGACGATTCAGTCTTCATGTCCCGCTATCCCGCTGTTCCGCTGGTCCACTATCCCGCTGCACGGCGACACGGTTCATCGCACGAAGACCACGAAGGACACCAAGGACACGAAGACAGCAGACAGAAAGACGATTCAGTCTTCATGTCCCGCTATCCCGCTGTTCCGCTGGTCCACTATCGCGCTGCACGACGACACGGTTCATCGCACGAAGACCACGAAGGACACGAAGGACACGAAGACAGCAGACAGAAAGACGATTCAGTCTTCATGTCCCGCTGTCCCGCTGTCCCGCTGCACGGCGACACGGTTCATCGCACGAAGACCACGAAGGACACCAAGGACACGAAGACAGAAAGACGATTCAGTCTTCATGTCCCGCTATCCCGCTGTTCCGCTGGTCCACTATCGCGCTGCACGACGACACGGTTCATCGCACGAAGACCACGAAGGACACGAAGGACACGAAGACAGCAGACAGAAAGACGATTCAGTCTTCATGTCCCGCTGTCCCGCTGTCCCGCTGCACGACCACACGGTTCATTGCACGCAGATCACGAAACACACGAAGGCGATCACGATGAAGACCGTGAGGTGTCACGCCTCAGCGGAACATCAGACGCGGCGGCGCCGTCGAGCGCCGGCCGCATGACTTGCGAGGCCGACTGTCCTTGCCGCGCTGCGCGCGGCTCGACGGCACAGCCTCGATCGTGACTGTCTTCGTGCCCTTCGCGATCTTCGCGGTGTTCGTGCGATCACAGCCGTCGGCGCGGGCCAGCGGGACAGCGGGACAGTTTGGTGACGTGTCCCGAAATGTAGTACAGAGGGGAAGCAGATTTCTCTCTGCGAGTTGGAGGACACGATGGACGAAGGCGCCCTGTTCTTGAAGTTGTGGGAAAAAGAAGCGGCTGCGACGCGGAAGGTGCTCTCGCGCATTCCCGAAGGCTCCGACTATCGGCCCGACCCGAAGTCACGTACCGCGCGGGAAATCGCGTGGCTGATCGTGCGGGAGGAGATCGCGCTCGGCGAGGGGCTCCGGAAAGGCGTCATGGAATGGACTGAGGTACCCGCGCCGGCGACGATGAAGGAAGTGCTCGATGCGTACGACCGTAATCACGACCAGGTCACGGAACAGTTTCGGGGCTTGGACGCGGCCCGTTGGCAGACCCGCGTGCCGTTCATGTACGGCGGCCAGCAGGTGATGAACGAGACGGCGTCGGACAACGGGTTCGGCTTCCTGTTGGACATCATCCATCACCGCGGACAGCTCTCCACCTACCTGCGACCGATGGGAGCGAAGGTACCGCAGATCTACGGTCCCAGCGCGGACGAGCCGATGTAGCGGAGCTATCAGCTATCAGCCATCAGCCTGCTGAGAGCTGATGGCTGGCGGCTGATAGCCGGCCGGCGACGGTGAGTACTTGAGGACCCAGGTCATGGCCAGCGACAGCAGCGCGAGGAAGACGAAGACGATGAACCCGATCGCGTAGCCGCGCGGGCCTATCTGGCGGACGGCGAACGCGAGGATCGGCGGGATGACGAAGCCGCCGAACGCGCCGATGCCGCCGACCCAGCCGGCCGCGCCGCCGACGGCTCGCGGGACGACCTGCGGCACCATCTTGAACACCGCCGCGTTGCAGAGTCCCATCCCGACGGCGAGCAGGATCTCTCCCGGCACGGCCAGCTCGAAGTCCCCGGCGACGGTCATCAACAGCGCGCCCGACAACATCACGAGCAATGCGAGCACGCTGGTGTTCGAGCCGCCCTGCTGAAGGCGATCCGCCATCACGCCGCCGAGGATGCGAATGAGTGACGCGAGCAGCGAGTACACCGCCGTCAGGATGCCCGCGGTGACCGCGGTCACGCCGAACGCGGAGGTCCAGTACGTCGGCAGCCAGGCGGTGAGTGCGACGAACCCGCCGAAGGTGCTGAAGTAGATCGCCACGAGCGCCCACGTCTGCCAGGTTCCCGCCGAGATCCGCAGCGTATCCATCGTGGTCCCTGCCGGGAACAGCTCCTGCCCGAGGGCGCGCGCGTGGACGCGCGCCTCGTCGGGCTTCTCACCCGCCGCCATCAACTGGAACAGCCACGCGTTGCGGCCGAGCAGCGCGTAGGCGACCAGGCCGAGCGCGAGAAACACCAGCCACGCCAGGTACGAGCCCGCCAGGCCGAGCGAGACGAACGCCATGGGCATGAGCAGCGAGAACAGGCCGGGCGCGAGGTTGCCGAAGCCCGCGTAGACCGCGAGCGCGCGTCCCTGTCCGCGCTGTGGAAACCAGTACGCCACCTGGCTGATGCCGACAGAGAAGGTCGCGATGCCGCATCCGCACAACAGGCCGAGCACGAGCAGCAGGGGATAGAGCTCGGGACTGAGCCTGTCCGGATAGCGGGTCGCGACGATGGCCGCGACGCCAATCATGCCGGCGAGCGACAACCCGAGCAGCACGAGAAACGGCTTGCGCCCGCCGGTCGTGTCGACCCACGCGGAAAACGGGATGCGCAGCAGCGAGCCGGACAACGCGGGCATGGCCACCAGGAACCCCACGGCCATCGCGCTGAGATGCATGGACTGCTGGAAGCGCACCGCCGTGGGGCCGAAGAGCGCGACTGCGGCGAACCCGACGAAGAACCCGATCGTCGCGCCGGTCAGCCCCGCGCGAGGTGTGCCCTTGACGACGGGAGAGGGTGCTGTCACGTCAGGCTCCTACGTGGTGTCCGGCCTGCCGCGCCGTCTCGTCCGCCGGAGCCTGCCGCGCCGTAGCGCGAACGCGCGAAGGCGGGGGCCAGCGGACGACTTGCGGCCGGCGCCACAAATACGGGTTGGGAACCGCCAGCACGTGCACGAGACGGCTGAACGGGAAGATGGCGACGAGCAGGTACGCCAGAACGACGTGCGCCTTTGCGAGCAGCGGCAGCGTCGCGGCGGCCGTCGTGTCGGGGTTCAGCCGCACCAGCGACCAGAGATAAGGCGCCACGGCGGCGGCAAACCAGGAAGATCCCCAGGTGTGCCGGAGGGCAACCGCGACGCCGAGCGCAATCTGCGCGACGAGCAATGCGTACACGCACCAGTCCCACGCGCTGGTGACACGCTGCAGCCTGGCGTCGGCGCCGCGGCGGAAGCCAACCACGAGAAAACCAAGAAGCGCTGCGATCCCGCACGCCAGAAGGGCCACTTCGGCCGCGTAGAGCCGGACCGGCCGTGCATTCCACCTGAGAACCAGCGAGGGGAACAGGAACCAGGCCACATGGGCGGCAAGCACGGCGAGGATGCCGAGATGGAAGGGCATGATGCCCCAGAAGTGACGCCGGTTCTCGAAGAACTGCGACGAGAGGCTCGTGACCGAAAAACTGTGCCTGCGGTAGCGCTCGATGGTCCCCACCACGCACACGACGATGGCGGCGTACGGCAGCACCACGAGCAGAAGCAGATCGAGAGGAAACGGCATGTCAGCCTCCGGCGGCGTCGGTCGCGAGGACGCCGGTAATCAGGTGCGCGTACGGATTCGCGCGCACGGCCAGCGCGGCGTGCAGCTTCCCGAGCGCGGGCGCGATGATTCCACGAAGCTCCGCACGCCGCGAGTCCTCCAGCCGATCGAGCAGCACCAGCACCGTGGGGAGATGATCCGGCAGCTCGTTCCTCTCGGCGATTCCGAGTTCGCAGAGCTCGGCCCGCAGCCGCGCGAGCAACGCGCCGCGCTCGTACGTCTCCCCGAACAGGTGCCACCCGAGATCGAGCGTGCACGAGGGATCGAGATCGAAGGCGTCCACGTACAGCTCCTGCAGCCGCTTGATGGACAGTCCCTCGATCCCGCGCGCGAACCGTGAAACAGGCGATTCGGTCCCGGGAGCGCCGGCGTCGCGGCACTCCTTCAGGACCGAGAAGAACGTCGCGTCCGGGTACTGGAGGAGCGCCGACAGGCGCCCGGCAGGAAGGACGCCCGTCACAGTCCTCTCCGCGGGGGCGCCATGAACCCGAAGCCGCCTCCTTTTTGATCCAGCGGGTCGCGCGCGAGCTCCGCGGCCTCCTCGCGGTGCGCGGGCGGCACGACGAATCGTTCCTCGAAGGTGCAGAGCGCCGTCAGGCGGTAGATGGCTTCCGCTTCTTCGCTCGAGCTGTCCGCCTCTGTCAGGACGCATTCCGCGACCGCGTCGTCCACGTCTCCAACGACCCGCGCCCGGCGGTACCAGCGCACCGCCTTCTGCTTCGCCAACGCGTACCTGACGGGCCGGTCATCCCCCGCGCCGAAGAGCCTCGCCAGGTACTTCACCGGCACCCTGGCCTGATCGATAGCTGAGAACAGTCCCGACGGCGTCTGATCGACGAGACCGTCGTGCGAGGTTGACAGCACGGGCAGCATGGGCGGGACGTAGAACACCATCGGGAGCGTTCGAAATTCAGCATGGAGGGGCAGCGCCATGCGCCACTCCTTGACGAAGCGGTACACCGGCGAACGCCGGGCAGCGTCGATCGTCGAGTCCGCGACGCCATTCCTCGAGGCGGCCTCTGCGACCGCCGGATCGGAAGGATCGAGAATCAGCGACCGGTGCGCCTCGGCGAGGCCACCGTCCGGCGCACGCGCGGCCGCTTCGATGCGCGCGGCATCGTAAAGGAGGACACCGGTGTAGCGAATCCTCCCGACGCAGGCGTGGAAGCACGCCGGCGCCTGCCCGTTTTCCACCCGCGGGAAGCAGTAGATGCACTTCTCCGACTTGCCGCTGTGCCAGTTGTAGAACGCCTTCTTGTACGGGCATGCGGCGACGCACGCGCGCCAGGCGCGGCAGCGCTGCTGGTCGATGAGGACGATGCCGTCTTCGCCGCGTTTGTACAGAGCGCCGGAGGGGCATGCGGCGACGCACGCGGGGTTCAGGCAGTGGTTGCAGTTGCGCGGCAGGTAGAAGAACACCATTCGCTCGATGGCGAACAGCTCGGCGCGCTCGCGCGCGGTGAGCGCCGCGAGATTGGGATCCTGCCCGGCGTACACCGGCGAGCCGCCCAGGTCGTCGTCCCAGTTCGGCCCGGACTCGACGTCGATCGGCTTCCCGGTGATCCTCGAGACCGGCCGCGCGACGGGCTGATCGGGGCCGCGTTTCGCGGTGAACAGGTGCGCGTAGTCGTACGTCCACGGCTCGTAGTACTCGTCGAGCGTGGGCATGTGCGGGTGGTGGAAGATGTTGGTCAGGATCCTCCTCCGGCTCGTCGATTTGAGCCGGAGACGGCCGTTGCCGCCCTCCCATCCGCCGCGGTAGCGCTGCTGGTCCTCCCACAACGTCGGAAAGCCGGTGCCCGGCTTCGTCTCGACGTTGTTCCACCACATGTACTCGGCCCCCGTGCGATCGGTCCACAGGTTCTTGCACGCGACCGAACAGGTATGGCATCCGAGACACTTGTCCAGGTGGAACACCGACGCGAGCTGCGATCGCACATCCATGACGCTCACCACTCGACTTTCGTCAGCTTGCGGACCAGCACGTGCGTGTCGCGGTTGCAGCCGACCGGTCCCCAGTAGTTGAAGTGGTACGTGAACTGGCCGTAGCCGCCAATCATCAGGTTCGGCTTGAGCCGAGTGCGCGTCAGACTGTTGTGGCCGCCGGCGCGGCGATTGCCGCGCAGCGGAGACCGGGGCACGCCGAGCGTCCGCTCCGGCGAGTGATACTGAAAGCAGATGCCGCGCGGGATGCGGGCGCTCACGACCGCGCGCGTGACCGCGACGCCGTGGTCGTTGTAGATCTCGACCCAGTCGTTGTCGGCGACGCCCAGGTCCGACGCGTCGCGATCGTTCATCCACAGCGGCTCCGCGCCCCTCGACAGCGTCGTCATGGGGCCCGTGTCGCCGTAGGTCGAGTGGATGTGCCACTTGCCGTGCGGCGTCAGGAAATTGAGCTGGAGCGACGGACGCGCGGAATCCGTGAAGCGCAGATCCGCGTGCTCGACGGGCAGCGGTTTCGGCTTGTAGGTCGGCACGTGCTCGCCGAACTGCAGGTATCCGGGATGATCGAGGTAGAAGTGCTGCCGGCCGGTGAGCGTCCGCCAGGGGACCAGGCACTCGACGTTGTACGTGAACGGCGAGTACGGCCGGCCGTCGTTCAGCAGCCCCGACCACATCGGACTGTTGCCAATCCGGCGCGGGCGCGCCTGGATGTCCTTGTAGGTGAACCGGGCGCCGCGATTCGCGGCGGCGAGCTGCGCCAGCGGCAACCCCGTCTTCTTCTCCATGTTGCGGTACGACCGCCAGGCGAGCTCGCCGTTGCTCACGGTCGCGAACCTTAGGATCACGTCGCAGACGTGCTCGTCGTCTCGAAGCGAGGGATAGGCCTGTCCGTCACGCGTGACCGAGGGCAGCGACTCCAACGCGTCGTCGTACACGTCGTCGATCGCGTAGTGCGTGCCGTGGGCGCCGAGGCCGTTGGCGCGCGCGAGCGGGCCGAACGCAATGAACTGGTCGTATACATGCCGGTAATCTCGCGTGACGACCTTGAGCGAGGGCATGGTCTTGCCGGGGATTGGCTCGGCGGTGCCGGCGTGCCAATCGACAATCGCCGGCTGCGCGATTTCAGCCGGCGAGTCGTGCGCGAGCGGCGCGGCCACGAGATCGCGTACCGGGACGGGGAAATGGGGCGCCGCCATTTCTGAGAACCGCTGTGCGAGCGCCTTGAAGATCTGCCAGTCGCTCTTCGACTCCCAGCACGGCGCCACGGCGGCCGACAGCGGGTGCACGAACGTGTGCATGTCGGTCGAGTTCAGATCGGCCTTCTCGTACCACGTCGCCGCCGGCAGCACGACGTCGGCATACAGGGCGGACGTGTCCATTCGGAAGTTGAGATCGACGACGAGATCCAGCTTGCCTTCCGGCGCGGGCTCTCTCCATTCGACCTCTGACACGGCGCCACACGCGGTTTCCCCGGCTACCGCGGTGCTGTCGGTCCCGAGGTAGTGCTTCAGGAAGTACTCCTGGCCTTTGGCGCTCGCCATCAGCGCGTTGCCGCGCCAGATGAACCAGACGCGCGGCCAGTTCTCCGGCGCGTCGGGATCTTCGACCGCGAAGCGCAGGGTGCGGTCCTTCAACGCGCCGACGACGTGCGCGGCGATCTGGTCCGGACCGGTCGAACCGGCCGCCTCGGCGGCCTTCACGATCTCGAGCGGGTTTCGGTCGAACTGCGGGAAGAAGGGCAGCCACCCGTTGCGCACCGCGCGCACCTGCACATCCATCGTGTGGCCGGAGGCGAGCGAACCCGGCGGCTGGTTGCCTGGGACGGTGTGGTAATCGGTGAACGATCGCTCGTAGCGCCATTGATCGCTGTGCACGTAGTGCCAGCTCGGCGAGTTCTGGAGGCGCGGCGACGCGATCCAGTCGCGGCCGAATGCAATGGCGGACCAGGATTCCATCGGCGAGAGCTTCTCCTGTCCGACGTAGTGACCGAGGCCGCCGCCGTTCACGCCGACGGCGCCGCTGAACATCAACGCATGGATGGCGGCGCGATACATCAGGTTCGCGTGATACCAGTGATTCACGCCGGCGCCGATGATGATCAGGCACTTTCCATTCGTGCGTTCCGCCGTCAGGCCCCATTCACGCGCGAACCGGAGCAGCGTGTCGCGGCCGACGCCCGTGTACTGCTCGGCCCACGCCGGCGTGTAGGGCTGCTCCGCGTCGTCCACATCGGCGGGATAGTCGCCCGGCAGGCCGCGCGAGACGCCGTATTGCGCCATCAGGAGATCGTAGACGGTCGCGACCGTGCACACGGTGCCGTCCGCGAGCGGAACGCGGCGCGCGGGCACCCCCCGGGTCCGGACCGTCGCGGCGCCGAAGTCGTCGAGACGGACCGGCACCGTCCGGTCGTGCCGGTCGAGAAAACTCAGGAGCGGGTCGATGGGCGCGCCGTCGGCGAAGTCCTCGAGGCGCAGGTTCCACTTGCCGTCGGAGGTGCCCCATCGCGCGCCCACGCTGCCGAGCGGCAGCCGTGGCCGGTCGGCGCCGCGGTCCCACATGAGGAACTGCCAGTCGCCGTTCTCGACGCGTGCGTAAGCCGCGAGGCGCCGCGCGCGCAGCAGTTGGCCGGCGTGCCAGCCCTCGGCGTCCTCGGTCAGTTCCACGAGGAACGGGGCGTCCGTGTACTTCGCGGCGTAGTCGAGGAAATAGGGGACGCGCCGCTCGTGGTGGAACTCCTTCAGCAGGACATGATTGACCGCCATCCACCACGCGCCGTCCTGACCGGCGTTGACCGGCACGAACTCGTCGGCGAACTTGGCGACCTGGCTCACATCGGGCGAGAACACCCAGAGCCTGGACCCGTTGTGCCGCGCCTCGGCGGCGAAGTGACAGTCGGGCGTGCGCGTCATGCTCACGTTCGATCCGACGGTCGCGATCAGTGCCGCGTTGTACCAGTCAGCCGATTCATGCACGTCGGTCTGCTCTCCCCAGGTCTCGGGGGAGGCATTGGGCAGATCGCAGTACCAGTCGTAGAACGACATCGACACGCCGCCGATGAGCTGCAGGAACCGCGCGCCGGCGGCGTAGCTGATCATCGACATCGCGGGAATGGGGGAGAAGCCGGCGACCCGATCGGGCCCGTGCGCCTGGATCGTGTGAATGGTGGCCGCCGCGACGAGGTCCAGGACCGTGTTCCAGTCGGCGCGGCGGAATCCCCCCTTGCCACGGGCGTGCTGCCAGGAGGACCGTGCCTCGGGATTCTCCACGAGGGATCGCCAGGCCTCGACCGGATCCGGATGCGCCGCCCGCGCGCTCTCCCACAGGTCGAGCAATTCGCCGCGCACGTACGGGTGCTTCACGCGAAGCGGGCTGTAGAGATACCAGGAGAACGAGATGCCGCGCTGGCACCCTCGCGGCTCGTACGGCGGCACACCGGGGGCGAGCGCCGGGTAATCGAGCCCTTGCATTTCCCAGGTGACGATCCCGTTCTTGACGAAAATCTGCCAGGTGCAGCCGCCGGTGCAGTTGACGCCGTGCGTGCTGCGGACGACGGCGTCGTGCTGCCAGCGATTCCGGTAGAACTCCTCCCAGTCGCGCAGTCCGGAGCCCGTCTCGTCTTTGATCCACGGGACGTCCTTCGACTTCATCGCGATCCTCCGGACATGGACACGAGTGGCCGCCGCACGGCGCGGAACCTGTCGCGCCAGATAATCCCGATCGCGAGAAAGCCTGCGACGGTGGCCGCAAGCGCGAGACCGGCAAACGCCGCCGCGCGTGGGAGACCGGACTGCGGCGCCGCCGTCGCTTCCGCATCGAGGAAAGCCGCGAGCGCCCTCACTTCGTCAGCCGCCAGTGGCGCGCGCCGGTACACCGAGCGCATCACCGGGGTCGGCGGTGACGCGAGCCACGCGGACAGCCCGTTGGCTCCATTCAGCCGCGTGGTGACCCCGGCGAGCGCCGGGCCAAAGGAGCCCGCGCCCAGGAGGTCTGCCGCGCCGGCGGCATGGCAGGACAAGCACGAGGGACCGTGACCCGCCAGCCGAAGATCGCCTCGATACAGCGCCCGGCCGCGCGCGATGTCCTCCGGCGTGAAGGTCGGAGGCGGCCCCGCGGCGGCGGGCGCCGCGTCAGCGCCGGAGCGCGATGCGATGTAGTCGAGGATCGCGAGAATCGACGCACGGTCCAGCCCCTCGGGAGCCGGCATCAGGGCGCCGTCGTACATCCGGAGCAGCTCGGCGGCGCGCGGATCGCCGCTCCGGGTGACCGCTTCGGGATTGAGAATGAACTTGAGGAGCCATTCGCGATCGCGCTGCGCCGTCACCCCTTTGAGGTCCGGCGCGCCGTTCGCACCGCCGCCGATGGTGTGGCAGGCGGCGCAATGCTGATCGAACAGGGCGCGGCCATCCTGGCCGGATGTCGGGGCCGCGGGGAGGAGCAGCATCGCCACGGCCACGAGGTACGGAGTCGGACGCTTCATGGGCGGCACTCCGAGATGACGGAGTCGACGGCTTTCCGGTAAACCGGGACGGGACGTGCAACAGGTGATCCGGATTGATGAGGATTAGAGATGCCGAGTGGTGGGGTGGGAGCGGCGTCGTCGGTCCCGATGACGCCGGATTTCCGTCAGCCTTCTCCATTCTACGTTGCGATCCATGTAGTCCCGCACGGCTACTTCTGAACGATCAGCGAGATCGGCTTCACAGCCACATCCCCGACTTTGAGCTCGACGGCTCGATCCCGCAGTTCGGCGAGAAACTCCGGGTCCGTGGCCTGGGTGGCGGCAACTCCGTCGAGCGCGATGATGAGGTAAAGGCCCGGACGAATGGCATCCAATTCGAACGTGCCCGATCGATCGGAGCGCGCGACACGGGTGGCGCCGATCGCCTCGGACCACTTCGACGGATCGGCCGGATACAGGATCACGGTGGCCTCGAGCGGCTGGCCTCTACGCAAGCAGAATCACTCAAATTCGCTTGACTGAAGTACCGCGGTCCCTGAATCTAGGACCCGTATGCACGTGTCTTTACGCACACGGGAAGGCGGAGCAGGACACCCTCAACGGGACGAAGGGTAGACGCTCGTGCTGAACAAGATCACCGATGTGTTCGTGATCGCCGCCTGCATTGTCGCCATCGGAGTGGGCGTCGGAAGGCTGCGAGAGCGCAGTGCATCAAGGCCACAGGCCGGGTACCAGGCTGGCGATGTGCTGGCCGATGAAGATGCCGGCTTGCCCGCGAGTTGTTTCGAGCAACGCCAGCGAACCCTGGTTCTGTACGTGAGCAGCCATTGCCGTTTCTGCACGGCAAGCATGAAGTTCTATCGCGAGCTGGCGGCGGCGGCATCCCGGCGTCAGAGCGGGCAGGTGCGGCTGGTCGCGGTTGGCCGCGAGGATTTGTCCACGCTGACGAAGTGATGTCCTGCCCGACGTTCTCCACGAAGACTGGGTGGTCACGAAGTACACGCTCAACGACCCGACGGCAGCGAGCCGATTCCGCGAGCACTGACGATGCGCGTCACGCGGGCCGGTGTTTCTGACGCGTCCCCAGCGAACCTGGAAAGAGCCGGGCATGCGTGCCGCGCAGTGCTCCGCGACCCGGGATGCGGCATGACACGGCGGAGCTTTCTCGGGACTCTCGCGCTCACGTCGGTCGCGCCACGCTGGTCCGCACAGGTGAGGGGACGGCGTGTCAACATCGGCAGCCTCATCGGGCGCATCACGAACGTCAAGCTGTACGGAGCCGAGCGCCCCTGGGCGGGCGCCAATCGCGTCGCCTATTCCGATGCGGACGTCGAGGCCCGGGGTTACGTCATGCGGCTCATGACCGCCGCTGGTGTTCAGCCGCGCATTGATGCGGCTGGCAATATCTTCGGCCGGAGGCCCGGTAGCGATCCGTCGCTCGCACCGATCCTGTTCGGATCCCACATCGATTCGGTTCCCAACGGCGGCGCGTTCGACGGAACCCTGGGCGCTCTGGCGGCCCTCGGCGTCATCGAAGACTGTGACTTCGAGGGGATTGGTACCCGACATCCACTCGAGATGGTGATCTGGGCGCACAGCGAGCACGTGGCCTTCAACCGCGGGCTCGCGGGCAGCCGCATCGCCGCCGGAGACGTCGCGCCGTCGGATTTCGACGAGGTGTGGAACGGCATGCGCCGCGCAGATGCTATACGAAAAATCGGCGGCGATCCCGATCGCATCACGGAGGCGTCGATACGACCCGGATCCGTGCATTGCTATCTGGAACTGCACGTTGAGCAAGGGCCGGTCCTCGAGCGACTGGATGTACCGATTGGAGTCGTGGAGGGCATTGTCGGCGTCGATCGTCATCACGTGAGCATCGCGGGCGTCTCCCGGCCGGCCGGGTCGACGCCGATGGATGAGCGGCGCGATGCGTTGGTGGCCGCATCGCATTTGACGATCGCGGTGCGCGACGCCGTCGTTCGCGCTGCCGCCGCCGTAACGGGAACGGTCGATCGCCTCGATATGGAACCCAACGCGCCGGGCATGGTTCCCGGGACCGTTCGACTCACGATCGACCTGCGCGGCATGTCCGACGCACCGCTGCGCGCGATTGCCGCCGACATCGCCGGGCGCGCTGCCGCCATTGCGACTGGGACGGGAACGTCGATAACCATTGCCGAGCCGAGCCGCAGCGCGCCGGTTGCGACAACCGACGCCCTGCGCGAAGCGATCGAACGGGCGGCGGCTTCGCTGCGGCTCAAGACGGCACCTCTCGCCAGCGGCCTGCCCCACGACGCCCAGAGGATCGCCCGGCTTGCGCCGATGGGGATGATCTTCGTGCCGAGCGCAGGCGGTGTGACACATGCACCTGACGAACAAACGTCGCCTATGCTCTGTAGCTACGGGGCGGATGTCCTCCTGCGGACGGTGCTCGACGTGGACCGGTCCCTACCCGACAGGCTGGGCGGACCGGCCGGTGCGGAGGCCTGACTTGGAATGGCACAAAGGAGCTCGAGTCGTTGAGTACTACCAGGCCTGTAGTGACAACATGATCGGAACCCAAGTTTACTGTTGGATCACCTGCGGCGGCCTGATCGGCACAAACGGCGGGTACGCGGAGGTAGGCGCTATTCGTGCGCGGGATGTGTCTGATCTCGTCGCCGAGGTTGTGGAGGAGTGCCGGGAGGAAGTGTCGCGTCTCTTTCGCGCGTTCTTCCGCGGCGGCGGTCTTCTCCCCGGCCTGGGGCTTTGCCTGAGGTTGTGGGTCAGCCTGCGCGAGCGCCTGCGACGATGGCAGCCAGAGCGCAAAGGCGAGCACGGCGATCGGAATCAGCCTGTGAGACGGGGTCCACCTGAGCATTTGCACCCTCCGCGGGCTGAAAGGGAGAGCAAGACACCCGCCCGCCTGGCCGACTCAGCCCTAACGGATTCCGTTGAGGTTGGAACCTTTGACGTCTTTTATGATGAAGACTACTTCGCCGGGGCGGATAAGACCCAGGTCCTGGCGGGCGATGGCTTCGATGGCGGACGGGTCCTCGTTCAGCCGGCGGACTTCTTCGCGCAGGCGCGCGTTGTCGCGCCGCAGCGCATCGACCGATCCGGCGATGTCGCGGTACTGCCGCCGCGCGCGAAGCGTCTCGAGAAAGCCCTTGTCGCCCACGAGCGCGTCGGCCATCAACACGACCGCGGCGAAGACCAGTATCGCGTTGAGGATCCGCCGGCGCCGGTCGGGCCGAGCGGGCGCAAGACGGCTGCGGCGCATGGGCTGCACGGCGCCTTCGCGCCTGGAAATGGGCCTGGAGTCGAGAACTTGTGGCATCGGGCGGTCTTGGACGTGATTAACGTACAATAGTTTCGCTCCCGCGCACCCGCGAAAATAGGGTCCCACGGCAGAAAATCTTTCCCGTTCGCGCGTGAACGGGTTGGTGGAACCGATGAACCACGAGTACGCGATCGTCCTGACGACGCTCCCCGCCGATGCCGACGCGCAGTCGTTTGCGCGGACGCTGGTCGACGAGCGGCTCGCGGCGTGCGTCAACCTGCTTCCGGCGATGGAGTCGGTTTACCGGTGGGGTGGAAAGATCGAGCAGGAGGCGGAGCGCCAGATCGTGATCAAGACCTCACGCGATCGCGTCGTCGCGCTCTGGGAACGGGTGAGAGATCTCCACCCGTACGACGTCCCCGAGTTCATCGTCCTTGCCATCGTGGACGGAAACGACGCCTACCTCAGGTGGATCGCCGAGGCCACAACCTGAGAGTGGGTCAGCCGAACCGCGGCAATTCCCGTGCTATTCCGCGTTACGCGAGCGCCTGCGTGAGATCGTCGATCAGGTCGGCCGGATCCTCGATGCCGACGGAGATGCGGACGAGGCTCTCCGTGAGGCCAATCGCGGCGCGGCGCTCCGGCGGTACCGAGGCGTGCGTCATCGACGCCGGGTGACAAATCAGCGTCTCGACCCCGCCGAGGCTCTCGGCCAGCGACATCAGCCGGACGCGGTTGCAGACCTGCCGCGCGGCCTCGAACGTGCCCACATCGAACGAGAGCATCCCGCCGAACCCGCGCATCTGCCGCTTTGCGAGCTCGTGCTGCGGATGGGCCGGCAGCCCCGGGTAGACCACTGACTTCACCTTCGGGTGCGAGGCGAGGAACTCGGCGACCGCCTGTCCGTTGATGTTGTGCTGCGCCATGCGGACGGCCAGTGTCTTCGTGCCGCGCAGCACGAGCCACGAATCGAAGGGGCTCAGGATGGCGCCGGCCGCGTTCTGCACGAACTTCAGCCACTCGATGTCGTCGTCGCGCACGGCGACGACGATGCCGCCCACGCTGTCGCTGTGACCGTTCAGGTACTTCGTCGTGCTGTGCATGACCATGTCGGCGCCGAATTCAATCGGGCGCTGCACGCACGGGCTGGCGAAGGTGTTGTCGACGACGAGGCGGATCCCGTGCCCGTGGGCGATCTCCGCCACGCGCGCGATGTCGGTCAGCCGCAGCACGGGGTTGGTCGGTGTTTCGACGAAGAGCATCCTCGTCTCGGGGCGCATGGCGCGCTCGACCAGCTCCGGCTGCGACGTGTCGACGTAGCTGAAGGCCAGCTGGTAGCGCGACAGCACCTTGTCGAACAGCCGGAACGTGCCGCCGTACGTGTTGTCGGTGACGATGACGTGGTCGCCCGACTTCAGGCTGCTGGTGATGGCGCCGATGGCCGCCATGCCGGAGGCAAAGGCGGAGGCCGCCTTGCCCCCTTCGATTGCCGCGATGTTGCGCTCGAGCGTCGCGCGCGTCGGGTTCTGCGTCCGCGCGTACTCGTAGCCCTTGTGCTTGCCCAGCTCTTCCTGCACGTAGGTGGACGTCTGGAAGATCGGCGTGATGATGGCGCCCGTCGAGGGGTCCGGCTCCTGGCCGGCATGAATACAGATGGTGGAAAAGCGAGCATGCGCTGGAAGTTTCACGCGCAAGACTTTACCACCTGATGCGTGGGGCGCCGGATCACTGTTATCATTCAGTCGTTTACGCCGATGGGCACCCCACGAGTCCCCGAGAGGGCCGAAGCGTCGCGCCGTCGCACGGGGGCGCCCGCGCTTCCGCCCGCCGCCGGGTCGCCGCCCGCCGCCCGCGCGCTGCTTCTGGGCTCGTGGCCCGGGCGGCTCTTCCTTGTCGCCGCCGCGGTCAAGCTCCTCATCGCCGCGATCCGGCTCGTCGGTGAGCTGCCGCGCGCCATACAGATGGTCAGCAGCGCGGCGACGATCGTCCTCGTCCTCTCCGTCGGGTATTTCGTCTACCGGCTGTTCGTGCTGGCCAAGCGGCGGCTGCTGTGGCGCGTCCGCCGCAAGCTGATCCTCTCCTACATCTTCATCGGCGTGGTTCCGGCGCTGCTCATCGCCGCGTTCTTCCTGGTGGGCGCGTTCACGGTCTCGCTGACTGTCAGCGCCTACCTGTTCAAGGACGGGTACGACAAGGTCGTTGACGATGTGAAGCAAGTCGCGCAGTCGGCCGCGACGGACATCGGCCGGGAGCCGATGAAGGCCCAGGACAACCTCGATCGCGCCCAACTGACGGGGCAGCAACAGTATCGCGGACTGTCGATCGTGTTCATCCCGGCGCCGAAATCCGAGGCCCACGCCGCGCGCACGGGCCGCTGGGAGCATGTGACACCGCCCGGCACCGCGCCGGGCTGGATTCCGGCCGAGGGATTCTGGGGCGCGATCCCGTTGCCCATGCCGGATCGTCCCGGCGAAGTGGAGCTGGTCGTGCGCGCGGCGATCCCGGCACGCGTGGGGCGTGGCGGCCGCATGGGTCTCGTGATCGCCGACGTCCCGCTCGCGCGTGAAGTCCTCGACGGCCTGCACGAGAGGACCGGCGTGAAAGTCGGGACGGTCTCGGTCAGCAACGAGCCCGACTCGATCCTCGCGGCGAGTCAGCGGGCGAGCAGCAGCAACTTCACGCTGTTCGGCAACAGCCTCGCGTTTCTCGACTGCCAGGACTGGGCGAATGGCAAAGTGTCGCGGGCGTCGGTCGGATTGACCTATCGCCTGGGAGAGGTCTACGACCGGCTGTCCAAGGCGCAGTCGGTGCAGGTGACGGGCAAGCGGACGCTCGGCGAGGTGTTTCTCGGGGCGCTCATCTTCGTCGCCGTGCTGTTCCTGATCATCGAGATTGCCGCGCTGGTGATGGGCCTCACGCTGGCGCGCTCGATCACGAGCGCGATCCACGAGCTGTTCACGGGCACCGAGCGCGTGCGGCTCGGGGATTTCACGCACCGCATCAGCGTGCACACCAGGGACCAGCTCGGCGAGCTGGCGTCCTCGTTCAACGAAATGACCGGGAGCATCGAGGGCCTGCTCCAGACCGCGGCCGACAAGAAGCGGATGGAGGAGGAACTTCGTATCGCGCGGCAGATCCAGATGTCGCTGCTCCCGCGCGGTCCGCTCGACGCCCCGGGCCTCGGGATCACGGCGCTCTGCGTGCCCGCGCGTGAAGTGGGCGGGGATTACTACGACTTCTTCCCGCTGCCTGGCGAGCGCCTCGGTGTGCTCATCGCCGACGTGGCGGGCAAGGGGACGTCGGCGGCGCTGTACATGGCCGAGCTGAAGGGGGTGGTTCTCGCGCTGAGCCAGCGCTATGACTCCCCGCGCGAGCTGCTCATCGAAGTGAACCACATCATCTCGGAGAACCTCGACAGCCGCAGCTTCATCACCGTCACCTACGCGGTCATCGATCGCAACCGCGGCACCATGGCGTACTGCCGCGCCGGGCACACGCCGATCATCCACCTGACCGAACCCGGCTCCGGCGCGGCGAGGGCGCGGGTCCTCACGCCGAGCGGAATGGTGCTCGGGCTGCGCATCGACGGGGCGGAGGAGAAGTTCGCCGCGCTGCTCGAGGAGGATCGCATCGACCTTCGCGTCGGCGACGTCATCGTGCTCTATACCGACGGCATCACCGAGGCCATGAACGAGGACAGCGACCTGTTCGGCGAGGCGCGTCTCAGCCGCATCGTCGAGGAACACGGCCATCTCGATTCGGGCGAGCTCCGCGAGCGGATCCTGCGCGAGATCGAGGCCTTCGTCGGCACCGCCGATCAGCACGACGACATGACGATGATCCTGCTGAAGGTCGAGCACGTGGCGGCCATGGCGGAAGCGGTGGCGGTGTGAACGCATGCTGGTCATGATGACGGCGATCCTGATGTCCTTCGCCTCCGCCGCCCAGAGCCCCTGCACGCCCGACGTGGTGATCGTCAACGCGAAGGTGCACACCGTGGACCCGCAGAAGAGGTCGGCCGAGGCGGTTGCGATTTGCGGCGAGACCATCGCGCGCGTCGGATCGACGGCGGAGGTGAAGCGGCTCGCGGGTCCGTCGACCCGGGTGATCGACGCCGGCGGACGGCTCGTCGTGCCCGGGTTCAACGATGCGCACGTGCACCTGCTCAGCGGCGCGGACGAGCTCCTCGGCGTGGATCTAAGACCATCCACGAGCGAGCTGGACTTCGCGGCGCGGCTCGCGGCGTACGCGCGCACGCTGCCGAAGGGGCGCTGGATTGTCGGCGGCTACTGGGACCACGAGAGGTGGCCGGGGAGACGCCTTCCGACGCGGCAACTGATCGACGCGGCCACGCCGGACAACCCGGTGTTCGTGCAGCGCCTCGACGGCCACATGGGCGTCGCCAACTCGCTGGCGCTCGCCCTGGCGCGCGTCGGGCGCGACGCGGTGGCCCCCGACGGCGGCACGATCCTCCGTGACGCCGGCGGCGAGCCGACGGGTCTGCTCAAGGACAACGCCATGGGCCTCGTGCTGCGGGCGGTTCCGGCCGATTCGCTCGAGGACACGATGGCCAAGGCGAAGGCGGCACTGAAGCACGCCGCCGAGGTCGGCGTGACCACCATCCAGGACCTCACGGCCAGCCAGACCGAGCTGCGGGCGTATCAGGCGCTTCGCGCGCAGGGCGATCTGACCTCGCGCATCTACTCGACCCAGTCCCACGGGATCGCCGGCCTGCGCGCGGCGGGCGTCATGACCGGGTTCGGCGACGACTGGCTGCGGATCGGGGGCGTCAAGTTCTTCGTCGACGGCTCGATGGGCTCGAGCACCGCCGCGTTCTTCGAGGGCTACGCCGACGACCCGAAGAATACCGGGCTGCTGCTCCAGCCGCCCGACGCGCTCGAGAAGGCGCTGTTCGACGCCGACGCCGCGGGCTTTCAGCTCGTCGTCCACGCCATCGGCGATCGCGCGAACGCCATCGTCCTCGACATCTTCGAGAAGCTGCAGCGCGAGCGGGGCGCGCGCGACCGGCGCCCGCGCGTCGAGCACGCGCAGGTCGTCCGCGCCGCCGACAAGGCGCGCTTCGCGAAGCTGGGGGCGATCGCGTCCATACAACCCAGCCACTGCATCGACGACATGCGCTGGGCGGAGCAGCGGATCGGCCCGGCGCGCGCGGCGCTCTCCTACAATTTCAGGTCCTTCGTCGACGCCGGGGCGCGTGTCGCCTTCGGGACCGACTGGTTCGTCGAGCCGCTCGATCCGATGCTCGGCCTCTACGCCGCGGTCACGCGGCAATTCCCCGACGGCACGCCGCCCGGCGGCTGGCACCCGGGGGAGCGCATCTCGATGGCGCAGGCGATCGAGTTCTACACGCTGGGATCCGCCTACGCGGAATTCGCCGAGCGGCGCAAGGGATCGATCACCGAGGGCAAGCTCGCCGATCTCGTCATCCTGTCGCGGGATCTGCTCACGATCGCGCCGCGCGAGATTCTCACCACCCATCCCGTGCTGACCATGGTCGGCGGCCGGGTCGTGTTCGAAGCCCGCTGATGTCCGAACTCGTCGTCATCTTCACGACCCCGTCGCAGAGCGAAGCGGATGTGGTCCGCGGCCTGCTCGAGACGCACGGCATCATGGCCCTGATCGCGTGCGACATGGCGCGCACGCCGTTTCCGATGTCGGTGAACGAGCTGCGCGTGGCGGTGCAGGAAGAGGACGCCGCCCGCGCCACCCGCATCATCGAGAGCCACCGCGAGCAGAGCGGCCCGGCCAACGTCGTGCCGTTCGGGTCCGAGCTCGAGCCGCTCGAGCGGCGTATCGGCTACCGCTTCAAGGACCGGGGTCTCCTCGAGCACGCGCTGACGCACCGGTCGCGCGTGCACGAGGACGCGAGCGGCGGCGTGTTCGACAACGAGTCGATGGAGTTCCTCGGCGACTCGGTGCTCGGGTTCGTCGTCGCCGACATGCTCTTCCGCGAGTTCCCGCAGCACAACGAGGGGCAGAAATCGAAGCTGAAGGCGTCGATTGTCTCCGCCACGGCGCTCGCGCGGCTCGGCGAGAAGCTGAACCTCGGAGACTTCCTGATCCTCGGCCGGGGCGAGGAGAAGACGGGCGGCCGCGGCAAGCGGGCGCTGATCGCCGACGGCTACGAGGCCCTGATCGCGGCCGTCTACCTGGACGGCGGCATCGACGCGGTGCGCGGGTTCATCGAGCGGCAGTTCGCCGACCTCCTGGAAGAGGCGAGGCGCACGGGCGTGCGCGCGGCGTTCACCGAGGACTACAAGTCCGCCCTGCAGGAGTGGCTGCAGTCACACGAGCGCGGCCTGCCGTCGTACCGGCTGGCCGGCGAGATCGGACCGGCGCACCGCCGGCGGTTCGACGTCGAGGTGCTCGTCAACGGCGAGGTGGTCGGACGCGCGGAAGGCCAGAGCAAGAAGGAAGCGGCGCAGGAGGCGGCGAAGCACGCGCTCGAGGTTCTCAGTCGATCTCAATGATGCCCCAGGTCTTCTCCCTGTCGCCGCCGGCGTCAGCGGCCCCGGCCATCGCCAGGCCCGGCGCGGCGTCGCCCTGGGGCAGCCGCTGGATGACGTAGGCCTGCACTTCGCGCGCGATGTCCTCTTCGGACGGCGGGGCCGGGCGGCCGTGCAGCCGCACCCAGAGCCGCAGCATCGGATCGATGAAGCTGTAGCGCTTCTCCCGCGATTCAATCAGATCGACGTCCTCGAGCCACGACAGGTAGTCCTTCGTGGAGCCCGGGGTGCGATTCAGCCGCAGCGCGATCTTCGTCAGCGTCAGCGGCTCCTCGTCCGCCAGAACCGAGAGGATCGCCTTCAGCGCGCCGTAGCCGCGCGCGCGATGCAGACGCAGCTCGTAACAGAAGCGGCAGGCGTTGGCCAACGCGCCGCCCGGCGCGAGCAGCGCACTCAGCGCGCTGACCGGATCCGCCGCGTCGCGCTCGGCCAGCGCCGCCGCGGTTTCGGCGATCAGCCGCGCGTACGCCGGACGGCCGTCCGACAGCGCGCGCACGAGACGCGCGAGGTCGTCGCGCGCCCGATCGTCGAGGTCCTCGAGCGAGCCGGACACCGTGCGCGAGACCGGGGCGCCGGGCAGCGTCGCCCGGATTTCCGCGGCGGTCAGCGGCGACACGCGGATGATCTCGAACAGCGCCGGCGCGTCGCGCAGCAGCCGCTCGGCGCGCGCCGCGTACCGCGTCGTCAGCACGAATCGGTTGCCGCTCGACCCGAGCGCGCCGATGAGGTCGCGCAGCACCGTCCGGAGTCCCGGAAAGCTCTCGAAGGTCCGCAGCTCCAGGAACTCGTCGAGCAGGAAGGTGACCGGCGCGTGGCCCGAGACGCGCGCCGTGTCCAGGAAGGCGAGCGACGCGTCGAACGACTCGCGCGTGCCCGGCTCGGCACCCTGCGTGCGGCCGTACGGGTGCGCGGAGAACGGCGACGCCTCGACGAGGCTCTTCAGAAAGCGCTCCGGGGTCGTCGCGATCGCCTCGACGTTGACGTACTGCGCCGAGGTCCGTCCGATCAGATCGCGCAGCCGCAGCAGCAGCGACGTCCGTCCGGTCCCGCAGCCGCCCAGGACGACCGGAATCCGCGTGCCGCCGCCCGCGGCGCCGTCCAGGGCCGCGAGGACGCGGCGCTCGAGCACGGGACGCTCCGGGATCATCATGAACGCGTCCCTCCGGGGATCGACGGCGTGTCGATGCCATGACGCCGCGCGGCGGCGATCGCCTCGGGGTAGCCCGCGTCGGCGTGGCGGACGACGCCGAGACCGGGGTCGCAGGTGAGGACGCGCTGCAGCTTTTCGTCCGCCTCGCGGGTCCCGTCCGCGACAATCACCATTCCCGCGTGCAGCGAGTAGCCGATGCCGACCCCGCCGCCGTGGTGGACCGATACCCACGTCGCGCCCGAGGACGTGTTGAGCAGCGCGTTCAGGACCGGCCAGTCCGCGATGGCGTCGCTGCCGTCGCGCATCCTCTCGGTCTCGCGGTTGGGCGAGGCCACGGAGCCCGCGTCGAGGTGGTCGCGGCCGATGACAATCGGCGCCGTGATGACCCCCTGGCGGACGAGATCGTTGATCGCGAGGCCGAAGCGCGCGCGTTCGCCGTACCCGAGCCAGAAGATGCGCGCGGGCAGACCCTGGAACGCGACGCGCTCGCCGGCGAGGCGGATCCACCGGCAGAGCGCCGCGTCGCCGGAGAACATGCGCAGCGCGAGGTCGTCGGTGGCCCTGATGTCGGCCGGATCGCCCGAGAGCGCCGCCCAGCGGAACGGTCCCTTGCCTTCGCAGAAGAGCGGCCGGATGTACTCGGGGACGAACCCCGGGATCTCGAACGCGTCGGCCACGCCGGCCTTCTCCGCCTGGGCGCGGATGTTGTTGCCGTAATCGAACGTGATGGCCCCCTGCCGCTTGAACGCGAGCATGGCGCGGACGTGCTCGGCCATGGCGGCCATCGACCGCGCGACGTACTCGTCCGGATGCGTGCGGCGGAGCGCTTCGGCCTCAGCGAACGGGAGGCCGTTGGGCACGTAGCCGTTCAGTGCGTCGTGCGCCGACGTCTGATCCGTCACGACGTCGGGGACGAAGCCGCGGCGGACGAGCTCCGGCAGCACGTCGGCGGCATTGCCTTCGAGCGCGACGGACCGCGCGACGCGATCGCGGCGGCAGCGATCGATGCGCGCGAGCGCCTCGGCGGTCGAATCCACCCGCTCGTCCACGTAACGCGTCGCGAGGCGGCGCTCGATGCGGTGCGAATCGACTTCCACGACGAGCGCGATGCCGCCGTTCATCGTGACGGCGAGCGGCTGCGCGCCACCCATGCCGCCCAGGCCGGCCGTGACGACGACCCGCCCGGCGAGCGAGCCGCCGAAGTGGCGGCGCGCGAGCTCCGCCAGCGTCTCGTACGTGCCCTGCAGGATGCCTTGCGTCCCGATATAGATCCAGCTCCCCGCGGTCATCTGGCCGAACATCGTGAGGCCGCGGTCCTCGAGGTCCCGGAACTTCTCCCACGTCGCCCACGCCGGGACGAGCAGGGCGTTGGCGATGAGCACGCGGGGGGCCCACGGATGCGTGCGGAACACGGCCACCGGCTTGCCGGATTGCACGACGAGGGTCTCGTCGTGCTCGAGGCGCCGCAGCGTGGCCACGATGGCGTCGAAGGCCGCCCAGCTGCGCGCGGCGCGGCCGGAGCCGCCGTAGACGACGAGGTCGTCGGGCCGCTCGGCGACGTTGGGATCGAGGTTGTTCATGAGCATGCGCAGCGCGGCTTCCTGGGGCCACCCCTTGCACGAGAGCGTCGTGCCACGGGGCGCGCTCACATGACGGCTGAGAATGCTCATAACGGATCGCTGTCCCGACGCTTCGCGGGCGAGTGCTTCAGACAACCGCACGCGGTGAAGCTATGCAATCTAAAAACGTACGCGCGCGTTGTCAAATTGAAAGTGAAAAATTTCTCACTTGACTTCAACACCGCACGCACTCTTGAGCGATCCATCCACGATCATGCGGGCGATCGCCTCGATGTCGGGCGACGGCGGGCGATCGCCGGCGAGCGCCGGCACCTCCGATCGGATCCGCGCGTGCACCCGGCCGAGCGCGCGCGACGTCTCGAGCGGCGCCAGCAGATCGATCGCCTGCGCGGCGCACAGAATCTCGACCGCGAGCACGTGCGCCGCGAGATCGACGGCGCGCGCGGCCTTCAGCGCCGCCCCCATGCTCATGCTGACGTGGTCTTCGCGGTTCGCCGAGGTCGGGATCGAATCGACGCCGGCGGGGTGCGCGAGCGTCTTCACCTCCGACGTCAGCGCCGCCGAGGTCACCTGCGCCATCATGAACCCCGACTGCAGGCCGCTGTTCGGGGTCAGGAACGCGGGGAGGCCGCTGAGCGCCGGGTTGACCAGCCGGTCGGCCCGGCGTTCGCTGATCGTGCAGAACTGCGCGACCGCGATCGCGAGCAGATCCGCCGCGATCGCCACCGGCGCGCCGTGAAAGTTGCCCCCGGACACGATCGCGTCGTCTTCGGCGAACACCATGGGGTTGTCGGTCGCCGAATTCGCCTCGATCGTGACGATCGTCCGCACGAAGCGCAGCGCGTCGCGCGCCGCGCCGTGCACCTGCGCCGCGCAGCGGAGCGAGTAGGCGTCCTGCACGCGCCCGCAGTGCTCGTGCGACTTGTTGATCCCGCTTCCGGAGAGCAGCCGCAGGATGTTCGCCGCCGAGTCCGCCTGGCCGGGGTGCGGCCGCGCCCGGTGGATGCGCGCCTCGAAGGGATGCACCGACCCGCGCAGCGCGTCGATCGACAAGGCGGCGGCGATGTCTGCCGCGGCGGCCAGCTGGCCCGCGTCCACCGCGGCGAGCGCCGCGACGGCGGCCGAGGGCTGCGTGCCGTTGATGAGCGCGATGCCTTCCTTCGCGGCGAGCGTGACCGGAGACAGGCCCGCGCGCGCCAGCGCCTCGCGTCCGGGCAGCAGCCGGGGGTCGTCGCCTACCGTGGCCGCGCCTTCTCCCACCAGCACGAGCGCGAGGTGCGCCAGCGGCGCGAGGTCGCCGCTCGCGCCAACCGAGCCGCGGCCGGGCACCCGCGGGTGGACGCGCCGGTTCAGCAGCGCGAGGAGCAGGTCGAGCGTCGAGCGGCGCAGGCCCGAGAAGCCCTTCGCGAGGACGTTGGCCCTCAGCGCCATGGACGCGCGGACCGCCCGCACCGGCAGCGGGTCGCCGATGCCGGCCGCGTGGCTGCGCAGCAGGTTGATCTGCAGCGTGCCCAGCGCCTCGTGCGGGATGCGCGTTTCGGCGAGCGCGCCAAACCCCGTGTTGATGCCGTAGACCGGCTCGTCCCCTTCGGCATGGCGGTCCACCACGGCGCGCGCGGCATCCACGCGCCGCGCCGCGTCCGGCGCAAGCCCGACTTCCGCGCCGTCGGCGATCGCGGCGAGCGCATCGAGCGTGAGTGATTCGCCGTCGAGCAGGATCATTGGGCTGGTCGGGAACTCCACACTACAAACTCCAAACTGCAAACTCACAACTCAAAACTGGAAACTTCGGAATGACAGGTAGAATAGCGCAGTATGAACATCGCCGTACTCGGAGCTCAGTGGGGTGACGAGGGCAAGGGCAAGATCGTCGATCTGCTCACGCCGCACTTTTCGATCGTCGCGCGCTACCAGGGCGGGCACAACGCCGGGCACACCGTGTACGCGAACGGGCGCAAGTTCGTGCTGCGGCTGCTGCCCTCCGGCATCCTGCACGAGGGCGTCACCTGCGTCATCGGCAACGGCGTCGTCGTGGACCCGCAGGCGCTGTTCGCCGAGATCGACGAGATTTCGGCAGCCGGGATCGTCGTGGGCGATCGGCTCGTCATCAGCGACAAGGCGCACCTGATCCTGCCGTACCACCGCGAGCTGGATCTGTTGAGCGAAGCCAGGCGCGGCGAGCGCAAGATCGGGACGACCTCGCGCGGGATCGGCCCGGCGTACGAGGACAAGATTGCGCGCCGCGGCGTGCGCGTCGGCGACCTCGCGAATCCCGGGTCGCTCCGGGATGCCGTCGAGCACAACGTCGCCGCGCGCAACCGGATCATCGGGGATTCGGTGATGGACGCGCGCGTCGTCCTGGACGACCTCGCGCGCGCGTGGCAGCGCATGCGGCCCTGGGTGGCCGACGTCTCGCTGTTCCTGGATCGCGCGCGCACGGACGGCCGCGCGATCATGTTCGAGGGGGCGCAGGGGACGCTGCTCGACATCGATCACGGGACCTATCCGTACGTCACGTCCTCCAACGCGACCATCGGCGGGGTCTGCACGGGACTGGGGGTGGGCCCGCGCGCGATCGACGGGGTGCTCGGCGCCGCGAAGGCGTACACCACGCGCGTCGGGGAAGGCCCGCTTCCGACGGAACTGACGGGAGAAATGGGCAACCGGCTGCGTGAGAGCGGACAGGAGTTCGGCGCCGTCACGGGGCGTCCACGCCGCTGCGGCTGGTACGACGCGGTGGCGGTGCGGTATGCCGTGCGCGTCAACGGCCTCGACGGCCTCGCGCTGACGAAACTCGACGTGCTCGACGGCCTGCCGGAGCTCCAGGTGTGCACCGCGTATCGCTGCCGCGGCAGCGTGCTGCACGAGATGCCGGGGGAGCTCGCGCACCTGACGGCGTGCGAACCCGTGTACGAGACGCTGCCGGGATGGACCGCGCCCACCAGGGGCGTGCGCGAGTTCAAGCGGCTGCCCGCGGAGGCACGGCGCTACGTCGCGAGGCTGGAAGAGGTGACGGGCGTGCCGGCGGCGATCATCTCCACGGGGTCGGCGCGCGAGGACACGATCGTGCGCGAGGATTCGGTGGCGGGACGCTGGTTCGCGCGCTGACTACTCGTCCTTGACCTTGCTGCAGAAGTCGTCCATCGCGGCCGCGTCCGCGTCGCTGAACTCCACGCCCGCGCGATAGCGCGGCGGCGTCGATCCCTTCGGCAGCTCGAACTTCGCCCACGCGATCGATCCCCGCAGGCGCATCACGAACTCGTCGTTGGGAATGCTCACGCGCACCTTCTGGTTCGGCCGCAGGACCGTTCCCGACACCACCTGCGCCCCGACGGCGGAGAGGTCCACCACGCTCGCCGGGTTGCCATCCACCTGGATCTCGACGCCGGTGCGCACGCGATACCGCGGCGCGCGGCGCGTGCCGTGCCAGTCGAGCCTCCGCGCTTCCGAGCTGAGCGACGAGGCCTCGGGCGCCGCGGCCGGCGCGTGCCCGTGCGGACGGGGGTGCGCGTGGCCGAGCGGCTGACTCTGGACGGCGGCGGCCCCCGACGCGGTCGCCTGCACCTGCGGGCGCGCCACCTGCCGGCTGTAGTCTCCCGAATGCGACATCACGCGCACCTCGGCGTTGCCGAGCTGCGGATCCGTCTTGATGCGATTGATGAGCGCCGCGCCACGCGGCGTGGCCGCGAAGAGCCGCTCCAGGACGATGAGCGACGGGCGGTGCTCGAGGATCGCCTGCAGCGCCTGGATGGGTTCGGTGTCCGCAAACGTCAGGAGCTCGCCTTCGGGCGCGAGGCGCTCCTGCAGCGACGGCATGAGGTTGACGGCAGCAATCACGACCGCGGGCATCGGCCGCAATATACCACGCGTCAAATTAGCTCGGCCGTGCTACCTCTATAATGGGCCCGTGGGACTTTCGCTGCGTCCCGAGCGGCTCAGGCGCTGTCGCGACATCGCGAAGCTGCCGTTCAGGTACGGCCGGGCCGACATGGTGGCGGGATCGGGGCTCGACGAGCCGCCGCGCGGGCCGCGGCGTTGAGCGAGCCGCGTCCGCCGGTGCGCGCCGTCCTTTTCGATCTCGATGACACCCTGTTCGACCATCAATACTCGACGCGCGCGGCACTCGAGGCCGTGCGCGGATGTCACGACTGTTTCCGCGCGGTGGCGTTCGACGAGCTGGACCGCACGCACGCGCGGTTCCTCGAGGAACTGCACCACGACGTCACGTTCGGGCGCATCGCGCTCGACGACGCGCGGCGCGAACGCTTCCGGCGCCTGTTCGAGGCCATGGGCGTCGCCGCGGACGCCTCACTCACCGCCATGGCCGCGGCGGCCTATCGGGAGCGCTATCAGACGGTGCGGCGGGCGATTGACGGCGCCGGCGCGCTGCTGACGCGCATCAGGTCGCGCGCGCGGGTCGGCATCGTGTCCAACAACCTGCTGGAGGAGCAGGCGGAGAAGCTGCGGCACTGCGGCCTGGATCGGTTCATCGACACGCTCGTGGTCTCCGGCGAAGCCGGCGTGTCGAAGCCGGACCCGCGCATCTTCAGGATCGCGCTGGATCGACTCGGGTGCGAGCCGGCCGAAGCCGTGATGATTGGCGATTCGTGGACGGCGGATGTCGCCGGGGCGCGCGCGGCGGGCATCCGCGCCATCTGGTTCAACCCGGCCGGCCGCGAGCGGCCGGACGCCTCGGTCCCGCGGCTCGCGTCGCTGGCGCCCCCGGACGTCCCGATGAGGATGATTTTCGATGCGGATTGGGATTGATCTCGGCGGCAGCAAGATCGAGGCGATCGGATTGGACGCGGGCGGTGTCGAGCGTTTCCGCCGCCGTGTAACCACGCCGCGGGGCGACTACGACGCGACGGTCGCGGCCATCGCGAGCCTCGTCGAGAGCGCCAGCCGCGAGGTCGGACCGGCGCCGGTCGGCATCGGCATTCCCGGCGTGGCGTCGCCGGTCACCGGCCTGATCAAGAACGCCAACTCGACGTGGCTCAACGGCCGGAACCTGGTGGAGGACCTGGCCCGGGTGCTCGGCCGCGACGTGCGCCTCGCGAACGACGCGAACTGCTTTGCGCTGTCCGAAGCCGTGGACGGCGCCGGCGCCGGCTGTCGCGTCGTGTTCGGCGTCATCATCGGCACGGGCACCGGCGGCGGGATCGTCGTCAACCGCGAGGTGCTCGTGGGCGCGAACGCGATTGGCGGCGAATGGGGTCACAACCCGATGCCCTGGCCGGAGGCGGGTGAATGGCCGGGAACGCCGTGCTACTGCGGACGGACCGGCTGCATCGAGACGTTTCTCTCAGGGCCCGGCCTGTCGCGTGACCATGCCTCGCGAACGGGGCGGCCGCTGGACGCCGCGGCCATCGCCGCGCGCGCGGCCATGGACGACCGCGATGCCGTGGAGACGATGTCGCGCTACGAGGGCCGGATGGCGCGGGCGCTCGCGTCGATCATCAACGTCGTGGATCCCGACGTCATCGTTCTCGGCGGGGGTCTGTCCAATATTGCGCGGCTGTACGACAACGTGCCGCGCTTATGGTCGCGCTACGTCTTTTCTGATGTGGTGACGACCCGCCTGCTGCCGGCCCGGCATGGCGACTCGAGCGGCGTGCGCGGCGCGGCATGGTTGTGGGATACGCACGCCTTACGCGTGAATTCGTGAATTTCTGAATTGGTGAGTCGGTGAATTGAGGGTATCCAGCTGAAGTCGTCCGGCCGGATGGCGCGAGCCACCCTCACAATTCACCAACTCACTAATTCACTAATTTACTAATTCACTAATTTCGTCAGTGTGACCTGGTGTGAAACCCCGCGGCTTCCAGATGCGTGCGCGCATCGGCAAACACCGACGCCGCGTCGGCAGGGATCTCCAGTGTCCCGCGCGTCAGTATCCTGTCGACGTTGAACATTCTGAAGCGGATGCCTTCCATGTGGAACGCGTCGATGGCGACCACGAGCGCCTTGCACTCACGCACCAGCGCGTTCCGCTCGGGCGTCTCCGGCTGAGCCTCGAGGATCGCCGCGAGCGCCACGATCTTCTCTCCCGCGGCCTTGCGATGATCGGTGGTCGTCGACATGGTCGTCAGTTGAACATAGCGGCACCCGCCTCGTTCGTCAACGGATCCGTCGCCCGGGCGCGATTCGGCTTGACGGTTCCGGGCGCGGCGGAGGATAACGAGAGGGATGAGCGACGGACGTTCCCGTATCGAGCCGCCGGACATCTCCGAAAAGGGAGGCCTGAAGGACGGGCGGCCGCAGCGATCGGACGAGCGGTTGTTCGTGCAGCTTCTGGCCTTTGGCGGCTGCCACGACCCTCGTGCCGTCGTCAATCACCTCGCGCGGGCGCCGATCGGCACCGTGGTGTACGAGGATCTGCACGATCCGCTGGGTATCGGGGTGCTGGCCTTCGCGACCGACGAGAGCGCGTTCATGGACGTGCTGCGCCCGCAACTGAAGGCCGGCCCCTTCGCGTCGATGGCGCAGAAACCGGAATACACCATGTTCGGGCGGACCTACTCGCTCGGCTATGAGCCGGACCTTCGCGAGGCACTGACCGAGTGGCCACGCCGGACCGTGCTCAACCCGGACTGGCCGTGGGCGATTTGGTACCCCCTGCGCCGAAGCGGCGCGTTCACGCAGCTTCCCGCCGACGAGCAGCGGACGATCCTCGCCGAACACGGACAGATCGGCATCGCCTTCGGCGCGGCGGACTACGCGCACGACGTGCGGCTGGCCTGCCACGGGCTGGGGCGCGAGGACAACGACTTCGTGATCGGTCTCATCGGCAAGGAGCTGTTTCCGCTGTCCGCGGTGATCCAGGCGATGCGCCGCACACAGCAGACCTCGCTCTATCTGGATCGCCTCGGCCCGTTCTTCATCGGCCGGCGCATCGCGGCCGCGCTGTAGACGAGGCGGCGGCCCGCGACGGAGCTTTCAGGAGCAGGCGGAGCAGATCCGCTCTGCCATCAGGGTTCGTGCCATCGAGCTCGGCCGCTCGGCCGCCATGGCTTGCATTCTGCAGAGGCCGTCAGCGACGAGGTGCTCATGCGCAAAGCCGTAGTCGTTCTGACAGTCGCCACGCTGATCGCGGTAGGTTCCGGTGCCTGCCGCCGCACTGAGAAGAAAACGGCGCCGGTCGCTGAAATTCAGACACAGAGCCAGGCCCAGCCGGTGAACCAGCCCACGACTGTGATCGGATGTCTGCGCGCCGGAGAGGCGAGCGACACCTTTGTGCTCACCACGGGGGCAGACGACCGCAACCAGACCGCCACTTATCAGCTCGCCGGCGCCGGCGATATCAAGCTCGCCGACCACGTGGGTGAGCGCATCGAAGTGAGCGGCGTCGTGACCGAGCAGCAGGTGATCGGCACGGTGGCGAGCGGTCCGGCCCGGCAGAAGACGACGGGCACGTCGGGCGGCGCCAACGCGCCGAGGGTCGAAACAACGACCGAGCTGAACATCCGGCGCATGGACGTCAGCGCCATCCGGCCGCTTGGCGGCCGCTGCGCCAGGTGAGTCACCCGCGTGCCCAGTCCACGAGGCAGACGGCCGCGGACGCTGACGCCTGAGGAGCGGAAGTCGCTCACGCACGGCGATTTCTGGATCCCCGACGCGGAGCGCGACGTGTACCAGCGCGCGCTCGAAGCGCTCAACGCGGCTGGAGTGCCCTACGTCATCGCCGGCGCGTACGCGATCTACGAGCACACGGGCATCTACCGCAAGACCAAGGATCTCGATCTGTTCTTCGAGCCGAAGACGGTGGTCGCCGCGGCGCGCGCGCTCGGCGGCGCGGGGTTCCGGACGCGACTCGAGGACGCGCACTGGCTTGCCAAGGCCACGATGGGCGACTCTTTCGTCGACCTGATCTACGGCATGGGCAACGGTGTCGCGACCATTGACGAAGGCTGGCTGCGCCACAGCCGTCCGGGCATTCTGGCGGCGATCCCCGTCCGCATCGCTCCGCCGGAGGAGCTGATCTGGCATCGACTCTTCATCAGCGAGCGCCATCGCCACGACATGTCCGACATCGTCCACCTGATCCTGTGTCTCGGAGATACCCTCGACTGGGAACGGCTCGTCGATCGCGTGGGGGAGCACTGGCCGCTGCTGCTGTCGCAGATCCTGATGTTCGGCTACGTGTATCCGGGCTACCGGACCAACATTCCCGCCTGGGTCCCCGAAAAACTCCTCGCCCTCGCGCGAGAGACGGTGGGGAAGGACGACGTCGATCTCGACGTCACGCGCGGCCCCATGATCTCGCGGTTCAGCTTCACCATCGACGTGAGGGAATGGGGGTTCAGCGATCCGCGCAGCGAGCTGGTCCGCGCCGCCCAGAACAGCCCGCAAATCCGCGCGATCGCGGACGCCGACGTGTGGGACGAGCGCGGCGAGGACCACTCCCAGGCCCGGGACGAAGCGGTAGCGCTCTGAGTTCAAGGCGCGCACGGCGCGCCTGCGAGGGAGCGGCGTGGGGCGCAGGGTCCCCGCCCTTCGACATTGCACAGGGCGTGCTGAGCCCCGTCGAAGCACGCGAGCGACCGAGCCGGGGTCCGGGGCGGAGCCCGGGACCACTAAGATTGACAGCCGAGCGTCCTCGCTCCGATACTGCTACGGACACATGTTGACCGGACTCTGGGGGGCACGCTGGCGCCGCGCCGGCGATCCGCTCGATGGCACGCTGGGGAGCCTCGAACGCGCCGTCATGGCCGTCGTCTGGGAGCAGCCGGAGGTCACCGTTCGCGACGTCCATGCGCGCCTGACCCGTTCGGTCGCGTACACGACGGTGATGACGACCCTCGACCGCCTCTACAAGAAAGGACTCGTCCAGCGCACGCGGATCGGGCGCGCGTTTGTCTACAGCGCGGCGCAGACGCGTGAGGAGCTCGAGGCCGCGGTGGCGGGCGGCGTGCTGCGCGGCCTCCTGACGAATGGCTCAGGGGCGGCCCTGCCGATCCTCTCGAACCTCGTGGAGGCGGTGGGGCGCCAGGACGGCGCCGTGGATCTGCTGAACGAGCTCGAGAAGATCGTGCGCGACAAGCGCGAGCGCATGGAGCGCGAGCGGAAGGACCCCTCATGATCCGCATGCTGGCGACGGCCGTTCTGCTGGCACTGGCGTGGTATGCGGCGCTGAACGTGGCGGCGTCGATGCTGGCGTGGATCGCCGCTCGCGCGATCCTGCCCACGCGCAACGCGGATCGTCCGGCCACGCTTCTCGCGATCCGGATGCTCCCCTCGGCGTTGTCCATCTTCTTCGTCGTCGCGCTGTTCGTGCCGGCGCACTGGCGCTTCGAGCCGAGGGACGCGCGAGATCCGATCGGGCTGTTGCTGAAGCTGATGGCGGCTCTTGGAGCGGCGCTGCTGCTGCGGTGCGTGATGCGCGCCGTGGCGGTATCGAAGGCCGAGTGGCGTCTCCACGCCTGGTTTACCGCCGCGGGACAGAAACGCGGACCGTCGGTTCGCGTCGTCGAGGGGCTGCCGGGCCTGACGCTCGCCGGTCTCGTGCGCCCGCTGATCCTGGTTGGCTCCGCCGCCCGCCGGCAACTGACGCCGGCCGAGCTGGATGTCGCGCTCGCCCACGAGCGCGCGCACAAGCGCGCCTTCGACAACATCAAGCGAGTCCTGATGTTCTCCGCGCCGGACGTCTTCGGTTTGACGCGGGCGGGACGGCAGATTGAGGCGCGGTGGCGTGAGAGTGCGGAGCTGGTGGCCGACGCCCGCGCCGTGCATGGCGACCGTGCGCGGGCGGTGCACCTCGCCTCAGCGCTCGTGAAAGTCGCGCGACTGGAGCCGGCCGCGTCGCATCCCCGAGTCGGCTCCCCCGTGTGGAGCACGCTGCACGAGGGGGCGCTGCTCGAGCTGCGCGTACGGCGTCTGCTGGAGGGCGCGCCGGTCGAGCCGCGCGAGGGCAGGTGGAGCCCCGCGGTCGCCGCCGCGATCGCGCTTGGCGGCGCCGCCATCTGCGGCCCGATCGGCGCATACGGGGTTCACCAGGCGACGGAGCTGCTCGTCCGTTTTCTCCCCTGACAGTGCGTGTGCCTCGTACGACCGCTGGCAGGCCGTGACCGCGCGACATCGGTTCACGCGCTGAACCGCCGGCCGTCCAGCAGCGCCTGACGTCAATCCGTCAGGCGCGCGGCGGCGCTCTCCGTAACTCGTTCGCCCGTCGTCAGTTCTCCGATAGACGAGCGGGCACGCGCTTTGAAGTTGTCGGGTTATCGACAGCTTCATCTCTCGGAATCCCGTTGCCGACAGGAGACATATGTCCGCTCAAGCCGTACGCCGCACCCTCGTATTCGCCTTCGCGCTGAGTTTTGGCGCCGCGTTCGCCGTTCAGCAGGTCCAGGCGCAGGCCGCCAAGGAACCGAAGACCGTCGTGCTCAAGGGCTCGCCGATGGGCGGAGTGAAGTTCGAGCACACGCTTCACACCAAGGATCGCAACATCAAGTGCGACACCTGCCACCATGCGTCCAAGCCCGAGAAGGCGAAGACCTCCGACTACCAGAAGTGCACCGACTGCCACACGAAGGTCGCGACCGCCCCGATGAAGACGAAGACCCAGGCGGCCTTCCACGACCCGATGGCGAAGAAGGGCGTCTGCGTCGATTGCCACCTCGCCGAGAACGCGAAGGGCAAGAAGGCGCCGACGAGCAAGTGCGCCGACTGTCACAAGAAGGAACACGTCTAAGTCCGGCTCTCTCCCTCCTCATTGCTCCGTTGATCCGCGGCGTGTCGAACGCGCCGCGGATCGTTTTCTTTGCCTGGCAACCAATTCTCCCGGCTCTCCCGTCTAAGATTCCGCCAGCCCGTTTCGTCCTGCCAGACGGTGACTTATGCATTCCATGTTGTGCGGAGTGGTGTGTCTCTCCTTGCTGGCGTCGGCCGGCCTCGCCCGGGCCGACGACCAGACCGAGGCGCTGATGCGCCAGGGACACTGGAAACGCGTGCGCGCGATCGCGTCGGGATGATGCTGTTCTACAACCGCGCCCCCGGAATCATCGGTGGCGACAAGGCGAAGGCGCTTCGGGAAGTCGAAGCCATCGCGCGGATCGATCGCGCCAAGGGCTACATGGCGCAGGCGCGGCTGGCGCAAGAGCAGGCACAGCGTCCGCCGCTCGAGGATCTGTACAAGAAGGCCATCGAGGCGAACCCGGATGACTACGAGGCGCACATTGCGCTCGGCAACATCTACCTCGGCTCGAACGTCCGCCGCTTCGCCGACGCGGAGTCACACGCCAGGCGCGCCCTGGCCATCGAGCCGACGCGCAGCTCCGGCCACAGCGTCCTGGCCGCGGCGATGGCGGCCGGGAAGCGGTGGGACGACCTCGATCGCGTCCTCGCCGCGGCGGAACGCGCGAACGCCGACGACCTCGCGCCGTACTATGTCGCCGGCAGCATCCTGCTGCGCGACGGCACGGATCTCCCGCGCGCCGAACGCTGTTTCCGAAAGTACCTGACACAGGAGCGCGAAGGAGGGCAGGCGTCCCACGCCGCGGCGCAGTGGCGGCGTGGACTGGTGCTGGAGAAGGCGGGCCGTCGGGCCGAGGCCATTTCGGCGCTGGAGACGGCCGTGCGGCTCGATCCGTCCTTCGAAGCGGCGAAGAAGGATCTGAAGCGGATGAAGGGGTGACGATTTTCCGGCATCCGGTCACCGAATGGCGGAATTCTGGCCGTTTTTTCACGCAAATCGACGCCGGGACCATGCCTTGCATCGCCACCCGGCGTCCACGTTTCCTGTTTGGCTGGTCTTGTTTCGAATCGAGGTCTTCGAACACCATGGCGATGCTGATTGTCGAGGAGTGCATCAGTTGCGGAGCGTGCGAGCCGGAGTGCCCGAACACGGCAATCTCCGCCGGTGATTCCATTTATCTGATCAATGCGGAACACTGCACCGAGTGCGTCGGGGCGTTCGACTCACCGCAGTGCGTGACCGTGTGCCCGGTCGAGGGCTGCATCGTGACCGACCCGGCTCACTCCGAAGCCCGCGAAGAGCTCGAAGCGAAGTACGCGCGGCTGCACGGTTAATCCCCGTCAGAGGCTTGTCCCGCCGGAGCCCGAAGGGCGAAGGCGGGCGAAGGCGGAGGCCGCCGCTCGCGCGCTCGACCATGCCCACTGAAAATTGAAGCCGCCGATCCGGCCGTCGACATCCAGCGCTTCGCCCACGACGAACAGTCCAGGCGCCGTCCGGGATGCCATCGTGCGGGGATCCACCTCGTCGAGCGCGATGCCCCCGGCGGTGGCTTCCGCGTAGTTGTAACCCCGGCTTCCGATCACGTCGAGCGGCCATTCCGCCAGGGCGCGGCGAGGTGGCGCCGATCGTCGCGCGTCAGGCGCGCCAGCGCCGTCGATCCTTCAATTCCACGAATCTCCAGCAGCGCGCGCGCGACCGATGCGGGCAGCGCGGCTGACAGCGCGGTGTGCAGCGCGGCGCGCGGCCGTTCCCGTGCGAGCGCCGTCCATCGCGCGTCGATGGTCTCCAGCCGTTCGCCGGGATCGAACGACGCGGTCAGGCGGACCGCGCGTCCTTCGAGCTGGCCGCGGAGCCAGTGCCGCGACGCGTTCAGCGCCACCGGGCCGCTGATCCCGAAGTGGGTCCACAGCAGCGATCCCGCCAGGCGGATGGCGACGCGGCCGTCAATCCAGACACTGAGCTCCACGGGATGCGCGACGCCGGTCGAGCGGCGGTGCAGCGCGCCGGGCTCGTCGCGAAGGAGCAGCGGCACGAGCGCGGGTGTCGCCGGCACGATCGTGTGGCCAAGGCGCTCGGCGAATTCGAACCCGGCGCCGTCGCTGCCGCTCTTCGGAAGGGACTGGCCCCCGGTCGCGAGCACGACCGCGCGCGCGTGGACGGCGCCGCCGGCGGTCTGGAGTTGAAATCCGCCGTCTGACGGCGCGATCGCGAGGACGCGTGTGAGGGTGGCAAGCTGGGCGCCCGCTCGCCGTACTTCGATCAGAAGGGCCTCGAGCACGTCGCGCGCGCGGTTGGTGTCTGGGAAGAGTCTGCCGTCCTCCTCTTCGTGAAGCGTAACGCCGAGGCCCGCGAAAAAGGCGACGGTGTCGGGGACGGGGAAGGCGCGGAGGACCGTTCGGATGATGGTCCGTCTTCCGCCCCAGAAGTCGCGTTCGGTCACCGTCGCGTTCGTGACGTTGCAGCGGCTACCGCCGCTGACGAGGATCTTGGCGCCGGGGCGGCGCGCCCCCTCGAGGACCAGCACGCGTACGCGCGGGTTCAGCCGCCGCGTGAAAATCGCCGTCGCCAGGCCGGCCGCCCCCGCGCCGACGATCGCGACATCTGTCTCGTACGGAAGTTGGGAATTGGAAGTTGGGGGTTGGGAGTTGTCCACCTTACCCGCGGCCGTCCTGCGTGGCGGGCCCCCACCACCCGTCCTTCGTGAACGTCTCGTTCAACTCGAGCCACCGCTGGTGCACCTGGTCCGATGTCGCGAATCGCTCGGTTCGCTGCTGTCCGTTTCCCTCGGTGATGATGATCTCGTATCCCGGTCCGTCCGCCGCGACGCGCACTTCACACTGGACGGTTTCGTTTCCCTTCTTGAAGAAATAGAACACGGACGGATTATAACCTCGCCGCAGCTCGCAGCTCGGCGGGAGTCTGGTTGTTGGGAGTCGGGCTGATCAGCCCTGGACATCCAGGAGCTCGACCTCGAAGATGATCGTCGCGTTCCCTGGAATCGTGCCCGGCACGCCGCCGGTGCCGTAGGCGAGATCGGGCGGTAGAATCAGGCGCCGCACGCCGCCGACCTTCATGCCCGGGACGCCCTGGTCCCAGCCCTTGATCACCTGTCCGATGCCGATGGTGAACGTGAAGGGGGTCCTGCCCACCGACGTGTCGAACTGTTTGCCTTTGTGGTCGGCCGCCGCCTCGTCGTACAGCCAGCCCGTGTAGTTGACGGTGAGCTGCTTGCCCGTCGTCGCCTCTGTGCCGGTCCCGGTCACGAGATCCGTCGTGCTGTACGGCACGTTGAGCGGCGCCGGCGCGACGGGGATCGCTTCGCCGGCGCAGCCGCCGAGCACGGCGAGAGCAGCGCCAACCAGCGCGGGCGCGATCTTGCGGTGTGTCAGGGTCATTTGTACTCCACAGGCGTTGGGCAACCGATTGTATCGGACTGGCGGGCGCGGGACCAGCGGGTTCTGGCGGCAATCCGGCAGCTTCGGCGGCAGCCCCCTTGCTAATCCGAGGGTCGTCCTTGTTTTCCGCCGGAGGCCCGCATGAACTACCCCATCTGGGAGCTGCCAGCCAGCGGCCTGCTCATCGCCGTCGTGGCCGTCGTCCACGTGTTCGTCGCGCACTTCGCGGTCGGCGGCGGCCTGTTTCTCGTTCTGACCGAACGCAAGGCGCGGCGCGAAGGCGACGCCGCCCTGCTGGCCTTCGTTCGGACGCACAGCCGGTTCTTTGCGCTGCTGACGCTGGTCTTTGGCGCGATCACCGGGGTCGGCATCTGGTTCACGATCGGCCTCGTGCACCCCTCGGCCACCTCCGCCCTCATTAACACGTTCGTGTGGGCCTGGGCGATCGAGTGGACCTTCTTCTTCGTCGAGATCGCGGCCGCGATGGTCTATTTCTACGGGTGGGACCGGCTCACCCCCGCAACCCACATGACGGTCGGGTGGATCTACTTCTGGGCCGCATGGCTCAGCCTCGCGGTGATCAACGGCGTCCTCTCTTTCATGCTCACGCCCGGACTGTGGCTGACGACCGGGGGATTCTGGGACGGCGTCCTGAATCCCGGCTACCTGCCGTCGGTCGTGGCGCGCACGTGTGGAGCGGTGGGCCTCGCCGGCGTGTATGCGCTGCTGACCGCCTCGCGCTCCGGCGATCCCGTGCTGCGGGAGAAGGTCGCCCGCTACGCCGTGCTGCGCTGGATTGCGCCCATGGCCGTCCTGCTGCCCGCGAGCGTCGTCTGGTCGCTGCATGCCGCGTCGGCGGCGGGCGTGCCCGTCAGGGAGATATTCGGATCGGCAACGGGTGGATGGCTGTCCATCGTCACCGGCATCGTGGGAGGCAGTGCGACCGGGCAGCCCATCGCGCAGCTCGCGGCGCGCGTGCTCCTGGCCGCGTGTGCCGGCGGCCTGGTGTTGTGTGGGATCGTGCTGGCGCGAGGGCGGGCGTATGGGCCGTGGCTTGCGTCGACGGTCATGCTGTCGGCCTTTCTTGCGCTTGGCGCCGCCGAATGGGTGCGCGAGGATTTGCGCAAGCCGTTCGTGATTGGCAACTACATGTTCGTGAACAGCGTCCGGCTGGCCGATCTGCGGACCATTGACAGCGACGGCGTGTTGAAGACGGCGCTGTGGACGCGCCTGCCCGGCGATCTCGACGCGCGCCCGGCGGAGACGGCCATGCCCGAAAAGGGCAGGGAGGTCTTTCGTCTCGAATGCTCGACGTGCCACACCATCGACGGTCACCTCGCGATCCGGCCGCTCGTCCAGGGCGTGGCGCCCGGTGCGCTGGATGCGATGCTGGGACGTCTCGCGGCGCCAGCGGCGGATCAGGTCTGGGAGGACACGCAACTCCGGCTGCGCACGTGGCGGGGACGGCGGATGCCGCCGTTTGCCGGGACGCGGGACGAGCGGCGCGCCCTTGCCGTGTACCTTGCCGGCCTTGGAGGCGCGCCGCCCGAGGCGGCCGCGCGCTACGGCGCGGAGGGGGACGTGGGAGAGCGGTTCTTCAACGAGAACTGCTCGATGTGCCACGGCGCGGACGGCGATTTCACGTTCGACGCGAAAGGGCGGTCCGCCGACACGCTGTACGAGATGATCGGCCGCCTGCCGCGCATCAACGACGCGATGCCGCCGCTCGAGGCAAGCGGCGCCGAGCGGCGCGCGCTCGCCGAGCATCTCGCGACGCTTCACGGAACAGCGCGGAAAGGGGGCTCCGAATGACGCCCGTCATCCCGGCACTGGATCCGCTGCCGCTGCCCGCCCCTCTGTGGCTGTTGTGGGCCCTTCTCATGTTGACCTTCACGCTTCACGTGCTCGCCATGAATCTGGTGCTCGGCGGATCCGTGGTGGCGGCGGTCTCGGTGTGGAAAGCGCGGAGAGGCGATCCGAATCACAAGGAGCTGTCGCGACTCGTTGGCAAGTCGATGCCCGTCGCGATCTCGGCAACGGTAACGCTCGGCGTTGCCGCGCTGCTCTTCCTTCAGGCGCTGTACGGCCGCGTATTCTTCACGTCATCGGCGCTGATGGCGTGGTGGTGGTTTGCCGTCGTGCCGCTCGTCATCGTGGCGTACTACTCCGCCTATGCGGTGGCGTTCCATACCCGCGGGTCGTCCGCGCTCCCGTACGCGATCGCGGCGATCTTCCTCGCGATCGCGTTCGTGTACACCAACAACATGACGTTGATGGTGCGGCCGGAGGCGTTCCGGGAGATGTACGCGACAAGCGGCCGCGGATTGACGCTCCACCTTGCCGATCGCATGCTCCTGCCGCGCTTTCTGCACATGGTCGCGGGCGCCATCGCGATTGGCGGCCTTGGCGTCGTCGCGCTCGCGCTGCTGCGGCGCGCGGGGACAGCCGATTTCCGCATGTGGGCGTCGCGATACGGCTCGCGATGGTTCGCGCACGCGACGATCGTCAATGTAGCCGTCGGCGTGTGGCTTCTCGGAAGCCTGCCGGTCGACACGCTGTTGCAGCTGATCGGGCGGAACGCGGTCGCCAGCGCCGTGCTTGCGGCCGGTATCTTGTCGGCGGGCGCGACCGTCGCGGCGATTCTTGCCGCGGCCCGTTCGGGCAGGCCCGGCCGCATGTTCGCCGTGGGGATCGGCGCCGGCCTCGCGACGCTCGCGCTGATGATTCTGACGCGCGATTTCATGCGACGGACACTGCTCGCCGCCGCCGGGTTCGAGCCGGCCCGCTGGATCGCTCCGCAATGGGGCCCGATTGCGATCTTTGGCGTGCTCCTGATCGTCGCGGTCCTGCTGACCGCATGGATGGTTGCGACGTTGGTCAGAGCGCCCGCGCCGGGCTCCGTGGGTTCTGAGGTTTTAGAACCCTAGAACCTGCCGATCCCCCGGCTGGCTGAACTCGTCGACCCAGCGCTCCATCTGTGCCCGCACGGTATGGTTGAAGCGCTCCTCGACGAAGATGTTCAGCAGGCGCATCGCGCGGTCGGCCGTGCGGAACGTGGGGATGCCCCCTTCCTGCAGCCGCTGCGCGAACGGGTCGTACAGCCCGCCGGCATCGACGACGGCAATCCACGGCTTGGCGATCTCGTCCTTCAGCCGCAGGAGGCGGCTGGCGATCGAGTCGTCGCGAAGAAGGTCCTCCGCGTGCGCGCCGCCGGCGGCGAGCGTGTTCAACGCGGGAGTGGCGGGGACGCAGCCGATCACGCCGGCATCGACGTTGTCGTCCTCGAGGATCCTGCGCACCGCCATCTCGTATCCCTCGTCGTTGAGGATCGGCGTCACGTCGAGCGGGTTGTGCACGTCGACGACGGTGCTCAGCCGCGCCCGCTCGAGGATCGCGGTCAGGCGCGCCTCGGTTCCTTCCGTGAATGCGGGCAGCTCGAGATCGCCGAGATTGTCGGCGATGGCGACGCATTCGTAGCCGGCGTTCGACAACGCGCCAATCCGGCGCCCGAACACCGCCTTCGACTCGAGCAATGTGAACATCCGCACGAGATCGGTGAAGTCGTCGAGCGTCTCGGCGACGATGGCTCCCTCGGCGCGCGCGAGCTGCCGCGTGACCGTGTAGTCGCCCGCCACCGACCCGGTGTGGCTGACCGTCGCGCGCGCGCCCTCGCGCGTGCGGCCTCCGCGGTACAGCACGACCGTTCGTCCGGAGGCCGTGATGCGGCCGACGATCTCCATCGTGGCGCGGCCGTCGAGCGGCCGGAACCCCTCGACGTAGATGCCGAACACCTTGAGATCGGGATCTCCTTCGAGATAGCGCAGGTAATCGCCGACGGTCAGGTCCATCTGGTTGCCGACGGTGATCGAGTACTTCGGGTGGATCCCGGTCAGCCGGGTCGTGCGCGACACGGCGAACGCGCCGCTCTGCGCGACGAGCGCCACCGGCGACACGGGGCCGGCGGCGACACCCAGCTTGTGCGCCGGAATGAACATCGTGTCGTAATGCCCGGGCCGCGACTGGATCCCGAGGCAGTTGCCGCCGTTCACGACGGGACCCTTCCAGTCGGTCGCGCGCGCTTCGCACAGCGTCTCGTGCATCTGGCGGACGAGACCCTCGGTCCCGGACTTCTCCTCCAGGCCCGCGGGAATCACGATCACGCTCTCGGCCTTGCGATGCTCGACGACGTCGATCAGGAGGTCGGGGACCTGCGCGGCCGAGACGCTGAGGATCAACAGGTCGACCGGCCGCGGCAGCGAGCGGATGGTCGGCACCGCCTGGCACCCCTCGAACTGCGTGATGCCCGGCTTGACCACGAACAGCGAGCCGCGATCGAATCCCTCACGGACGATGTTGTTCAGGATCACGTGGCCGGGGTTCATGCTGGCCGAGACGCCGGCGATGGCAATCGTCGACGGCGTCAGCAGGTGCCGCAGCTTGGAAAACGGCCGCGGCGGACGTTCCTCGAGCGGGCGCGTTCCGATCGCGACGAGCACGTCCAGCGCGACGAGCTCGCCCTTGGAGGGCACGAGCGGATTGATCTCGAGCTCGGTGATGCCGTCCGGCCGGCACACGGCGGCGAGCCGGCTGAACTTCGACACCACATCGGCCAGCCGTTCCACCGTGGTCCGCGCCGGCTGTCGCCGGATGCCGCCCGTTGCCAGCGGGGTGAGCGCGAGCCGCTTCAGGCCGGCGAGCATCTGCTCGCGCGAGGTCCGGCGCGGCGGGAAGATGGCGACGTCGCGTCCGGTCTGGAGCGCGGCCGCGAGAAACTCCGTCGCGACGCCGCCCGGTCCCACCGTGACCACGGGGCCGAACTCGTCCGTCCAGCGCAGTCCGAGCAGCCACTCTCCGCCCGGCGACGGATCGTACGGGATGAATTCGCTGATGGAGTAGCCGGCCACGTCCTGCCCCGCAAAGCTACGCGCCATGCGCTCGATGGCCGCGACGACCGACTGACGATCGTTCGGGACCATCGCCACGCCGCCGACCTCGCTCTTGTGCGCGATGGAGGGAGCGACGACTTTCACGACGACCTGGGCGCCGCCGAGCGTCGCCGGATCGAGCAGATCGGCCTCCGCCACACCGCTGGCGAACAGACGCTTGGGGCATCGGATCCCTGCCGCTTCGAGAATCTTGAAGCCGTCGGTCTCGAGGAGCGCGTTCGCGCCTCCCGCCCGCGCCGCCGTGACAAGACGGGATGCGGTCTTCACTGCTTCGCCGTACATCTGGCCACCTCCTGGCCCGCCCGAAATGCGGCAAGATTGCGCTCGACGACCTCGGCTCCTTTTCGCCCGAAGCGCGCGCGGACCGAGCGTTCAATGGTGCCCACGCGAATGGGCAACAGTGGCGCGGCGGCGCCGGCCATGACCATGTTGGTCGCCTGCGCGAGCCCGGCCGCCTGCGCGAGCCCGGCCGCATCGACGAGGATGGCGCGCGGGAGCGTCCGGATCGCGGTGAGCAGCTCCTCGATCGGGGGATAGTCCTTCACGTTGGCCAGCGGGGCGGCCGCCGTCACGACCGCACCGTCCGGCGCGAGCATCTCGAGGTAGCGCAGGCTCTCGAGCGGCTCGAGGCTGAGAATCATGGCCGCGCGCCCGACCGGCACGAGGTCGCTTTCGATCGGCGCGTCGGCGAGGCGCAGGTGCGCCGTCACGGCGCCGCCGCGCTGCGCCATGCCGTGCACCTCCGACTGCTTGACGAAGAGTCCCTCCTCGAGCGCCGCCGCCGCGATGATGCCGGACAGCGACAGCACGCCCTGCCCGCCGACGCCCGCCAGCACGATGTCGTACGTCATGACGTCCCTACCGTCTCCTTGTGCATCCGCTTGCGGCTGCGCGCCGCCTCCACGCACACCCGGGCGGCGACGACCACCGACAGCCCGCGGTGCTCGATCTCGCGGCGGACGCGCGCGGCGTTCTCGGTGGTCCGCCGCGGATGGGCGTCGAGGACGACACAATGATCCGGGTTCACGCCGAGTCCCAGGAGCAGGGCGGGCAGCCGCGACGAGGGCAGCAGCGTGGGCTGCGCCCCCGTCATCCCGACGACTTCGTTGTCGAGAATGATCACGGTCATGTCGGTGTCGGCCGCCACCGCGTCCATCAGCGGCGTCACGCCCGAGTGCAGGAACGTGCTGTCACCGATGACCGCGACAGCGGGCCGCACGCCCGCATCGCTCGCGCCCTTGGCCATGCCAATCGACGCTCCCATGCAGACACAGGAGTCAATGGCGGACAGCGGCGGCAGCGCCGCGAGCGTGTAGCACCCGATGTCCGAGGTCACGATCCCTCTGGGCAATCCCGCGAGCGCGCGCTCCAGGGCGTGGAAGGAATCGGTGTGCGGACAGCCGGCACAGAGCTGCGGCGGGCGATCGGGCACGTTGATCGGCGCGATCGGGCCGGAGCATCGAAGCGGGAGCCCGAGCGCCTCGCGCACGGTGTCGGGAGTCAGCTCGCCGTCGGGCGGCAGATGGCCCGACTCGCGGCCGATCACGGCGACGCGTGGCGGGATCAACCCGCGGACCGCCCGCTCGACGTACGGGTAGCCGTCCTCGAGGATCAGCACGGTCTCCAGGCGTTCGACCAGCCGCCGGACGAGTGCCGCCGGAATGGGATACGCGCCGACGTGCAGGTGCGACGGCGCCTCGGCGAGATCCGCGACGTTCTCGCGCAGGTAGTTCCGCGCGATGCCCGCGGTGATGACGCCGAGCGGGCCCGGCGCGATCTGCAGCTCGTTGTGCGGCGTGGTCCCGGTGAAGGCGTGGAATGCGGGCTGGCGTTCGAGAAGCGTGCGCCACCGCCGGCGCGCGTTCGCCGGCAGCAGAATCCAGTCGCGGCTGTCCTCCGGGTGGGCGATCGGCCGCTGCGCCTCGGGCTCGCCGGCGCGGACGACGGCCCGGCTGTGCGCGAGGCGCGTGACGAGGCGCACCATCACAGGCGTGCCGAACCGTTCCGACAGTTCGAAGGCCTCGCGCGTCATCTCGTAGGCTTCCTGCTGGTTGCGGGGCTCGAGGCAGATGACGCGCGCGAAGTCGGCGAGCAGGCGGCTGTCCTGCTCGTTCTGCGAGCTGTGCATGCCCGGGTCGTCGGCGACCGCGAGCACGAGCCCTCCGGAAATCGCGAGCAGGGCCGAGTTGACGAACGGGTCGGCCGCGACGTTGAGGCCGACGTGCTTCATCGCGACGAGCGCGCGCCGCCCGGCCATCGACACGCCGAGCGCCTGCTCGAAGGCCGTTTTCTCGTTGGCCGTCCACGCCGCGACCGGCGCGTCGCCGCCGTACGCGTCAGCACCGCCGCGCTGGAGGATGTATTCGAGAATCTCGGTGGATGGCGTCCCTGGATAGGCGTACGCGGACGTGATCCCCGCATGCAGGGCGCCGAGGGCCACGGCCTCGTCGCCGAGCAGGACGCGAGCCGACATGAGTCACTCCGGTTATGAAAGCCGATCGCTCGAATGAACCGAACGACGGGTAAATGACGATTCGCGGAGCAACTATCGTGCTCGTCTGGATGGGCGGGTTCGGGCGAAATTCTCACGAAGAACGAAGGATCCGAGCGGGAATGGTGGCGGGATTCCGGCACACCTGCCGTAGGCCCGACCCTCAGGTGACCGTTACGCCATCGCACTCGACCCACGCGTGGGCGTCGAGTTGGCGCGCCGGATCGACGCGGACTCCGATGACAAAGCGGGGCGAACGTCCCGCGCGGCGGAGCAGGCATTCGGCGGCGAGCGCCGCCGCCAGACAGCGCGCCGCGGGGACGAGCGTGCGCGCGCGCGCGACGGCGCGGGCGCACTCCTCGGATGTCAGGCCCGACGACCGGCGTGAAGGCCGCATGGCCTCGACCGCGCGGCGGATGCGGCGGTACGGAATGACCCTGAGCGACAGGTGAGAGACAAGCAGCCAGCCGAGCGCCGCGCACGCCTGCCGCTGTTCGCGCGACGAGAGGCGCAAGCCGCGCACGACCAGAGAAGACTGCGGGGCCATGGACGGAGATCAGTGTAGTCCTGCGCACGAAGACTGTCACGCTGGCTTCGCCGATCACGGTCTTTTCACACGAAGCGCACCGAGGCCACGAAGTTCACGAAGACTGGACGGTCTTCTTTCTCTGCTGTGTCACGCTGGCTTCGCTGATCACGGTTTTCCCCACCAACGATGTCACGCTGACATGAGCTGACGCTCGACATGTCGACGGCGACACCGACCAGCGCGGGGGAGCGGCAGGCTTCTTCTTGTCTGTCTTCGTGTCCTTTGTGATCTTCGTGACAGAAGAGCCGTCAGCGCGTTCAGCGGGACAGCGGGGGAGCGGGACAGCGGACAGCGGTACAGGGTGGCAGTGTGGCGTGTTTCCGTCTTCGTGTGCGTGAGGCGGGGATGGTATAGTGGCCGCTCCAGACAACCCGATTTCCCGGGAGAGTACGCAATGAGACGCAATCATGTATTCAGGCTCGCGCTTGTCGCGACGACGGTTGGCGTCCTCGCGACGCTGCCGATTGGCGCCATCGGTGAGAAGATCGACTACGACGCCATCAACAAGATCAAGGCCCAGGGCATGCAGCCCCAGAACTCCAAGGTCATGGAGATAGCGAGCTGGCTGACCGACGTGTACGGCCAGCGGCTGACCGGCTCGCCGAACACGCAGAAGGCCGCCGACTGGGCCGTCGGGAAATTGAAGGAATGGGGTCTCCAGAACGTCGCGCTCGACAAATGGACGGACCCGAACGGGTTCAAGACCGGGTGGACGAACGAGAAGTTCTACATGGCCGCGGTCTCGCCCGAGCCGTTCCCGATTCCGGGAACGCCCACCGCGTGGACGGCGGGGACCAACGGCCTCGTCCGCGGCGAGGTCATCCTCGTCACCGAAACGACGCAGGAAGATCTCCAGAAGTACGCGGGCCGGTTGAAGGGCAAGTGGATCCTGACGCAGGCGGCGCCGGACGTCGCGGCGTACTGGACGGCGCCCGCCTCCCGCACGTCGCTCGAAAACCTCGACAAGATGGAGCTGGCGACGCCGGCGGGTCTCGAGTTCGGCGTGACGCCGCCCGGAGCCGGTCGTGGCGGCCGGCAAGGCGCCCCGGCGGCCGGAGCGCCGGCGGCGCCCGGAGCACCCGGCGGCCGTGGCCGCGGTCAGGCGGGGGGCTTCAACCGCAACGACTTCTTCCGCGCCGAAGGGGCCATGGGCCTGCTGTCCACGGCGCCGCGCGGACATGGCATCTACACGATCGGCGGCAATCGCAACGGCGACGAGGCGACCACGCTTCCCGCGGTCGCGATTCCGGCCGAGCAGTACGGCCGCATGGCGCGCATGCTCGCGAAGAACGTTCCGGTGACGATCGAGGCCGAGATCAAGAACACGTTCACGCCGACCCCGATGATGTTCAACGTGGTGGGAGAGATTCCCGGCACCGACAAGGCGGACGAGATCGTGATGCTCGGCGCGCACTTCGACTCCTGGCATGCCTCCACCGGCGCGACCGACAACGCGGCGGGTTCCGCGGCGATGATGGAAGCGATGCGCATCCTGAAGCAGAGCGGCGTGACGCTGCGGCGCACGGTGCGGATCGGGCTGTGGACCGGGGAAGAGCAGGGGCTGATCGGATCGAGGGAGTACGTCCTCGCGCACCTGGCCGGACGCGGCGCGCCGCCTGCCGCCCCCGCGGGTGCGGCGCCGGCGGCCGCGGCGCCGGGGCCGGGCGGCGGACGCGGCCCGCAGGGCCCGATTCTGCCGAAGCCGGAACACGCGAAGTTCGCCGGCTACTTCAACATCGACAACGGCACCGGCGCGATCCGCGGCGTGTATCTCCAGGGGAACGACGCGGTCGGGCCGATCTTCCGCGAGTGGATGGAGCCGTTCCGCAGCCTGGGCATGACCCACCTGACCATCCGGAACACGGGTGGCACCGATCACCAGTCGTTCGACGCGGTCGGACTGCCGGGCTTCCAGTTCATCCAGGACGAGGTGGAATACAACACGATGACGCACCACACGAACCTGGACAGCTACGAGCGGCTGCAGCCGAGCGACATGATGAAGAACGCCACCATCGCCGCGGCGTTCGCGTATCTTGCCGCCAACCGCGACGAGAAACTCCCCCGCAAGCCGATGCCGACGGGCACGGGGGGTGGACGCAGGGGGTCCGGACAGAACTGACCAAGTCGATAGCCGATAGTCAAAGTCCGGAGTCGCGGATAACAGTCGAAGTCAGAGTCGACCGTCGCAGTTGAATCAGAGTCAGAGTCGCTCGGCGAACGCGAGCGACTTCGACTTTGACTTTGATTGCGACTGTCGATTTTGACTATCGACTATCGACTGACACTTCTCTCTGATGTCGCTCCCGCTTCAAGACATCCAAATCGTAAGTCTCGCGACCAATGTGCCCGGACCGGTCGCCGCGGCGGCGCTGCGCGACATGGGCGCCGGCGTGCTGAAGGCGGAGCCGCCGGGCGGCGACCCGCTGGCGTTTCTGAGCGCGGCGTGGCACGACGAGCTGTGCCGCGGCATGGCCCGCGAGCGGTTCGATCTCAAGTCGAGCGGGGACCGCGCGCGTTTCGACGGTCACCTCGCGGCCGCCGACGTCTTGCTCACCTCGTCACGTCCCGAGGCGCTGACCCGGCTCGGCCTCGGGTGGCCGGATCTCCATCTCCGCCATCCGCGCCTCTCCATGGTTTCGATCGTCGGGTACCCTTCGCCGCGGCAGAATGTCGCGGGACACGACCTGACCTACCAGGCAGAAGCCGGACTTGTCACGCCTCCCGCGCTGCCGCGCTCGCTCGTGTCCGATCTCGCGGGTGCACAGCAGGCGGTGATCGCGGTGCTCGGGCTGCTGTTCGCCCGGGAGCGCGGCGGTGAAGGCGGCTTTGCGGAGATCGCGCTGGCCGACAGCGCGCGCGCGTTCGCGAACCCCGCCACGCGCGGCCTGACGAGTCCGGACGGCATGCTCGGCGGCGCGCTGCCGGTGTACAACGTCTATCCCGCGCGTGAAGGCTGGGTGGCGATTGCCGCGCTGGAAGTGCGCTTCCGCAACGCGATCGAGCGCGAGCTCAACGTCGATGCGGCGGACGGCGAGGCGCTGGCACGCGTGTTCGCTCAGCGCACCGCGCGCGAGTGGCAGGCGTGGGCCGAAGCGCGTGATCTCCCGCTCGTCGAAGTCGTCGTGCCGCGTGTGTAAGAACTCGACAGGACTAACGGGAATACGGCCGCGGACGCTCCGTCAGCGCGACGACGGAGCGCCGGCACCTCGCGTGCGCGAATTCGCGTGCAGTTTGTCCCGCGGCGACGAGCGCGGGCGCCGCATCGGGTGTACATTTGTACGCATGGCATCATCCACCTGGAAAGATCACGCGGTTTCTCCCGAGGAAGCCGTCTCGATCGTGAAACACGGGATGAACGTGTTCGTGCACGGCGCGGCGGCGACTCCCACTCCACTCCTCGATGCGCTGGCGCAGCGCACCGATCTCATGGGCGTCAAGCTCTATCACATGCACACGGCGGGTCCGGCGACGTTTGCCGAGCCCGAACACGCGGGCCGCTTCCTGTCGGTGTCGTTGTTCACCGGCGCCCCGGTTCGAAAGGCCATCGAGGAAGGGCGCGCTGATTACGTCCCGATCTTCCTGTCCGACATCCCGGTGCTCTTCTCGACGGGGCGGATCAAGCTCGACGTCGCGCTGCTGCAGTTGTCGCCGCCCGACGCGCATGGCTACTGCACGCTCGGCACGTCGGTGGACACCGCGATGGCGGCGTTCCAGTCGGCGCGGTACGTCATCGCCGAGATCAACGAGCAGATGCCGCGGACCCACGGCAACACGCTCGTGCACGTCGACCGCGTCACGATCTGGACCCACACGGACCGGCCGATCTACGTCTACGAGCGCTCGATCCCGAACCCCACGGAGGACGCGATCGGCGGCCACGCGGCGGCGTTGATTCCGGACGGCGCGACACTCCAGATGGGCATCGGCGCGATTCCCGACGCGGTGCTGCGCCGGCTCATGGACAGGATCGACCTCGGCATCCACACCGAGATGTTCTCGGACGGCGTCGTCGATCTCGCCGAAGCCGGCGCGATTACGAACCGGCTGAAGAAGGTCCATCCGGGGCGGATCATCACGAGTTTCGTGATGGGCACGCAGCGCGTCTACGACTTCGTCAACGACAACCCGTTCGTCGAGTTCCACCCCTGCGATCACACCAACGACACGGCGCGCATCCGCAAGAACGACAACGTCGTCGCCATCAACTCCGCGATCGAGGTCGACATCACCGGACAGGTGTGCGCCGACTCAATCGGGACGCGCATCTACTCGGGGATTGGCGGGCAGATGGACTTCATCCGCGGGTCGGCGCTGTCCCGCGGGGGGAAGCCGATCATCGCGCTGCCGTCGACGGCCAAGGGCGGCAAGATGTCGCGGATCACGCCGACGCTGACGCCCGGGGCGGGCGTCGTCACGACGCGCGGGCACGTGCACTGGATCGTGACGGAGTACGGGGCCGTGGACCTGTTCGGCAAGAGCCTGCGGCAGCGGGCGGAGGCGCTGATCTCGATCGCGCACCCGGACTTCCGCGGAGAGCTGCGGCGCGCCTTCGCCGAAGTCCGCCGCATCGTCCTGCCCGAGACGGTGATGGCGTAACGCGCGAAAGGCCCGACTGAAGGTCGGGCCTTTCGCCTCGGAGCTCGCAGCTCGCGGCCCGCCCGGGCGCCCTCCTTCCAAGGCCACTTACCGTCGAGGTCGACAGCAAGAAGCCCGCTGCGACGCCTGTTTTTTCGGCTGAAACATCTTGACCGACCGAAATGGTCGGATATACAGTCGGAAGAACTTTGAGACTTGTCTCATTTTCGGGAGGCCCTTTCATGACGCGACCCTCGCCAGCACTTATCGGCTGCGCGCTCCTGGCAGCCCTGCTTTGCATCCCTTCGGCGTCCGGCGCCCAGGACACGCCCAAACCCGCCGGCAAACCCGCGCCGGCTGTGGCGCCCGTTCCGCCTGATTCCGAAAGCCAGGCGCCCGATCAGAAGAAAGACCTCGACGAACTGCGGCGACAGATTGAGGTGCTCGCCGCGGAGGTCGAGGCGCTGCGCAGCGGCGAGACTCGCGGGACTGTCTTGACGGCCGGCGAGCGCCGGATGCTCGGGCTGGGACCATCGGCGGCATCGGTGTACGAGCACAAGCCGGGCGTTTCGTTCGCCGGGTACGGTGAGGTCCTGTACGACAACACCGCCCGGTCCAACGAGAGCGGCGGTGGCGGAGCCGTGGCGTCCAGAATCGACCTGCTCCGGGCGATTGTCTACACGGGCTATCGCTTCAACGACAGGTTCCTCTTCAACTCGGAGATCGAGTTCGAGCATGGCGGGGACGAGGTGAGCGTGGAGTTCGCGTATCTCGACTACCGCGTGAGCAGCGGCGTATCGCTGCGCGGGGGAATGCTGCTCGTGCCGCTGGGCCTCACGAACGAATTCCACGAGCCGAACGTGTTCATCGGCACGCATCGGCCCGAGACCGAACGGCGCATCATCCCCTCGACATGGCACGAGAACGGTGTCGGCGTTGTCGGCAGCGCCGGGCGTGTCAGTTACCGGGCCTATCTCGTGAACGGCTTCGACGCCGGAGGCTTCACGGCGGGCGGACTGCGAGGAGGACGCCAGGGCGGCGCGGAAGCCCTCGCCAACGATTGGGGATTCGCCGGACGTCTGGACGTCACGCCGGTGCCCGGCGTGTTTGCGGGCGCGGGGCTGTATCGCGGCAACTCCGGCCAGGGAACGGTCGGAGCGGCCGATGTGGCGACGACGATCGTCGAGCTGCACGCGCAGGCCCAGGTGCGCGGCGTCGACGTGCGCGGCCTGTTCGCCCGCGCGTCGGTCGGCGATGCCGCCGCGCTCAACGATTCGCTCGGTCTCGCCGGGAGCGCGTCAGTCGGGAGGACCCTGGCCGGGGGATACGCGCAGGTGGGCTATAACGTGCTCTCGCAGCGCACCACGCGAGTCGCCTTCACGCCGTACTACCGGTTCGAACAGCTCGACACGCAGAAGTCCGTCCCGGCCGGGTTCCTGAGGAACGGTGCGAACGATGTGCGGTTCCATACCTTCGGCGCCGAACTGAAGCCGATTGGCAACATCGTGGTGAAGGCCGACTACCAGTGGGTTTCCAACCGGGCGAAGACGGGACGCGATCAATTCAGCGTCGCCCTGGGCTACGCGTTCTGATGCGCATGATGGTGCGGCGGCGTGCCGCCGAGGTCGCGGCGGCGATGGTGGTGCTATGGGCGGGCGCGGCCGCCGGCACCACCGCCGACACGCTCACGCGCGAGGCGGCGCTCGCGCACGCGTACCCGGGCGCGACGTTCACGGCGGAACGCGTGTTCCTGACGATTGAAGAGCAGCGGCGGGCCGCGGAGGGCGCCGGGCAGCCGATCGCCTCCGCGCTCGTCGCGCGATACGTCGCCACGAAGGACGGGAGCACGATCGGGCGCGCCTACGTGGACACGCACGTCGTGCGCACGAAAAAGGAATCGCTGCTGATTTCGCTGGACGCGGCAGGAGCGGTCCAGCGCGTCGATGCGATCGCCTTCCTCGAACCGCCGGAATTCGCCGCGCCCCGGGCGTTCCTCAATCAGTACACAGGCAAGCGCCTGACCGGCGATCTGCGTGTGAATCGCGCGATCAGGCCCCTCGCCGGCGCGACGCTGACGGCCAACGCCACCACCGACGCCGTGCGCCGCGTGCTCGCCATAGACGCGGTGCTGCAGACGTCAAGAGCGGGTCGCAAGTGACACGCTGGAAGAAGTACTCGTTCTCCGCCCTCGCCATGACGGTCTCGCTGAGCGGCGGCGCGTACGGATGGATGAAATACCTGCTGACCACCGACGACCCCTTCGCCGTCGTCAATCATCCGCTCCAGCCGCTCATGCTGCACCTGCACGTCGCCTCGGCACCTGCCTTTCTCGTCCTGTTCGGCATTCTGCTGGACTCGCACGTCGCGGAGCGCATCGGCCGGGACCTTCCGAACCGCGGCTCCGGCCTGCTCTCATTCGGAACGATCCTGGTTATGAGCGTTTCCGGCTACGCACTGCAAATCGTCACCGGCGATCGGGCACGGTAGGTCTGGGTGGCGGCGCACCTCGGCAGCGGGCTGCTCTTCGCCGTCGCGTACTCAGTGCATCTATTCGTCAGCGTGTGGATGTGGCTGACGTCGCCGCCGCCGCAGCGCACGTCAATCACATGACCTGGGCGCTCGCCATTGCCCTTGTCCTCGTGCCGCTCGCGACCGGTGGGGCAGGGGGCAAATCCGCGCCCTTCTCGCGCGAAGCGTACGTGATGGGCACGCGCGTGACGTTGACGACGTGGGACAGCAGCCGCGTGCGCGGCCTCGCCCGGCTCGAGCAGTTGCTCCAGCCGATCGAAGCGACGGATCGGCAGTTGAGCACGTGGCGGTCCGACAGCGAAGTCAGCCGGTTGAACGCGGCGGGCGCTCCGTTTCGTCTGTCGCCGTCGCTCTGCGCGCTGTTGACCGGGCTGGAGCGATGGACGACCGCTTCCGACAGCGCGTTCGATCCCGCGATCGGTGCGTTGAGTCTGGCCTGGGGGATTCACACGGGCGGACGCCTGCCGTCAGCCTCCGTCGTTGCCGCCGCGCAGCAGGCGTCCGGGTGGCAGCGGCTCGGATTCGACGCGGCCAGGTGCACGATCGCGAAATCCGCGGACGTCGCACTCGACGTCGGCGGGTTCGGGAAAGGAGAGGCGCTCGATCGGGCACGCGCCGCAGTGTCCCCCGCCGAGGCATGGCTCATCGACCTTGGCGGCCAGGTGGCGGTCAACCTCGCGCCGCCGGGGCGCGTGGGATGGCCTGTGGGCATCGCGCATCCACAGCGGCGTCAGAAGGCTGCGCTCATCCTCGAGATGTCCTCCGGTTCGATCGCCACGAGCGCCGGATCCGAACGCGATCTGTACGCAGACGGCAGGCGCATCAGCCACATCCTCGATCCCCGCACCGGCCGGCCCGCGACGTTTACGGGGTCCGTGACCGTCTGGCACGACGACGCCCTTGCCGCCGACGCCCTGTCCACCGCGCTGTTCGTGATGGGACCCGAGCGTGGCTTGCGCTGGGCCGAGGCGCACGCGGTGGCCGCCTGCTACCTGATTCCCACCGCAGATAGTCCGCCCGAGGTTCGCTCTTCGTCCGCCTTCACGACGAAATTTCCCCGCCTCCGCAAGCTCGCCGGCCGCCGGGGCACGGCCGGAAACCCGTAAGCGGGGCACCGCGGACGCTCCATTTGGCTGCGTTTATTGGGGAATTGCCGAGGTGCGGCGTTTGCATTTCGGGGAGGCCCGGTCAGGGAGGAGGTCGCATGACATTGCGCGCCGACGTTGAAGCGTTCCTGTCAGAGCCGGTCCTCGCGGTGGTGGGCGCGTCGCGAACGGGAAAGAAATTCGGCAACATCGCCTGTCGGGAGCTGCGCGCCAAGGGATTCCGCGTCTATCCGGTGCACCCCACCGCGGATCGCATTGACGGGGTCCAGTGCTACCCTCGACTCGCGGATCTGCCGGAGCGCGTCAAATCGCTGCTCGTGGTCGTGCCGCCCGCGCAGGCCGAGATCGTCGTGCGGGAAGCGGCGGCGGCGGGCGTCGATCGCGTGTGGCTCCAGCAGGGGGCCGCGTCCGCCTCGGTCCTGTCCACCTGCCGGGAGCTGGGGCTGCGCACCGTCGCCGGCGAATGCATCCTGATGTTCGCGGAGCCCGCCGGCTTCCATCGCGCGCACCGCTGGGTCTGGAAGGTGCTGCGAAAACTCCCCGCATAGATCGCTGCCCGCGGCGTGCGATACTCGGTCTCGAGGCCTTGCCCCATGGAGGAGGAACCATGTGCGTGCCCGCCCGTACGATTCTGTGTGCCGCCCTGGCCGTGATCGCGTGCGCCGGGCCGGCCGTCGCGCAGAGGCTGCCCGCCGATTACCAGGACGCGCTCGCGTACCTCGGCAGGCAGGGAGACTACAAGGCAGACGTCTTCAAGGTGAACATTCCCCGCGGCGATCTCGCGGTGACGGTCGCCGGCGTGAACACGCCAACGCCCTTCGGGTTCGGCGGATGGGTGGCGATGACCAAGGGAGACGGCGGGATGGACGTGATGATGGGGGATCTCGTCCTGACGCAGGATGAGGTCAACCCGGTCATGTCCGCCCTGCTCGAGCGCGGGCTCGACGTGACGGCGCTCCACAATCACTTCTTCTGGGACGAGCCCCGCATCTTCTACATGCACGTCCACGGCCGCGGCACGCCCTTCGATCTGGCGCATCGGCTCAAGCCGGCGCTCGATCTGATCGGGCGCGGATCGGCACGTCCCGCGCCGGCGGCCGCGTCACGGCCGGCAAGTCCGCCGCTCGACGCCGATGCGCTCGCAAAGACCGTCGGCCACGAGGGGGAGCGGTCGGGCGATGTCTACAAGATCACCATCGGGCGGCCGGACATCGCGCTCGTCGAGCATGGCGCGCCAATCACGGCGCGCATGGGATTGAATACCTGGGCGGCGTTCTATGGATCCGCCGCGAACGCCGTGATTGCGGGGGATATCGCGATGCTCTCGGGTGAAGTGACGCCGGTCCTCAAAGCGCTGCGCGCGCACGGGCTCGACGTCGTCGCTATCCACCACCACATGACCGGGACCGATCCCGTCGTCATCTTCCTTCACTACTGGGGGAAGGGACGCGCGGAGGATCTCGCCGCCGGGTTCAAGGCGGCGCTCGACGAGACCGGGAAAGGCCCCCGCATGCACTGAGGACGCGAGGTCAGGCCGTGCGCCTGACCCCGACAGATTCCAGACCGGTTCAGAACGTCGTCAGCGGCTGCGGCAGGCCGACTCCGACGATAGTCCCTGACACGAAATTCACGAGGACCAGGACCACGATCACGATGATCGCGGACACGACCATGTACGGGACCACTTTCGCCTGCGGCGTCTTCATGAGGACCGGCAGACCCAGGTAGAAGAGATAGATCGAGTAGAGTCCCCCGATAATCGCAATCGGCGCGAGGGCGGGGATGATGGTCACGACGCCGGCAATCCAGGATGCGGTGGAGGCGTACGCCACGAGCTTCAAAGCCTGGATGGTGCTCGGCTTCGACTCGAAGGTGGGCGCGAGCTTGTCGATCACGAGCGCGCAGATGTATACGCCGACAAGCGTCAGCACGTAGTTGACGATCGCGTGGCTGAGGCCGCGCATGAAGCCAAGGCGGTACCCGAACACTCCGAAGACCGTCAACCCGATGAAGCCCGCGATCGCCGGAATCGCGGCGAGCGGGACGATGTACCCGCCATACAGCTTCGCGGTGTCCGTCGCTTCAGCGTCGATGACGTTCCACTCGCTCTTCGGGTCTTTGAGGATCCTGGTCACGCGGTCCTGGATCGCTGTGACGTTCATCTCGCCGGTGGCTACCATGGGCGCTCCTTTCTGACAAGTGACTCTGGCGGCGCCAGTCTACATGCATGTGGCGGTGGATGCCATCATCGAGCGGCACCCGACATGCTTCCACAGGCCATTGCGGGCATTTTCCCGTGAAACGACCAACAACTTTGTAATCCGCTGACGGTTCCGGTGTGCTGCCATGGCTGACGAGCGAACGACCGACTACTACGAGGTCCTGCAGGTGTCCGCGACGGCGGACCCCGAGACGATCCACCGGATCTACCGGCTGCTCGCCCAGCGCTTTCATCCCGACAACCTCGAGACCGGCAGCGACAGCCGGTTCCGGATGATCAGCGAGGCGTATACCGTCCTCAGCAATCCGCAGGAGCGCGCCCGCTACGACGTCGCGTACCAGCGGCAGAAACAGGACCGTTGGCGGCTGGTGGCGGCGGGAGCCGAGGCGGACAACGACTTCGAGTCGGAGCAGACCGCGCGCATGACGGTGCTCGAAGTGCTCTACACGAAGCGCCGCACCGAGCCGAGGGAGCCGGCCATCTTCACACTCGACCTGGAGGAGATGACCGGCCGCCCGCGCGAGCACCTGGAGTTCACGATCTGGTATCTGATCCAGAAGAAGCTCGTGCAGCGCGACGACAACTCCCGCCTGGTGATCACGGCGGAAGGGGTCGAGTTCCTGGAAGCGAACTACCGGACGAACACCCGCCGCCGGCTGCACGCCGCGAGCTGATCCCCCCTTCCGGGGTCTGACCCCGGTCTGACCCCGGTGCGGCCCCGGTCTGACCCCGCTGCGGCACCGCGAAGGACATCTGCCTGAAGAAAGAGTAGCAGGGCGGTGGCGTTTTCTGATGGACGTGGCCTCTTAGGTAGATTATCTTCTTGAGCATGCCGAAACGGGGCGCGCCGCCCATGCAGGGGGACATGCTGCAGGGCACGCTCGACCTGCTCATTCTCAAGACGATCGCGATCGGCCCGGCGCACGGCCACACCATCGCGCACGCGATCGAGCGGCGGTCTGACGACGTTCTGCAGGTCGAGCACGGGTCGCTCTATCCCGCCCTGCATCGCCTCGAGAACCGCGGCTGGATCTCCTCCTTCTGGGGCACCTCCGAAAACAACCGCCGCGCGCGCTACTACCGCCTCACGCCGAAGGGCCGCGCGCAGCTCGCCGAACAAACGTCGCGGTGGGACCAAATCGTTCGCGCCGTCAACGCCATCCTCCGGCCGGCCGACTGAGAACGCCATGGGCTGGTCTCGCTTCTTCCGCCGGAGCCGCTGGGACGCCGAGCGTGCGACAGAGCTCCAGGACTACCTCGCGCGCGAGATTGACGACAACCTCGCGCGAGGCCGCAGCCGCGACGACGCCGTTCGCGCGGCGCGCCGCAAGCTCGGCAACGTCACACGGATCCGCGAGGACATCTACGAGATGAACACCCTCGGCCTGATCGAAACCATCTGGCAGGACCTCCGTTTCGGCGTGCGGCTGCTGCGGAAGAACCCCACGTTCTCCATCGTCGCCATTCTCACCCTGGCGCTCGGAACCGGAGCCAACGCGGCGATTTTTCAGCTCGTGAACGCCGCGCGCCTTCGGACGCTGCCGGTCGAGAAGCCGCGGGAACTTGCGTCGATCGGGATCGACATGCACGGCGGCAAACGTGTCGGCCAGGGTTATCGCGGCCGTTCGGTTCATACCGAGCCGCTCTGGCAGGCGATTCGCGCGAACCAGCCGGCGTTCTCGTCGGTGTTCGCCTGGGGCAGCGACACCTGGGATCTCTCCGTGGAAGGGGAGTCGCACCCGGCGCAGGGCCTGTATGTCAGCGGCGGCTTCTTCGACGCGCTTGGCGTTCGCGCGCACGTCGGGCGCGTGTTCGCGGCGGCCGACGATCGGAAGGGATGCGGCTCTCCGGGCGCGGTGCTCTCGTACGGATTCTGGCAGGCGCGTTATGGCGGCAGTCCCGGCGTCATCGGCCGAAAGATCACGCTCGACGGCCAGCCCTTCGGGATCGCCGGCGTCGCGCCTCCGCAGTTCTTCGGTGTCGAGGTCGGCCGCAGCTTCGACGTGGCGATCCCGTTGTGCGCCGAGCCGATCATCCGCGGCGATCAGGCCGGCACCGGCCAGGCTCACGTGTGGTGGCTCGACATCATGGGCGAGGCCGGCGATCCGGTACTCAGGCTGCGGCCTGCCCGTGGTGGCTTGCACCGTGAACCGCTGGCCGAGCGGCGAGGCGCCGGAGAAATACCGGCGGGCGAACGACGGCGATCTGCGTGAGGAGTACAAGCCGATCGCGTACCTCGCGCTGTCGCAGGAAGCGGATCTGGAGCCTTATGTGGATGTGATCGTACGTTCGGACCTGCCGCTGGCGTCAGCGTCAGCCGGGCTCACACGAGGGATTCTCGGCGCGGCGCCCGGCGCCGCGGTCTCGTACCGGGCCATCAGCACCTACGTGAACGACTCGCTGGCCACCGATCGCCTGATGGCGTCTCTGTCGGGATGCTTTGGAGCCCTGGCTGTGCTCATCGCGACCCTCGGACTCTACGGCGTCGTCTCGTGCATGGTTGCGCGCAGGAAAGTCGAAATCGGCATTCGCATGGCCCTGGGCGCCGATGCGCGCCTGATCGTGCGGATGGTGCTCGTCGAGACTGGCGTGCTCCTCGCCGGGGGACTGGCCATCGGCGTGCCGCTCGCCGTGGTGACCCTGCGCTGGGCGGCGAGCCTGCTCTACGGCGTTGGGCCGTGGGACCCGCTATCGTTCGCGGCCGCCACAGGCGCCCTGGCGTTCGTGAGTCTCGTCGCCGCGTGGATTCCAGCCCGGCGCGCCTCACCGCTCGCGCCGACCATCGCGCTCAGCGAGTAGCTGGCCGGGATGTGACCCTGGCTGACGCTACGCGCGGGCCGGCTCCGGAACCCGCTCCAGTTCCTCCAGGCACCGCCAGATGGCGTCGCTCGCGCGGCTGATGTCGTTGTCCAGGCCCACGGAAAAGCGCACCAGTCCGTCGGTCAATCCCATCGCGTGGCGCTCGGCGGCTGGTATCTCCGACGATGTGCTGGAGCCGGGCGCGCTGAAGAGCGTCTTGAAATATCCGAGGCTGACGGCGAGATAGCCGACCTTCTCGTCCTGCATGCGCATCATGAGCCGCGACGCCCGGTCGTGCGTGCCGACGTCCAGGGTCAGCATGCCGCCGTACCCGAATCCCGGATTCGCCAGGGACGCGATGAGCGTGTGCTGCGGGTGCGACGGCAGGCCCGGGTAGTGCACGGGGAGCCCGCGTGCCGTCAGGTCGCGCGCCAGCGTGAGCGCGTTGTCGCCATGCTTCCGGATGCGCAGGTGCAGGCTGTGCAGGTTCTTGAGGATGCTCGCGGCGCGCAGGCTGTCGAGCACCGGGCCAAGCAGCATGCTCGTGCCGGAGTTCGGGTCGTTGAGACGGTTGATGAAATCGGCGGAGGAGATGACGCAGCCGGCGACGCAGTCGCTCGTGCCGTTCACGAACTTCGTCAGGCTGTGCACGACGATATCGGCGCCCAGCCGGATCGGCGAGAGGATCATCGGGCTGAACGTGTTGTCGACGACGAGCCTGGCGCCGTGCTCGTGCGCGATCCGCGCCACGGCGGGAATGTCGCAGACCTCGAGCAGCGGGTTGCTGATCGATTCGACGTAGACGACGCGGGTGCGCGAGGTCATCGCGCGGCGGACCGCTTCATGGCTGCGCGTGTCCACGAACCGCGTCGTGACGCCGAAGCGCGGCAGCAGGTTCTTGAAGAACGCGTACGTGCCGCCGTAGATCGTGCGGCCGGCGACGATCTCGTCGCCGGCCGAGCACAGCGCCAGGATCGTGCAGGTGATCGCGCCCATGCCCGAGGCCATCACCTGGGCCGCCTCCGCGTCTTCCATGCGCGCGAGCGCGTCGGCGAGGAACTTGTCGGTGGGGTTCCAGTGACGCGAGTACAGGAAGCACCCCGCGATGTCGTGCTCGAAGGCTTCCTCCATCCGCTGCGGGTTGAGGAAGGTGTAGGTCGTCGAATCGGTGATCGACGGGTTGACGTCGCCGAACTCACCGAACACCAGGAAATCCTGCACGCGGGCGGCGGGATCGAACGGCATGGCAGCTCTCCGAGCGTCGGCGCTCAATTTTGAAGACTCACAAGCGGCAGATCAAAAGCTCTCTCTCGTAGACCATCTCCGGGGGCAGACGATCGTGCAGGTCGATGAACAGGCGCTCGTGGTCGAGGACTTCACGCTTCCACGCCTCGCGATCGAAGGCCTGCAGCTCCTCGAACGTGGCGCGCGCAAACGGCAGCCCCGTCCAGTCGATGTCCTCGTAGCGGGGCATCCAGCCGATGGGTGTCTCCCGCGCGAGCGCCCGATCGCGGACGCGATCCACGATCCACGTCATGATCCGCATGTTCTCACGGTAGCCGGGCCACAGCAGCCCGCCGTTCGCGCCCCTGCGGAACCAGTTGACGTGGAAGATCTTCGGTGTCTCGCTGAGGCTTCGCTGCATCGTGATCCAGTGGCGGAAGTAGTCGCCCATGTGGTAGCCGCAGAAGGGCAGCATCGCCATCGGGTCGCGGCGCACTTTTCCCACCTCGCCGACCGCCGCGGCCGTCGTCTCCGATCCCATGGTGGCGCCGGCATAGACGCCCGCCGTCCAGTTGAACGCCTCGAACACCAGCGGCACCGTCGACGCGCGCCGGCCGCCGAAGATGAACGCGCTGATCGGCACGCCGTCGGGTGACTCCCAGTCGGCGTCGATGATCGGGCACTGCGCGGCGGGGGCGGTGAAGCGCGAATTCGGATGCGCCGCGGTCGTGCCGCTCGTCCTGGCAATCTCCGGCGTCCAGGGCCGTCCGCGCCAGTCGAGGCACTCGGACGGCGGCTCGTCGGTCATGCCTTCCCACCAGACGCCGCCGTCCGGCGTCAGGCCGACGTTGGTGAAGATCGTGTTTCTCGCGATGGTCGCCATCGCGTTGGGATTGGTCTTCGCCGACGTTCCGGGCGCGACGCCGAAGAATCCGGCTTCGGGATTGATGGCGCGCAGGCGGCCCGCAGGGTCCGGCTTGATCCACGCGAGGTCGTCGCCGACCGTGGACACCTTCCATTGCTTCAACCCGTCGGGCGGGATGAGCATCGCCAGATTGGTCTTGCCGCACGCGCTCGGGAACGCCGCGGCCACGTAGGTCTTCTCTCCGTGCGGATCCTCGAACCCGAGGATCAGCATGTGCTCGGCCATCCAGCCCTCGTCGCGGGCCATCGCCGACGCGATTCGCAGGCCGAAACATTTCTTTCCGAGCAGGGCGTTGCCGCCGTACCCCGAGCCGTACGACCAGATCTCGCGCGTCTCCGGAAAATGCACGATGTACTTCTCGTCGTTGCAGGGCCAGGGCACGTCGCGCTCGCCGGGCGACAGCGGCCTGCCGACGCTGTGCAGGCACGCGACGACACGCTTGCCGCCGCGATCGATCTCGTGCAGCACCCGCGCCCCGGCTCGCGTCATGATCCGCATATTGACGACCACGTAGGGGGAGTCGGTGAGCTGGATGCCGATCTGCGACGTCGGCGATTCGACGGGTCCCATGCAGTAGGCCAGCACGTACATCGTGCGCCCCGCCATCGAGCCGGCGAACAGCTTTCGGAGCCGGGTGCGCATCTCGTACGGGTTGACCCAGTTGTTGGTCGGCCCGGCGGCATCCTTCGACAACGAGCAGATGAACGTGCGCTGCTCCACGCGCGCGACGTCGTTCGGATCCGATCGCGCGTAGAAGCATCCAGGCCACGCGGCCTCGTTGAGCCGCAGGAACGTGCCGCTCTCCACCATCTCGTCGCACAACTGCGCGTACTCCTCCTGCGAGCCGTCGACCCAGTGAATCGCGGCCGGCCGCGTCAGCTCGCGCATCTTGTCGACCCAGCGCAGGAGATGTTTGTTGGTGGCGAGCGGAATGGAACAATCGCGTGCTCGCATATGAGTGCCTCCGCCTGACACTACCACTCTGGTGTGTTGACGGCGCTTCAAAGTTCGCCGTTCGCGCGCGCGATCGATGCGCGCGCGGCGTTGTGGAGGATCTCGTCAACCGTGCCGGACTTCCGTCGCGCCACACGGACAGCGCTCGGGGCTCGGGGCTCGGCCCTCGGCGCTCAGGACTGGCCGTCAACTTTGATAGATGCTGCCGGGAAACGCGAGGAGCGCGGCGGCCTACAGAACGCCCGCCACAATCTGGACGATGAGCCTGTCGCCTGCCGCAGGCCTCTTGCGACCGAAACAGAACCATCCCTGCAGCCTGCCACCATTATTTCACCCGCCGATCACGAGCACGCCACTGTCTACTCGTTAATCAGGGTGGGAGGCAGACGGAGGTGCCACGTGACGCTGGCCATGCGGACCCGGCCGGTCCTTCCGCCCCGGGGCGCGACACTCGTTGCCATCATCGTGTCTGGCGCGATGCTCCTGCCGGCCTCCGCTGGTGCCGCAAGGCAGGACGCCGGCGCGCGGCCGATCGTGAGCGGCACTCGCATCCGCCCGCTCGACGCGAAGGCCGCCGACCTGCTCGAGCAGGGGCCGCTTCGCTCGCGGACGATCAAGCGCCTCATTGACACGCTCGAACAAAGCGACGTGATCGTGTTCGTCAGCACGGGCCTTCTGATGATTTCCGGCGAGACCGTGTTCGTCACGGAATCCTCGGGCACGCGGTTCCTGCGAATCGTGCTCAGCGTTCCCGAAGCGGACGACCGGCTTCTCGGCTGGCTCGGGCACGAGCTGCAGCATGCCGTCGAGATCGCCACGGCGCCCGAGGTGACGAGCGTCGAAACGATGGCCGCCTTCTACCGGCACGTCGGAAATGTGTCGGGCAGCGGCGTGTGCACGCCCGAGGCACAGAAGTTGACGGCGACGGTGAGTGCCGAGGTCGCGGCCGAACCCTGGCCCTGGAGAGAGCTACGACACTGACTTGAGCATTCGGCCGATGAACTCGTCGAGCTGCCGCGTCGTGCCGATCCAGCGGACGACGGCGACGATGTCGTGGTCCCAGTCGATATAGATGATGTTCTGGCCGTTGCCCCGGAAGGTGACGCTCGACTCGGGCGCCGAGGGCAGCGACTTCCTTGCGGGGTTCAGGAACCAGTTGCAGAAGCCGTACTCCGCGTTCGCGGGACCCGGTGTCCGCGCCATCTGGATCCACTTCGGCGAGACGATCTCGCGATCGTTCCAGCGGCCGTTGCGCAGGAACAGGTAGCCGAACCGCGCCATGTCGTAGGCGTGGATGAACATGCCGCCGCCCCAGTGGCCGCCGCCGGTCATCGACTGGATCTTTCGGCCGTCGAGCTCGATCCAGGCGTTCTCGTACCCGTACCAGCGCCACGTCGAAGAGGCGCCGATCGGTTCCATGACCTGCTCGCGCAGGACTTCCGGCAGCGGACGGCGCCACACGTGCAGCGCCGCGAGCGCGAGCACGTTGATGCGGACGTCGTTGTACTTGTAGTGGGTGCCCGGCTCCCACAGCTTCCGGTTCGGCCAGTCGGACGGTCTCTCGCCTTCGGGCCGGTCGGCCCAGTCCGGTTTACCCCAGAGCGTGCCCTGCCAGTCGCTCGTCTGCCGGAGCAGGTGGTCCCATTTGATCGTCTGGTTGTGCGGCGCCTCGAAGAGATCGACGTCGGGCGGCATATAGCCCCGCGCGTAGTCGTTCACGTCCCGGATCAACCCGCGCTGCCACGCCACGCCGACGACGGTCGAGAGAAACGTCTTCGTGACGCTGAAGGTCATGTCCACGCGGCTTGGGTCGCCCCATTCGGCGACGATGTAGCCGTGCCGCGTGATCACGCCGTTGGCGGCGCCGCGCGCCTTCAGTGGACCGATGGGCGTGTCGAACGGCTCGCGGCCGCCGAAGGTGGTCGCCAGGTTGTCCGCGAGGTCTTTCGTCGACGTCGCTTCGCTCGCGACCGCGAACTTCACGGCGTCGTCGAGCGCGGCCGTGTCGATGCCAACGTCCCGCGGGTTCTTGTGCTGCCAGTCGAGCCGGGCAGGGAAGTAGGGCGCCTGGGCCGGAGGTGCTGCTCGCGGCGGCGTCGCAGCCGGACGCTGGCCGGCCAGCGCGGGTGCGCCGGCGAGTCCGAGTACCCCGGGCACGAAAGTGATGCCGACGACGAGCGTTCGGACAGCGGCGCGCAGCATGTGATCCTCCAGACGGTCCGGCGCGGGACGATGGAATTCGCGGTTCCTGAGCGCCGCGATTATATCCGTGGCCGAGCCGTTCGGCGGGACTGTCTGTCGCCTCGCGTCAGAAGCGATAACGAAACCCCAGTGTGGGCCGTATGTGGGCGCCGAGTTCCGCCGGGGTCAGCGGCATGCGCGTAGCGGTGAGGGTGACCGTGACTTCCAGTTCGAAGAGGATCTCCTTCATGCTCACGATCAATACCGAAGCGCGCCTCGCGCTGTCGTGAGGATCGTCTGAAGAAGAGTGAGGAATCGTGAGGCCGTGCGGCTCACCTTGTTCCGGGCGAGCGAGTTGCCGCGTTTCAGTGTGAAATAATCGGGTCGTGGCCTCACCGATCGGCCCCGATACCCTGCGGTTTCTCCGCGCGCTGAAGCGCAACAACAACCGCGCGTGGTTTCAGGCCCGGCGCGACGTTTACGAGCGGGACGTGAAGGGGCCGATGCTCGCCGTAATCGCGCGGCTCGCCGCGGATTTCAAGCGGTTTGCGCCGGAGATGGTGAGCGCCCCGGATTCTCTCTTCCGGATCTACCGCGACACGCGCTTCACCGAGGACAAGACACCGTACAAGACCCACGCCGCCGCGTCGTTCTGGTCGCGTGGCCTGGGGCGCGGCCGCGGCGCGGGACTGTACTTCGAGGTCGCGCCCGGCTGGACGTGGATGGGCGGTGGATTCTACGCCCCGGAACCCGCCGACCTCGTCCGGATCCGCGCGCACATCGCTGACACCTACCCGGAGATTCACCGCACCGTGCGGTCAGCCGCGTTCAGGCGCGGTTTCGGGGAGCTGGCCGGGGATCGCCTGACGCGGGTGCCCCGGGGATACGCGAAGGACCACGAGGCGGCCGAGTACCTCAAACACAGGAACTTTCTCGCTGGGCGTGAGTTCCCCGCGGAGTTCGCGACGAGCGCGGCGTTCTATCCGACGCTGGTCGAGACGTTCAAAGCGGCCATGCCGCTCGTGCGCTTCCTGAACGAAGCGATGGCGAGCGATGTCGGCGGCGCATAGAGGACTCGAGATCGCTGGATCGCCACGTTTGGCGAATGCGGTGCCTGGCTGCTATGATCTAGTGTTCCGGCCAACGTGCCGGGACCATCCGTCGCGCACGCCGCGTGTCCCCATCGTCCAGAGGCCCAGGACGTGGCCCTTTCAAGGCCAAAACACGGGTTCGAATCCCGTTGGGGACGCCACCTGATTTTCCGAGCTCTCAGCGGCAGTCAAGTACTTGAACGCGTTGGCGGTTACGGCGGTTCGAACAAACTGTTTTCCGTCGAATGCAATCCCGTCCGGAAAGAACAGCTGCTGCAGCCGCTGCTTCTGATTCAGCGACGCCTGCACCCACAGGTCCGCCGCCCGCGGTAAAACGCGCTCTGCGAAGGCCAGGATGCCTTCTACGTCGAATTTATCGAGCTCCGCGGAGTGCCGGTCAATCTGCGTGAGCGTGAGCTCCTGGCGCAGCCTGTCTCGTTGCCGCTCGTACGTGTCGAGGTCGATGGCCTGCGCGTAGATGAAGGCTTCATCCAGGCGGTCGAGCTTCTGCTGAATCGTCTTCGCGTTGCGCTCCGCGTCGGCAGCGTCGCGGCCGACGACGGCTTTGCGTTCGTGCCACGCGCGAAGAACCAGATCCTTGACGAGCCGCATGTAGCCCGGTGTCGGCTGCAGGCGCTCCAGTTCGTCGGTGAAAAGACCTTCGAGCTTGGCCTTGGTCACGTTGACCGCCCGACACTGACGCCAGCAGTGGTAGTACGCGTACCGTCCGCTTCGTCCCTTCGACCAGCTCGCGGTCAGCGGCCTGCCGCAGTCAGCGCATCGCACAAGACCCTTCAGTGGGAAATCGGGACGAGTGCGCAGGTGCGGTCCGACGACCTTGATTCGTCCCTGCAGGATCGCCTGCACCCGGTAGAACGTCTCGTCCGATACCAGCGGATCGAAGTCCCCGCGCCGTGACACGCCGAAGTGCGGCATATCGATGAAGGCGGTGTAGAGCCGATTCGTGAGCATGCGCCCGAAGCTTTGCGGATTCATGATCGAACCGGAGCGCGTTCGGAATCCGCTCCGGGTAACGGCGTCGAGAACTTCCTCTTTCGTGAAACGGCCAGTGGCGAATTCCTCGAATGCCCTCGTGACAAGCGCCGCACGATCGGGATCGGGCATCAAGCTCTTGCCGGTCCATTTTGGGGCGTTGAGATAGCCGACAGGCGGAATGAACATCCAGCGGCCCTGTTCGAGCGCCATTCGCATTCCTGCTCGCGTTCGCTCGGACCGCACGTCATTGTCGAATTGCGCGAAGGCGGCGAGCACACCCTCCATCAGCTTGCCAGTCGACGTGTCGTCGATCGGCTCGGTCACCGAGCGTAGAGAGATCCCCAGCGACTTCAACAGAGCCCGCAACGCAAAATGGTCGTACTTTTCTCGGGCGAACCGCGTGAGGTTATACACGATGACGAAGTGAACCTTGCCCTTGTGGGTGCGGCAGTAGTTCAGCAGCTTCTGCAGTTCCGTGCGATCCACGGTCTTCGCGCTCTCGCCTTCCTCCCTGAACCGCTCGACGACTTCGTATCCCTCGCGCCGGCAGTACTCCTCGCACGCGCGGAGCTGCGTCGGCAGGCTCAGATTCTCCGTCTGCTCCTTCGTGCTGACGCGAACGTAGATGACGGCGCCGATCATTGGTCGCAGCTTAGCGCTGTTCTCCGCGCGCGACAAGGTGATCGGTACTCGGCTCACGGCGGCTACTCCCGCGATCGCTGTTGCAGGAAGATCTCCACGACAACATGCGCCATGGCGTCCGCATGTCGCCGGATCTGATCGACTTCCACGTCCGAGAGACCATCGGCCTCGGGTCCGAGCAGCTCGCGACATCGGACAGTCGAAATCGGCTCGGAGTGCACGTCGTGATCGTGTTCCATGGCCGCTCCACATCGGATCCGCAGAACCCGTAGGCATGTCCTGGATGTGCGGCGCTCCAGAACGCCGGCGGATCAGGCCGACGTCCCGGATTAGTCGCGCGGATGTGGGCGGTTGGCCGACATCGATCACCGGCAACAACGCGGCGCCGATGTTGATGGCAAAGGGCTAATCGCCGGTCGCCATCGACGGCGCGAGAGTCCTGAATGTGCCCGGGACCTCGGTCGCGGGCCGGTTCAGGATGGCGTGCGCGTCACCAACGCGGGCCAATTCGGCGAGCGTTGTCGCTGCACGATTGCCGCTGATCCGAGGTCAGACCAAGGTCGATCGTCGGAGCGGCATGTTGGTTTGTGAGAATGAGCGCTACGATCGGGATCCTCGGGATGCCGCCGCAGCGCGATCCGCATTGGGCAATGCGGAGGTGGTGTCGAGGACGACACCAACGATATCGGCAGGATACGTCGTCAGAAATGGCGCGTCAAACTCAGCCATACCCCAGTGTCAGCCATACCCCGGCCATCACGCAAGTGCCAAAGACCGCGCTGCGCGGAGGCGCGGTCAATGCCCGAAGCCGCGTAGCGGTCGGCGCACAGCGCTGAGGCATTGAGGGCGCTGAGCACAGCGCCAGAATCGAACGCGTGATGGCCGGCGGCTCCAGTGACCAGGGGAGGAGGCAGTCTCGTCACGAGAACGTGCGCGATACTCGCGTGCGCTTTCGTCTGGAATGCCGTGCTGATCGTGCCCCCGAATCGTCGCGCGCTTCCTGCGCAGATTCTCAGTGGCACGCGAGACGTGAGCGACCCCCTTTGGAACGTGCCCCGGGTCAACTTGCGGGGCGAAGTGGGGGGTCGCTCACGTCTCGCTCACGGTACTATCCGCCGAGCCGGGCGGCAGAAAGCGCCGCCGCCTGCGGTACCCCGACGTTGTGCTGATGCGCTCCAAGGTTCCGAACCACAGAGGGTTGTCGCGCGTTCGATCGCGTTTTCGTTGGCGATCGTCCGTTGCTGTCGTTGTTCGATACTGCTGTGTTGAGGGGAAGATAGGCCCCCGGGTCTTCTTCCCCTCCATCTTCCCTTGGTGAAGGTGGGACCCGTTGGGGGTTGACGTTGGCGCCCCGGGTCAACGTCACCCTCACCGTCACCCTGCGCGGGCCGGTTCAGCTCACTGCAACCAAGGACGAAAGGGAACGAATGCATCTGAAAGAATGGGACTGGCGAATCGCCTCCGCGTAACCGTCTAACCGTCGCAACGGGGCTTCCGCTGGCTGTGCGGCATTGCAGCGAGCGGAAGCACGCTCATCAGACTCTCCGACGGCACTTCAACGGGGCGCTTGGAATGATGTCAGCTTGAGGTTGACGGAGCACGGGCGTCTGACTGATAATGGTTTTGGTCGTCCCGACTAGTATTTCTAAATGGGGTGACTTAGTACAGGGCTCCCTCGGGAGCCCTTCGTTTTTCCCCCCAAATCCAGGAGTTGCTGATGGATCGGGTTGCCGTCTTCGTGGACGCCGGCTACCTGTTCGCCCAGGGATCAGTGGCTCTTGCGGGCCAAAAGCTCCCTCGCGGTCGCCTCGTACTGGACCACGAAAAGGCGATCGACGCGCTCGCCAACTTCGCAACCAGGGTGAGCGGTGTCGACCTGTTGCGCGTGTACTGGTACGACGGAACGTCAACCGGCCCGAGTCCCCAGCACCTCACGCTGGCGCACCTCGCGCGCGTCAAGGTTCGTCTCGGCTTCGTCAACAGCTTTGGCGAACAAAAGGGAGTCGACTCCCTGATCGTCACGGACATGATTGCGCTGGCGCGCAACCATGCGATGAGCGAAGCGGTGCTGTTGTCCGGCGACGAGGATCTGCGCGTCGGAGTGCAACAGGCGCAGGAGTTCGGCGTTCGCGTGCATCTGCTTGGAATTCGTCCGAGCCGAGGGAGTCAGTCGTTGTTCCTGCTTCAAGAAGCTGATTCGACGCACGAGTGGAGTTCCGACGATCTCGCGCCGTTCCTGTCTTGTAAGCCGGAGATCGCCGTCGTACCAGCAATGGCGCCCGTGGCGGCGGTTCCGGCGCCGGAAGCCGCCGCGGTCGCGGCTGCCGCGCCGTTGCAACCTGCGGCTCTCGTGGCTCCTCCACCGCTGGAACCTCTACTCGTACCCGATCCTCTGGTAGATATTGCCTCCGCGCTCGCGCGGGAGATTCCCGCGGCCGAACTCGAAGCCCTCACCGAATCAATTCGTCAATCCGGACAGATCCCGAGAGAGTTCGACGGCCGACTGTTGGCCGAGGGCGGCCGTGCGCTCAGGGCGCGACTCGATGCTGCGCAGAAGAAGGAGGTTCGAAACGCGTTTCTCAAAGCCTGTGAACGTCGCTTCGCCGAAGCCGAACAGGACGCCGCTCGTGACGTTGCGGCAAAACCCGAAGCCCCTTAATCGTTCGTTCAACCGTTAGTTTCTCGCAGAGGAACATATGGCCGAATCCGCGACTGTAGTCGAGATGCCGGCGTCCGAGCCGAAAGCTGGCTCGATCAAGAAACCGCCGCAAAAAACCGCCGTGGCCACGACCCCGCCTGAGAAGAAGAAACGCGCAAAGAAAACTCGCCGAAACACGAAGCGGGGCAAGACCGTGCGCGGCAAGACGCCGACGCGTGTATTCGTCTCGGCGGAGCAGTTACCACGCCAGAGTCTTGAACAAGCGCTTCGTGTTCCGCGGGCGCTGCACCAGACGCTCGCAGGCGGCCCCGCCACGTGGGAGCAGATTGCCGACGCGGCCGGCATCGGCGCAAAGAACCAACGGAATAAGTACTTTCTCTGGTCCGCGCAGGCTTACGGCCTCGTTGAAAAGGACGACAACACGTTTTCGCTCACTGAACTCGGGCGCAAGATCCTCGCGCCCACGCGATTGAACGAGGAGAAGGAAGCAGCGATCCGCGCTGTGATGACACCCGTCGTCTTTAGCCGGTTCTTTACCGATTACAACGGCAACCCATTTCCATCGGACGTGTATCTGGGCAACGTGCTTGAGAGTCGCTACGGCGTTCCGCGAGAACGGGTCGACGAAGCCAAAACGCTTCTTCGAGAAAACGGGGGCTACGCGGGGATCCTTCGTCAAGAAGGCGATCAGATGGTCGTGCGGCTCGACCCGGCAACGACGGGTGTCAGGACAACGACCGAACCGCCGCCAGAGCTGGTTGGAGCGCACGACGCCGCGGCGACCACGTCCGCGTCCGCCGCGTCTTCGTCCGACTTCGCGAAGATGTGCTTCGTGATTACGCCCATTGGAGAAGAGGAAAGCGCCGAGCGCAAACACGCCAACATGATCTTCAAGAACGTGATCGAACCGGTCGTCGCGGACCTGGGGCTGACCGCCCGACGTGCTGATCAGATCGACCGCGCGGGCCTCATCACGCAGCAGATATTCGAGTGTCTCGCGAAGGCGCGAATCTGCGTCACCGACCTCTCCTTCAACAACCCGAATGCGTTCTACGAGTTGGGTATCCGGCATATGTGCAAGGTTCCTACGGTCCAGATCATCCGGAAGGGCGACCGGATCCCATTCGACGTTTCGCAGGGTCGAACCATCAAGATCGACATGACTGACGTGTACTCAGTAATGGATTCGGTGGAATCGGCGAAGAAGGAGCTTCGACAGCATCTGAAGCACGCGCTCAGTGCCGACTACAAGGGCGAGGATAACCCCGTGAACACGTATCTACCCGGCGTGGAGGTGAAGCTCCCGAGCTAAAATCTGCCGGCCGTTCCTACGGCTTCGGCGCTAGACGATGATCCCGGCGATCCGTGGCGCGTTGAGGGCTCGTTCGAATGATCACGGGGTAATTTGACAGCCGGTACTCGCCGGGCTTATTCTGATCCGTAGAACGGAAGTCAACCAGGTTATCCGCCGCCCCGCTTGGGGAGAGAGCGGTTACCAGGAGGTAGAGATGGCTGAGTACGTACTCCGCGACGTCAATCCCCACATCTGGAGTCGGTTTACTGAACGGGCGAACCTCGAAGGTTGGCCTACGAAGGCCCTTCTTGTCGGCCTGATGGACGCCTACGGCCGCAGCGAGATCAGTCCCACCACCGCGCCACCTCGGCAACTCCCGCAATGGGCGTGGCTGCGCGCTTACTATCGTGAGGTGGTCAAGAACGACGCCTCCTTCCTTGACCTTGACGTTGAGGCCCAATGGGAAGCGCTTGTCCAGCACGTTGTCGAGTCCCCGGCCGGTTTGGAGTGGCGGGAACTCGCTGCGGTGCCAATCCGGACGCGTGCGGAAGTTCTCCGCTGGTTGCGGCAGACGAGCAACCTCAGCGTCCGACATGTGCTCACGCTTCGCGCGATCGCTCACATAGGCGAAGGACCAGATCTTCAGACCAACCGGCGTGCCTTCCAGTACGAAGTGCTCGGGCTGTCCTCAAGCCAACAGGCATGGATCGCGGACTTCGGCGGCGGCTGGCGCGTTCTTCTCGCGATCGACGGTGAATCCGGGGACTGGAGCAAGCCGTTTCCAGGGAAGGAAGACGCTCTGGATGCCCTGGCGCGTGCGCTCGAAGGTCGCGACACTGAAGCTGGAGTTCTGATGGACATCGAAGAAGTTCGGGGCACCGTCCAGTTGTCGACCAATATCGGAACGCGCTGTCGGCACTGCGCGGAACTCGTCGGGTTCAGCGACGACGGGGACTTGAGCCAGTCGATCAACCACTACATCGACGCTCATGGATACCGGCTACTCCACCTTGGAACGCAGACGAGCCACGCCGCCGATGGGTCACCTTGGCATAGCACGATTGCAGTGCTCGGCCACGACAATCCGCCGCCGGATGCCCCGAAGCCGGAAGTCCGGATCGTGATGATGGATCCGTCCGAGTAGTATATGAGCCAAAAGAGCTGGTCCGACGTCGTGCGCGAGCGAGAGGACGCTTTTGAACGCGCGGTCGTGGATGCGATGCGACAACTGATGCAGGGGCGCCACATGTATCAGTCGATCGTCATCCCGAACCACATAGACAAATACCTCCTCATGAAGGACGGAAAGAACGAGCAGCACAACCACACCTCGATCACTGCCATGATGACAGGACACTGGCTCCTCCAGGGTCCGCCAGCGGCTCTTGGCGCGGCTCGTGTGTGCGTTTGCAGGCCGCCAGACCTCAAGCTGTTTTGCCAACACAGTCGTTGCGATCGCGTAGAGGCGTTCAACTTGGTTTACGCCAAGTCTCTTTTGGGCGACCTCGGCGGTAAAGCCGACTTCCAGACCGAGAAGGGGGAGAGCGAACAGAAGTTCGTATTCGGATACCAGTGCCAGTCATGTAAGGGAACGCCGGAGTTCTTTCTGATCCACAGGCGCGGCCTTCGCTTGACCCTGGAAGGCCGTTCCCCGATGGAGCATGTCGCGGTGCCGGCCGTCATCCCAAAGTCATTCCACCGGTTCTACGTCGGCGCCGTCATTGCGCACCAATCGGGCCACACGCTCTCTGGCATCTTCATGCTTCGCACGCTGATCGAACAGTGGGCGAGGCAGGTCACCGGCAGCACCAAACGGGATGCTGATCAAGTGATGGAGGCCTATATGGAGACTCTGCCAAAGGATTTCAGCGACAGATTCCCGTCGATGCGGAAGCTCTACGCCGAGTTGAGCGCCGACATTCATGGAGCAGTGGGCGCTCCGGAACTTTTCGATCGCGGCCGGCAGATAATCGACGAGCATTTTGATGCCCGGCGACTATTCAGGCTGGCGGACAAGGCTGCCGGTCCTCCCGCCGCAGTGGCATCGGAGAAGCCCGAGCTATCCGCCTAGGCGGCTTTCGAACTCACGTCGGCGAGCCCTTCCATCCGCAGGTGCCAGCCATGCGAAATCCCGTTCGGCGACGCCACCTTGGCTGGCACTCTCCCGCCACCGTCGATTCCAATTGATGCGCCGAACCCGTGCCCTTTCGTCAGAGGTGATCGTAAGATGCTCCCAAGCTGCCGATGCTGCCAAAGAACTGGCATCGTCATGTTGGTTGTGAGCGGGCTCGGCGCTACCGTCGCGCTGGAAGGACCTCGCGTTCTCGAGTCGAAAGGCTAGAGTACGAGCTCGTTGACAACAACCTGTGGTTTCCGATCCGAATGCTCTTCACTTTCTCGGTTGTTCTTGTGATAGGCGGTGCCGGAATCTTCGTTCTTCTCCGCCTCATAGAGGAGCGCGATCATCTGGGCGATCGCCCGCGCTAGGCCGCCAAGTCCGCGAACCCTCTGCCCCGAGGAGGTTGAAACGTACCTCGCCCGCTACGGCGATCACATTTACAAGGCTTTAGCACAAGCTCGTTCAGAGTGGAGTTCATCCAAGCGCCCATCGCGTTCGTAGAGGACGAAGGCGCTTGGACGCCAGCAACTGCCCGAAGGGGTCGGTGTTGCGGTGGGCAGCTGAGCGCGGTTGCCTGTCGACTTCGATTGGAGCGATCGCGGCCGTGGATGAGCCTTGGCCGGGTCCGACGCCCTGGGTGGTTCACCCTGCTCGACGAAGCCCATCGAGTTGGCTGAGCCACGGCACGATCTGGTTCCAACTGGCGGGCATTGGGGACGTTCCCAAGGGTGGCAGCCCGGCCTTGCCGAGCAGCCGTTCCGCCGCTGCAACTCCCTCGAAGCGATAGGCCCGACCCTCGGGCGTAAACCGCAGCGGCTCCTCCAGGGCTTCGCGCAGAAGCTGCCGCCCATCCGCGACACGCCCCGTCGTCAACAGCTCGCGCCACTGCGCGACATGCGCGAGCACTCTGGCCTCGATCGTCTCCCGGTCGAGCACGAGCGCCTGCCGAGCTTCCGTCGCCGCGATCGACGCCACCAGCGTCTCCCGTTCCGCCTGTCGCGTCTGAAGCTGCGCGACAAGCGGCGCGATGGTGCCGCCTTCCTCGATCGCCATCGTGAGGCGCGCAATGCGCTGGTCGAGCGTGCGCAGCTCCGCACCGAGCCCCTGAACGGTGCTCTCCAGTTCCGCAGGCTTCAGCGCCTCGAACACGACGTCGAGGATGGCCTTGACGACCGCCGGCCGCAGCGCGTCCTGCCGCATCGAGCGGAGCACGGCATCCTCAACGACCCGCACCGGCAGCACGAGGCCGTTCGTGCAGGCGGTCGTCCCGCGCTTCCAGTGCGCGAGACACCCGTAGAAGTAGGCCCGCTGGCGTCCGTGGCTGCGACTGACGACCGCGAGCGTGCCGCCGCAGACCGAGCACCGCGCGAATCCCGACAACAGATACGACGACTCGACATCGCGCCGCACGATCGGCCGCTCTCCTTGCGCCGTGGTCAGCCGGACCCGCACCGTGGCCATGCGCGCGTGTGCCGCGTTCCACAGCTCGTCGCTCACGATGCGCGGCGCCGTGACGCGTTCCCACTCCGACGCCGGCCGTGGGCGCTGCCGCTTCTGGCCCCAGCGGTCGCGCTTCTGGCTCTGGTTCCAGAACCCCTCACCGAGATAGAGCCGCCGGTGCAGGATCGTCCGCACCGATGACGGGCTCCAGCCGTGGCCCCCAGGCGCGACGATGCGCTCCGCGTTCAACTGCTTCGCCGTTCGCGTCAGGCCGTTCTCCGCTGACAGCTCGAACACACGCACGATGGCGGCGGCCTGCACGTCGTTGACGCGCCGCTCGACGTGCGACCGCTTGCCATCTGGCCCGAAAACCGGGAGGTTGTCGTAGCCGAACGTCTTGCCGCCGGTGACGTGCCCCGCTCGCGCCTTCCGCAGCAGCGCGTCGTAGGTCCGCTGCCGAGCCTTCTCGCGTTCCTGCTCCGCGCCGAACGTCTCCAGCGCCATCATCGCCTTCTCGATCGGCGAGTCGATCGTCCGCTCCTTGCCAGTCATGTAGTAGAAGATTCGGACGCCAGCCACGACGAGTGCCTTCAGCGCCACCATCGTCTCGACCATCTCGCGGCCGAGGCGGGACTCCTCCGACATGACGAGCACCTGGAACGCCGGCTTCGGCTTCAGCGCGTTCATCAGGCGCAAGAAGCCGGGCCGCCGCTCGAATTCGGCCCCGCTCACCGCGTCATCGACGTAGACGTGGTCCTCCGCGACGGTCCACCCCTTCGCGCTGGCGAACGCGCGGGCGTGTTCGACCTGTCGCTGCACGGACTTCTGGTCCTCTGAGACGCCGGTCTGCTCGGTGGAACGTCTCGCATAGATGGCAGCGATCATCTGGTCATTCTCCTAGAACCCATCATCGTCATCGTCATCGTCTCTTATTGGGCAGTTCATCCTTCAGATCAGCCACGGCGTCCTTCAGCTCTTCGACCTCATCTCGAAGCTTGTTCAGTTCGCTGCCGAGCGCGCCGAACGAGGACCATGCGCCGAGCATGAAGCTACGGATTTCCGAGAGCTGGTAGAGCACGGCGAATCCAAAAACGACCGCGACGAGTGTCCACACGTGCGCCCACATCCACTCCACGGCGAGTAGCAGCAGCCCAAGGCCGGCTTCCAGCAGGTCCTGCGCGGTCATCTGGAATCACGGCGCGGGTCTAGAAAGGTCACGAGGTGCTCACTAAAATCCAGGGAGCGACGTAATCGGCTTCATCGTCGTCATCACCTAGGCCCGAAGATAATCGAGAATGTCCGTTACCTTTTTGACGGTCACGACGCGGGGATGCTTGATTGGCGGCGATGACAACCTCGGCACCTCTCCCGATTCGGACTCTATCGGTGATGTGGTTGGGATGGCCACAAAGAATCCGCGCCAAGCTTTGTCGTCTTCCTCTGTAACCATGATCAGATCGTCTTTGCTGTTTCCGACGGTAATGAAGTCTCCGTTCTCCTTTATGCGTTTCGCCCTGGAAACCTGTCGAAAATGATCGGCGGTCTTGCGACCGTGAATGGCCAAGACGTTCTCGGGCTTGAAAAATCGTTCAACACGTAACGCGGCCGCTCTGCCGCCAGCCCAAGTGTCCTGATCGTATTTGGTCAGCACGCAGAGAGTGTGTCCGCTCTTGGACAACTCGTCGAGCATGTCCTCTGCGCCCGGCGCCCAAGGATGTCGACTCGCATCGAAAGGTCGGTCGCCAATCACGTCGTGAATGTGCCTTTCGTGCTCTTTGTCGTAGACATCGATCCCTCGGGTCCTCTTGATGTCCCAGCAAACAAGATGGTAGGTGTCGACCATGCTCTTCGCCACACGGCCGCGTTGAATCCCCCAAGGTTCCAGCGTATCCGGATTGACCGCCTCCGCATTCCTGCTCTCGAACTTTTTGTAGTGGTGATACGTGTAATCGCCGTTTACAGGGGTGTGGGGCGGAAGGGCAACGGTGTGGAGATACTGCAAAAACTCAAACATCGCGCCGTCATACGTGTGGAGGGAAAACCACAGCGTCTCATCGCCGTCGAAAACAATCGTGCTCATAGTCACCTTCTGAAGTTCCCGCGCCCATCCGTGGCCAAAGAGTTCGGCCCAGTTTGATGCCGAGGATGATATACCGCGGCTGTGACAGGGAAGGTCACTCCGGTCCCTGCTTGCGGCTGGCCACGGTCCACCTCCTCCTACACCGACCTATACGCGCTAGTCTACTCCAGCCGCTCACCACGGAGATCCCGCGCGGCAGCGGCTGCGCGCGTGATGGCGTCGCGTAGGTCCGCCGCATCGCGGGCGTGCTGCTGCGCGTCAGGAGCCAACCGCTCGGCGAGGGCCAGCGCCACCTGCAAGGCGTTCGTCAACTCGCTGACCGCCTGCGCGAAGTGTTCATCACGATCGGCCATTGGTGTTCTCCTCGTCTTCGCGCCGTCGAAGTTGCAGCCAGATATACGAGCCCCACCACCGCCCACCCTTCCGCGTCGTGAAGCCGCGTCGATTCAGTTCGTCCGCGATCGCCCGCAGCGTCCAGCCGGCGCCGCGCAGCTCGAACAGCACGTCGAGCACGCGCTGCTCCGTCGGTTCCGGCAGCAGCGTCTTGCCGTCAGGCGCGAGCTGGCAGCCGAGCGGGACCGAGCCGATGCGCTCGTTGCGGCGCTTCTTCGCCGCCAGCGCGTTCCTCGTGCGGCTGCGAATGACCTGTCGCTCGTATTCCGCGAAGGCGTCGATGATCTGGCGCATCAGCCGCGACGTGGGGTCGTCGTTGTCGCTGCCTTCACCGGCGGCGCTCACGATGCGTGCGCCCTTCCGTTCGACCAGGCGTTCGACGAGCGCCACGTTCAGGACCGAGCGGCCCAATCGATCGCGCTTTGCGATCAGCAGGACATCGCCCCTCCCCAACGCATCCAGGGCCGCCAGGAGCCCCGGCCGCTGCTCGAGGGGCAACCCCCCGCTCACCCCGAGGTCGTCGAACGTCGCCCCCACCGTGAGCCCCAGGCGGGCCGCTGCCGCCGCGATCGCGTCCGCCTGCGCCGCGAGGCCGGCCGCGCCGTGTTCGCGTTGTTCGGCTGTCGAGCATCGTCGATACGCCCACCCCCTGATGCACTGGTGAACGCCAGTAGAACGTGGACTCACCGGCCGGCCTCCGGGAACAGGAGATGCGCCAGCTCGCGCCACGGATCCGCGCCGCTCGGCAGGTCGAGCACGCGGGCGTCCTGGACGATCAGCTCCTGCCGCACGTCGATCGGCACGGCTGCACGACGGAGCCGCCGACGATTGAGCCAAGGCGTTTGTTGCGGGAGCTGAAATCCGGCCCAATACACGTAGCCGTCGTGCGCGTCCAACTGCGTCCACCACGAAGCCGGGTGGCCCGGAAGCCCGAAGCGATTTCTGTATCCGAATTTCTGAACCTGCTCGATGCACCACACGAAGGCGTCATCGTCCGGCCAATCGCTGCGGCGACTGTAGAAGTGCGGCGCGCTCTTCGCGTAGCTCGCCGCCCAGATCCACCGCGCCGCCTTGAACAGCGCCGCGAGCCGAACGAGCAGGCCCGCAGGTGCTGCCGGAGGCGCGGGGAGCACGAGGCGGAAGCGTTCACCTGGTGCGGGCACGAGCGGCAGGAACACGTCGTGCTCCCGGTGGAACGCGCGGCCGGAGATGAGCAGCGCCCGCGCCGGTGGCTTCAGCACATAGCGCGTCTCGACGTTCATCTCCGGCTGTGCGTGGAACGGCCCGACGAGAATCCGTGCGCCGGGTGCGCGATCGAGTCGAACCCGACGCACTTGCTGAATCGAGAACGACAGGTAGCCGACGAGCCGACGGTCGCCGACGAGACGAAGAGTGAGGCTGGGGAGCGTCATCGTTCGCCGCCGCTACGCCGACGCCGGAAGCGCCACGCCCGCCGCCTGCAAATGCCGCGTGAGCCAATCGAGTTCTTCCTTCGTCGCCGCACCGCGCCGGGCGACGCGTCCGAGATACGACAGCGGGCTCTGGTGCTGTTCGCCGCACAACTCGCAGACGGCCAGCGTGCGCCTGTCCTTCCAGCCCGGCACCGTCACGGTCGGATCCGACGCGAGCGCCAGCAGCGCCGACGCGTCTGTCACGACCGTTTGCGCGGGAGCCGCCGGTGCGGGCTGCGGGGCGGATTCCGGTTTCGTGGTCTGCTTCTTCGACCTCTTCGATTTCGTCGCCATTCGTCGTCTCCTTGGTTTACGAGTTGACGGCCTGAGCTTCGTGTTCCGCGAACGCCTGGAGAACCAGATCGCGAATGCGGTCCTGGGCGTTGATGTCGCTGATCGGCCGCAGCAACGCGAAGCTGCGGCGCTCACCGTTGACCGAATACTGCCGCGCCGGGAACGTCACGTTTCGTCCGGGTCTGGTGCGGCGTTCCCAGACCGCAAATCCGATCAGCCGCAGTCCTTCGAGCGGGCCGCTGGTGAAGTGCAGTTCGGCGTCGGCGAGCTTGCCGGGCGGATTCCCCTTGTCGTTCGGCACGATGTGGACGCTGACAGTCGTGCGGTCAGGCATGTGTTCCTCGCTTTCCTGTTGTTGCCGGGGTTGGGTCGTGCTCGGGCGGGGGAAGGTGTCGGCGGTCGTGCTGGGGAGTTCAATTGAAGGTCGGCGGCGGATGGGGGGTGTTCTCCGTCGCCACCGATGTCGGGGCATCGAACCTCCGTTTCAGGTGTGGAATGTCATCTGAGTTGACCTGCTGGGCTCTACATTGATAGTATCATCTGCGACCTGGGAAAGCAACCGCTCGGCGAAGATATCTGAAGATGTCTAAAGATATTCCGTCGCTTCTACGCATTAGACGACGAGCGTAGAGTCATCGCATTGTCACTATCAAGTAGGAGCCTCAATGGCACGCATGGGACGCAAGACGTTGTTTCCGGGCAAGCTGCGAGGGATGCCGCTGTCCGTGACGCTGACGCCGCGACACTGGGCGATCCTGAACCGCGCGGCTGTCCGCCTCGGCATCACGAAGGCGGACGTCATCGGAGCGCTCCTGGACCAGCACGGCAAAACGCTACGCCTGCGGGAGAAATGAAACGGCGCGGACGAACAGCACGCGATGGTTCCACCGAACATCACGGGGTGTCCGCCGCGCCGCGCCCGCAGCCTCAGCGCCGCGAACTCCGCGTGAGCACGATGAGCAGGATGACCAGGAGCACGACGGCGGCGACGGGCGGCAACACGATCGCGGCGACGAACGCGACCGTGAGCGCCCAGCGCTTCACCGCGTCACGTCACGCACCAGCGTGCGAGCGCGTGAACCGAGCCCACGCAGCACGCCGCGTCGCCGTTCGAGCAGGTGCAGCGTTCGCGTCGTCTCGGGATCGGCGTCGCGCAACCGGGCGTCACGGTGCCGCGAGATGGTGTCCTCGTCGACCAGCCGCTCCCACCCGAGCCCGCCGTCGGCACGGCGCACCGGCACCCAGCCGGCGTGCTCGCTGGCGGCCTCCAGCGCGAGCCGGGTCCGCATGTCCGGCGCGGACGCGTAGAGGCTCAGCCGCTCGGTCGCGTCCATCCCCTGAAGCCGCGTCACGAGCGTCTGGACCTCGAGCGGCGTCGGCTGCGGCCCATCGGCCAGCTTCTCGCTGAGTCTCGTCGTCAGGGTCGCGATGTGGCTGTCGAGCGCGGTGACGTGCTCCTGATGCCAACGGTCCAGGCTGCCGGCCGCGACCCGTTTCGCCTCATCGAGCTTGGTCAGACGACCCTGCTCCGAGAGGTTCACGTCGGCGCGGATCTCGTCTACGGTCGTCGCGAACTGTTCCACGATCGCCCGGGGAGCCCGGAGCTGGTCGAGCAGCGCGTCGGTCGACGTGCCGACGTGCTGTGCGTGTTCGATCTGGAGCCGTGCTTCGAGATCGTAGGCCGAAAGAAGGTCGTTCATCGGTGTGCTCCTGCGCTAGTTGACCTGCACGCGACCGGCGGCAATGCCCTCGATGTTTTTTCCGAATTCCAGCGGGTCGTGCTTGCTGACGGTCGGCCCGGCCGGCGGCTGGCCGCCCGTGTTCGCGTGCGCCGCGCCGCCGCCCTTCGACGGCTTGAACAAGAACGCCCGTTCCTTCTGCTGCTGGCCGAGCCAGCCTTCGAGGGTCACCGGGGCGCCCTCCGCGTCCCGCGCCGTCGTCGTGAGCGTGCCGTCGTCGTTCGCGGTGAAGATTTTCCCGGCAAGCTGCGTGACGAAGTCCGCCGCGCGAGGTTCGCCGCCCATCGCCATGAACGCGGCGGCGACCGACGCCTGGAGTCGCGTGGCTCGATGGGCCTCGCGCTCGGCGACGAGCTGGGCTTCGACCTCGGTCAGCTTCGCGGTCGTCTCCGGCACCGTGCCCGCCTGCGCTTCCAGCTCGGTGAGGCGCGTCTTGAGCCGCTGATACGCGGCGGGATCGATCCCCTCGAACGCCTTCAGCTTCTCTTCGAGTTCGCTCTTCGCGCTGTTGAGCGATCGGTTCGATTCCCGAAATTCATCCAGCTTCGAGCTCGGCACGTAGCCGGGCGGCGCCGTCTCCAGGTCGATCACGTGCTGCCCGCCGCGTTCGACGTAGAGGAGTTGCAACGGCTTCGGGAGTTCTCGGAACTCCTGTTCGCTCAGTGTTGGTTTCACCGGCATGTCTTCTGCTCCCGGCCCCCACCACAGGGAGCCCTTGTCCTACTGCCGCTGGCCAGTGCATCGGCCGCCCAGGCGAAAGTCGTCAGTGCCGCTGCGGGCCGACCGGGACGTGCATCCCGCAACGCCCGTCAGTGCCGCTGCGGGCCGACCGGCAGGCGCATCGCGGCGTTCACGAGCTCGAGGATCGCCGTCCCCTGTCGCATGGCTCGCACCTCAGCCCGCCTGACCGCTAGGTTGCCCTCCAAGACGCGTGCGACCGCCGCCCAGACCGAGCGGGCGTAGGCATGGACGTCGTCGACCTGGGGCACGCTGCAGGCCGCCGCACACGCCTCCTCGACGACGGCCGGGCCGAACGGCGCCACCCGCGAGATCACGATGTCCTTCAATTCATCTGGCGTCATTGCGCTGCTCCGCGTCTGTCTCGCGCGCGCGCGCGAGCACCTGCGACAACGACGTCCGCTCCGAGCGCGTCCTCGCCGGGCGTCTGTCTCGCGCGCGCGCGCGAGCACCTGCCCTACTTGTGCCCCCGATGTGCCCCTCATCTGCCGCTCGCGCCACGCGAGAACGGCGGAGGGAGCCGGCCGAGCAGGATGAAAACCCGGCCGACTCCGCGCCACGCGGGTTAAGGAGATACCACGCGTTTCTCGAATAGTGGCGGGGGGACGCGAGCCATCTCCGGCGCCCGCCCGCCCACCGCCGGCGCCGCAGCATCACCCACACCACCGACGGCGTTTCTCGAATCCATCAGCCGCCTGCTGCCCGCCGCACCAGCTCGGCCCGATGCTCGGGACAGGCGGCCGTCAGCTTCCGCGCGATCGGCAGGACATACCAAGCGACCCGGTCGCACCAGCGACACGTGAGCGGCGCCGTGACGCGACGGTCGTCCGCCCCCGGCGCGACGTGCAATCGCTGGTGTGCTGCGGGTTTCACCAGCCGTCTCCGTCGAGGAGCCGGATGCCTTCCGCGCGTGGGCCTTTGTCCGCCGGCACGACGGTGTATTCGACCGCGGCGCCCAAGAACAAGCGCTCGAAGTCTGACCAATTCTGCAATCCGCTGATGTGGAAGAAGAGTGCCCGCCCGCGATCGTCGGGCGTGACAAAGCCGAAGCCCTTCGAGACTTCGAGCCGGCTGATGCGACCCGTAAAGACCGTCGTCGTCGTCACGATGGAACGTCCCGATAGTGTCCCGCAGCCGCTCGCTACGGTGGCCGGGCGTTGGTCGCCCGCCGGTTTACCGCGTAGTTGGAGTCGCCAAACTCCGGGCTACGCGACTTCCCGTCATCGCCATCGCCATCGCCATCGCGTCATCGCGCCGAGTCGTTCGCGCCGGCGCGAAGCACGTTCTACATGGTGGGTGTGCCCGTCATCTTCGCACAGTTCTCCCGTTCCCACCGTAAGTCGGCAATTCGGCGCTCTGCCCTGATCCGCATCGTCGAGCAGGACACCACGATGCCCTCCGCGACGTCCCGCAGAGCCAGGACTTCTTCAAGGCTGAGCGGCGGCCCATCCAGGAGGTTCCCGCGCGGGAGCATCCGGTCCATCGTCGCGACCAGGTCACGCACGGTCACGAGGAATGCCTCGTAGGCCGCGACGCGATCCTCCGGGGCCGCCTGCTCGAATCCTTCCACCGCAGCGATCAGCGCGCCGACGGCGCCGATGAAGTCGTAGTCGGCGAGTGCACCTGCGGTCGTCGTCGTCATCGCCCCTTCCCTCCTGCCGTTGCACTGCCCACCGGCAGTAGAATGAGTTTTTCCGTTTCGTCCGGCATTCCGTCATGCACGCCGATCGTATTCCTCGAAGACCAGCTCCTCCAGCTCCGGCAGCGGTCGCTTGCGCATTCTGTCGGAGAGCGGCGTGCCTTTGTGCTTCCCCACGGCACCGCGGCCTCCTCGCGCGGCTCCACGCGACGTGCGACGAACGGGAGAACGTCCTGCACCATCACATCACCGCAGTCGGCGTCGCGCGCAGCACCCGGCAGATTTCCGGGCCGTGGGCTTCGAGGAACGCCTGGAAGGGCGCCGCGATGGCGGGGTCGGCCCGGACAGTCTCGCCGTCGATGTGCAGCGTGCGCCCCGCGCGCTCCACTTGGAGCATGAACTCGAGGACGTTCCAGCGGACCTGACCGACGCCACCGACATGGACCTCCGCCCTTCGGCCGCGTTGCGCGAACTCGGTGCGCGCCGCCTCCACGAGCGCCGGAGTCACCAACCGCGCCGACCAGCCCTGCGGTTCCGTCACCAGCCAGCGCAGGTAGGTTTCGGGCAGGGAGCTGATCGGCTGCCCGCGATATCTCCCGAACGGCATCAACATCATCGCCTTCTCCTTCAGCGCTCTATCACGAACCGGATCGCCGGGCCGAGACGCGAATCGGACGCAACCGCCGGACAGTGATCGAGCACGCCTTGCCGAATGTGGTCGAACAGGTCTGGCACGTGAGGCGTCTCATGGGCCAGCACGTTGATACGATCCCAGCACGAGCGCCACGTCTGGAGATCGACCGTGTGGCCCATCGCGTCAACGGCCTCACCGGTGGATGGAGCACGGACCCCCGCACCCCCATACGCAGCGGGAGCGGGTGGTGAAAGAAAGCTCGAAGAGCTTTCTTCTTTCAGTGACCTTTCCGTAGATTGATATCCTTTCTGGTCCCACTGGGTGGGACCGCTGGATTGAGAAAATGGGACCGCTGAATCCTGAGAATGGGACCGCTGAACTTCAGAAATGGGACCGCTGGATTCACGGGGCTCACTGTCGTCAGCGGTCCCATTGGGTGGGACCGCTGAGAAGTCGGGCTGCTTCGAGGTGTTCCTTTCCCATTCGGCCCGTCGCGGGGCGCTCTTGACCGAGCGGAGCACCTCAATGTTGATGCGCACCTCGCGCGATTCGTGCTGCCTGGACTCCCTCACCACTTCCACCGCCCCGAGTTCGATGAGCGCGTCGAAGTAGGTCAGGAGATTGTCCCGCGTGACACGGAGCAGCTCCGCAAGCCTGCGCGTGCCGATCGAGATGGTGCCCGTCTGCCAGTTCGCGTGACGCGCGAGTTCCTTCAACAGCAGCTCGTGCATCCTCGGCAACACGGTCTTGTCGCGGATCGCGCTGACCGCCTCCGCGACCTCCTGCTGGAACTTGTAGCCGTAGCTCGGAGGCTTTCGCGCGGTCATGCCGCCTCCTGGTGCTCGATAATGACCGTCACCTTCATCGACCAGGAATCGAGGAAAAGAAGCTGCGGACGTTCCGACTCCGCACGGATCTCGCTGACAATCGCGTTCGCGACGTTGCGCACGAACGCCTGCTCCAACGGGGTGAGCGGGCCGTCAGGATCACGCGGCATCGTCGTTCCGCTTGGTCGCGGTTCCGGCACGACTCGACTTCAACCAGTTGCGGCGGGCGAGTTCGGCACTGAGCGCCTGCCGAATCACCGAGCCCCGGCTGACACCCTCTTCCTCCGCAATCGCGTCGAGCTGACGGCGAAGATCGTCGGGCAAAGCGACCGCGAAGGGCACAGCTCTGGCCATCGTGAAATCCTCCAACGACGCGCTCAAAGACGCGCGTCTGTCGTGACCGCCATCGCCAACCTGATTGTTCGGGAAAGATCGCGCCGTCGTCAGCGCGAAATACGGCGCAGGAGATACCTGCGCGATGAAGTGCCAGAAGAATCTTCGACTCGGGCAATATAATACGATGCTAGACGCGGGTCAATGGCTACGCTAGGTGACTGGAATCATCGCCGCGATCCGAATTCGAGGAGCGTCCAAATCATTAAGTTGATGGAGAACAAACCCATGTCGAATGCGAAGCCCGGAGCGGTCTACATCTTTCGTGAGACGGAGGACAAACGGTGGGAATGGGCCGAGGTTGACCCCGCCGAGGCCAGCGAGCTGTTTCCTCCACGTCCTACCGCGAAGTTCGAAACGATTCAAGACGCCATCGATAACGCGCTCGGTGGCAGAGATGAGGGTCCAAACTAATCCGTTGCGGTTCATCGGGGGTTCAGATGGATGATAACGGAATTGAGTCGATGTCACACGCGGACTTCGTCTCAGCCTTGACTAACGGCCGCGTGGTCCTTGGAATCGACACCCGTCGCCTTTATCCCTTTCTTCTCTCACGAAACCCTGAGTTCGCTCTCTTCTTCAGCGTCAGTCCGATGGCGTCGGCGCTCAACTCCTTCTCGGACATTCTCACCATCCTCGGCTGGGCTGGCCTGGTAATCAGCGTTGTTCTTTCATTCGTGTGGACATGGTGGTGCGTGGGGGTAGGGCTGCTGTGGTGGTTCACGTGGAACAGAGTCAGTCTACGTTATCGACGCCAGGCGATTCGGGAATTGGTCATCACTCAGAAGGAGGCATACCTTCACTTCGTGTTTGACGGCCTCGCGGTGGTCAATTGGGCAGAACGCCCTCCCACAAGCTGAAGGCAGTCCTCACGCTGCCGATCCGGCGACCCCTTCCCATACCCATGCGCCGTGCCACCCTGGTGCTGAGCACCTTGGGGACGCCACTTCATTTTCAGCGCTCGGAACGGCAGTCAAGTAATTGAACGCGTTGACGGTTAGGGCGGTTCGAACAAACTGTTTTCCGTCGAACGCTACACCGTCACCGAAGAACAACTGCTGCAGCCGCTGCTTCTGATTGAGTGACGCCTGCACCCACAGGTCGGCGGCGCGCGGCAGAACGCGCTCTGCGAACGCCAGGATGCCGTCCACGTCGAATTTCTCAAGGTCGGCGGAGTGTTTATCGATCTGCGAGAGCGTGAGCTCCTGACGGAGCCTATCTCGTTGCCGCTCGTAGCTCGTCAGATCGATCGTTTCCGCGTACAGGTACGCTTCGTCCAGGCGGTCCAATTTCTGCTGAATCGCTTTCGTCTTGCGCTCGGCATCGGCCGCGTCACTCCCGACCTCGGCCTTACGTTCTTCCCACGCACGGAGAACAAGCTCCTTCACCAGCCGCATGTAACCAGGCGTCGGCTGGAGCCGCTCCAACTCGTCGACGAATTGGCCTTCGAGCTTGCCTTTCGTGACGTTGACCGCGCGGCATTGGCGCCAGCAGTGGTAGTACGCGTAACGCCCGTTGCGGCCCTTCGACCAGCTCGCAGTCAGCGTCTTGCCGCACGTCGCGCAGCGAACAAGGCCTTTCAACGGAAAGTCTGGCCGGCCGCGCTGATGCGGCGTCGTAACCGGGACCCGTCCCTGCGAGATTGCCTGTACGCGGTGGAACGTGTCCTCGCTCACGAGCGGATCAAAGTCACCGCGCCGCGACACGCCGAACTCTGGAACCTCGACGAAGCCCGCGTATAGCCGATTCGTGAGCATCCGGCCGAAGCTCTGAGCGTTCAGCGTCAGTCCTTTGCGCGTGCGGAGTCCAAGCCGCGTGACGGTGTCCAGGACTTCCTCTTTCGTGAATCGGCCTGTCGCGAAGTCCTCGAATGCCCTCGTCACCAACGGCGCGCGATCGGGGTCTGGCGCAAGACTCTTCCCTGACCATTTCGGGGCGTTGAGATAGCCGAGGGGTGGAACAAACGTCCAGCGGCCCTGCTCAAGCGCGGCTCGCATCCCGGCGCGCGTGCGGTCCGATCGGACATCGTTGTCGAATTGCGCGAAGGCTGCCAGAACGCCTTCCATCAGCTTTCCGGTCGACGTGTCGTCGATCGGCTCCGTTGCGGATCGCAGCGAGATCCCAAGCGACTTCAGCAGGGCTCTGAGCGCGAAGTGGTCGTACTTCTCCCGCGCGAAGCGCGTGATGTTGTACACGACAACGAAGTGAACCTTGCCTTTGTGCGTCCGGCAATAATTCAGCAGGCGCTGCAGCTCAGTGCGGTCCGTCGTCTTCGCACTCTCGCCTTGCTCGGTGAATCGTTCGAGAACCTCGTAGCCCTCGCGCCTGCAGTACTCCTCGCATGCACGGAGCTGTGTCGGCAGACTGAGGTTCTCCGACTGCTCCTTCGTGCTCACGCGAACATAGATCACCGCGCCAACCATCGGCCGCAGCTTAGCGCCGTTCTCGGTATGCGGCAAGGTGATCGGTAATCGACTCACCGCAGCTGCTCCTGCGGTGCGCCCAGCTCCAGAAGGATTTCCACGAGGACATTCGCCATGACGTCGGCGTGTCGCCGAATCTGATCGACCTCCAGGTCCGAGAGATCATCGGCCTCATGCCCGAGCAACTCGCGACATCGGGCGATTGAGATCGGCACAGAGTGCACGTTGTCATCGCGATCCATAACCGCTCCACATCGGACCGGAGAAGCGACAAATGTTGTGTGGGAGTGCGCGCACCAGCACGCCGGCGGATCAGGCCGGCGCGCTGACTTGTCATCGCGCGGATGTGGGCGATGCGCCGACACCGATCACCGAAGCGGCGTGCGCTTCGGTGCGATGGCTACGGGCAATCGCCGGTAGCCATCAACTTGCGAGGAATCCCTGCACACGTCCGGGACCTGGTCGCGAACCGTTCAGGGTCGCGTGCGCGCTACTGACGCGGGTCGATGGGACGCGCGTCCTGCGGCACGAATCGCTGCCGATGCGATGTTGGACCTGGGTCGAACACCGGAGCGGCGTTGTTGGTTTGGGATGTGCGCGCCGGCGGGATCCTGGGATGCCGGCCGTCGCGCGCTCCGCATTGGGCAATGCGGAGGGGGTGTCGTGACGACACCAACGAGATAACCGCAGCATACGCCTGCACGAAATTCGGCGTCAAACTCAACCACGCGTCGGCCATCACGTAATGGCCAAGACGGAGCTGCGCGGAGGCGCGGTCAATGCCCGAAGCCGCGTGCACCGGCACGCGCGGTCGGCGCGCCAGCGCCGAGGCATTGACGGCGCCGAGCACAGCGCCATCCTGATCGACGTGGTGGCCGAGATGCACAAATCCTGCGGACGCGGAACCGGCGGCGCACGCGTTGACTGATGTCTGGTCCACGTTGCGGTCGTGATCCGCGCTCATAGCGCGCCATACCGCGCGCCAGGAACAGGGCCACGTTCGTGCGCGTGATCTGGCGCCTTCTCGGGCGCGTCACAGGAGCAGCAGGAAGCAAGGCGTGAACGACCCCCTGAACGGCGTGGCAGGCGAAGCTGGAACGCGAGCGGGGTCGTTCACGCCTTGCTTCCTGTCGATGAATTCCCCGACGCGCCCCTCACGGGCGGCAAAGAACGCCGCCCGATCGGAGGTCCGAGACCTTCGCGTAAGTTCCTGCGCGCCGAGGGTTTGCTACGAGGACGTTTGCAGGAGCGAGCACTCTCGCGGCCGACGCGCACGCGTCCGAGTGGGGGTTAAGGAGCCGGGTTAAGAAACGGGTTCAGGCTGCGAAATGCTCTGGCCCCCCCTTCAGCGTCAGCCGTAACGCGTCGGCGCCGCGAGCGCCGATGGCTCACCAGGGGTGAGAGATGCTGGTACATGTGAGGGAGGACGACGCATTCGAGGCGGGCGCGACCGGACGCGAGCGCTTCAGTAATGACCGGCGAGACGGGCTCCAACGCCGCCTCTCTGGCGGTCAGCCAGCGTCGATACAGCAGAGCGAACCTCGGTCCGGTGAATGCCTTCGCGCATCGCGCAAAACGAGCTTTGACCGCGTCCGCGCCGGCGATCGCGCTCCAGTCCGTGTCACGGCGACGATGAAAGAAGTACCAGTTGACATCGTTGGCCGTTTCGCCGAGAAGCGGGCTCGCGAGTTCCTCGTGCACCGCCCGCTCGTAATCGGGCACGACACGTTGGATTGACTGGGAGAGGACGACTCGCAGCGTCCAGGCAGGGGTGACCGAGAGCAGCGTGGTATGCCCGAGCAAGAACAGCCGAAAGTCATCAGTCCATGGCACGGTCGCGAGGTAGACGAGCATCAGACGCCCATGCGCATCGACCCCGATCGGGAACGTACCCGGAAATTGCTCTGCGAGGGCTGTACAAGCCTGACCCGTCGCGTCGGCGCCAGCCTCAGACGACTGCAGCCCAGCGCTCCTTTCAAGATACGAAAGCTTCTCTGGCCTTGTGACGAGCCAGTCGAGATCGGGGCTGAGCAGCGCGACGTCGAGTCGCATGAGACGCTCGTCGGCCCGCCGTGCGGGGACCGCTCGGCGATAGCGGCTCTCCGGGTCCCCAATGGCGTGATAGAGCGGCTTGTGATGGACGTGATAGAGCCGCGCTCGGTTATGGATGCAGTCTGAAGCGACCGCGTATCCGCGCCGGACGAGCTTCTCGAAGAACGTGTTGCACTTCTCGCCGCCGGGGGCAATGCCGGCGAAGGTGGCATACTGCCGCTTGACGCACAGGCCGGCGTGCCGCATCACGAGCACGAGAAACCGGGCCTGGCGCTCGGTGAAGCCGTAGTCGGCGACGGCCTGAACGCGTTCGTGGGCGGTCATTCCCACAGCTCCTCAGCCAGCCCGCCGTTCTTCCCGCCGCCCCGACTTCCGCCGCCCCGCCCGCCGATGCGAGCGCTGCTGCCGCGATGACAGGAGAACCCTGAGCGCGCGACAGCCACGCCATGCGCCCCCCGGTAGTGCTCCGTGGTGACCTCGACGTCGACGTGATCCTCGTGGCCGTCGATGTCGCGATACTCGATGCGGCAGTCGGGGAAATGGACCTGGTCGTCGAAGTGCGGCAGGTCATGGTCGTGCGCCCATTGCTCGGTCTCGCGCGCGTCACGGTCAGGCCGTCCATCGGCGTCCGGCCGGCCCCGGTCACGTTCGTGAAGCCACCGCTGGTACTCGCGCTTCAACTCGTAGTCCAGCCGAACACGCTCGATCTCCAGGCCCCGCGCCTCGAGCCGCGCCGCCTCGCGTTCGTAGGAGCGGTAGATCTGTGCGTCGTGTTCGAGCTCGCGTTCGCGTTTGAGTCCGGCGTAGAAGGCTTGGCCGGTATCTCTGTGGCGGTCCCGATTCGATTCCAGCAGTCCCCGGCCGCGGTCTGTCAACACGACCGCCTGCTCGCGATAACCAGGGATGCGAACCGCCTCGACCAGCCCCTGTTCTCGCAGATGCCGGAGGTCGCCATCGCGCACATTGCCGGGACGGTCGTCACGGTCGCGCAGCTCTCGCGCGGGCACGACACGAAAGGCGCCGACGGTCGCCAGCGAACGGCTCTCGGATCCCCGCAGCGTGTATTCGCGATCGCGCGCATCATGGACCACTTCGCGGTCACGCCCGCGCGGCAGGTTGAGGCTACGCGTAAACACGTCACGCGGGTCGCTCGCGCGGTCCCGCGGGTCGCGATCGCGCTCTGGCCATCGGACGTCGTCCCGATCGCGATGATCGGCGCGGTCACGCGCATCGTGCCGATCGTCGTCGCGTTCACGTTCGTGATGGGACTCGGGCGCAGAACTCGGTCCACGTCCAAGTGATAGGCCATCGTCATCGTGATCCCGATCGCGCTCATCGCGATCGCGGTCGCGCGGGTCCCGCTCGTCGCTGTGGTCGCGGGGGTCGAAGTCCATCGCACCTCCGTCGAGATCGTTGCGTGGCCGTTCTCGCGAGCGATATTCGACTCAGGCGGATGTGCGCGTGAGGGGTTACTGCGGCAGGGTGCCAGGGCGATGGGCCGTGTCACGCATACCGAGTGGCCATGTTGGTGCGTCCGTCGAACGGCACGACGGAGGGACCCGCTCAAGAAGGCGTCAGTGCGACGCGGAGCCGGGAGCCGGCCAAGAGCTGCTGTTCTTGCTTATAGCGCCATCGGTCGGACGACGGCAAGCACGACCGCGGCGGGTCAACATACTCACGCACGACGCCCAGACGGCCCTTCTCGCCCCCTGCGTGCCCCTTTGGGCCTCCGAACTGAGCGCACCCATACGCCCCGCCTTTCGACTCTCTCGCTATTTCTTGGCCATCTCTCGCACTCAAAGTTATTTCGTAGCTTATTCTCTCATTATTTCTCTTGACTCTCTCAGTTGTAATTCGTATCATTCTCTTGTCGTGAGGAGGTTGTGATGGCAAATGTGACGAAGACGCCGGAGAAGAAGCGAATCCGTAGGCTACTTGTGAACGCCGCTCTGTCCACTCTTGAAAAGGAAGGCTGGAAGGTTGCACGAGTGCGGGGAGGCGGCAAAGGCCGGGTGCGCCGTATCACTAGGGGAAACAAGAACCTCTTGGCGGCGATCCGCACGTCGCAGGACGAATACATCGCATTCCCTAGGACCGACGACGATTCAGCGTGGGCGACCCTGTCGGAAGTGGATGTCGTGGTCGCCGCCGCCGTCGATGATGCGAGGAACCCGAAGTTCGCGCAGGTTCACATGTTCGATGCCGGCGACCTTCGGCAGCGGTTCGACCGGGCCTACGCGGCTCGTCGGGCAGCGGGTCACACGATTCCGGTCGGTCGCGGTGTCTGGGTGTCGCTCTACCATGAGGAAGCGACGGACCCGGTCGGTCGCGTCGGGGCCGGCATCGGCCTCGCTAACCCGCCCATCGCGAGGATCCCTCTGGACGCTGTCGAGGCACCTGGCAATGGCGCTCAGGTCGCGCCGCCCACTCAGCCGCCGACGTGGGCCGCTGGTGCGTCCGACGACGATGACGACGAACCGCTGACGATTGCCCAGGCGAAGACGCGACTGGCGCGGACGCTCGGCGTAGACCCGAGCAGCATCAAAATCACCGTCGAGGCATAGCTAACGATGGGTACTGAAGTGACGGATGTCGTTGAGCCGCCGTTGGTCTGGCCTTCGACGCTGCGGCGACCGGCGGAAGGCGTGCCGATCGTCTATCTGGATCTGAACCACTGGATTTCGCTCGCGAAGGCGGCGGTTGGTCACGCCCAAGGCGATGCCTTCAAAGAATGCCTTGCGACGTGTCAGTCAGCAGTCAATTCGGGGCGCGCGACGTTCGTGCTCGCCGCCGCGCACTACTCCGAGATTCTGAAAGTGGGATCTCCTCGGCAGCGGCGGGACTTGGCCGATGTCATGGAGAGTCTGACGAGATTCAGAACGCTCGTTAGTCGCGTGACCGTCATGAAGCTCGAACTGGCTGCTGCGCTGGATCTCGTTCTGCGCCTGACGCGGCGTGATCCGGAAATTGACTTGATCGGGCACGGGGTGTGCCACGCCTTCGGCCAGTCGAACGGTGGTTTTCGCATCCGCGACCGAGCGACCGGGGAGGACGTCACGCCGCAGTTTCGTGAGAAGTATGGTCCCGAGAAATTCGACGCCTACATGGCGAATGCTCTGCTCGATCTCGAGCGAAGCAACTTGCGGGGGCCCCAAGATCACACCGAACTTCAGAAGTTGCAGACCCTGGGCTACGCCCCCCAGCAGGCTTTGCAGATCGCAAAGAATCGAGCCGATGAGGAAAGGGCTCAGAGTTTAAGGCTGGACGGCGGAGGGCCGTGGCGCCGCGAACGGCTGCCAGACGTGGTCAGCGCTCGCGAACTTCTGATCGAGTTTCAGAACATGGCACCAACGGCTTTCCAGGAGCGAGGCGTCGGCCTCGAAGACATCTTGACCTGGCCGGAGGCCGGTGTTGCGTTCATGCGCTCGATGCCGAGCACCGATGTGTCGATGGCGCTCAAGACTGCATGGCATCGAAACCGCGACAAGCCCTGGTCTGCGAACGACATTTACGACATCGACGCGATGGCGTTGGCTGTTCCTTACTGCGATGTGGTCGTGACCGAGAAGGCGTGCCACCACGCGTTGGTTTCGACGGGGATGGACGCGCGGATGAACACGGTGCTCCTGCGAGACCTCCCGAGCCTGGTGTCAACGCTCCGGGACTGGAAGGCTGCCTGAGAGCCCGGAGGCTGCCTCGACTACGCACACACCCACCGGCACGGGCGCTAAAACACGTCATCATGGGCCTGTCGCCGGGGCAGACGTTCACCTTCGCTCGCGAAGAATAGCCGCAATTGGCCGAGGATTTCGGCGCCCGTGCAGGACTCCGAGGACCCAAATCGGCGCCTCATCAGGTGCATATATGACATACGAGGAACAAAGACTTTCCACGTGGGCTGAGTTCGTCGAAGTGGCCGACTTCATGACTCGGCAACAGTGGGTGTTCCGCGGTCATGACCGCGCCGAATGGCCGCTGCAAACGAGCCTTGAGCGAGAGTTCGCTGGAGACCGGGCGCGAGAAGCGGAGCGATTGACACTCTGGCAATTCGTCCGAAGGGCGCCGCAACTGCTGCAGCCACACTTGGTCCCGCACGACACCGACGCAGCCGCATGGCTCGGTCTGATCCAACACTACGGCGGTCCGACGAGGTTTCTCGACGTGACGCGCTCTCCGTACATCGCGCTGTTCTTCGCGTTCGAGCCGAGCGGCGAGAGCGACCGCGTCGTGTGGGCCATCAACGACGCGTCGTGCATGCTCGCGTGCGCGGCAATCATGACCCGCAATGAGCGGACCTCAATCGAAATGACCTTTGGCCGCGTGTCGGGCGCGCAGATGCAGCTTGTCTACAGCCTCGTCCACGGCCGATATCCGGACAAACTGTTCGAGTCCTTCGCGCCATTCACTGGCGTATTCCCTGTTGATCCGTGGAAGCCGGACGCGCGTCAGGCAGCCCAGCAGGCGATGTTCCTGTGCGTGGCAAATCCCGCTTTGAGCTTCGCGGAAAACCTGGCAGCCAACACCAGCGGACCACGAGATCTCCGCAGCTTCTTAGCGCCTACGTCCTCACGCGAAGAAGACCTATACGCACACGTAGAACACCTGCCGGCCCCAGACAGCGCGCAGCAAGATCTTCGCCGCTTCGTGCTGCCTGCGTCCCTGCGCGAAGAAGCGCTCTACAGACTCTCGACCATGAATGTGAACGCAGCCACGCTGTTTCCCGATCTCGGCGGTCTCGCCCGTTCCCTTCGGACGCACCCGCTCCGACCGAGCGTGCTCGCGGATCCGCCGCCTTGGAAGAGCAGATCCGTTGCGACCAAATCGCTGGCAACACCAACGTAAACCTGAACGCCCACCGCCGGCACCGCACGCGCTAAAATGCATCGGAACGGAACGGCCCCTCTCGTGTCGTGTAGGTAGGAGAGCTGCGCACTGCCTGCCATTAGTGCGGAGGGAACCGGCACCTCTTTGTTTCTGTTTATGACCCGATGAGCCCACCAGCCATTGATAGCCAGTACGCGCAAGCTGTCGAGGATTACGACGCGCTTCGCAAAATTATCCCAAAGTTTAGAAGCGGTCATGCGTGGCTACGCGATGCAGACGACTTGTCGTATCGGATTAGGGCGTCTGTTGCGCCCGGCACTCCGATCACGAAGGGCGTGCGCCGTGATTATGTGGTGTGCGCCTTGGCGAACAAAGGCTGCAATACGCATGCGTCAGTTCGGATGTTGACCGATGCAGGCAACGGCGACGACGCGATGGTGCTCACTCGTGTGCTCCTCGAAACTGCCGTGGTGTTTCGCTGGATGATGATCGATCCGGTATACCGGCTTGACCTCTACGGCCTTTCCAGCAAGCTGTTCGAGCGTCACTGGGCTCACCTTGTTTAAGAACATTTCGCCAACCAGCCCGACGTGGTCGCAAAAGCAAAGGCCGCGCTCACCACGGAGGAATCCGCAGTTGTTCAAGCTGCTTTCGGAAATGTTCAATACAGGTGGGCGCGGGAACGACTGCCCGATGGCAAGTTCATCGAATACTCATTTGATGGAATGCTCAAGGATATAGAGAAGGCGGAAGGCACGGCCGCGATGAAAAACTTCATCTATGAAGTGAGCTACCACATGCACAGCGCTCACGCTCACGCGACCGCCGACGGAATGCGACAGTTCAAGACGCTTGGGCAACAGAAGTTCTTCACCTGCGAACTTGGATTCAGTAGCGGCGATTGCACTGTGGCGCTAAAGGGGGCGAACACCTACCTGAGCTGGCTGTTGAGTCACGTCGCCGTATATCTCGGGTTGAGCGACGTTGAGGCCGCGTTCGACCAGTGGATCGCGAACATTCAGGCTCGTCACGCTGCGGCAGGACCCGGCGCCAGTCACGCCGGGCCCTGAGATCTAAGGTCGGTCGCGAAGGATGGCGGCCATCAGCCGCGGATTCCGGCGCCCGTGGAGAACCGCCACAACCCAAAGCGGCTTCTCGTCAGGTGCGTACGCGACAAGGTACTCATCGCGCGCGACATGGAATCGTAAAGGGCGGGTCGTCAGGTCCGGGCGTCGATGTCCAATCTGTGGCGATCCGGCGAGCAGGGTGAGGGTCGAATGGGTGTCGGCGAGAACCCGGTCGGCGGCATCGACGTTGTCTTGTGCGATGTATTCCCAAATCTCGTCGAGATCGGCGAACGCATCCGGATGGAAGGTGTAGCCGCTCATCCGCCCGATCGTCGGCGCTCGCTCTTTTCGCGCAGCTGCCTGAATGCCTCCTCGCCATCGATCGGTTTCACCCGGCCGCTCTCGAGATCGTCGTAGCGGCTGTCGAGCGTCTTGCGGACTGAGGCGACCTCTTCGAGGTACCCGGCAAGAGCATCCTCGACGATGTCCTCAGGGGCGCGTCCGCTGGTCGCGGCGAGATCCTGGAGCTTCTTGGCCGTTTCGGGCATGACGTGCACGTTCATGCCGCTACTGTACGGCTTCCGAAACCGACCAGCAAGTGCTCAGGCCGCCTGACGCAAGTTGTCGATCTGCTTGAGCCAGCCGGCGATCTGGTTCCAACTGGGAATGCTTGGGGACGCCAGCCTTTGCTCGCCTGAAACGTGAGCGAGTTCCGGCTGGGCAAGCCAGCAGCCGCCATCCACGCGAATCAGTACACGCGAAGGCGGGCTATCCCTGTCACAGCAAGACTTGCATGGATGGTACGCGGCAAGATCTGCATCCGCGTACGGTGGATCGCGCGATCGGCAGATACCGCGCGCTCGAGCCCTTCAACTCTTCGATTACGCCATTTTCCGAGTGGCAATATTCTTTAAATGACGCAGAGCGTGTTTGACAAATGCTTCGTGTACGTCCTTCGGAGCGATCCCACGCCGACACTGCCGGCTCAACGCCCGACGAATGGGGCGAGCCTTAGCACGCCGGTGCGATCGAGAGCGGGACGCTGACGGCTGCCGGCGGCGTGGATCTCGGGGGGAGACTACTCTCGACGCGTGAGCTTTTTCACCAGCCGCCCAACCTCCGGCAGGTTGAGGAATTCGCTCGGCCGCACCACACTCACCGCTTGATATCTCTTCCGGTCAACGTGCCCTGGAGCGTATTCACGGTGATGATGAAGTCGGCGCTCGCCGCCAGCGCGCATTCCACGAAACGATTGTCGGGCTCGTGACGAATGATGTGCAGTTCGGTTAACGGATACGCAACGCGGCAGGTTTCGACGATTTCAGCGACGAAATCGGGCCGATCGCCCAACACGTCCGCGTACTCCTCAAAAATGGCGGGACTGGCCCACGCCTCAATCGAGCCGGTACGCGTGAGTTCAAAAATCAGCGCGGCGGCATTATTCTCGCCTGGAAACGTGGCGAGTTTCGGAATGCAGGTGTCAAGAACGACTCTCAAGATACGGCCTGGCGCGACGCAGTGCCCGCGCACGTCGTTTGGCTTCGACGAACGCAACCGCTTCCGGTTCGGTCATTGACTTGCCACGGTTTTCGCGGTGCGCACGCGCCAGAGCGGCAGAGAGTTTGAACCGGACGACCTTTCCTTCCACGACGGCTGTCGCATACATGACCTCAGCGTACGCGAAGAGGCGGACCGACACAAGCACGCGGACCTTCGACTGAGCCTCGGCCCGGGATCGCCATGCTCAGCGATTCGCGATGACTCGTAATTCCCCCCGGCCGCGACGCCGGCCGCGAATCGGTATGTGGTGTTATCCGTATTCATCGTTCTTCCCGGCTACAACCCGAGCGTGTCGTCCGCGGAGAGGCCGTACGTCGACGGCACCGGGGCGTCGTTCAGCCGCAGAGTGGCGAGCATCTACTACAGGTGCAAGGAAGTACGCGTTGCGGGTACGCAGAGTTGCGGCGCTTGCCGTTCCGCTCACCGTCCTCGCGTGCGGCGGTCCTACCGCTCCCACGCCGGCGATTCTCGATCTTGTCCCCGGCGCCTACCTCCTGACACTCACGATGTCCGAGCACGGCGATCCCGTGTGCGCGGAGGGCAATCCAAGCGTCTGCGTGACCTTCAGTTTCTGCGGCGGTGCCGGTGCCCCACCGACTCCAGCCAAAGCGGCGACGGTCGTCCACCTGGAACGATCTGATGACGCCGTCGACATTCGTCCCGAGGATCCCTCCGCGACGTTCCGCCTCGGCCTGCAGGTCACCGGCAAGACGCTCGCCGGGACCGCGTCGGGCGAGTTTCGGGCCGGGGCACTGAGCGTCTTCGTCGGGCCCGGAGGAAACCCGTCGGCAGTCGCGACGGGTACCGTGCTGACGACATCGGTGACTGGAAAAATCGACGGACAGGTGTCGATCGGCGGGTACGGCTGTTCGAACAACGGCCACACGTGGACGCTCGAGCCGCGCTGAACATCTCGCACCAGCGCCGATCGAACGCCATCGGACTGTCGATCGCGCCGGCCGGTTTTCCCGGTACCGGCTCGCGAGGAAGAGGACGCCAGTGAGTGCCAGCGGCCCGGCGATCGCGAAGTGCACGGAAAGCGGGAACCTGCCCCAGGCCATCGCGATGTAGATCACGGCCGGCGCGATGAAGCCGGCGGCGCCAACGAGCTCCCGGCGCCAGGCGGCAATCACGACAGCGAGGACGAGGCACGACGGGATCAGGTGGATCAGAAACGCCGCCGCATTTCGCAGGATCCCGCCCTCACCGAACGCATCCAAGGGATGAGACACTACGCGCGATCCGACCGCCGCTCGCCCCTGGAGCCGCTGACGCGTTCCGGCCGGGTCGCGGTATATTTGCGCGTCATGCACATCCTGACCCTCAAGAACCCGCTCCTGCTTGCCGTCGTCCTGCTGGGACTCGCCGCCGCCCCCGCGCGCGCGACGTGGTCGGTCGTGGCCGTCAACCGCGACACCGGACAGGTCGTCATCGCCTCGGCGACGTGCGTCACGAACGCGGGGCTCGCCCGCATGCACCCGCTCGGCCTCCGCGGCGTCCAGGCCATCGTCGTCCCCGGCAAAGGGGTCGCGGCGGCACAGGCGAGCGTGGACACGTCGTGGAAGAACCAGACGTTCATCTACGAGGAGCTGCAGAAAGGCACCGCGCCCGCCGACATCATCAAGGCGCTCCAGGAACGGGATCAGGCGATCGCGTCACGCCAGATCGGGATCGTCGATCTGCAGGGACGCAGCGCCGGCTACTCCGGCGCCGGCAACATGACGGTATCGCTCGACGAGCAGGGACAGGTCGAGGGGACCGGGATCTTCTTCTCGATCCAGGGCAACATCCTCGCGAAGGCGGACGTGGTCCACGAAGCAGCGAAGGCGTTCCGCCAGGCGTCGGGCGCGCTGACCGACCGCGTGATGGCGGCGATGGAGGCCGCCGATCTCAACGGCGGCGACAGCCGGTGCTCGTGCGACAAAGGCCCGAAGATCGACGCACCGTGCGACGCAAAGACGGCCCACGTCGCGTACATCCTGAAGGCCGAGCGCACGGACAAGCCGGGCACGTCCTACAACGACGGCGACTACTCGATGTTCATCGGCGTGACCGACCAGGACATCAAGCCGGCCGAGAACGCCAATCCGGTGAAGACGCTGCGCATGCGGTACAACGCCTGGAGGAAGACGGCGAAGCTTGGGAAAACCCATCCTCCGCCTGCGTCCCGTGTCAAACGGGGTGTCGAGGCGTCACCTGTGGAGCGAATCGCGCGAGAGGTGAGGCATCCTCGCCGCGGTTGAGCTGGGATTCGCGTGCGAAACCTGTTCGACAAACGTCCAGGACGGCCAGCAACAGCGCCAGGACGCTACGGTCCGCTCCGCCAGGCCCATTGCTCGACAGCCGCGTTATGACGGGTCAACGACGGGAGGCTCTCGCCGAATTGAGCCTTCGCGTCATGGTCTCCGTCAGTTCATCGACTTGTTGCTGAAGCTTGTTGAGCTTCTTCAGCTTCACATCCTGCTCCGCCCGCATTTCGATCAGCAGGTCTTCCATCCGGGCCAAACGGACGCTGACAGGGACGACGTCCACAACACGCGGAATCCTCCGACGGACCTTCCTGGTAGGCATGACCGCATACTTTGCGCAGGCGCGCGGGAAAGATCTGTGCAATAACGAACACCCCGCGCGACGTCCACCAGCGGCGCGAGCCGGGCCTATAGCCAAGCCGCCCGCCGCAGCACGGACCCGGCCATCTGAAAGGGCTCCGTTCCCGTTTCGCGCGAGTGTGTGCGAAGCAGACGATGGACCGGGTGATCGATCCAATCATCGCGGATATTCAGACGGAACACGAAGAGAACGTGCGGGCGGGAGTTTGGTGGCGTGCCGCCTGGATCTGCGTCAGCGGATACGCTGCCTTCTGGAAAGCTGTCGGTCTGCACACCCTGCGGTCGGTTCCTCGCGCGTTGTGGAATGGCATCGCGGAGGACGGATGGACACTCGGGCGGATGATGGCCTATTCCCTCGGCGCGTCTGTCGCCGTCACGCTGCTGCTGGCGGCATGAACGAGCTGTCGTTACCTGAGCTGGCGAGTCGGTGTCAGGCGTACGACGCCGGTGGATTTTCGCGAAACGTCGCTACTCTACGGCTTTCCAAGGGGCCCGGCAAGCAGTCCGTCCCTATTCGCACCTCAACGACAGCGCCGGATCGACCGCGCTCGCGCGCCGGGCGGGGAGGTACGCCGCAACGATGACAGCTGTGATGAGCAGCAAGGTTGCCGCCACGAGCGTGAGCGGATCCGTCGGCGTGATGCCGAACAGGAGCGAGCGAATTGCGGAACCTGCCGCAGCGGCCGCGACCAGTCCAACCAGGCACCCCGCGAGCCCGAAGCGAAGCGCGTGCCCGACGATGAGCGCGATGAGATCGTACCGGGTGGCGCCGAGCGCCTTTCGGATGCCCATCTCCCGCGTCCGCTGCGCCACCGAGAAGCGCAGGACACCGTGCACGCCGACCAGCGCGACCGCCAGTGCGAGCAGGCTGAAGGTCACCACGACCAGCGTCAGGAACCGCGCGTCGGCGAGCTGCCTCCACCAGATGTCCTCGATCCGTCTGGGACTTCCCGCCTCGATGCGGTCCCCCATCTGCCCGAGTTCGGCGGCGACGAGCTCTCCGACCCCGGTGGCACCCGGTTGCGCCCGGACGACCAGCGTGAGAGCCCAGTCTGGTATTGGTATTTGGGCACTGCACATGTAAAAGGTCGGCTCCACTTCCTGCCGCGCCCCGCGTTCATGTACGTCCGCGATAATCCCGACGACCTCCAGCGTTCGGCGGCCATGAATGATCCGGTCTCCAACCGGGTTCCGGCCGTTCCAGAACCTCCGGACCATGGTCTGGTTGACGATCGCCACCAACGGCATCCCCTCGCGATCGGCTTCCGTGAACCCTCGGCCGCCGGCCAGGTGCATGCCGAGCGCGCGAAAGGCCGTCGCGCTGGCGAAACGCGTATAGGCGTGGGCGCTCTGACGCGAGCTCGCTATTTCTATCGGGTTCGTGGCGCCGGAGCCGCCCAATGGCTCGGCGCTCGTCAGACCCGCTGCAGCGACGCCGGGAACAGCCGACACGCGCCGGATCAACTCCTCGTCGATCGCGCTCACCCGGCGCTGTCCATCGGAGAGCACCGCGGCCGTCTGCTGGCCTTCCTTTCGCGGCACGGGCTGTGAGGATCCGGGACGTTGAACGGTATGGGCGATGGTGAACGTGACGATCGACCGCGAATCGATGCCGAGGTCGAACAGGATGAGGCGCGCGAAGCTGTTGACCAGGAGGCCAGTGCCGGCGAGCAGCACGAGCACCACCGCGACCTCCGCGGCCGCGAGCGTGGCGAGTGGCTTCGAGAACCCTGTCGCTGCCGCCGAGGCTCCGCCCGCCCGCCGCAGTCCGTCCACGACGCTCCTGCCCGAGGCCTGGAGGGCGGGCACCACGCCCGCGGCGCACGTGGCGAGCAGGACGCCGCCGAGGGCGAAGAGCAGCGCCGGAGCGCCGATACCCGACTGGTCCAGCCTCGGCATCGTCGGGCTGATGGCGACAAACGCCCGCCTGCCGGCCCACGCGAACGCCAGGCCCAGCGTTCCCCCGGCGAGCGCCAGGATCGCGCTCTCGGTGAGCAACTGGCGCGCGACCCTGAACGGCCGCGCCCCCAGCGCGAACCGCGTGGCGAACTCCTGGCGTCGCGACATCGCGCGGGCGAGCACGAGACTGGCGACGTTCACGGAGGCGACGAGCAGCAGGCCCGACACGGCCCAGAGGAAGGCGAGCAGCGGTGCTCGAACACCCGCGACAATCTCATCCCGGAGAAACGCCACCTGCAGCGAGGGATTGCCGACCCTGTAGAAGTCAGGCAGGCTGAATGCGAGGGATGGCGACAAAGCAGCGACCTCGTCGCGGGCGGCGTCGAGCCTGACGCCGGGCGCCAGTCGCGCGTAGATAGTGATGCGATGGAAGAACTCCCGGCCACTGTCAGCTCGTGCCCGGGTCATCTCCGTGTCGAACGACGCCCACGCAGGGACTTGCGCGTTCAACGGGAGCGGAAAAGCACCGGGGGCCAGAACGCCGACGATTGTCACCACCTTCTGCCGGCCGTCTCCGAGGTGGCGAACCAGGGTGCGCCCGATGGCGCCCGGGTCCCGGCCGTAGAGGGAAGTCCAGGTGCGGTAGCTGAGCACGACGACGGGCGGTTCTCCGGGCTGCTCGTCGCGTTCATCGGGCAGCCGGCCGAGAACGGTCGATGCGCCAAAGAGCTTGAAGAGCGATGCTGACGCCATCATGGGCGAGACGAAGGCACCGTTCCCCAGCGACACGTTCAGCGGACCTGCTTCCGACGTGAGGGTGTCGAACCGCATCCCTCCAATCGCCTCGAACGCCGTGCACTTCTCGCGTACGGCCTGGAGGTCCGGGTACGACGGCGGCATCAGTCGAGCGGTTGTCCCCTCACCTTTCGTCGTCCATGCGATCCGAACGGCTCGTCCTGATTCAGGAAACGCCAACGGCCGCAAGACGACCGCGTAGACGACGGAGAAGATGCTGGTGCTGCCGCCGATGCCGAGGGCGAGCGTCAGGATGGCCGTGGCCGCGAAGCCGCGATTCCTGCTCAGGAGCCTGACGCCGGCGCGCACGTCCTGCCGCAGGACGTCCCACTGCTGGCGCGGCGCGGTGCGGGCGAAGTCCGTGACGGTTCGCAGCCAGAAGCCGAGTGTCCCGGCGCGGCTCCGGCGCGCCCGCACGTCTTCCCGTTCGTCGGAGAACGCCTGTTCCATGTCGCGCCCGAATTCTGCGCGGAATTCGAAGGGCAGCAGGCGGAGCAGCGCGCGATAAGCGCGCCGGACCCTTGACCGCGGACCAGTGGACTCTTGGCTGCCCTGCATGGGCAATTACGCTGAACGCGTGCGCCCGAAGAGTCGCGAGGAACGAGCCGACGCCACGGCGCGCTCGAGGCGGTCCACCTCCACTCTCGCCACCCGCCGGCCAAGGGGTGTGAGGCGATAGTACCGGCGCCGCTGGTCGTCCGCTTCGGCATGCGCACCCGGCACTTCGGCGATCAGCCCGTCGTCGAGCAGCCGTTTCAGGATGGCGTAGAGCGTTCCAGCCCCCAGGCGTTGGGCGCCGCCGGTCCGCTCGGCGACCTCCTTGATGATCGCGTAGCCGTGGCGATCGCGGTCGGCGAGCGAGACCATCACATGGAACACGGGAGGAGAGAGCGGGAGGAATGCGGTCGGGTCGTCTTCTGCGGCAGGCACGGTACCTCCAGTCCCTGCGCGGGGACGGGCAACAGCGGTCGGTCGGGAACTATATCGTACCGCTGTATACAGTCAAGCGGCAGTTACCGAATCGCGCATGACGATCGCAGCCCGACGCGTGGGAATCACTGAGGCAGCGGAACGGCGAGCCGCCTTTCGGCGCGGTGAGCCGGACTGCGCGAGAGTGGAGCGGCCTTTGGGATACGATTTGATCGTCTGAGCTTCCGGAGGGGCGCTTTGAGGTACCTACTCGTCGGAGCGGGCGGCGCGCTCGGCTCCATCGCCCGGTACGCGCTTGACGGCCTCGTCCTGCGCCAGGACAGCGGTCAGCACCGCGCAGATGAGGGCAAAAGGCTCACGCTCCTTGACGGCCTTCGGGAGCAGAAAACGGACAACCCAGATGAAGGCGCCGAGCATCGCAACCGACAGAACCGCTTGCAAGGTCATCGGGGACCTAAGGTTAGACACCGTACATCGGCCGGCGGCTTCCCCCACGCCACCCACCCTTGACGGGTCCTCCGATGTTTGCATCGGGCAGGTGCGGCAAGGCAGAATGCGCCAGCGCTGGTTCGACTGCTTACGGAGGACCGCTATGAAATTATTCGTCAAACCACTTCCGATCGCGTGTGCGCTCGTCGCGTCGACGCTTGCCGTGTCGGACATCGGCGCGCGAACGACCGTGGCGCAGGGACAGGCGAGCCGGACCGCGCCGGCGCAAGGGCGGGTGACGACTCCCGAGAAGTTCTTCGGCTTTCAGATGGGCGCCGACCGCAAGATGGCCCGATGGGACAAGCTGGTGGAGTACTACCGGCTGCTGGAGAAAGAGGGTGGCGGCAAGCTGAAGGCGATCGACATGGGACCGACCGAGATGGGCAATCCTTTCCTGCTGCTCGTCATCACGTCGCCCGCCAACCAGAAGAACCTGGAGCAGCTCCGCCAGAACAACCTGAAGCTGAGCGATCCGCACGGGATCCCGGACGCGGAGGTCAGGAAGATCGCGGCGGCAAGCAAGCCGTTCGTCTGCATGACGATGAGCATGCACGCCTCCGAGGTCGGCGGCGCCCAGATGGCGCCCGAGCTCGCGTACGACCTGCTGGCGCGAACCGATCCGGAAACCGAGCGGATCCTGGACAACGTCGTGTTCCTGTTGATCCCGTCGTTCAACCCCGACGGCGAGATCATGGTGACCGATTGGTACAACAAGTACGTGGGGACCGAGTATGAGGGCTCGGGCCTGCCGTGGCTCTACAACAAGTACATCGGCCACGACAACAACCGCGACGCGCTCACCATGAACACGAAGGAATCGCAATACGCCGGCAAGGTGCTGTTCACGGACTGGAAGCCGACGGCCTACTTCGATTTTCACCATATGGGCAGCTACGGCGCGCGGATCTTCTACCCGCCGTACGCCGAGCCGGTCCGCCCGCTCGCGGATCCGCTGGTCTGGCGCGAAATGGCGTGGTACGGCGCGCAGATGGCCAACAAGGCCGAAGAGGCCGGGCTGTCGGGCGTGATGAACGACGGCCAGTACTCCGGGTGGGGACATTTCGGATTCCACTGGATCACGCCGTTCCACAACATCACGGGGATGCTCACCGAATCCGCGAGCGCGAAGCTGGCGACCCCGCTCTACATCGATCCCAGTCAGTTAGTGGGTGTCGCGCGCAACCTGGCGCACCCGCGTGTGGAGCAGATGAACTTTCCGAATCCCTGGCCGGGCGGCTGGTGGCGGCTGCGGGACATCGTCGAACGGCAGAAGGTCGGCGCCTGGGCCCTGCTCGACTGCATGGCGCGAAACAAGGAGACGATCGTCTGGGACACCTATTTGAAGGCCAGCCGCCAGACCGAACGGGGCGCGAAGGGCAAGCCGGCCGGGTACGCGATTTCGGCGAGGCAGCACGATCCGCTCACGCGCGACAAGCTGGTCAACGCCCTGCTCAACCAGGGCATCGAGGTGACGCAGTCGGCAAAGGGGTTCACGACGCAAGACGGCGTGATCTACCCGCCGGGATCGTTCCATGTCACCCTCGCGCAGCCGAAGATGGGGCTGATCCGGTACCTGCTCGGTGAAACGCACTACCCGGACAACGAATGGACGCGGAGCGAGGACGGGACGCCGATCCGCCCGTACGACATGGGACAGGACGTGCTGGCGGAGTACATGGGCATCAAGGTCGATCCGCTGGACGAGTCGATGAAGGGCGACCTCCTGAAGGTGACCTCGCCGATCGTGCCTGCCGGCAAGGTCGCCAAAGGGCCGGCGGGATACGTGATCGACGGCCGGCTGAACGACGCGTTCAAGGCGATGAACCTGCTCTTCGACAAGAACGTGCCGGTGAAGCGAGTGGACGCCGCCGGCGACCTCGTGCGGCCCGGCGACTTCGTCGTACCCGCTTCGGCGCCCGAGACCGTCGTCGCGGCCATTGCGAAGGCCACGGGTGTGGATTTCATCGCGCTGACGGCGGAGCCGAAGCAGTCGCACGATCTCCAGCGCCTGCGCATCGGCATGTATCAGCGATACCGCGGCGGCAACATGGACGAAGGATGGACCCGCTGGCTGTTCGAGCAGTGGGCGTTCCCGTTCAAGGATGTCTACGACGCGGAGATCAGGAAGGGGAACCTGAACGCGAACTACGACGTGTTCATCTTCCCGGACGATTCGACGGGCGCGATCACGGGCGAGCCGTCGGCGGGACGAGGCGGACGCGGCGGCGGCTTCGCCGGTGTGCCGAACACCACGCCGCCCGAGTATCGCAGCGGCATCGGACCGGACGGCGTGAACGCCATCCGGGATTTCGTGCAGAAGGGCGGGACTCTGGTGACGCTCGGCGGCGCCACCGACTTCGCCATCACACGGCTCGGACTGCCGGTGCGCAACGTCGTGGAAGGGCTCAGCACGAAGGAGTTCTTCTGTCCGGGTTCGACGCTCCGTGTGACGATCGACAATGCCCATCCGCTGGCCTACGGCATGCCGCAGGAAGCGCTGGTGCTCTTCCACTACAGCCCGGCCTTCGACGTGGTCGCGACCGACTTCAACGACCGCAACGAGATCGTCGTCCGGTATGTGGATCGTAACGTCGAGCGCAGCGGGTGGTTGAACGGGGAGAAGTACATCGCCGGGAAGACGGCGATGGCGTCGATCGGCTTCGGTCAGGGAAGGGTGGTCCTGATCGGGTTCCGGACGCAAAACCGCGCCCAGACCCACGGCACATACAAGTTCCTGTTCAACGCGCTGGTGACGCCCCCCGCGAAGGCGTCCGGGAAGGCGGTCACCGATAATTAGCAGACGCATGACGTCATGGCTCGTCACGGTCGCAGCGCTCGCGATCGCGCTGGTGCTCCTCGTACGCTGGATCGAGCCGCGGGTCGCGTTCTTCCCGTTCCAGGGCGAAACCGAGACGCCGCGGAATCACGGTCTCGTCTACGAAGCCTTGACGCTGACGACCAGTGACGGCGAGCGACTGGCGGCCTGGATGATGCCGGCGTCACAACCGCGCGCCACCGTCGTGTACTTCCACGGCAACGGCGGCAACCTGTCGAACTGGGCCCCGATCCTCGCGCAGATCGTGCGGCACGGGTACTCGGTGCTGGCGGTGGACTACCGGGGCTACGGCCTCAGCAGCGGGCGCCCGAGCGAGCGCGGCGTGTATCGCGATGTGGAGGCGACGCTTGCCCACGCGGCGCGCCTGAATCGCGACGCGCCGCTCGTCTACTGGGGGCGCTCGCTGGGTGCGGCGCTGGCGGCGTATGCCGCATCGATCGAGGCACCCGACGGCGTGATCCTGGAAGCGTCGTTCCCCAGCGCGCGCGCCGCCGTGCGCTCTTCGCCGGTACTCGCGGGACTGTCGCTGTTGGGATCGTACCGGTTTCCCACCACTCAGTTCATGAAGAACGTGCGCGCGCCCGCACTCGTCCTCCACGGCGACCGCGACAGCGTTATTCCGTTCGAGTTGGGACGCGCGGTGTACGACGCGCTGCCGGGGCCGAAAAGCTTCGTTGTGATTCGCGGCGGCGACCACAACGACACCGTTGCGGCCGACGATGGGTATTGGCCCGCCGTGGAGGGATTCGTTGCGCGGCTGACGCCTTCCGCGCCCTGAGAGCCGTTAATGGGAAAAGACAGCCCCCGCGTGCCCATTCCCGGGCTCGGTCATCAGGACGCCGCCGTGGTGCAGTCTCTGCTGAAGTCCGCAGGATTCTCCTGTCGCGTGCACGATGGGTCTGGCGAGTCTCCCGGCGTTGTGTTGATTCGAGCGGCGGACTTATCCGCCGTCAAGGAACTCCTTCGCGACTACACGATTCGAGGTCCTCGGGATGGAAAGACTGGCATTCCCTGGTAGACGGACATATCGGAGGTCCGATTCATGACGGACGAAACCCGTTCGTGGCGGCAAAGCTTGCCCTACGTGCTGCTTGGTGTGGCACTGTTCTACGTCGTCACGTGGATCATCGGCCGATGAATGCGGTGCCGGCCGGAGTCGGACCCCGGCCGGCGAGAAAAACGACTATCGGCGCGCGTCCGCTGGATCCGCCCACAGGACGTGCGTGAGCACCTTGTTGCCGCCGCCGAAATCGAGCTCGAAGATCTGAATGCGTCCGTTCGCGTTCGAGTGGACCAGGCGCCCCCACTGCTCCGGACCCTCGAAGTTGATCTGACCCATCGCCGGCGGCATCTTCGACACCGCGGCGCTCTGATCGACCGTTGACGTGCTGTCCAGGTGCGAGTAGATGATCTCGAGCTGCTCGTAATCATGCGCGTTCGGGTGCTGATTCGCATCCGGCGGATCCGAGTAGTCCATGCAACTGCCGAGCGGCGGGTTGTCGAAGTTCTCATCCTGATGATCCAGGCCGAAGTCGTGGCCGATTTCCTGACACATCACGAAGTTCCGCCACGCGCTCGTGTTGTAGTACCCACCGGCGTAATTGGGGCTGAAGTAGGTGTCGTTGACTTTGGTCGTCGCCTGCGTGATGTGGTCGCCGGCCACCCAGATCTGCGCGATGCCGAGCCACCCGTTCCTGCCGTAGCGCTCGCTGCACACCTCGATGCGCCCAGCCGTCGCGCGGCAGTTCCTGGGCCGCGTGCCTCCAGCCACCTGCACGAGGTTCATCACACTGGATTGGCTCCAGTCGCTGATCGCGCCGGTGAGTGAGCTGATCCACACGCTCGACACGTTGGCGCCGACCTTCAATGTGAACGGATTGCTCGTGCGCGCCCAGTGGTAATTGCCCCACGAGTGATTCGCGGACAATGCGGTGGCGAACAGCGTCGCCAGCCCCATCGCCACCAACAGCGGACGTCGATGCGTCATACCGGTCCTCCTCCTGTTGACTGCATGTGACGAGCGCCCGGACGGGCGCGTCTGTTGCCGAGGACCCACATGATAGCAGTGCCGCGGAGGCGCCGGCTCGACAAAAAAGAAGAAAATATCGCCTGAGCTGGCCGGCTGACGCGATGCCGAATCGCATCCGCGTGCTCATCGCCGACCATCACGCGCTGTTCCTCAGGGAACTGCGGCGGATGCTCGATCACCGTACCTACTCGAACTTCCGCCGCTTCCAAGTGGACACTGTGTTCGAGATCAAGTAGACGCGCCCGCCTCAGAACGTGAACAGCCCCGTGACGATCACCTTGCCGCTCGTTTCGCGGAATCGCGGCCGCAGGTAGAACAACCGATCGCTGACGCCGGTCATCCGATCGAACCACATCATTCGATAGGCATACCCCACGGCCAGGCCGAACTGCGGATGGATGCAACAGGAGAATCGGCGAAGCTGCCGTGATGATGCACGCGCTCGTAACTGACCTCGATGGCGGCTCGCCGGTAGCGGTATCCGAGAAGCGCTCGCACCAGGGGGCGCCTGTCCAGGCGCGGCAGGAGCGCCAGTTCCTCGCCGTCCACCTCCTGATACAGCGTCATGCCATCGAAGGTGACGCCATCGAAGGTGAAACCCCGAATGCCGGAAAAGCCGGCATACCCACCTTCCTTGGCGAAACCGGGGGGAACGCCCCCTTCATCCTGACTCCAGGCCGGCGTCGCGAACGCCAGCAGGACGAGCGGGACCGAGACCAGGTTGTGCAGACGAGCGGACAAGTAATGGGCCATGCCAGGACTCTCACAGGATTGGTTAGCAAACGGCGGACCGGCGGCGTTCGCGGCCCGGTTTTCGCGATTTGGCGGGAGGTCGCACGGAGCCCGTTACGATCTTCGTTGCGGCGTGCAAGAACTGTCGGCGCTACTTCTCGCGAAGCGGGGTGCCGGCTCGCATCGCCTGTTCGAAGCGCGCGATCTGATCGCGCGTGCCCAGGACCGCGACGAGATCGCCTTTTTCGAGGCGTGCCTGCCCGTCCGGATTCGCCACCAGAGCCCCCTCGCGGATGATCCCGACCACCGATGCTCCAGTCGCGGTGCGAATCCGCAGGTCGCTCAGCGTCCGTCCGTCGAACGGGCTGTCCGCCGGCACGCCCACCCAGGTGAACTCCAGATGACGCGCGATCTCTCCGAGTCGCGACAGCATGGCCAGGCCGGAATCGCGATTGACGCCCGCGGGATCGTACCGCTCGTGTCTGATCGCGCTCGCCACTTGAAGGACGTCGTGCGGGGGCACATTGAAGTACATGAGCGCCTGCCGCGTCATTTCGATCGCCGCCTCGACTTCCGGCGACGTGACCTCCTGGATGCCGGACGCGTACAGCGCGCGCACGGCGTCGGAGCTGTCGGCCCTCGCCATGACGGGCAGATCGGGCCGAAGCCGTCGTCCTGCCGCGACGATGCTCCGAACGTCGGAGAAAGCGGGTACCGTGACCAGCATGGCTCGCGCGCCCTGGAGCGCCGCCGCCTCGAGGACAACCGGCTGGCTCGCATCGCCGTAGATCACCGGGAGTCCGGCCTCGCGTGCCTGCTGCCCCCGCCGGTCGTCGGACTCGATGAGGACGAACGGGAGCGCCAGACGCGACAGCGCGTCGGCAACGCTGCGGCCGACCCGGCCGGCCCCGGCGATCACCACGTGGTCCGACAACCCCGCGGCGGGCAAGTTCGCCGCCTCGTGCGTTTCGCGCACGCGACGCGGCCAGAAACGGCCGTGCACCGCGGGGACGAGACCCGACACGACCGGTGTGAGCGCCATCGTGATGATTGCGGCGTTCATCGTGAGCGCGTACAGGTCGTTCGAAATGGCGCCGCTCGTGCGGCCGACGCGGGCAAGGACGAACGCAAACTCACCGACCTGAAAGAGCGTCAGACCGACCGCCAGCGGCACGATGTTCCAATAGCCGAACGCGCGCACGACGAGGGCCAGAATCGTGGCCTTGCCGACGACGATCGCGGCCACGATGATTGCGAGCGCGCCAAGGTGCTTCCACAGGAGCACGGGATCGAGCAGCATGCCGACCGACACGAAGAACAGCATTCCGAACAAATCCCGCAAGGGCGCGACATCGCTGAGCGCCTGGTGCGCGTAGTCGGACTCGTTGACGACCAGGCCGGCCACGAACGCGCCGAGCGCCATCGACAGGCCGAACCGGTACGCGACGTACCCGACGCCAACCGCCAGCGTCATCGTCGAGAGAAAGAACAGCTCGCGGGAGTTCCGGCGGGCGACGAACCCCATCAGCCGTGGCACGACCCGCGTCGAGAACAGCACGATCACGCCGAGCAGGACGGAGGCGCGCAGGGCGGCGGCGCCCACCTTCGCCACGCCTCCGGCCGGATCGCTCAGCTCCGGCAGGACGATCATCAGAGGCACGACCGCCAGATCCTGGACGACCAGAATGCCGAGCATCACGCGGCTGGACAGCGTGCCCAGCCGTCCTTGCGCCTGAATCGTCTTCAGCGCCACCATCGTGCTCGACAACGAGATGAGGGCGCCGAGCCACAGCGCCGGCCGCCAGGCCCAGCCCAGCGCGAGCCCGACACCAAGCCCCAGGGCGATGGTCAGAATGATCTGAATCGTCGCGCCGAACAGCGCGACCGTGCGCACCGGCTTGAGCTCACGAAACGAGAGCTCGAGGCCGAGCGAGAACAGCAGGAGCGCCACGCCGAGCTCGGCGAGTTGTTCGATGTCGTGGATGTTGCCGACCGTGGGCCCTCCGGTGAACGGGCCGACGGCCACGCCCGCCAGAATGTACCCGACGATCAGGGGCTGTCCGGCGCGTTGCGCCAGAAAGCCGCCGGCAATGGCCGCCAGCAGGATGAGGGTGAGATCGGCAACGAATTCCATCGGCGCCTGCAGCCTACACGCCGGCTGGCAGGCCCGGCAATAGGCGCGTGGTCCGATGTCAGAAGCGTGGCGCCAACAGCCGAGCCGGCGGCGACGACGACGGATATGTGATGATAGAAGGAGAATGAAGGCTTCCGCGGTAAACGCCGCGGGCCCGGCCGTCGTGATCCCGAAGTAGCTCTGTCCACCAGAAATGAATACGCGTTTGCGCAGAATCGCCGCCACTCGAGCGTGTTTGCCTCTTTTGCTGTCAGTCCTCGCGGCTGCCTGTACCGACTCGTCGGCAACGGGTGCGGCCCGACCGGGGGGCAATGCCGGGCGTGGCGGGGGCGGCGGCGGCGGCGGCGGAGGAGCGGTGCCGGTCGTCACGGCTCCGGTCGTCGCGAGAGCGGTGCCGCTCACGATGGATGCCGTCGGGACCGCCGAGGCGTTCACCACGGTCCAGCTCCGATCGCAGGTGACCGGTCAGTTGAGCGCGGTGCACTTCCAGGAAGGACACGACGTCGGCAAGGGCCAGCCGCTTTTCACCCTCGATCGGCGCCCCTTCGAAGCGGCGTTGCAGCAGGCGCAGGCCGTGCAGGCGAAGGACACCGCCCAGGCCACCAACGCGCAGGCACAGGCGGCGCGCGCCGAGGATCTCTACAAGCGCGGGCTGATTGCGCGCGAGCAATACGAAACGCAGACCGCTGGCGCGGCATCGCTCCAGGCGACGCTCAACGCGGACCGGGCGGCAGTCGAGCAGGCGCGGTTGAACCTGCAGTACACCACCATCAGTTCTCCGATTGACGGCCGGACGGGCGCGCTGATGGTACACGCCGGCGATCTCATCCGCGCCAACGATGCCAACCCGCTCGTCGTCATCAACCAGCTCGCACCGATCCGCGTCGTGTTCTCCGTGCCGGGGCGTCTCATTTCCGACATCCGGCGTTACCAGTCGAAGGCCCCGCTGCACGTGGAGGCCCAGTCGCCGGCGGCGGCCGGCACCGTCAGCTTCATCGACAACACCGTCGATCCGTCGACGGGCACGATCAAGATGAAGGCGACCTTCGCGAACGGGGATCACCGGCTGTGGCCGGGCCTCTTCGTGCAGGTGAAAGTGCTGCTGACGACCGAGACCAACGCGATCACCGTCCCCACCGCCGCCGTCCAGACCACCCAGGACGGGCAGTACGTCTACGTCGTGAAGCCGGATCAGACCGTTGACTTCAGGAAGGTGACCGTCCAACGGCAGCAGGGGGACGACCTGGTCGTGGCAAGCGGCCTGCAAGCCGGAGACACCGTCGTCACCGACGGCCAGCTCCGCCTGACGCCGGGCGCACGCGTCACGGCCCGACCATCCGATGCTCCCGGGAGCGGCGAGGGCCGCGGCCGCGGGGCGCGCTAGGCACCGATGAATCCTGCTGAACCGTTTATCAGGCGGCCCGTCGCCACCACGCTGCTCGTCTCGAGCATCCTCATCTTCGGCATCATGGGCTACCGGCTCCTGCCCGTGAGCGATCTGCCGACGATCGATTTTCCGACGATTTCCGTCCAGGCGGGGCTGCCGGGCGCCAGCCCGGAGACGATGGCCGCCGCGGTGGCGACGCCGCTCGAGAAGCAGTTCTCGACGATCGCCGGCCTCACCTCGATCAGCTCGAGCAACTCGCAGGGCGGCACGAACATCACCCTGCAGTTCGATCTCAGCCGCGACATCGACGCCGCCGCGCAGGACGTGCAGTCGATGATCGCCCGCGCGCAGCGCCAGCTCCCGCCGGGCATGCCCTCGCCGCCGTCGTTCCGGAAGGTCAACCCCGCGGACGCGCCGGTCATGTTCCTGACGCTCAGCTCCAGCACGATGAAGCTGTCGCAGGTCAATCAGTACGCCGAGCAGGTGCTGGGCCAGCGGCTGTCGATGGTCACCGGCGTGGCGCAGGTGAACGTCTTCGGCGCCCAGAAATTCGCGGTGCGCATCGACGTCGATCCGACCGAGCTCGCCTCGCGCCGCATCGGCATCGATCAGGTGGCCGGCGCGATCGCGTCCGCCAACGTGAACCGTCCGACCGGCACGCTCTACGGGCCGCAGAAGGACTTCGTCGTCGAGGCGAGCGGACAGTTGACCGAGGCCGAGGCCTACAAGCCGGTGGTCGTCGCGTATCGCAACGGCAGCCCCGTGCGCCTCGCCGAAGTCGCGCACGTCTACGACGGCATCGAGAACGACCGCAGCATCAGTTGGTACAACAACGTCCCGTGCGTGTACCTCGCGATCCAGCGCCAGCCGGGCACCAATACCGTCGCGGTTGTCGACGCGATCAAGGCGCTGCTGCCGCAGCTCCAGGCCCAGCTCCCGCCGTCGGTCGAGCTCGCGATCCGCAGCGACCGCTCGCTGGCCATCCGCGAATCCGTGCACGACGTGAAGTTCACGCTGATTCTCACCGTCTTTCTCGTCGTCCTCGTCATCTTCCTCTTCCTGCGCAACGTCTCGGCCACGATCATCCCGAGTCTCGCGCTGCCGTTCTCGATCGTCGGCACCTTCGCGGTGATGTACGTGCTCGGCTACAGCCTCGACAACCTGTCGCTGATGGCGCTGACGCTCTCGGTCGGGTTCGTCGTCGACGACGCGATCGTGATGCTGGAGAACATCGTCCGGCACATGGAGATGGGGGAGGGGCGGCTGCAGGCGGCCTTCACGGGGTCGAAGGAGATCGCCTTCACGATTCTGTCGATGACGCTGTCGCTGACGGCGGTGTTCATCCCGATTCTGTTCATGGGCGGAGTCGTCGGCCGGCTGATGCACGAATTCGCCGTCACGATTGCCGCGGCGATCCTCGTGTCGGGCGTCGTCTCGCTGACCCTGACGCCGATGCTGTGCAGCCGCTTCCTCAAGCCGCTGCACGCCTCGCGCCACGGCCGTGCCTACAACGTCATCGAGCGCGCGTTCGAGGGTTCGCTGAAGACCTACGGGTGGGCGCTCCGCAAGACCCTCCGCCACCGGTTCGCGACGATGACGGTCTCGGCGCTGCTGCTCGCCGGCACGGTCTACCTGTTCATGGTGGTCCCGAAGGGCTTCATTCCGAGCGTCGACACGGGGCAGATCCAGGGGCAGACCGAGGCGATCCAGGGGATCGGGTTTGCCTCGATGGTCGAGCATCAGAAGCAGGTGATGGACGTCCTGCTGGGCGACCCGAACGTGGCGTCGTTCACGTCGAACGTGGGCGGCAACACGGGACGCTTGAACGTCGATCTGAAGCCGCGGGCGGAACGGACGAAGACCGCCGACGAGATCATCAACGAGCTGCGGCCGAAGCTCGCGCGCGTGCCGGGCGTGCGCGTGTTCATGACCAACCCGCCGGCGATCCGCATCGGCGGCTTTCAGTCGCGCAGTCAGTACCAGTTCACGCTGCAGGATCCGGACACGGAGGAGCTGTACCGCGTCGCCCCGCAATTCGAGGGGCGGCTCCACGAGGTCCCCGGGCTGCTCGACGTCAACTCGGACCTGCAGATCAAGAACCCGCAGATCACCGTCGACATGGACCGCGAGCAGATCGCGGCGCTCGGCCTGACGGTGGACCAGGTGGAGTCCGCGCTCAGCTCGGCGTACGGCTCGCGCCAGGTGTCGCAGATCTTCGCGCCGAACGACCAGTACCAGGTGATCATGCAGGTGGCGCCGAAGTTCCAGCGGGATCCCGCCGCGCTGTCGATGCTCTACATGCAGGCGCCCGGGGGCTCGCTCGTTCCCCTGTCGGCGGTCGCGACCACGCGCGAGACCGTCGGTCCACAGTCGGTGAACCACACGGGCCAGCTCCCCTCGGTGACACTCTCGTTCAACCTCGCGCCGGGCGTCGCGCTCGGCGACGCGGTGGGCCGCGTACGGCAGCTCGCCCGCGACACGCTGCCGGCCACGGTGGCCGGCAGCTTCCAGGGCACCGCCGAGGCCTTCCAGGAGTCGATGAGAGGGCTCGGCTGGGTGCTGGCGCTGGCGATCTTCGTGATCTACGTGGTGCTCGGGATCCTGTACGAGAGCTTCATCCACCCGCTGACGATTCTCTCCGGGCTGCCCGCGGCCGGCTTCGGCGCGCTGCTCACGCTGCTCCTGTTCGGGCAGGACCTCGACATCTACGCGTTTGTCGGCGTCATCATGCTCGTCGGGCTGGTCAAGAAGAACGGGATCATGATGATCGACTTTGCGATCGAGGCGCGCCGCGATCCCAGCGTTTCGGCGGCCGACGCGATCCACCAGGCGTGCATGGTCCGCTTCCGCCCGATCATGATGACGACGATGGCGGCGTTGATGGGGACGCTGCCGATCGCGCTGGGTCTCGGCGCCGGGGCCGAGGCGCGGCGCCCGCTCGGCCTCGCCGTCGTCGGCGGACTCGTCGTCTCGCAGACGCTGACGCTGTTCGTGACGCCGGTGTTCTACGTCTACATGGAGCTGCTGCAGGAGCGGCTCGGACGGCGGCGCGTGCCCGCGGCGCAACCGGTCTTGACGCACGCGACTGGACAGTCGCAGCTGCGACCTGAGCCGGGTACAGAACTGTGACACACGAAGCCGCACCCCGACTGGACGGGGTGCCAAGGCGCCGGTCGGGGCGCGTCAGGCGAGCGCGGCGCTGTGCTCCTCGTACGCGCCCTTGAAGTCGGTGATGGCGCCGTCGCCGGCGAAGTGCCAGACGCGCGTGCCGACTTCCTCCATCAGGTCCTGGTCGTGCGTGACGAGCAGCACGGTCCCCTCGAAGCGCTGGAGCGCGACGTTCAGCGCGTTGATCGATTCCAGATCGAGGTGGTTCGTCGGCTCGTCGAGGATCAGGAGGTTCGGCTTCTGGAGCATGATGCGGCAGAAGAGCAGGCGCGCGGTCTCGCCGCCCGAGAGCGCGCCGGTCGGCTTCAGCCCTTCCTCGCCGCTGAAGAGCATCTGGCCGAGCAGGCCGTGAATCTCCTGGCGCGACGCGTCCGGATCGAACTGGTGCAGCCAGTCGACCGCGGTCATGCCGTTCTGGATCGCGCCGGTGTGATCCTGCGCGAAGTACCCGATCGACACCTCGTGCCCCCAGCGCACGCCGCCCTCGTCGATGTCGGCGGGCGAGGCCGGCATCCCCGGCGCGTCCGCGAGCAGGGCCTTCAACAGCGTCGTCTTTCCCGCGCCGTTGCGGCCGACCAGCACGATCTTCTCGCCGCGGCTGACGATCGCGCTGAAGTCCGAGACGACCTGGAGGTCGCCGTGCGCCTTCGCCACGGATTTGATCTCCAGCGGCGTGCGGCCCGACGGCCGGCTCATCGCGAACTTGATGTAGGGGCGCTGGATGTTGGAGCGTGCGAGCTCCGTCGTCTGCAGCCGCTCGACCTCCTTGCGGCGCGATTGCACCTGGCTCGACCGGGTGCCGGCGGAGAACCGCGCGATGAAATCGTTCAACTGCGCGATTTTCTTCTCACGCTGCGCGTTCTCGGATTCGATGCGCGAGCGGATCTGCGTCTTGGCGACGACCATGTCGTCGTAGCCGCCCGTGTAGGTGATGATCGTCTGGTAGTCGATGTCCGCCGTGTGCGTGCAGACCGCGTTCAGGAAATGCCGATCGTGCGAGATGACGATTAACGTGCCGGCGTAGCGGGTGAAGAACTCGACCAGCCAGTGGATCGAATCCAGGTCCAGATGGTTCGTCGGCTCGTCGAGCAGCAGCGCCGGCGGACTGCCGAACAGCGCCTGCGCGAGGAGCACCCGCATCTTCTGGCCCCCCTGCAGCTCGGACATCGTGCGCTCGTGCAGCTCTTCCGGGATATCGAGGCCCTGAAGCAGGATCGCCGCGTCGCTCTCGGCGGTGTAGCCGTCCTCTTCACCGACGATCCCCTCGAGCTCGCCGAGACGAATGCCGTCGGCATCGGTCAGGTCGGCCTTGGCATACAGGAGTTCCCGCTCCTCGAGGGCATTCCACAGGCGCCCGTTGCCCATCACGACCGTGTCGACGACGCGAGAGCGGTCGAAGGCGAACTGATCCTGACCCAGCACGCCGAGCTTGGCGGGCCGGACGACCGTGCCCTTCTGCGGCGGCAGCTCGCCGGTGAGGAGCTTCATGAAGGTCGACTTGCCGGCGCCGTTCGGGCCGGTGAGGCCGTACCGGCGGCCCGCCGAAAAGGTCGTCGTCACGTCGTCGAAGAGGACCTTCGACCCGTACCGCATGGACACACCGCTGACTGAGATCATCCAGGAGACCCGAAATCCGTGTGGGACAAACCTCAATTGTAACAGCAACCGGCGGGCGGGAGCGAGCTCTTGCGCGTCAAGGCGCCGGCGAGCTGGGCGCGTGGATCCCGACGTACATGCGCGGCGTAGAACGAGGGCATCGCCCGCGCGAACCGCAGGTACGTGTAAGGGTCGCTCGAGTAGCGGGTGTCCGGACCGTCGCGATGCGGGTACATCGGACCGGGATCCCAGCGCACCGCCGCCGGGTGAACGCCGGCGACGAGCGGCGCGGCGCGCTGCTGGATCGCGTGCAGCCAGGCGGGAGACGGGCTCACGCCGAATTGAGCAGTCAGCGACTCCACTCGAAGCGCCGCCGCGTAGACGAGGATCGCCGCGAGCGGCGCGAATGAGACTCGGCGCATGCGGCGCCAATTTACACCATCGTGACGCGAGTCAGGACGCGCCGACTTTTCGTCGTCAATGGGCGGGAGAAAAGCTGTGGTCGAACCGAGCCGCGGACAGTCAGACGGCGCGGCGGAGCCGCGTAAGCGTTCGCCTTGGAACGCGGCGGCCGGTCGTGAGCCGGACGACGCGGATGTGTGAGGTCACGGGACACGTGGCGAGCAGGCGGCGCGTTTTTTCAGCCTCGTCTTCGCCGAGCGAATCATCGAGCATGATCAGAGTGGGGATCTGACACGAGGCCTTGACGATCGCCTCGAAACCCGTGCGCGCCACCGACACATCGCAGCCTGCCGCGGTGAGCTGCGCGTAGCGGCGGACGCGCGTGTCCTCGTTGGCGTCGGCCACGAGCACGCGCGGCGCGACAGCCGTCTGCCCGCTGACAGGATCGACGGCCGTCGTTCGCAAAACAGACATGGTGGCCGCCATTGTCTGCACGGCCCACGTCTGAGCAAGATTACTGCCGTTTCAAGATCGGAACGCGCGCGTCATGCCGACGGCGATGAGGGCGCCCGCGATGGCGGACAGCGCATCGATATTGGCCATCTGACCGGAGGGATCGATTATCGCCACGACGAGCAGTCCGGCGAAGCCTCCAAGGACGGCAGCCACTGCGATCTCTGCGGCCACCACTGCAGGACGCCGGGGACAGCGGTGCGAGTCGGTCAGGTGCCTCTTACAGCGAGGACAAGTGGCCATTCTGATTTAGCCGGCCCACGATAACACATAGGGTTCGATTCGGCGAAGCCGGCTGGCGGTATCATGGATGGAACTGCCGAGCTCGGCTGCTCTGTTTTCGCGTATTATTGACGCCGCTACCAGCATGGGTTCCGCCAAACGACTTGCCTCGTCGCTGCTGCTCGCCTCGGGGATCGTGCTCGTGCTCATGGGACTCAGCACGGCCCTTGGGTTCACGGCGGTAGGGATGGTGACAAGTGTCACGGTCATCGCCGCGCTGCTCTACGCGGGCGGTCTCTGGTTGGGCGGCACGCCGCGCGTCGCGGCCCCCGCGGGCGCCGAGAAAGTCCTCGTGTTCGACCGCGGGCTGCGAATCGCGGCCGGCGCGGCCCCGGGCGCATCGCTGCTCACCCAGTTCCCCGAATCCATGCGCGCGGAGATCGAAACGCACTGCCGCGCCGCGCTGCGCGGCCAGCACAGCCACTTCACCTGCGAGCACGCCGGCAAGCGGGTGCTGTTCGACGTCGCGCCGATCCAGAGCGTCGCCGGCCTCGTCCTCTACGGCGTTCTCATCACCGGCAGCGGCAACGCCGTCGCGGCCCTCACCCCCGCCGTCGCCTGATCACCCGCGTGCGAATGGTCCGGCTGAAGCCGGACGCTGCGCCGGACGCCCGTGAGCCGAGCGAGCTGCGAGCTAGGAGCCGCGAACTCCGCGCGATAATAGTGAGGTGTCTGGTTCGTACAGCCCGATAGCCGACTACGCGGTCATCGGCGACTGCCGCTCGGCCGCGTTGGTGTCGCGCGACGGGTCCATCGACTGGTGGTGCCTTCCACGTTTCGACAGCCCATCCGTATTTGCCGCGCTGATCGACAGCGAGCGGGGAGGACGTTTCCGGCTGTCGCTCCGCGGCGCCACGAGCACAACGCGCCGCTACATCGGCGCGAGCAACGTCCTCGAAACAACATTCTCGGGTCCCGGCGGCGTCCTGCGTCTGGTCGACGTCATGCCCGTCGCGGACGAGCGCGTCAAGAGCTCCGCCTTGTGGCCGGAAAGGGAGGTCCTTCGAATCGCGGAATGCGTCGGGGGCGAGGCGGTCGTCGATCTGGTGTACGAGCCGCGCTTCGACTACGCACGCGCGAACACGACGCTCCGGCGCGGCCCGCACGGGACGATTCAGGCCGAGCATGGACCGGACGTGCTGACGCTCAGAAGCGGCGTGCCGCTCGCGATCGCGCCGGACGGCTCGCGCGCGGTCGGCACCCGGCGCCTGTCCGCCGGGGCGCGCGCGGTCGTCGGCCTCACGTTCGCGGACGGCATGCCGACCGTGCTTCCCGCGGATGGCGAAGCGGCATGCCGGCTCGTGGACACGTCCGTCCGGTGGTGGGAGTCGTGGGCCTCGAAGTTCGCGTACGACTGGGAGTACCGCGACGCGATTCTCCGCAGCGCGCTGGCGCTCAAGCTCCTGACCTACGCGCCGTCGGGCGCGATGGTCGCCGCGCCCACGACCTCGCTGCCCGAGACGCCCGGCGGCATCAGGAACTGGGATTATCGGTACTGCTGGCTGCGCGATGCGTCGCTGACGCTCTGCGCGCTCGTGGATATCGGGTTCCATGAAGAAGGGGAGGCGTTCCTGTCGTGGGTGCTGCATGCCACGCGGCTGACTCAGCCCCGGCTGCAGGTCCTTTACAACGTGTATGGCGAGGAGCGCCTCCCGGAACACACGCTGGATCACCTCGAAGGCTACGCCGGCTCACGCCCCGTGCGCATCGGCAACAATGCGGCCGGGCAGTTGCAACTGGATGTCTACGGGGAAGTTGTCGATGCGGCGTATCAGTACGTCCAGCGCGGCGGCCAGATCGACAGGATTACCGGAAAGGTGCTCGCCGGACTCGGGCGGACGGTGTGTGCGTCGTGGCAGGAGCCGGACGACGGGATCTGGGAACCGCGCAGCGGACGCCGGCAGAACACCCATTCGAAGGTGATGTGCTGGGTGGCACTCGATCGGCTGATCAAACTGGAGCAGCAGGGGCACCTTCACGGGCCGGCGGACGGGTTCGAACGCGCGCGCGCGGCCATTCACGACGCGATCGAAACCCGCGCGTGGAATGCGCGCCTCGGCACCTACACTGCGGTGTTCGACAGCGACGTCCTCGATGCCAGCCTGCTGCGGTTGCCGCTCGAGCACTTCGCGGATCCCCGGGGACAGCGCATGCGCGCGACGCTCGCCGCCGTTCGCGAGCATCTGCGCGCGTCGCAAGATCTTCTGTACCGCTACCGGACCCCCGATGGTCTGCCTGGCACCGAGGGGGCCTTTGCGATCTGCAGCTTCTGGGCGGTCGAGGCGCTCGCGCTCGAAGGGCGCCTCGACGAGGCGCGCGCCACGTTCGAGCAACTCTTGAAGTACGCAAACGACGTGGGACTCATGGCCGAGCAAATCGATCCGCGAACGGGCCTGGCGCTCGGCAACTTCCCGCAGGCGTTCAGCCACGTCGGCCTGATCAACGCCGCGCTGACGCTCGCGGAGTGCTCCGGGCAGCCGCAGGGCCCCGCGCGGGCGGCCACGAGGAAGAGACCGTGAACCTGCCAGGCGTTCTCCTCTGGGGCTTCGCCGCGACGATCGTGCTGACGACGACGATGGCGATCGGGCAGGGGGTGGGGTACACCCGCATGAGCATGCCGTTCCTTGTGGGGACGATGTTCACGCCGGCGCGCGACAGGGCGATGGTCATCGGCTTCTGCGTGCACGTGGCGAACGGGATGATCTTCGCGCTGTTCTACGCAGTGCTGCTCGAGAGCCTCCACCGGACGGGGTGGTGGCTGGGCGCGGGGCTGGGCCTCGTGCACGCCGTCTTCGTCCTGACGGTGGGCATGGCGCTCATGCCGGGACTGCACCCCCAGATGGTCAGCGAGTACTTCGGTCCGACGGTGAACCGCGTGCTGCAGCCCCCCGGCTTTCTCGCCTTGAACTACGGACGGCGTACGCCCTTTGTGACGATCGTCGCGCACCTGCTCTACGGCGCGATCATCGGCGCCTTCTATCACCTCGCATCATGAGTCTCTCCGGCTTCGCGCACCGATTCGTGCCGGCTGAAGAGCCGGGCGCGCCAACGCTGCTCGTGCTGCACGGCACGGGTGGCGACGAGAACGACTTGCTGGCGCTCGGGCGCATGCTGCGGCCGGGCGCCGCGATCCTCAGTCCGCGGGGCCGCGTCCTCGAGCAGGGCATGCCGCGGTTCTTCCGGCGTCTTGCTGAAGGGGTGTTCGATCAGGAGGACCTCGCGCGGCGCACGATGGAGCTCGACGAGTTCATCGCTGCCTCGGCTGCCACGTATCACTTCGATCCATCCCGCGTTCTCGCCGTCGGGTACTCGAACGGCGCGAACATCGCCGCGAGCCTGCTGCTCGCGCGTCCGCGGACGCTGGCGGGCGCCGTGCTGTTCAGGGCGATGCTGCCATTCGAGCCGGCCTCGACGCCGGATCTGTCCGGCCGCGCCATCCTGCTGTCGGCGGGGAAGCAGGATCCGCTCATCCCGCAGGCGCTGACCGCGCGCCTAGCAGACCTGCTTCGAGAGGCCGGCGCCGAGGTGACGCTCTCGTGGCACGACACGGGGCACGGGCTCTTGCAGAGCGAGATCGGCGCGGCCGGGCGGTGGACCGCGGAGCAGTTCTGAAGGTTCCAGGGGCGTGAGGCTAGTTCGGGAGGCAACTTGGGCCGCCTGGGGATCGAACCCAGGACCACCTGATTAAAAGTCAGGTGCTCTACCACTGAGCTAGCGGCCCTCGGCCGATGGTAGCATCCGAACCCCAAACGCCAAACTCCAAACGCCAAAGGCACTCCAAACTGCAAACGCTAAACGCCAAACTCCAAATGAGCCAAACCCCTTGAGGTTGGAATTTGCCATTTGGCGTTTGGAGTGCCTTGGAACTTTGGAATTTGGAATTGGCCCAAAGCACGCTTTTTGCTTGTTGCCTCCCTCTGGGAGGGTTGGCCATGCCGCCTCGTGGAGCGTCGGCGAATCAGATAATCTTCTGCCCGAGGGCCGACAGCGCCAGCTCCACGCCGAGGATCGCGGTCGCGTTGCGATCGTCGAGGATCGGATTCACTTCGACCAGGTCCAGCGCGCGCAGCAGGCCGGAATCCGCGATGACCTCCATCACCATGTGCGCCTCCCGGTAGTCGAGCCCGCCCTTGACGGGCGTACCGACGCCAGGCGCGATCGCCGGATCGCACACGTCCAGGTCGAACGAGACGTGGACGCCGCTCGTGCCGGCGCCGGCGAGGGCCAGCGCCTGCTCGGTCACCGCGGCGATGCCGGACCGATCGATGTCCTTCATGGTGAAGACGCGGACCCTGGAAGCGCGCACGATCTCCTTCTCGCGTTCGTCGAGGTTGCGGATGCCGATGAGGACGGTGTGCTCCGGCAGCACCTTCGGCGAGAAACCGCCGATGCGCGCGAGCTCCGGCGGCTCGGGCCCCAGGAGCGACGCGAGCGGCATGCCGTGCACGTTGCCGCTCCCCGACGTGGACGGCGTGTTCATGTCGCCGTGCGCGTCCACCCAGATGAGGCCGAGCGGCTTGCCCTCGCGGCGCGCGAAGTCCGCCGTGGCCGCGACCGATCCCGCCGCCAGGCTGTGATCGCCGCCGAGCACGAGCGGGAGGGCGCCTTTGTCAAGCGCGGCGTGCGCCGCCTTGTAGAGCCGCTCGCACACGCGCGCGATTTCCCGGATGTACTTCTTGGCCGGATCGCCGGACGCCTTGGTTTCGGGGATCGGCGCCACGAGATCCCCTTCATCGACCACCTGGATCCCGAGGGCGTGCAGCCGTTCCCCGAGGCCGGCAATGCGGAAGGCGGACGGTCCCATGTCGACGCCGCGGCGGTTGCCGCCGAGGTCGAGCGAGACGCCGATGATGTGCACCGGAAGCATCTGACGGGCACTGTACCACAGCGGCCCCGGTCTTGACGGCGGCCATAAATCTCTGGTACTCTGTGGTTTGCGGCGGTCAGCGCGACCGTTCTGCCCTGAAGGAGCGTCACGGATGAAGCGGTTCGATGTGGGAGCGCGGGTCGTGGACCCGACGTATGGTCTGGGCTCGGTGGTGGCCGTCGAAGACGCCTATACCCGCGTGCAGTTCGATGAGCATGGCGTGAAGAAGTTCCTCACGGCCATGTCACACCTCGAACCGAGCGACGAACCGGTCCCGGCTGGCCTGCGCGGCAAGGTGCGGAAAAAGCGCGCGCCGAAAAAGGCCGCCGCCGTCCCCGTCGAGGAATAACTACCGCTTCAACGACACCGACATCCCCTCGCCTGACGGAGACACGATCGCCGTCCACAGCGACGGGTTCTTCTGCACGGCGTCGAGGAAATCCCCCATCTCGCTCCGCTTGTTCACCACGTTGTGCGCGAGGAACAAGCCTCCCTTGTCCAGTCGCGGATACACGATATCGAGAAACCGCTTGTAGTCCCGCTTCCACGCGTCCAGGAAGACGAAGTCGAACGTGCCGGGCAGCAGGGGAATCTGTTTGAACGCGTCGCCGGCGACGACCTGGACGATGTCGGAGAGGCCGGCGCGCCGGATGTTGGCGGCCAGCTCCTTCGCGCGGATCGGATCGTACTCGATCGTGACGAGGCGTCCGCCCGTATCGCGCAGTGCCATGCCGATCCAGATCGCGCTGTACCCGCTCGCTCCGCCGATCTCGAGCGCGTGCTTCGCGCCGCGCGTCGCCACCATCAGCCGGAGGAACCGGCCGTCTTCCTCGGACACGGCGAGCAGCCCGGTGTCCTTCGCCTTGATGTCGGCGAGGAGCTTCTGGATGTCGGCCGATTGGGCGCCAAGCGGAGCGAGGCACCCCACGATGACGGCGGCGACGGCGAGCGACCGGAGTGGGTTCATGCGGGGTTCATCTTAGCGTATTCGGCCGCGGCGGCCGCCGCCGCGCGTCCGTCGGCCACGCAATCGGGAATGCCAATCGAACGGAATCCGCTCCCGGCCGCCTGCAGTCCGCCGAGCGCGGAAAGCCGCGCCTCGACCTCGCGCGCACGCGCGAGATGCCCCACGATGTATTGCGCGCCGGCGTTGCGCCACCGGTGGACACGCGTGAGGATCGGCGGGCCCTCAATCCGGAGGACACCGCGTATCTCGTCCTCCGCCAGCCGCGCGAGCTCGCCGTCGGACAGATCGACGGCGCCTGGATCGTGCGCGCCGCCGATGAAGATCCGCAGCAGCGCCGACCCCGCCGGAGCGCGGCCCGCCCATTTCGAGGAGACCCACGTGCACGCGGTGATCCGAAGATCGCTGTGACGCCGCGCCACCACGAGGCCGCTGCCCGCCAGCGGATGCGCGATGGCCCGGCGCGGCCAGGCCAGCGCCACGCTGGCCGTTGACACGTACGGAACGCTCGCGCAGAGCCCGGCCGCGCGCGCGTCGAGCGGAGCCAGCAGCCGCGCCGCCGCATGCGCGGGAACCGCGAGAATCACCGTACGCGCGCGCGTCTCGATGCCTCCTGCCATGATGCGCCACCCGAGGGCGTCACGTCCGAGCGCGTCGACCGGCGCTTCGTACGTGATGCTCCCGGGCGGCAGCCGCGCGGCAATCGCGGCAACCATCTCTCCCATTCCCGACGCGAGCGAGCGGAACAGACCCTCGCCCCTGGCACGATGCGACCGGCGGAACGCGCGCAGGACGCCGCCGCGACCGCGCTCGGCCTCCGTGAACCGGGGGAAGAGCGCCGGCATCGAGAGCGTCTCGATATCCCCCGCATGGATGCCGCCGATGAGCGGCTCGGCGATCAGATCGACGGTGCGCCGGCCGAACCGGCGGCCGAAGAACTGCGCGACCGACTCGTCGTCGCCGCGCCGCGCACGCACGAGCGGCTCGAGCGCCAGGCGCGCGCGCGCGCGCCACGGCAGGAGGTCGTACTCCGCCAGCGCGCGCCACGTCAGCGGAATGCCGAGGACGGAAGGGGACGGCAGCGCGTGCAGCCGCCCGCCGGCCAGGATGTGCGCCGCGCGCGGCGGCGTCGTGGAAATCAGGCGCGGCCCGAGCCCGAGCTCTTCACACAGCTGGATCGCGGCGGGCTTCTGCGCAAGCATCGCGTCGGGGCCCGCTTCGATCGTGAAGCCGTCCACATGCTCGGTGAGGATCAGGCCGCCGGGGCGCGAGCTGGCCTCGAAAAGTCGAAAAGGCACGCCGCGGCGCGTCAGTTCGTACGCTGCCGAGAGGCCGGTGATGCCGCCGCCGATGATCGCGATCATCTCAGTCGATAGTCGTTAGTCGATGGTCAAAGTCCAAGCCGAAGTCCAAGTCAAAATCCAAGTCAAAATCCAACATCAGAGTGATCCGCCGACTTTGACCGTGATTTGGACTTTGACTTCGTGACTTGGACTTTGACTTCGTGATTGTGCCTATCGACTATCGACCATCGACTGCGCGGTGTCCATGAACATGCCGCGCAAGCGCCTGCACGTGCTCGAGCGGCGTGGTGGGAAGAACCCCGTGCCCGAGGTTGAAGATGTGTCCCACTCGTCCTCGAGCGCGGTCGAGCACGTCGTCGGCGGCCGCGAACAGGCGCTCGCGCGGGCCGAGCAGGAGCGCCGGATCCAGGTTGCCCTGGATGCCGCGCGCCTCGCCGATGACGGCCCACGCTTCGTCGAGCGGCAGCCGCCAGTCGACGCCGATCACGTCACCGCCCGCTTCCGTGAGATCGGCGAGAATCGCGGTCGTGCCGACCCCGAAATGAATGAGCGGCACGCCGAGGGTGGCCAGCTCGCTGAAGATCCGTGCCGTGTGCGGCAGCGCGAACTCGCGATAATCGGCGCGGCTGAGCGCGCCCGCCCATGAATCGAAGATCTGGATGGCCTGCACGCCGGCCTCGATCTGGGCCGTGAGGTACTCGGCCATCATCGACGCGAATCGGTCGCACAGGCGGTGCCACGCCTGCGGCTCCGAGTACATGAAGACCTTCGTCCGCGCGTAACTCGTCGACGGCCCTCCCTCGATCGCATACGAGGCGAGCGTGAACGGCGCGCCGCCGAAGCCGATGAGGGGGACGCGTCCCTCGAGCTCCTTGCGAAGCAGCCGCACCGTCTCGAGCACGTGGCCGAGCGCCTGCCGCGGCTCGAACGGCCGCAGCGCATCGACATCCGCGGGGCAGCGGATCGGGTTGTCGATCGACGGCCCCTCGCCCTTGACGAAGTCGAAGGTGAGTCCCATCGGGGTGAAGGGCAGCAGCAGATCCGAGAAGAGGATCGCCGCGTCCACCTCGATGAGGTCGACCGGCTGCAGGCTGACCGCGACGGCCAGCTCCGGCCGGCGGCAGATCTCGAGCAGCGGGTAACGCTGCCGGAGCGCCCGGTAGTCGGACATGTAGCGCCCGGCCTGGCGCATGAACCAGACGGGCGTCGCATCGACCGCCTCGCGGCGGCACGCACGGAGGAACCGATCGTTCACGCGGAAACCAGCATCTTCGCGAGCGCGATGAGATCCTCCAGCCACAACGGCTTGAACCGGATCGACGCGCCGAGCGACTTCAGTTCGTGCTGGATGGACTCCGGAAGGAAGTAGTCGCCCGTGACGATGGCGATGGGGACGTCGACGAGATGAGGCCGGGACCGCACGAGCCGGAGAAACTGCAGGCCGTTGGTGATCGGCATGCGCATGTCGAGGATGATGGCGTCGGGCCGTACGTTGTCGGCCAGTTCGAGGCCGGCTTCCGCCGAGAGCGCCGCCGCCACCCCGAACCCCTCCAATTGGAGCATCCGCGAGAACGTATCCACGACCGAGGAATCGTCGTCCACAATCAGGATCGTTCGCGTGCTGGAACGGGAGGGGCGGAGGTCAGCCGACGCGATCACCGCATCATTCTGAGCGTTAACGACATGCGCGTCAAGGCCGGAGGCGCCGGCGCGCGAAAAACGCTATACAATCGCCTCGAAAAGCGGCTAGAATTGACGGTTCTCTTCCGACTCATCCAGGTTTTTCGTCCTTCGGGAGGTCACGTGAGCCCAATATTGGTGCGTCCCGTCCGCGAGCAACTCGAGCACGATCGGGTCATCCGCCTCCTGCAGATCCGTCTCAAGCGCCGCCACGACGTCGTCATCAACATCGGGGACAGCCAGACCGTGCCCGTCCGCATCGGACCGGTTCAGATCTTCCCCGACCTGGTGTTGACCTCATCGGATCGCGGCCACAAGCTGATGGGAACCGTCGAAGTGGAAACCGCCGAGTCGGTCAACCATCTCGAAGCGATGGCGCAGTGGGCGCACCTGGGCCGCGCACGGGCGCCGTTTCACTTGTACGTGCCGGCCGGTTCGGTCGACATCGCCCGCCGGCTCGCGGCGGAAAACGGTGTCAACGTGGCGGAGATCTGGAGCTTCCACACCATCGGCGACCAGACGAGGTTCACGCTCGTGCATCGCGCGCCCGTCCCCGAACCGCGGCGCGCGGCGGCCGCGCGGCGCGCGGCGGAACCGAAAACGGCGCGCGCCGCGGCGGCGCGGCGCACGAAGCCGGCCGCCCGCAAGACCATCGCCCGGCCCGCCCGCGCCGCGGCGAAGAAGAGCGCCCCTCGTACGCAGAAAGGGAAGTAAGCCCTGCCGCACCTGAGATTCTCCCGCGACAAGCGCGGCTACGAGAACACGTTCGTCGTTCACAGCGCGCGCCGTCGCGGCAAGGGACGCACCCGGATCCTCTATTGGTTCCGCACGCCGCCGAGCGTGCGGGTCGGGCGCGCCGCGCTCGACGAGGAAGCCATCCGCCTCATCGAAGAGAGCAACCCGGATGTGTCGTTCGACTGGACGCGCATTCTCAAGGGGGATGAGGCTCCCGCGCCGGAACCGGAGCCGCGCGCCGAGTCCCGTCGCGCCCCGAAAACCCCGCCACGGAGGGAACGAGCCGTCGAGCCGGCGCGGGCGACTGAACCAGAGCCCGTCGCGGAGCCAGAGTCCGTGGCGGCGCCGAGGGCCGACGAGCCTATGACGGCCGCACTCGCCCGGCTGGGGGCCGAAGGGCTCTTGCGGCTCCGCGGCAGGTTTGCCGAGGTCATGACGCGGATTGCCGAAAAGACCTCGGATCCCGTCAAGCTCGAAGAGCTGAAAACCCAGGCCGAGCGTCTTAACCCAGACACCTGGGTGACCGACGCGGAGGTGACCGCCGGACTCGAGCAGTACGAGACGGTCTTCGACGCGCTCCGCGGCGTCATCGGCCACCGTCGGAGGCGCCGGCGGCCGAAACCAGCCAGGGGGCCGGCAGACACCGCGGCCTCCACGGGCGGCCGACCGAGCGAGCCGCCCTCGGGAAGTAATGGCGGCGAAGAGCTGTAACTGTCGGTATAATCGAACCATGCAAGCTATTTCTCTTGCGCGCAAGCTGATCGTGTCGGCCGGCTTGGCGCTCGTGGCCCTGGGCGGCGGCCTTCAGGCGCAGACCCCCATCCAGACGCCACCGGCGAGTCCGCCGGCGCAGCCGCCCCAGACCGTGCAGACCACGCCGGAGCAGCGGCCCGTCATCCGACGCAGCTTCGATCTGATCAGACAGGACGTGATTCCGTCGGACCGGAAGGGGCAGTTCGTCGCCGATCTGAAGAAGAACGAGTTCGAGGTCTACGAGGACGGCGTCAAGCAGGAGGTCGTCACGTTCGTGCTGACGCACGGCGGGCGCACGATGAACATCGAAGCGCCGCCCCCGCCTCCGCCGCAGGAAGGGATCATCCTGCCGCCGATGAAGCCGACGAGCGACGCGTCCGGACGCATCTTCGTGATCTTCGTCGACGACCTCCACCTCAATTTCAGGGACACGGGGCGGATCAAGGAGCTGCTCAAGAAGATCAGGAAGCAGCTCATTCACGAAGGCGATCTGTTCACCATCGTGTCGACCGGGCCGTCGTCGATCGCGATTGACGCGACCTACGATCTCAAGCGGCTGGACGAAGCGATCAACAAGATTTCCGGCGCGGGTCTGAAGCCGTCGGAGATCCTCGACGTGCCCGAAGGCGCCGACGGTCCGCCGGAGGTGAAGTACCGCGCGAACGTCGCATTCTCGACCGCGTACGAGATCCTCAAGAACCTCGAGCAGGTGCACAACCGCCGCAAGGCCTTCATCTACGTGAGCAACGGGTACGACTTCAACCCGTTCGCGACCACGCGCGCGAAGAACGAAGCGGAGCGATACCAGCAGAGGCGGAGCAGCGACGACCCGACGAACAGCGACGGGAGCAACGGCGGCATCGACGACACCAATCCGTTCGATCGGCCCGGCGGGCGGAACCAGTTCAGCATGGCGGATCTCGCGGCGCAGCTCTCGGAGCTGACGCGCGAGGCGAACCGGGCGAACGTCTCGCTGTATACGATCGACCCGCGCGGCCTGGTGGGCATGGCCGATCTGGACGAACAGGTCGACATGACGGAGTGGCAGGACTACATCACCACGTCGCAGAACAGTCTGCGGGTCCTCGCCGAGCTGACCGGCGGCATCGCCATCGTCAACCGGAACGACTTCGACAAGGCGCTGAAACGGATTGACGGGGAAACGAGCGACTACTACGTATTGGGGTACTACTCCAGCAATCCGGATCCGACGAGGAAACGCCGTCAGATTGTCGTCAAGGTGACGCGCCCGGGTGTCAGCGTCCAATATCGGACGGAATACGTGCTGAAGCCGCGTCCGCGGTAGTGTTCATGAACGGCCGCGGGCGCCGCGCTCCCGGCCGTTTTCGCCTTCCCCTTTCGCGCCTTCTCCCTGTATACTTCCCAGTCGGCTGCGGCGGGGGCCGCGGCCGATCTCTTCAAACTCAAAACAGTTATCTGGAGACCACGCGATGAACGTTTGTTCAAAGGCCGTCTGGAGCTTTGCTGCGTGCCTGTTGGTGCTGGCGTGCGCCAGCATGCCGGCTTCAGCGCAGACCGTCACGACCGGAAACTTGTCGGGAGTTGTGACCGACGCGCAGGGCGGCGTGCTGCCCGGCGCCACCGTGACCGCGACGCACACGCCGACCGGGACGAGCTACGAGGCGGTGACCGACGCCACCGGCCGCTACACGATGCTCAATGTCCGGGTCGGCCCGTACACGGTCGCCGCGAACATGAGCGGGTTCAGGGCCGACAAGCAGGAGAACATCGACGTGGCGCTCGGCGCGGAGCGCACGGTCGACTTCAAGCTCCAGCTCGCGTCGGTGACCGAGACGGTCGAGGTTGTCGGGCAGTCGTCGGTCATGGACCTGTCCCGCGCGGGCACGGCCGACAACATCGCCGGGGCCGTCAAGGACAACCTGCCCACCATCACGCGCAGCATCACCGACATCGCGCGGATCAGCCCGCTGTTCAACTCGCAGGGCAGCGGCGCGGGCGACGGCGCCTCGGTGCTCTCGGTGGCGGGCAACAGCTATCGCTACAACTCGCTGCAGATCGACGGCGCCGCGAACAACGACCTGTTCGGGCTCGCGAGCTCCGCGGGCGCACCCGGCGGCACGGCCGAGACGCAGCCGGTCAGCCTGGACGCGATCGCCGAGATCCAGCTCGTCGTCTCGCCGTACGACGTCCGGCAGGGTGGCTTCTCCGGCGGCGGCGTGAACGCGGTCACGAAGAGCGGCAGCAACCAGCTGCACGGCACCGCCTTCTTCTTCGGGCGCAACCAGAACTGGGTCGGCAAGGGCATCACCGACAAGAAGATCTCGACCTTCAAGGACAAGCAGGGGGGCGGCAGCCTCGGCGGGCCGGTGATCGAGAACAAGGCGTTCTATTTCGCCACGCTCGATTACGGCCGGAAGATGCGCCCGACGGGCTTCTCCGTCAATGCCGGCGGAACGAGGTTCCTGCAGCCGGCGCTCTTCGATCGGTACATCGCCGATCTGAAGAGCCTCTATAACTACACGCCGGCCTCGGATCCGGGCGGCGAGTTCACGAAGGCCACCAACAGCAACAAGTACTTCTTCCGCGGCGACTTCAACGTGGCCAAGGGACATCAGCTCACGGTCCGGCACAACTACATCGATGCGTTCAACGACATCGGCAACCCGTCGGCGACCTTCTTCGTGACCCCCGACAACTTCTACCGGTACGTCAGCAAGACGAACTCGACGGTGGCCCAGCTCAATTCGCAGTTCGGGAAGGGCGTGAACGAGCTGCGCTTCACCTACACGCGCGTGCGCGATCATCGTGAGAACCCGATCGGCGCGCCGCCGTTCCCGCAGATGCGGGTCACGCTCGCCTCCGGCGTCGACGTGCGGTCCGGCACCGAGCAGTTCTCCACGCGCAACGCCATCTTCCAGGACATCATGGAGCTCAACGACGCCTACTCGGTCCTGAAGGGGCGTCACACGCTGACCGTCGGCACGCACAACGAGTTCCTCAACCTGAAGAACCTGTTCATCCGCGACAACTTCGGCACCTACAGCTTCTCCAGCCTCGCCAACTTCGAGGCGGGCCTCGCGCAGGCGTACGATCGCAGCTTTTCGGCGACGAGCGATCCGCAGCAGAAGGCCGAGTTCACGGTCCGGCAGTGGGGCTTCTACGCGGGCGATGTGTGGCGCGCCATGCCGCGCTTCACGCTGACCTACGGCGTCCGGCTGGACGCGCCGCGGTTCCCGAAGACGCCGCGGGCCAACCCGATCGCGACCAACAACTTCGGGTACGCCACCGACGTCGTGCCGAACCAGATTGAATGGTCGCCGCGCGTCGGGTTCAACTACGACCTGTCGGGCAACGGCCGCACGCAGGTGCGCGGCGGCGTCGGCGTGTTCACCGGCCGTCCGGCCTACGTGTGGATCTCGAACCAGTACGGCAACACCGGCATCGATTTCACGCGCATCGGCGCCTCGTTCAACACCAACAACAAGATTCCGTTCGTGACCGATCCGCTCGGACAGCCGACGACCGTGACCGGGGCGGCCGCGGGATCCTTCACGAACGAGATTGACGTCATCGACCCGAACTTCAAGTATCCGTCGATCCTGCGGGGCAACTTCGGGTACGACCATACCCTGCCGTTCGGCTTCGTCGGCATCGCGGACTTCGTGTGGTCGAAGACGATGAAGGACATCAAGTACCAGAACCTGAACTTCCAGCCGGTGGCGGGCGTGACCGGCGTAGGCGGACGTCAGTTCTTCGCGAAGAAGATCTCGTCGCTGAGCGACGTCATCCTCCTCGAGAATACGAACAAGGGGTACTCGTACAACTTCTCGTACGAAATCCGGCGGCCGTTCAGCCACGGGCTGTTCATGCAGGGCTCGTACTCGTGGGGCAAGTCGAGGACCATCATGGACGGCACCTCCGACCAGGCCGCATCGAACTGGGGCAACGTGTACGTGCCGGGCAATCCCAACGACGCGCCGCTCGCGACCTCCAATTTCGATCCGGGGCACCGCATCACGCTGACGGCAAGCTACGACGTGCCGGTCGGGAAAGTCGTGAAGCCGGTCCTTTCGGTGTTCTACTCGGGCCAGACGGGCCGCCCGTACACGCTAGTGTACAGCCGCGACGTGAACGGCGACGCCCGCGGGTCGAACGACCTGGTCTACATCCCGACGGCGAACGATAACCTCACCTACACGGGCGGCACCTACCAGGACTTCATCAACTGGATCAACGGGGACGACTGCCTGGCGAGCTACGTCGGCCAGATCATCCCGCGCAACGCGTGCCGCGCGCCGTGGACCAACCATTTGGACGGCCGCCTGGCGATTCAGCTCCCGTACAAGCGGTTCAAGACGGAAGTGACGCTGGACGCGTTCAACCTGATCAACCTCGTCAACAGGAAGAAGGGGATCATCCAGTACCCGTTCTTCAACGACATCCTGCAGCCGGGCACGGTCCCGACCTCGGTGACGTTGACGGCGCCGCTCACCGGCTACAACATCGGCACGCTCGTGTCGCCGACGTTCAACCGGTTCAGCCGCGACGACCTGCGCTCGCGCTGGCAGATCCAGCTCGGCGCGCGCATTCGCTTCTAAAGCGCCTTACTGCCACGAACGGCCCTGCACGCTTCGGTGTGCAGGGCCGTTCGTGTGTACGGCAGTCAACTCCAAATTCCAAACGCCAAACTCCAAAGCCACTCCGAATTCAAAATCTCAAATTCAAACTCCAAACTCCAAACTACCTTTGAAATTTCGAGTTTGGCCTTTGAAGTTTGGAGTGCCTTTGGAGTTTGGCGTTTGGAATTTGGAGTTATCTGCGAAGCCGCGGCGCTACAAGCGCGCGCCGCGTTCTCTCAACGGCTTCGTTCAAATAATGCTCGTCCATCTCCACGCCGATGAAGTCGAGGCCGAGCTCGGCGGCGGCGACCGCCGTGCTCCCGAGGCCGAGAAACGGATCCATCGCGAGCGTGATGCGGGTCAGCCCGTGCAGCTTGAAGCAGTACTCAGGCACGCGGGGCGGGAATGTCGCCGGATGCGGCCGGTCCTTGTCGCGGCTCTGGATCGTCTCGTACGGGATGAACCAGGCGTTGCCGCGGCACCGCCGGTTGTCGCCACCGCTCCGCCACCGGGCGATGTTCGACTCGTCCTGGTAGCGCACGCCGATCGCGCGTCGATCGAGCTTCGTCCGGCCGCCCGCCGTGAAGTGGAAGATGAACTCGTGGCAGTCGTTCAGGAACCGATCGCTGTTAATCGGCTTGTAGTGACCGACGGCGATGTCGCGGTCGAGACCGACAGCCGCGCCGGCCGCGTCCCTGTCGATGGCAATCGACTTCACCCAGTGGATGGTGTTCTGGAGGTGCAGGTGCCGCCGCGCCGTCTGCGCGACGTCCATCGCCGTCCACGGATCGGTCGGCTTTGCCCCCACATTGAGGAAGAGGCTGCCGTCCTCCGCCAGCGCGTGGCGCGCCGCGGCCAGCCAGGCGTCGGTCCATTCCAGGTAGTGCTCGCGCGGCAGGGAGTCCTGGTAGGTGCGGTATTGGATGCCGAGGTTGTACGGCGGGGAAGTGACGATGACGGAGACAGTGCCGGCGGGCAGCGCCTCGAGAAGTTCGACGGAATCGCCGAGGAAGAACCGGAGCTTGCCGCGGCCCGAGTCGATCGTGGTGTGTGGTTCCGGAAGCGCGCGACGCTTCCCCGAGATGGGCATCGACGGACAGTGTACAGCCTTCCGACCTTTTGGCCGGCGCTGTGCCGAGTCGAGACAGTTATGACGCTTTTGCCGTCAGCACGTTGAGCGCAGCGCGCGCCGGCGCGAGCGTGTGGTTCCGGCGGTGTCCCTGCTGGGTGCAGGTCGACCCCTTTTCCTCGACGTAGGTGATTTCACGATTGGTCGCGACCTCGCGATAATGGCCGGTGACGCAGCCACATGCCAAGGTCGTGAACCCCAGAAGCCGGACCAGACTCATCATCGCAGCAGCCCCCACCGCCGGGCTGAGCAATTACCGTGCCGCCCGGCATGCGTCCTGGCTCGAGATTGCGCCGAGGTCGCTCTGAAGGCTTTAACGCGAATTCTCACGCGAACGAACAAAAGAAGGGCGAGATTCGTACCGCACGCGAGGCCGAGTAAGTGTCAAGAACTACGCCGCTGTTGAATCCATGACACCAACCGGTTGGATCCGAATCGGTCGATAGTCGATAGTCGATAGTCAAAGTCCTCGGGCCACGGGCACGTCAGGTCCAGGTCAAAGTCGGATACGATCGCCGGTCATGAAACGAGCGATCTTTTTCGTCCTGGTCCTGACCGGCGGGCTCTCAGCCGGGCCGGTATCCGCCCAGCAGGCGGCGGCGACGATTGGCGAGCGGCTGCTGCAGGATGCGGCGATCAAGGCCGCCGTGGACGCGCTGCGCGACGACGAACCGCAGGTCATCGAAGATCAGGTGCGGCTTTGTGAGATCCCCGCGCCCCCGTTCAAGGAGCAGGCGCGCGGCGAGGCGCTCCGGCAGGCCTTTCAAGCGCTGGGCCTGAAGAACGTCAGGATTGACGCGGTGGGCAACGTGATTGGCGAGCGTCCCGGCGCAGCCCCGCGGCCCAGTCTGGTGTTTTCCGCGCATCTCGACACCGTCTTTCCCGAAGGGACGAACGTGCGGGTGTCGCGGAGCGGCCCGGTGCTGAAGGGACCGGGGATCTCCGACGACTGCCGCGGCCTGGCGGTCTTGTTGGCCGTTGTCCGCGCGATGAACCGCGGCGCGATCGAGACTCCCGGGACGATCACCTTCGTCGCGACTGTCGGCGAGGAGGGACTCGGCGACCTCAGGGGCGTGAAGAACCTCTTCAACATCGAGATGAAAGGCCGCATCGATCGGTTCGTGTCCGTCGACGGCGCGGGCAGCGGGATCACGCACGTCGCGGTGGGAAGCTCGAGATACCGCGTCGCTTTCAAGGGGCCGGGCGGCCACAGCTACGGGGCATTCGGTATCGCCAACCCGGCGCATGCGCTTGGACGCGCCATCGCCGGCATCGCGGATTTGCAGGTGCCGCGGCAACCGAAGACCACGTTCAATGTGGGGCGCATCGGCGGCGGCACCTCGGTCAACTCGATCGCCTTCGAGGCGTGGATGGAAGTGGACATGCGCTCGTCCGACCAGGCCGCGCTCACGGCGCTCGACGCGGCGTTTCTAAAGACGCTGGACGTCGCGCTGGCGGAAGAGAACGAGCGCTGGGGCAACAAGGGACGCCTGACGCTCGAGAAGACCATCGTCGGCAGCCGGCCCGGCGGTGCCGTGCCCGCTGACGCCCCGATCGTCCAGGCCGCGTTGTCGGCAAGCCGCGCGCTGGGCATCACGCCCACCATCGACGAGGGGTCCACCGACTCGAACATTGCGATCAGCCTGGGTGTGCCCGCCGTCACGATCGATGGAGGCGGAGAGGGAACGGGCGCGCATTCGCTCGCTGAGACGTTCGACGCGACCGGCTCGTGGCGGGGAACCGCGCGCGCGTTTCTCCTGGCCGTCGCGCTAGCCCAGCGGTGAGGCGGCGGGCGGTTCGTGAAGCGCGGTGAACCGCTCGAGATCGGCCGCGCGCTGCCGCGCGGCGAAGGCGCGGGCGACGCGAATGCGGTTCACGAACAGGAGGTGGAGCACCGCGAGCACCACGATGTCCCACACCTCGCCGCCGAGCGCCGCCGGCAGGAAGTTGACCGACGCGGCAAGCACGAACACGCGGCTGAAGAGCGCATCGGGACCCGTCCCGGGAAACCGCTGGCCGAAACTCATCGCGGCCCGCTCCCACTGGTCCTGGTGAAACACCTGGAGGTAGCGGCCGACGCGCTCGACATTGACGTGCAGCGCGAACACCGCTTCGAAGCCGGCGACGAGCACGAGCAGCGGCACGAGCGTGCTCACGGCGACGGTAATCACGGCGGCGGTCGCGATCGCGGTGCCCGCCCAGCCGATGAAAACGATCGGCAGCAAGACCATCCTGGCGGTTCCGCGCTCCCGAATCGTGGCTCGAAGGGCTGAATACTCGTCAGTCATCATAGCTTTCAGCTCTCAGCTCTCAGCTCTCAGCTCTCAGCGTTCAGCGGGACAAGGCTGATCGCTGATGTCTGTCGTCCCTACCGCCGAGAAAGTACCACAGAAGCTCCCGGCTGGAAGCTGGAAGCGGGAGCCTGAAAGCTGGAAGCTGGCAACTGGAAGCTGGCAACTGGAAGCTGCCCCATCGTATGGCTGTGGTGGCACCCGGTTTGAATGTCTCAGCCGATAGGGGAGTGTAACGGCCCAGGAGCGCCGAAACTCTGACGGCTCAGTTACATAAGTGGTTGCGTGAGGGCTGTTCTGTTGCTAAACTGGCTTCGCTCCACTCCTACCGCAGCGGTCGCTTCCCAGCGCAGCCGGTGCGTTAATGTCCCTCACGGAGGACTCGTGGCCCTGATTCGCCCTCTGTCGGTTGCCCGTGTGTTCGCTGTTCTGCTGGGTCTGGGCGTGTGTCTGCCGATGCCGGTGGACGGCGCCCAGAAGCGGCCCACCGGTAAGCCCTCCACCAGTAAGCCGTCCTCGACAGTTACCCGATCGACGAAGAGCGTCCGGAAGGCGCCCAAGCCCGCGTACTCCGCCTCGGCGTCCAAGGCGCGCAAGGCCCGACTGGCGCGTGCCCGCGCCGCGGCGCGCATCCGTGAAATGCGCCGGATGGCCGCGCTCAAGGAGGCGATGACGCCGCGGTACAAGACGGACGCCAACGGCGAGCTCGTCCCCGATATCCGGGCCGCCGCCGCCATCGTCTTCAATCCGGCGAACGGCGAAGTGCTGTGGCAGGAAAACGCGCAGGACAAGCGTTCCATCGCCAGCATCACGAAAGTCATGACCGCGGTCGTCTTCCTCGAGGACAGCCCGGATCTGTCGCGCGAAGTGACCGTGGAACGCAGCGACGTGTACGCCGCCTCCACCACGTTTCTGCGAGCCAACGAGCGGCTGACCCTCGACAACGTGCTGCACCTGACGCTGATCGCGTCGGACAACGCCGCCGCGCGCGTGCTGGCGCGTGTGTCGCACGGCGGCGCCGCGTCGTTCGTGGAGCGGATGAACGAGAAGGCGGTCGAGCTGGGCCTGGAGAGCACGACCTTCGCGGATCCCTCGGGTCTCAACCCGGCGAACGTCTCGTCCGCTTACGATCTATCCCGGCTCATCACGTTTGCGTCGGCCGACGAGCGCATCTCGCCGATCATGCGGATGGCGCAGTACAGCGTCGCGACGAACCGCCGCACGATCCCGATCCACAGCACCAACCGGTTGCTGCTGGGGGGAGATGTCGACGTGATGGGCGGGAAGACCGGCTTCATCAGCAAGGCGGGCTACTGCCTCGCGACCATGCTGCGGCTTCCGCAGGGCAACCAGGTCGCAGTGGTGATCCTCGGCGCCCGATCGAACACCGGACGCTTCTGGGAGACGCGCCACCTGTTCAATTGGCTCTCCGACAAGGCGGGCGTACTGTTCGGGAAAACGCCGGAGAAACAGGAATTAGTGCATTAGTGAGTTGGTGAGTTGTCTGCGCGAGTCGTCCGTCGGAGGACTCGCGCAATTCACCAATTCACGAATTCACGACTTCACGAATTCACCAACTTCTTATTTGTATCCCCTCTGCATGGCTGCCGCGTCGAGCGGCAGTGTCGCGACGCTGTCGACGACCGGCATGACCGGCCGGCTCGCGCGGCGCGCGTCGAACGCCTTCAGATACCGCTGGCACACGTCGCACGCATAGAGCCGGTACTGGCCGTCGCGGCTGGCGAACGACGTGATCTGCGAGCGGTCGCTGTTCGAGCAGAACGGGCACGTGAGCTGGTCGAACCGCCAGCGCGCGGCGCAGCGGCCGCAGATCAGCAGCCGGTCGGCCGCCGGCGTAATCACCGCGAAATCCGGATCGCCCGCGCACAGCGGACACGTGCCGCCCGCCCAGCCCGAGAGCGACGTTTTGGCCATGATCGCCTCGGCGGATCGGGTGAGGAACGGCCGCATCGCCTGTAGAAAGACCGCCGACAGCGCCGCCGTCTCGTCGTCCATCGCCGGACTCTCGCCCTTTGGCGCGTCGTACCACCCACGGAGCACGGCGGGCAGCCGCGTCGAATCCAGACACAGCGCTTCGAGATGGCGAAAGTCTGCGGGGTCGAGCGCCTCGTGCTGGCGCATGGCCGAGCCGGTTGCGCGCAGCAGGAACCGCACGTCTCCCCACTCGATCGGAAGTTGCTCGAACTTGAGGATCGGCGGCGCGCTCAGCAGTCCGTTGAGATAGTCGGAATCGAGGCGGATCGACGGCAGCGAGACGCGCGACTGCACACGCCGCTGCACCTGGAGCAGTTCGATCTGGAGGTCGATCGCGGAGGCGAGATCGGGCTGTTCCTGCCGCAGGTGGCGCAGTTCGGCCACCTCGCGCGATTCGGAACGGCCATGAGAAGGAGCCTGCGAATCTGCCACGGCAGCGATTCTAGCAACAAATCGCCGGGACCGCCGACGTTGAACGGGAGGCGCCCGCTGAGGGATGATGAAGCGTGCCCGAGAAGAAGCGTTCGATCCCCAGGTCCGCCGCGAAGCCATCGTCGCCAGCCGCTGAGAAGAAGAGTCCCGTCCGGCGCGCCAGCACCGCAAAACCCGCACGACCCAGAACAACGGCAAGGCCACGCAAGACGGCCGCGACCTCTCCCGCGCCTGTGGAGGGTGGCGGCGCCAGGCTCTCCATCCTGATGGTTGCCTCCGAGGCGCATCCGTTTGCAAAGACTGGAGGTCTCGCCGAGGTGCTCGGCGCGCTCCCGGATGCGCTCGCGCGGCTGGGCCACAGGGTCACGGTCGTGCTCCCGAAGTACCGGGGAGTCGAATGTGACGCCGCTGGAGACGCGGTGACGTTCAGCCTCGGCGGGCGCTCGCAGAGCGTCACGTTTCGTGCGCAGTGGTTGCCGTCCGGCGTGACGGCGGTCCTCATCGACGCGCCCGAGCTTTACGACCGCGACGGGTTGTACGGCGCAGATGGCGTGGACTACCCCGACAATGCGTGGCGGTTCGCCGTGCTCAGCCGCGCCGCCCTGGAATACGCTCGCCGCGCCGGCGAACGGCCGTCCGTCATCCATGCTCACGACTGGCAGGCCGGACTCGTCCCCGTCTATCAGAAGCTTCAATTCTCGACAGACCCCGTCGTTGGCGGCGTTCCCGTCATCTGCGGCATCCACAATCTCGCGTTCCAGGGGGTGTTTCCCGCGTCGACGCTCAGCAGCATTGGTGTGGGTTGGGAGGCATTCGATCTGCAGGCCATGGAGTACTGGGGGCAGATCAGCTACCTGAAGGGAGGGATCAACTTCAGCGAGCGGATCACGACGGTGAGCCCGACATACGCGCGGGAGATGCTGACTCCTGAGCTCGGGTTTGGTTTCGACGGCGTGTTGTCGCGGCGCGCTGGCTCGCTGACGGGCATTCTGAACGGCATCGATTTCGAGCGCTGGAACCCGGCGGCCGATCCCATGATTCCGGCGCCGTTCAGCGCGAACGCTTTGTCCGGAAAGCGTCGGGCGAAGGAAGCGTTGCTCGCGTCCCTGGGGCTGCCGGCCGGCGGCCGCGCGCGGCCGCTCGTCGGCCTCATCTCCCGCCTGACGTCGCAGAAGGGGATGGACCTGATGGAGGCGGCCGTCGACGAGTTGATGGCGCTCGACCTCACGTGGGCGATGCTCGGCAGCGGCGACGCGAGGTACGAGGACCTGTGGCGCCGGCTCGCGGCCGCTCATCCGGATCGCGTGGCGGTGACGATCGGATTCGACGAACGGCTCGCGCATCTCATCGAAGCGGGTGCGGACATCTTCCTGATGCCGTCGCGGTTCGAGCCGTGCGGCCTCAACCAGATGTACAGCCTTCGCTACGGCACCGTTCCGGTCGTGCGGGCGACCGGCGGGCTCGACGATACCGTTACTGACGCGGACGAGAATCGTGGGCCCGCCACCGGGTTCAAGTTCCGCGAGTACACCGCCGCGGCGCTCGTCAGCGCCGTCAGGCGGGCAGCAGAGGCGTTCGGTAAACCTCGCGAATGGAAGAAGATGCAGCAGGCCGGGATGCGGGAGGACCACTCCTGGAACGCATCGGCTCGGGAGTATGTCAAAGTGTATGAAGGGGCCGTCGAGGCTGCGGCCGCGAAATAAACTGAGGGACCAATGGCATCAGACAAGATACAGACTCTTACCGATACGAATTTCGATCAGTCCGTCATCAAGGCGTCGCAGCCGGTGCTCGTGGACTTCTGGGCGGAGTGGTGTGGCCCCTGCAAACGGCTCGGCCCGACCATCGACGAGCTCGCGACGGACTACGACGGGCGCATGCTCATCGGAAAACTGAACGTGGACGACAACCCGGCCGCGGCCGGCCGGTTCAGCATCCGCGGCATTCCGACGCTGCTGCTCTTCAAAGGTGGGCAGATCGTCGAGCAGGTCGTCGGCCTGGCGGACAAGGCGTCGCTCAAGCGGATGATCGATAAGCATGTATAGTCGATAGTCGTTGGTCGATGGTCAAAGTCGGAGTCGAGTCCGTCGCGTTGCTTTCGTCGGCACTCATAATCGGCACTCATGCCTACACGAAACGTCGTCATCATCGGGTCCGGCCCGGCCGGACTTACGGCAGCTCTGTACACGGCGCGCGCGAATTTGAAACCGCTGGTCATCGAGGGGCTCGAAGCGGGCGGGCAGTTGATGCTGACGACGCTCGTCGAGAACTGGCCGGGGTATCGCGACGGCATCATGGGACCCGACCTGATGACGGAGATGCGGGCTCAGGCGGAGCGCTTCGGCGCGGAGATTATCCGCGGGCACGTCGCGTCGGTCGATCTCTCGCGTCATCCGTTCGCCATCCGGATCGACGACGGCGAGTTCTCGAGCCGGGCGCTCATCATCGCCACCGGCGCGTCGGCGCGGCTGCTCGGGCTCCCTTCGGAGCGCGCGCTCATCGGCCACGGCGTCTCCACCTGCGCGACCTGCGACGGGTATTTCTTCAGGGGGAAGCCCATCGCGGTCGTCGGAGGGGGCGACTCGGCGATGGAAGAGGCGGTGTTCCTGACCCGCTTTGCCTCGCACGTGACCGTCGTGCACCGCCGCGACACGCTGCGCGCGTCGAAGATCATGCAGGACAAGGCGTTCGCGAACCCGAAGATCTCGTTCGCGTGGAACTCGGATGTCGAAGACATCAAGGAGATCTCGAAGGGAGAGGTCACCGCGATGGTGCTGCGCAACAACAAGACGGGGGAGCGCACGGAAATCGCGGTTGACGGCGTGTTCGTCGCGATCGGCCACACGCCGAACACGGCGCTGTTCACGGGCGCGATCGGGATGGACGCGAACGGCTATCTGGTGACGCACTCCGGGACGCGAACGAGCGTGCCGGGTGTCTTCGCCTGCGGTGACGTCCAGGACCACGTGTACCGCCAGGCGGTCACCGCGGCCGGCTCAGGGTGTATGGCGGCGATCGACGCCGAGCACTATCTCGATGCACTCCCACAGCACCTGGGGGAGTGAGATAACTTCAAACTACAAACCTCAAACTACAAACGCACGTCAAACTACAAACCTCAAACTACGAACCTCAAACTTCAAACTTCAAACTACAAAGTTCAAACTACAAACGGACGTCGAACTACAACCAAAAAAGCTCAAAGGCGGCGCCTCGAGTCGCATTTTCTGGTTTGGAGTCGTTTGGAGTTTGCAATTTGATTTGCGTTTGGACTTTGCAGTTTGGAGTTTGGAGTTGACCCACCTCAGATTTCTTTGGCGATCCACCCTCCGCCCAGCACGACGTCGCCGTCGTAGAAGACCGCGGCCTGTCCCGGGGCGACCGCCGACTGCGGTTCGTCGAAGCGGACGTGGACCGTATCTCCCTCGATTCCCGTCATCGTGGCAGGCGCCTCCCGGTGCCGATGGCGGATGCGCGCCGTGAGGCGCGCTCCTGGCGCCGGCGCGACACCGGCAATCCAGTTCACGCCGGATGCCGTCAGCTCGCTCTGCTCGAGCGCGGCGCGCGGGCCGACGGTGACGGTGTTCGCCACGGCGTCGATCCCCACCACATACAACGGAATCGGCGAGGAGAGGCCGAGCCCCTTGCGCTGACCGACGGTGAAGCGGTGCACGCCGTCGTGGCGGCCGATGACGCGTCCGTCGATGTCGCGGATCGCTCCGGCCGCGGCGGCGGCCCCCTGGCGCTCCAGGAACGCGGCGTGGTCCCCGTCGGGCACGAAGCAGATCTCCTGGCTCTCGTGCTTCTCGGCGACCTGAAGCCCGAGCTCGCGCGCGTGCCGGCGCACGGCGGCCTTGTCGAGCGTGCCAACGGGGAACATGGCATGCGCGAGCTGCGCCTGGTCGAGCGTGAACAGGAAGTACGACTGATCCTTCGCCGCGTCAACGCCCCGCTTGAGGAGATAGCGCCCGGTGGCGCCGTCCCGCTCGACGCGCGCGTAATGCCCGGTCGCGACGAAATCGGCGCCAAGGCCTTCGGCGCGCGCGACGAGCGTGGCGAACTTCAGGTCGCCGTTGCAGTGGACGCATGGGATGGGCGTGCGCCCGGCGGCGTACTCCTCGACGAAGTTCGAAATGACCGTCTCGGAGAACTGCCGCTCGAAGTTCACGATGTAGTGCGGGATGCCGATGTGAGCGGCCACCCGCCGGGCATCGTGGAGGTCGTCAATCGTGCAGCACGTGCCGAAGCGCGGCTGTCCCTCGCGCTGATCGTACAGCTGCATGGACAGGCCGATCACGTCGTGCCCCTGCCGCGCGAGCAGCGCGGCCGCGACCGACGAGTCGACGCCTCCCGACATGGCGACAACGATTCTCATGGCGTAATTGGTGAATTCTCCTATCGCCCCGCCCGGGTCAGACTTCGGAGTTTCCCGACCACCCCGGCCAGCCTCTCGACGACGTAATCGACCTCCGCCTCGGTGTTGCCGAAGCCCAGGCTCATTCGAATCGAGTTCTGCGTGCGGTGGGTGGGGAGGCCCATGGCGCGCAGGACGTGCGACGGCTCCAGCGTGCCGGATGAGCACGCCGAGCCGGTGGACACCGCCACGCCCTCGAGATCGAGCGCGATCAACAGGGACTCCGCCTCGACTCCTTCGAAGCTGATGTTGGTCGTGTTCGGCACGCGCGGCTCGCGGGCCCCGTTCACCGCGGTGCCCGGCACGCGCGCGAGAATGCCCTCTTCGAGGCGGTTTCTCAAGGCGGCGAGCCGCGCCCCCTCGCTCGCGAGCTTCGCGCGGGCGAGCCTGGCGGCGACGCCGAACCCGGCAATCGCCGGCACGTTCTCGGTGCCGGCGCGGCGGTTGCGCTCGTGCTTTCCGCCGGTCAGGATGGCGGCCAGCCGCGTGCCGCGCTTGATCCAGAGGGCCCCGGCACCCTTGGGGCCGTTGAACTTGTGCGCCGACAGCGACAGGAGATCCACCCCGAGCGTCTTGACGTCCACCGGGATCTTGCCGGCCGACTGCACCGCATCCGTGTGCACGAGCGCGCCACGCGCGTGCGCGATGCGCGCGAGCTCGGCGATCGGCTGGACGGTGCCGATCTCGTTGTTCGCGTGCATGATCGACACGAGCGCCGTCTCGTCGGTCAGCACGGCCGCCAGCGCGTCCGGCCGAACGATGCCCGTCTGATCCACCGGGATGATGGTCGTCCGACACCCGTGACGGCCGAGCGCCTTGAGCGTATTGAGGACGGCTTCGTGCTCGATCGCCGACGCGAGCAGGTGCAGCCGGCCGGCCGACACGTCGGCAATCCCGCGGAGCGCGAAGTTGTCCGCCTCGGTGCCGCCGCTGGTGAAGACGATTTCCGACGGTTCGGCACCGATGAGCCCCGCGACCTGCGACCGCGCCTCATCGAGCACCGCTTTGGCGCGCTGACCGAAATAATGGATGCTCGACGCGTTGCCGAACTCGGCCGCCAGTCTCGACGTGACCTCGTCGATCACCTCGGGGGCGGGCGGCGTGGTCGCATTGTGATCGAAGTAGATGCGCATCGGATCCTCGATCATAGCATTCGCGCTAAGTCTCAGCAATAAAAGGACTAGACAGCGGCTTTCGGCCGTGCGTATACTGGCGGGACCTGCTGCCCAGCCGCTTGATCTAGTGTGACCCTGCGAGCAACCTTGGACAGGTGGAGAGTGCCCCATGTGGAAACGGGATGAATCGGTGAAGCCAGCGACGGGATCGACCGGATCGACTCCGGCGCCCGCCCAGCATGGCTCCACGCCACACGCCGCCGAGGCGGCGCCCACCCGGCCGGCACCGGCCTCAGAGCCTCAGCGAGGACAAGAGAGGAACGTCGTGAATATTGGCACATCGGTCGTCATCAAGGGCGAGCTGAGCGGCAGCGAGGATCTCACGATTGAAGGGCAGGTCGAGGGCAAGATCGAGCTCCGTCAGAACGTCCTGACGATCGGCGCCAACGCCAAGATCAAGGCGCAGGTCTTCGCGAAGGCCGTCATCATCTTCGGCGAGATCGTCGGCAACGTCGCGGCCACCGAGAAGGTGGACATCCGGGACAACGGGTCGGTTGACGGCGATATCGCCGCGCCGCGCGTGGCGATTGCCGAAGGGGCGCATTTCCGCGGCAGCATCGACATGCAGCGCGGGAACAAAGTGGAGCAGAAGGCGGAAGCGAAGCCGGCCGCACAGCCCGCACCGACCTCCGCGCCCGCGGCGCCCGCCGGCGTTCCGCGGTAAGGTCTCGAAGCGGCCGCGGCGTCCCGGTGGGGAGGTCGCGGCTGCCTTCGGGGTCCGGACCTTATGCTGTCAGATCTTCTCCGCTGGGGTGGGAAGCGCTCCAGCCAGACAGAGACGACCGGCGACGCTCCCGCTCCGCGCGGCGAAGAGCCGGTCATTCCATCGAAAGCCCTCCCGAAGTTTCTCTCCGCGATCAGGCGTCAGCCCGGTCCGCCGGTCCTGCTCGACTTCGGTCCCGTGATCGGCGCCAACGTCGCGTTTTTCGGCGAGCGTCTGGGGTGCAAGCTGTTCATCGAGGACCTGTTCGCCGATTACGACAAGCATGCGCGCGGCGGGACGCTCGACGCGCTGGCGGCGACGTTTCCGTCGCGGCTGCGGCACGAAGACGCCAGCGTCGACGGCGTGCTCTGCTGGGACTTTTTTGATTTTCTCACCAAGCCGGCCTCTCAGCTGCTCGCGCGCCAGATCGTCCGCGTGCTGCGTCCCGGCGGCGCGGTGATGGGGTTCTTCTGCACGTCGGCCGTCCCGCGCACCGCCTTCACCAAGTATGAAGTGGTGGACGAGACCGCGATGCGCCACCGGTATCACCCCGGCATCGGCGGCGCGAGGATGCCGCTCCTGAACCGCGACATCATCAAGATGTTCGACAGCCTGATCGTGTCCGATTCCTTTCTGCTCAAGAGCAATACGAGAGAGATTCTGCTGCGCCGCAAGGCGTGACCGCATGCCCGTCATCGCGCTGCTGACCGATTTCGGTACCGCGGACCACTACGTCGGGGCGATGAAAGGCGTCATGCTGGGCATCTGTCCCGGCGCGACCTTCGTGGACATCACCCACGAGATTCCCCCGCAGGACGTCCTCGGCGGCGCGCTTCAGCTCGGCGCGTGCTGGCAGTACTTCCCCGCCGGCACCGTATTCCTTGCTGTTGTCGATCCTGGCGTCGGGTCGGCGCGCCGGGCCATCGCCGTGGAGGCGGACGGCCGGCGGTTCGTCGCCCCGGACAACGGCCTCCTGACGATGGTGCTGCGCGCCCCGGAAGGGGGACAGGCACACTTCGAGATCAGCAATCCGCGGTATGCGGCGCCGCTGGTCAGCCGCACGTTCGAAGGACGCGACCGGTTCGCGCCGGCGGCGGCGTGGCTCGCGGCCGGCGTCGAGCTGGCGGCGCTGGGTGCCCCGCTTTCCGATTGGGTCCGGCTCGACATCCCCGAGCCGCGCGACCTCGGGGACCGCCTCGAAGGGGAAGTGCTGGCCGTGGATCGGTTCGGCAACCTGATCACGAACATCGGGCGCGGCGAACTGGAACGGTTCATTGGCGCCGGCGGCGCGGACGTGCAAGTCGGGGGCACGCGCGTCGGGCCGCTGGTCGAGACGTATGCGGAGATCCCGTCCGGCGAGGCACGCCCGCTGTTGGGCAGCTCGGATCGCCTGGAACTCTCGGTGAACCGCGGCAGCGCGGCCGAGCGCCTGTCGGCGGGCCGCTCGACACGGGTGGCGATCCGCCGGGCCGGGCCGTTCTGAAATAGAATAAGCCGTTCTCATCTTCAGGCCGGGGCTCTGCCCCGTACCCCGGCTCGGTCGCTCGCGGGGGCCAGACGCCGCGCGCCGCTCCCTGGCGGGCGCGCCGTGCGCGCCGCCGTTATGCGGCAGCGAGAGCGCGATTCTCGTGGGGCGCCGCATAACGGGCCTCACTTGAAGGATTCATGGATGATTGACTTCGATTTGACGGAAGAACAGCGCCTGCTCGGCCAGACCGTGCGCGAATGGGCCGCGCGCGAGGTCGCACCGCGCATCCGCGAGCTCGATCGGGAGCACCGCTTCGATCCGAAGGTCCTGCCGCAGATGGCGGAGATGGGGCTGCTCGGATGCTCCGTTCCCGCCGAGTACGGCGGCGCCGGCATGGACTACATCAGCCTCGGCATCGTCAGCGAGGAGATGGAGTACGTCGACACGTCCCTGCGCGTCATCATGTCGGTGCACGCCGGACTGAACTGCCTGTCGCTGCTCACGTGGGGCAGCGAAGATCAGAAACAGCGCTACCTCGTGCCGCAGGCCCAGGGAAAGAAAATCGCGACGTATGGACTCACCGAGCCGGCCGCGGGAAGCGACGTCCGCGGGATTCAGACCGTCGCGGTGAAGAACGGCGACCGGTATTCCCTGACGGGCGAGAAGATGTGGATCTCGCTCGCGGATGTGGCGGACAACTTCCTGGTCTTCGCGTGGTCCGACCTCGAGAAGAGGAAGCAGCGGGACCCGTCGGGGATCAGCGCCTTCATCGTCGAGCGCGGCTTCAAGGGGTTCTCGAGCGCGACGCTGAAGGAGAAGTGGGGGATTCTCGCCGGCAACACGGGCTCGTTCAAGATGGACGAGGTCGAGGTGCCGCAGGAGAACCTGGTCGGCCGTCCCGGCGAAGGATTCAAGATTGCGATGTTCGCCCTGGACCAGGGGCGATACACGGTCGCGGCCGGGGCGACGGGGTTGATCCGGGCGTGCCGGGACGCGAGCGTGAAGTACGCGAAGGAACGCAAGACCTTCGGCGTGCCGATTGGCGAGCACCAGCTCGTGAAGGAAATGATCGCGCAGATGGAGTCGGACTATCAGGCCGCCCGCCTCCTGTGGCTGCGCGCCGGGTTCCTGAAAAACCGCGGGCTGCGCAACACGCGCGAGACCGGACTCGCCAAGTGGTTTGCGACCGTCGCGTCCGAGCGGGCGGCCGCCGACGCGGTGCAGGTGCACGGCGCCAACGGCTACTCCGACGAGTACCCCGTCGGCCGGTTCTACCGCAACTGCAAGGGGGCGGTCATTTACGAAGGCACGCGCGAGATTCACAAAATCATGCAGGCCGACTACGCGCTCGGCCTCCGGCAGGATCGTCCCACGCGGTGCGAGCTGCCGCCAATCAGAACGACATAATCATGGAACCTGATCTCTCTCTGGAATTCCTTCGAGTTGTCGAGGAGGCGGCCATCGCGTGCGCCCACACGATGGGGCAGGGCGACCGGCACAAGGCCGATCAAGTCGCGGTCGAAGCGATGCGGAAGTGCATGGACACCGTGCCAATCGACGGCACGATCGTGATTGGCGAAGGGGAGCGCGACGAGGCGCCGATGCTGTTCATCGGCGAGAAGGTCGGTCTCGCGGCCAAGGGCGGCAACAGCAAGAACCTCCCGCAGGTGGACATCGCCGTCGACCCGCTGGAAGGAACGAACCTCTGCGCGACCGGGGCGCCCAACGCGATTGCGGTGCTTGCGGCCTCCGATCGCGGCGGGCTGCTGCACGCGCCCGACCTGTACATGGAAAAGCTGGTCGTCGGTCCCAGCTCGAAAGGGGCGGTCAGCCTCGATGCGTCGGTGGCCGACAATCTGCGCGCCATCGCGCGCTGCCTCGAGCGCGACGTCGAGGACCTGGTGGTCGTCGTGCTGGACCGGCCGCGGCATGAAAAGCTCATCGACGAGATTCGGGCGACCGGCGCGCGCATCCGACTGATCGGCGACGGCGATCTCTCCGCGGGTATTGCGGCGGCCGTCGTCGGCTCCGGCGTGCACGCGGTGATGGGCACGGGCGGCGCTCCCGAAGGGGTGCTGACGGCGGCCGCGATGCGGTGCCTGAACGGCGAGATCTTCGCGCGCCTCGTCGTCAGCAAGCCCGAGCACGAGGAGCGCTGCCGCGCGATGGGCATCACCGATTTCACGCGCGTGTACACCTCGAAGGACCTGGCATCCGGGCAGAGCATGATCTTCGCCGCGACCGGCGTCACCGAGGGCAGCCTGATGAAGGGCGTGCGCTTCTTCGGCGACGGCGTTCGCACGAGTTCCATCGTCATGCAGAGCAACCCGGCCCGGATACGCTTCATCGACACGATACATGTCGAGCAGACCCGGATGGTGAGGGTAAGGTTCTGATCGCGTGTCAGTGCCGATCGGCGCGTGCAGGCTGCCGATTGACGGAAAGAGGATTGAGGGATTGCCGATCGACGGATTGCCGAGTGCTGATTGGCGCTTTCCAATCGACAATCGTCCGTCCGTCGATCGACATTCTCCCATCGGCAATCCGTTAATCGGCACTCTGCACTCGGCGGTCGGCAATGACACATAGTTGGCAAAGGAACCTTTTCGCCGTTACTGCAGCCAGCTTTGTCGGCTTCACCGGCTTCACGCTGGTGATGCCGTTCCTGCCGCTCTACTTCCAGCAGCTTGGCGTCACCGATGTCGGCGCCATCGCGATCTGGTCCGGCCTGAGCCTCGGCGTGACGCCGGCGATCACGGCGATCATGGCCCCCCTCTGGGGACGGCTGGCGGACCGCTACGGCCGCAAGATCATGGTCGAGCGCTCCCTGGTCAGCTTCGTCTTCGTCATGGCGTCGATGGCGATCGTGACCGAGGCCTGGCACGTGTTCGCGCTGCGGGCCGTGCAGGGGCTGTTTGCCGGCTACGGCGCGCTGACCCTGACGATGGCGGCCGATTCGGCGCCGCGCGACCGCATGGCGAACGCGATTGGGCTGGTCCAGACGGCGCAGCGGCTCGGCCCGGCGATCGGCCCGATTGCCGGCGGCGCGATCGCGCAGATCGCGGGCCTGCGCAACGCCTTTCTCGTCACCGCGACGTTCTATCTCGTCGCCGTGGTGCTCGTGTTCTTCTTCTACACGGAGCCGCCGCTGCGCCACGAGGACGCGGGGGCATCGACGCGGCGGGTGACGTTCCGGAACGTGCTGGCGTTCGAGAACTTCATGCTGCTCATGGCCGTCATCTTCGGGCTGCAGTTCATCGACCGCAGCTTCGGCCCGGTGCTGCCGCTGTACGTCAAGGAGCTCGGGACGCCGCTCGACCGGGTGCCGATCGTCGCCGGCGTTCTCTTTTCGATCGCCGCGGCGGCTGGCGCGCTCGGGCATCACTTCTGCGGCCGGCTGCTGCGGCGCGCGTCCGCGCGCGCGGTCATCGCGGGCAGCGTGGCGGCGGGTTCGGTCGGCGCGCTCGTGTACGTCGCGGCCGGCGGAACGTGGCTGCTCGTTCTCGGCACGCCGATCTTCGGCGTGGCGATCGGCGTGGCGACCACCGCTTCCTACACGGCCGCCAGCACCGTCATGCCGCCCGGCGCGCGCGGGGCGGGGTTCGGCCTCCTCACGACCGCCTCTCTGACAGGGCTGGCAATCAGCCCCATCGTCAGCGGGTTTCTCGCCGCGACCAGCATCCGCGCGGTCTTCGCGCTCGATTTCGTGGGACTGCTCGCGCTTGCGGCGATCGTGTCGCGGCTGATGATCACCACGCCGCTCGTCGAAGCCGCCGCGCCGGCAACGGAGGAGCTGTAAACCCATGGTGCGCGTGCGCGTCGCATCGGGTGAGCAGGCGGCCATCGATGCCGCGTCAGCGGTCCTGCGCGCGGGCGGCGTCGTGGCGTACCCGACCGACACCCTGTATGGTCTCGCCGTGGATCCGAGGCGCGACGATGCGGTGAGGAAGCTGTTCGCGATCAAGGGCCGCGCCGCCGCCGCCGCGCTGCCGCTCATCGCCGCGAGCCCGGAGCAGGCATCGCTCGCGGGGAACATCGGACCCGCCGAATGGCGTCTGGCGACGCGGTTCTGGCCCGGGGCGCTGTCGCTCGTCGTGCCGGCGCGCGATCCGGTATCCCGCCGGGCGCTGGGCGGCGGCACGACCGTCGCCGTGCGCGTGCCGGATCATGCGGTCGCGCGCGCGCTTGCCGCGGGACTCGGCTTCGCGATCACGGCCACGAGCGCGAACCTGTCCGGCCATCCCCCGACGGCCTCGCCCGACGAGGTCGCCGCCGCGCTCGGCGAGCGTCTCGATCTGCTGCTCGACGGCGGCGAGGCGCCCGGCGGCCCGCCATCAACCATCGTCGACATGCGCAGCGGGCGCCCGTCGCTCGTGCGCGCCGGCGCGATCCCATTCGACCGCGTGCTAAGATCCGTGGAGTGATGCGCCATTCGGCTCGCGGCCCGGACGCTTCCGGTTCACAGGAGCGTGTCGCGCTCGTCGGACTCTTCAACAGTTCGTCGCGCTACTTCGATCCCGAACACTCACTCGACGAACTTGCCGGCCTCGCGGAGGCGGCGGGCGCCACCGTCGTGCTCCGCGTGCTGCAGGAGCGCGCCAGGCCCGACCCGGCCACGTTCCTCGGCAGCGGCAAGGTCGCGTCGCTCGCGGCCTCGTGCGACGAGCTCGGCGTCGACGTCGTCATCTTCGACAACGAGCTGAGCCCGGCGCAACTGCGGAACATCGAGAAAGCCATCGAGCGAAAGGTCATCGACCGCACGCAGCTGATTCTCGACATCTTCGCAAGGCGCGCGCACACACGGGAAGGCAAGCTCCAGGTGGAGCTCGCGCAGCTCAAGTACCTGATGCCACGGCTGGTGGGCTCGAGCGCCGCGCTGTCGCGCCTTGGCGGCGGTATCGGCACCCGCGGGCCCGGCGAGACGAAGCTCGAAACGGACCGGCGGCGGATCCGCCACCGCATCAGCATCCTCTCGAAGGAGATCGACGCCGTGCGGCGCCGCCGCACGCAGCTTCGCGACCGGCGCCACAAGACCGCGGTGCCCGTCGTGGCGCTCGTCGGCTACACCAACGCGGGGAAGACGACGCTGTTCAATGCGCTGACGGGCGATCGGGCCGTCGTGTCCAACGCGCTGTTCGTCACGCTCGACCCGCTCGTCCGCAAGGTGCGGCTGCCGGATCGGCGCGAGCTGCTGGTGTCGGATACGGTCGGATTCATCGAACGGCTCCCGCACTCGCTGGTCGCCGCGTTCCGCGCGACACTCGAGGAGGTCGCGGCGGCCGATCTGCTGCTGCACGTGATCGACGCAGCCAGCCCGGAGCTGCAGCGCCACATCGACGCCGTCCACGGCGTGCTCGAAGAGGTCGGGGCGGGGCGCGTGCCGACCATTGAGGTCTTCAACAAGCGCGATCTGCTCGACGCGGACCAGCGCGCGCGGATCGGCGCGGTCCATCCCGCCGCGCTCGCCGTCTCCGCACGCACCGGCGAGGGGCGCGACGAGCTGATCGCGGCCATGGAGAGCCGCCTGGCGCTCGACACCGTCCGCGTCACGCTGGCGTTCGATTCCGCGAGCGGCGAGGACCGGGAGCGGATCGCGCAGTTGTACCGCGTCGGCCGGATCCTCCGACACGTCTCGACCGACGGCCGCATCGCCATCGAAGCGGAGGTTCCACGAAGGGTGCTCGACCGCTACACTGCGGCGGAGAGGCAGTGATGAACGCCTTTTACCCCCACGCTGCCACGAACCGAACGGTTTTGCTGAGCACGAAGTCACACGAAGATCGCGAAGTGCACGACGAAAGAAGACCGGCGAGAAAACCGTGGGGGCGTCTCAGTGTGGCTGCGGCTGTCGCCGCTATGCTGCTCTCGGCAGCTTCGTGTGCGCCGAAAACGGCGGTCGTGACGGCCCCGGTCGCCGGAGCTGCCCGCTTTCCCGAATTCGTGTATCCGGCGCCGCCGGCCGGCATGGCGGGGCGCGTGCCGCTCGAGCGCCACCTGACCGGATGGAACGCGCTTCAGTCAGGCGACCTGCGCACCGCGGACCGCAGCTTCGCCGCCGCCGTGAAAGAGGCGCCGGGATTCTATCCGGCCGAAGCGGGGCTGGGCTATGTGGCGCTCGCACGGAAGGACGCCAGAGCGGCGCTCGCGCATTTCGATCGCGCGCTGGCGCCCGACGCGACCTACGCCCCCGCGCTCGCCGGCCGGGGAGAAGCCCTGCTGTCGCTCGGCAATCGCGAGCAGGCCCTGGCGAGTTTCCAGGCGGCCGTGTCCGCCGATCCTTCGCTCACCGCTCTCGGGAGCCGCATCGAGGTGCTGCGCTTCCGCGAAGTCCAGGAAGAAGTCGCCGCGGCACGCAAGGCGAGCGAAGCCGGCCGGCTTCCGGAGGCCCGGGCGGCGTACGAACGGGCGCTCGCCAGGTCCCCGCAAAGCCCGTTTCTGTATCGGGAGCTGTCGGCGGTGGATCGCCGCGAAGGCAACATGGCCGCGGCGCTCGAACACGCGCAGAAGGCGAGCGCGCTCGAGCCGAACGATCCGCGCAACCTCATCGCGATTGCCGAGACCTACGAGGCCCAGGGGGAGATGGCGAAGGCCATCGACGTGTACGGCGCCGCCGTGGCGCTGGAGCCGAATCCCGCGATCGACGCGCGCATCGATGCGCTGGCCGAGACGATCGCGTTTGCGGCCATGCCACCCGAGTACCGCTCGATCGAAACCGCGCCGTCGGTGACCCGCGCGCAGCTCGCCGCGCTCGTCGGCGTGCGGCTGGACGCGCTGCTGAAGCGCGCCCCCCGCGGGAACGCCGCCATCATTTCCGACACGCGCGGAAACTGGGCGGCGCCCTGGATCCTGTCCGTCACCCGCGCAGGCATCATGGACGCGTACCCGAACCACACGTTCCAGCCCAACGCCGTCGTTCGCCGCGGCGATCTGGCGATGGCGGCCAGCCGGGTCCTGTCGCTCATCGCGGCGGAGAAGCCGGCGGCGGCCGCTGCATGGCGCAGCGCCCGTCGCAGGTTCCCGGACCTTTCGCAGGGCCATCTCAGTTATCCCGCGGCATCGCTGGCCGTCCAGGCGGGCGTCATGACGACGCTCGAAGACGGCAGCTTCCAGTTGTCGCGTCCCGTCACCGGCGCAGAGGCCGTGGCGGCGGTGAAGAAGCTGGACGAGCTCTCCAGCCGGACGGGGCGATGAATCTCACGGCGGCCAACCAGTTGACGATCCTGCGGATGCTCCTCATTCCGCCCTTCGTCATCCTTCTCCTGTACGGCTACCGCGGCTGGGCGCTGGCGGCGTTCCTGGCCGCGGGGCTCACCGACATGTTCGACGGGCTGCTCGCGCGCGCCCGCGGGCAGAAGACGACGCTCGGGGCCTGGCTGGATCCGATGGCCGACAAGCTCCTGCTCGTGACGATGTTCGTGATGCTGACGCTTCCCGACATCGGGTCGGCCAACCGGCTGCCCTTGTGGTTCACCGTGCTCGTGCTCAGCCGGGATATCGCGATCGTGCTGACGGCCGCGGTGGTGAACCTCGCAATCGGGCCGCGAACCTTCCGCCCGTCGATTTACGGGAAGATTGCGACGGCCACCTACGTGCTCACGGGCGCGATCACGCTGTACTTCAATTACCTCGGGCAGCCTTCGCCGCTCGTCGGCGCGTTCGTGTACGCGTCGCTCGCGATCACGATCGTCTCCGCCTTCCACTACGGCGTGAAGGTCATCCGGATCGGACACTGACCCGGCTCACGCGCGCTGAAGCTTCGTCGTGAAATAGTCGAGCGTGCGGGTGAGTCCTTCCTCGAGGCCGACCTTCGGCTCCCACCCGAGCAGCGTGCGCGCCCGCGTGATATCAGGCTGACGCACTTTCGGGTCGTCCTCCGGCAGAGGCCGGTAGACGATCCGGCTCGACGATCCGGTCAGCCGCAGGATGGCGCGCGCGATGTCCTCGATCGTCATCTCCTGCGGGTTCCCGATGTTCACCGGATCGTTCACGTCGGACTCCATGAGCCGGATGATGCCGTCGACGAGATCGCTCACGTAGCAGAAGCTGCGCGTCTGCTGGCCGGTGCCGAAGATCGTGATGTCCTCGCCGGTCAGCGCCTGGCTCATGAACGCGGGCACCGCGCGGCCGTCGTGCAGCCGCATCCGCGGCCCGTACGTGTTGAAGATGCGCACGATCTTCGCGTCGAGGCCGTGATACCGGTGATAGGCCGTCGTCATCGCCTCGGCGAACCGCTTGGCCTCGTCGTACACGCCGCGCGGACCGACGGGATTGACGTTGCCCCAGTACGTCTCCTTCTGCGGGTGCTCGAGCGGGTCGCCGTACACTTCGGACGTCGACGCCAGGACGAACCGCGCCCCCTTGGCCTTTGCCAGGCCGAGCGCCTTGTGGGTCCCGAGCGCGCCGACCTTCAGCGTGGGAATCGGCAGCTCGAGATAGTCGATCGGGCTCGCGGGGCTCGCCCAGTGCAGCACCGCGTACACGGGTCCCTCGACGTGGATGTAGTTGGTGACGTCGTGCTTGATGAACAGGAAGTCCCGGTTGGCGAGATGCGCGATGTTCGCCATGTCGCCCGTGAGCAGGTTGTCGATCCCGATCACGGAGCAGCCGCGATCGAGCAGCGCTTCCGACAGATGCGAACCGATGAAGCCGGCGGCTCCGGTGATGACGATTCTTCGCATATTAGTTTTGAGTTCTGAGTCTTGAGTTGTGAGTTTCAGTTGTGAGTTCTGAGCCACTCATAACTCATAACTGATAACTCACAACTGGCAAGCGTCAGTACGCGTGCTTCTGAAGGCCGTGCAGGATCGTCAGCCACATGATCTTGATGTCGAGCGCGACCGACCAGTTCTCGATGTAGTAGAGGTCGTATTCGATGCGCTTTTCGAGCGACGTGTTGCCGCGCCAGCCGTTGACCTGCGCCCAGCCGGTGATGCCGGCCTTGACCTTGTGCCGCAGCATGTACTGCGGGATCCGGTGCTTGAACTGCTCGACGAAATACGGGCGCTCGGGGCGCGGGCCGACGATCGACATGTCGCCGCGCAGGACGTTCCAGAGCTGCGGCAGCTCGTCGAGGTCGGTGCGGCGCAGCCACGTGCCGACCCGCGTGCAGCGCGGGTCGTTGTCGCGCGCCCAGATCGGTCCGGTCTCGTCCTCGGCGCCCTCGTGCATCGATCGAAACTTGAAGACGTCGAACGCCTTGCCGTCGAGCCCCATGCGCTCCTGCCGGTAGAACACCGGCCCCGTCGAGGTGTACCGCACGAGCAGCGCGATGATCCCGAAGGGGACGGACGCCACCACGAGCGCGGCCGCGGAAATCGCGATGTCGATCGCGCGCTTCAGCACGCTGTTGAAGCCGCGCAGCGGCACGTCGTTGAGGCTGATGATCGGAACGCCGTCGAGATTCTCGAGCCGCGCGCGCAGCGCGATGAACTGCAGCAGATCGGGGACCACGTGCACGTCGACACCCTCGCGGCTGGTGGCTTCGACGATGCCGAGCATCTTCACGTGTTCTTCGAGCGGCAGGGCGACGTAGACGTGGTCGATCTTCTCGCGGCGGATGATCTCGTCGGCTTCGGCCACGCCGCCAAGCACGGGCAGGCCGCGATAGCCGATGTGATCGCCGTCGCGGTCGTCGACGAATCCGATGACCTTGAACCCGAGCTCCCGGTGCTCCAGCACCTTGTCGGCCACCATGCGCCCGAGGTCGCCGGCCCCGGCAATCAGCACGCGTTTCAGGCCGATGCCCGCGCGCCAGCGGCGTTCGAGCGCCTCGCGGACGATCTCGCGCGAGGTGTAGGTGAACACGACGCTCAGGACGAGGTACACCGCCCAGACGATCTGGGAGATCTCGAAGACCCCTTTTTCCTTGAGATCGGGCGGCACCCAGTACGTGTTGAAGTACAGCGTCCCGCCGATGCCGATCACCACGGCGAGGATGCTGCCGACGAACACCGCGAAGAAGTCGTCGACGCGCGATCGGCCCCGCCGCAGGTGGTAGAGCCCCTGGACGAAAAACGCGACCGGGACGATCCCCTGGATGAAGGGGAGCATCTTGAGGTAGTGCTCGAACTGCGGAAAACCCTTGGTGACGGGAATGATCGAGACGAGCAGGTCGAAACGGATGACATAGGCGAGGACGAACGCGGCCATGCTGAGCGCCGCGTCGGTGATGACGAAATAGAGCGCGAGCAGGCGGTTGTACCGCCGGATCATCGGGACGTCTCCAGGAGGTCGGCCGCGGCCGCTTTGAACTCGCTCATGAAGCGTTCGCGTGAGAACCGGCGGGCATTGTCGCGGATCGCGGCCGGGTCGAGGCGCAAATCGCGAAGCCGCGCGAGGCCGGCCGCGAACGCCTCGGCCGAATCGGTGTCGACGAGCACGCCGGTGACTCCGTCCGCGACCGTTTCGCGGGCTCCGCCCTCATCGAGCGCCACGACCGGCGTGCCGCAGGCCTGCGCCTCGACCGGAACCATCCCGAAGTCCTCGATTCCTGGCAGGAGCACCCCCTCGGCGCCGCGATACAACGCGAGGATCTCCTCGTCGCTGCGCCAGCCCGGAAACTCGACCTCCGGACCCGCGAGCTGCTTCAGCCGCGCCTCTTCAGGACCGCGTCCAACGATCTTCAACGTCACTCCCGCCATCCGGCAGCCCTCGATCGCGACCTCAACCCGCTTGTAGGGGACGAGGGCGGACACGACCAGGAACCCGCTCCGCGGTTGCGGCGCCGGGCCGGGCCGATAAAATGACGTGTCCACTGGAGGATACACTACGGTCGATCCGCGATTATAGTATCGGCGAATTCTGCCCGCAACATATTGAGAATTCGCAAGAAAGCGGTCCACGCGGTGCGCCGTTGCCCGATCCCACCGGGCCAGCCCGGCCATGACGTGGCGGGCAGCATGGTGACCCCATAGGCCGACTTGAGCCGGACTGAAATACGCGCCGAACTGATCCCAGCCGTATCGCATCGGCGAGTGGCAGTAACACAGGTGACGCGCGCGCCCCGGGCGGATTACGGATTTGACCGCGCAGTGGCTGCTGCTGATGACCAGGTCGTAGCGATCGAGATCGAACCATTCGACAAGCGTGGGGAAGAGCGGCAGGTACTGCCTGTAGAAACGGCCGGCGCGCGGCAAGGCCTGTGCGGGCGAGGTGCTGATCGGGTGGGCCTCGATCCGGGCGGACACCGACCCCGGAACCCGAACGAGCGCGTAGACGGGCGCGTCCGGGTAGAGCTCGCAGATCGCGTCGAGGACCTTCTCGCCGCCGCGCATGCCCGTCAGCCAGTCGTGGACGATCGCGACGCGTGGCGCGCTGGCGTTCACTCGGCGAGCACCTGCTCGTAGATCTCGCGGATCCGTTTGACGGATCGCTCCCAGGAGAATTCGCGGGCGCGCGCGTAGCCGCGGCGCCGGAGATCGTCGCGCAGCGACGGGTCGTCGAGGACCCGCCGCATGGCCTCCGCAATGTCCTCGGAACGGTACGGATCGATGAGGATCGCCGCGTCCCCGACGACCTCGGGCAGCGACGACACGTTGGACGTGATGACCGGTGTCCCGCTCGCCATGGCCTCGAGCGGCGGCAGGCCGAATCCCTCGTACAGAGACGGAAACACGAACACCCTCGCCAGGCGGTACAGCACGGCGAGCGTCTTGTCGGGCACGAACCCGAAGAAGCGCACGTGCTTGTGGAGCTTGTACTTGTGCACGGCGCGTCTGAGGGTCGCATACTTCGAGATCTCGTCGCCGATGATCAGCAGCCGGACGTTGTCGGCGCGTTCCTTGCGCAGCATGTGGAACGCTTCGATGAGCCGCTCGAGATTCTTGTGCGGCTTGATGTTGCCCGCGTACAGGACGAACGGATCGTGGAGCTGGTAGCGCTCGCGGACCCGCGCCACCTCCTCGTCGGACGGCGTCTCGCCGAACTGCTCGTCGATCGCGTTGTAGATGACGTCGATCTTCGACGGCGGCACGTGAAAGTAGCGCAGGATGTCGCGCTTCGAGGCCTCCGAGACCGTCAGCACGCGGTTCGATCGGTGCGTCGCCACCCAGAGCGACGCGCGGGCGTACGCGTACCCGAGACGGTTCGGGAGGTACTGTGGAAAGCGCAGGTGGATGCAGTCGTGGATCGTGACGACCGACTTGCACGGCGTCAACAGGGGCAGGACGTAGTGCGGCGCGTGAAACAGATCGATTCGTTCACGGCGCAGATCGAGCGGCACCGTGAGCTGCTCTCGGAAAGAGTAGGCGCCCGCCGGCTCGGAAACGGCGCGGAAATTCTCCCCGAGCCGGGAGGCGACCTCGCAATCCTCCGCACGGCAGAGCAGCACGTACTCGGTCTCGTGGTCCAGACGCGACAGGTGACGCAGCACGTTGCGGACGTACGTGCCGATGCCGTAGTCGCGCAGCTTGCGCGCGTCAATGGCGACCCTCAAATTTTAACCCGGGGGCTTCGCCCCGCCGGACCCCCTATCGCCGTCGCTCGCGGGGCCCCATCGCCCCGCGCCGCTCCGGCGGATTCTACCGCGAGACGGGCAACTGGCCCTTGAGGCGAAGGTAAGCGCGCAGGACGGGCGCCCAGGCCGGATGGTGTTTCTCGTAGAACGCAATCTGGCTGCGGCGATAGGCGGCGCTCATGCGATCGGGGGCCGACAGCCGCGATCGGCCGCCGAGGTGCACGATTTCCGCGGCCGGAGTGAAGAGGATCCGGCCCCCCCGCGCCCGGATCGCGGCGCAGAAGTCGACGTCCTCCGTGTAGAGGAAGAAGCGCTCGTCGAGCAGACCAGCTTCTTCCGCGGCCGTCCGGCGGACCAGCAGGCATGCGCCGCTGACCCAGTCCACGAAGCGCTCCTGCCGCGTCGCCCGGTCGACCCAGCGCGACACCGGCCCAACGCGCCGATCGTGCAGCGCGGTGACGATCTTCCGGCGCAGCTCCGTCAGCGGCGAGAGCATCCGGCCGAAGGACAGCTCGGCGATGCCGTCGGCGTCGACCAGGCGCGGCCCGGCGGCGGCCGCCGCTCTCTCGGCGAGCAGCCGCCCGACCAGCCGGTCGATCGCGCCGGGCGGAGCGACGGTGTCGTTGTTGAGGAGCAGGACCAGCTCGCCGCCGGTCGCCCTGATCCCGACGTTGTTGGCCGCGGCAAATCCCCTGTTGACGGATTGCCGGATGACCGTGAGAGGCCCGCGCCGTCCCGAGACGGCCTCCACGCTCCCATCGCTCGACGCGTTGTCCACGACGACGATGTCGTGCGGGATCGCCGGCGGAGCATCCGCGAGCGATCGCAGGCACCTCTCGAGATCGGCGCGCGCGTTGTAACTCACGATGACGATGGAGAGTGTCGTCATCGCGTGGCGATCCTCGTCAGGGCGTCCAGGGTCTCCGCCGCGGTGCGGTCCCATGAATAGCGGGCGAGGACGGCGGGCGCGCGGCCGAGGGTGTCGCTTGCCGCGTCGGGGCTGGTGAGAAAGCGCCGCAGCGCGGCAGCGGCGCCGTCGATATCATCGCGCGCGACGTACACGGCCGCGTCGCCGCAGACTTCGCGCGCGACCGGCGTGTCGAGAAGCACCGCGGGCACACCGGCCGCCAGCGCCTCGAGCGGCGTGAACCCGAACCCCTCGTATTCCGACAGAAAGGCGAAGACGGACGCCTGCGCGTAGAGCGCCGCGAGCTGCGCATCCGCCACGTAGTCCAGGAATTCCGTCCGCCGCTCGATGCCTTCCTTGCGCGCGAACGCCCGCAGGTCCTCGGGGGGCCACGTGCGGTTGTCTCCGACGATGACGAGGCGCGTGCGCGGGAGGTCGGGGGTCGCGCGCGCGAACGCGGCGATCAGATCGGGCACGCGGCGCCGATTGAACACGGAGCCCACGTAGAGCACGGTGCCTTCACCCGTCCCGCGCGGAGCCGGCTCGCGCGGAGCGGCGGCCGCGCGCGGTGTCAGGCCTTGAGGGATCACCCGGATGCGGCCCTCGTCGATGCGCAGGTGCCGGCGAATCTCGTCGCGCGAAAACCGGGACGGAGTCAGGATGACGGCGGCGGTTTCCGCGGCGCGGCGCGTCAGCCACCGGCGCCGGGCCCCCTCGCGCACGCGGAACCATTCGGGATGCGCGATGAACGAGATGTCGTGAACGGTGACGGCGACCGGCACGCCGGTGCCAAGCGGAGCGGTGTACGCAGGGGCGAAAAACACGTCGGGGCGATCCCGCTTCACGGTCCACCGAAGCCACGTCTGCTCCCACAGGGTCCCCGTCCCGCGTCCACCGACGCGGTGTTCCACGGCCGCCAGCGCCACCTGCGGCGACGCCGGCGCATAGAGGACGAACCGGCAACCGGTGTCGCCGCTCGTCCACCGGCGCATCAGCTCGCCGAGATAGCGGCCGACGCCGGTGGACTCGCCCAGCAGCTCGCGCGCGTCGACGCCGATGCGGACGGGCGAGGTCATCCGCGCGCTCCCCGTCGTTCCAGCGCGGCCTGGTAGGCGGAATACAGCCGCGCCGCGCTCCGGTCCCAGGTGAACTGGGTCGCGCGGCGGATTCCGGCCTCCGTCAACCTTGCGCGCAGGCCGGCGCTGGTCAGGACCTCCTCCATCGCTCCCGCAATCGCGTCAGGGTCGTCAGGGTCGACGAGTCTGCCGGCCTCACCGGCCACTTCGGGAAGCGCGCCCCGGCGCGCCGCGACGACCGGCACCCCGACGGTCATCGCTTCGAGCACCGGCAGGCCGAAGCCTTCCTCGAACGACGGGAGCACGAGCAGCGATGCCTGCGCGTAGAGTCGCTGCCGTTCCGCGTCCGTGACGTATCCCAGCGCGCGGACTCGTCCGGCAAGCGGCGCCTGGGAAATCCGCTCGTAGACCGCGTCGGAACCACGGCCGGCCCTTCCCGCGATCACCAGCGGTGGGGCATCGGGCAATCGCGCAAGGAGCGTCTCGTACGCCCGGAGCAGCCCCAGCACGTTCTTGCGCGGCTCAATCGTTCCGACGAACAGGATCGGACCGTCAGGCGAGGGCGCGGTCCGGGCCGGCCAGGCCGGGGCGCCAAGCGGGCACACCACGATGCGGTCCGCGGGCACGCCGAGCCGCTCCTGCACCTGCTCCTTCGTGTAGCTCGAAATGACGACCACGCCATCGGCCGCGCGGGCGTGCGGACCGACGAGTACCGGGTAGTCGCGTCGGATTTCGGCGGTGGTGTGCTCCGCGTGGTCCAGGAAATAGAGGTCGTAAATGGAAATGAACCGGGCGGCCTTTCTGGCAGGAAGGAGCAGCGGGTGCATCGACTGTGCGATGTCCAGCGGTCCGGCGAACCATTCGACGGGCGGCCAGGCGAAGCGGTGCCAGGCGAGGTTCAGCACCCGCACGGGAACCCTCGCATCGACGTGCCTCGCGCCGGGAACGGCATCGCGGGGCAGGCGGTCCCTCCACGAGCTCGAGAATACGGTCAGGGTATCCGCGGGCGCGAGCCGGGGGACCAGTGACGTCGCCAGATGGTGGGCGTACTCGCCGGCGCCGGTGCGGGCCGTCAAGGCCGGGCGATAGTCGAGGAGAATCCGCACGCGCGGCAAATCGTAGCACAGGGCAAGCGCGCCAAATCCTTGCCGTTCAATAGATTGACACGCTTTTTTCGGCTGTGTTAGCTTTAGCAGTTTATATACCCCTGAGAAAGGGCTCGGATGAAAATCGCGGTCGTTGGGACTGGTTATGTGGGCCTCGTGGCCGGCGCGTGCTTCGCCGAAAACGGCAACGAGGTCGTCTGTGTCGACAAGGATCCGGCGAAGATCCGGCTGCTCCAGCGCGGAAAGATCCCGATCTATGAGCCCGGCCTCGAGGAGCTCGTCCGCCGCAACCGGGCCGAGAAACGGCTGACCTTCACGACCCAGCTCGCGCGCGGCGTGCGACAGGCGCAGATCGTCTTCATTGCCGTCGGCACGCCCACCGGCGAAGACGGCTCGGCCGACCTCAAGCACGTCCTGGACGTGGCCCGCGAAACGGCCCGCGCGATGAACGGCTACACGGTGATCGTGAACAAGAGCACGGTGCCGGTCGGGACGGCCGCGCAGGTGCGCGACGTCATCCGCCGCGAAACCACGCACCCGTTCAGCGTGGTCAGCAACCCCGAGTTCCTGAAACAGGGCGCGGCGATCGAGGACTTCATGAAGCCGGACCGCGTGGTGATCGGCGCTGAGGATCCCCGGGCCGCCGACATGATGAAGGAGCTGTACGCGCCCTTCACGCGAACCGGGGCCCCGGTGATGTTGATGGACTGCCCGAGCGCAGAGCTCTGCAAGTACGCGGCAAATGCGATGCTGGCGACCCGGATCTCGTTCATGAACGAGGTGGCGAACGTCTGCGAAGCCGTGGGCGCCGACGTCGATCAGGTCCGCCGGGCCGTCGCGGCGGACCGGCGCATCGGGCCGTCCTTCCTCTTTCCGGGTGTGGGGTACGGTGGAAGCTGTTTCCCAAAGGACGTGAAGGCAATGCTGCGGTTCGCGGCCGACAAGCACTACGCGTTCGAGATTCTCGAGGCGGTCGAAGCCGTGAACGCGCGCCAGAAGCTGCGCCTGCTGAAGAAGCTGGAGGGGCATTTCGGCGCCCTGAAGGGCAGGCGGATCGCAATCTGGGGACTGGCGTTCAAGCCGCGCACCGATGACATGCGGGAAGCCCCCGCAATCCCGCTCATCCAGGGCCTGCTGGAAGCCGGCGCCGCCGTCCAGGCTTACGATCCCGAGGCCGCGAAGGTCGCCAAGAGCATCTTCGGCTCGCAGATCACGTACGCCGACACCAGCTACGCCGCCTTGACCGGGGCCGACGCCCTGGTCATCGTCACGGAATGGAACGAATTCCGGGAACCGGACTTCGGGCGGATGCGCAAGCTCATGCGCAGCCCCGTCATCTTCGACGGGCGGAACCTCTATAATCCCGAGCAGATTCGCGCGCAAGGATTCACCTACTCGTCGATAGGACGGCCATGAGCAGCGTTCTCGTGACCGGCGGGGCGGGCTACATCGGCAGCCATGCCGTCAAGGCGCTCCAGGCAAACGGCACCCGCGCCGTCGTGTACGACAATCTGTCCGCCGGGCATCGCGCCGCCGCGCGCTATGCCTCCGCTCTGGTCGAGGGCGACATCCGCGACACGCCATGCCTGCGCGAGGCCATGCGCGAGCATCATGTGGACGCCGTCATGCATTTCGCGGCGTGGGCATCGGTCGGCGACTCGGTGCGCGACCCCTCGGGCTATTACAACAACAACGTGCTTGGCGCGCTGTCGGTGCTCGACGCGATGGTGGCGGAGCGGATTCCGCATTTCGTCTTTTCGTCGACGGCGGCCGTGTTCGGCAATCCCGTGCGGACCCCAATCGACGAAACCCACCCGACCGCGCCCATCAACGCCTACGGCGAAACCAAGCTGGCGATCGAACGGGCTCTTCGGCACTACGAGACCGCGTACGGGATCCGCTCGATGGCGCTGCGGTATTTCAACGCCGCGGGCGCCGATCCGGATGGGGAGCTGGGCGAGGATCACGCGCCCGAGCGCCACCTCATCCCGCGCGCGATCGACGCGGCGTTGGGCCGCGACACGTTCGCCATTTTTGGCGACGACTACGACACGCCGGATGGGACGTGCCTGCGGGACTACATCCACGTCACCGACCTCGCCTCGGCGCACGTGCTGGCGCTCGACGCGCTCAGGGCGGGCGCCGCTTCGGCCAGGTACAACCTCGGGAACGGGCGGCCGACGTCGGTCAAGGACGTCGTCGGCTCGGTCGAGCGGGTCCTCGGCAGGAAAGTCCGGGCCGCGGTCGCGCCGCGCCGGCAGGGAGACCCGGCGGTGCTGTTCGCCTCCAGCGCGCGCATCACGCACGAGCTCGGCTGGACGCCGGCCTTCGAGGACATCGACGTGATCGTCGGCACCGCCTCCCGATGGCGCGACGCCCATCCGCAGGGCTACGGTGACAGGACGGCCGCCTGATGTCGCGCCTCAAAGGGGAGCTGAGGGACCCGCTGCTGTCGGTCGTGATGCCGGCGTACAACGAGCGCACGACCATCGAGGAGATCGTCCGCCGCGTGCTCGCCGTCGGGATGCGGATCGAGCTCATCGTCGTGGACGACGGGTCGGGCGACGGGACGCGGGAGATCCTGTCACGCCTTGCCGGAGAGCTGCCGATAAAGCTGGTACTTCAGCCCGCCAACGCGGGGAAAGGGGCCGCGCTGCGCCGCGGGTTCCAGCAGGTGACCGGGGATCTGGTGATCGTCCAGGATGCCGATCTGGAATACTCTCCGGAGGAATATCCCGACCTGGTGCAGCTCATCTGTGAAGGGCGGGCCGACGTCGTGTATGGCTCGCGGTTTCTGGGCCGCCACCGCGTCTTTCTGTTCACGCACTATGTGGGGAACCGGCTTCTGACGCTCATCACCAACGTCCTGTACAACACGATGCTGACGGACATGGAAACCTGCTACAAGGTGATGCGCACGGAGGTGCTGCGCTCGATGACGCTCGAATCCGATGGCTTCGGCATCGAGCCGGAGCTGACGGCGAAGATCTTCAAGCGCCACTACCGGGTGTACGAGGTGCCGATCACCTACGACGGACGCAACTACGACGAGGGAAAGAAGATCACCTGGCGGGACGGCTTCGTCGCGCTATGGGTGCTGTTGAAGTACCGGTTCACCGAGTGAATCCACTCCCGCGCCTGTTTGGGTACGCCCGGCCATACCGCGGGCGCTTGGTCGTCGCGATCGCGGCGATGGCCTTCTACGCCGGTGCGTCCGCGTACGTCGCGTACCTGATCCGGCCGCTCATCGACCAGGTGCTGCCCGACCGGCAGCAGCTCGGTCAATGGAGCCTCGCGATCGTCCTCGCGTACGCCGTCAAGGGTCTTGGCGGATACGCCTCATCGTTCCTGATGACCGACATCGGCCAGCGCGTCGTGCGCGATCTGCGCGACCGGCTGTTCCGCCACATTCTCGACCAGTCGGCGAGCTTCTTCAGCCGCAAGACCAGCGGACAGTTGATGTCGCGGATCACCAACGACGTCAACCAGGTCCAGCAGGCGGTGTCCGAGACGATCGGCGACATGATGCGCGAGGGGCTGGCGCTCGTGGGGTTCGCGGGGTTCATGTTCTTCGTCGACTGGCGGCTCGCGCTGGTCGCCGTCACGGGCGCGCCGGTCGTCGTCTATCCATTGATCAGGTTCGGCAAGCGCATCCGCAGCACCACCCGGCGCAGCCAGGAAGAGCTCGAGCACCTGTCGCACGTGACGGCCGAAGCCTTCACCGGCCACCGCATCGTCAAGGCGTTCGGCGCCGAAGCGCACGAAGAGCATCGGTTCCGGCGCGCGTCCCAGCGCCTGTATCGCACCAACCTGAAGGTCACGAGCGCGCTCGCGATTCTCCCGCCGCTGATGGAGCTGCTCGGCGGCGGCGCCATCGTGGCGTTGATCTGGTACGGCAGCGGGAAGATCGCCCGGCAGGAGCTGACGCAGGGGCAATTCACGTCGTTCGTCGCCGCGGCGTTCATGATGTATGGCCCGGTCAAGAAGCTGAGCCGCGTGAACGCGGGTCTGCAGCAGGCGATGGCGGCCTCCGAGCGGATTTTCGAGATCCTCGATACGCACTCGGAGGTGAAGGAGCGGCCCTCGGCGCGGTCGCTGCCCCGGCTGCGAAGGGACATCGAGTTCCGCAACGTCAGCTTCGCGTACGACGATGGGGCCGGGAAGCACGTCCTGCGCGACGTGTCGTTCGGGGTGCGCGCCGGACAAGTCGTGGCCGTCGTGGGGCTCAGCGGCGCCGGCAAGACGACGCTCGTGAACCTCGTGCCGCGGTTCTATGACGTGACGGGCGGGGCCATTCTCATCGATGGACTCGACATCCGTGACGTGACGCTGGCATCGCTGCGCGCGCAGGTGGGCATCGTGACCCAGGAGACCGTGCTCTTCGACGAGACGATCGCGAGCAACATCGCGTACGGCACGCCGGGCGCCTCGCGCGAGGAGGTCGAGGCGGCGGCACGGGCGGCGCACGCGCACGACTTCATCACGACGCTCCCGCTGAAATACGAGACGCGGATCGGCGAGCGCGGTCAGAAGCTGTCGGGCGGGCAGCGGCAGCGGCTCGCGATCGCCCGGGCGCTCCTGAAGAACTCGCCGATCCTGATCCTGGACGAAGCCACGTCGTCGCTGGACGCCGAATCGGAGCAGCTGGTGCAGGACGCGCTGGTGAACCTGATGCGCAACCGCACGTCGTTCGTCATCGCGCACCGGCTGTCCACGGTCCGGCGCGCCGACGCGATCGTCGTGCTCGAGCGCGGGCGCGTGGCGGAGATCGGACGGCATGAGGATCTGCTCGCGAAGCCGGGCGGTGTGTATGCGAAGCTGTACGCCTTGCAGATTTTCGAACAGCGGAGCCATGCAGCCGCCCCCGTCCGGCAGGCCCCAGTCTCATGATTAAGAGCATGACCGGCTTCGCGTCGCTGACGCGGGACGACGAAGCCGCCAGCATCGGCGTGACGGTGAAATCGGTCAACCACCGCTTCCTGGATCTGCAGCTTCGGACGCCGCCGTCGCTGGCGCCGATCGAAAGCCAGTTGCGCGCGCTCGTGCAGCGGCACGTGGGGCGCGGGCGCGTCGAATTGAGCGTGTCGATCCAGCAGCGCCGGACGCCCGCGATCGACGTCGAGCTGAACCAGACGTTCCTCGCCGCGCTCGGCGCCGCGCTCGACCGCGCGCGCGAGGCGGGCTACATCGCCGGCGCCATGACGCCCGGCGATCTGCTGCGGTTTCCCCAGGCGCTCTCGATTCGCGAGCGCGCGGAGGAGCCGGGGGAGGGGGCTGTCGAGGCCATCGCCGGACGCGTGGAAGCGGCGGTCGATGCCGCGCTCGACGAGCTCGACTCGATGCGCGCGACCGAAGGGGGCTACCTGCGCGCGGACCTCGATCGCCGCCGCGCCGCGCTCGGGGAGATGTTCGAGCGGCTCCACGCCGCCGCCGGACGCGGCATGGCCGGGCTCCAGGCGCAGCTCGAAGAACGGGTCCGCGCCCTGAAGGCGGATGCGCTCGCCGACGAGTCGGCCATCGCGCAGGAAATCGCGAGGTTCGTCGGGCGCTCCGACATCACGGAGGAAGTCGTCCGGTTCCGCGGACACCTGGACCACTGGCAGGCGCTGTCCGACAGCCCCGAGCCGTGCGGGCGCAAGCTGGATTTCCTGCTGCAGGAGATGAACCGCGAGGTCAACACCGTTGGGTCGAAGGCGGAAGGGCCCGACGTGTCCGAGATCGTCGTGGCGTTGAAGGCGGAGCTCGAGAAGATGCGGGAGCAGGTTCAGAATGTCGAGTGATGCCTGGTGCGGCGCCGAGCGCCGGGGCCTGCTCTTCGTGGTCTCGGCCCCGTCCGGCACGGGCAAGACGACGGTCGTGGAGCGGCTGATCCATCGCGTCGGCGATCTGTCGATGTCGCGCTCCTACACGTCGCGTCCCGCGCGGCCGGGCGAAGCGGACGGCGTGGACTATAATTTCATCAGCCGCGCGCGCTTCGAGAGCATGGTGGGCGCGAACGCGTTCCTCGAGTGGGCGGACGTGTTCGGCAACCTGTACGGCACGTGCGCGGACGACGCCGAGCGCGAGTTGTCGGGCGGCCGCGATCTGGTGCTCGTCATCGACGTCCAGGGGGCGCGGCAGGTGCGCGACCGCTGCGCCGGCACGGTCGGCGTGTTCGTGCTGCCGCCGTCGTTCGAGGCGCTCGAGCAGCGCCTCCGGGGACGCAGCAAGGACTCGGAGGAAGCGGTTCAGCGCCGCCTGGCGACGGCACGGGCCGAAGTCGCCGCCTTCGCCGAGTACGATTACGTCATCGTCAACGACGAGCTCGAGGCGTGCGTCGAGCGCCTGCGGGCCATCGTGCTCGCCGAGCGTTCGCGCCTGCGATGCATGCAGGGCAGGGCCGAGCGCGTCGTGGCGACCTTCGCGGCGGCGAACGGCTGACGGCGCGGCTCGAAAGGACTGGAACGCGATGGCCTTAGTGGGGCTCGGCGTCACCGGCGGGATCGGGGCTTACAAAGCCGTCGAAGTCGCGCGCGCGCTCCAGAAGCGCGGTCACGACGTCGTCGCGATCATGACGCGCACGGCGCGCCGGTTCGTTGGCGAGGTCACGTTCGAGGCCATCACCAGGCGGCGCGTCATCGTCGACCAGTTCGCGCGCGGCGCGAACGCCGACATCGAGCACATCTCGCTGGCCTCGGACATCGCGCTGCTGCTCGTGGCGCCGGCGACGGCGAACGTCATCGGCAAGTTTGCCAACGGCATCGCCGATGATTTTCTGAGCTCGCTGTATCTCGCCACGCGCGCGCCCGTGCTGATGGCGCCCGCCATGAACACGAACATGCTGGAGCACGAGGCGGTCCGCCGGAACCTCGCGACGCTCGGCGCCCGCGGCGTGCGGTTCGTCGATCCCGGGCAGGGCTGCCTGGCGTGCGGCTGGATTGGCAAGGGACGGCTCGCGGAGCCGGACGATATCGCGGAGGCGGCCGACCGCCTGCTCCAGCCGGGAGGCTCCCTGCTCGGCCGGCTCGTCGTGGTGTCAGCCGGGCCGACCTACGAGGACATCGACGCGGTGCGGTTCATCGGCAACCGGTCGAGCGGCAAGATGGGCTATGCGATCGCGGGCGAGGCGGCGCGGCGCGGCGCCCGGGTCGTCCTGGTTTCGGGCCCGTCACACGTCGAGCCGCCCCTTGGGGTGGAGGTGGTGTCGGTGCGCAGCGCCCGTGACATGCACAAGGCCATCGCGAGCCACGCCGGCAGCGCCGACATCGTCATCATGGCGGCCGCGGTCGCCGACTATACGCCGGTCGCGCCAGCGGAGGGGAAGATCGAGAAGGGCGCCGAGCCGCTCGAGCTGCGGCTCGTGAGGACCACGGATATCCTGGAGCAGCTCGGGAAGGCGAGAGGCTCCGATTCGAGACCGGTGCTTGTCGGCTTTGCGGCCGAGAGCGGGGATCCGGTGGCGCGCGGACGCGAGAAGCTCGGCCGAAAGAGCGCCGATCTCATCGTGGCCAACGACATCTCGCGCGCCGACGCCGGCTTCGACGCCGACACGAATGCCGTCACCATCGTCTCGGCGACCGGGGACCAGATCGTGCCGCTCGCGTCCAAGTCGGCCGTCGCGGCGACCATCCTCGACCGCGCGGAGGAACTGCTGAACGCCGGGCTGCACACGTGAAATGTAAGGGCCGTTCGCGAACGGCCCCTACAAGAACCTTGTAGAACCTCGTAGAACCCTGTAGAACCTTGTAGAACCTCGAGTATCTTGCCTGTGTCCGACCTCACCGATCACCTCCGCTTCTACCAGGACCTCGGCGTTGCCGGCGTGAGCCGCGATCCGAAGTGGCGGGCACGTATCGATTCGCGTCGCGAGCGCGGCGCGGAAGATCAGCCCGTACGCGATGACGCCACACTCGTTCCGGAGGCGGGACTGGGCCAGCCGGTCACGATCGCGCGCTCGGCGGCCGAGGCGCTCGCGGCGATCCGCGAGGACCTCGGCGACTGCACCCGGTGCAAGCTCCACACGCAGGGCCGCCGGCAGATTGTGTTCGGCGTCGGCAGCCCTGATGCCGAGCTCATGTTCGTGGGCGAAGCCCCTGGAGCCGACGAAGACGTGCAGGGCATTCCGTTTGTCGGCCGCGCCGGGCAGCTCCTGACGAAGATGATCGAGGCGATGGGCCTCAGGCGCGACGAGGTGTACATCGCGAACGTGATCAAGTGCCGCCCGCCGGGCAACCGGAATCCCGAGCCCGATGAAATCGCCAGTTGCGAGCCGTTCCTGATCCGGCAGATTGCCGCGATCAACCCGAAAGTGATCGTCGCGCTCGGAGCATTCGCGGCAAAGACGCTGACCAAGACCGATGCGCCGATCTCGCGGCTGCGCGGGCGCGCGTTCGAGTATGCCGGCGCCACGCTGATCCCCACGTTCCACCCGTCGTTCCTCCTGCGCAGCCCCGGCTACAAGCGGGAGGCGTGGGAGGATCTCAAGAAAGCGCTGGCCGCCCTCGGCCGAGAACTGCCCCGGCCCGCCGGCTCGTAGGCCATGCGCCTGGTCCGCGTCGCCGTTCCCGTGCCCGCGCTCGACGCGCTGACGTATTCCGTTCCGGACGGCGTCGCGGATCCGCCCGTCGGCGCCCGCGTACTGGTGCCCCTCGGTAACCGGATCATCACGGGCTGCGTGCTGGATTCCGAGTCGAGCGCCGAGCGCCGAGCGCCGAGCGCCCGGGGCGACAACTCCCAACTGTCAAGCCCCAACCTCCAACTCCAAACTTCAAACTCCAAACTCCAAACGTCCAATGCCGGAATCAAGCCGATCATCGAGGTCCTCGATGGCGGGCCTTTTCTGCCGACAGACGTTCTGAAGCTCGCGACGTGGGTATCGAACTACTACGCGTGCGGTATCGGCGACGCGATTGCCGCTGCCATGCCGCCATGGGCCCTGAAGGGCGTTCGGTCCAGGTTCCGCACGACGCGCGTCGCCGCGCTCACGGTGCAGGGACACGACTCGCGGGACCTGCGGCTCGGCGCCAGGCAGCGGGAAGCGCTCGACCTGCTTGCGGGCTCGCCTGACGGCATGGACACCGCGGAGCTCGCCGAGCGGGGCATCGGCGCCGCGACGCTGCGGCGTCTCGCGTCGCTGGGCCTGGTCCGCCTGTCACGGCGCGCCGTCGAGCGCGACCCGTTCCACCGCGGCGCGATGATGAGCGCCGTGGCCCGCACGCCCCACACGCTGACGGCGGAGCAGGCGGACGCCTTCGAGCAACTGCGCGAGCTCGTGGCGCGGCAGTCCTTCCAGGCCGTGTTGCTGCACGGCGTCACCGGCAGCGGGAAGACCGAGCTCTACCTGCGTCTTGCCGAGGAAGTCCGCCGGCTCGGACGCGGCGTCCTGCTGCTCGTGCCGGAGATCGCGCTCACGCCGGCGGTCGCGGGTCTGTTTCGCGCGGCCTTCGGCCAGCGGGTGGCGATCCAGCACAGCGGCCTGTCCGACGGCGAGCGTCACGACCAGTGGCAGCGCATCCGCCGCGGCGAGGTCGACGTCGTGGTTGGCACCCGGTCGGCCGTGTTCGCCCCGCTCCCTTCGATCGGCCTGATCATCGTCGACGAGGAGCACGACGGCTCGTACAAGCAGGAAGAGAGCCCGCGCTATCACGGCAGGGACGTGGCGGTCGTGCGCGCGCGCGAGTCGGCCGCGCTCGTGGTGCTCGGCTCGGCCACGCCGGCGATGGAGAGCTTCCAGAACGCGCAATCCGGCCGCTACACGCTGCTGTCGCTCGAAAGGCGGGTGCTCGACCGCCCGATGGCCGCCGTGCGCATCGTCGACATGCGCGAGGAGTACGCGGCAGCGGGGCCCGATGTGACGCTCAGCGCGACATTGACCGAGGCGCTCGCCGAACGTCTCGAGCGGCGCGAGCAGGCCATCGTGCTGCTGAACCGCCGCGGATTCGCGACCGCTGTGTTCTGCCGGCAGTGCGCCGCGACGCTGGAATGCCCGAACTGCAGCGTGACGCTGACCGTCCATCGCGCCGCGCGCCGGGCGCGCTGCCACTACTGCAACTATTCAACGGGGATCCCGAAGACCTGCGCCCACTGCGCGGGTCCGTATCTGGAGCAGACCGGGTTCGGGACGGAGCGGATCGAGGCGGACATCCGGGAGCGGTTCCCGGCGGCGCGCGTCGCGCGGGTCGATCGCGACACGGTCCGGAAGCGCGGCGCCATCGCCGGCGTGCTGGAGCGCTTCGCGGAAGGGGAGCTCGACGTGCTCGTCGGCACGCAGATGATTGCGAAGGGACACGACTTCCCGCGCGTGACGCTCGTCGGCGTGATTTCAGCCGACGTCGGCCTTGGCCTGGCGGACTTCCGCGCCGGTGAACGGACCTTTCAGCTGCTGACCCAGGTGGCGGGGCGCGCGGGGCGCGGCGAGATTCCCGGCGAAGCGATCGTGCAGACGCTCTATCCGCACCACTACAGCATCCGGCACGCCTGCCGCCAGGACTACCAGTCGTTCTTCGCGGAGGAACTGGCGTTCCGCACGGCGATGCGCTACCCGCCGGCCGTCGCCCTCATCAACGTCATCGTCAAGGCGCGCACCGAGCAGGCGGCGATGGAGGACGCCGGAGCGCTGGCCGGCGCGCTGCGCATCGGCGGCGAGCCTTACCGCGTGCTGGGGCCCGCCCCCGCGCCTCTGAGCCGGCTGAAAGGGGAGCACCGCGCGCAGTTCTTCATCAAGGGCACGCACCGCACGTCCATGAAGAACGCGCTCGTGACGGTCCTTGCCTCGCGCCCCGAGATTCGGCGACGGACGATCGTGGATGTTGATCCGATGAGCGTCCTGTGAGACGCAAGCGGTGAAATGTCGAACGCAGACCGTTAAACGTAGAACGCGAAATCACCAAGGACCGGACATTCTAGGTTCGTCTCTGTGTAACGTGTCGAGAGATCCAGCGGTCGTGTCCCGCTGCACGCGCCGACGGCTTTCATTGCACGAAGACCACGAAGCTCACGAAGTTCACGAAGACTGCAAGACAGCAAGACAGAAGAACAGCACGAAGCGGGCGGGAGTACTGATACGGCTGGACCGTCGAGCGCCGGCCACAATCACGCCTGAGGCCGGCGGTGCAGGACAGCCGGAACCCGCAAATGCAAACAGCTCGGGATCGAATGCTGCTTGCGTTTGCGGGTTCCGACTGTCCTTGCCGCGCTGCGCGCGGCTCGACGGTTCAGCCCGCTGCGTGAGTGTCTTCGTGACCTTGGTGTCCTTCGTGAGCTTCCTGAAAAGCCGTGGCCTGTCTCAGCGTGGTTCCGGGAGAACCTCGCTGAACGAAGACCTAAGTTCTACATTCTACGTTTCACGGGTTTCGCACGAGATCGTACGGTTCGATCGGAACCGGAGTGAAGCACAACACCAGGATGACGAGCGCGACGACTGCGAGGATGGTGCGTCCGGCGCCGAGCCGCTCGTACTCGTCAATCACGCGCGGATGGCGCGGGCCGAGCACGAGGAGCATCGCGAGCATCATGACCGTCATGAACAGCCAGCTCAGGGAGATGTACGTCATGACCATCGCGGACGCGACGGTGGCGATCGAAAGCGGCGTGGACCAGCGCCTCAACGTCGCGTAGCTGATGTGTCCCCCGTCGAGTTGTCCGAACGGCAGCAGGTTCAGCGCGGTCGCGAGCAGCCCGAACCATGCGGCAAAGGCCATCGGATGCATGTTAAAGGTATAGCCCGCCGGGATGGTGCCGAACACGGCGGTCGCGGCAAGCTGGAACATCAACGGCAAGCCGATTGACAACCCGCTGCCCGTGGTCGGCTCGGGGATGATCGGCGACATCGACAGGCCCAGAAACAGCGCGGGCACGAGGACGGCGAATCCGGCAATCGGTCCCGCGATACCGATGTCGAAGAGAACGCGCCGGTTCGGAAACGCTTCCCTGATCTTGATGACGGCGCCGAGCGTGCCGGTGATCGGCAAGGGAGCCGGAATGAAATACGGCAGCGTCGCGTCGACGTTGTACCGCCGGCAGAGCAGGTAGTGGCCCATCTCGTGGGAGCCGAGGATGGCCAGGAGGGTTCCGCTGTACCAGAGGCCCCTCGCCAGCAGCCGCCAGTCGAACCGGTCGAATTCAGGACTGCGGCGGCCGAACTCCGACAGGTAAGATTGGTAGTGTGCAGCCCCGGCCAGCATCGTCGTCAGGAGCGTTACGACGAACAACAGCAGGTGGACCCACAGGCGGCTGCGGAACTTTGGCGGGAGTGGGGTCCACCGCCCATCGAAAACGGGAGGACTCCATTCGCGGCCGTCGCGGGGCGAAGTTCCAGTGAACGGGTCCTCGGGAAGCGAAGGCTCTGGAAGGTCCGAGCCGTCAGGCGGATACGGCAATCACCCTCCGATGTTCTGGAGGTCTTTGCCGGGCTTGAAGCGGATGGTGCGCCCGGGCGGAATGCGGACTTCCTTGCCGGTGCGCGGGTTCCGGCCGATCCCGCGCTTTCTCGGCTTCACCTGGAAGACGCCGAATCCGCGCAGCTCGATTCGTTCGCCGCGCTGCATCGACAGGCGCATCGCGTCGAAGACGGCATCCACGGCCACCTCGGCCTTGACCTTGGTAATGTCGGCCATTTTGGACACCTCGTTGACGATGTCAACCTTGATCATGCTTAGGCGCTCCTCAGGATTTGTAACTACTATAAATACCGTAACTTACACTGTCAAGCCCCGTGCTAACTAGCATTATTCCATGTCCCTGAAACGCGCCTCGGCCGGACCCACGGTCGTGCTTGTCGGCCGGCCCAACGTCGGAAAGTCCACGCTCTTCAACCGCATCACGAATTCGCGGCGCTCCATTGTCACGTCCATCGCAGGCACGACTCGCGACGTCATTTCTCTGCCCGCCGAGTGGCAGGGGACCACGTTCACGCTCGTGGACACCGGGGGAATGTTCGGCGCGAGCGAGGATCCGCTGCACGAGCTGGTGGTGATTGCGGGGCGCCGCGCGCTCGAGACGGCCGACGTTGTCGTGTTCGTGGTGGACGGCCGGGAAGGGCTCGTGCCAGCCGATCAGGAGATTGCCGCCGGCCTGCGGTCCGTCGCCGTGCCTGTCCTGATGGCGGTGAACAAGACCGACGACAAGCGCGCGCGGGGACGGTCGGCCGAGTTCTACCAGCTCGGTTTTGAGCCGGTGGTCGAACTGGCGGCCGAGCACGGCGAAGGCGTCGGGGACCTGCTCGACGAGATCATCCAGCGGTTTCCGGCGCGGCGGGGCCTCGGCGAGTCCCCGGACAGGCCCGAACAGACGGCCGTGGCGATCGTGGGACGGCCGAACGTCGGCAAGTCATCGCTCCTCAACCGGTTGCTGCGAGAGGAACGCTCCATCGTCAGCGACACGCCGGGCACCACGCGGGACACGGTCGACGCGGTCCTCAAATGGCATCACCGCATCTTCCGCATCGTGGATACGGCCGGAATCAGGCGGGCGGGGCGCGTGGCGCGCAGCGGCCAGCTCGAATCCCTGAGCGTCATCCTCGCGCGGCGCGCGATCGAGCAGGCGGATGTCGCGGTGCTCATCGTGGACAGTTCCGAAGGAGCCGCCGACCAGGACGCGACGATCGCCGGCGAAGCGGAAAAGGCGGGCTGCGGGATCATCATCGCCGCGAACAAGTGGGACCTGATGAAGGGACGCGGCCCGGATTTCTCGAAGGAGTTCGACGACCAGCTTCGGCAGCAGATGAAGTTCCTCGATTACGCGCCGATCCTGCACATTTCGGCCTCCACCGGGGAACGGACGCCGAAGCTGCTCGAGACGATCGACAAGGTGGCTGAGGCGCGGGTGAAGCGGATTTCGACCGGCGAGCTGAACCGGTTCATTCAGGCCGTGACCGCCGTGCACCCGCCGGCCAGCCCCGGCAAGCGCGAGGTGCGCATCATGTATGCGACGCAGAAGGGCGTCGCGCCGCCGACCTTCGTGCTGTTCACGAACATCGCGACAGAGTTTCACTTCTCCTACCAGCGGTTCCTCGTCAATCGCCTGCGCGAGTCGTTCGGGTTCATAGGCACGCCCATACGGCTGCAGGTCAGGAAGAGGGAACGATAGTCAATTCCAAACTCCAAACTCCAAACTCCAAACTCCAAACTCCAAAGGCACTCCAAACTCCAAAGGCACTCCAAACTCCAAAGGCACTCCAAACTCCAAACGGTTCATTTGCCTTCGGACCTGCGGATGATCGCTGCGACGATCTTCATGAGTTCCTCAGCTTCAATAAGCACGGGGTCATGGATCTGCGCGAGGAACCCGGTTTTGCGCAGGATTCGGAGGCGAAATCTGGTCTCCTTGAGTTCGCGCAGCGTGATCTTCCTTTTCGCCCACCGGTCACGCTCGCTTGATGCGCTGTCGGCCTCCTCATAGTTGGCCCCGGCCGACGTCCCGCACCTCAATAGTTGCCCTGAAAGTTCAACCGCGACCGGACCGCGGGTGTGCAGGTACTGCACCAGCCGAACGACCGTGCACCCAAAGAGAAGTAGCCTTTCGCGCACATCGTAAGGCTTTTTCGGAATGTTCCAATCTGATTCGTCCATGTACCAGCACCGTCCGTGCCACATGCCAGTTGACAAGATCTGATCTGGATTTTGGAATTTGAACTTTGGAATTTGAATTGTGAAGTGCGTTTGGAGTTTGGAATTTGGAGTTTGGAATTGACTCAGTCCAGGATCTTCCGCCCCAGGAGAGGCGCCCCGCCGCGGGCGGCATAGAAGCCGTAGAGCGCCATGGCCGCTGCGGCGGCGAGCGTCCATGCGGACGTCACGAAGAACCATCGTCCGGGATCGAGGGTGAGCGCGGCCTGGCTGACGAAGAAGCTGAAGAAAAAGTAGACCGATGTCGCGAGCAGGCCGAACCGGAGCACGAGCCAGAGGATAGCGGAGATGACGATCGTGCCGATCACCGCGCCGAGCCACCCCGGGCCCGGGCTGTTGCCGAAGCCGCTCGCGGATGTGAACAGGAAGAACAACAGCGCCACCAGCGCTGTCAGCCACACGCGACGCAGTATCAGCCTGAGAATGACGATCCCGAAGATGCACCACAGCGCGTTGAAGAGCGCATTGAACATCGCGTTGCCCGAGCTCGCCATGAGATAGCGAAGGCCGTCCAGATCGCTCATGCGGAAACTGATGTTCGCATGCGGCGAATATCCGAACAGCGGCAGGAGCAGCGTGGCGGCGCGCTCGAGCAGTTCCAGGCCCGCACCGAAGAGACAGCCGATGAGGACGTCGCGTCCGACCTGGGGATCGAAGAAGTCGCCGGAGATCAGGCGCGACCAGGTGATCAGGGTCGTCGGCCAGAACCGCCGCACGTAGGGCTCGAGGGCGATGTAGAGGACCCAGGTCACCGCGGCCGACCACAGCGCGGTGCCCTGCCCGCCGAAGAACCGGCCGATCTCGGTACTGAGAATGGGCACGTGAGTCGCGCCGAGCAGCCACGATCCCAGCGCGACGACGAGCACGGTCGCCGCGAGGCGGAGCGCTCCGCGGCGATCGCCGCGCCCCTTGCGCCAGTTGTGCCGGGCGACCAGGAGCGCCCCGAACAGCACGGCCATGACGAGGCCCGTCACGATCGCCTCCAGCCAGCGCGCGGGGCCCGCCACCGCCGTCGCGGGCATGCGCGCCGGCCTCGTCCACGGCGCGATCATCTGGAAGTCCACGACGCGCCCTCGATAGGCGGCCGCTTCGACGCGCAACCGGAGGTCCGGCCAGTTCGGCATCGGCCCTTCCCAGCCCGCGCGGGCGTCGGAGTACATGCGCGGCGTCCACTCAGGCGGAATCGCGGTGAACTGTCGCATGTCCAGGCCCGCAGCGTCGAACAGCGCCGGCCATGGAGGGGCAGCGGGCGCGGACGACGTGTCGGGCACTTGCGGAGGAACCGCCATGAACTGGAGCAGCCGTCCCTCCGTGTCGAGTTGAAGGGCGGTCATGCCCGAGATCGTATGGGGAGGATCGGAGTAGCTGACGCCCGATCGATCGCCGGTCGGCACGAGCGTCGTCGGGCTGGTGCGCCGCCAGTAGTACACGAGGGGAGGCTGGCCGCTGGCCAGTCGCGCGCGATCGAATGCTCCGCCATGCGTCGTCGCGTACGAATAGTAATCGGATGCGGGCGAAAAGCCGGCCGCGGTGTCCGCCGGCGCGTCGACATAACCGAGCCGGTGCGCAATTTCCGTTGCCCGCTCGGCGAGGACCGCGGGCGGCTTCGACGCGGGTATCAGGTTCAGAACCGACGTACGCCCGGCGGCCGCCGCGATTCCCAGGAGACACACGAGCGTGGCGGCCAGCGCGGCCACAGCGGTCAAGGGCGAGAGCGCACTCGAACTGCCGGCGGCGGCGACCATCTCCGGCGACGGCGTTTCCCCCGCCGCGAGCGCGGCGGCGAGCGGATCGCCGCCCGGCAGCGCCGCCGCGACCGCCAGCGCCGACGCCGGCCGGTGCTCCGGCGCGCGTTCGAGGCAGCGCAGCACGGCGCGATCGATCGCGGGATCGAGGTCGCGGACGACTTCCGATGGCGGCGGAATGCCGCCTTCCTCGCGCTGCCGCACGATCTCCGCGATCGTCGTCCCCTCGAGCGCGCGGCGGCCCGTGAACAGCTCGTACAGCACGAGCCCCAGCGCGTAGATATCGCTGCGCGCCGTCACTTGCTGGCCGGCCATCTGTTCCGGCGCCATGTAGGCCGGCGTCCCGGCGTGAATCGCTTCGCCGATCGCGCCCGCGAGGCCGAAGTCGGTGATGCGCACCTTGCCCGCGCCGTCGATCATCACGTTGGCCGGCTTGAAATCGCGATGGACCACCCCGCGCTCGTGCGCGGCCGCGAGCCCGGCGCACATCTGGCGCGCCAGTTCGAGCGCCCGGTCCGTCGGGAATCGGCCGATGCGGCGGAGCAGCGACGACAGATCTTCGCCGTCCACGTACTCCATCGACAGGAAGGTGTGCCCGTCCACTTCGTCGATGTCGTACACGCGGCAGACGTGCGGGTGCGAGACCTGCCGCGCCATGCGCACTTCGGTATGCAACTGCGTCAGGCGGGCGGGATCGCGATCGACATCGAGCGGCAGGAACTTCAGCGCGACCGGCTGTCCGAGCTTCAGATCGTCAGCGCGGTACACCTCGCCCATCCCGCCGCGCCCCAGGCGGCCGACGATCCGGTACCGGCCGCCGAGCAGCGTGCCCGGCGGAAACCGCCCGTGGTCGATCGCGCCCGACGATGACAGCCAGCCGGTTGCGGGCGTCGCTGCCTTCCCGCTCGACGGTGCGCTCGTCGCTCCAGGCGCCATCCGCGTCTCGTCGTCGCCCGGGCGCGTGGCCACGGCACCGCTCAGCGGTGTACGGCACTGCGGACACGCGCCGAGGGCGTCAGGGAACTGCGTCGAGCAGGTGCGACAAGTGGCCATCAAAAATCGCCAGGCGCCGCGTCGCGTACGGCGCCGCGGCGCGCTAGATAGCAGGCGCCGAGACCCATGGCCGTCACGACGGCCAGGGGCCAGAGTCCTGCGACGCCGTACCACGCGGACAGGCGCAGCGTGAGCGGCGCGCGCAACAGCACGAAATGCGTCGCCAAGGCGCCCATCGTCGCCAGCAGTCCGAACCGGATGATCGTCGTGACGAAGATCGCGATGATCCCGCCGCCGATGACCAGGTCGAGGATTGGCGTGCCGGCGGGGAACATGCCGGAGAGCGCCACCGGTGTGTAGACGATGATGCCGACGCCGGCGGCCAGCCACCGCCGCTTCAGCCAGATCAGCAACGCCACGATCCCGACGACGCCCAACATGGCCGACTGCACCGCATCTCCGAGCCGCGCGGTGAGATATGCGAGCATCTCGCGCGTGCCAAGCAGCAGCGTGGCGTCGAACGTGATGGGCATCGGCTCCGGGCGTCCGGCGAGCGGGGGTATGACATTGTGCACCGCGAAGAGCACCGTCATCGCCATCCCCGCCGACACCCCAATCATGACATCGGCGCCAACCCGCGGATCGTTCCACCGGCCGGCAACCAGGCGCGTCCACCCGATCAGGCTGTCGGGAGAGTAGCGGCGCACGTATGGCTCGAGGCCCAGATAGGTCAGCCATATGAGCGCGCCGTCGAACAGCCCGCCGCCGATGGCGGAGAACAGGCGCTGGACATCCGCGCTGAGCGGCATCACGTGCGGCCGAAGGACCCAGGCGATCATATTGGCGGCGACGAGCAGCGTGGCGGCAAAGAACGCACCCCGGCGGTCGCCGCGGCCGAGCCGGAGATTGCGGCGGGCGAGGATCGCGCCCGCCAGCATCAGCCCGGGCATGACCATCGCCGCGATGCCCGACATGAGGACGTTGAACAACGACGGCGCGATCGGCGCCAGGCGCGCCGATCGGGTCCACGGTCCCGCAATCACGAGCGAGACGAGCTTGCCCGCGTACGCGGCGGCTTCGAGGCGCACCACTTGATCCGGTTGCTCGGGCAGGCGTCCTTCCCAGGCCATGCGCGTGTCGGCGAACGTGACTGGTACCCACGTCGGCGTCACAGGGCTGAACGACCCGTAGGGGAGACCCGCAAGCTCGAAGACCATCGCCCAGTCGACGGGCTTGGGAGCGGCTTGCGCGCCCTGGATCGGCTCGGGCACCGCAACGAACTCGGACAACCGTCCCGATCCGTCCACGACCGTGATAGTCATGCCGGCCGCGTTCAGCGGCGGATTCGTACCCGCGACTGGGTTCTCGTTACCGAGGGGTACGAGCGCGCGGGGGCTCGTGCGGTACCACAGGATGAGCGCCTCCGGCCGATTCCTGCCGAGCCGGCTCCAGCGATCGCGCGCGACGGTGGTTCTCTCGACATAGCGTGCGTAGTCGAGCGAGAACCCCATTCCGCGGGCGGCGGACGCGGCGGGGGTGGGCTCGTACCCGAGCCGCGCGAGCGCCTCGACGGCGCGATCCTGCAGCGCGTCGGGAGGTTTCGGCACGGGAAGCCGGTTGATCAGCATCACACGCTGGTAGAGCGCGAGCACCGCGACGAGCGACACGACAATCCACGCCGCCGCCGCCATCACACGGCGCCGGGAGACCGCCTCGATTCCGCCCGCGGCCGCGACCATCGCGGGCGAGGGGGTCTCGCCCGCGGCGAGCGCGGCAGCCAGGGGATCGCCCCCGGGCAGCGAGGCGGCCACCAACAGGGCCGACGCCGGCCGCTGCTCCGGTGTCGGCCGCAGGCAGCGGAGGAGGGCGCGTTCGATCGCGGGATCGAGATCGCGCACGATAGCGGTCGGCGGCGTGATGCCCGACTGCTCGCGCTTGTGGATCAGCTCCGCCAGGTTACTTCCGTCGAGGGCGCGTTGTCCCGTGAAGATCTCGTACAGGACGAGGCCAAGCGCGTAGATATCGCTGCGGGTCGTGACCTCGCCGCCCGCGAGCTGCTCGGGCGCCATGTAGGCGGGCGTCCCGGCCCGGATCGCCTCGCCGGAAACGCCCGCCAGCCCGAAATCCGTGATGCGGGCCTTGCCGGTGCCGTCGATCATCACGTTGGCGGGCTTGAGATCGCGGTGCACGACGCCGCGTTCGTGCGCCGCGGCCAGGCCCGCGCAGATCTGCCGGGCAATCTCGAGCGCGCGATCCTGCGGGAAGCGCCCGACCCGCCGCAGCAGCGAGGCGAGATCCTCACCGTCGACGTACTCCATCGAGATGAAAGTGTGCCCCTCGATCTCGTCGATGTCGTACACGCGGCAGACGTTCGGGTGCGAGACCTGCCGCGCCATGCGCACTTCGGTATGCAACTGCGTCAGGCGGGCGGGATCGCGATCCACGTCGAGCGGCAGGAACTTGAGGGCGACCGGCTGTCCGAGCTTCAGATCGTCAGCGCGGTACACCTCGCCCATCCCGCCGCGGCCCAGGCGGCCGACGGTGCGATAGCGGCCGCCGAGCAGCGTCCCCGGTGGAAACCGTCCGTGGTCGATGTCGTCTGACGACGAAAGCCACCCGCTCGACGTGCGGGAGCGGTGCTCCTGGGGATGGGATGGGGAAGACGGCGTGAGCCGTGTCGGCGCGTCCGAGCTGACCTCGCCGAAGCCGCGAGGCGAAGGCGGGGAGTTGTCGAGAGCGAGCCTAGTGATGGTGTCAGCCGACAAGGCGGCGCCGCAGCGCGGGCATGCAGTGACGCCGGCGTCGAGCTCGGCCGCGCACGAGGGACACGGAATGTGGGCCGCCAGACCCGCAATTCTAATCGAACTGTCTGGTATACTGGCCGGGCGCCCCGATGCACGGTGTGAACACCGCTGAAATCCCGAACCGATCGCTGTTCCGCCAGCCTGAGGTGTGTGAGATTGCCCAGGTGCAGCCGTATGTACTGCGCTCGTGGGAAGCGGAGTTTCCGGATCTCGGCATCGCGAAGACCGAAGGCGGCCCGCGGGTGTATCGCCGGACCGATCTCGAGCGGGTGCTGCGGATCAAACACCTGCTGTTCGTCGAGGGGTTGACGCTGGCGGGCGCGCGGCGCAAGCTGTTGGAAGAGCAGCCGACCGCGTCGGTCGCGGACACCGCGGAACTCGACGAGCTACTCGGCAGCGATGCGCGCGAGCGCATCATGCAGGTCAAGCAGGGGCTCAGGGCGCTGGCGGTCATGCTCGCGAGGACGCCGGGCGCGCCTGCCGAGTTCGAGCTGCGGCGGCCGCATGCGGCGCCGCACAGGAAGAAGCATCCCGCGCGGGGCGCCCAGCCCCGCAAACGCGTTGGTCGGTGATCGGGGCGTAGCGCAGCTTGGTAGCGCACCTGAATGGGGTTCAGGGGGTCGCTGGTTCGAATCCAGTCGCCCCGACCAACTCAGTCGATGGTCGATAGTCAAAGTCCAGGTCAAAGTCCAAGTCCACGTCCTTACTCGTACGGAACGGTCGGTCCCGGAATCGACGGATCGTTCTTCGCCGCCCCAATTCACCAACTCACGAATTCACGAATTCACCGATTCAAGGTTTCTCGTCTTCGACGCGCAGACGGTTGTGTACGGTCGCCGCGCCAAGCGCGCGCGCGAGGATGTCCGCGCGCCGTCTCTCGCGTGCGGTGCGCACGCTGCCCCGCAGCGTGACCTCGCCGTCTTCGACCTCGACGGTCAGCCGTCCCCTCGAGCTCTTACCGACGTGGAACGCTGGATCCTCTTCGAGCCTCTCCGTTATCCGATGCTGGAGCTTCTCGTCCTCGAGAACTTCATCGTCCTGTTCGAGCACATCCCGGTTCATGCGGACTCCTGAATATCCAGTCAAGTGCAAGGCAAAAGAGATGCCGGCGCCAACCCGCGGGCCAAAACGACCCCTTTTATTATCTCTCATGACGCGCCGTGTCTTATAGTTGCACGGTTCCAGCTCAGCCGCCATACTCAACCTGTCCAATTCCAAGCGCTCGCCCCCCGCGGCGCCACGCCCCTTCAGCAATTCCCCGACACCCGGCGCGGTACAATCCTCGGATGGCGCACGTCGCATTTCTCCGTCCCGGCCACGAGGATCCGGGCGCAATCGCAGCCGATCCGATTCCGGCTCCCCGGGCTGTGCGATAGATGTACCCCGTCCTCCTGCGCGTCGGCGGCTTCGAGGTCACGAGCTTTGGCGTGATGGTAGCGCTTGGCGCGCTCGCGGGCCTGTGGATGTTCCATCGCGAGCTGGCGCGTCGCGACCTGTCGGAATCGGCGACCGACGGCGCCATCGCCGGAGTGCTCGGCGGTCTGATCGGCGCGAAGCTGCTCTGGGTCGCGGAACACTTCGGAGAAGAACCTCTCACGGCGCTGCTGTTCAGCCGGGGAGGCCTGAGCTGGTTCGGCGGCCTGGCGGGCGGAGTCGGCTGCGCCCTGGTGTTCTTCGTCGCCCGTGGTTTTCCGCTCGTCCGCACCATCGCGGCCGCGACCCCCGGACTGGCCGCCGGCCACGCGATCGGGCGCCTCGGGTGCTTCCTCGTCGGCGACGATTACGGGACGCCGACCGATCTGCCGTGGGGCGTGGCGTTCCCTCGCGGGCTGCCCCCGACGACTGAACGCGTGCACCCCACGCAACTCTACGAGGCGGCGCTCCTCGGCGTCCTCACCTGGGCCCTGTTGCGGTGGAGGCGCCGCGCGATCCCCGACACGATCGTGCTCGGCCGGTATCTTCTTGCCGCAGGCGCGATCCGGTTTGCGATCGAGTTCGTGCGGATCGACCGGCGGGTGCTCGCCGGCCTGAGCGTCGCGCACCTCGCCTCGATCGCCGTGATGATTGCCGGCGGCTGGTTCCTGATGACCCGCTGGCAGCGCCGAACCGATCAGCGATGAAACACGGCAACCGTGAAGCCGACGTCGATCGCGTACGCGGGGCTGGCGGAATTCAACCCGCGCGTCGGCCCGACCGTCAGAATGCCATCCCCGATCTGGACGCCTGGTCCGGCTCCCGCCCCGGCCGGCGCGCCAAAACCCTCGAGCGCGGACGTGTTGCCGGATGCCGTCACGACGAGCGCAATCCGCCGGCTCACCAGCCGGGCCGCGGCGATCGACCAGAGCATCGCATCGCGCAGCTCGATCCCGGCGGGATCCCCGAGGTGCAGGAATCCGGCTTCGGCTGATACCCACATCGACGCCCCGGTTTTTCGCACCGTCGTGCGGTCTGCAGTCTGGGGACCATGATTACTCCTTGAGAGAAGGAAACGGGATATCCTGACAACGACGGTCACACATGGAAGAAGTCCAGGAAACGGCCGAAGGCGCGGTCGTCGACCCGGTATGCGGGATGACGATCGATCCACTGCAGGCGGCCGGCAGCTACGACTACAACACACGGCGGTACTACTTCTGCCACCCGAGTTGTCTGGCCCGGTTCAAGGCCGACCCCGAGCAGTTTCTCGCACCCGCGCCTGCCGCGCCGGCCGTGCCGGTGCCCCAGGGGGTGACCTACATCTGCCCGATGGACCCGGAGGTCCGCCAGGACGAGCCCGGCGCCTGTCCCATCTGCGGGATGGCGCTCGAGCCCGATCTGTCCAGCGTCTCCGCGGCGGATCTCGAATCGACGCCGAATGCGGAACTGGCGGACATGAAACGGCGCCTCGCTCTCGGCATCGTGCTGGGGGCGCCCGTCTTCCTGCTCACCATGGGGGAGATGGTTCTCGGGATGGGACTCGGCGGCCGCATCGACACGCGCGCCGGGAACTGGATCGGACTCGTCTTCGGTTCGCCCGTCGTGCTCTGGGCCGGCTGGCCGTTCTTCGTGCGGGGCTGGCGATCGATCGTGACCGGGCATTGGAACATGTTCACGCTGATCGCGCTCGGCGTCGGCGCCGCCTTCGTGTTCAGCGTCGTGGGAACGATTGCCCCCGGGATGTTCCCATCGGGGTTCCGGACGCACGGCGTCGTGGCCACCTACTTCGACACGTCGGTGGTGATCGTGGTCCTCGTGCTCCTCGGGCAGGTCCTCGAGCTGCGGGCGCGTGGACGAACGAGCGCCGCGATCCGCCAGCTGCTCGGGCTGTCCCCGAAGACCGCGCGCCTCATTCGCGACGGCAACGAGACCGATGTGCCGATCGGCAGCGTCGTGGCGGGCGATCTGCTGCGCGTCCGGCCGGGAGAGCGCGTGCCCGTGGACGGCGTGGTCGCCGACGGCCACAGCAGCGTGGACGAATCGATGGTGACGGGCGAGTCGCTGCCCGTCGAGAAGCAGGCGGGGGATCGGGTCACCGGCGCGACGATGAACGGCACCGGCACGCTGACGATGAGGGCCGAGCGCGTGGGGAGCGACACCGTGCTGGCCCAGATCGTCCGCATGGTGAGCGAAGCACAGCGAACGCGCGCGCCGATTCAACGCCTGGCCGATCGCATTGCCGCGTACTTCGTCCCGGCGGTCGTCGCCACCGCCGTCGCCGCGTTCCTCGCGTGGAGCGCGCTCGGGCCTGAACCGCGGCTCGCTTTCGCGCTGTTGAGCGCCGTCGCCGTGCTCATCATCGCGTGTCCGTGCGCGCTGGGGCTGGCCACGCCCATGGCGATCATGGTCGGCACCGGGCGCGGCGCGACGGCGGGTGTCCTCATCAAGAATGCGGAGGCGCTCGAGCGCCTGGAGAAGGTGGACACGCTCGTCATCGACAAGACCGGGACGCTGACGGAAGGCAAGCCGCGGGTCGCGCGAATCGTCGCGAGCGCGCCGCGCCCGGAGCGGGACGTGCTCGCGTTTGCCGCGGCGCTCGAGCAGCCCAGCGAGCATCCGCTCGCCGGCGCCGTCGTCGCGAGGGCGCGCGAGGACGGTGTCGCGATCCCCGTCGTGTCGGAGTTCGACGCCGTCACCGGACGCGGCGTCCGCGGCCGCGTCGACGGGCACGCGGTGCTGCTGGGGAACCCGGCGTTCCTCGCCGAACAGGGGATTTCGCCGGACGGCCTGTCGCGCGAAGCGGACGCGCTTCGCGCGGAGGGCCAGACGGTCATGTTCCTTGCGGTGGACGCGCAGCCGGCCGGGTTGATTGGCGTGGCCGACCGTCTGAAGCCCTCGACGGCCGAGGCGATCCGCCTGCTGCACGCCGAGGGGCTGCGCATCGTGATGCTGACCGGCGACAGCCTCGCGACCGCCAGGTCGGTCGCCGGGCAGATCGGCCTCGATGAAGTGCACGCGGAAGTCACGCCGCGCGACAAGCGCGACCTGGTCGCGCGCCTTCAGCGGGAGGGGCGCGTCGTCGCGATGGCCGGCGACGGCATCAACGATGCGCCCGCCCTCGCGGCCGCGCACGTCGGCATCGCCATGGGAACCGGCGCGGACGTCGCCATGGAGAGCGCCGGCATCACGCTCGTGAAAGGCGATCTGCGCGGCATCGTGCGCGCGCGCCGCCTGAGCCGCGCGACGATGCGGAACATCCGGCAGAACCTGTTTCTCGCCTTCGTGTACAACGCTGTCGGCGTGCCGGTTGCGGCCGGCATCCTGTATCCCGTCACCGGCGTCCTCATCAGCCCCATCTGGGCGAGCGCCGCGATGACCTTCAGTTCGGTGTCGGTGATCACCAACGCGCTGCGGCTGCGCCGCGCGCGACTGTAGCGGAGGGCGCCGGGCGCCCCAGGCAAAGTCCAGCTTGACTCGGCGCCCTCCTTCGCGTCTAATCTTCCGCTACTCACACAATTCACGGGTGGAGCGAAGGGAGCCCCGCCAAGCGTGTCGAAGTACACCGTCCAACCGGGCGCGCGTGTCCTGTGGTGTCTGAGACGTCGGACGAGCGACGTGCGCTGTGTCATGTACCCGGACGGGCTCCCGGTGGAGGTCCAGGTCCTGCAGGATCGCGACGTGGTGCTGACGGAGCTTTTCCAGGAACAGTGGCTGGCCGAGAACTGGGCCCGGGCCTACGCGGACCGGCTCCGGCGGCAGGGGTGGCAGGACGTCGCGGCGTAGGCCGTCAGACGCCGGCCCCTACGCGAAGACCGCGGCCGCCGCAATCCACAGCAACAAGGCGACGATCGCCGCGAGGGTGAGGTCTTTCCAGAGCGGAGGGGCCTGCTCGTCCGTGGAAGCGTCCGGGAAGTCGAGGGCCTCGAATCGCGGCTCGATCCGCCAGCGCTCCACGGTCCAGTCTTCGTAATTGCGCGTGCGCATAGGTCCCTCCGGATGCGGCGATGCCGCAGGACTCGCAAGGTGCCTGCCACAGCCGCAAGTTTCAGTTCGGCCGATTTCTGGCCCTAACCCGCGGGTGTGAGTCTGATGGCGCTATCTTTCGAGACGGTCTCCGTCGCAAAAACATGCACCCGCGCAGGTTCGATGAGCGGCCGGGACCGAAACGGGCGTACACTCGGGGAGCCAGTGATTCCGCGCCTGCCGGACAGGATTTGTGCTGTGCGCCGCCGTCATTTCATGCTGTCGAACCTCATCACGATCGGTTTCGCCGCGGTGCTGGTGGCGCAGTCCTCCACGCCGCAATCCGCGGCGCCGCAGAAACCGGTACAGGAGCGCCCGATCTTCCGCACGGAAGCGAACTTCGTCCGCGTGGACGTCTATCCCGTGCAGGACGACAAGCCCGTGCAGGATCTGCGCGCCGAGGACTTCGAAGTGCGGGAAGACGGCGTGCCGCAGACGATCGAGACCTTCGAGCACGTCGTCATCAGGCCCGCCGGTCCCCAGACCGAACGTGCCGAGCCGAACACGATCGAGGCGTCGCGCCAACTCGCGGCGAATCCGCGCGCCCGCGTGTTCGTCCTGTTTCTCGATGTGCCGCACGTCACGGTCGAAGGGACCTGGAACATCCGCGAGCCCCTCATCCGATTGGTCGATCGGATTCTCGGCCCCGACGATTTGATCGGCATCATGACGCCGGACATGGCGGCGTCGGATCTCGTGCTGGCGCGGAAGACCGACGTGATCTCCGGCGGGTTGCGCGACAAGTGGCCGTGGGGCGAGCGGTTCACGCTCCAGGAAAGCCAGCGCGAGACGGAATATCGCGTGTGCTACCCGCCGACCGATTCCGAAGCCAAACAGGGCAAGGACGTGTCGGACCTCGCGCGGGAGCTGATGGCGAGGCGCCGCGAGCGCGCCGTGCTCGATTCCCTCACCGAGCTCGTGCGGTATCTGCGGTTCGTCCGCGAGGAGCGCAAGGCCATTCTGACGGTGACCGAAGGCTGGCTGCTGTTTCGGCCCAAGGAGTCCCTCACGAACCTCCGGGTTCTCGCGCCCGGCGTGACAGATCCCATACCGACGGTGGATCCCATCGGCGTCGGACCCGGCGGGAAGCTCACGACGCACGACAGGCGGAGCAATCCCGGCGACTTGAGCCGCATGGAATGCGACGCGGATCGGCAGCACCTGGCGTTGATGGACAACTGGCTGTACTTCAGGGACCTGATGGACGACGCGAACCGCAGCAACGCATCGTTCTACGCGATCGATCCGCGCGGGCTGCCGGTGTTTGACGCGCCGATTGGTCCCGAGGCCCCGCCGCCGCCGTCCGTCGATTTCCAGAATCTGCGCAATCGCCTCGACACGCTCCGGATACTCGCGGCCAACACGGACGGCATCGCGATCACGAACAGCAACGATCTCGACAAGGGGCTCAGACGCATCTCCGACGATCTCACGTCGTACTACCTGCTCGGCTACTACTCGAAGAACACGAAACTCGACGGCAGGTTCCGTGAAATCAAGGTGCGGGTGAAGCGGCCGGGCGTGGACGTCCGCGCCCGGAGAGGATACCGCGCCGCGACCGTCGAGGAGGTGTCCGCCGCGCGGGCGGCCAGCGCCGCGCCCATCCCGGAAAGCAAGTCGTCCGTGGCTGCCGCCGTTGCGTCGCTCAACCGGATCCGGCCGGGGGCACGGCTGCACGTGAACGCCGTTGCGGGGGTGCCGGCGGGAACGGGCACGGCGAAGGTCTGGGTCGCCGGCGAGGTGACGCCTGGCACCGGAACGTGGTCCGGTGGTACGGCGCAGATTGACGTCAGCGGTCCTGGCATCACGGGCGCGGCCACCGTCACGATTGAGCCGAGCGCCCGCGCGTTTCTGGCCGTCGTGCCGTTGTCGGCGCCGGTCTCCTCGGGCGCGCTGGACGTGCGCGTACGGCTTTCGGGCGGTGGCGAAGGCGGGGACGGCGCGTCGGCGGGCTTCACGGTGCCCATCGGCCTTCGGACGGCCGCGCCGCTGTTGTACCGGCGCGGGCCATCCACCGGCAACAGGCCGCAGCCGGCGGCGACCTTCCAGTTCAGCCGCAGCGATCGCGTGCGGATCGAACTGCCGATCCGGGCCACGGACAAGCCTGGCGCCCCCCGTCTGCTCGATCGGACCGGGCAGCCGCTCGGCGTCCCGGTCACCGGGGCCGAGCGCACCGACGACGGTACCGGCCAGCGGTGGCTCACCGCCGATCTGACGCTCGCGCCGCTCGCCGCCGGCGACTACGTCGTCGAACTGGTGTACGCCGCGGCCGATGGCGAGCAGCGCACCCTCGTGCCGCTCAGAGTCGTGAGATGAGTCGATTGGTGAGTTGGTGAGTTGGTGAATTGATGCGGCGCCCCCACCAACTCACCAATTCACCAATTCACCAATTAGATGAGTGCAGGCAGCACGGATCTGAGGCGGTCGACCTCCTGTTCGAGCAGCGGGTAGAGCTCGCGCGCCGCGGTGATGTCGCCATCGAAGCCGACCATCTCCATGCGCGCGGCGATCTCCCGCGCCGGGCCCGCCGGGAAGTTGCCGATCGTGCCTTTGAGCGCGTGCGCCGCTCGCCGCAGCGCGTCGGAGTCGGCCGCCACGATGGCGGAATGGATCTGCTCGACGAGGCGGGGGCTCTGCTCGACGAAGATGTCGACGAGCTTTCTCGCCAGCGCGAGGTCGTCGCCGAGGCCGGCGAGGAAGGCCGCGCGGCCGGCCAGCTCCGGCGGCAGCGTTCCCGGGACCGAGTGCTCACTCAGTTCCTCGACCGTGTGGAAGAGGACGTCGCGCGAGACCGGTTTGGTGACGAACCGTTCCATCCCCGCGGCCCGGCATCGATCGGGATCGTCGGCGAGCGCCGAGGCGGTCATGGCGACGATCGGCAAGTGGCCGCCGGATGTGCGCTCCCACTGGCGGATGGCCAGCGTCGCCTGGAGACCGTCCATCTCTGGCATCTGCAGGTCCATCAGGGCGACGTCGGCATGGTGGCGCGAGAGCTCCAGGAGGGCCTCCCGGCCGTTGCGGGCCGTGATCACGCGGTGTCCGCGTCCCAGGAGCAGCGCCGCGACAATCTCGCGGTGAACCTCATCGTCCTCGACGAGCAGGACGACGAGCGGTCTGCGGCCCGTTGACGTCGCGGGCGTGATTCCCGGCTCGGGCTTGACGGCCGACTGCTTGTGCACGCCGAAGATCGCGGTGAACCTGAACGCGGAGCCGCGGCCCGTCTCGCTCTCCACCCAGATGTCGCCCCCCATCAACTCGACCAGGCGCGCCGAGATCGAGAGCCCGAGTCCCGTCCCGCCGTAGCGGCGGGCCGACGATCCGTCGGCCTGCGCGAACGCCTCGAAGACGATCTCCTGCTTGTCGCGCGGGATGCCGATCCCGGTGTCGATCACGGCGAAGTGGAGGCAGATTTCGTTCATCAGCTCGGTCGCGATCTCGACCCGCAGCCGCACCTCGCCCGTGTCGGTGAACTTGATCGCGTTGCCGATCAGGTTGATGAGGATCTGGCGAAGCCGCATCGGATCGCCGATGAGACTGTCGGGCACCGCGGGCACCACGTCGAGGACGAGCGAGAGGCCCTTCTCCGCCGCGCGGACGCGGAGCGTCTCGATCGCGTCGGCCAGTGTCCCGCGCAGCGCGAACGCCTCGCGGTCGAGCGTGAGCTTGCGCGATTCGATCTTCGAGAAGTCGAGGATGTCGCCGATGATGACCATCAGCGCTTCCGCCGAGGACTGCACGCGGCCGATCATGTCCTCCCGCGCGCCGTGCTCCAGCATGTGCTGCGCCATCCCGATGATCGCGCTGAGCGGCGTGCGGATCTCGTGGCTGACGTTCGCGAGGAACTCGCTCTTCGCGCGGTTCGCGTCCTCGGATCGCGCGCGCGCGTCCTCGAGCAGGCGCGACTTGTCCTCGAGCTGGCGGACGAGGTCGCGGGGGCGCGTGACGTCCTGAAACGTGAAGGTCAGGCCGGAGCTGCCGCCCGCCCCGTCGCGGGCGGGCTGGGCGACCCATTGGAACACGCGTCCGCTGGACGGCTGCTGCAGATCGCCGCGGCCGCCGGCCCAGGGATCGCTCAAGAGGGCCTGCAGCGTGGGCAGGAAGCTGTCGCCGTCCCCGACCGAGTACAGACGCGACACGACGCGTGACAGTTCGCTGCCGATCACCGCGCGGGGGTCGAAGCCGAGCAGATCGCCCGCGCGGACGTTGGCGGCCTCGATGCGGCCGTCAGGGCTCACGAAAATGATGCCATCCGAAGTGGAATCGAAGATCTGCGACTGCCGCGCCTTCTCGCGCTGCGCCGTGGCATACAGCTCCGCGTTCTCCACCGCGAGCCGCGCCTGCTTGTCGAGCGCGGTCCGGAGCTCGGCCGACGACGCCTCGAAGGCGGAGGATTTCTGCTCGAGATCGCCAATCAACTGGCGCGCGAGGCGAATGACCCGCGACATGCGCGCGTGGCGCTCGTCGGCGGTCCTGGCGATGATCGCGATGTACAGGCTGCCCGAGTAGATGAACAGCAGCTTGGCGATCTCGGGTCCGATCGGGATCGCGCGGCCGTCGACAAGCGTCACCTGGAGGATCACGGCCGCGTAGCTGAGCGGCGCCAGGTGCGCGAACAGGAGGGCGCGGCGAAACGAGGTGGAGGTCTGGTCCGCGACCCGGAACAGCGGCAGGAAGAAGATCCAGCTCCGCTCAGCGCCGGTCGCGTAAATGACCAGGGAGAACATGGCCAGGTCCGCCGCAAGCACCGCCGTGCCCAGATCGAAACGCGCCCGGAGGTCCGCGAAAAAGAGGTACAGCAGGTACGTCGAGACCGCGCAGTAGCCGCCGACCGCGAGCGCGAGGCGTCCCCACGCCGTCCACGAGGGCTCTCCGAGAAGCAGCTCGTTGTGCAGGAGCGCGCCCGCCAGCAGCAACGCGAACCCGATGGCGCGCAGGCGGGGAACGACGACGGTGTTGAGGCGGATGAGCCTCTCGCGCTTGAGCCGCTCCGCGTCGGCCGTCCCCGGCTGAAGCTCCCAGGTGTCGGCGTCCGCGGCTGGAAGCGCGGGAAAGGCCCACCGCGATAAGCGCGAGGCCATGGGTATTGGATGAGTACCGGCCGAATCTTAGCAGAATGGAGCGGGCTACGGGGATCGAACCCGTCTAACTGGCTTGGGAAGCCAGGGCATTACCACTATGCTAAGCCCGCGAACCCGACGATTTTAGCATAGACCTTCGTACCCGCTCGACACGCGAAGGCTTCGCCGGCGGCCGCAGGTACGCTACTATCGGCGCCACCCTCACTGACCGCAACTGCATGAGGCGCGCGCACCAGGTCGCGCCGTCAGCCTATGCGCATACTGCTCGCCGACGATGACGCCGCGCTGAGGCATGGGCTCGGGATCCAACTCCAGCGTTGGGGGTACGACCCGATCCTGTGCGCGACGGGGGATGACGCGCGGCAGGCGCTGCAGACGGACCCGCCGCTCGTCGCGATCCTGGATCGCAGCATGCCGGGCGCCGACGGACTCACGCTGTGCCGGGAAATCCGCGACACCGCCGCGCTCGCATCGACCTACGTCATCCTGCTCACGGCGTACGACTCGCAGGCCGACGTCGTCAGCGGCCTCCAGGGCGGCGCCGACGAGTACATTACGAAGCCGTTCGACTGGGCGGTCCTTCGCGCCCGCATCGGGATCGGCGTGCGCATCGCCACGCTGCAGCAGAATCTCGCCCAGCGCGTCGCCGATCTGCAGGGCGCGCTGGACAGCGTCAGGCAACTGTCCGGTCTGTTGCCGATCTGTGCGTACTGCAAGCGCATCCGGAACGACGGCGATTACTGGCAGCAGCTCGAGTCGTACCTCGCGGAGCACGCGGGCACGCAATTCAGCCACGGCATCTGTCCGGCGTGTTACGAACGCGCGCGCCGCGATTTCGATCAGACATGAGACGCATGCGCATGCCGTCCCGATGGCCGCGAAGACGCCGTACCCGAGCCGCACGTGCCGGCGGCGCCGCGGTGGTGTGGCTGCTGGCGATGACGGCGTCGGCGGCGGACTTCGATGCCGAGAAGTCGATCGAGCAGTACGTGCACCGCGTGTGGGCGTTCGAACAGGGCCTCCCGCAGAACTCCGTGCTGGCGCTCGCGCAAAGCGCGGACGGGTTCCTGTGGGTCGCGACCCAGGAGGGGCTCGCGCGCTTCGACGGCATCCGTTTCAGGGTCTTCGGAACCGCGACGTCTCCGGCCTTTCGCAGCAACCGCATCACCACGCTCGTCACGGACGGTTCCGGCGCGCTCTGGCTCGGCACCGACAGCGGGCTCGTCCACTACGCCGGGGGCCAGTTCACTGCGATTGGCGGCCTCCCGGACGAACGTATCTTCGCGCTGTACGTGGACCAGGGAGGAGAGCTGTGGGTCGGAACGGGGGCCGGCGCCGTCCGGCGGCCGGCCGGGAGCAGCACGTTTCTGCCGGTTCCGGCGCTTGAAGGCGCGCAGGTGCTGGCGCTGCTGCGGGACAGTCACAAACGCCTCTTTGCGGGGACGTCCACCGGCCTCGTGCAACTGGTGTCGGACGATCGCGCCGTGGCGACTGCCGACATCACGCAGCCCGTCCACTGCCTGCTGGAGGATTCGGCGGGAACGCTCTGGATCGGCGCGGACCACGGCCTCCTGCGCTGGACCGAAGGACGCGTGACGCCCGTCGCGGGGATTGCCGACCGGATATGGTCGCTGCTGGCCGATCGCGCGGGAAGTCTCTGGATCGGCACGAACGGCAGCGGGCTGAAGCGCCTGCGGTCCGGGCGGTTGACCTCCTTCACGACGAAGACCGGCCTGAGCAACGACGTCGTCCTGTCCCTGCTGGAGGACCGCGAGGGAACGCTCTGGGTGGGGACGTATGGCGGCGGCCTGAACAACTTTCATGAAGGGACCTTCGCCACCTACGGCGTGCAGGAAGGGCTCGTCCACGATATCGCCCGCACGATCTTCGAGGACCGCGAAGGCAGCGTATGGATCGGGACGAGCGGCGGGCTCAATCGTCTCCGGCCCGACGGCACGATCGACACCTTTACGGACCGCGACGGTCTGTCGTACCGCCGAGTTCTGACGATCGCGCAGGCGTCCAACGGCGACATGTGGATTGGCACCGACGGCGGCGGCGTGGATCGTTTCGCGAACAACCGGTTCACGGTCTTCACGCGCAACGACGGCCTGCCGTCCAACACGGTCACTGCCGTCCTGGCGGATCCACGCGGCGCGCTGTGGGTTGGCACCGACGCCGGTCTCGTCCGCTTCGGCACCGGCAGCCCTGCCGATGACACGAAGGTCCTTTCGCCTGCCCCCATCATCAGCATCTACGCGGCTCGCGATGGCCGGATGTGGATCGGCACGGCGGGCCACGGACTGCTGCGGTTCGAGCCGGATGGCACGCCGCTCGGCGCCGCCGCCGAGCTTCCAACGGGCCACGTGACGGCGATCCTCGAGGACGACGCTGGGGCGATGTGGATTGGAACGCGCGGCGCGGGCCTCCTGCGCCTGTTCGAGGGGCGGTTGCACCGGTTCCGAGAATACGACGGTCTCTTCGACGACACGATCCACACCATCCTCGACGACGGGTCGGGGAACTTCTGGTTCAGCAGCAACAAGGGAATCTGGCGGACGAAACGAAGCGACCTCGAGGCGATCGCGGGCGGCCGCCCGATGCGCATCGCGTCGGCGGCGTACGGCGTCAGCGACGGCATGCGCACGGCCGAGTGCAACGGCAGCGCGCAGCCCGCCGGCTGGCGCACCCGCGACGGACGGCTCTGGTTCCCCACGCTGAAAGGAGTGGCCGTCGTCAACCCGGCGCGGATGCCGCACAACTACGTCCCGCCTCCGATTGCCATCGACGGCGTGGTCATCAACGACCGTCCGATGGGGCCGTCGACGGAAATTCCGCCGGGCCGGGGAGAGCTGCAGTTCGAGTACACGGCCCCGAGCTTCGTGGCGCCCCAGAAGGTCCATTTCAGCTACATGCTCGAGGGATTCGATCGCGACTGGATCGATGCGCGCACGCGCCGCGAGATCCACTACACGAACATCCCGCCCGGCCGCTATGTGTTCCGGGTGATCGCCCACAACGAAGACAACGTGTGGAGCGAGCAGAGCGCGAACGTGCCATTCACGCTGCGTCCGCATCTTTACCAGACGCGCTGGTTCTACACAGCGAGCATGCTGGCCTTCCTCGGCCTGGTGCTGGGCGCCCACCGCGTGCGCGTCGGGCGGCTGCGCGCGCGCGAGCGGGAACTGCTCGAACAGGTGCGGCAGCGGACCGCCGACCTCGAGGCCGCGAAAGCCATGGCCGAGGAAGCGAGCCAGGCGAAGAGCGACTTTCTCGCCAATGTGAGCCACGAAATCCGGACGCCGATGAACGGCATTCTCGGGATGACGGGACTGGCGCTCGACACCGAGCTCGCACCCGAACAGCGCGAGTACCTCACGATGGTGAAGAGCTCGGCCGACTCCCTGCTTGCCGTCTTGAACGACGTGCTCGACTTCTCGAAGATCGAGCGCCAGCGGCTCGAACTCGAGGAGGTGCCGTTCTCGGTACGCGACGATCTCGCGGACCTGATCAAGCCACTGGCGCTCAGAGCCGAACAGAAGGGCGTCGAGCTCGTCTGCCACCTCCGTCCCGATGTCCCCAGCGTCGTCGTGGGCGATCCGACCCGGCTGCGGCAAGTGCTCGTGAACCTGATCTCCAACGCGATCAAGTTCACCGAACGGGGACAGATTCTGGTGCAGATGGACATGGAGTCGGCGGACGCCGACGGTGTCGTCCTGCACGGCGCCGTGACCGACAGCGGCATCGGCGTACCGCTCGACAAGCAGCGCACGATTTTCGACCCGTTCAGGCAGGCGGATCAGTCGATCACGCGGCAATTCGGCGGAACGGGCCTGGGGCTGGCCATCTCGTCATCGCTCGTGAACATGATGGGCGGCCGCATGTGGCTCGAGAGCCAGCCCGGCGAAGGCAGCACGTTCCACTTCACCGTGAAGGTCGGCGTGTCGGACGCCGGAGCGGCGCGCGTTTCGGGCACGGCGACGCGCGTGCGCCCGCCGCTGCCCAGGCCGATGCTGCCCGCGGAGCCGCCGCTCAGGCGGCTGGACGTCCTGCTGGCCGAGGACAACCTGGTCAATCAGCGGCTGGCGGGCGCGATCCTGCAGCGGCGGGGCCACCGCGTGACGATTGCCGCCAACGGCCGCGAAGCGCTCGACGTGCTCGAGCGCGCGAGGGTCGACCTGGTGCTGATGGACGTGCAGATGCCGGTCATGAGCGGGCTGGAGGCCACCGCCGAGATCCGGCGGCGCGAGAGGGGCGGCGGCACGCGGCTGCGCATCATCGCGATGACGGCTCACGCGATGAAGGCCGACCGGGCGCGCTGCCTCGACGCCGGCATGGACGACTACATGGCCAAGCCGCTCGAACCGGCCCGCCTGATCGAGATGGTGGAATCGGGCATCGGCCGCCCCGCCGTCCCGCGCGCCGCCGCGACGCTGTTCGAGACGATGGTGCAGAAGACGGGGGGCGACCTAGCGCTCGCGGGCGAGGTCTGCGCGATCTTCCTCAGCGAGCTGCCCGGCTACACCGACGCGATCCGCAAGGCGATCGACGACTGGAACGCGGACGACCTGCGCACGGCGGCGCACGCGTTGAAGGGGTCGGTCGCCAACTTCGGAGAAAACGCCGCGGTGGCCGCCGCGCGCGCCCTGGAAGATTGCGGCCGCGACGGCCGGCTCGTCGAGGCGGAGCCATTGTTCGACGCGCTGGCCGCCGAAATCAGCGCGCTGCGCGCGCTGCTGGAGGCGGCGTGCGGCGCGCCGGGGCGCGAACATCCCGGAACCTCACCTGGCGGCGTTTCGGGAAGCGTCAGCCGCGGATGAAGTCCAGCACTTCGTCGCGCCTGCGTTCCATCAACCGGGGCGTGACCGCCTCGAGGTTCAGGCGGAGCATCGGTTCGGTGTTCGACGGCCGCACGTTGAAGTGCCAGTCCGGGAATTCGGCTGAGACGCCGTCCATCGTGTAGACGCGCCCGGACGTGTATTTCGCGGCGAGGCCGTCGAGCTTCGCCTGCACGATGCGCATGTCCGGCACCCGCGTGTTGATTTCGCCTGAAATGAAATACTTCGCCCGCAGCGGCGCCAGCAGCTCGTGAAGCGTCTGGCCCTTGCGTGACATCAGCTCGAGGATCAGGAGCGCGGGGATGAACCCGTTGTCCGCGTAGAAGTTGTCGCGGAAGTAGTAGTGCCCGGTGACCTCGCCGCCGAAGATCGCGCCTTCCTCGCGCATGCGCCGCTTGAAGAAGGCATGGCCGACGCGGTTCATCAGCGCGGTCCCGCCGTACTGCCCGACGATGTCCTTGACGGCGTAGCTCGCGCGCACGTCGTAGACCACTTTCGCCGCGGGGCTCTTGAGGAGGAACGCCTCGGCGAGCAACGCCGTGATGAAATCGCCGGCAATGAACTCGCCGGTGCCGTCGATGAAGAAGCAGCGGTCGGCGTCTCCGTCCCATGCGATCCCGATGTCGGCGCGATCGGCGACGACACGCTCGACGATATCGCGGCGGTTCTCCTCGATCAGCGGGTTGGCCTCGTGATTGGGGAAGGTGCCGTCCACTTCAAAGCACAGCGTGGTCGTGCGGCAGGGAAGCCGCTCGAACAACCTCGGCGCCACCATCCCCGCGATCCCATTGCCCGCGTCGAGCACGACGTTGAACGGTTTTATGAGCGCCGGATCGATGAAGGACATCACGTGCGCGATGTAATCGTCGATGACGTCCATGGTGGAGAGCGCGCCCGGCGTGGCCGCCTCGGGCGGGAGCGATCCGCCCGCGATCATGTCGCGGATGTCGCCGATGCCCGCGTCGCCGCTGAGCGGGAACGCCTCGCGGCGCACCAGCTTGATGCCGTTGTATTCCTTGGGGTTGTGCGACGCCGTAATCTGCGCGCCGCCGTCGAGCCGGTCGCGCGCGACGGCGAAGTACATCATGTCGGTGCCCATCATCCCGTAGTCGACGACGTCGGCGCCCTGCGCGCGGGCGCCGTCGGTGAAGGCGGCCGCCACCGACGGCGAGGAGAGCCGCATGTCGCGCGAGACCGCGACGGCCTTCGCCCCCAGATAGCTGACGAACCCGCGGCCGATGAGCCGCGCGGCGTCTTCGTCGATCTCCGAGGGATACAGGCCGCGGACGTCGTACGCCTTGAAGATGGCGGGATTGATCGTCATAGCATGCTGTAGTCGGTGATGATCGTCTTGTCGCCGAGGACGGCCGGCGGGCTGAGCGTGGCGTTGCGGCCGACGTGGCAGTTGCGGCCGAGGATCGCCCCGCGGACGACCGCTTCGGGCCCGATCCAGCCGTTCGGCCAGACGATCGAGCCATCGATGGTCGCGTGTTCCTCGACGTGCGTGTGCCGGCCGATCACGGAGTACGGCAGCACGCGCGCGCCGCTCTTGATCGTCACGCCCTCGTCCACGAAGCACGGCCCCTGCACCTCGACCCCCTCCTCGACCTTCGCGTCGGGGGAAATCCACGCGTGGGACGGCGGCGCGCCGGCAAACGGCGGGGCGGCGTACCGTCCGGCCATGATGTCCTGGTGCACCTGCAAGTACTTGGCCGGGGTGCCGATGTCGATCCAGTAGCCGTCGTAGACGTACGCCACGAAGGTCTCGCCGCGCTCGATCAACGACGGAAAGAAGCTCCGCTCGATCGACCACGCCGTGTCCTTCGGGATCCGATCGAACGTGTCAGGTTCCAGAACGTAGATGCCCGCGTTGATCGTGTTGCAGGCGATCTCGTCCTCGCCCGGCTTCTCCAGGAACCGCTTGACGTTGCCGTCCCCGTCGGTCTCGACCAGGCCGTACGCCCGCGGATTCTCCACCGGCGTCAGCACGATGGTGGCCTTGGCCTTGCGCTGGCGGTGCAGGCGCAGCACCGCCCCGAGGTCCACCTGCGTCAGCACGTCGCCGTTGAAGACAACGACCGATTCGGTCAGCGCGTCCCCCGCGTACCGCACCGCGCCGCCCGTGCCGAGCGGCATCGGCTCGACGACATACCGGAGGCGCAGCCCGAGCCCTTCGCCTTCGCCGAAGATCTCCTCGATCCGGCGGGGCTGGTAGTTCAGGCTCAGGATGACCTCGTCGATCTCCCGGACGTGCCGGAGGAGATCGATCTGGTAGTAGAGAAAGGGGCGGTTGAGGATCGGGACGATCGGCTTCGGCGTGTGGACCGTCAGCGGGCGCAGGCGGGTGCCCTTGCCCCCTGCGAGCAGGATAGCCTTCATGACAACTTCCGATGATAATGCGGAACGCATGAATCACCGAGCGGGAAATTGCCGGCCGGCGTGGGCCGGCCCTGCCTTGACAGCCGCCCGGCGATTCGATAAACCCACTGTCGGCCGACCCTGATGTCCATCAACCTGCCGAACGCCCTCACCCTGGGCCGCATCTTCCTCGTGCCGCTGCTCGTGGTGGTGCTGCTCACGAAGTTCGAGGGGCGGCTGATCCTCGGCGTGCGCAAGGAGCTGGTGGGCGCCGCCATCTTCGGCGTGGCGTCGCTGACCGACTGGCTCGACGGCTACCTCGCGCGGCGGCGCAAGCAGGTCACCACGCTCGGCCAGTTCATGGACCCGCTCGCCGACAAGCTGCTCGTCACGGCCGCGCTCGTGTCGCTGGTGCAGATGGACCTGGCCCAGTCGTGGATGGTGGTGGTCATTCTTGGACGGGAATTCGCGGTGACGGTGCTCCGCAGCATCGCGCACTCGAGAGGCGTGATGATCCCCGCCTCACCGCTCGGGAAGTTCAAGATGGCATCGCAGGTGACCGCGATCCTGCTGCTCATCCTGGGCCGGGATCATCTGCAGCAGTTCTTCGTGCTCGGCAAGATCGCGCTGTGGATCGCCGTCATCACGGCGGTCATCTCCGCCGCCGACTATTACCGCCGCTTCAATCACGTGTTGAACGTCAGGCAGGAACTCTGACAGGGTGCTGAAAGGTGCTGAAGGGTGCCGAGGGGTGCTCGGCACCCTTCAGCACCCCTCAGCACCTTGGTTACCGGTGGATCGCGACGAGGTCCCCGACGTTGATGGCGTCGGAGGAATCGTCGATGCGGATGAGCGACGTCTCGGCACCGATGACGACCGCGGTGGCGCGCGCGATTCGGAACACGGGCCCACCGTTTTCTGCCGTGGGGCGGAATATCGTCAGCGCCTGTCCGGAGCGCAGGCCGTGATCGCTGCCGCGGTCGAGGACCATCAGTGACCCCGCGCCGCCGATCTGCCGCCGATCGTCTGCGAGCATCACGTGGCCCGGGTTCGCGTAGTCGGGCTCGCCGGCCGAGGGCGACGACGGTAGCGCAGGCAGCGCGAACGGCTCGATGTAGTCCCCCTCGATGACGCCGTCGCACGCCTGGGTCACGGTCGCAATGGCGGAGTCGTTGCCGACCTCGAGAATGTGAATCCAGCCGGCCGTGTGGATGCTTTTCGGCTTCGTGCCGTCCGTCATCGGCGTCACGAAGCGATCGGCGACGAGCCGGCGCACGAAGTAGTCCTGGCCGGCCTTGACGCCCTGCGCGCTCCCGCCGTTGATGACGACGGGGTCGCCTGGCGCGAAGAGCGTTCTGCGCAAATCCTTGCCCCCGACAATGCGCAGCGTGGGCAGCGCGCTTGTCAGACTGACGGCGGGCCCGCAGGCGAGCTCACGCGCCAGGTCGCGCACGGCGGGCCGCTGGACCGTCTGCGCGGGGGCGGGAGACGCAACGAAGGCGACGGCGAGCGCGACCGGGGCAATCCGCGACACGCAATTGAATGACGGCATGCGACAGCTCCCTTATTTCTTCACCAGCTCCGCCTTGATCGACGCCACCTGCTTTTCGGCGTCGGGCAGGTACTCGCTCACCTGGAACTCGGCAATGAGCCTCTCCAGGTACGGCAGCGCCTCGGCCGGCCGCTGCACCTTCAACAACGATTGCGCCAGGTAGTAGTAGACCCCGTCGCGGTTGGTGTATTCCGGATCCTCTTTCAGGATCGCCAGGAAGCGATCGACCGCTCCCGGATACCACTTGCGCGTGCGGTAATAGAAAAACCCGACCCGAAACTCCGAGTCGCTCAGCCGGTCCCGCGCCTCGCGCAGGTGCACCTTCGCTTCAGGCACGAGTTTGCTGGTCGGATACCGCGCGATCATCGTCGTGAGCTCGACGATCGCTTCCTTCGTCTCGGTCTGGTCCCGCTCCGGGCCGTGCATCTGGTAGAAGTGGGCCATCCCGAGCTTGTACTGCGCGTAGTTGGCGCGCTCGTGCGTCGGATAGTACGAGAGGAACTCGCGGTACTCGTTGATGGCCAGCACGTTGGCTTCGAGCGTGTTCTCCCCCAGGTAACTGTCCCCGATCCCGAGCTTCGCGTCCGCGCGGTAGGTGCTCTGAGGGTAGCTGTCGACGAGCTGGCGGAAGAACTCGCGCGCCGTGAACCACTTCTTCTGATTCAGCGCCTGGGTGCCGCGCTCCCAGAGGAACTTGTCGGGGTCGAGCGACCCGACGGGAGGCCTCTTCGCCGCCGAGCCGCACGCCGTCACGAGCACCAGCAGCAGCGCCACCGACGAGCGCCGCAGAAACGTCGAGCGCAGCGGGGACCTCACCCGTGCACCTGTGTGGACGACAGCCATCGATATTCCGCCTCAATTCCTTCCGGCAGCGAGACCGACGGCGCGAATCCCAGATCCGCGCGCGCCAGCGTCGTGTCGGCGTAGGTGTCGCGCATGTCACCCTTTTGCGCGGCTTCCCGCCGGACGTCGAGCCGGCCCGTGACGCGGCCGATGATCTCCAGCACCTGGTTCATCGACACGCGCGCGCCGCCGCCGATGTTGTACGCGCGGCCCGGCACGCCGCGGTCGCCCGCGGCAATCGTCGCGGTAACGGCGTCGGCGACGAAGGTGAAGTCCCTCGTCTGTTCGCCGTCGCCGTAGAGGGTGATCGGGCGCCCGTCGAGCGCGGCGCGAATAAACCGGTTGAACGCCATGTCCGGACGCTGTCGCGGGCCGTATACCGTGAAATACCGGAGCGCCGAGGTCGGCACCCGGTGGTTCACATGGTACAGGTAACAGAGCTGTTCGCCCGCCAGTTTCGTGACTCCGTAGGGCGAGACAGGCTGCGGGAGCGCCGTTTCGCGCATCGGAATCGACACATTGTCGCCGTAGACCGAGGAGCTCGACGCGTACACGAAGCGGTGCAGCGGGAGGCCGACCGAGGCCTCGAGCAACTGCTGCGTCGCCTCGACGTTGTTCTCCGTGTAGATCCGGAAATCGCGCCCCCAGCTCTTTCGGACACCGGCTTGTGCCGCGAGGTGGAACACGTGCGTCACGCCGTCGAGCAGTGAACGGAGATCCGCATCCTGGATGCGCTGTTCCACGAACCGGAATCCGGGGCGTGACCTGCTCTGACCGAGGTTCGCTTCCTTCAACGGACGCGGGTAGTAGTCGGTGAAACAGTCGAGGCCGACCACTTCGGCGCCACGATCGAGGAGGCCCGCCGTCAGATGCGAGCCGATGAAGCCCGCAGCCCCGGTCACCAGCGCCTTCATGCGAACACCTGCCGGATGCGATCGGGCAGCCGGCACGGCTTCCCGGCGAGATCGAGCGCGGCATGCACCGTACGGCCGGATGCCGCGATCGCCCCGTCCTCGCGGCGCAGGACCTCGTAAGTGAATTCCATTCGAACCGGCGAGAGCATCCGTCCTTCCGTCCTCACCTCCAGCTCGTCGTCGTACCGGGCCGGGCGGCGGTAGTCACAGTGCGCTTCGATGACCGGCAGCGTCACGCCCGCCAGCTCCATGTCGCGGTAGCTCCAGCCAAGGGTCCGCAGCAAATCGGCGCGCGCGACCTCGAACCACACGAAGTAATTGGCATAGTAAACGACACCCATCTTGTCGGTTTCGGCGTAGCGCACCCTTAGCGTCGACGTCGAGGCGGGCATTTCGCGGGCCTACGCGACCCCGGCGCCGGCGGCCGCCCGCAGGGCGCGGGTGGCGCCCGCCGGGTCCGGCGTGCCGAATATGGAGTTGCCGGCAACCAGAACATCCGCTCCGGCGGCGACGATCCTGGCGGCGTTCCCCGTATCGACGCCGCCGTCCACCTCGATGTGCGCCTGGCTCCCGCGCGCGTCGAGCAGCGCCCGAATGGCCTGGATCTTAGACTCGCTGCGGGGGATGAAGGTCTGCCCCCCGAACCCGGGGTTGACCGACATGACCAGCACCAGGTCGACATCGGCCGCGATTTCCTCGAGGGAGCCGACCGGGGTGGCCGGGTTGATCGCCACCCCCGCCTTGATTTTCAGACTTCGAATGAGCTGAATCGTGCGGTGCAGGTGCGGCAGCGCCTCCACGTGCACCGAAATCATGTCCGCCCCGGCACGGACGAAATCGTCAACGAACCGGTCCGGATCCTCAATCATCAGGTGCACGTCGAGCGGCACGCGGGTGACTTTCCGAATGGACCGGACGAGGGGCGGCCCCATGGTCAGGTTCGGCACGAAGTGGCCGTCCATGATGTCCACGTGGATCAGATCCGCTCCGCCGCGCTCCGCCGCCGCGATCTCCTCGCCAAGCGCGGCGAAATTGGCCGCCAGGATCGACGGCGCGATGAGCACCGGCCGCGTCACCGGCTGACCTCGATCGAAATCGGCTCGCCGGGCGCAATCTGGAACCCCGCCTGCGGGTTCTGCCGCAGGACGATGCCTCCCGGAACCCCTGGATAGGGGTGTTCGCCGACCAGGGCCACACGGAAGCCACGCGCACGCAGCAGATCGGCGGCGCGATCCCCGTTGACGCCAATCAGGTCGGGCATCACGTAGGTGGCGCCGCGCTCCCCGCGGTTCACGAGCAAGGCGACGGTCGGGGAGTTGCTCTTTGGCGGCGGGGTTTCCGCGATGACGGTTCCGGCCGGGTAGTCGGCCGACCGCACCTCGGCGACCTCCGTGAGCAGCAGGCCGTCCTGCTGAAGCCGGAGATGGGCAATCCGTTCCGTTTCGCCAATCAGGGCCGGCACCATGGTGACGCGGGGGCCCGAACTGACCCAGACCTTGACGCTGCGCTCCCGGCGCGTGCGGACGCCCGCCTGCGGGTCTTGCGTGAGAATCTGGCCGGCGGGCGTCTTGGGGTCCATTCCTCCCCCTTCGACCTTGAGGTTCAAGCCCGCCTGCGACAGAAGGGAAGTGGCCTCGTTCACGGTCTTGCCGGCGAGCGCCGGGACCGCGACTTCCCGTGTCTTGAGCGCCACGCGCATCGCGGCGGCGGCAAAAACCATGTAGGTCAGCAGCAGGGCACCGCCGATGAGAAGCAGCTTGCCCGCGCCCCATACGCGCGTTCGAAAGGCCATGAATCCGAAAGTTTAGCGCAAGTCCTTAGTTTTCACCAGCATGGCGCCAAAGAAGGCCTCGAGCTGATCGCGAAAAGGAAACGTCCGGAAGTCCCCTTGGGAAGTCAGGAACCGTTTCAGGCTCGGCGGGACGGCCTCCACCGGCGCGCGCCGGAACGCCGGATGTTCGAGGAGGAAGTCGCGGACCACGAGCTCGTTCTCGTCCGGCTCGCTGGAGCAGGTCGAATAGACGAGGCGGCCGCCGGGTTTGATGACGGTCGCGACCCGGTCGAGCATGGCCAGTTGCGTGGCGGCAAGCGGGACCAGGTCCGCCTCGGCGCGCTTCCAGCGGATGTCCGGATCGCGCCGGAGGGTTCCGAGGCCGGAGCACGGCGCGTCGAGCAGCACGCAATCGAAAACGCAGCCGAACGGCAGCGCGGCGGTGACGTCCGCCCGAACGACGGATACCCCCTTCGCGCCGGCCTCCGCCACGGTGCGCGCCAGCAGTTCGACGCGTCTGCCGCGCAGGTCCGTCGCGACGACGCGGCCGCGATCCCCCATCCGGCTGGCCATCGCGATCGTCTTTCCGCCGGGAGAGGCGCAGCCATCCAGCACCCGCTCGCCCGGCGCCGCGGCGGTCAGGAGCGCCACGAGCTGCGAGGCTTCATCCTGGACGAGGAAGAGTCCTTCCCGAGCGAGCGGAGTCAACAGCGGGTTGCCGTGACCGACGACGAGGCCGTCGGGCGCAAAGCGGGCGGGCGCCGTGTGAACGCCCGCCGCGGCGAGCCGCGCGGCCAGCGCCTCGCGCGAGGTGCGCAGCGTGTTGGCGCGCAGCGTGAGCGCGGCGGGGGAGTTGTTGAAAATCGCCCACGCTTCGGCCGCCTCGAACCCGTAGCGATCGATCCAGCGCGCGACAAGCCACTCCGGATGCGAGAGGGTGACGGACAGGTACGAGAGGTCCGACGATCGGGTGCCGGGGACGGCCGGGCGCGAAGGCAGGGGAAGGTGGGCCCGCTCGCGGCTGATCCGCCGCAGGACCGCGTTGACCAGGCCGGCGGCGCTGGCCTTGCCCGCCTTGCGCGCGAGCTGCACGGCGTCATGCACGGCCGCCGAAGCGGGAATGCGGTCGAGGTGCAGGAGCTGGAAGGCCGTGAGCCGCAGGATGTCGAGCACCTCGGCGTCGAGCCTGGCCGGCGCGCGGCGCGCGAACGCGGTGATGAGGTGATCGAAGGCCGCCTGCCATCGGAGCGTGCCGGTCGCGATCTCTCCGGCGAGCGCGCGGTCGCGCTCGTCGGGCAGGCATGCGCGCACGCGCGCGAGGGCGGTGGGAAGATCCGCCCGGCCGCTGCTCACCGCTCGAAGGACGTCGAAGGCGGCGGCGCGGGCAGGTGCAATCATCGGGAATCGACGCGTGTGCCCGGCGTGACACGCCGGCCCGCGAGAAACGCGCGTGCGGTCATGGCACGTCGCCCTTCAGGCTGAATCGACACGACGCGCAGCACGCGCCCATCGCCCGCGGCGATCGCCAGGTCGTCGCCCGATGCACGGAGGATCGTCCCGGAGGTCGCGGAGGTCCTCTCCTCGGTGAGCACCGTCCGGTGCACGAGGCAGCGGGCGCCTTCGATGGACACCGATGCCAGCGGCCAGGGTTGCAGGCCGCGCACCAGATTGTGAATCCTCCGCGCGGGCTGGGACCAGTCGACGACGCCTTCACTCTTCTCGATCTTCGGCGCGAGGGTCGCCTGCGAGTCGTCCTGTGGCACCTCGGCCGCCCGCCCCGCCACGAGATCCTCGATGGTCGCCAGGAGGAGCGACGCGCCCATTTCCGCGAGATCGCGTTCGACCTCGACAGAGGTTTCATCAGCCCCGATGGGCCGGCGCGAGGTCGCGAGCATCGGTCCCGCGTCCAGCTCGCGCACGACACGCATGATCGTCACGCCGGTTTGCGTGTCCCCGGCGATCACGGCGCGGTGCACCGGCGCGGCTCCCCGGTACTTCGGCAACAGCGAGGCATGGATGTTGAGCGTCCCGAGCCTCGGGATTTCCAGCAGCGCGTCGGGCAGGATTCGTCCGTACGCGGCCACCACGCCGAGGTCGGCGTGAAGGGCGCGAATGTCGGCCAGAAACGTCTCGTCCTTCAGCCGGACCGGCTGGAGCACCCGCGCGCCGAAAAGCGCGGCCAGCGTCTTGGTCGGCGTCGCCGCCACCTTGTGACCGCGCCCTTTTGGCCTATCCGGCTGCGAGACGACCGCAACGACCTCGTGGCGTGACTTCAGCAGTGTTCGAAGCGCCGGCACCGCGAAGTCCGGTGTTCCGAAGTACACGATGCGGCAGCCGCTCACCATTTGCCGGAGCGCTTGAGCCTGTGGATCCTGCGAAGGATCAGATCTTTCTTGATGCCGCGCAGGCGGTCGACGAATACCTTGCCGTCGAGGTGGTCCATCTCGTGCTGGAACGCGCGCGCGAGCAGGCCTGTTCCCTCGATGGTCTGCTCCGCGCCGGACCGATCGAGCCCGCGCACCACGGCGCGCGCGGGGCGAATCACCGTGGCGTTGAATCCGGGGATGCTGAGGCAGCCCTCTTCTTCGAGCTGCATGCCGTCGCGCTCGACGAACTCCGGGTTGGCGATCACGACGAGGTCGTTCGCGTTGCGGCCGACCGACAGGTCGACGACGAAGAGGCGTAGCGGCACGCCGATCTGCGTGGCCGCGAGTCCGACGCCCGGCGCCGCGTACATCGTCTGCACCATGTCGTCCACGAGGCGCTGGAGTTCGTCGTCGAAGCTCGTGACGTCGGCGGCGGGCCGGTGCAGCGGCCCTTCGCCATATCGCAGGATCGGCCTGATCATTTCGTGAACTGCGCGCGGAGCCTGGCGTTCCACGCCTGGAGGCGCGCGGCGAGCTCCGGCATCGAGTCGCCGCCGAACTTCTCGGTGAGCGCGTCGGCGAGAACCAGGGCGACCATGGCTTCGCCGACGACCGACGCGGCCGGGACGGCGCAGACGTCGCTTCGCTCGATGGCGGCCGCCGCTTCGGTCATCGTGCTGAGATCCACGGATCGCAGCGGGTTCATGAGGGTGGAGATCGGCTTCATCCAGGCGGAGACGCGGAGGTCCTCGCCGTTGGTGACGCCGCCTTCGAGCCCCCCGGCGTTGTTGGTTGGGCGGGCAAGGCCTGTCGCATGGCCGCCGGAGAGGTCGGGCACGATTTCATCGTGCACACGGGATCCCGGCCGCGCCGCCGCCTCCGGCCCGAGTCCGACGCCCACTGCCTTGATGGCCGGAATCGACATCAGCGCCTGCGCGAGCCGTCCGTCGAGCTTGAGATCCCACTGCACGTAGCTGCCGAGCCCCGGGGGGACGCCCGTCGCGATGATCTCGAACGCGCCGCCCATCGTGTCGCCGGACTCCCGCGCGCGATCGATGTCCGCCATCATCCGGCGCTCGACCTCCGCGTCCACGCACCTGAGCGCCGCGGTGTCAGCCAGCGCGTCGGCCGCCTCGAACGCGACGGCGGTTCCGGGGGCCAGGCGGGCTTCACCGATGGCGAAGATGTGACTGGTGATGCGGATGCCGGCGCGCTGGAGCAACTGGCGCGCGATGGCGCCGGCGGCGACCCGCGCGGCGGTTTCCCGCGCGCTGGCGCGCTCGAGCACGTCGCGGATGTCGTCGCGGCCGTACTTCGCGACGCCTGCGAGGTCCGCGTGCCCCGGCCTGGGGCGTGTCACCGGCGGCCGACGCGTGCCGCCGGCGCCCTCGGGGGGCTCCTCGAACGTGCGCATCGTGTATTGCCAGTTGGCCCAGTCGCGATTGTCGATTGTCATCGCGATCGGGCCGCCGATGGTTTCGCCGGCGCGGACGCCGGACAGGATCTCCGCGCGATCGGATTCGATCGCCATGCGGCGGCCGCGGCCGTATCCGGCCTGGCGCCGCCCCAGATGCCGTGCGATGTCGTCGGGATCGATCGTCAAGCCGGCGGGGATTCCCTCGAGAATCACGACGAGGGCGCGGCCGTGGGATTCGCCGGCGGTGAGAAAACGGACCATCCGACCGGTAATTGTATACGAAGAATCTGCACTGTTCCGGCGGCTTCGCGACGGTTTTCACGGGAAACACGCGCGTTTCCGACGAGGCGGTCCTCTTGCACCGCACGCGGGCGTGGAACGCGGAGTGATCGCCGATCGGTTTGCGCAGGACGCAGGTGGATGGCTCGACCTGGCGACCGGAGCCCGCATCCGGCTGCGCGTCATCGAGGGAGGGACGCGAGCCGCGCAGGTCGCGTGGAGCGCGCAGTGTGAAGTACTCGCGACGCTGCGCCATCCCGCGGCCGCGCCCCTTCTCGATTTTGGCGCGATCGGCGACCGACTGTTCGAGGCCTACGCAACAGGGCCGGCCCCGGCGTCCTCCGCCAAGCGGAGCGAGTCGGTACTGGCGCATGCGGCGCAGTTTCTGCGGCACCACCGGATCCTTCTGACAGGTCCGCAGGCGGAGTACCTGCTGCGGCCACGCGTCATCGGCGGGCGGGACCCGCGGGGCCGTCCGCTCGGCATCGTTCTGCAGCGGCGGCCGGCGCTCGACGCGATCGCCGATGCGCTCGAGGGCGCGGCGCCCACCGGGCCATGCGTGATTCGAGTCGTGGGCCCGCCGCATTCCGGCCTGCGCACGCTGCGGACCTTTGCCGCGCGTGCCGCGCGGCTGCACGGGTATGTCCCCATCTGCGCACACGTGATCACCACGCGCCCCGAGCTGCACGGGCAGCTCCTCGAGCGGCACGTGTGCGTGCTGGCGGGGGATGGTGAAGGCGGCGCGGCGCTGGCCGGATTCCTTGCCCGGTTGTCGGATCGCGGCGGGAGACGCCATATGGTGCTGCATCTTGGGCGCGACGCGGATCCGCAGCGGCGTCGCGCGATCCGCATGGACGCGATGGGAGTAGACGCGATGACAGCCATGGTTTTTGTCGGCGGCGACTTCGCCCCCGCGCGGGATGAACTGCTCGACGCGGCGCGGGACTCTGGGGGCCGCCCCGGTCTCTTCCTCGCGCGCCTCTGCGCCATGTCATACGACGCGCGGCCTGCCCTGACGATCGCCGTGCACGAAACCGCGCCGACGTATGCGCCGTGCATTGACGTCGCGGCGATCGCGCCGAGGCGCCGCCTTGGCTCGGTGCTTCTGCGCGCGGCGGCGCGCGCCGACGAGCTTGCCGGACGCGGACGACACGCGGGCGCCCGCCGGCTTCTGCTGCGGGCCTGTCACATCCTGGCCGAACGCGGAGCACGCGCCAGAGCGTCCGAGTGCGCCCGCGCCCTTGCAGGCCTGGCGCTCGACCGCGGGCAGCCTGAGGCCGCGCTGCGCCACTTCGACCGCGCGCGCGCCCTGTCGCCGGACGGAGCCGCCAGTGTGCTGACCTCAATCGGTATTGGCGACGCGTGGCTGTGGCAAGGACGATTGATCGAGGCGGAGGGTGCCCACCGCGGCGCAGTCGTGGCGGCGCGCGCGGCCGGCGATGCGGCCGCCGGCGCGCGCGCGGCCAACGCACTGGCCACGAGTCTGTATTGGCAAGGGCGCTGCGATGAGGCCGCCATCGCGATCGAAGAAGCGCTCGTCGCGGCGATCCCATGTGAAGTGCGCAGCGTCCTGCTGTCGACCAGGGCCAGAATCCATCTCGCGGAACGTGCGATTGCGCCCGCGGTGCGCGCGGGCCGGAGGGCATTGGCGCTCGCGAGCGAAGGAGGCAGCGCTCGTGCCAGCATCGCCGCGCACGAGGCGCTCGCCGCGGCGCTGGCCAGCGCGGGCGACCACGAGCCGTCGGCCACGCACGCGCGCAGGGGACTGAGCCTCGCGAGGCGCGCCCACCTGCCGCTCGATGCGGCGCGCCTGAGGATCACGGCGCTGGACATCGCCGCCGCCACGGATGATTGCGCGCGAATCGAGGCCATCGCCGCGCGGGTCTCCGCAGCGTCCACCCGTCTGCCGCGCCTGCTCCGTTTCTGCGCGCGCGCGGCTGTCGCGCGCGCCCGTCGCCGCGAGCTCGACCCTGAGACGCGAGAGTTCATCCGTGCTAGCGGGGCGCGGGCGATCGGTCTCGGACTGCCAAGCGGCGGACCCAGCCAGGAAATAGGAGAGTTGCAGGTGCTGCTGGAGATGGCCTACCAGGCGGCTGACGACCGTTCGGGCCTCATCGACCAGTGCGCCGAGCTTGCCGCGAAGCTGCGGGCCGTGACAGTCGCCGTGATGGCCGCCGCGCCGCCCGGCCGTCTCGTTGCGCTGACCGGCCGGCCCTGGACGGCGGAGCCGGCCGTCATGACACGCGCGGTGGCCTCCGGTCTTCCGGTGTCGCCGCTCGACGGGGTCGAGCCCTGCGAGGCGGCCGCGCCCGTGCGCTACGGGAGCGAGACCATCGCGGCGATCGGATGCCGCTGGTCCGCCGGGACCCCAATCGATGCGGCCAGGGCATCCGCGATTCTGCGCGTCGGGGCGCTTGCCGTCGCGCCGGGCGTGCGCGCGCTTCTCGATCGCGCCATTGCGCCCGAGGGACGGACCGCACCCGAGGATCTACTGGGAGACAGCCCCGCCGCGTGCGCGTTGCGTCAGGCCGCGGTGTGCGCCGCGCGCGCGCCCTTCCCCGTGCTCGTGGAAGGAGAGAGCGGCAGCGGGAAGGAACTGGTGGCCCGGGCGATTCACCGGCTCGGGCCGCGGCGCGAGCGGCGATTGTGCGCCGTCAACTGTGCCGCCTTGTCCGACGACCTGCTCGAGTCGGAACTGTTCGGCCACGCGCGGGGCGCGTTCACCGGCGCGGTCGCGGACCGCGGCGGCCTGTTCGAGGAAGCGGACGGCGGCACGCTGTTTCTCGACGAAGTCGGCGAGCTGTCGCCGCGCGCGCAGGCCAAGCTGCTGCGGGTACTGCAGGACGGCGAGCTTCGGCGGGTGGGTGAGACGCTCCCGCGGCGGGTGGACGTGCGCGTCATCGCCGCCACCAACCGGCGGCTCGAGCAGGAAGTGGCCGCCGGGCGCTTCCGGGCGGACCTGCGCTTCCGTCTCGACGTCATTCGCATCGAGGTCCCGCCTCTTCGCGACCACGCGACGGACATCCCGCTGCTCGCGGCGCGGTTCTGGGCTGACGCCGCCGCGCGCGTGAGCTGCCGCGCCACGTTGTCGCCGGAGGCGCTTGCGGCGCTTGCGCGGTACGACTGGCCGGGAAACGTCCGCGAGCTGCAGAACGCGATGGCGTGGATTGCCGTGCATGCGCCCAGGCGCGGGCGCATCGGCCCCGCCGCCCTGCCCGCGCACATCGCGCACGCGGGTCAGAAGCCGGCGGTCACCTTCGAGGTTGCGCGGGAGGAGTTCGAGCGCCGCTTCGTGAAGGTCGCACTGGCCAGCGCGCACGGACGGCGCGGCCGCGCGGCCGAGGCCCTTGGCGTCACGCGCCAGGGACTCTCCAAGATGCTGCGACGGCTGGGGATCGACGAGAACGCAGTCGAGGGAGACTAGGCGGTCTCCCTTGAGTTTTGAGTTATGAGTTGTGAGTTGTGAGTGGTCGTGGGGCATGCAGGACTATCATCGGAAGGAAACCAGCTCGCGAGGATGACGCACACCCTGATGCAGCGGCTTGGCAGGACCGGCCCGGGGCCTCCTCATTGACTCACTACTCAAAACTCATCACTCAAAACTGCAAGGCAAAGCCTCCGTGAGTTCGTTGTATTCTCAACCGAGATGGGTCGCTACCTGGTCCGCCGGCTGCTCTTGACGGTTCCGGTTCTCCTGGGCGTCGCCACGCTGGTGTTCGCGCTGATCCACCTCGTGCCGGGCGATCCGGCGCAGTCGATGCTGGGTGAAGGCGCGTCGCAGGAAGAGGTGCTGAACCTGCGGCACGCGCTCGGCCTCGATCGCCCGCTGCTCGTGCAGTACCGGTCCTTCCTGTCCGGCGTGGCGCAAGGCGATCTCGGCACGTCATTCCGATACAACACGCCCGTCACCCGGCAGATCCGCGAGAAGCTGCCGAACACGATCGAGCTGGCGCTCGCGGCGATGCTTCTCGCGATCCTGTTCGCGATCCCGCTGGGCATTCTCGCGGCCGTCTATCGCGGCACCGCCGTGGACCACGCGGCCATGACGCTCGCGCTCGCGGGCATCTCGATGCCGAATTTCTGGCTCGGGCCGCTGCTCGCCATTCTCTTCGCGGTGCGGCTCGGCTGGCTGCCGGTGGCGGGCACCGGCAGCATCTGGCATCTCGTGCTCCCGGCGGTCACGCTTGGCGCCGCGCTCTCGGCCATTCTCGCGCGCATGACGCGCGCGAGCCTGCTCGAAGAGCTCCGCGAGCTCTACGTCCTGGCGGCGAGGGCGCGCGGGCTGTCCGGCGCGCGCGCGGTCGTCCGCCACGCCTTCCGCAACAGCCTCATCCCGATCGTCACGATCATCGGCCTGCAGTTCGGCGCGGTCCTGACCGGGACGATCATCACCGAGACGATCTTCGCGTGGCCGGGGCTGGGACGGCTCTTGATTCAGGCGATCAACTATCGCGACTATCCGCTCGTGCAGGGCTGCATCCTGTTCATTTCGGTCACCTACGTCGCCATGAACCTGCTGACGGACCTGACCTACGGCTTCCTCGATCCCCGGATCCGGTACGACTGATGGTCCGCGTCGGCCTCGCCATCGTGCTGGTGACGCTGCTGGCCGCGGCTGCCGGCCCCGCGCTCTCGCCCTTCGATCCTGCCGACCAGGACCTTGCGCGCCGCCTCGAGGGCCCCAGCCTCTCGCACCCGCTCGGCCTCGACGAGCTCGGGCGCGACATCCTCGCCCGCCTGCTCGTCGGCGCTCGCATCTCCCTCATGGTCGGCATCGCGGTCGTCGGCGTCTCCTCGACGGTCGGAATGTTGTTCGGGTCGATTGCCGGCTATTTCGGCGGGCGCGTGGACGACGTGATCAGCCGGGTGATCGATGTGCTGATGGCGTTCCCCGGAATCCTGCTGGCGATTGCGCTGGTGGCCGTCCTTGGGCCGAGCCTCACCAACGTCGTCCTGGCGCTCTCGGTGATCGGATGGGTCGGTTATGCGCGGCTCGTGCGCGGCCAGGCCCTGCGCGCCCGCGAGCTGGAGTTCGTCCAGGCGGCGCGTGCGTTGGGAGCGGGCTCGCGGCGGATCGTGTTTCGCCACGTGCTGCCGACGGCCTTTCCGGCCGTCATGGTCCAGGCGACGCTCGGGATGGCCGGCGCGATCATCGCGGAAGCCTCATTGAGCTTTCTCGGCCTTGGCGTGCAGCCGCCGACTCCGAGCTGGGGAACGATGCTCGATGCCGGGCGATCGCATCTGTTCGACGCGCCGCACCTGACCATCTTTCCGGGCCTGGCGATCGCCACCCTGGTCCTCGGCTTCAATTTTCTTGGAGACGGCCTGCGTGATCGGGTGGATCCGAAGATGGCGCGATAGCTCGCGTTACTTCAGGCGGCGCTGCAGCGCGCGCGCGAGGCGGTTGGCCGGCTCTTTCTCGAGCGCCTTCGCGACGGTGACGCGCGCGGTCTCGATATCACCGGCGTGCGCCTGGGCGTCGGCCTGTCGCACGAGGAGCGACGCGTCGGCGCCGCCGGCATCAACGGCTCGCTGATACCACGTCATCGCGGCGGTGTAATCGGTCAGTCGCGCCGAGAGATCGCCAAGGCGCGCCGCGAATGCCGCGCGGCGCTGCGCGTCCTGCTCGTCACCCTGCAGCACCTGGTAGTCGAGCAGCGCCCGCCGCGCGACATCGTCGTGGCCGCGCCGCTCGGCCGCGTCCCCCAGGTAATAGAACGCCAGCGGATCGGCCGGCAGCTTCTCGGTGGCCTGTTGCAGCATGCGCTCGGCGAGTTCTTCGTCGCCCGCAAGCAGCAGCGCGCGGCCGAAGAGCGTCAGCGCCTCGCTGCTGTCGTCGCTGCCGACGGCTTCCTCCAGCGCGCCCAGCGCCTTGCTCAACGCAACCCGGTCGTGCGTCGACTGTGCCGTCTCCAGCCACACGCGCCCGAGTGCGACGTAGGTGTACGGATCGTCCGGGTAACGTTCCGCGGCGCGGCCGAGCGTAAGGACCGCCCGGTTGGCCTGGCCTCCCTGTGCGTAGGCGAGACCCAGCGCCACTTCACGCGACGGTCCAGGATCGAGCGCCAGCAGGGCTTCGAGCTGCGTGAGCCTGTCGTCGCGTCTTCCGAGCCGCCCGTACAGGTCGCCGAGCTCCTCGCGCGCGTGCAGCATCGCGGGGGCGATCGCCACGCTGCGTTCCAGCGCCTTCAACGCCTCGTCGAGATGCTGCGTCTCGCGCAGGCAGAGGCCGAGCAGGTAATACGCTTCCGCGAAGCGATCGTCGATGACGATGGCGGCCCGCAGCGGCGCGACCGCTGAGGCGGCCTGCCCGTCCCGGTACCTGGCCAGCGCGAGTTTGTAGAGAACACGCGGGGAGCGATCGTCCAGCCCGACGCACTTCTGGTACCGCTCGGCGGCCCGGCTGTAGCGTCCGAGGGCGGCGTTCACGTCCCCGAGGAGCTCCAGCGGCGCCGGGGCCAGGGGATCGAGCTCCGAGGCTTTCCGCAGATCCCGCAGCGCCGATTCGAGCTCGTTACGCCGGCGGTAGGCCTCGCCGCGCTTGAGATAGCCGACCATCGAGTCGGTCTTCCAGGTGATCGCCCCGCTGAAGGCCTCGATGGCGGCAAAGGTGTCGTCGCGGGCCAGCGCGGCATCGCCCATGTCGACGAGCCGGCGATAGGTCCGCTCCCGCCGGGAGGCGTAGTAGCCGTAGACGGCCACGATGCCCAGGGCGACGAGCAGGAGCGCCGCAAAGACCCGTTTCACGGCCCAGATCGTATCTGAGAAGTTCTGGTGGTTCTAGGGGTTCTGGTGCTGGTGGTTCCAGGGGTTCTACAGGGTTCTACAGAGGTTCTACGGGGTTCTGCCAGGGTTCCAAAGGTCGGGGGCTTCGAGCGCCCAGCTTGTAGAACCCCGTAGAACCTCAAGGAACTTCCCGGCCCCCGCGGGTTCTAATCTTCATGACGCGACTGGCACTGCGGCCACGGCCGGGGTGGTAAGATGGCGGAAGGTCTCTCGGTGAAGCCAGTTTCATCCATTACCTGGACGGACGTCGACGGGCGGGAGGCGGCGCTCATCCAGCGCTGTGCCGCGCGCGACGAGGACGCCTGCGCGCAAGTGGTGACCGAGCACCAGCGGATGGTCTACCAGCTTTCGTTGAACCTGCTGGGGGACCACAACGAGGCGCTCGACCTGTCCCAGGAGGTCTTTCTCAGGGTATTCCGCACGATCCAGCGCTTCCGGGGGCAGTCGGCGCTCCGCACCTGGATCTACCGGATCGCCGTCAATCAGGCACGCAACCGCCAGCGATGGTGGCGCCGGCGCTATAAGGCGTTCCAGGTCTCGCTCGACGACCACGTCCGCGACCACGGCGAGCTGCCGTCGACGGCGAACGGTGGATCGCCCGAACGCGTATACAGCCAGAAGGAAGCGGCCGAGCAGCTCCGGGTGGCGCTCGACCGGCTGCCCTTCGAGCAGCGGACGGCGCTGGTGCTGCGCGAGATCGACGAGTTGAGCTACGAGGAGATTGGGTATTCGCTCGGTATTGCCGTGGGAACCGTGAAATCCCGGCTGGCCCGCGCGCGTGAAGCGCTTCGCGGGCAATTGAGGCACGTATGACGCTTCTGACCTGCGCGGCCGTGCGGCGTCGACTGAACGCGTTTTACGATCGCGAGCTGCCGGTGCCCGAGTTGATCGCCATTGAATCGCACCTGCACGGGTGCCCGCCGTGCGCGGCGGAGTGCGCCGAAATCCAGCGGGTGGGGGACGTGATGCGCCTGGCGGCGGCCCCCGGGCCCGCCGACGACTGGACGGGGCTCCAGCCGGGCGTCATCAGCCGGATGCGCGCCGAGGCGCACGAGTCGTGGACCTCCCGCGCCGCGCGGACGTTCGAAGATCTCCACCTCGTCTGGATTGGCGCCGCGTCCACGGCGGCGACTTTCATCTGCGCTGTCAGCGTGCTGGGCATGCTGCACTTCGCGTCGCCCGAGCGCAGCGACTCGCTTGCGGCGATCATTGCCGTCATGGCCGAGCCGTATGGGTCCGACCGGAATCCCGCGCGGCTGGACTGGGGCGGGATCATGCGCGTCCCCAGCATCCCTGGCGACGGTCTCGTGTCGGCAACGCTCGAGAGCAGCATGCCGGGTCAGCGCGACGTGATGCTGACGCTCTCCGCAGTCGTGAGCCGCGAAGGCCGCGTGTCGAACATGGAACTGGTGAACGGCCAGCACGATGGGGTGGAAGCGGCGGAGATCCTGCACGCGCTCTCGCGCAGCCGCCTCGAGCCCGCGCAGTTCGGCGGCTCGCCCGTCGCCGTCAACCTCGTGTGGCTCGTCGCGCACACGACGGTCAAGGGGAAGACCAGCTCGTAGAGTTCTCTGACCGGATCCGAGATCCGTCGGGTTCAGCCGTGCGTTGCACCGCGAGGCACATAAACCACCGGCACATCAACCATAAAGAGAACCGGTCCTCAAACCTATCCCGGTCACGCGCAAGCGGACTTGGCCGTTTGCAGCTTTGCCGTTGGGTGTTCTTCGCACCGCTGCACACCTCCTGAACCCTTCAGGAGGCCCGCCACGGGAGCGTGTTCGTCGTCGTGAGCGGACGAGTCACTCCATTAGCCGCCGGTCAACTGATTGGCCGGTCTTGCTCGCCCGTAACTCGTTGAATACGAAACTGAGCAGCCCACGGGCCTGCACAGAGCGCTGCACGTCTCCCTTGCGGGTTGTGACCGCGACGATCCGAGCGATCGGTTCTGCGGCGATGGATGGTGACCGCGCTCGCGCGGTGTGACAGGGAGGATCTACCAGTGAGAGCATGCGGCGTTCCGCAGAATGAGTGCGTGTTGAGCGAGAGCGGATGCGCCTTCCTTGGTGCGTAAGTAATGGCGCCAGTGCGTTCTTGTGGGAATCGAATTCAAGGTGTGGCTGCGGCAAGTTGCGCGG
>MELC01000025.1 GCA_001767455.1 Acidobacteria bacterium RIFCSPLOWO2_12_FULL_66_21
AGCGCCCGCACGTCTTCACCAGTTCACGCGTGTTGTTGCTGGTCTCCCCACCGATGACGATCACGACGTCAGATGCGCGGGCCAGCTCGACCGCGGCGTCCTGTCGCTCTTTGGTCGGCTTGCACACCGTGTCGAGGAAGCGGACATCCGAGCGCGGGAACCGCCTCCGGATCGACGCGACCAGACGCCGCACCTTCTCGATCGACTGCGTCGTCTGCGCGGCGATGCCGATGCGTGGGTGCTCCTCGAGCGCCAGCACCCCCTCCTCATCGAGCACCACGTCGAAGTCGTCGAGATCGCCGGTCACCCCGCGCACCTCCACGTGATCGCGCTGCCCGATGATCACCACGTGGTACCCATCGCGGACGAGTGCCGCCACCGCCCGATGGGCCACGTGCACGAGCGGACACGTCGCCTCCACGACGTTCAAGCCGAGCGCCCGGGTGCTGGCGAGGGCCCGCGCCGACGCACCGTGCGCGGTGACCATCAGGGTGTCGGTCGTCACCTGCGCGACATCGGTGGCAACGGCGATGCCCCTGGCCGCGAGCGCGCCGAGAACGGTCGGGTTGTGGACCAGGTCACCGAGGATGGTGAGCGGGCCGGCTTCGGCGCTGGCGAGCGCCAGCGCGATCGCGTCGCGCACGCCGAAGCACATGCCCAGATGCGTCGCTCGGATGATTCTCATTGTGTGACGGCCCTTGTCTTTGTCTCCGAGCGGAACGGCTCGGCCTCGAGCGGGATCTCCCCCCGGTCGATGATGGCCACCCTGGCGCACAGCTCGCTCCGGAGGTTGAGGAATTCCCATCGCTCCGCTGCAGGATCCTCGTTCGAGCCGCCCGAGTCTTCAGCGTTCGGTGAGCATCGCGTGAGATGTAGGTGAGAAGAGGCCTATTTACGACGCGGAGTGAGTCCGAGCGAGAGGCCGCTGATCGCGCTCGACAGCGGGCCGAAATCGGGCTCGCCCATGAGCCGGCCGAGCGGGGTCAGCGGGCTTGGGAGCTCCGCTCGATAAGAAATACGATTCCACGGTGGGCCACGTGGCCGTATAATATGGGCCAGGTGGCCCACATGGCAATCGGATCGGTTCCACGCCCCGGCATCGACACGGCAAAGACGGACCTTGATCGTTTCCGGCAATATTTGCAACGAGGCGCTCCTGGCCCGCACGCGTACGTGATCCTGCTTGGTCTCGAGGCGTTTGATTACCCCGACCTTGTACGTGCGCTGACGAAGGGATTGCCTTACCGCGCGTTCGAGCGCTTCCGCCGGAACACGTCCCTGTCGTTCGAGCGGATCGCCGACCTCATCGACATACCGCGGCGGACGATGACGCGCCGTAAGCGCGAGGGCCGCTTTCTTCCGGATGAGTCCGACCGACTGCTTCGGGCATCGAGGCTGCTCGGTAAGACGCTGGAGCTCTTTGAGGGAGACATGGACGCCGCCGCTGAGTGGCTCACGACGGCCCAGCCCGGCCTGGGCGGGTCCGTGCCTCTTGACATCGCGAGAAGCGAACTCGGAGCGCGAGAGGTCGAACGACTCGTCAGTCGCCTCGAACACGGCGTGTTCTCGTAGTGATCGTCACCACCTGGCGCATCGTCAAGGCGAGGCACGCCGCCGGCGCTTTTGACGGTGAGGGCGCACGTTTGGAGGGTGGACGTTGGAACTCGCCAGGAACGCCGGTGGTGTACACATCCCAAAGCGCTGCGTTGGCTGCGCTCGAAATGCTGGTGCACCTTGGGCGAGGCTCGATTCTGCCGGCCTACGTCGTGATCCCCTGCACATTTGACGATGCGCTTGCATCCCGGCTCGATCGAAAACGTCTGCCCAAGAACTGGCGATCGTATCCGGCGCCACCCGAGCTGCAGTTGATCGGTGACGAGTGGGTCAACCGCGGCGCGTCCGCGGTCCTCGAAGTCCCGAGCGCTGTGATCGAGACGGACTCGAACTATCTGCTGAATCCGCACCATCCGGACTTCAAGGCCGTTCGCGTCATGGATCCGCAAGGGTTCGAGTTCGACCTTCGCCTGCTGAAGCCCTGAAGCCCCGTTGTCATATGAGTCAATCTTCGAGGAGACCGAAGAGTAAGAATCGAGCCAGGCGTGTTCATCTTGCGCCGACCCGGGCAGTAGAACTCGACTTGCATCGGCAAACGCGCACTTGCCCCGGATCTGGGCAATCTGTCACGCGACGGAGAGCTTCCTACCCGTCGCGCAGTACGGCCGCAGGATCAAGCCGGGCCGCGCGCCGCGCCGGCAGCCAGGCGGCCAGCACCCCTACAGCAACCAGCACCCCAGCCGCGCCCACGAACGTCGCCGGATCGCGGGTTTCCACCTGAAACAATAACGGCCCCACAAACTGCGCCGCCCAGAGGCTGCCTGCCAGGCCGAGCGCGAGTCCGACCACGATCAAGACGCCAACGCGGCGAAGCACGAGACGCACGATCCCGGCGGGCTGCGCACCCAGCGCCATGCGGAGACCGATCTCGCCCTGGCGCGTGCGCATGGCTTGCGCGACGATGCCGTAGAGCCCGATGCCGGCCAGCAGGAGCGCGAGTCCGCCGAAGAAGCTCGAGAGCATGGCGATGAGGCGTTCCTGCGTGACGGTCGCGTCGATGAACTGATCGAAGGTCCTGAACGAGAAGGCAACGGTCGGCTCGGTCCGCGCGAGTGCGGCCGCGACATCGCGCTCCACCGCGGCTCGCTGGCCGCGAGCCGCGTTGATGGTCAGGACAACGGTTTCCCCGAAGGCCGTTGGCCCGAGCTGCGCGAGCGGCACGTACATCGTTGCCATCATGCCGTCGCGCGGCGACGTATAGACGCTGTCGCCAACCAGGCCGACGATCTCGTAGCGCCTCTCACCGCTCGACAAGCCAATGCGCACGGTTCGCCCGATGGGCTGCTCGCCAAGCCGGTACCGGCGCACGAACGCGTGGTTGACGATGGCGACGAGCGGTGCGCCCACGCGATCGCCGTCGTTGAAGTCCCTGCCGTTTACGAGCGGCGTCCCCATGGTTTCGAACCAGCCCGGGGTTGTGGCATTGCGCCAGAGTCGCTGAGCGCTCCGATCCTCAATAGGCATGGGCCCATCGTCGATGGCAACGCGGTTGGCTCCCCAGCCCCCGCCGGTGAGCAGCGACACCCTGGATAGCGATGCCGACCTCACACCGGGCACGGCCGCCGCGGCGGCGCGCAGGCGCTCGGCCCGCGGACCGCGTTGTTCAATCGGCGCATCACTCGACAGCAGGTCCAGCTCCGCGACCAGCAGAGGCTCGGGCACGAAGCCGAGCGGCAGTTGGCTGAGCGACGCGAACGAGCGGAGAAAGAGCCCGGCGGCCGTGACCAGCATCAGCGACACGGCAATCTGCGCGACGGCGAGCGTGCCGCGGACGGCAAAGCGACGGTCGCCGGCAAGACCTCGGCCTGCATCCTTCAGCGCCTCACCGGCGGCAACGCTCCTCAATCCGAGCACCGGCGCCACGCCGGCGACCATCACTGACGCGCAGGCGAGCGCCGCAGTGAATCCGAGCACGCGCCAATCGAGCACGAGCTCCAGCGACACGTTGCTCTCCCACGTGGTCAACTGCCGCACGAGGAGGGCGCCGCTCCAACCCGCGAAGACCAATCCGAGGGCCGCACCGGCCATCGCCACTATCAGGCTCTCGGTAAAGAGCAGCCGCGCGAGCCGCCCGCGCGAGCCCCCAAGCGCCATCCTCACGCTGAGCTCGCGGCGCCGGGCCAGCGCGCGCGCGACGAGCAGACTGGCGATGTTCGTGCACGCGACGAGTAGCAGGAGCCCGACGGCCACGACCATCGCGAAGAGCGGGGTTTCGAATTGTGTGCGCAGCGACGACCTGCCGGTCGTGGCCGAGGCCAGGGTCAATGGACTGGTGAGATAGCGCGCGGCTCTTGCTCTCACCACACCGGTCACTGTCGCGGCGCGGATCTGCGGCTGCACGCCGCGGAGCGCGGCATTCGCCTGCTCGAGGCTCTGGCCTGGCTTCAGCCGCACCATCACCTCGAGCCACGACGAGTCGACGGCTGCCAACCAGCTTTCCTGACCTTTGATGAGTGGTTCGGCGGCAAAGGGCAGCATCACGTCCGTCATCCGCCCGACGTCCACGCCGAAGAACCCCGGCGGCATCACGCCGATGATGGTGAACGCTCTGCGTTGCACCGTGACCTGGCGTCCGACAACGTCGTCTGCGCCAGCGAAGTGCTCGCGCCGGAATCGATGGCTGATGACGGCCACGCGGCCATCCGCCGCGGCGGTGCTGTCATCGGCCGGGGTGAGCATCCGGCCGCGCACGGCCGACACGCCCAGCACCTCGAAGAAGCGTCCGCTCACGTATGCACCGTCCACAATGGCGCTCTCCCCCCCGCGAGACAGATCGAATCTCTGGGGAGACCACGCCAAGGCGCCGTCGAACAGGTCGTTCTCACGAGCCTTGATCTCCGCCCAGACCGGGTAGGACCACGATCCATCGGTGAGCAGCGCCAGACGGCCCGGATCGCGCACCGGCAGCGGGCGCAGGATGAGCCCGTTGAAGATCGAGAACAGCGCCGTATTGGCGCCGATGCCCAGCGCCAGAGTACCGATGGCGACGAGTGCGAAGACCGGGTTCTTGCGCAACCCGCGAACCGCGATCCGGATGTCCTGCCACAGCTGATCGACGGCGCCCGACACCCACACGTCGCGCACGTCCTCGACGGCAAGCGTCACGTTCCCCATGGCCCGTTGGCTCGCCCGCGCCGCGGCTTCGGACGCGAGGCCGTCACGCTCGAGCGCGTCCTGACGATGAGCGCGGTGCGCCTCTATCTCGTCACGAAGATCGGCGTCGTGACGCGAGCGACCGAGGAAGTACATCAGGCGGCGAAGGAGCGCGCTCATGAGAAGGACCTTTCATGTCCGATGGCCGGCAGGACTCATGTCGATGCGAGCACGCGTTGGATCGCGCTGACCATGCGGTCGAACTCGGCGTGTTCGGCCGTCAGTTGCCTGCGGCCGGCGGCGGTCAGCGTGTAGTAGCGCGCGCGGCGGTTGTTCTCCGACGTGCCCCACTCGGCCTTCACCCAGCCGTTGAGCAGCAGCCGCTGGAGCGCCGGATACAACGCACTCTCCCCGATCCTGAGCACGTCGTCCGACGCCACTCGCAGGTGCTCGACGATGCCGTAGCCGTGCTTGGCGCCTGGCCTGAGTGCCTTCAGAATGAGCAACTCGAGCGTGCCGGGAAGGAGATCGGACGGCGTGTTCGTGAGTCCCATCAGTGATTGATGGGAATATACAGACTCCACGCGGCCCGGTCAACTGCCATCAGCGCTTGAGGGAAGCACGGGTGCGATGGACGGCTGTAAGGTTTCGACGCCGCTCCGCAGCCGTGCGCGCAGGTCAGTCACCGCGCAGCGCCTCAATCGGATCGACCGATGAGGCGCGGCGGGCCGGCAGATAGCTCGCGAGAAATGCGACGACGAGCATCAGCGCCGACATCGCGGCGAACGTCGGCACGTCGAGCGCCTTCACGCCGAACAGCAGCGATTCGAGCACGCCCGTGAGGCCGAGCGCGGCCAGAATGCCGAGCGCCACACCAAGCATCGTGACCCGGCTGCCCTGCATCACGACCATGCGGCGCACGGACGATGCTTCCGCCCCGAGTGCCATGCGCACGGCGAGCTCGCGCGTTCGCTGCGCGACTACGTAGGAGAGCACGCCGTAGACGCCGACCGCGCCGAGCACGATCGAAAGCACGGCGGCAATGATAATCATCAGCATCGTGAAGGACAGCTGCGCCATCGAGCGGGCTGCAAGCCCTTCCATCGTGAAGATCCGATACATCGGCGCGCCCGGCGCGTACTGGTGCACCAGGTTGCGGACGTCCGCAATGGCACCGGCGCGCGCCGTCTTGACGACGTACGCAGGCGATCCGACGCCCCAGCTCCGCGGCTGCGGGCCGGCCATCGGAAAATAGACCATCGGGTCCGGCTTCTCCTGACGAGAGCTTTGGAGCCGGACGTCGCCGACGACACCAATGACGGTCTGCCAGAGGCCCGTCGCCGGCGCGGCGCCGAAATTGAGACGCTTGCCGATGGGGTTCTCGCCCGGCCAGAACAACTCCGCCGCCGCGCGGCTGACCAGAATGTTGGTCGACCCCGTCATCTGCTCGCCGCTGTTGAACAGCCGGCCGCCAATCACGGGGATCTTCATCGTCTGGAAGTCGTCGCCGCCGACAGGCACGAAGTTGACCTGCATGGGCGCCGTGTTCGCCGCAATGGTGGCCTCCGTCGAGAACCTGCCGAGCGCGGCGCCCTCGTCGAGCGGCAGTTCGAGGACGAGGCCAACCAGTTCGACGCCAGGCAGCGCGCGCAGGCGGTCCATCAGGCCGTGATGGAAGCGCGAGAACGCGTAGGCGTCGCTGAAATCGGGGCCTGATGGCGCGACCTGGAACGTGAAGATGTCCCGGGTGTCGTACCCGAGCTCGACGCGATTGAGACTCCAGAAGCTGCGCGCGAGCAGGCCGGCCGCGACGAGGAGGACGAGCGCCGATCCGGTCTGCACGACCACCAGCGCGTTGCGCGCGAACCGGCCCTGCGCCGAGCCGACGCCGCCGCGGCCGGCCTGATGCAGATCGCTGACGAGTTTCGGGCGAGAAAGGCTGATCGCGGGCGCCAGGCCGAACATGAGCGCCGCAAGGATCACCAGACCGGTCGCGAAGAGCAGGGACGTGTCGTTGAGCGCGACCAGGTCGATGTTCGGAATGCCTTCGGGCGCCGCTCTGACCAGCGCAGGAACGCCTGCCCAGGCGAGGAACGCGCCCAGGATGCCGGCGACGGCCGGCGTATCCCAACGCGGAACGCCTCGTTTCGATCAATGCCACGGCACCCGGTTCGGAGCTGCGCTCCTGTTGACGCGGGCCCTTACTTCGATTTCGTCGCCTCGACCTTGGCTTTTGCCCTGACGACAGCGGCTTCGCGCCGAGCGTCGTGAAGACCGAAGGGGTGACGAGGACCATGAACAGGCGATCGACGCGATCCGCCGTGCGCGCGGTCGACTGCACGGTCGTAAACATCCCAACGTCTTCGAGCTTCTCGGCATCATCGCGATACGCGACATAGAATTCGGCGCCGACCCCCACCACGTGGCTGCAAGTTTTCTCATGGGCTGCGGTGTGCTCGTTCGCGACGCCCAAGTCCTCAGCGTTCGCTGAGCATCGCGTGAGATGTAGGTGAGAAGCGCGCCATTGCGCGAATTGTCTAGCGTGAGCAGGGTCGGCCGTTCGGTCGGAGTCCGCCTTCGCGGCTGCGCCGCTCCGGCGCGACAGCCTTCGCCTGTCAGTGAGTCGCTCGCTCGAGTGGGATCCTCGCAGGCACCAGTCTCGGCTTGCCGAGCCGAAGCTCGCTCCAGGTCAGGCGAGCG